>CAYGUA010000083.1:0-1503 GCA_964353015.1 uncultured Marinoscillum sp. | reverse complement strand
GAGTGGCGCAGCTTTACTAGCTTAGTTTTCTATCAGCAAAGTTCGGGACATACGCACTTTAGCTGATCGTTAGCCACCAATATCTACATGGATGTAAATGTCGAACTCATAGGATTTGAATATTCAAGAAAATCCAAACTCATTAGATCCGGAGCTCTCCTGTTTAACGTTATCGCTTTTATTCCAATATTTATTGAAATCCCATTTGATAAATACCTAATAATAACCTTTCTGGCAATCGGAGGTGGATTTATTTTGTGGTCATTAGCTCAGCGATATCCGAACCTTGGTAAGTTAACATTTACAGAGTCTGGACTTACCATATATCAAGGAAATAACTCACAATTATACACTTTAGAACAATTGAAGGATTCTGAATTTTTATTGTTTGAATATTCAGGAAAATCCGCACCTGCTTTTACACTTACAGACTATTTCAAAACGATGAATTATGCAAAACTTCCAACTGAAGATGGTTTCCAAAAATTTAAATTTCGAGTTATCAGTCATGAACATCTTAAACGTCTAGTGAACATTGTTGATTCTTGGTCTGAAACCAACCCAAGGAATGAAATATACGGCAATTGGCAAGGTAAATGGATTGCGAATAAACAAAATCCCAGGTCAACCATGTAACCGAAATTGCGAACAGGCGAACAGAAATAGCATAATTGAGAACAAATCAGTGGCTAACAAACGATGATGGCGCATGGCCTTACTTAGACATTTGCCAAGAGACGGCTAAACATCCCACTTATCTACCGCCAAGAAAATGAAGTGCTTTCTACTATCTTCTGCTCGTGGGAGATTTTAATCTGCATAATGCAGTGCGTATCTGAAACTTTGATCACACCGGCAGATAAGCTACTTTTATCGTTATTAATTAAGCTCGGAGGCCACAGCGCCATATCTGATCGTTGTATTGAATTGACGAAGTTACCTGCTAGTTGTCTGCAGGATTTTCCCATCAGGTGCTTTTAAGAAGGATTTTTTTGAGATTTATGCCGGGTAAGACTTCTCTTAATCGGCGGGAAGTTTTTCGCGGTGTTACCGTTGAAAGCTTGCTTTCGAAACGCGTGAGACGCATTAGAAAAACTTACTGGTGAGGAATTTAGCCGTTTTCAAACACAAAATCAAGCTAAACGGCTTTGCTCAGCGGATAAATCTAAAAAAAGACTTAAAATAATTGACTTTCATGGCGTATAGGCACCTGATGGGACATTCATTTTACGCCACTTATCCTGTGCATAAATGATCATAAAAAGAACTAAAATACTGATGACCTGCAGCCGCCCGGTCAACCGGGCTGGTGTAGAGGTGTAACTTCCTCAGCTCCGGTTGGAGGGTTTTTTGAACATTTTTCACCCTGTAGAAAGATGGTCAACCTCAACACAACACCCGTTAAACTTTATTGCTCATAACCGAAGTTGTTTTATATTTATGCCAAGGGAAGCTTCGGTAGGGACTTGCATAGTGGGGAGCAACGAAGTTTACCTTGACATT
>CAYGUA010000082.1:0-1569 GCA_964353015.1 uncultured Marinoscillum sp. | reverse complement strand
CAGACGATGAAGTGCTGAGCTGGTCTTGGGATTTTGCAGGATTGGGCACGTCGATAGAGCAGAACCCGACATTTACCTTTAATGCAGTAGCGAGCTTTGATGTGAGTTTAACAGTAACCACAGCACAAGGCTGTGAAGAGACGATTATCAAGACAGTTGCTGTGCAGGAGGCTGAGTTTCCCACCTCAGGATTTACTGCAGACGCAGGTGATGCCTGTTTGGGTACAGGTGTCATCATTTCGAATACCACTGTGAATGCTGTGAGTTATGAATGGGATTTTTGTTTGGGAGATTTTCAGGTTGATCAACCATTGGCATCAAGCACTACTATAGCTGGCTTGACCAATGGCTTTGGTTATACATTGGTAGAAGAAGAAGGAGTGTGGTATTCTTTCGTTGTAGGTACAAATTCCAATAGTTTATTAAGATTGACACATGGTTCAAGCCCTAAAAACGCACCAAGCCTTACTGAAGATTTGGGAGGATTTGGCTTGCTAGCCTCTCCAGAAGCCATAGATATCATTCAATTTGGTGGAGTATGGTATGGTGTAATAGGTGGTGGAGTGAATGGGTCGAAGCTTACGCGATTAGATTTTCCAACTGGACTATCAGGCACAGTAACAGGTTCTGACCTGGGAAATTTTGGAGTTTCCTTTGATAGAATGCGCGATGTTCGATTGGTTGAAGAGTCAGGTAAATTGATTTTAGTATTTTCTATTTACAATGGCAATAAGCTAGTAAGGGTAGATTATCGAGATTCCTTTGATAACACGATTGATCCACTAACCAATATATATACCACTACAGCATTAACAGATTTGAGTTTCATTACCGGCTTTGATATAACGAAGATAGGAGCTGATTATATCGTTCATGCGTTAAGTATATTAAATACCAATGTGGTTCGGTTAAATTTTGGCAGTAGCCTATTGAATACACCAGTTAAAGAAGGGGTTTATGATATATCTGCTTTATCAAATGGCTATCGCATACGCTTTATCAATGAAAACAACAACTATTACGGATTCATAGGAAGCACAGGGCAAGCTATACGGTTATTTGATTTTGGCACAATGTTAACATCACAAGTTCCAGTAGAAGTGACCTATACGAGCAGTATGCCTGCGATAGTAGCGTATGAACCATTTCGCTATCAAGGATCAAGTTATGTGCGAGGTGTTCAGAGTTTGAACTTTCGACTTTTAAGTTTCGAAACACAATGCTCAGCCTCTCAAGGTTACAGCACAGATTTTGAGCCATTGGGCATCAGCTACAGCACCGCAGGAAGTAAAGAGATTTGGTTGAAGGCCGTCAATGCCAAAGGGAATGTGAATAACGCAATCAATATGGTTGAAATCCGTGATGCGACAATACCGGAAATTATCGTACAAAGCTTTGATGGATATTGTTTTCTGTCAGAAATTTCATTCACTTCAGAAAATCCATCTTTGGATATCACAAGCTATTCATGGGATTTGGATGGAGACAATATTGCAGACAGCAGTGATCCCAATCCAGTGTTTCAGTATGCTGCACCGGGCATCTATGACATCAGATTGGATGTGACCA
>CAYGUA010000081.1:0-1659 GCA_964353015.1 uncultured Marinoscillum sp. | reverse complement strand
GTTAGAAGAAATTTACCACACGAAGACACCTCTATCATACTGCCGAAGCACAAAGGAATAAAAAATTATCTATATAGTCAGTGGAACTTCCCGATCAGGAAAAACCATAATAGCTCAAAAATTGATGCAAAAGCGAGGAATTCCTTATTTATCGCTTGACTGGCTGGTGATGGGCTTCACGAATGGCATCCCTGAATATGGTATCCATGATAAATTATGGCCTGATGAAATTGCCGAAAGGTTCTGGGATTATTTAAAGGCCATGCTTGACAGTATTATCTGGTCTGAATCAGACTTAGTCATTGAAGGTGAAGCTGTACTTCCCGAGTTAATTATTGATTTCCTTCAAGAGCACCCGAGTCTGGTTAGGGTATGCTTCTTAGGCTATGCGCACGTAAGTGTTCCTCAAAAGGTGAAAGAAGTATATGAATACCATAGAGATCAAAAGGACTGGCTTACGAAAGAACCAAAGCAATATGTCGAAGACCATATTAGAAACATGGTGGAATACAGTAAACGAATTGAAAAAACATGTGATCAGTACGGACTAAGGTATTTTGATACGTCAAAAAACTTAACAAAGACTTTGGATCAGGTAATGGAATACTTGTTAAATGAAAAGTGATGGAATACGTAGAACTAGATGATGTGCGATATGGCTTTGCCAAAGAATTTAAACACGACCAAAACCTCAGAAGAAGCTTCAATCAATTAACTGAGGTCATCTTTGGATTCAACCTAGAAGACTGGTACCAAGACGGGTTGTGGGGGGATTATTACATCCCATATTCGCTATTGCATTGCGACCAGGTCATCTCTAACATTTCCGTAAATAGAATTGAATTTGATATCGAAAATAAGCGAAAGGTAGGTATTCAGATTGGGACGGTTATGACAGACGAAAAATACCGTCAAAGAGGACTTAATAGGTTCATCATGGAACAAGTAATGAACGAATGGAAAGACCATGCCGATTTTATCTATCTCTTTGCAAATGATACAGTCCTTGATTTCTATCCGAAGTTTAATTTCCAGAAAATAGAGGAATATCAACACGCAAAAACAATAGGTACACAAAGCGCATCTATGTCCTTGAAAAAACTGAACATGGAAGATCAGACGGATCAAGCATTACTAATGAAAATGGTTAAAGAGTCGGTTCCGATATCACAGATATCTATGCAAAACAACGTCTCATTGATCATGTTTTACTGCAACTGGTTTAAGAAAAACAGCGTTTTTTATATCGAAGAACTCAATGCAATCACCATTGCAGAATTTAAAGGTGACACGTTGTACCTGGATGATGTGTTCTCAACAAAACCTCTTGATATCAATGACGTAATTCAGACCATGGCTGATGAAAGGATTGCTCAAGTAGTTTTGGGATTTACACCTTTGGACGAGACGGGGTTTGACAAACATTTATTGAAGGGTACAGATACGCTTTTTATGTTAAAGGATAAGCTTGACTTTTTCACAAATAAACAATGGATGTTTCCTGCATTATCTCATGCCTGAATTGATTTCCATGGCTGTAAAATCTTCTAACATACACTATCATCCATAAGCTTACTGAGCTCTTTGCAAAGACTAATGGTATGAGATACTTTTATGGATATTTGAAAAGTCCAGCTTACGGATGATAGTTGGTCGTTG
>CAYGUA010000080.1:0-1794 GCA_964353015.1 uncultured Marinoscillum sp. | reverse complement strand
TGTATATGAAATCATAGCACCCTTCGGGATGCTACGCTTCATATACTAACCGTTATCTGTAAATTTATCCACATTTAATAAATTCATCATGAAAAACTTCTTCTATCTGTCAATTGCGCTTTTAATATTCTCATGCGATTCGCAAAGATCAACCTCTAATAACCAAGTTGAATTTGCAAATACCATATGGAAATCAGAAGGTGTGAACTGCAATTCATATTACAAATTCGAAACTGATAAATACATTATGCTTAACCCATGCTATTCGAACGAACAAAAGGAGCAAATTGAACTACTGGCTTGGAAACAAGGTAATTTTAAAACCTCTGCTAATGAATTAACCTTGAACATCTCAAAAACCTGCAACAAAAACCAAATAGGCAAATCCGAGACAATGAAATTTGAACTTATTGGGAATAACCAATTGCTTTTTGTAAATGAATCGGATATGACGAAGTTAGTCAAAATTGAATCCACCCCAGAAATTTCTAATACGGTAGAAACAGGCTATTGGGATTTTAAGAATGATGACAAATGGATTAACTCTCCCAATTGCTTCCCAGATCTTTAATACAGATAACAATCGCTAGCACGAATGCGCCAACTGCCACTTTAGAGACTTCAATGCGAGCCTCATCATGAATCTGCCGCTGGGAAAGGGCGGTGCTTTCTACAGAATTCAGCTCGCAGAGTTTTTCAACTTTCTGTACGCAGTGCCCTTTTGATACTTTGTGAGCACCGGCAGATTCATTAGTTTTATCGGAACTTGCCAAGCTCGGGGCGCACTCCTGCTAGCTTGACATTAGCAACCATACTGTATGCGTAGAATTACTGTAATCATACTTTTTTTGAGTCTTTTGGGGTGTACGAATCAACCAAATGAAAGAACCGAAGAGCAACTCGAAGCTATCGAACAATTGATAACGTCAATCAAGGTTGAGATAGAAGAATTCGTCAATGAAACAGGAACCGGATCGAAACCAATAGATCAAGCAAATTTCATTGACAGTCTTTCCAGAGCATATTCGAACATAATTGATAATGGAAATGATGAAGATATCAAGAATGCTTTTTTGGATTGGACGAACACTGTTTCAACTGTTTATTCAACCGATTACCACCTAAACTACCTTAACAACGGTAATTCCTTGGAGCACAAATTGGAACTATCAATTAAGTCTCTAAAATTAATTTCAGATATAAAGTCGAACCTTGAATATGGCGATTTGGCATTTGATCAAATTGAGGTTGTATTGCTTCCGCAAATTTCTGAGTTGACGCTTGGAGAATCTTATGAAGCGGAGGTTTTCATGGGCGCTCTAATGAGGAAGACCAGTGATATGGTTGACTATTACTACAATGGCAACAAGCTAGAGAAAAGTGAAAAAGGAGGTGGTAAAATTCTATTTAAACCTGATAAACCTGGAGTTCACGTAATAAGTGTAACGGCTCAAATCAAGGGCCCGAACAACCAACCTTTTGAGTTTAAAAACGAGATCGAGGTTCTGGTGAAATAAGGTTGCTAACAAACGCTGATACGGCATGTGTCATAGTGCTTTCTGAGAGTTCATCTGGACTCTACCACTAATCTGCCCATTCTGAAATTTCATCGGCTTAGGATACGGGTGTGGTTCTGGATTTTCACTTGTGGAACGCAGTTCTCTGTGGATACTGTTGTGGTGGTTGGGTAGTTTAGTTACATTAGTGCGATCTAGCAGCGGCAGACACACGCCGTATAGCTGATCGATATCTATGATAAAATCAAGCCATTTCAACTTTTTTTAGTGCAATTCT
>CAYGUA010000079.1:0-1962 GCA_964353015.1 uncultured Marinoscillum sp. | reverse complement strand
AGTGGTGTGAGAGGCGCACCGTGGGCTTATAGTTCACGGCCGTCTACTCGATTAGTAACAGTCTATTTAGTCCTTTCCAGATAGAGATTTCCAATTCTAACATAATCCCAGTTTTCCATTTTCTTTCCACCAGTCAATGTTATAGTTTGTAAGCCTTTATCTAGTCTTATTTCACCGAGATATACCGTTTTAAAATTATCCATCCCACCAGTGTTTGGTAGTGTTGTTTTTATGCTTTGAGCACTTGACACATTAATAACATTGGTACTAGTTTGAGTTGCGCAGTGCAGCCACACTTTATAACTTCCTTTTTCAGGAAATACTACTTTCCAATGAGCTTCATTAGCTGTATTCTTAAATCTTGGATGTGGATATCTGTTTTTCCAGTTTTCAAAATAACTAAAATCTTTATTATCAATCACAAATGGTATATAATCAAATTGTGGCTTGGTAGTTAGCAGAGCTTCTTGAGGTTTTAATGCAATGCTGTCTTTCTTAAATTCCAAATATCCAGGATCAATATTTAAAGGTTCATCAATTTCTAGAACTATAACAGATGCCGTTTCATGTGGTGACTTTTCTGGCAATCCAGATAATCTTACATCTTCACCAGATTTTTCAAAGGATATTGGTTTCTTCCCGTCAAGCATGTAGGCAGAACTTAGTTGATTATTTAAGCCTTTCACGCATAGCTCAAGATCTTCAGGCCAATCAAATACATGTAAGAAAATTTTTGTTTTATTATTATCAAATTCTTTTAATGTGGCAGTACCAAAATCCAGCTTATAAAAAGGGCTTTTTGATGTACCGTAAATTGCCTCACTATTTACGTTCATCCAATCTCCAATATAGGTTAACGCTTGCAATGTCTCAGATGGGAATTCCCCTTCTGGATTAGGTCCTACATTGAATAAAAAATTTCCTCCCATTGAAGCCATGTGAATGAGTGTGGTGAGCATGAATTGAGGTTCCTTCCAGTTATTATCTGATGGCTTAAAACTCCAAGAGCGATTGTGTGTAATACACAATTCGTTATACCCATCATCTAGAATTCCTGGAATAGTTTGTTCAAATGTATTGAAATCTCCTTTATGGAGTCTTGGGTTAAGTATAAGCTTTGGGTATTCCTCTTTTAGCTCTTTTTCAAAATCTTTGGCCAATTCTTTATTTACAGTTTGCCTTTTTGAATCAAACCAAATAAGACTAATTGGTTTATAATTGTTTAATAATTCATGAACTTGTGGTTTGGCAATTGTTTTAAAATATTCATCCCAATCACCATCTTGTGCTGTGTCCCACCTGTTTTTGGCAGCAAGTCCACCAGGATGATGCCAGTCTTGTGCTTGTGAATAATAAACCCCCAATCTAAGACCATATTTTTTACATTCTTCAGAAAGCTCACCAATAATATCTCTTCCGAATTGACTATAGTCTACTACATTATATTTTGAAATTTCAGAATCAAACAAAGCAAATCCATCATGATGCTTGGTTGTAATCACTATATACTTAATACCAGCTTCATAAGCTGCTTTTACCCATGATTCAGCATTGAAAAGAGTAGGATTAAATTTTTTAGAAATTTCTGTAGCATACTCTTCAAGAGGAATTTTAAGGTTTCTCATTATCCATTCACCTTTGGGGTCTTTTTGTACCTTACCATTGTATTCTCCATCTAGTTGACTGTAGGCTCCCCAGTGGATAAACAACCCAAATCGCGCATCTTCATACCAACTCATTTTGTTAAATGAATCTGTGCTAGCAGTAACTTGACTTAGTTTTTGTGCATTACATGAGAGTATCATGAATGTCATTACTACTATTAAAGTGGTGTTTTTTTTCATTTTTATGATTGTTACTAACGTTTTGGCTATGCGCAGTGTCCCGAAGGGCATTGCGTATAGGTTTTGTGTGTGCCTTGAATGGTAAATATAGTTAATGGAGTGTGAGTCTCCTATACGC
>CAYGUA010000078.1:0-1970 GCA_964353015.1 uncultured Marinoscillum sp. | reverse complement strand
TAACATTTAAGTAAACACCCTTTTGTGGTGTTTACTTCGGTTGTATCAAAGCGAATCTAGGAGATTTTTAATGTTTTGCAAACTCGTCGTGGCAACATAAGTATACATTTGAGTGGTTTCGAGGGAGTTGTGTCCCAATAATATCTGAATGGTTCTTAAATCAGTGCCTGCTTCCAATAAGTGCGTCGCAAAACTGTGACGAAGCATATGCGGAGTTACACCCTTTTTGATTTTGGCATTTTTGGCTGCTACTTTTATGATTTTGGCTAGACTGGTTGCGCTGTATTGGTTACCGTCAGCTCCCTCAAAAAGATATTTTTTGGGCTTATATGCTAGATAATAGGTTCGTAATTCTGCGAGAAGCTTATTTCCCAAAATGGTGAATCGGTCTTTTTTGCCCTTGCCCTCAACCACACGGATGGTCATTCTTTTGCTGTCCAAATCTTCCAATTTCAGATTGAGCAGTTCAGATCGGCGCAAGCCTGTAGCATAAAGCATGCTTACCAGGCATTTATGTTTGATGTTTTTGATGCTTCCAATCATCTTTCCAATATCTTCTTTGCTCAAAACCTTTGGTAACGATTCTTTGGGCATGGGTCTATCTACGGCATAGAACCGATTGGGCATTTCTTTTACCACTTCGTAGTAAAATTTTATAGCATTGATGGATTGATTGATATAGCTATCTGACAGTTCCGTTTGCACAAGATGTTGAATGTACTTGAGGATCATTTCTTCATTGATAGCCATTAAATTCAGTTCATCTTTATAATAATTGATGAATTTTTCGAACATCGAAATGTAAGTCTTAGCCGTATTTTGGCTGTATTTACGTGTTTCTAGTTTTTGTAAAAAATCCTCTGGAACGTATCTCCAACCGGGTACAGGTATACGTTTTCTGTAGCCATCAACATTCAATTCATTAGTTCCTTGATTAATAGGCCTATTAGTGAAAAAATATTGGCCATTGATCCACGCTACTCCTTTGAAGGTGCTATAAATGCATTGAAGGTTTTGTGGTGTGTTTTCCACAAAAACCATGTTGTATTGAGGGCTCCATCTCGGATTTGGCAATGTTTTGATTAAGGTTTGTATCACCTTTACCCCGTTGGATTCAGGTAACGTGATAAGCGATTTTTCAAATAGATTTTACCATTGCCGGATTTCAGATATTTCTCTCTTCTTGTGGCATCTTGTTGATTAAGGCAACCTTCAAAATAGATCAGTTTTATTGGTCTTCTAGATATGGTGGATTTGACTTGTCCGCTTTCATGTTGTTTTAGCCTGTTTTTTAAATCAGATGTGTATCCTGTATAGAACATCCCATCTTTTTCGGATTGAAGCACATAGACATAATAGCACATATTTTCTTATTTCAAAATCCTACGGGGTGAATCAGGATAAAATTTGATACCTACCATCTTCTGATTGTCTATAAGGAGGTGTTTTAAGGTAATGGATCGCTCCTGCGTACGATGTGTTTTGACATTCATAACGGTAAAAAAAGAGAAAGAAAAAATAAAAAGCTGGTTTATTAACGTATAGCTCCGTAACTATCCGTATAATAATACGATTAAAATGGATCATGAAAAATGCCTGAGCTGTGGCGAACCGCTCACAGGAAGAATAGATAAAAAATTTTGTGGAGATCAATGCCGTGCAGGCTATCACAATAAAAATAAGCGAAAGAACGAAAGGATCATAGCCGCTGTGAATCGACAAATCCGAAAGAATAGAACCATACTTCAAAAGCTATGTCCCGATGGCAAAGCCACCGTGAGGAAGGAGCGATTGTTAGATCTGGGTTTTTCATTCCAGTATTTTTCTTCCATTTATCAGGAAGGCTCCCTCACTTATTATTTCTCCCATGAATATGGTTTTGCCCCGATTATGCAGCAATCTCGCACAGAAAATGTGCCCATACAAAAAGTGCTAATCATCCAATATCAGGATCATATGAAAGGGAAGTT
>CAYGUA010000077.1:0-2042 GCA_964353015.1 uncultured Marinoscillum sp. | reverse complement strand
GTTAATGAATCAGTTTCTTGGAATAGTAATATGATGGGAAGCTAAAGGTTAGCACATATTCCCATTGCGTACATCAATAACCCGAGGTTTTGGAATAGTTATCAAATTGATCACCTAACCTGAACAAACCTAAAGCAAAGTCTTTTGGGAACCTTTCTGTCAAACTATCTAATCGAGTTCTTGGCAACTCACCTAACTCATACATGAAATACAATGGATAGTAATTTTTAACGAATGAATTCTCTGGATTATATGCGGTATTGAAAGACATAGCTCTACTTGTTAAACTTATTGAACTATCATTATTAACAGTAAAATAAGTATAGTCACCCGCCTTCAAATGAACTTCTGTAAAACCGATTTTTAATAGACCATTTATCAACCTATTTATACTTGATTGAAAGGTTGTTTCAGATACTTCTTTGTAGTCTTCCCATGGAGCATTTAAGAAGACAAAACTCCCAAAAACAACTCCATTAGGAATCCTATTAATAAGATCCTTTCCTACAAACCTAACTTGTCCATCATTTTTCCATTCTATTTCAATCGACTCTTGGTTAACGATGATATTTCCAGAGCTAACTAATGAATCATTAACTAAAATTGTCAGGTCATAACTCTTATTGACAGCATTTTCAAATCCGAGGTTATATCTAGAATACCAATCATCTGGTGGTGGCCCACAACATGGGTCATACCAATCAATTCCCTTAAACCATATGCTGATCTGACTTTCAGTGGAACTATTGACAACTTCCATATAGTCGCTCAGCCACCGTTCTGAATAGTTATAGTATAAATACGCCTCAAAATTGATATCCAAATTCAATTCTACTGATTCACCAACCTCGAACAGAATGCTATCTATTGCAACTAATTCCTTTTCTGGTTCAATAATATTTTCATCTCTTTTTTCAATATCCTGTTCTCCACATGCTGCTAATTGAACAACTATGAACAAAAAACAGAACAAATGATAATTTGGCTTCTCTAGGGACATTTTGGATGTTCGATTACTGAAATAGCAATTAACTAATTCATAAATAATAAAATTACAATAATAACGTCAACGACCAAAAAAAACATGTGCTAACAGACGCTCATCCGCCATGTGTCAAAGTGCATTCTGAAAGTGCATGGAGACTTGTCCACGGAAGTGCACCTTCTGAAACTTCATCGCTTTTAGTACTTTCAGTGGTTCTGGATTTTTACTTGTGGAACGCAGTTTTTTATAGTTACCGTAGTGGTTGTGGTGCACTTCCGCTAGTTTAGTGCTTTCTACTAGCTCCAGACACACGGCGGATAGCTAGTCGTTATGGCTCATATCTGCAACCATGAAATTTTTCCGAATCCTCTACTTCCACATCTACAACACCTACTATAAGGACGGGAATTACTCGAACGATATCCCTCATTTAACAGCGTCTGGACTGGTTGGATGCTCTCTTAGCCTCTTTCTAACGACTGCAATTGTCTTTACGTACTTTCAACTAACGGGTGAACGAATGAACACTGAACTGACAATTGGAATAACTGGCATTGGAGTAGTGATTGCTCTTTTCGGAACTCTTTACCAACGGCAGTACGAAGCAACCTATGAGGAAATCAAAGGAACTTCATGGGACAACACTTTAACCAGGGTTTTCTGTTGGCTTATAATCATCTCTGGTTTTCTAACAGTTGGCTTATATGCATATATCTTCAACCGCTGAACCGCGAACAAAATAACAGAGCCATAACAAGCGCTAGCAAGAATGCGCCAACTGCCACTTTACAGACTTCAGTGCAAACTTCACCATGAATCCGCCGCTGGGAAAGGTCGGTGCTTTCTACTGAGTTCTATTCGCAGGATTTTTTCATCTTTCTGTGCGCAGTGCCTGTCTGATGCTTTGGAAGCACCGGCAGATTCATTAGTTTTATCGGTACTTGCCAAGCTAGGGGCGCACTCCTGCTAGGTACTGTGTACAAAAGCAAATATTTAAGGAGATTTGATTCGTCAAATCATCCTGTTAGGCAGAGGTGAATGCCTCTGCCGATTTTTT
>CAYGUA010000076.1:0-2049 GCA_964353015.1 uncultured Marinoscillum sp. | reverse complement strand
AAACACCTAAACACCTAAACACCTAAACACCTAAACACCTAAACACCTAAACACCGCTAATATTTCTTAGATTTGTTCATTAGCCTTTTCACGAATTAAATCATGGATCTTAAATTATTCTTCGACCCCATTTCGCCTTCAATAGTTATTGATAAATCATCAGGTGCATCCATTGGGCATTCCATCTACATCAATCAGGAAAAAATGCCGGATTTTGAAGGATTTGATATCGCCATCATTGGCTTGCAGGAATCTCGCGGAGAACAAGAACCTAATCGAAAAGGAGTGAGTGAAGCGACAGATGCCGTGCGTAGAAGTTTTTATGAACTCAAAAAAGGATCAGGATCATTGAAGGTAGTTGACCTTGGGAATTTCAGAAATGGCCCTGAGCTGGAAGATACCTATTTGCGATTGAAAGAGGTTTGTGGTTATCTGATGGAGCAAAATATATTGCCAGTGTTGATTGGCGGTTCGCACGATCTGGACATGGGTCAGTATATGGCTTATGAAAACAGAGATAAGCTCATCACGGTTTTGACAGTCGATAATAAATTCGATTTACTCGACCCTAAAGAGCATGGTCCCGCAGCATCACATATTCATCGGATCATCAAGCATGACCCAAATTATCTCTTCAACTATTACCATTTGGCTTATCAATCTTATTTGGTGGGATCAGCCGAATCTGATCTGCTGGAGCAACTCGGTTTTGAAGCAATCCGGCTCGGTATGCTCAAAGAAAACGTGAAGGATCTGGAGCCAGTGGTGCGGGATGCAGACATGATGAGCTTTGATATTTCGGCTTTGCAGGCACAATATTGTTCCGGAGCAGTGGATCCAAAGGTGTACGGACTCACAGGAGAAGAAGCCTGTCAGCTATGTTGGTATGCCGGTTTGAATGATAAGCTGAGTTCATTGGGTATTTATGGTTATGACCACACCAAGGACACCACCGATCATCAAACAGCCTTTGTGGTTGCAACGATGCTGTGGTATTTCATCGAAGGATTTTACAACAGGAAAGGAGAGAAACATTTTCAATCCAATGACTATTTGGTGTATGAAGTATCATTAGGAGGCGAACCATCCTCTATTAAATTTTATAAAAGCAAAACCTCAGAAAAATGGTGGATGGAAGTACCCCATCCCGAAGATCAAGTAGGTTTTATGCGCAGCAGAATGATCCCCTGTAACTATAGCGACTATGAGTTGGCCTTGAAAGGAGAGGTTCCCAATCGATGGCTGAATACTTACACGAAATTTATTTAGCAGTGAACAGTGAACAGTGAACAGTTATCAATTAACAGTTATCAGTTATCAGTAGTTGTTGTTCAGTTATTGGTTAACTTTATCAAATGTCTTGATTTTTGATAAGGTATGGAGGGAACTCAGAGCCTGGCTTACAAAAAAGCCTATGCATTTTCGATAGCAATTGTTGATTGTTTTCGGTTTCTTTCTGATAATAGGAAAGAGTATGTGTTATCTAAGCAATTGCTTAGGTCTGGTACCTCAGTTGGAGCCAATCTAGCTGAAGCAAACGGGGCAATTTCAAAAGCAGATTTTTCTAACAAGGTATCCATTTCTTATAAAGAATGCCTGGAGTCCAAATATTGGATCAATTTACTTTACGACACCCAATATATAGAGAAGGAGTTACACGATCGCCTATTTAACCAAGCCGATGAAATTTGTAGAATTTTATTCACCATCCTCAAAACCACTAGAATAAACCCCAAAAAAGACTAGTTCAGTTATCAGTTATCAGTTATCAGTTATCAGTTATCATCTTTTTCCAAAAGCCTCTATCAGTTGTCAAATATCAGTTACCAGCTTTTACCGTGTGCTGTTTGTACCATGTTCCTTGACCACTTTTAATTGCTCCCTGCTCACTGAAGCCTGTTTCCTGATCACTGTTAATTACTCCCTGAAGATTGTTCATTGATCACTGATCCTTGTTCACTGTTTCTTGTTCACTGTTTCTTGATCACTGATCTTTGTTCACTGAAAACTGTTCCCTGCAAACTATTCCTCCGGGATCACTATCCAAAG
>CAYGUA010000075.1:0-3039 GCA_964353015.1 uncultured Marinoscillum sp. | reverse complement strand
GATTCGTATTTTTCATGAATCTTTGTCCACTGTGTCACCTGCTCATTGGTTAGATTGAGTGTTTTTGTGGCTTGTTTAATTACATCTTCTGACGTAGGCCTCTGTGGTCTTTCGTCACCACTTCTTTGCCCTTGCGAATAGACTAGTGTGACCAATAGTATAAACGAGAGGGTGAAAATACTCTTTTTCATAAGTTGCAATTGTTAAAGTGAATTTTTCAAGGTTTTTATGTCAATAATTAATTGATCAACAGCTGTTTTATTTAGTCCATTGTAAATGCCACGAATGCGCCTGCTACCATCAACTAATACAAAGTTTTCTGTGTGAATAAAATCGTCAGGGTCCTTTTCCAGTCCCAGGTCTTCTTCTACAAAGTATTGATTTCGTCCCATATCATATATTTCATCTCGGTCTCCAGTGAGCAGGTGCCATTTGCCTTCAACCACTCCTTTCATTTCTGCATAGTTTCTAAGAATGGGAACACTATCGTATTTGGGTGTGACAGAATGAGAGAGTAACAAAACATCTTCATCTTCTAAAAAAGCCTCCTGAATCAACAGCATGTTGGAGGTCATTTTCGGACAAATCCCAGGGCAAGTCGTAAAGAAAAAATCTGCCACAAAGATTTTGTTTGAGACATCTTTTTCTGTGATTGTATCCCCATACTGATTCAAAAAAGTGAAGGAAGGGATTTGATGAAAGTTATTTGGGACTTCATCCTTTGATTGAAACCATATGGGCGTAAAAGTAGCTTCCTGATAATAAGGCAGCTGATCTACGCGACTGCTTTTGTCTTTTGATGACTTATTGCAACCAACCAAAAGTGCAGATGCGGTAAGTGTAAAAAAAACGTAGGTAGTGGTCCTATCAGAAAGAAAATCAAGTAAAGTGGAAATGCGCATATTATCTAGTAATTACATTCCATTGTGACGTGATCCGTCATGCCGATCCCTCGGGGGTGGAGGCCCATTCTTTCTTTCACCAGTTAAAATCGCAGAAATATCTTTGATAATCAGCTCAAATCGCACCTTTTGAGACTCACTCAATGTCGATTTTAATTCTTGGAAATGCTCATAGGTGTATTGAAGCTTTTTCGATTCTACTATTAAAAGTTCATTCTTATAATATTCTGAAGAGTCAGAGAAATTATCTTTTAGTGTTTCAAAATAGGATTTCAATAACAGCTGATTTTCGTTATTTAATATTTTCATCTGGTCAGCATGTTGTTTGGCCATTGATTGATAGATGGCTTGCTGATCTTCTGTCAGCTCTAATTGTGCACTAATTTTCTCAAAAATGGAGCCTTCTCTAGATCCATGGTCCATAGGAGGTATTGGTGATTTTTTTGCCAATAAAAAAATTAGTGTTGCGTTGATCAAAAGAAGTAGTATAAAGCCTACCTGATAAGTTTTTTTAATATTCATTTTCATATAGGTTATAATTAGAAACCAGAGATGAATATGCACCAGTATTATGTTCTTCTGTTAATCTTGAATCAGATGAATAACGAAAAATGATGTAGGCATTGGAAAGTACAACAAGAGATACTGCAGCGGCAATGGTGAGCCATTCTTTTGAAGAATTCTTCACCTCATCTTGATTGCGGATCTTCTGCATGATTTGGTCAAAAGCATCTGCATGAGGTTGTGCCCTATCCATGCCATTTGTGCTGTTCAGAATATCATCTTTCCAATCTTTCATATTCTTTTTGACGTTTTTTAACATTAGTTCCCTCGTTCGGGATACAATTTTTCCAGTTCCTTTTTCAGTTTAGTTTTTGCCCTTTGCATGAGTGATTCTACCGCTTTTCGGGAGGTATTCATAATTGCCGCGGCTTCTTTTTGTGACAGGTCTTCTATCTGCGTAAGGATAAAGACTGTTTTTTGGTTTTCGGGTAGTGTGTCAATGATACGAAAAAGGATCTTTGCATTTTCCGCTTGCTCCATTTTAATTCCGGGATGGATGAAGTCTGTAGATTCATAGGCCAGATCACCCGAGTCTTTTTTGTACAAAGAGAAGAAAATACCCGATCGTTTGGCGCTATTCTTTTTTCGTAAAAAATCAAGACTTTTGTTAACGGCTATTCGATATATCCAAGTACTCACCTTGGACTCTTTTCTAAAAGAATTCGCTGTATGATAGATGGTGACAAAGATGTCTTGATGAACTTCCTCTGCATCTTCCTGATTTTTGACGTAGCTGATGACTGTATTGAAAACTTTCGCGGAGTAATGGGCATATAGCTTTTTATAAGCAACCTCGCTCCCTTCAGTAATTTGGGCGATCCATTTATTTTCGTCTTCCTTTCTCAAGCTGTTAATTAGACACTGGTTTTTAGAATTTGTCTTGAATCGGATTCTCAATAGCGATTATAAGAGGTATATTAATTTGGTAAATAATCAGCGTCAAGAGTGCCAAACCCTACATGCTCTCTGGAGCTATCGACAGTCAGATCAAAATCAACGACCCTATTTTTTCACAATTCTATATGACTGCCTGACTCCATTCATCTCTGTTACTAAGATGTAAAGACCTTCTGGGTATGCAGATAAATTGAAAGTTGTTAACTGGGAGATTATCTGAGATGAATGTATTTCTTGACCACAGGAATTGTATATCATGGCTTTTCCTGGATCTGTTAAAGAAAATGCATCAGTTTTTACTGTTAATTCAGAATAGGTAGGATTAGGAAATACAATAATTTGATGCTCAATACCCACACCTAAAGCACCGAATATGGATTCTCCTTCATTGCATTGATTAGAAAATGCGGTACTTGATTCGGTGCTGGCAGTCAAAATTGCTGAAGAATCTTTACAGATGCATCTACCATCGTTATCATTATATGTTATATAAGCAGCATCAGTTTCAAAAGCTTTAAAAGCACATTGCTCAAAAGTTAAAGACTCGCTTACCGTTTGAGTTGAATGTGTCCAATTACTATACAAGGTATTTCCTCCACTCCAAAAGTTAAGTCCTGGATGTTCTATAAATTCGCAAGGTTTAAAAAACATGAGATATAGGCTACCCGTTCCACCT
>CAYGUA010000074.1:0-3240 GCA_964353015.1 uncultured Marinoscillum sp. | reverse complement strand
ACCGGTGAGTGTACATATGATTATTGTATCAATAAACGGCTCCAAAATAGCAACCATCCCTTCAGATACTGGCTCATGAGCCCGAGCTGCAGCATGAGCGATCGGTGCAGAACCTTGCCCCGCTTCATTTGAAAACAATCCTCTATTTACACCTCTGTTGAATGCAAAGGCCAGGTTGGCGCCAAGAAATCCACCCATTGCTGAGCTTCCAGTGAAGATATCTGAAAAGATAGAAATGAATGATGGTATGATATTATCATAATTGTACAAGATCACTGAAAGTGCCCCGATGAAATAGACAAGTGCCATGAAAGGAACAAGTTTTTCCGTGACAAGTACAATTCTTTTAATTCCACCTAAAATCACAAGCGCCAATAACACAGCCAGCACACCACCCGTAATCATTTGATTGACACCAAAAGTGGTAAAAACTGAGTTGGCGATATTGTTGATTTGTGGCAAACTTCCTGTACCGAATGATGAACCAATTGTCGCAACAGCGAAAATTCCTCCTAACCAAACTCCGGTTTTTATTTTCTTGCCGCTTGACAAAGTGATATTCAGTCTGTTTTTCATGAAATACATGGGGCCACCAGACACTGAACCATCTGCGATTTTTTCCCTGTATTTATGTGATAACGTCACCTCAACAAATTTGCTCGTCATCCCAAGAAATGCCGTAACCAACATCCAAAACAATGCTGCTGGTCCGCCCAGGTGAATCGCTAAGGCAACACCCCCGATATTTCCTGTACCAACTGTTCCTGATAATGCAGTTGTTAATGCCTGAAAATGTGAAGCATCTCCTTCATCTCCTTCTTTATCAAATTTACCTCTGACGATTCTGAAAGCATGTCTGAAATATTTGAGCTGTGGAAAACCCAGATAAATAGTAAAAAAAAGCCCCGTACCCAAAAGCACATAAGGAAACCAAATAGCTCCGCCGATGTAGCCATCGATCAGGTTCAGGAAATCATTGAGTTGACGCATAAGAAAGGTTTAGGTTGAATTCGCAATCTGACAAAAATAAGGATATTCCTTATTTATCAAATTTTCTTCTGATAAGCGGAAAATTGGCCTTATGTATAAAAAATAAAGCCCAGTGATCATAATGGTCACAGGGCTTAGAAATTGAAATGTACAGTTAAGCTATTACTCCTCCGTTTTCTTTACAAAATAGTCATTGATTTTATCTGTCAATGCGGTCATCACGTTCCCCATTCCCGTGAAGTCAGGACCGTAACCCTTTTTCTTATGCTGATATTGAAATAATAATGGCTTACCAAACGTAACACGTGATCCAGCGAGGAATTGGCCCTTGATATAAAACAAACCTTTCAAACCTTTGTCCTCTTCTTCGGGTAATACAATTGGGTTTTTGGTCCAAATATAAAGGCTCGCATGATTGACGGCATAATTTGCCTTGTTCAGTTCGGGTTTTCTGGTAACAATGGTCACTGCGACTACAGCATCAACACCGAGACCCTCTGTGAGATAATATCCCATCGACTCAAAGAATTTAGCATCATTTTTATTCGTGTTGACAAATTTCTCTGCCGCGGTTGTCATACTTGGCCATTCGTCTGCTGTCCAAAACACAGGATAGCCCGGAGGAGCCACACGCACCCTACTTATGGAAAGTTTTCCGGCGCTGGAAAAACCAGTAACAGTTGTTTTCTCTTTTTTGAGGGCACCATGCTGTGGCACAAACGAATAGAAAAATTCCTTTTTTTCATCAGTATCTAAAAATTGATCAGGTGTGAGCAGTTCCATACCCATTTTTTCAAATCCAGCTTTGAGCTCATCAATAGATTCTTTGTAAAATTCATTTACATGAATGGATGCTGTGCCAGCATCGGTCGACCACATATTTGCAACGATAGAGGTGGATGTTTTTTTCTGATCAGACATACCTGGATCTTCGAGATAAAATGTAACAAGAGCAACCTTTTTAGGCATCTCTGGCAAGATGGAAACATTGGTGCTCCAGCCTCCTCCGTTTTTACTAGGTCTTCCTTCAAGAGGAAAATCCTGACGCGCTTTGATTTTCGTAATATCAGAAGTCGCCTCAGCAAAATCTGATTGTGAGAATGCATTCAGGCTGAAAGTCAGCACAAGAATCATTGTAAATAAATTTGGCAGTTGATTTTTCATGATTTCTTTTTTCAGCTAAGTTCCTTCTATTAAAAACTATTTTAACTCCGTAAACAAGCGTAAATCACATACCGATGAATAGGTATTTATGCCAGAAAAATAGAAATTATGAGATTATAGAGAGATTAGGCCGTACCGCACGCCATATTTGAGTAGACCAACTACGGTGTTTACCTCTGTCTTTTTGAGCATGTTTTTGCGGTGTGTTTCAACTGTTCTCCTGGAGATGAAAAGTTCGTTGGCAATTTCCTCGCTCGACATTTCTTCAGCGATTAACTTCAGCACTTCTCGCTCACGCTCTGTCAGCGAAACAATTATTTCCTGTCGCTTTTTCTCCTCCATCAATCGCTCCAGTAGCACTTCGGTTACTTCGTTGCAATAGTATGTGCCGCCATCAGCCACCCGATTGATTGCCTTCATTAGTTGTGACTTATCGGTGTTTTTTAGTACGTATCCTTCCGCTTCGGCCATCATGATTTCTGAAATGGTGGGACGATCATTGTGCATGGTCAGCACAAGAATTTTGATTTCAGGAAATTCGGCTTTTACATTTTTGACTAAATCAATACCACCCATCACAGGCATGCTCAGATCTGTGATCAAAACGTCAGGCTGGTTTTCTCGGATTATTTCAAGTGCAAGTTTACCATTGGCAGCAGTACCAATTATATCAAGATTAGGCTGACCATCGAGTAATGAGATAATGCCCTCAAGAAATAGCTCATGGTCGTCAACCAATAGCAGCCTGATCGATTGTTCCTCCATTTGGTACTGTTATTTTGACTGTAGTTCCAGATTCTAATTTAGAGTAAATATTAATCAATCCGCCAATTAAATCGACTCGGGAAAAAATATTGCTCCAACCGATTCCTTTTGATTCACTAATAAGACTGGTATCAAATCCGGTACCCTTATCAACAATAGAAAAGACAGTATCATCACCAGTAGAATCAATTTTAATATCGATGGTTGATGATTGAGAATATTTCAACGAGTTATTTACAACCTCCTGAATAATGCGATAAATGCTGATTGTTTTTGATTCATCAAACGACAATTCACCGTCTATATTTAGTGAAACTTTCA
>CAYGUA010000073.1:0-3561 GCA_964353015.1 uncultured Marinoscillum sp. | reverse complement strand
CCAGTGTTTCAGTATGCTGCACCGGGCATCTATGACATCAGATTGGATGTGACCAGCGATGCAGGTTGTAGCAACAATGTCACAGATCAACTGGAGATCTTTCCTGAGCCACCAGTGCCGGTATTTGAGGTGTCTGCCTCAGCTTATTGTGCAGGCAATGAAATCACAATCACCAACCTCACCGATGATGCGGCCTTCAAAGGTTTGGTCGAATACCATTGGAATCTATCAGACCTGGGTGATACCGTCACCACAGGAGATCTGACTTATGCCTTTGCGACAGCCGGACAAAAAACAGTGGTAGTTTACAGTGTTATTCCAGGTTGTGAGTCGGCAAGATCCTCGCCTAGCACAGTGGAAGTGTTTGATCTGCCAGCGACGGATTTTATGGCTTCAGAAGTTTGCGAAGGTGAGTTGACAAATTTCACCAATCTGAGCGCTACAGCTGATTACATCTGGGATTTTGGAGATGGGATCATGAGCTCGGGCGCCAATCCTGATCATTTGTTTGTTGCTCCGGGCACCTATCAGGTTATGCTTGAGGCTACAGATGCACGTGGCTGCATCAATACCATCACACATCCGGTGGTCGTCGCTTCTTTGCCAGTGGTGGATTTCATCTTCCCGCAGATTTGTAAAAACGAATCAGCCAGCTTCGAAGACCAGTCTTTTGTGACACTTTCCGATATTGTTGCCTGGGAATGGTTCATTGCAGGCTCGCTTCAGTCCACAGACAAAGATCCGGATTTCATATTCGATAGTAGCGGAACGCATGAGGTGACGCTCGTGGCTTATTCTGCTTCCGGTTGCAGGTCAGAAGTCACCAAATCTGTTGAGGTAATTGATACACCGGATTTGGCAATCGCAACAGTTGGGGGATGCATCAATGAAACCGTCACTTTCACGGATATATCCGCCAATCAGCAAAACCTACTTTCTCGCAACTGGCTGGTGGATGGTAAACTCGTAGCTGGCACAGCGGCCACCTTGACACAAACCTTTACCCAGGCTGGTACGCATACCATCATGATGAATGCTTTTCAAACTTCCGGCTGTAGCGGATTGACAGCTATAGAGATTATTATTCCTGAGAATCCGGTTTTAACTTTTGCTTTGGATAACAATTGTGAAAATGAATCGATTATCGTGACCGATTTGACAACACCAATCATTGGTAATGAAATCCAGTCGAGAAGCTGGAAGTTGGATAATGTAACTATTGGAAATGGCCCTTCGGCGTTGTTACCAGCCACAACAGCAGGTTCGCACCAGTTGATGTTGGAAGTGGAAACTTTACAAGGATGTGTATTGAATCAGGTGCAGGAAATCAACATAGAACATGCGCCTGATATTCAATTTACTACTTCGAACAATTATGGTGTTCCGCCTTTTTCCATCAAAATCACAGATCGATCAGAGTTTGTAAGCAGCTATTCATGGTATCTGGACAATCAGCTTGTTTCTAATAGCCAAGAACCCAACATTGCGATTACATCGGAGGGAACAAAGGAAATCAAGCTCATCGCGAGTAATGCAGCCGGTTGTATGGACAGCCTTTCTATAAATATCAATGCAGCTTATCCGGTGATTGATTTGGTGATCAGCCAGCTGCAATTGGTGGCCAATGGCAACACAAATAATATTCTGGTGAATGTGATCAACCGCAGCAACATCCCTGTGGAAATCCTGGATTTCACGATTGATCTGGAAAATTCATTTTCGCTCAGTGAGCAACAGTTGAAGCGCCTGAATGTCAATCAGCAAGCCGTGATCACTTTGAGCACAGGTATTCCTGGTGATTTGAATAGTTTGGAATATTTATGTGTTTCTGTCAATGCAGTCTATGAAGTTGAAGATCAAAATCCAATTGACAATGAATATTGCCAAAACCTGACGACTCAGAAGATCATTGTAGAGCCACCATATCCAAACCCTGCGCATGACAATACGATTGTAAGAGCGGTGATCCCACAAGCGGGACAGGTGACTGTTTCTTTGATAGATATGTCTGGCGAGATCCAACTCGAAAAACGAATTCCGGAAATTTCCTCAGGTTTAAATTTATTTGATATCGACCTCCGAGATCTGGAATCAGGAACATACATCATCCATATCCGTTATGCCGGCGGCAATAAAAAGTACAGAATCGTGAAGCAATAGCTTTCTCAAGGCAATTATCGGATAACTTGGATTGGTTGTGAATGAACACTTTCATCAATCAATAAAATATTCCGTAAAACTGCAATTTTGTTAATGAAGTAGTCCCAACCTTAAAATCCCTGAAATAGGAAAACCCTTTTTTCATTAATTTGAAAATAATGCAAGAATATTTCAAATAGAAACAATCTTCTTCTGTTTAGGGGTAAAATGTTGCCGAATTGTTAGCATTTGGAAAGATTTACATATAGTTTTCCAAATAAATCTATTATATATTAATTTGCAGGCAAATAAAATTTGGAATGAAGCTCAACTCACTACATTTGAAATTGGATGAAATAGATAGAAGAATCCTCGAGATCCTTCAGTCAAACGCCAAGATCACTAATGCCCAACTGTCTAAGGACATTGGATTGTCACCTGCTCCAACGCTCGAAAGGGTGAAAAAGCTTGAAAATTCAGGTATCATCAAAAGTTATCATGCCATGCTTGATACCGATAAAATCGGTTTGGGCGTGCATACTTTTGTGCAGGTTACTTTGAAAGGTCACAACAAAAAGAACATAGATCATTTTCTCAGTGAGATCAATATGATCCCTGAGGTAATCGAATGTCATCACATCACTGGCACTGGGGATTTTATATTAAAAGTCATCGCCAAGGATATTACATCCTATCAGAAACTGATGCTTGAGAAAGTAAGCGAGATTGAGGTTGTGGATAGTTTGCAATCTATGGTGATCTTATCTACTTTCAAGAATAGTAAAGTAATGCCTATACCTGAGTCATGATCCAAACGGAAAGTTTAATTCTGGGGGAAACCACTGTCAGGCAGATCATCAAACGATTTGCTTACGAGGTTTATGAAAACAATTTCACAGAGAAAGAAATTGTGTTGGTGGGCGTTTATGAAAAAGGCTACCAGATGGCGGAGCTCATCAAGCAGCAGTTGGAGCAAATAGCCAGTGCAACCAAAATCACCTTGGTAAGGCTTGATTTTGACAAGGAAAATCCATTGTCATCAGAAGTGAAGTTTGATATTAACCTTTCCAAGCTAAAAAGGAAATCTGTCTTGATAGTAGATGACGTACTCAACTCCGGCAGAACGATGGCTTATTGCCTTGCAGCATTGATGGATGTGGATATCAAAAAGATTGAAACTGTGGTACTGGTAGATAGAAGCCACAAACGTTTCCCACTCCTGGCCAACTACAAAGGCTATGAGCTTTCCACTACCATCGATGATCATGTTGAAGTAAGATTACTGGAAGTCGATTTCGGGGTGTATTTGCATTGATTATCAGTTACCAGTTACCAGTGTACAGTAATCAGTTTAAAATGTTCCCCAATTACTATTGATTGTTCACTGTTAATTGTTCACTGTTAATTGTCCACTTTCCACTT
>CAYGUA010000072.1:0-3652 GCA_964353015.1 uncultured Marinoscillum sp. | reverse complement strand
GCGTATAGGAGACTCACACTCCATTAACTATATTTACCATTCAAGGCACACACAATGGCTATACGTAATGCGGGTTTTGGTGCTAAATTGAAAGTAAATGAACATTAACAAACATATCGGCAGGCTGAAAGTGTTGTGGTGTTTAATCCCGCACTCCGCATAGCCGGGCCGTTATCGTTAATCCCTGAACTTCAAACTCACAGAATGAACAAAAGAAAGACAGTTAAAGATGAGCGGATTAGCACTAAATTAAGTGACTTAAAAAATCCTAATGCTTCGGAGATTAGATCGCATGTTATTATCACGATAAACCAATTCGACAACTGGTGCGCGCTGATTCTATTAAGATATTTTGAACCCAAGAAAGATGCAGAGTTTGAGTTCATGAAAGTTTTAATGAACAGTAGCATAATTGGGTTTGGGGCAAAAGTTAAACTCTTACGCAGTTTGTCAATTATCGACGAAGATGAATTTTCACGATTGATGCAACTTGGAAATATTAGAAATGCTTTTGCTCACTCTCTACACTTTGAAGTGGTAGAAAAAGACCACAAAACAAAAGATGGTATAGTGATAGATCGCCTTCACCATTCATTGGAAATACTCAACAGTAAAGGAGAATTTGATATAAAAGACATGAAGGAATGGTTTGAAGAATTCATGGAAAAATCAGATTACTTCTTGCATTGGCTGCCCCAAATTCTTGAAGAATTTCGTTCGTCTGGTCAAATAATAAAGGTTACTAAAAAAGACAACTATCGTAACCGGATGAACTCTTAAGACATTATCGTTAATCATGCATACATTCAAAATTACTGAGTTAATAATCCTAGTTTTCCTCTTTGGCTGTTCAGAACCTAAGAAGGCTGAACGACCAGTGGTAACACCTGAACAACAGGCTCAGATGGAATCATTTTCAAACGAACTCATTAACAGCATTAATGGATTTGAATTTTCGCTAATCAATAACACTTGGAACAATGAGGCATTTAAAGAAAGAGTAGCTACTCATATAAATAAAACTCAACAGAGTGTTTTTAACCACATTTTCGAGAAGGATTTGAGGATGACAATCAAAACAGGAAACCTCAATATTATACATCGTGTAAACTCTGAAAATGGAAAGATTTCCTTTTTACGATTAACTCATTTTGATTTTCATTCCGAGCTTACCCTCTTGTTAACATTTGATGGGCGATTCGACTTTTTCAAGTACCGAATTGAGATTATCAATAACAAGCCTGCAATAACAGACTTTTATCATTTCATGGATAACCTTTGGTACAGTGAGAAGCTTGTGAATATCCTTCGACTGAACTCAAAATTCGATGCATATTCGGACGAACGCCATCAAGCTAACCGTGCGATTAGAGCCTCTGATAAGGCTTTAACTTATGGTGATACTCTGGAAGCATTGTATTCGCTGTATGATATTCCTGAAACTCATCAACTTGGGAACGGCCTGTCATTGATGAAACTCAACTTGGCATTAACTCTTGGTGACTCGATTTATGCGAACGTTCTCGCAACCGAATATGAGAAGAACAAAAGTCTTTACATGAAGTACCTGTACACTCTGTATTTTGACTCGACCAACCTTAACTCCGTGTATCAGCTTCTAACTTCTGAACTTGGAAGCTCAGCAACTCTGGATACGTTGGTGAACAAACAAAATTACTGGAATTGAAAATAACGATAACAGGCGCTAAAAATCCATAGGCTTATGAGCTTCTTGCAAAGAGCATATGAATCAGATAGTTTTAAAGATATAAACAGACGGCAAGCCTACGGATTTTAGCTTGTCGTTGGCAACAACTAAAAGTAGGTATCTCATTTTTTCAAGCAGCTTCCTGAATTGAATAAGTTTATTGTAGTAATTTTTTAGAATGAAGTGTAGCTGAAATGAATAAATTGAATCCATCCATCAGACACCACTTACTTTTGGGCATGCTATTCGCCCTATGGGGTTTTCTCTTCATGTTTATTGTGAGGCCCTTTACTGATGATACAACGGGTTTCCTTTTCTGGATCAGATCCAGCATCGGATTCAACTTGATCGCTTTCTTAGGATATGCACTAATAGCTGTCGTTCAAAAGAAAATCTATGACAAACTTCAGAAGTGGTCATTTAGCCTTGAAATCTGTACCCTCCTATTTTTTTACATCCTCCATACGGTTGGCACCTTTGCCTTGTATAAGAGTCCGTTCATTACTGGAGGCTATACTTTTCTTGAATGGAACACTGAAATTATGATGAGAGCGGCCATTATAAACTTTACTGCTCTAGCCATAGCCAGAAGTTACCTTGTCAAACTAATCCCTGCCAAGGAAGATATCCTAACCATAAAGGGAGATAACAAACTAGATATCCTAAAAATAAAGATGTCAGAATTGATTTGTGTGTCCAATGCGCAGAACTATGTTGAGATCTTTTATACTCAAAACAACACACTTCATTCCAAACTCATTCGAACCTCTTTAAAGACCCTTATAGTGGAATTTGATTTCCTGTTGCAAGTTCACCGCTCACATCTCATCAACCCCTCTCATTTTAAGTCCTGGAAAAACTCAAACACTATTTTCCTTACCGAAATGGAACTTCCCGTTTCTAAAACCTTCAATAAGGAACTTCTGTCTTGATAATTTTTTGTACCTAAAATCGCGGTATTCGTACCACTCGATTTTACGCTAAAATTTTTATACCTGAAAAGATGGTTTTCATACCTAAAATCACTTAAAACGTAAACAATCACGGTTTTCAATTCAATTTTGTATCGAATCGAAAATCAAAAAACAATGAAAAAATTCACCTTGCGACAAATAGCCGTACCATTAATTACAACTGCATTCATCTGCTTTATGTGGTTTGGGCCAATCAATAGAAGTATTATAGAAAACATTATTATTTCTATAATCATCATTAGCGCAAACTATATAGCGCACAATCGAAAACCTTTTGCAGCCCTCGGATTTCAACGTGAGAAATTTACAGCAAAAAACATCCTAGTATTTGCTCCATTAGTTGCACTTGGACTATTTGCTCTTTATGTTTTTGCATTGCTTCCAGGAATCACCAAACTTACAGGAGTTCCTATAGATTTTTCATATCTAGATTATATGGAAGGTAATCTTCAAGCTTGCTTAATTGCTTTAGTTGTGGTGTGGGTTACTTCGGCATTTGGAGAAGAAATTATTTTTCGTGGTTACTTTATGCGGCAGTTCGTGATTTTTTTTGGAGAAAGCAAATTCAGTATTATCATTAATATTATCCTATTTGCATGCTTTTTTGGATTCATGCACATGCAGCAAGGAGTTACAGGGCAACTACTCACAGGTTCTGTCGGAGCACTTTTGTCTGTATTATTCTACTTGCGTAAATACGACTTATGGTTTCTTGTTGCTGTACACGGCTTTTTTGACACCCTTGGAATAATCTGTTTTTATTATGGTTTGGCGTAAAGATATTGGTAATAGCCTCATTGCTTTTTGTTTGATCTTATTTGCAGCAACAAGCGTGGTGCTTAAAATGCTAAATAAAGTTCGTTTGAATACACAATCATTTTCTTTGGAACTAAGATAAATGGTAAAAGGCAGTTGCTAATCGAGTAGACGGCCGTGAACTATAAGCCCACGGTGCGCCTCTCACACCACT
>CAYGUA010000071.1:0-3902 GCA_964353015.1 uncultured Marinoscillum sp. | reverse complement strand
TCTGGTATCCTTGAATGCATCAGCTTCGATATAAACTGAATAAGGGCTATTAAAATCCAGATTAACAGATGGATTGATTGTAACCTGAGTTCCGGAAATAGAGACTTCTCCAGAAGAAGCTGATATCTCAGTATATATATTTGGTATTACAGTTTTAATTAAGAAAATACTTCCAGAACCCGCCTGAACATTTTCATCGAATTCAAACACCAAATTTGTTATAAATGAAACATCTGTTGCATCATCTGCTGGGGACAAAGAAGCAAGCTGTACCGCCGGACCCTCATCATCAGTAATGGTGATTGTAAACTGTACTACCTGTGATAAATCATCACCACTATTGGCAGTTCCTCCATTATCCTGAAGTTGAACGTCCACAGTCGCAACACCTTCTGCATCTTTTTTGATATCAAAAGTCAATACACCTCCTGTTGATAAGGCAGGTTGTACATCAAACAATGAATTATTATTATTTGAAACAACAAAAGCCAAGATAGCCTGCGAGCCATCTTCGCCTCCACTTGCACCCAAATCAGTAGAAGAAATAAAGCTATTTACGGTCACAGCATTATCTGATGATGTATTGGTTTGGTTTCCAACAATAGTGAAACTCGGTTCATCATTGACAGCTGTAATATCAATATTTGTAATTCCTACTTGTGGATTAACAGTGCCATCATTTGCATTGATCGTAAGTGTAGCAGCATTATCCCCGCTTAAATTAGAACTGCCTGTATAGTTTATTTTGGTTGTGACATCCAAATAGGCATTGATAGCTACTAAAGTACCCGCCAAGGTCATGGAAGAGGAACCGCTACCAGCAACTGTTACGCTTGACCAAGTACCATTCCCATCTGTACTTACAATCGATCCGGATGATACAGCCAAGGTCACTGTTAAATTATCGCCATCTCCATCAGCGAATGCTGTTGTTGAAAGATCAATTTCAGTTGCCACATCCTCTATGACTGTATAATCTGTGAGTAGACCAGAAATTGTTGGAGGATTGTTGGTTCCAGTACCTATCAAATTCAAATCGAATGGATTCTCATTACCATCACTACTTGTTAGGGAGGTTCCAAGATCCGTCGATAATGAACCATTAGCTGCTGGAGTGAAGCTAATTGTGAAAACATCGGATAGACCTGCTGTAATAGTTGTCAAGGTTGGCTGAGTCTGAATACCAAAATGTGTACCTGAAGCAACAACTAGAGATGTAGACAAACCAGTAAGACTCCCCAAACCAAAATTGGTGATGGTGAAATCTTGAGTTGTTGTGGTTCCTTTTCCTTGAGATCCAAAATCAAATGCCGAACCTCCTGAGGTATAGCTTGTTCCATTTGCAGTAATTTCAATCTCACCTGTGGTAGCTGCGGTTGAAGAAAATGCTGTTGAAGCCTGCCAATTTGAATCAGCTCCACTTTGCGTGAAATTGGTTAAAGTTCCTGAATAACCATTTCCGGAAAGATCGGCTAATGTGTTTATGGTTCCGTTATTTCCTAAAGGAATCCCGACATTAAAATCATAATAGGCAACCAGATTGGCTTGTCCTGTTGGGTTACTCAATCTTGCAGATGCATTTGCTCTAATTTCCTCATCGGTTCTTACATCATCCCAAATACGGACTTCATCGATTAGACCATTCCAATAATATC
The DNA here is from genome assembly GCA_964353015.1 of uncultured Marinoscillum sp. Taxonomy (GTDB): domain Bacteria; phylum Bacteroidota; class Bacteroidia; order Cytophagales; family Cyclobacteriaceae; genus JAMZMI01. The sequence continues at coordinate 2,247 of CAYGUA010000071.1, read as the reverse complement.
CGCTAACACTTTTTCCAATTTTTAATGATTGAGTTGCTACTTCTATTCCTGTGGCTCCTGCATTTGTTATCGATGTTGGAAATCCGTTAACATAAATAGATAGATTGGTTCCATCCAATACGCCTGCCACATGATTCCAAATACCAGATGTCATCGAGCTTGCGACACCATATTGGTTTCCATTTTTATCCCTATAGGTGAAATAAAACTTATTATCCGCGCCAATTCTAAATTCAAACCCTTGGGTAACCCCACCTTGCGTATTAGATAGAACTTGTCGTTCATTACTAGTTCCATTTAAATAAACCCAAGCCTCTACAGTCAATGCAGTCGCATTATCAATTGCAGCAATATTGATTGCAGTACCTACATCGACAAAATCATCCGTACCATCAAAATCCAAAGTATTCTCTACCGACCATAATGTGCCCGTATTAGTAGAAACACCCAAATCAATCCCATCACTCAATTTAAAAGTAAAGGTTTCATTACCGTGTGTAGATGATGCTAAATATTTAAGGTAACCTGAGTTGATGTTCGCTATGGAAATAAAAGTGGCATCATCAATTGTTTCGGTAGTGCCGTCATCAATATCATTTCCATTTAGATCTAGGAATAGATTCCCAGAAGTTGGTTCTGTTGTAATCTCTACGCCGGCGACTGCATCACTATCTACATCTGAATACGAAAAATTCGCAGTAGTCAGATTCAAAATGGCACCTACACCTGAAGCCAAAACAAAATCTGCAGATGTTGGTCTATGATTTGCCCCCACCAAAGCAATGCTACTTGCCGCAGTTTGATTTCCAGGCCCGTCTTCACTTACAAAATGAGCATAATAGGACGTTCCCTTGATGACGGTCAGGCCGTTTTTATTGTCCGTTTGTGCAGACCCTGTTGTATAAGTAAAATCACCTGTTGCCAATTCTCCGCCAACCGGAGTTTTAATATTTGCAATGCTCGGCGCTGAAGAACTGGTGGTGACTACATACCAGACATGACCACTTTCACTAAGATTTACTGAGACTTGTAATTCATCTTCAGCCACCTGAATCAACGACGGGGTGCTATTAAATACTGGTCCTGTTGCATCATAAGTTATCGAAAGCTGGGTTGCCGCATTGTTGTTGTTGCCTGCAATATCAATCGCAGTACTTCCCGCTATATCTACAGTTACATTACCATCAGCACTAGGTGTGATATCAGCAGTGAAAAGACCTGTTGCAGTTGATATAAATTTCTGAACTCTATCATTTCCTTCATCAGCAACTATTAAGTTACCTGAAGCATCTACATCTATTCCTCTTGGAAAACTTAATTGGCCATCGCCGCTACCTTGTGGCGACCCGAATTCTGAAATAAAATCACCGGTCAAACTGAAAACAGATATCTTATGTGCATTTCGGTTAGCTATGTACAGTAATGATCCATCAGAAGCCAATCCATCAGGAGACTTGAGTTGTCCTAATCCCGTACCATCTACTCCAAAACTTGATATAAAATTACCATTACTGGTATTGAACATTCTAATTTTAGAATTTGGCTCAGAATCTGAAACATATAGCGTGGTTCCAACTACAACTAGATCTTGTGGGTAGATGAATTGATTATCCCCTGATCCATTGGTTCCCACTTCATACTGGAAAGTACCTGCCGAATTGTACTTCATGAATTTAGAGCTAGAATAATCTGTAATATAAATATCGCCGGTTGTCTTATCCACAGTGATTCCCCACGGCTGGTAGATTTGGCCGGGTACTACTCCAGAGTTAGTTGAAACTCCAATAGAACTTATAAAGCTTCCATCATTCGCATATTTACTAATGACCGAATTGGTGTTATACTGAACTATATAAATATTGTTAGTTGCATCAACAGCTACATCAATTGCATTTGACAATGAGATTGATTTTTGAAAAATTCCCGCACTATTAAACTCTTGCACTTTACCATTGATCTGATCAGCTACCCAGATGTCGCCATCATTATCGATAGCCAAACCAGTTGGAAAATTGAATTGACCATCTCCAGCTCCTGAACCTCCAAACTGCGAATCGTATGTATAATTTCCCAATTCTATGACATTTGATGCCGATCCATTTCCTACCGTAATGTCTCCAGACACAAACCCATTTACCGCTTCACTGAAATCGATGTTGACCACAATCGGATTATCATTGGTTGGTGAAGTGGATGTAGACGTGATAGTTGGGGTAGGTGCTGTGTTATCTATTGTTAAAGTAGCTG
>CAYGUA010000070.1:0-4203 GCA_964353015.1 uncultured Marinoscillum sp. | reverse complement strand
TGAACTGAATCTCCTTAAAATCTTAAAGAATACTTGTAATTGTACACAGTACCTAAAATCCGTAGGCTTGGACATTGTTAATTTCTTTAAAAGTATCTGATTCAAATGCCCTTTGCAAGTAGCTCATAAGCCTATGGATTTTTAGCGTCTGTTATCCTTAAGTCAATTATTTTACAATCGGGCAATGCCTTCTGGAATTCCTCAATAATGGAGGGTTCTATATCATTTCCTTTGAGATTTAATTCCTTCAGTTGTAATAAGTACTTTAATTCATTGGGTAATGATGTTAGGCTACAATTTTCAAGTGCTAGTATTTCTAATTTTTTTAGATTCAATATGTTGGCAGGAATATAAGTTATTGGGTTTTCGGATATGTCTAGTCCTTTTAAGTTCTTAAGTTCGAATATCTCAGGTGGAAAAACATTGAAGTCGTTTGATGAAATGGATAAAACCTCAAGGGAATTTAATTTAGATATTTTTGCTGGTAAACTATTCAGATTGTTATTGTCAAGATATAATTCCTTGAGAACTTTTAAATAACTAATATTTACCGGGAGATTATTCAATTGGTTATCTCCGAGATCCAGAAACCTAAGATTGCGTAAATATCCAATTTTGGGAGACAATTCCTTGATGCTTGACGACCTTAGGTCCAATATTCTTGCCACTTCTTTTGCAGCAAGTGCACTTTCCAATGAGCTATGTTCAAAAAGTCCGAGACTTGGAGAATTGGTATCTAATTGAAGTGTTTCAGTTGATCCACTATATCCATAACCAACAACTTTAGTCTCTGATAATAACTTTCCATTAATGGTATTGATCGCATTCTCTTTGGGTAATTTTACTCCTTCCATTTCAAACGATACAGGAAGTATAAATTTGGAACGGTACCTCTTTCCAGCTAGAATTGCTGGAATCCAAATTCCAGGAACATTACTAATTGAACTCAAAACGATGCTACCACACCCATCTCCAATATCGTTATAAATACTGAAGTTAGTCGGTTGTCCAAGAGTGTCGATTTCAAAAGAGGCATAGACTATTCCTTGTGTTTTGTTTTTTCTAGCCTCGATTGGATATTTCAAATTCGATGAAAATACTGTATAGAAGTCGTTCATACTGCCAATTAATCTTGGATGAATATCTAATTGTCTGTCAATCCATTTCCCTTGATCGTAAATTGAATATCTAGAAGTGTCAGGTTTCAAATAGATTAATCTATTGTTCGAGTGATTAAACCTTAAATCAAGTTCTCCATCACTATTATAATAGTCCCAATACATTACTTTAACCCCATCTTTTACATAACCTTTTTGATATTTATCTTGATAAATTTCTATTTGTCCATATGATTGAATAGACAATAGAAAAAATAGAGCAACCGAAATGAAAAATCGAATCATAATATTTTAATTATACACAAATAGCAGACATCATGAAGGATAACGCTCAGCTAAAGTGTGTATGTCCAGAACTTTGCTGATAGAAAACTAAGCTAGTAAAGCTGCGCCACTCGCACAACTGTTTCTTATGGAAAACTGCGTTTAGAAGTAAATATCCAGAAGCACAAAAGCTCCTTAAAGAGCTGAACTTTCAGAAGGCGCAGCTTTACGGTTTGGTTGCAGAAAAGTAGGCTAGAAGCACTTAGACATATGCCTGATCAGCGTCTGTTGTAGAGCGTTTCTTTCGTCCGTTTTGGGATGTACAGAAGAAATGTCTTCTCATTTCGTTGTTCGGGGTACGGATGTAGTTCCAGCAGCTCGTTAGCCAGTTGTTGCCGACGTTAGTTTAGCCTTGAATTTTGACTTCATTGCATACCCGCCAAGAACCATCCCTGAAAGAAAGATGAGATTAAAAAGATATTGATATTCTTGCTCAAAGATTACAGATTTAAAAATGAAGGCTGCCGATAAGAATGGTGTTATCATCATTGCAAATGCGAATCCAATGGCAAACTTTGCATGAATAGTAAATTTGTTAGGGTTGTCTTTACTGACCAGTTCAAACACCCATATGTAAAAGCGACTAATACCTTGATATGCCAAATGAAATACAATATTGACCTGAATCGCTGTTTTTATCCGTTCAGATATTTCCAGTTCGCTTGGGAGGAATGAAAAAATCACCGCGATTGCCAGATTTATCGCTGTTAAAGTAATGTAATATTTCTTGATTTTGTGTTCGTTCATTTTGCGTTCCGCCGATGCTCTACAACGCCCATGTATGAGGCGTGTGCTCACACTTGGCTAATACCTGCAAAATAGTGAAGTCTGCCGGTGCTTCCAAAGTATGTAGAAAGCAGTGCGTTTCGCAAGTAAAAAAATCCCGCAACCTGAAGTTGTCAAACAGCACAAATCTTTCTCGGCGGCAGACTTCATGGTCAAGTTTCAGATGCTGGTTGCAGAATGCACATAAGCACATGCCTTCATACAGTTTGTTGTGAAACGTTATTGTTTCTCTAGGATTATTTCAGTACTCAAACCGGAGTTGACCTGTCTCCAAATGATTAATTGATCAGAAGTTAAACTGACTATCTTGTATTTAGTGTCATTTAAATTGAGTTCACTATTATCTAAGATCCACTTTCCTTCATTCGGATAACAGTCACTCCAATTCGAATCACGCGGCTTAGAAAAGTCATCTGCACATCTACCGCTTAAACTACCCTCAGCATGAATCTTTATACCGTTATCATATGCGAATGCTATGAGATAAGGTGCATGTTGAGAGGTGCTTACGCCATTTTGAACCGATCGATTCACTTCCTCAACTCCATGCCAAATTCCGATTAGCTCTGAAGTTCTGTAATCTTCATCATTATCGCATGAAGCCAATAAGCAAAATATGGCTAAGAGTATTGGTAAGATTCTAGTCATGATCTTTGGGGTATGTTTCACAACGTCAAGCTCGTATGTTAGCGTTGATTATTAAAGACATCTAAAATAGCCATTAGATTTGATAAAAAACAACATTGGGATAGGATAAGGTGCTAAGCTTGGTACAATGAATTTGATATCGCATGTTAGGAATGTTACCTATCCCATCTTTCTCAACAGAACTTGAACAAGTACCTGGGTCAGCTGTGCTAGACCGTATCAAAAACGAGCAAAAGTGTCTTTGAGAGCTTAAAAAAAAGAGATTATATGGAATTATCAATTATTAGACAGTCATTAGGTATTGATATAGCTATGAATGACTTTAAAGTGTGTTATGGTTATTTAAACTTGAAAATGGAGCGTGAAATCGTAGCAGAAGCCACCTTTGAGAATTCAGCAACTGGTATGCGTTCTTTGATTTCATGGTTATCCATTCATCTTATTTCTCGGAAGGATCTTTACTTTCTAATGGAGGCAACAGGGGTTTACCATGAAAACCTTTGTTAATTCCTGTACAATGAAGGGTTTCATGTGAGCGTGATGCCTTCAGGTAGGGTTAAGAAATATGCTGAGAGCTTACAGCAGCGCTCCAAAACAGATTTATTGGATGCAAAGATGTTATGTGTATTGGGATTGGAGCGACCAGTAGAGCTCTGGGTTCCAGCAAGACAAGAGCTACAAGATCTGAAGCAGCTATCTCGTGAAAGAGGCCAGTTAGTAAAGGAAAAGAGTGGGTTAAAATGTAAACTTCATGCTTTAGAACATGGGCTAACTACTCAAGAAAGAGTCATTTCAAGGCTTAAAAACAGACTCAAATTACTTTCAGAGCAAATTAAGGAGGTAGAGTCAGAGATGAGGGAAATAATTTTATTGGATCAAGAGTTGAGTCAAAAAACCGATCAGCTCGTGTCAATTCCTGGGGTAAGCTTCATCTCAGCAACAGTTGTAATTGCTGAGACACGAGGGTTTCAAGGGATCAAAAATTCAAAACAACTTACCTCTTACACTGGCTATGATGTAGTGCACCGAGAATCGGGATTATATAAAGGGAAAACATCAATAAGCAAAAAAGGCAATAGTCATATAAGATCCATACTCCATATGCCTTCCATGACTGCTGTTCGCTGTAACCCTACGCTAAAGCCATTCTATGATCGATTAAAGGCAAGAAAACCTAAGCCAATAATAGCCTTAGTAGCCGTGCAGAGAAAATTACTCTGTCTGATGTATACACTTTGGGTCAATGACACTTATTATAATGCAGAATATGAAAAAAAATCGGCAGAGGCATTCACCTCTGCCTAACAGGATGATTTGACGAATCAAA
>CAYGUA010000069.1:0-4443 GCA_964353015.1 uncultured Marinoscillum sp. | reverse complement strand
TGATAATATTCGTTGGCATAGCCATATGGCTCTCTGGAGCCATCTGTGAAACCAAAGTCAATAATTTGCTGAGCTATATAGTTGCCTACAGCTGCGTGATTGCCAGATTTGAAATCTTTTCGAAAAAACCCCGGGTCATATCCCAATTGATTCATTAAGATATTCATCAACCACTCCGTTTGCAACCAATCTGGCGACTGTGAAAATCGGGATTTCATTAGCTTGTAAGCTGCATGACTCATAGCTTGTTCCAGTCCCATAGATCTCTCTTCATCGGTCATTGCTGCCACAAAATCTTTCAGCTCAGTCTGACCCTCCAAAAAGTATGTTTTACCATTCTGTGTATATAAGGACCAAACATCATACATGGCCGCACTCACGTGAAATAGGTTTCGTGCATGTACAGTGGGTCTGGCATAGTCATTTCTAATGCCTTCTAGTATAACTTCATTCCAAAGACGAGCCACAGAATGGGTATCACTCCTAAGATCACGTTCGAGAATGACCTCTTTTTCAACACGTTTGCTTTGGCAATTACCAGTTTCTACTACTGATATGTTACCTCGATTAGCTATATCCCATTTGACATAAACGGTTTCATTGCTTTCACCATCCAGAATATGACCATTCTCTACATTCCAATTTAGCGAGTTACCTTCTCGCACTGGATAGCTATATGACTCTGTTTTGAGTATTCCTGATTTATTATTCCCAACTATCTCAAAGCTCTCAAGGTAGCTACATGAACCATCATCGGAGGTAGCCAAAGAATTGAAAGAACATGAATTAACATCCATACATCCAGGAATCTTATTACTTGAGTATTCTAGTATGGTATAACCTTCCCCTTCAACAAGCTTAATGTGTTTGTTTGTTGCTAAATTTTGATACTCTTCGGTTAAGCCTAATGGCCAAGTAATCTTCAATGTGGAAATCTCTGTTGCACTTCCTGCTCCAAAATGGACAGGCTGCAAACTCTGTGTCATAAAGCCCACCCCGGTATAATAGGCTATTTGACTTTTACCATCGTTTGTAGTTAATTCTATTCGAGTACCAATAGCACTACGATTGGATTGACGCCCTTCAAGATCAATTTTTACCCAATTCTGGTCTGGATTGACTTTTTCTACTTGATTCTCTAAGAAAAAAGGCTCCCTGATCATATCGGTAACGAAAGCGTCTAAATCTCCATCATGATCATAATCCAACAATTCGAAACACATGCTATTGCTTACTAAGTTGAATCCACTTGAAGCAGATGCATCACTAAAGGTTAGTTCATCATCGGTTAAATCATTTTGCAAATAATAGTTCTTATAAAACCCCTCATACCCGTTGATTACAGTGATATCATTATCACCATCTAGGTCAATATCTGCAGCTTTTGTTTGCCATGACCAGTCTGTAGAATCAACATCCAGCTCAACAGCTCGCTCTGTGAATTTGTCACCATCAGAAATCCAAAGTGAGTTTTTGTTGATGTCTGAAATGTAAATATCAAGTAAGCCGTCATTGTTAAAATCAGTATAGGCTGACCCCATGTGATTTCGATTATCAGTCGTTTTCAGATTGTATTTGTCTGTTTGGTCTGAAAAAACTCCGTTATCATTAATAAGCAGTGCATTAGAGCGAAAATCATTTACCAAGAGTAAGTCGATCCACTGATCATTATTTACATCTACAGGCAATATCATCCAAGTATTGGCATTGCCATCAATGGATATTTTTTCGGATTGATCGGTGAACGTTCCATCTCCGTTATTACGATAGAGCCTATTGTCTGGGCAGATAGCCCATGATGAGATCAACAAATCCAATAGGCCGTCATTGTCATAGTCTAACCATGCTGCACTGGTAGAATAGCATTCTGCTGGAGAACCGAGATTTGCTACTTCAGTGACATCAGAAAATGTGCCATCCTGATTATTCTGATAAAGCTTATTGTATTTGTAATTGGTGAGAAAGAGATCGGGGTATCCATCATTATTGAAATCACCCCATGATGCTCCATGCCTCAATTCACCGGTAAAAAAAAATTGTAAATCTGGGACTACAATATCGTAATCATAAGAACCTTCAAGTCCTGAAATGCTTGTAACTTCCTCAAATGTGGCATCATTATTATTTCTGAATAGCCTACTCCATGTTTCAGGTGCTTCTTCAATATAGGAATCTTTTGAAACTACATAAAGATCAAGGTGACCATCTCTATCATAGTCTGCTGTAGCTACTCCCATATTACCTGAGAGGAGTTCTATCCCTCGAATATTTTGTTTCACAAATAGCTGAGCTTGGGCTACAAAACCCAAAAGATTCAATCCAAGTAAAAAACAGAAAGCTTTCATGGTAATTTGCCTTATCAACAATAAAGTAAAACAAGTAAGGGCTCCAAAGAGCCCTTACTTGATAAATAATCCTTTAACCAAATGTTAAGATTAATTCTCAACTTCAGCAATCACTAGGTTGTCTATTAACATTTCACCAATTCCGAATTGTCTCAAGAATGGATAGGTACCAGCCACATCTGCGTTTGCCGTGAACTGAGTAGTTAATTGAGTCCATCCTGAAGCAATGTCCTTAGTCGCCCATTGATCGATATTACCCCATCCTGCATAATTCACGATGAAAATATCAAATGAACCATCTCTAAGGCATTCCGCTTCCGTTTGTGCAGCACATCTGTCTGCTGGCTGGAAGAATTGCCCAGAGCTTAACACATTGACCATTACGCTAATCATATAAGTCTTACCAGATACGATATTAAATTTCTGCGATGGACCTGTATAACCAACACCCATATCACTAACATCAGTAGCTAAAGTTCCTTTTAACCTCATGCATACGTTTCCGTCAAATGGCTCATTTGTTGAAGCACCGAGATCGGTGGCTGCTGCTGGACCCCAAGCGGCTCTCACATTATACTCGTTTCCACCTACGATAAAGCTAGTCACTCCGTAAGAAGCTCCATATAGCGTAAGTCCAGAGAATCCACCAAAATTAACACCTCCTGTGGTATCTCTTACATTTTCGAAATCACCGTAAGCAAAAGAGATCGCTTTGTGATTGGAAACGAATTTACCTTCAATAGCATTTGCAGGTGCTCCTTCTGCAGCACCTGTAACAGTCCCATCAGAATATGAAAGCGTAATGATCTCAGAAGACTTAAGCGCACGAGCCAATGTTAACTCTACGATAGAAGCATCTTCAGCATTAACCGCCGCACTAGCTACATCAACAGTTGATTCATTTCCTACGTTATCTACTGCTACATTGAATCCTGTAGTGCTTAGTGTTGCTGCATCAATAGCTTCTGAGAATTTCACCCAAATAGCTGAAGCTGCTCCACTTTCTGCAGAGGTAGTAGATACTAGATCTAAAGGAGTAACCACCTTGATAACTTTAGTATAGTCAACAGTACTTTCAGAAGCTGGAGTTGCACGAGATGCAGTCACAGATACTCCGTACTCTCCAGGAGTATCATACATTACATCAATACTTCCACCAACAGCTACATCACTAGCAGTAGCAGGAGTTCCACCATCAAATGTCCATGCAGACCCATCAGCATCACCAGTAGTATTGTTGTTGAATCTAACAGAAGATCCTGCTACCACAATAGTTAACCCATCATTTGCCAAAGTTATTTCCGCACCATCTGATCCGTCAGCATTAACCTGTGTTGCGGTAATAGCCACTTCTACTAAATCAAAAACTTCAACAGAAAAAGTAGTGTCATTGCTTGCATTCACAAACGCCGAACTAAAAGTACGTGTACTAACTACGTCGTAATCTCCTGCAGCGTCGAACATAACAGAAGCAGACTCGCCATCAGCAGCAGCTGACAATGTAGCACCTGCGGCAGGAGAAACACTCCATGCTTTAGATTCAGCAAGACTATTATTATCAGTAAAAGTCAAGCTTGTCCCAACATTCACCATTTGTACATCTGGTGACTTACCACCATTTCCATTCTCAATGGGTGGAGTCTTCTCATCATCCCCACAAGAGGTCGCAAAAGCAGTTGCAACAACCGCCGCAATCATCAATAATTGTTTCTTCTTCATCATAGATTTATTGTTTAATTAATTGAGTTAAAATTTATTATAAAGTTTTTCACGTTTGAGCGTTTTAAAATCCAGGTCTTTCTTCATAATCATATATTTCTAGGTCATCAATAAATAATGTGATGTTTCCTATACTTCTGAAATACGGTCTAAGCACCGCTGTACCTGTTGCACCATCGATACCTCCCCATACACCATCTATTTTTACCCACTCTCCTATTGGATGGGTTGCTTTATTACTTCTGTATTCTACAATTTTGAGCTTATCTGCCATGAGCCACAAGTACATACTTGAAGCCTCCCAAACATCGGGTCCAATTGGATTCGTTTCTACTACGTAGATGTAATAGGAGATATAAAACTTATCTCCTTCTTCCAC
>CAYGUA010000068.1:0-4456 GCA_964353015.1 uncultured Marinoscillum sp. | reverse complement strand
GTTTCGTCGAAGAAATTCTTCATGACTGGGCGTCCCCGTCAATATCAACAATGTGCTGATATCCTTCCTCTATGTATTTCTGTGCCTGAAGAACCGCTTGGTGGGCGTTCTTTTGAGGTCTAAAACCGTAACTATGGTCTTTGAACTCTAGTTCAAACTTCGGGGCTAACACTTGGCTAACAACCTGTTGTAATACTCGGTCTATGACCGCTGGTACACCTAGCAGGCGTGTCTCGCCTCCCTCTTTTGGGATTACTACCCCTAGAATGGGTTGAGCTACGTAACTGTGGTTGAGTATACTAGTCACTAGGGCTTCTCTGTTTTGATCCAACTGTTGCTTTAGTTGACTTACAGGCATATCATCCACCCCCGAGGAACCTTGGTTCCTCTCGACTTTTCGATGTGCCTTTAGCAGATTCTTCCTCGTTAATACTTGCTCTATCATTCTTTTACTTCTCTGTCCCGCTTATCAAAAGGCTGCCTCATTAATCGGAGCGCTCCTCATGGTATTTGGAACTACTTAATGTTTAGTCCTTCATCAACCCGTGAGACCTCCGATTATCTCTATCGGCTCGTTTCCTGTCAACTACTATGACCTCTGCTGACTTCTCAGTCTGCAACTCGTACAGTCCGAGATCTCCCCAGGTAAGAGCATATTCCTTCCCTCAATTCCACTGGATCTACTGCAAAGGCACTTGATAGTTTCCTACCCTTTGGACGTTGGTATGATGTGCTACCTCATCCGACCTTTACAGCCTCTGTATCCAGTTCCTGTTCGTTAGAACCAAGTTTTGCAGTCTCGCTTCCTTCAGTCAATACCTCACGGTACCCAACCTTGCGACTTGCTAATGCTTCGGGGCACGACCCCCGTGCATAAGGGACTTTCACCCTCTGGAACTTTCGTGTTAACTTCGTTAACACATGTCCATGCTGGGCACACACAAATGCTATGAATGAATGGGGTTTCATCGGTCAGGAAATTGTCGTGGGGATTGGAAAGTCCGCCACAAGTTTTAAATTTAAATCAAGGTGTGGCTATGTGCGAGAAGAAAGGTTTGCTTTCTAATCCCCACTCATCATAGCTGATCGTTATGCTGAATAGTGCATCCCATAATTTGAAAACGACTTGATCAGAATTTTAACTTTATCTTTTCTTCTTGCACTTGTATTTGATGCTAGTGCTCAGGTCAAAATTACAGGGAAAGTTTATGACATTAGCGATAAGGAGTTGCTTCCTGGTGTAACGGTCAAGGAACTCAATACTAACAACGGAACTAATACAAATCTAGAAGGGGAATTCACTTTACAGGTTGAAGACTTACCTACGACTTTAGAGTTTTCTTTTATTGGAATGGTACCTAAAAAAATCACCATCGAAAACAGTGATGAATTAACAGTAGAGATGGTAGCAGATTGTTATAAAGATTCATTTGATCATCAATTAATTGGTTTTGACCTCAATAGTGGGATAATCAATAATCCATACGGAGGACAGCTATTGCTTACTTTTCCCGCATTCTTAAGATCGACAACTTTTAAAACAGGCATTGGATACCAGACGAATTTTGATGATAATGAAAATTTAACTGCCCATTTCACAATAGATCATATAGTTTTCAAATGCGACTATGAATTAGACGTTAATTTTAACTACCAGCAGATCAATATTGGTGATCAACTAAATTTCATATCTCGGGCTGTAGAAACGCATTTTGTAATAGATAAGTATTACGCCAAAATTAATTATATCAAGATTATTGCAGGAGCTACCAATTTTGAATACCGCATCAGCCAAAATCAAGATTTCAAAACTGTTTTTGCTCCCATAGTTGGAGTTGGTTTCATCTTAGGAGAATGGACTCGATTACACTAAGGTGCTAAAGTGAGTCCTAATAAAAACAACACGATTTACGACATGTTGCTAAGCCGAAATTTCAAATTCATTAATACTAATATACATTTTCAGAAAATGAAAAATTATACTGAGATATCTTTGGGCATAGGAACTAAGATTGGTTATCGCCTCAGAAAAAGATGAAACTCAGCATAACATTCTGTCATAAATCATGGCTGTTCGTAGGTTATTGTTCCTTTAGCTCTTTGTAGAAAGCCCGGCAATCCGCAGGATTGCCTTATTGGTGAAAAATTAATTTAATAAGCCAATCCTGCGGATTGCCTCGGTAGTTAACGCAAATTTTTATACTTTTAATCAGCCACGAATTTATACAGTGGCGTTAGATGCAATACATGCGACTTTATTATATAAAATTCATATTGATTATTGGCGTAAGTCTTCTTTATCAACCTGCCTATTGTCAGTTAACACAGTTAAGTGAACGAAAGGCTCAAAGCGTTTTTAACATTTACCAATCAGCGGATGCAACTCAACTCACATACTGGTGGAACCATTCAGATACTATAAATACTAGCCTTCTATTAGCCGAACAATTAGCGCTATTTGGCAAATTACACTTTACAATGGATTATGAATATATAGGTCCAAATAGCTTCTATTCTCCTCAAATTGATTTTAACAAACCCTTTTCGAAAGATACGTTGGCTGATTTAACATTACTGTTAGAAAAGCAAGGGAAGACATATAATCAGGAGAAAATTGACGGAGTTCGCATTCATTCCAACTCTCAGATTCATCGTGAATTTGCTGATTCCATATGCGGAGAATATATCGAATATGTTATGTCGGATATAAGAAATTTGAACGCGGATTCTGTATTCAAATTTGAAAAGAGAAAATCTTCCCAAGTCATATTATCTGAACAACTTATTCAATCTGATTCTATCCAACAATTAGAGTCTACCAAATCAAAATTTAAATCTATTGAACTTGGGACAGCACCTTTTAGCAAAAAGAAGGATATTCAAATTTCATTCAAGTATGTATTGATGACGAGCTCACAGAACAGGGAGATTACATTATGTTTTAAGTTTATCAATGGCAATTATCATCTTGCATGTTTTGGATCCTAAAAAGCATCTAACAAACGCTCAAAGTGCATATGTCTGAGTGCTTCTAGCCTACTGCTGTGGGACCAAACCGCAAAGCTGCGCCTTCTGAAGGTTCAGCTCTTTGAGCGGCTTTTGTGCTTCTGGATATTTACTTCTAAACACAGTTTTTCATAAGAAACAGTTGTGCGAGTGGCACAGCTTTACTAGCTTAGTTTTCTATCAGCAAAGTTCGGGACATACACACTTTAGCTGAGCGTTGTATGCCATAAAAACGAAATTAATGTCCGAATTAGAAAAGCATATTATTGATACATTTGGGTTTTCCAAAGAAGAGTTCCAAAGTATCAAGGGATTTTTTCAACCTAAAGAGATAAAAAAGGGGGATTACTTTCTAAAAGAAGGACAGTATGTCAAGCAAATGGCATTTGTCGAGAAGGGAATTCTAAGAGAATTTTTATACATAAATGACAAAGAAGTAACAAAGTGGTTTTCTACCAATGGTTACTTTGCAGTTGATTTGTCAGGCTTTTTATTTGACCAAAAGTCCAAGGTGAATTATCAGGCAATCACTGATACACATATCCTGACTATATCAAAAGAAAACTATAATAAGATATCAAGCAAAGTATCAAGGTGGGATAAATTGGAGAAAATGTTTTTAGCCAAGTGTTTTGCCATTTTAGAAAACAGAGTGGTATCTCATCTTGCATTAAGTACGGAGGAAAGATACCACCAATTCTTTGCATTCAACCCTCAACTTTTTAATCAAGTACCATTGAACCAAATTGCTTCTATGTTAGGTATGACGGCCGAAACCTTTAGTAGAATAAGAAAAAAACAGACGAATTGATTTCTTGATATAAGTCAAGCGGATAAAGAAATAAGATACTGAGATTTGTAGAAACAAAATTTTAAAACAATGATGCGAATTTCAATTCTTATTTACTTAACAGCATTTGTTTCTATCGCAAATGCACAAAATCATTCAACTATGACAATCAATCAAGAGGCACCTGTTTTTCAGACAAAGAGTATCGTAATTAGTGAAAAACCAGAAAAAATATGGGAAATCCTTACAGATGTTGAAAGTTGGACAAAATGGAACAACAAAATTAAAAAAACACAAATTGATGAAGAGTTAAAAATTGAATCAGAATTTATCTGGACATCTGGTGGAGCAAAAATCACATCAAAAGTTTACATATTCGATTCATATAAAACACTTGGTTGGACTGGTAAAACTTTTGGAGCAAGAGCTATTCACAATTGGCATTTTGAAAAAGTTGAAGGCGGAACAAAAATAACAGTAGAAGAAAGTATGGAAGGGTGGTTAATCAGCCTAATGAAAAAGAAGATGAACATCATATTAGAGGAGGATATGATGTTTTGGCTTGAACAACTGAAAATAGAATCTGAAAAATAAAAACGGCATACAACACTGTATATGAAATCATAGCACCCTTCGGGATGCTACGCTTCATATACTAAC
>CAYGUA010000067.1:0-4731 GCA_964353015.1 uncultured Marinoscillum sp. | reverse complement strand
TAGACGGTATATGATTTCCTTTGCTGGACGAGGGTTCGAATCCCTCCGGCTCCACTTGGTGTTAAGCAAACCACACCAAAACCCTTCATATTTAATGTATGGAGGGTTTTTTCTTTTACAACTAATCAATTTATTCAATTAATTTCATAATTTAGGTGCGTGATTAGGTGCGTAAATAACCAACTTATAATTACGCACCTAATTGATTATATATTACTGTATTTCAAGTAGTTACAAACATATTATTTACCTTATTTTGGTTGTAATTGATACGTTTTATGTCTAAATTGTATACACTGTAACAATAAAAGTCCTATGGAACATACATTTAGCACCATATTTTATCTGAAAAAGGACATCAGATCCTCCTCATCTAAATCTCCAATCATCCTTAGAATCACTGTAAATGGCAAAAGGGCGGAATTATCGACCAAAAGATCAATAGAACCGAGCAAGTGGGATGCGAAGGCGGGAAAGGTGAAGGGCAATAAAGAAGATGCCCGAATCATTAATGACCATCTAACCAACCTGGCGCATAAGGCACTAAAATCTCACTCCAAAATGGAAGAATCTGGAGATTCGATCACTGCAAAAAAGATCAAAGAAATTCTGATCGGAGTTGGAGCGAACAAAAAGACCATTCTTGAGGTATTCAAATACCACAATGATATGATCAAGGCTCAGATAGGCACTGAGTTCGCTCTTGGTACATACAAGCGATTTGAGACAACTTATAAGCACATTGAGGAATTCCTTCGACATCATTATCATGTTGATGATATGGCTTTGACTGAATTAAAGTTTCAGTTTATAACGGAATTAGAATTCTACCTTAAGACAGTCAAATCCTGCAATCACAACTCAACTCTGAAATACATCAGAAACTTCCGGAAGATTGTCAACATGGCAATAAGGAATGAATGGATGGAAAAGGATCCATTTATGAAATACCAAGTCAAGTTGAAAGAGACCAAGCGCGGGTACCTGACAGAGGAGGATCTTCAAAATCTGGAGGATAAGATCATTGATATGGAGAGGCTGGACCAGGTAAGAGATGTATTTGTTTTCTGCTGCTATACAGGATTGGCCTATGCTGATATTGAGAAGTTGACGCCTAAGGAAATATCTAAAGGTATCGATGGAAGCTATTGGATATTTACAGAAAGGCAGAAGACAGGTACGGATAGCAATGTCCCTCTCCTTCCGAAGGCTATTGAATTGATTGAAAAATACCAGAGCAATCCAAGTGTGATCAATAGAAGCAGGATCTTGCCTGTCATTTCAAACCAAAAGATGAATGCCTACCTGAAAGAATTGGCTATCATATGCAAGATTGATAAGCACCTTACTTTCCATATGGCCAGGCACACATTCGCAACAACTGTTACACTTACTAATGGGGTTCCGATTGAATCAGTCAGTTCAATGCTTGGACACAAGAACATAAAAACGACACAGATCTACGCGAAAGTGGTTCAAAGAAAAGTAAGTGATGATATGATTCAGCTCAGAAATAAACTTGCTGGTGATTTGAAGAAAGCTGCTAATCAATAAAAAGATCCACGAGCTCCTGGTCTATCCCAGTAAAGGCTGAAAACTCTTCGATGGTCACCAACTGGTGATCATCTTTTTTTAGGTGATCCTTGATATCACGGATCACTTTACGACCATAACGCTCACTTTTACCTGTGATTCGCTGAATATCCTTCGGATAGATTATGATTCGTTTTAACCTCATGTGATCTCACTAATACTTTATCCATACTTGGTCTATGCGGCATCTTCGGCAAAAACGACCGATAGCTATTAATGCCGGAAGACGGTATTTGTCAAGCTCCTATAAATATGCTCCTTTTCAGCTATAAACAAAATATTTTATTAATTATGGCACGACAAAAAGGTATTATTAAACTAGAGGGAACCATCGGGGATGTGTCCTTCTATAAGAGTAAAGACGGCTACTTAGCCAGGGAAAAAGGTGGGGTCGATGGAGATCGTATCAAAAACGATCCGGCGTTTGCCCGAACACGGGAAAACGGATCTGAGTTCGGGCGAGCCGGCAAAGCTGGCAAGTTGATCCGTACGGCCTTCCGTCCTCTGATCCTTAAGACTGGAGATAGTAAGCTGACCTCCCGTTTGACCCAGCAAATGCTGAAGGTGATTCAGGCAGATGCGGCGAACCCAAGAGGTGAGCGCACGGTACTGGGAGGCAACCTGGAACTTATCCAGAACTTTGACTTCAATGCTGCTGGAAGACTCGAAGCCACCTTGTATGCACCTTATGAGGTAGTTATTGATCGGGCAGCCGGACAAGCGACTGTAAGCTTACCGGCTTTTGTACCTACAAACAGTCTGGCTTATCCGCAGGGTGCGACCCACCTGAAAATGGTAGGAGCTGTATCTGAGGTCAATTTCAATACGGAGGTGTTTACCTACGCAAGCGGTGAGAGCGACCCTGTCGCGATCAACTCTGAGGAGGCGGCAGCTACTCAGTTGAACCTGGCATTCAGTGCAAATAGTCCTGAAACCATTATGGTTGTTTTTGGGATTGATTTCTATCAATCAGTAAACGGGCAAATGTATGCCATGAAAAATGGTTCATTCAACTGCCTGGCCTTGGTTGAAATTGAGAAATACAATCCAGGGTAAGCGGGTAGTCTGACATGGAATTGATCCTATTCAGAAAGTATTATCCTGATGGAACCAACGGGAAGCTCATACACAAAAGGCAGATTGTCTGCCATGCGATTGAGCTTCCCTGGCTTCAGAACCGAAACAATGTGTCCTGCATTCCGGAAGGTCGATATAGGATAACAAAGCGCCATTCTTCTAAAAGGGGTTGGCATTTGTTAATCCATGAAGTCCCAAATCGCTCAGGGATACTTATCCATGCTGCCAATGATGCCCTGAAGGAACTCAAAGGATGTATTGCACCGGTCACCAGTCTGACTGGTCCAGGTAAGGGACACTCATCCAGAAAAGCCTTGGCACAGCTCGAAAGCCTCCTCTTTGCGGCTTTCGAAGAATCTCAAGAAGTAATTCTAACCATTCAAAAAGAAATCGATATGAACATTATTGAAAGAGTGAAAGCACCCACACCCAAATTTTTCAAGGTGCTGCGAACTGTAGGGCTAAGTCTGGCTGCTGCAGGAGGAGCTATTCTAGCCTCCCCAATTGCACTACCTGCCGTAATTATTACCCTTGGAGGGTATCTAGTGGCCAGTGGAACTGTTTTATCTGCGGTGAGTCAAACTGCAGTTGAAGGTAGCACGGAAGTCAATGAATAATCATCAAGTTTTCTCTGGCACCATAGGTGGAACTTTACTAAGTATCGGTTTCAGCATTGACGCATCGGATTTGATCCGAACAGCAATCCTAGCAACCGTTGGTGCAGTGGTGAGTTTTGTGATTTCCGTATTACTGAAATGGTTGGTCAAGGCTTTTAAAAAGAGCAGAAACCCCAATTAATTGAACCCAAAAGAAAAAAAGGAAAAAAAAGAAAGCGCGCTAGAAAATTGGCGGGGGTAAAAAGCAAGGTTTTGGATCAGCGAGGGCTGAGCTGACCTTGCTTTTTAATTGGTGCGATAGCCATTTGGGGAGCCAATTAAATTTGATGGATTTTTTTGAACATTACACTAGTGTATTCAATCGTTTGCCATGTCAGGATAAATTGTAGAGATATAAATCTCCTCATTGAAATTTTGAAGGAGCTTGGATTTAAAGGAGTTTAGAATGTCATTTTTCAAATTACTTGGAACCCAAACACAAGTACTTGAAGAGGCATTTTCATTTGCTTTTGTTAAATGGCCAAACCACATAAATACGACTAAATCATAAAAGCTTTGCTGGTAAAACTCAACTAAACATTTTTTTAATTCAAGAGGTAATTCAAAATCATGATGTGAAATAGTTTGTCCAATTGATCTTATTAGAACAGTTCCATCAATTAATAAACAGGAAGGCGATGATGTCCATAATTGATTCTTATATTTTCTTACCTTTCTGGATATTAGCGAATTCTTAAAGCTGGGATACAAATTATCAAGTGACCTTATTCTAGGTGAATAACATTCAACTGACAGAGAGCTAGACATATAATCAATCATAAAATCAGGTGGATCTGGTTTATTAAATTGAAAATCACCACGAATTAGCAAACAACAGATTCTAAACTCAAACCAAATCCCAGACAGATAACTTTGCTGACGAGCAACCCCTGATGCAAATGCAGAAGAAAAATGGTTAAACTGTTCTGGCGATTTCTCCTTAAGCCAAGCCAACTCGTTAATTAAACCAATGAGTTGAGCCATTTGTACAGCACCAGCAACCTGCCCAGATTTATAATGAGAGAATGCGGAGATCAGAAGTTTATTTAGTGCAGAAGATGTAATCTTAGCTCTGTGCTTCATATCCGGGAAAATTAACATTAAAAAATTGGTATTTGCCCAATTCCACCATGCATCGAATTCATAATAATTATCTCCTGAAGGTTGTTCGGTTAACATGTTAAACAAGATAGCGAAAAGCAGGCAAAATAGCCTTCAACTAGTGTAGGACACTGAACGGCGAGCCGTAAAGAGCGAATGGAACGGAGTGGAATGAGCGAGCGAGTTGAAGGAAGGTGGGAGCCTGAGAAGACGGCTTGCCGGATGTGGGCGACCTATGTGGCAGAGCTTGTGTCGGGTTGAGCGGTGGAGCTGGACCACACAAAGGCCGTGGGTGGGTCAGGGT
>CAYGUA010000066.1:0-4947 GCA_964353015.1 uncultured Marinoscillum sp. | reverse complement strand
TAAGATAGCCGCTTTTAAACGCTTAATAAGCGTTGGCACACGGATATATAGTGTATTGCTCACCATCTGATTTATACCAATTCATTCCTCCAAAATAACGGAATAAACTTTCTAAAACAATAGAGATGTCTCCTCTTTTCAATTGACGGAAGCACGTGATCTACAAATGATCTGGCTCCATAGGTTGTCAAGAGCACCAGAAAGTCAGTAGCGCCGTAAGGGGGTTATTGCAGAAATGGGGGTTAGCTCATTAAAAACGGAGCTGATCATCAGGCAGCTGTTGGCAAACCTTGAGGAGATTATTATATCTTTTACCAGATCAAAACCCATTGGTAAAATGGCGCTTAAGTCAGGTCCTTTGCTTTCTACTTGATAATCGGTAGCAATGAAAGGCATAAGTTGTTTCGTTTAACGCTACATTTTATCTCAAAACACGTTGCTTTGACATAAAATGATACGTATCTTTTTTACAAATGATAGGTATCTTTTCCTCTAGAGATAGGTATGTTTTTACAAAAAGATACCTATCATTTGGGTTACTTTATACCAGTTTGGAAGTGAAACAAAGCCATGTGTCAAGGAGAATACCGCTTGATTGTCGCAATCACCTGGCTGTGCCGAGTGATTTCTATACCAAAAGCCTTAGGCTTGAACAATCGGGACTGGACTTTCCGGATTGGCATTACTATAAAAACAACTTAATACCTCGGTCACTATTCTTGATGTCTCGTAATTGGAATCGAGAATAAATGAGGCTCAAAGCCTTAATCATAGGACTCACTAGGCACAGCCGAGCGAGTGCGGGGGCTAGATTTTAACAGCGAACGATTTTGTAAATGGAAAGGGTGATGAATGGTTGACGTAAATAATAATTTAATAGTGTGAATCTAAAGGCATGTTAGGCTCAGCCCTCCCCAGTATTAGTAACCTATTTATGGCAATTGCACATCTTAATCGAAACTCGACCACTGAATTATCATAAGCGCCTTTACCAAAAATAATATCTTTCAAGTAAGTCAGTTCTTTCTTGATTTTTTCATTTGATTCATTAGAAATTGCAATATTAAGTTGAGATCGAATTTCATTTAAAAGATTAGTATCTCTAAAAACCTTATCTGGATATTCCGTTGCAAGAGGATTAGATAATATGTCAATGTAACCTTCTTTATATCCTCCGCTATATTCTACAACCTTAACAAATGCATTTTTAATTGATCTGATAATTTCACCATAATTTATTGAGCTATAAGTTAAATTTTGTTCCCAATTTCCTGATCGATTTTCAATTGTTAGAAATTCGTTCGCCTTATCAAGTTCACTTGCCAAAAAATCAATTCGTTCAATATTTTTTGGATTGTATTTATAATACTGGTTAAACTCTAACAGAAAAAATCCAGCTAATGGAATGATCAAAATTAGTGAGTCAGAAATGGTATTGAAGGAAGTTTTATCTGTTATTGTGTTAACAAGAATTAGTGCACTAGCTATTATTAATAATGTTGCTGAGATATAGAGCATCAGATCTGAATATCTTCTTAGATCCGAGTTGATAATGAATGCAATTTTAGATGTAAACAATAGAATTATTGAGGTTACAGAAAGAAAAACAAGCAGTTTTCTACCCGTATAATTTGATTTGTTTATAAGTATGTTAGTTGAGGCTAAAATCAATATAATCGGGATAAATAGTATCAATCCTGATACTGAGTAATCCCTGAGAGTTGGGATAAGGAGGCCTACAAATAGTAGAATGTAAAGGATTACAAGTGATATTCCGATTTTCTTCATAGAAGTTGATTGAGCCTAACGACCATGTATGAAGCGTGTGCCTCTGGATTTTGTAAATAACTACTAAAGTATCGGATTTGCAGAACAGTTTCAAATAACTCAGTAGATGCATGTGCTATATCATCTGTTATACCTAGTCATTTTACCTTTTTAAGTTTATAAAATTCTGACCAAAATATTGAATAACCTAAATTTGGATTTGGGAAAGTAGCATTATGAAAGTTGAAATTTTCAATAAAGTCAGATTTTGCCCATGTCTGTCCTCCATCAACTGTTTGATACATAATTATCCCTCTCCATCTGGAGTACACATTATGATCATCTTGAAAATCAATAACTAAACCTTCATTTTCATTAGTAAAGTTAATCAATGACACATTAGAAAAGCTTTCTTCAATGAAGTTCCATGTTACACCTCCATCATTTGTTTTTATTATTTTGAAGCCATTGGTTGCGTACCCTATGCTTTGATTATAAAAGAAAACACGTTGGATATTTTCCATTGGTAGACTAAAAGTGTTCCAGGTTTCCCCTTTATTGTCACTTTTATGAATCCCGTTGTTGCTGTTTATAATATAAACTGTATTGTTGATAACTTTAATATCCTTCCAAGAAGAGTTGGTATACAAATTCAAATTCAACCAAGTTTCCCCTCCATCATTAGTTTTCGCCAAAAACCATCTCCTTTCAATGTTGTCCCAATCTGTTTGTATATCAACAATAAGAGCAAGTCCGTTTAACTTATCAAAGAAGAAGATATCTTCAAGAAATTCAGGGTTGGTTCCTCCAAACTCTCGCCTTGGAGGATAATTTATATATGACCATTTGTGACCTCCATCTACAGTTTTGAGCAAAATACCATTTATTATTCCCCAGGTAGGGTCTGCCCCTACCACTGAATAACCGGAAATAAACCCGGTATTCTCGTCTAGAAATTGTATATCATTAGCCAAAAAATGAGTGACTGAGTCCAGTTTATTCCAAGTATTACCTGAATCTATAGTTTTATATATTCTTTCGTGACGAGTTAAGTAGCCTACTTTTTCAGAAACAAAAAATAATGGGAACCCGTAGTTAAAAGGGACATGATTATCAAATTTTGTCAATTCCCAGTCACCAAATCTGTGCTTTTCTAAATTTTCCGTGTTTTTTTCAAGTTCCTCATCGCCACAACTAATAGATAATGGAAAGATTAGAATCAAGCAGAATATCCTAATAAATTTAATTAAATCCATAAAACACAATTCAAATTGGACAGATACATGAATAGGTATAACGATCAGCTAAGCACTGTCGGCTTAACTTTTCAAAAATCTCAAATGTATCGGAATCAACTTCACTTTGTAAACAACTAATTAAGCCGATTGGGCTTAGCGCTTGTTGACATTCGTCTGATAATCAATCCCTAGCACTGATTTAGTTGCAAATTCGATATTATTCCAAAATACCCAGGTGTCATTTTCACTTCTATATGTTTGAAATAACCAATGGGTTAAATCATAGGATATTAAGAATCGATTGTTTTGTTCGTCAAACTTATATGTAAGATCTTTAATATTGAATTCAACTGAGTTGGCTCCTATTTGTAGAGGATAATTCCCTGATTGAATCTTAACTTCCTCCACATAGTCGATTAGCTTTTCTGCCCTTTTCATTAAATAGGAATCTTTAATGAGTACACTAACTCTTAAGAATAGAAATGAGGAAAAAGGAACTAAGAAGATTAATAGAGCTTTATGAGCAATTCTTCTATGGAATAAATATTTGAAGATGATTGTCAGCCCAAAAATTAGAATCAAAATGATGCATATGACATATATTAAAATAGATATCATATTTAGCACGTTGAGATAGATTAATCCCAGACTACATCCAATGATAATTGGAACTCCATACTTTAAGATTCTGTCCTTCATCTTTTATATCTACAATGAATGTCAACAAGTGAACATAGTGCCTTTTATGCACTATATCTCTGTTGTAACATTGTGCTTTATATTTTCCGTAAAAAATTGAATATCAATAAGATAGCCGCTTTTAAGCGCTTAGTAAGCGTTGGCACACGGAGATATAGTGTACTGCTGGCTATCTGATTTATACCAATTCATTCCTCCAAAATAACGGAATCAACTGATAAATGCAATGGATCGCAGTTAATCAAGAAAATTCAAATCAAAAAGAATGTAACGGCAAGTATGATATACTATTAATGACGGCCATCAATTGGTTTATTCCTGACACAGCTGATCATAAAACAAAACATGCTCTGAGAATTCGCTCCATTTGAATTTTTCACCAGCATATTCAGCAGCAAAAGCTTCACAGTCTTTGTAGAGTCTGGTCAAAGCTTCTTTATTGTATTTGAATTTCTTGTAAAGCTCAGATTGGTCGCCTTCTGTCACCACCAGATAGGAAGTGTCTTCACCACCAGAAACCATCATACCATTGACAGTAAGTGTAGCTGTTTCATTGGCGTTGGGATTAAGGTAAACCTTGATCTTACTGTCAAAATCCGGATTGAGCAACTGCATCAGTGCATACTTTTCCTTAGTAGGAAGCAAAGCCTGATCAAAAATCACCCATTCTCGATTCATCACTTTATTAAAATCAAGATCCTTGGCTCTTTGGATATTAGGTGTGGACATGGCACTTGTCCAATTCATAAATTCCGTTGCTTTTATGGCCAAGACTTTCACATCCGCAGACTTAAATTTCATCTTCGATTTATCCCTTGTTTTGATATTGAAGAACCTGATTTGCCCATTGATCATGGTAGCAGATGTGATGCGACCTCTTATGGTATCCCCTGCCACAGTGACGGTATAAACTTCTTTCGCAGTAGTGACCAAACCTTCATCAATTGGAGGCATGAAATATTTGGAGTATTGCGCGGTAGCCATATTTCCAATCAAGCAAAGCACTAGCAGAGTTAGGTATGTTTTCATAGTCTTTAATCAGTGAATTAAATGTCACTAGTTACGAAAAAACTTTGAAAAATATGATCTGTGATTTTGAAATATTTTGGTTTTACGGTTCACAAGACACGTTTTTGAGCTTGTTTAATTATCTGTCCGTTTTGTTGGGTAGTATGAAAAGACACCAATTCTATCTCACGATAAGTTTATAATTTGTCTCCGTATTCATCCTGGTATCAACCAG
>CAYGUA010000065.1:0-6595 GCA_964353015.1 uncultured Marinoscillum sp. | reverse complement strand
AGTTTTATCCAAGTCTGATGCGGTTGTCGGTCCATCTGTCTGAGTTCTTCCGCTTACAGTTTCTTTTATCAAAGGAGTCATGGCATCCCAATGCTCAGCTACTTTGCCGTTATTGTCTAATCGGATAATATCAAAGGATACCATTTCATCCGAACCAAATGCTTGCCTCTGCCGGTGATAACACCGGCAAAGGCTAAGGAAATAACTCGCTACAAAAATGGCTTTAAATAATTGCTTGCTCTCGCCTACTTTGGAAATTCCTCTGGAATTTCCAACTTGGTGTGTGTTTACAAAGTGAAGTGCTAAACTACACAACTACTCATATACGATACCGTTATATTCTATTTCTCAAGCATCTCTAATTTCTCAATGGCCCATTCATTTTTAGGATCTAGTGCTAAACTCTTATGATAATTTTCAATGGCCATTTCCTTATTTCCTGCATCAAAATGAATATCCGCAAGAATGCTATAGCAATACCAGGAATCAGGAATTCCTGTGATAAGAATACTCATCAAATCAATGGCCTTATTAAATTCCTTTGACTCGCGGTATTTGTTCGCTACATCCAGCAGATATTTGTCTGAAATGTTCTCTTCCAGTGTGGCTAATTTTGTAAGAGCAGAGTCTAAACCGTGGGCTTCATAAATCTCTATGAGTTCTTTTGAACCCAAATATTTGTCTGTTTCTTTGGTAGATCCCGCAAGTGTTTCCCGTATAATGCTTCTTACATCCACCCATCCATCCAGAGGTCCACGATTGGACATGGTGACGACTACAAAGTCAAGATTTTTGTAAATATCCAGCTCTGCCGACACACCATGAGCTCCACCATTGTGTCCGTAAACCTCGATGTTATTGAATGTATTCAATCTAAAACCGATACCATAACCATCAGCATTTTCATCGGACACCATCAAGGACAGGCTTTCTTTTGAGATCAATTGGTGATTTTGCAAAGCCAGAGCAAATGCCAATAGATCATGTGCGTTAGAATACGCTCCTCCGGCAGAGCTTCCGCGAGCCCCTCTCATGTAGGTATTTGTTCTCCAAATACCCTGTTCATTTTTTGAAATATAGCCTTGAGCAAGGTTTTCGATAGACGTATCAGTTTCATAATAGTCTGTATTTTCCATTCCTGCGGGAATAAAAATGTGCTGTTTTACATAATCATAAAAATTCATTCCAGAGAGTTCTTCTATCAACATGCCGAGGACAATATAGCCTGCGTTGCTATAGCTGAACCCAGTGCCTGGAGCAAATAATAGGTCGTTCTCTTTGAATAGATCAAAATAGTCTGCTAGTGTTCTGACGGTATGCTTGGCACGAAACTCAAACTCATCATTGAAAAAATCTGTCAAACCGGAAGTGTGCATTAGCAGCTGTTCCACCGTCACACTGTCCCTCACAACTGCATTTGGGTAGTCCTTCAGTATTTCTCCAACTTTGGTATCAAGATCCAATTTGCCCTGCTCCCTTAATTTCATAACAGCTACTGCGGTAAACATCTTACCCATAGAGGCTGTTCCAAATTTGGTCTCTATCGTATTTGGGACTTTGTGTGAGAGATTGGCATACCCATAGGCTTTTTCAAATAGGATTTCTCCCTTTTGCGCGATTAACACCGTGCCACTGTACGCCTCATTGTTGGCAATTTCCTGAAGTTGGTTTTCAACCTGTTCAACCTTCTGTATGGATTGGTCCTCTTCCATGATACTGCAACTCACAAGGATTACTACCAGCAGATAAAATGATATATTTTTCATAATAACTTGTTTTTTTTAATGATTAAAGACTTTTGACTTTCCCAATTCGACCTGAACAAATAATATAAGTAGCACCAGAGTAGTAGCCGAGAAGGTCACAATGGAACGCTCAATCGTGAGAACACTGTCCGGCATACTGAACAAAATGGCCAGAATGACCGTGAGGATCGACGATACATACATCGCGCGTATGCCATTCGACTTATAGCGCTCAATTTGAAGCTGTCGCATGTCCTGCTTCTTTATAGTTTTTAAAATGACATGCTCTAAATCTACGGATTCGTGTACCTGATCTATGCCATCCAGGATTTCCTTTAAAGGATCTTTTTGTTCCATTTCAATAGGGTTGTTTTATATTTTTTTGTTTCAATACCTTGTAAAAACTTGCCCTTGCCCGGTGGAGTAGGACTTTTATGTTGGCTTTGGTAAATCGGGTTATTTCCTCAATCTCAGCTAAACTTTGATTGTCGATATAGTGTAACTGTAAAACCAGGGCTTCCTTTGGCGGTATACTTACAAATACGGCTTTAATTAGCTTTTTTAACTCTTCTGTTTGCAGCCCACTAAGCGCATGATTAAGTGTTGTTCTTTCATCCGATGCAATGGAAAACTCTGTTGAGATCTCAGTTTTCCGCTTTTCCCGTTTCAAAAATTGCAAGGCCTTATTAATTACAATCCGATATAGCCAAACGGAAAATTTTGCCTCCCTTCTAAAGTCGGATAGTGAAGAGTATGCAGTAATGAAACTATCCTGAACAACATCCTTTGCATCTTCATCTTGCTTTACGATGGAGATCGCCACACCATATGCCTTGTCCTGATACCTTCGGATGAAATATCCAAAAGCATCTGCATTGCCAGCCAAAACCTCATCGATATAATGGACGTCCATAAAGGTTGGCTATTTATCCTTCTGTAAATTTCTTATCCAGAAAAATGAAGCCAAGAGGCTGATCCCGCCGAATAAAAGCATGAAAGATGGATAAAAAACTACCTCATTGAGATTTAAACTCACTTCCAAGAAATAGGCTAGCATTAACCCAATAGCTACACCAATCATGAGCATTCCCAATTTTATTTCTATGTACGATTTATTGGAAGATTGATGAGGATCAATGCCCTTTTCTATTTTGGCCATTCGCTCCAAATGAGCAGCCTTGATAAAAGTGTAAACGGTATACCCTGATGCAATAAACAAGGTGACTAGTACCACTCCAGGACCAAAGATGAATTCATTCATTTTTTTAGGTTTTAATATTTACCAATTATATGATTAATGTCAATGATATAAGGTTACAAAAACTTTGAGTGAAACAACCAACATCATTAAGTGGTATAATTTAAAAGGGTCTTTTATTACAAGCTACCTCTGATAACTTTCAAGGTTTAGAAGAAGATAATCGAGTAGACGGCCGTGAGCCATAAGCCCACGGTGAACCTCTCACACCACCGTACATATACGACCAGCGTGGAACGATCGCGTATACGGCCCGACGCGGAGCGGGTTCGTAAAGCATACAACTACCGCTCTTTACACCAGTAATTGCTTTCCGCTACTTTTAAGATAAGGCTATGACTAGCATTCCTTATCGAATTTTCACTTCACAATACGTTCAGTCCTTCGTTGGATCGTGAAAATTCCTTGGTTTCTCAAGGCTCAAGTCCACCAATTACTATGGGATCGGCTGACTTCTCTGTCCTCACCTCGTGAGGTCTGAGATCTCCCCGGGTAAGATCATATTCCTTCACCCAATATCCACTGGATCTACTGCATTTATCTGAGCCATCAGTCACAATTACCTTAGAACTGTGCTTTTAGATATTCCAATCTAAGTATTTAGAAAAACACCGCCTTTCTAAACTTCTAAATGAGTGCAGTCCTTGCTTTCTTTCTAAAAATAAATATCTGAACGAGGGATTGAGTTGAATACTACGTCAAACTAGATGAACGTAATTTTTTTAATTAATCTTCTGATAAATGAGAATATCAAAAATATCAATCATTGCCCTTTTCGGAGTGTCGGTGTTATTCATTGCATGTAGCAATGATGAGGAAACCCTGGATAGTCAAGAACCTACAGTCGGAGTTGCCACACCATTAGCTGCTTTTGAAGAATTTAACTCCGATGCGGTGACAATTTCATTCGATGGCGATGAAGTAACCATCGAATCTAATGGTTTGCCAAATCATACCTCTCCGTATTGGGATGACACGAATCCTTTGCACATAGAACAGACTTTTGGAGACCATACTACTCCCGGATTTATTGTGGAGGGAAGTTATACGGTAACAGTTTCTCTTCACCCAGAAATAGCGTCCTCAAGTTCTGCCACAGGTCTGGGTCCAATTGGAATTTCAGTGGCAGGCCCGCCCATATTTAATGACGAAGAAGGACCAAACAGACCTTTTGATGAACCAACAGCTACTGGACTTGATTATGCTGGTGCTCATAATGGCCCTGGAGGTTATCACTATCATCTGGAGGCTGCAGATGTGCCAGAAAATACAACGCTATCCTTTGATGATGAAAAGTTGGTTGGGATCATGGCAGACGGATTTTTAATCTATGGAAGGAAATGTTATTCTGAAGCTGACCATCCATCTGACTTAGATGTATCCGGAGGGCACACTTCGTCAACACAACACAGTGATGGAGCAGAATTTTACCATTATCATATCATTAACGAATACTATATAAACTCCTACATAATACTGTTTGGTGGCGATTTGCAAGGCACTCCGAGCAGTATCTTGTAGTTAAGATCACGTACTCATCACGATCAGCTTACATTTCATAAGATGTAAGCTGATTACTTTTTTAAGGCCTATCACGAATGCTTACAATCTCTTTTATGAAAACAACGGCCTTTTGGACGCTTTTACTCGGAGTTATTCTACTCATCAATTGTACTGAAAAGCAAATAAGTAGCACTTTCAGCAATGGAAGTGCTACTCCTTTGGTAGTACCCGATATGATAGTTGAAAAATCCACTTTGATATACGATCATGAATTTTCTCTCTGGTTGCTCAATGAACGGCCTTTTTCCGGTTATGCAGTGAGCTACTTTCCCGATAATAATATGAAAGAGAAGATTGGGATCTTGAATGGGAAAAAACAAAACGTAGCGATTCAATGGTATGCCGATGGACACTACAAAAATATTTCAAGCTACCATGAAGGGAAATTGCACGGGGACAAGAAAGTATGGTCGCAAGACTCAGCACACATCTTACTAACACACTATACTTTTCAAAACGGCAGAGCCCATGGAGAACAAAAGAAATGGTATCCTACTGGGGAGCTATTTAAGGTACTACACCTCAATATGGGAAAAGAGGAAGGTATTCAACAAGCATACAGGAAAAATGGTGCTTTATACGCTAATTATGAAGCCCATGAAGGCAGAGTTTTCGGGTTAAAAAAAGCAGGCCTTTGTTATGGTCTGGAGGATGAACAGATCAAACCACAGAATAATGAGGTGGTCAACAGCACAAAACCGGAGCTTAATTAAGAGCTCAGTTGGTCATAAAGAAAGTCCCACATTAAACCTTTTGCTTATTCCCATGTCCAAGAAGAATTAAACCAAACTAATCCTTTTGAAAATGAAATCTATCTTACTTCTGTTCATCTGCTTCATTTCTATAACTTTCACAATACAAGCACAAGTCATCACTCAATGGAGATCCGATGGTTTTGTGAAAATCGAAGAAGGTTCGGGTGGATTTTTCGCTACACTTGATGCAGGGGATCGATTTAGTCGGGATCATGATCAAGCAGGAGACATTAATGGTGACGGAATAATTGACTTAGTCGTTGGGGCACGTTCTGATGACGATGGAGCAATTGACGCAGGAGCAGTTTACATACTATTTATGAATAATGATGGTACTGTTCAAAGCAATCAAAAGATTTCTGCCACACAGGGTGGATTTACAGAAACCTTACTCGCAAATAATTTCTTCGGGTATGGAGTAGCAGGAATAGGCGATTATGATGGTGATGGCATTCCAGATATTGCAGTTTCCGCACCCGCTTCTAGCAATATAGCCCTATACATTATTCATCTAAACAGTAATGGCACAGTAAAGAGTTTTGTGAAAAATTCTAATATCATGGCTCAAGGACTTTCAGCGGTGGGTGATCTTAATAATGACGGTAGAATTGATTTGGTTGCTTGTGATCCTAGATCAAATGATGGTGGCATTGCGAGAGGAGCAATACAAATCTTATTTTTTGATGCTAATTCAAATGTAGTTCCAGCCAGTTCTGTTCATATCAGTTCGACACAAGGCGGCTTTGGAACTGGAATAGCAGACAATGATCAATTTGGCGGAAGAGAAGTAGCTATGCTTGGTGATATAGACAATGATGGTACATTAGAAATGGCTGTTGGAGCATTTATGTCTGATGGAGGTAAAGGAGCCATTTGGATGCTTTCATTAGACCCAAATAACTTTAATGTAGTTTCCAAGCTAAAAATAACCGAAGGCTTGAACGGCTTCAATGAAACTTTGATAACAGATACCAATCCCAATGGCACATCTGGAGCACAATTTGGACATGCCCTGTGTGCAGCAGGTGACCTAAATGGAGACGGCATCATAGACTTATTCACAGGAGCCAATCAACAAGGCTTAGGTGATGCCTACATACTTTATCTCAATGCTGATAAAACTGTAAAAACCTACACTAAAATTGACGAACTTGAAGGAGGCTTTAATCTCCAATTTGATACTGGAGCCCAAGAACGTTTCTCTAGGTCTATTTCATTTGTTGGAGATTTAAGAGGAGATGGCACGATAGCCATAAATGTAGGTGGTGGTGTAG
>CAYGUA010000064.1:0-6812 GCA_964353015.1 uncultured Marinoscillum sp. | reverse complement strand
AACCTACTGTGTCGGCCATTGCCATTGGAAAAGCAATGAATGCTGACAATGCGATGCTTGAACCGAATGGCGAGCTCATCCGGCTCAAAAGTCTGATTGCTGTGCCAAAGCATGGCATCATCTAAGAGCATGCGCAGATCTACTGGTACTTGCCAGTAGTTAGAGCCTAAGTTCTTTTGACTCGTTCGGAACTTACCTGCCCATTTCCATACCTGCCCAAACATGCGCTTGTGAAGGTCTAGGATGAATTTTTCAGTGAAAATTTTTTCAGCTTTTAATGAACGACTCAACAGCCATTGAATGGCCTCCTCAATGTTTTGCTGTTCGAATTCATCTAGCTCCTTTTTCGTGGTGATGGACGGAATAAGCAATCCCTCCAGTTCTTCTTCGTCAAGAGGGGTTTGGCCTTTGATATACTCAAGGTTTAATCCCATAGTATTTTCGGCATTTCGCGCTTCAGCTCATCTGTCCTTTGATCGATGGCTTTTTTGATACGTTCCTCGGAGTTTTCCTGGTCTTCCAACTTCATGGTATTGGAGGTTCTGGAAACGATTTGGGTTGCCAGCACTCTGGCTTTCTTCTCAATCAGTGTATCAAGAGATCCATCCTTTGGCACAAAACCATATACAAGGTGCATGTCCAGGGCATTGGCTGCATCTCGCAAAGACCTCAACGTAATACTACCGTCTTGCTCCCTCAACTCAATCTCGGACGCACTCTGTTTTGATATCGAAAGCTTATTGCCAAGTTGCTGCAGGGAAATACCGAGGGCAGTTCGAACGGACTTTATCCATCCTATGGGAGGAGGAACTACGTGCTCCAGGGATGCAAATTGTCTAAATTTGGTGTCCATTTGGTCAATCAACAGTCTTTGCTTATTCATTTTTGCAAGGTTATAACCTGACTAATATTTTACAAATGTAAGGTTATAACCTGACAAAACAAAACAAAAAGTAAGGATATAGCCTGACTAATATGGTGGTTAGGCTATTCCATTTAGGTACCATCTCCCTATCAACTCCGTACCAAGTCCGTTGGTGTCATCTATATTCTCTTATCTTCCACATTGCCAAAAGGGATAAAATTACACTGTTCTCTTAACCTGGATCGGACTCTGCTACCATATGCCTCTTCAATCTCCGTGCTATTCAGATTTGTGGTTACGTGGGTGAGCATTCCATGACTAATGAAAAGGTCATATCTGGAGAGTAGAATCTCGGTCATAACATTGCAGTCCGTACCGTAGTGCTTCATGATAGTTTCGGCTCCAAGGTCATCAAAGCAATAGATTTTGGGCTGCCATTCCTGATTGCCTGTGACAAACGAATGGTCGCTGTATTTCTGGATCACAGAAAAGCCCTCCTTGTTGAATTCAAAGGCTATTTTCCGACATGGTACCATGATGTGATGGGTGTGTGCTGCGGAGATGTATCGCATGAGATTCATCAGTGAGGTCTTACCGCAACCAATGGATCCTGCGAGGAGGATGCCTTTTCGAAACGATATTCCTAGCTGATCCGCATTCGCTTCATCCCGGAGAAAGTACACCAAGAGTTTAAAGATGATTGGATAATCTTCTTCGATAATCCGGAAGTGTTTCCCATAGAGCTGTTTGCCGGAGTGTTCCAGAATGGAGAGGCATTCATTAAATGGAAAGACATTTGAGTCGTAAACTATGTGAGTGGTTCTCTCTATCATTCAAGTTCAGTTTTGCATTATCCGCTGTAGCACGGGGCTCTTTTTTCTTGAAACAAAAGAAATGAAGCAAAGAAAAATTCAAGGCTGTTAAGTCTGAGCGGAAATATTGAGTCGTATATTCTCGCGAAAAAAACTCATCCCGACAATGTCGGGATTCAAACAGTTTTTCGCACTGAAATCCTAGAGCTCAATTTTTCTAATCGCTCACTCTTCAAGGCCAGATATAAGACATCAGTTGTCATAAGGGTTCATCAAAATTTTTATTTTTATTGACTTGGGTGTTTGTATGTTTTACTTGTTTATTACTGTTTTTATAAGGTCGCAATACTATTTCACTACTATTATCTGTACCATTATTAATACCCTTATCAAATGTGTACAAGTTGATAGTGCTTCCTTTCAGTGGATTGTAGGATGGGAAATATTCTATATATCCCCAATCATTCAGCTGCTTTATACACTTTGTATATGTATTTGCTGATCCGATTTTGGAAAGTTTCATTACCTCGGATCTGGCCACAGAAATAGGGTTCTTGAATCGATTCAAATTCCACATTTGAAAAAGTGCCAGGTACAAACTGATATGCGTTGGATTTAACCTGATATCAGCCTGTACCTTTTCAAACCATGTATTTAAATGGGTGATGTAATTGACATCCGCCATGGATTAAAGGGATCACTATCGTTTGTTGTCCTGCAGCATCTTCTGTACATCTTGATGTGCGTAGTAGATGACTCCACCAATTTTTGTATAAGGCAAGGTGCCATTTATGCGTAGGTTTTGAAGTGTCCCTGGAGAGATCTTGAGAAGTTTCCTAATCTCACTTGATCTGAGCCATTGCTTTTCTTCCATGCTGGAATTCCCAAGCATTTCTTTGATTTCCTCCAATAATTCGATCTTGAATTGGTAAAGATCATCTGTCGTAATAATTGTTGCTGCCATGTTTTGTTTTAGTTTGATTTGATAATGGCAAAGCTGACAGGATTTGGAGTCCTTTATTCACAACATGTTCCCAACTTGGGATGAAAATTATTGGTTTTCGGATCGTATTTTTTCTAACAAGCTGAATTTCAATTGATCTAAGAATGATGAGGGGTTCTTTTTATACTTGATATCGGTATATACCCTGTAGAAATTACCAAGTTGAAGACCGAATATGGGTTCAAATAAGGCTACAATATCCTTGATTTCGTTCTCTACCAATTTGGAGGCATGTAGGGCATAAATCAATTCAACCAAATCAGTTTTACTGCCTGACCAAGATAATTTTTTGTGACTTTCCCAAGATGGTTCCAAGTTGGGGTGCTCCAGTGTATAAAGTTCATTAAGCAAAAACTGTATGAATCGCTCTGCACAAATTATACAGGTTAAGGTAGGGCCAGCTGGTGCGGTAAATTCCCGATCCATGGGATGCTCTAATGACAAGTGAATTTTTAAATCAAATTCAATATTTTTAAAATATAAATGATCCAGGTGATCAGATCCAGTTTTTATATAGGTATGAAATTCATTGTAACGCTGGAGGTACGATGATGCTCGATCAAGGCTTGAGTTGATAAAACTCTTTTTCTCCTTTAAACTTCCTTTAGGGAAGGTTTTGAAATAATCAAATAAGGCTGTTTGAAAATGAAGTTCTCCTGTAAATTTCGGCTTTATTGATTTGAAGAAATAAATTTCATCTTCAACAGTAACCGCTGGTATTTCCAGGAAAGTTTGTCTTAATAATGACATCATGCGTTCACAATGCTTGATCTTCTGTCGGCATTTTTCGAGTCTCAAATTATCAGAAGATTCAATTTGCAGAAGACCTTTATCTAGATCTTCTAACAGCGATAAAAGACGATTCATATGTAGGCGTAGAATCGCAATATTATATGAATAGTAACAAAATTTATGAGAAGGGCATAAGAAATTAACCGTTCTGAGTTATTTTATATCAACTGATAGTAAAATGGATAAATTATAAATCAATTGATAGTATGGGAGGACATAGAAACTACTACTTAATTCTCGAAACACTTGTGATATTCAAGGAATTAATCACCAAAAGTGATCCAATTGCAGAATATATTAAAGGGCTAAAACACTCTGGAGACATAGATGAATCAGGCATTCCTTCAAATAAAGAAATAGCTCAAACTCTTGGATTGAAGCAAACGAAAGTGAACGAACGGCTTAGGAAATTATACAAGGATTTACTCTGGGAAAGTCGCTTTAATCCACCGGTAATAAAAAATTTGATCCATCAAATTCATATTGGTTATACCATTGAAGAAATTGAAAAGTACAAAAACAAGGAAATCAGAAAGGAGATTGAGGATCGGACTTTAGACATTAGTTTGAGATTGCCCGAGACTCCTCGACTTGGGGAATACATCAATTTGAGTTTTCTTGAAGGATCACAAATGAGAAGTGGATATGTTCATAAAATTTATCACGAAATCCATGGAGTAAACCATACGGTTTATATCTATGCTCATCCAACACGGAGATTATGTTCGGAAGGGGTTAAGTAAAGAATATTAAGGAACGTACAAGCGTGAATGCTTTTTTCAGATAAAACGAGAATTTTGATTATTAATAATAAGAATAATAAAACCAAATGGAGTAAATTCACGTCAAGTGATATATAAGTAATTAAAGACTTAATGCATTTTGCTAGTCCATAATTGTTAGCACCATTTTTTATTATAACAATTTAATTATGGACAATACAAAATTCACATTTCCGCTTACAACAGACAGTTGCGCGGAGGCCATTGAGTACACAAGAAAGCTTGTAGTAAAAGAAAGGCTTCAAGACATTGTTAGGACTCAATTAATTCAGGATCCATTATTCTGTCGTAAGCTTTCAGAAGATAATTCATTATTATCCTCTTTGTTATCAGCTATAGATGCAGATAAAATCCTTCATCAGTATTATCGTTATGGAAAATTTTCACCTGAGTTAGAAGGTAGAATTAGCGAAATTCAACCCAAATTATTCGTTGAAAACATTCGATCAAATCGAGCCTTTCTGAAAGAGGAGCGACAATCATTCTATTCGACGGTTCAACTTCCGGACGATCTTATTGTTCATAAGGAAGTATGGTTAAGGCTGGCCAATGCTGAAACTGAGCGATGGAACAAAGTTGAATCTAAAATCAATGATTTAATTGAACGCAAAATCCCAATTGAAACAATATTGGGAGATGTATGTAAACTTGTTGATGGGAAGATCTTTCCACCAGAGATTCTCAACAAAAATGCCGAGGCATACAATATTTTTATTGTATTAGTACTAAAAGGAATAACAGAAAATCATCCTGATTATGACCTCATAACAACTAAATCAAAAAAGCAGAATAAGTTGCTAAAAAGGTTTGATGAGAACATAAACAATCCTATTGAATCTTTAGTAAATGATGCATTTCAAAGCATTTTTGAATGGACTTTGTTCAAAGATTCATTCCTTAATCCATATTGCTACGATCATAACTTCACTCCTAAGAATGAGAACGGAATCATTTCACTTAAATATGATCCTTACAATTTCTATCGATGGAGTCTTGATGGGGTTAGATATGATCTATTAAAAGGCTTTTATGGCGTTATGGCACCTAATATAGATTCAATTGAGGAATTATTGAAAGATATTGGGGTAGAGGATATTCGTTATTACAAGACACACAGCAAGGAAAAAACAAGAATAACAAAGGTTTCAGAATACTTTAAACCGTTGTTATTCATAAGCCTTTTTACCTTAATTGATAATTCCGCATTCTTCCTATTTGAAAAAAAAGAATTTATTCAGACCACCTCGGAAAAATTTGATAATATCTCTACGGAAGTGTATGAAAATATCATTGATTCCCTTTCCTTTTCTGTAAACCCCAATACCAGGTTAGATAGGTTTAGCAATAAATACAATGTCTGGGAAAAACCATTCATCAGAGTTGGCAGCCTGTTATTTTGTCCTTCCGTTTTCCTATTAAGTAATGATTGGTTCTATTCAGCAGCTCAGATTGGGTTAGGGCAAATGTCTCTTTATAGAGACAAAAGTAAGAATAGAGAGTGCATCACTAAACCAATCACGAAAAGGGCTGAAGAATTGATTAAGAAAGCACTCTCACAAAATGGCTGGAATTCAAGAAGTATAAACGTAGGAAGAATCAGTTATGGAAAAGCAAAAGGAGATGTTGACATATATGTTGAGGATAAGGAGGTTTCATTACTCATTCAATTAAAAACAACCAGTTTTAAGCTTGACCTTGAAAAAG
Organism: uncultured Marinoscillum sp.; assembly: GCA_964353015.1. Taxonomy (GTDB): domain Bacteria; phylum Bacteroidota; class Bacteroidia; order Cytophagales; family Cyclobacteriaceae; genus JAMZMI01. Next base: position 854 of record CAYGUA010000064.1, on the reverse strand, counting down.
CTTACTATGAAGAAAATAATGCATCCCGGAAAGCTGTTGAACAGCTCAATAATGCTGAAAAGTATTTGATAAAATCAGAATCGGGAATAAAACTGAAAAGCAAAGTTGTCAAATGGTATGTGTCGACCTCCTACGAGAATGTATTTATTGAACAAAATGGTTGTTTAAAAATAAACTACTTTGATCTGCTTCTTACATTGAGAGCTACCAGTTTTGGATCCTTGGATCAATTCATTTCAACTATTGAAAATGATACCATAGGCAAAGCCAACTTATCTGATCAATTGCCAATGCTGGATCCTGAGAATTTTGAGCAAGTGCTCTGGGCAATAAACGAAACAGCTGTTGGCATGGATATGGACTACCGAACCAGCTACAATCGAGCACTTGAATTTCAAAAAGCAGGTGATCATGACCAAGCCTTAAAGACGCTCCATAAGTTACTTGGCAAAAAGGAAGACTTCTCAGTTCATTTTGCTCTGGCTAATTGTTATGCTGACATTCAACAATTCGATAATAGTTACGTGCATTTTGAAAAAGCACTTCAATACCTACCAGATGATCCCTACCTTCTGAAGCACTATCATGTTGCCCTAAAAGGGGGCGGTAGGAATGAGAAAGCTCAAAATATACTTGATAGGTTGATAGAGAAATATTGGTTTGTAAACTTGGGGTGAAGGACCTTATTAAGGTTCGAATCCCATTTCATTCAAACGGGACGAAATTATGTGGTGCGTGATTCGGTGCGTAAATCAACATCAAGTTTATAAGTAATTGATTTACAATGGTATTATAGAAAGGTTCGAATCCCTCCGGCTCCACCTTCGCTCGCCGAAGTTTTCACAAAGTGGAAA
>CAYGUA010000063.1:0-7876 GCA_964353015.1 uncultured Marinoscillum sp. | reverse complement strand
GGAACAGCATCTATGAGTTCCTTCGGGACAAATTGAAGCTGCCTATCAACAGAGCAAAAAGCGGCATACGCAGACCTGTAAATTTCCAAGTGTTAGGATTCGGTTTTGTGCCGACCTACAAGAAGGGAGCAAGAGGGCAATACCAACTGGTGGTAAGTGAGAAGGGATGGCGTAAGCTCAAGCAAACCCTCAAAATGATCACAAGGAAAACGATACCAATGAGTCTACAAGAGCGTTTCCAAAAGCTGAAAGAAGTCCAACGAGGCTGGCTGAACTACTTCCGTATGGCAAGTATTCAGGCTAAACTCAAGGAACTCGACAGTTGGTTGCGCAACAGGCTCAGGTATTGCATCTGGCACGACTGGAAGAAGCTGGAACGGAAAAGGAAGAACCTGATCCGATTAGGCATACCCTACGGTCAAGCCTATGCATGGAGTCGAACAAGAATGGGTGGCTGGGCAGTAGCCCAAAGTCCTATATTGAAAACGACCATTACCTTGGAACGACTGAGGAAGCGAGGCTATCAATCTCTGTGGGATCACTACGCTAAGGTATCTCCATTACTTAATGAACCGCTCAGTACGAGAACCGTACGCTGAGTGGTGTGAGAGGCGCACCGTGGGCTTATAGTTCACGGCCGTCTACTCGATTGTGCTTTCGTTTTTTATCCTTTTAAAGGATAAGATCGCCTGTTTTTTAAATTAATACCAACCTAAACTTTTAAGTCGGTTAATGTCAGTATCTATCCATTGTTGATTGAGATTATCTGAAGCGTCATTGTATTGCACTCTTAACTCTTCTAAACGCTTGTGCATTTGTTTTCGAACCTCAGCATAATCTAGATTGTCATAAACATTATTCATTTCTTGAGGATCTTTCTCTAAATCATACAATTCCCATTCATCAACATCGTAATAAAAATGAATTAATTTATATCGCTTCGTTCTTACACCAAAGTGACGTTTAACCATATGAATCCCAGGATATTCATAATAATGGTAATAAAGCGCATCTCTCCAATTAGAATTATCATCACTAAACAGTGGTAACAGACTTATCCCTTGCATATCATCAGGAATTCTGGCTCCAGCTATGTCTAAAAAAGTGGGTGCAAAATCTATATTTTGAACTAGGTCGTTATTTACACTTCCTGCTTTAATTAACTTTGGGTACCTTATTATTAGAGGTGTTCTAAAAGATGGCTCGTACATAAAACGTTTATCAAACCAGCCGTGTTCGCCCAAATAAAAACCTTGATCTGAGGAATATACAACAAGTGTATTTTCTGTTAGATTATTTTCATCAAGATAGTCTAGCAACCGGCCAATGTTTCTATCTACACTTTTTACAGAAGCTAAATAATCTTGCATGTATCGCTGATATTTCCAATAGGTCATTTCTTTTCCCTCAGGCGTATTTTTCTCAAAGTCTTCATTGATTGGGCCATACACGGCATCCCATTTTTGTTTTTCTTCTTCGTCAAGGCGATTGTATCGCTCCAAATAAGCGGATTCATACCAGTCTAAAAACTCTTCTAGGTTCATAGTCTTTAATAGTTCTGGTCGTATTTTATTATCCATCGATAATGCCATATGGTCACCAATTCGCATTTCCGCTTCCTTAGCAGCTGTACCACGATTGACATAGGTGTCGTACAAAGTAGCAGGAGAAGGAATCTCAGCATCTTTGTAGGCCTCTATATCTTCCATACTTGGCCACCATTGTCTATGTGGTGCTTTATGATGGTACATCAAGAGAAAGGGCTTTTCTTGGTTTCTAATTGAATCTAAATAATTGATAGCCAAATCGGTAGTTACATCTGTTACATAGCCCTCTTCTTTTACAATTCCATTTGGTGTCCTAAAATCGGGATCGTAATAGTGTCCTTGGTCTGGTAATACTTTCCAATAGTCAAAGCCAGTAGGTTCTGATTTTAAATGCCACTTGCCCACAATGGCTGTTTCATAACCGCTCTCTTGTAAGATTTTTGGAAAGGTAACTTGTGTAGAATCGAAGACATCCAAATTATCTCTAACCCCATTGAGGTGACTAAACTTACCCGTTAAGGCCACTGCCCGACTCGGTGAACAAATAGAGTTTGTTACATATCCTTTATTAAACAACATCCCTTCATTCGCTAAACGATCGATATTCGGGGTTTTCATCAATTTTGAACCATAAGCACTAATAGCCTGATAGGCATGGTCATCGGTCATGATGAAAACAATATTTGGCTGTTCTGCCTGAGTGTCAATTGATGAATTACTCTTGTTATTATTTACACAACTTAAAAGACTAAAGATCAACGCTATTGCAAGCAGACCAAACCTTAGTTTAGTTATATATTTTAAGTCGCCAGTCATTTCCATGTTTCTCTTTATATGTTTTTAGTTTATCCCATAATTGATTAAAAACCTCAGGATGGTCTTTAGAGACGTCATGGTCATTTCTTAAATCCGTATTCAAATCAAAAAGTTCTAGTTCATTTTTGGTTTCGTGCCACCTTAGAAACCAATTATCTTCTCTAATCCAATATCCATTTACATGGTCTCCCATTACATTTTTAGGGTCATCACTTCTTGTGGTGACAACATTACCAAAAATCGATGCTCTCATGCTTTGTTTTTGATTTTCCAAAACTGGCTTGAAGGACATTCCAAAGTAATTATCTGGAATATCTATGCCTACATAATCGAGTATAGTAGCTGGGATATCTGCACTATGAATTAAGGCCTTTGAAACTTTATTTGCTTCAATATGATTGGGGTACGAAAAAATAATTGGCGAACGGAAAGACATATCGTAAATAGAGCCTTTCCCTTTATCACCTCCGTTATGAGAACGCATAGGGTCATTCCAAAACTCTTGATCTGGATCTTGTTCCCAACCATTATCATTCACATAAATAATTAAGGTGTTTTCTAAAAGGTTCTTTTCTTTTAAATGAGTTACTAATTCGCCCCAAGCGTCATCAAACCACGTACAATTTGCATAGTATTGTTTGGCGGATTCCGTCATATCTTTATCCTTATACAGGTTGTAATATTTTTCTGGTGCGTCAAATGGATAATGTGGAAGTGATGGCGCAAACCACATAAAGAAAGGTTTACCTTTTGTTTCTTCAAGAAAGTCATAAGCGGGCTGATTGGTTACCCTCGCCAAATCCATACCTTCTCCACCCATATGCTTAATGAACCAGTCTTTTGTCTTTTGTTCTTCTTCAGTCCAGCCTTTTGTCATTCCGTGTGTGAATCCACCATTTTCATAATTAAATTCCCACCATTTACCGCCTTGAAAACTAACATATCCTTTTTCCTTCAACAGCCGAGGCAGGGTTTCATAGTTTTTCATGTGAAGTGATCTTTTATCAAAGTAATCCAAATAGGATTTCATGGAATCTTTCGGTATTTGGTTTTGCTCTACCATTTCTTCGAAAAGCTTTCCTGCTCTATTGTAATATTCTATAGGCAAAGTACCTGTAAGCAATGTTTGTAACGAAGGTCTACAATGATTATCAGACACATAACCTTGGGTGAATAATGTGCCGGATGCTGCGAGTACATCCATGTTGGGTGTTTGAACATAATCTGCTCCCATGAATCCGAAATAAGGATAACCCTGGTCATCACCTATAAGCAGGATGATATTTGGAAGCTCCTCATTTCCTTGCGTTTGGGAATTAGAATTGTTTTTTGTTTCGGTTTTGCAGCTAATTAAAAAGACACATATAGCTATTATAAATAAATGCTTCATATAATTAATTTGAAGTTTCAAATGGAGGAAAAGTAACACGTCTCAATACTGTTTTCCCAATCGGAATAAGGGTAACATCTTGATTTTCATTTTTTGATGTATTGTACAAACTACCCTTTAAATTCCATTGAGAATCATAGAACGAATAGTAATTTGAGTTGCCTTTTACTTCAAAGTTGGAATCTGAGGTAAGCGCTAGATTTTTAAAATCTTCATTGACAGGAAAGCAATAATAGTCTCTATAGTTTGCTTTTGAATAGGTCTTTATCGTTTCTTCTTTATGTGGGATTTCATAGGCAAATACAATAGGTCCACGTTGCAAATACACTTCATCATTCAAGGCTTTATGTTGCTTGATTTCATTATTGAATTTGATGGTTATTTCATCACCATTTCCCCATTCTTTGGAAATTGTATAAAATCCATCCTTTACATCTCTGAGTTCAATAGTGCTCTCTAAGCCATAAGACCAATTTGGTTGTCTTATCTGAAAATCAAAGGTTACCGGATTATCCATCGTGAATTTGAAAGTAACTTCATCAGACAGGGGATAATTCGTGATTTGCTCAATGGCAATTTTATTACCATTCATTTGAGCAGTTAGTTTTGAAGGACCAAATAGTATAGCAGCAATGCCCTTTTCATCTTTCATCCACATTTGCTCCAAGAAGTATGGGAAATTCCGGGAATAATTGGGCACACAACATACAGCAGGTTCAGAGTGGGTAGGTGAATATTTGTATCGAGGGTCTGCTTTAGACTCGACATTCTCATGATGCTGTCCATCTAAAACAAAACAATTGTCTGGTTTGCCATAAGTTATAGCCGTTCCTTCTCTATTCCTGAAACCTAACATGGCATTGTATGTTAGTTTTTCTGCCGCATCGGCAAACTCAATTTCGCCTGTTTTTTTAATCAGACTTCCGTATGAATTACGCAATTCCAACATCGTGCAATATTCAGAACTTGTATGGGTTGGATGGGCTTGCATTTTTAGAATCCATTCATTTCCATGACCTGCACCACTTGGTAAAATCAAAGGCTCTAATTTTGTTAACATATTATTGTATGCAGTTTTTAGCTCTGGATATCCTGTATTATAATAGGTATTAACCATGGAGCGAATATGCTCGTATGTATGAACACCATGACCTTCAAATAGTGAATCTTTTTCCTTTAAATAGGGATATCGCAAATCATTAAATGAGCGATTGATTGAATATGTTGAAAATGCTTTATATAAATACGTAGCGTAATCTTGATAGCTTTGATTTTTTGTAATTCTGAATAAGGTTTCACAAACATCCGTAAGCATTAATCCGTGGGTAACACCACCAAAAGCATTCTTCAGACAAAAGGGATTTTTTGCTGTTTCTCCATAGTTTTTCATAGTGAGTTTCATGGCTTTTTCAACAGCGTCTAAAACTCTTTTGTCCTGAGTAAATTCATAATAGGCAAGCATGGTTCTAAATGCGGTAGTCTGTGCCCAAAGTTCACCATTAGAACCCTCGTGCTGGTAACGTAAGTTGGGTTTATAAATCCCTATGTAACCATCTTCATCCTGAGAATTCAAAAGGTTTTCTATAATCTTATGAGATTTCTGTAGTGCCTCTTGATTATTAGTCATAAAAGCATGTCTGATAAAACCATCCCACCAGTTTCCAATAGTTTCCGCATTCCACCACATAATCGATTTTTCCCATTCTGCACCCGTTAGCACCAAGTCACCCATTTCTGGGATATCTTCCATACCGCCTCGTCGAGCAGTGTTGTATAGATCATCCGATTTAATTCCAGGATATAACTCGCCTAATGCACCTACAATGCCTTGTTCTAAATCGGCTTTCATCATGTTAAGAATCCAACCTTTAGGTTGCACACTTCCTGAAGGAAATTGTTCAAATTTGGGCTTTATGGGTTGTTTTGGGTTGTTGAAAAACGTTAGCTGTTCAGAATCATCACCAATGATATTGGCGACTTTATTTACACTATTATTAAAATTATCTCCTTGAGAATTTTGCTTTTCCCCTTTACAAGACCATAATGCCACTAGCAGTACAAAACATATTGATTTTTTCATGATAGCTGTGATTTTAGGTAACCTTTCATTTTTAAATTTGGATGCAGTGCCTTGCTTCCCCAATAAGGACAGAGGTATTTAATTTCCATGTAGAATGGGATTTAAACGGGTGCTTATGACTTCCCCAATTTTAGCTCCTGGACACCAGGTCTCCCAATCGTTTTGTTGCCCATCATTAGAAGGTTTTTTAAGTCTCATGTCTTTATCCATATAGATGATGGTCATCACTTTACGCATTTGCTCCGTCGTATTTGCACCAGCACGATGAAAAATCCATCCTGAATGAAAGCTTACCTCTCCAGCATCAAAGGGTTCAATCACGTGTTTGAAATCTGTAACCCTTAATCGATTTTCTATTTGTTGCTCACTATCATCACTTATAGATAGTTCTCTACCTTCAATAATTTCATGGCTACCTGCACTAAATTCTAAGGGGCCCATCTCTAAAGGTGTTTCTTGTAATGGAATCCAAGCGGTAATAGTTTTATCTGTTGTTAATGGCCAATAATGTTGGTCTGCGTGCCAAGGTGTTATACCACCTCCGGCTTCTTTAAACAGCGCCTGATCATGATATAAACGGACGCAATCAATTTGCATTAAACCTGCTGCTATCTTGGCGATTCGTTTGCTAAAAACCAATTCTTTAATTTTCTCATATTTAGTCCAAAGATTGAACAATTGTAAAAATGCTTTTCCGTAAGTTGTTCGTTCTGCTAACGGCAAATCTTCTTCATTAAGTTCGTCAACTTTTTCACTTATGATTTTATTGAAATAATTAAGTGTTTCTTGGTCTAGCACATCTTTTAATTTTATGTATTTGTGCTCTTGATAGAAGGCAATTTGCTCTTCTGAAAGCGTATAAGACTGATTTAAAACTGTTTCTGTAAGCACAACTATAGATTTTTTCTTGCTCAAAATTATATTGAAATCATAGTTAATCTTTTACTTAAATTAACCAATACTATGCATATCTAATCCTCATATAGTATATATGATAAAAAATTGAGTTAATTTAAATTTAATGTATGCTGAATTAGAACAAATTGCTATTGAAGGTTCTCAACAGTCATTCCACTTTTTTAAACAAAGTGACACTGTATTTTTCCCTTATTGGCATTACCATCCAGAACTAGAGCTTACACTCATCAAAAAAGGTGATGGCACTCGCTTTGTCGGTGATTCTATTGCTTCTTTTTCAGATTACGACTTAGTTTTAGTTGGTGAAAATCTACCTCATCATTGGGTTAGTGCTTCAAAAACAGAAAATCAAGAAGCTTATATTTTTCAGTTTAGAAGTTCACTTTTTAAAAGCTTCAATGAATGTGATTCATTTAATTCACTGTTCGATAAAGCAAAACGTGGATTACATTATTTCAATCCGAATGAAACACTTATTGAAAAGATTATCGCTTTTAAAAACCTTTCGACAATTTCCAAACTAAGCACATTAATTGAAATTATTGAACAACTTGTACTTGACAATAATTACAAAATACTGACTTCTGAAAATTATTTAGCAAGACTACAACATGCTGGTTCTCAAGGCAAAATTTCTAAAACAACAAATTATATTCTAGAACACCTTGATGAGCAGTTAAGTATAAAAAGAATGGCAGAGTTTACGCATATGGTTCCACAGTCATTCTGCAGGTGGTTTAAAAAGCACTCTGGTCATTCGTTTGTTTCTTTTTTAAATCAAACTAGAATTGAGCGAGTTTGTCTGTTATTGACTACAACCAACAAACCCGTTCAAGACATTGCTTTTAGTTGTGGATTTGAAAGCTTAAGTCATTTCAATCGTACCTTTAAAAAGCTAAAAAGCAAAAGTCCTAGCGATTATAAAAAGTCAAATTTGAAATCAGATTAGTGTCTGTAAAATGAAGCACAACGACCAGATATGGCATGTGCCTCTGGACTTTCAAATATCTTAAATGTTTTGGTATTGCACTGCACTTTCAAGTAACTCAGTTGAGGCATATGCTATATCATTTGTGTGTGCCTTGAATGGTGAATGTAGCTCATGAAATTGAGTGTTCCAAAGGG
>CAYGUA010000062.1:0-8378 GCA_964353015.1 uncultured Marinoscillum sp. | reverse complement strand
AAGGAACTGAAAAAAATACAACCAAGGTAAACGCCATAAAAGAGTGTTTACTGAATTGTTTTATGCCATTCTATCCCATTAAGGCGAACTGGCTTCTATGCCTGGGAATAAACCTTAAATTCTACGATAAAGTAATCAGGCACTTGCTAATAAGAATTTAATATGTAGTTTTACAAACTGAACGCACGTGCAGTCAGTATTCTATTGTCATGGATAAACGAACAGAACTCATTGAAATCGCCACCAAATTATTTTCTGAAAGAGGATTTGAGAATACGCCCCTCTCGGTAGTGTGTGAAACCGCTAATGTGTCGAAAGGTTTGATATCTCACCATTTTAAATCTAAGGATGGATTGCTGAGGGAGATATTTAAGAGAACGACAGACTTGATTGTGGAAATGAACCATATAGACCAGGTCAATCTATCTGCCCAAGAGAGGTTATTACAACTTACTGAGTCCTTCTTTTCACAGTTGCAGGTTGATAAGCTGTTCTTTCAATTTAATATGAATATGATCGTCCAGCCAAGCACGAGAGAGGTATTGGCCGACCTGATTACAGAAAGGTCATCTTTTATCCTCAATGCGACCCTAAGCATTTTCAATGAGATCGACCCTGAGAATTCACTGGTAAAAAGCCATATGTTCATTGCTGAACTAGATGGAATCGCATTGAGCTATTTGGGAGTTTACAAGGAATTTCCACTGGAACAGATTAAAGAACAGATTATTAAAAAATATTCCCAAGCATGAACTTTAGAAAAACAAATGATCCAGACTCCATTAGTGGTCTAAGGGCTAAACTATATCAAAATCTGACCGCTCCCATTGATGCCATGTGGGAACTACTTTACATTGCTTCAGCTCAACCCTACCTCATCGAAAACGAGGGAATTACCCTCGGTTATTGCTGCGTCAATGATCAGAATTGCCTGCTACAGATTTTTCTGCAGGAGGAATCCATATCAAAAATGGATCAAGTTATCACTAGCTTAATCGAATCCAAACTCATCATTTCGGCATGTTTAAGTTCTGCCGAGCCTGTTTCATTCAATGCCTGCCTAAATAAATCTGAGTCGACTCAGGCCAATACTTTATGTTTTCAGCATTTAAATAAGCTATTTGATTTGAAGGATCCTTTGGATATAGAACTAGTTTCAAACAATGATATTCCTGCTGTCAAGGCATTCTTAAAGGAGCAGGTAGGAATGGATGATACATTTGGTTATACTGAAAACCTGGTTTCGAGAAAAGAGATCTTCATGGTCAAGGAGTCCGAGAACATTATTGCTACCAGCGAATGTAGAATCAGTGATTCACAACCAGAAATTGCTGATTTGGGAATCATTGTAAATAAGGATTATCAAGGCAAGGGAATCGCCACACAAGTTATGCAAATGCAGGTAACCCGAGTTTTAAAGGCAAACAGAAAGCCTATTTGCTCAACTACATTAGATAATGTTGCTGCAAGAAAAGCAATTGAAAAGTCAGGTTTTTACTGTACAAATATCATATTTGACATACATTTTTATGTAAGTAACTAGTTATGCATCATAAATAATATCACCATGATAAAACAAATGAATATTACCACGATTATTAGAATAGAAGCAACCATAAGTTCAATAGGAGGAATAGGATTATTAGTATGGTGGTTCTTAATGCCAATCTTACTACCAATTGCTGATGCAGCGGATTGTTTTCAGAATTTAATCCTTGATAGCAACTGGGTTTTTGTTAATGTAATCGGATTATGTTCAGTCTTATTATTGACTTTGGGATTCCCAGGATTTTATTTAAAGTACTCAAATAGTTTCAAACTTCTAGGATTTATGGGAATGATGGTAGCTACAACAGGCCTCATCCTGTATACTTGTATTCAATATTATGAAACAATAATTTGGCCAGCGGCAGCTAAAATTAATCCTAGGCTTCTTGACGTACAGGGTGAATTAGTAAGCGGTGATACCCTAGTAGTTTCTGGACTAGTAATTTCTGGAGCAATTTTAGCCGTTGGTTATATGATTTTTGGAATCTCTGCTTTAAAAGCAAAGTCCTTTCCAAGGTTACCAATATGGATGCTTATAATTGGTGTCCCTATGTTCGGTATAGGAGTATTATTTCCTATAAGAACTGTTGGTATATTATTATTCTCAATTGGTACAATTTGGTTAGCCAACCATATTAGAAAAGTAATTTAAATATGATGCATATGGTGTATATTCGTTTCGATTATTTGTTGACTTAGATAAGCATTGGTATCAGCCAGAAATGCATTACAGCTTATGAAATCAAACAATAAACGACTCAACGTTTCACATACACTGGATCGTCAACAGAAGTATAAAACATAACAATTGTTATGAATACAATACAAATTCAAGGGAATCGCTCAATGATAAAAGGCGAAATGCAGAAAGATTGGCAAACCGAATTCAGATATACAATTTTTACACTGATAAAAAATTGCACTTCAAAGGAAATTTATCCTATTGAAGTGGATTTCAATTTTGCCCAACCTCATAGTATAGATACCTTGAAATTTTTGCACCTGCCATAATTAAATTCTCTTGCGATAACCCTTATTTGATTTATAATAAGCCAGACCTGGATAATCAAGAATGATAGGAATTATCAGATATCATCAATTCTAAAATATGGAAATGAATGAATTTATTCGATTCTGTAATCAACTTTCGACACTTGACAATGTGGCGAGTGAAGAGCTGTTAAACAAACTCAAAACAAAAACTTTTCAAAAAGGAGACTACCTGTTGAATGAAGGTAATGTTTGCAGATACTTATACTTTATTGACAAGGGACTGGCAAAAATTTTTTTTTACAGAGACGGCAAAGAATTTATCATGCGGTTCTTTCAAGAAAACATGATGTTTACAGTGGTTGACAGTTACATCACTCAAACACCGTCAACTTTTATGATTTTGGCTTTAGAACCAATAACAGTTACCTGTATTCGTCAAGACGAATTGGAAGAGCTTTGTAAAAAGCATCACTGCATCGAAACATTTTTTAGAAAGCTTGTTTCATTTGCTTCAATAAATATGATGAAACGAATAAGCGAGATGCTTGAAGAAAATGCAACGGAGCGCTACAACCATTTTGTGAAAGAAAATAATTCTCTTCTTCAACGTATTAGTTTGGGTGACTTGGCTTCCTACATAGGTATCACTCAAGTTTCTTTGAGCAGAATCAGAGCAAAGAAGTGATTTTTTATCATTTGATAAATGTTAGCTCATTAAATGGTCGGAGTTTTGTGAAAACAAATAAACAAAATAACCATGGACTTTAAAGACCAACTAAGCATTATCCATGACCGAAAAATTACACAACGAGACATGATAATTGCCTCTGTAATAACAATTCTAATGGGCTCTTTTTTCACATATCTATCACATGGAAAATCACTATTAGTAACATTTCTACCTGGACTAGCATGTGCATGGAGTATGTACCTATTCATGTTCTTAAAGAAAATTTCGCTTCCACAAACCGAAAAATTTACACCCATATTTTTAATTGCTTTAGCAGCACAGTTTTTACACTTTGCAGAAGAACATGGTACAGGTTTTATTTCATTCTTTGGCATTCATTATGGAGGTGCTCCATACGATGACAATATTTTCACATGGTTCAACATGGCTTCCTATGCAATTTTTACATTAGGCTATGTTTTCGGAATGTATTTTGGGAAGCGTTTCTTGTTGATGCCAGCTTTCTTTTTTATATGCGCAGGTGTTTTAGGTAATGCTATTTGGCATGTAGTGTGGTTTTTTGAAACTGGACAATATCAACCTGGTTTATACACTGCATTGCTTTATTTGATAATTGCGCCTTATTTACTGTATAAATTACTAGGTGAAAAAAAATATGTCGTGGTAGTGATAGTTGCTTTTATTTCAGTACTTGTTCCGTTATTAATGAATTTTTCTATTAAGTAATATTAATAAACTATAAACGACACGGAAAAGAAGGTAAATCAACTAAGACAACCTGACTTCAAAGATAGTCGGACACAGTGTGGATGAACAACACTGCAGCTCTTGATAATCTTGCCGCAAGAAAAGCGATTGAAAATCAGGCTTTTACTGTTCAAACATCCTGTTTGAAATCCAATTGAAACTTAACCAAGATAAATAAATAAGAAAATGAAAAAGTCAATCAAAGCAATATTAGGAGTATTGGTCGCCCTATTGGTCGTATTTACTTCTTGTGAAAAAGATGATTTGAATATAGTTGCTTCCGAAAAAGTAACAACAACTAATTTTCCGGCTATAAATATTAGCCAGCTAGATATATCCGATGTTTTTAATGTTTACGTAAGTTTTTCGGAAACAGAAGAATCTGTATTGGTGGAAGCAAACGAAAATATTCATCATTTGATCGAAATGAGCCAATCAGGAAATTCATTAATTGTTGGCTTAGACAAGAATACGAATATAAGTGGAGCTCTTGTCTTGAATATTTACATTAAAACGGCGACACTTACAATGGTAAAAGCTAAACGCACCTCATTAATTGAATTCGAAGATCTTTTGCAAACATCTCGGCTAGATTTGGAAATTACAGATGCCGCTAAAGTTTCTGGAAGTATTGAAGTAGACGATTTGGTTGCCAAACTTATCGGAGCAGCTAAACTAGACATCTCTGGGAACTCAAACTCCTTTGATATTGATGCAGCAGGTGCTTCTGAAATGACTGGTTTCGATTTTGCAACCAATAACTTAAAAGCCAACCTTAATGGTAGTTGCAATATCTCGTTAACCATTCATCAGAAGTTGAATGTGACGGCAAGCGGTACTTCAAATATCTATTATAAAGGAAATAGTATAATAGAAAAACAATACCTTAAAGACGACTCCAAAATTGTAAAAATGGATTAATAATAAGAGTTCAAATTCAATAAATCCACAAGATAATATTCTACCCTTTCCAAAGAACACAATCAATTTTACACCTAAGTAGATTTAGGAGGAGTATTCCGTCAACTTTATAAAACTGCTGCCAGTAATTGAATATCAACCTAAGACTACTAATTTGACAAATGATGAAAAAAATGCTAGTCAAAACAAATCTATCAAGAATAACCATTTTCATTGCCCTATTAACAATTATGGGATGTAAAGACACTCAACCTGCCTTTAATGTTAACAACGGGATACACATAGAAAATGTAACTGTTATTTCTGCCAACCCAAATGGTGTTGTGGAAAAGTATATTGGGCATGTATTGCTCGATAATGAGACGATACTTTATAGTGGAAAACAAAAACCATTAGTAACTGGCAATATGACAATCATCAATGGTGAAGGGAAGTTTATTATTCCTGGGTTAATTGATAGTCATGTTCATTTAGCAAATGTGGCAGGTATGACTTGGCAAAACCAAAAGGACAATCCCAAATTAGTCGAGATTTATTTCAAGCAGTTACCTAAAAGTTATCTTTATTATGGTTACACTACATTAGTAGATGTAAATAATTATGCGCCAAATATTGTAGAGAAAATCAAAAGCGATTCTGTCCGACCTGATATTTATACCTGTGGGCAACAAATTCAGGTAATGAATGATTTTATGATGGAAATGGATGAAATGCCATTGAGTGAAAGGCTGAATTATCCTTTTCTTTTTGACAAATACAATGAGAATATCCGTATTCCTGACTCAATCAACCTAGAGTTGCATTCTCCGGCAGCAATTGTCAATCAGATTGCAAACGAACAAGGAGGGATTGGTGTGAAAATAGTTTATGAAGATGAATCTATGGGATTTTCGCAAAGCTGGGAATTACCCAGTTTAAATTTAATGCGCGATGTGGTTGAAGAAACTCGGAAAATAGGCATTCCTGTTTTAATGCATGCGCCATCTTATGGCGGACAGAAATTTGGTCTTGAAGCAGGTATAGACATATTTGCGCATCCTATGTGGAGTTGGTATATGAGTCCTAATCAATTTTTAGAGACTACATTCACCCAAGAACATCAAGATGTATTAAAAGAGATTGCCACTAAAAAGGTTGGTAATCAGCTGACTTTTAGAGCTATTTATGGAGAAGTTGATTTATTAGAAGAGAACTTTATTGATGATCCAGCACTCGCAGATGTATATCCTGAAGCCTATTTAAGCTGGTTAAATACTGAGGAAGCCAATTGGGGGAAGCAAAAGATACTAAACAGAGCCAAAATCATAAAAGTGATTAACCCAACGCTCTATGATTTTCTAAGATCTCAATTTGAAAGTGATGAAGCCATGTTCAGAGGCATTCAGCATGTGTTTAAATCAAGAATGAATGTAGTGGCTAAATTTCTTTCAGAAAATGATGCCAAGTTGCTTTTTGGAACAGATGGAGTCGCTATGAATATGTCCACCAATCCTCCAGGTTATAATGGTTTTTTAGAAATGCATCATTGGGTTAATGCTGGTATTTCCTTAGAAAGGATATTTATTGCTACTACATTTAATAACGCGAATGCTTTTCATATAGATGACAAATATGGAACTATAGAAAAAGGTAAAATCGCAAATTTATTATTGTTGAATGCAGATCCACTGCAAAACATATCAGCATATAACCAGATCAATTCTGTTATTGTGCGTGGTAAAAATTATTCTAGGAATACACTTTCTGCAAGAGAAAGGTAAACTTCTATATCATGGCAATTTATCGATTAACTGAGAAAGCCAGAAAACAAGTTTAAGAGGTTGTCTAAATCAGTTCAATATCAAAAACTAACTAAAATGAAAAGCTTCATCATATTCTCATCTTTGATTTTGAGTCTATTTTCAGGAAATATTTTTGCCCAAACATGGTCAGGAACAATTGATTACGCAAAATCCTCTCTTAGATACCAAGTAAAGCTAACATTACAAGATGATGAACTGCAAGCATATTTCTCAAGTGTTGATATGAACGCTTATGAAATTCCTTGTCAGAGAACAACCTTAAAAAATGACTCATTGCATTTTTATGTTTTCAGTGATTATTACACTTATGAATATCTATATAACAAACAAGAGGAGGGTTTTCAGGGGAGATTAAAAGTGTTTTCTAATGAAACAGAGATATTATTAAATACTTTTAAAACCGAGCTTGTTCGAGAGACCTTGATAGAGTCTGACATCATTGAAAAACAAGAAGTATCTTTTGAATCCAATGATCTTAGGCTTTTCGGTACAATATGGAAACCTGAAAATCCCAAAAACATAGGTTTGCTTTTTGTGACATCTTCTCAAGGTAATGACCGTAGCGGTACTAACGCTGAAGCATTACATTTTGCTAAATTGGGTTATACTGTCTTCAATTATGATAAACGTGGAACTGGTAAATCTGAAGGAGATTGGCAATTGTCAACCATAGAAGACCTCTGCTCTGATGATATGAACGCGTTGGAATTCTTCTCCCAAATCTCTTCGATACCTTTGGTTAATATTGGTATAAAAGGAAGCAGTCAAGGAGGAATAAAAATACCTTATATTTTAGCCAAAATGCCCAATTTGGGTTTTGGGATTTCTGTCAGTTGTCCAAGTGGAACTCTTTTGGAAAGTGACCTGAACCATTGGAGAAATTTGAATTACGAAAAGATTGGAGAATCTAATATTGACCAAGCTGTGAAAGTTCAAAAGGCGGGTTATGACTATCTTGCAGGGAATATTTCATATCAATCATTACTTGATATGAAAAATGAAAATAGCGATAAAGATTGGTTTGGAAATGTATGGATTCCCATCCAAGATGTGCAAAAAGATTATAAGTTGAATTTTAGCGGACTGCCTTATTTTAAGAAAATAACCCAGCCAGTTTTGGTAATTCAGGGTTTATCGGACAATGTAATTCCTGAAGATAGTTATAGGGTAATTGAGCGGGTGTTAAAAAAATCTGGTTCAAGAAAATATGAAGTTTTGACTCTTGAAAACACGAGTCATTCTATGACCTATTTAGATAAAGAATTTCAATACTTTCAATTATTACCACGTGATTATTTGGGTGTGATTAATGATTGGCTTGAAAAAATTGAAACAAGATGAAAACGGCATACAATCGAGTAGACGGCCGTGAACTATAAGCCCACGGTGCGCCTCTCACACCACTCAGCGTACGGTTCTCGTACTGAGCGGTTCATTAAGTAATGGAGATACCTTAGCGTAGTGATCCCACAGAGATTGATAGCCTCGCTTCCTCAGTCGTTCCAAGGTAATGGTCGTTTTCAATATAGGACTTTGGGCTACTGCCCAGCCACCCATTCTTGTTCGACTCCATGCATAGGCTTGACCGTAGGGTATGCCTAATCGGATCAGGTTCTTCCTTTTCCGTTCCAGCTTCTTCCAGTCATGCCAGATACAGTACCTCAACCTGTTGCGTA
>CAYGUA010000061.1:0-8400 GCA_964353015.1 uncultured Marinoscillum sp. | reverse complement strand
GGTTCGAATCCCTCCGGCTCCACCTTCGCTCGCCGAAGTTTTCACAAAGTGGAAACGAAGGCGAGCTTTTTTATTTGCTCAATCTCCTGTTGATTTAACATTTTCCGGCAAGCTACGGTGGAGAATCTCCACCAATTTAAATCTCTGCCAAACGAAGTTTTCACAAAGTGGAAACGAAGGCGAGCTTTTTTATTTGCTCAATCCCCCGTTGATATAACATTTTCCGTCAAGCTACGGTGGAGAATCTCCATCAATTTAAATATTCGCCAAACGTAGTTTTCACGAAGTGGAAATGAAGGCGAGCTTTTTCAATGATCCCAATTTCCAACTTTGACACATCGTTACGGGAAAAATCAATAAAAACTAACAGCCATTTCCTGAAAATTTTCAACATATTTAAAGATGGAACCTGAAACCAAAGGAATTGTGCCCCACACGGTTTATATCTTAAAATGTAATGATGGAACATACTATGTAGGGTGTACTCGAAATCTCGATGAAAGATTGTCAAGACACAATAAGGGGTACGTTTCTTATACTTCTTCAAGGCTTCCTATCACGTTAGTTGTTAATGCCAATTTTCCAGATCAATACAAAGCATACCTATTCGAAAAATATCTCAAATCAGGTTCTGGCCGAGCCTTTGCTAAAAGGCATTTTTTGTAAGTAGCAAATAATTTTAATCCCTAATGCGGGTGCTATGCTTCACTAAAAGTTTTTTGCCTCAGCCTTTTCCGAATGAAGTTTCTAAAATTAGGAAATTGAAAATAATTAGGGATGTCGTGTTTTCTATTCCCCACATACTTCAAAAAAACGAACCATTAAGTTTGGTTGTTTTCATACATAAAGCCAAACCAAGAAGAAAATAGCTCACTGTGCTGTTTCATAGTGCATTGTGTAAACCAACACACTCCAATCCCTCTAAACCAAACGGAATCACTCATCCTGTTGATGATTGTCATTTATTTCTGACTGATTCTAATGCTTCTTTGTAACATTCCCATATCGAAATGAAAGCTTACAAAATAGAGGCAATAGTCTCCTCAATAGAAAATATTCTTAATCAGGTTCATAAAGATCAAAGAAAGGCCAGAAATCTGATCAAAGAAACACACCCTAATCACCAAAAAAGCGCGACAAATCTGATCAATTATTTATCGCTTCGATCACACGATATTCGCGATTTGCAACGAAAGCTCGGCTACTTGGGCATGTCTAGACTGGCACGCGCCGAGGCGCACACAGAAGCTAGTCTTAAATCGACGCTTTTCTATCTTCACAGGCTTTTGGGTCAGGAATATCATATGCCCTCTAAGTTTACCATCTCCATCAAAAAGAGTGAAAAACAGCTGGCGAAAAACACCCAAATTCTACTAGGAGGTGCACGATCCAACAGACGCCTGCGCATGATGGTAACTATGCCCGAAAATGCAGGTGCTGACGAAAATATGGTTGAGCAAATGATTGCAGAAGGTATGGATGTCGCACGAATCAACTGTGCACATGATGGTCCGGAAGTCTGGCTGAAAATGATTGAAAACATCAGGCGATCCGCTGATCGATTAAAGAAAAAAGTAATTATCTCGATGGATATCGGAGGTCCAAAAATCCGAACAGGCCAACTCACAAAATCCTTGATGCTCCAAATCAACGATGAACTGATCCTTACAAAATCAACAATAGAAGGTCATCCACAAATCAATGATAAAAATGGCTTGATCTTGAAGCCTGCTACCATCTCCTGTACGTTGGGTGAAGTATTTGACTATTTAAAATCAG
Organism: uncultured Marinoscillum sp.; assembly: GCA_964353015.1. GTDB lineage: Bacteria > Bacteroidota > Bacteroidia > Cytophagales > Cyclobacteriaceae > JAMZMI01. The sequence goes on along the minus strand of CAYGUA010000061.1, from coordinate 6,621 downwards.
GACAAAATGTCTATTTCGACGATGGCAATATAAAAGGTCAAATCATGGAAATAATTGATGACCAAAATGTCCGAATCAAAATAACACGAGCCAGTATTGGTGGTTCAAAACTTAAATCAGACAAGGGAATCAATTTTCCACAATCAAATCTGAAAATCCATGGATTGACAGACCAGGATCGGGAAAATCTCAAATTCATTGCAAAAAATGCAGATATCGTTAATTTTTCTTTTGTGAATACACCTGAAGATGTACGTGATATGCATGCTGAATTAAAAAAGCTTGATGCTTTTGATCGACTGGGAATCATTTACAAAATAGAAACCCAACTGGCCTATGACAATCTTCCTGAAATCCTGATGGAAGCCATGAAAGGGCAAAAAATCGGAGTGATGATTGCACGAGGTGATCTGGCTATTGAGGCTGGATGGAAGCGTATGGGGAGCATCCAAAAAGAAATGCTTGCAATATGTAATTCCTGCCATATCCCAATAGTATGGGCGACTCAGGTATTGGAAAATTTGGCGAAAAAAGGTTTGCCATCCCGGTCTGAAATCACGGACGCAGTAAATGCCGCTAAGGCAGATTGCATCATGCTCAATAAAGGTCCACATATACTCAAGGCCATTGACCTGCTTGATCTGATCATAGAAAGTGCGGAATCCTATCAGGAAAAAAACGCCCCTTTGCTCCCGAAACTTACAAGACTAATTAGTGTGACTTAAATTATAATTTCAGCTATTATCATGGTGCCACCGCCAGGACTACTTTCGATTTCAAGTGATCCTCCTACGGCCATGATCCTGCTTTGCATGGATTTTAAACCAAAGCCGCCTCTTTTAAATTCAAGATCATTCTGATCAAAACCGTCTCCATCATCTTCAATTGTCAGTGAGACTTTATTTTCATGTTTGATCAATTGAATAAAAACACTTTTGGCATTGGCGTGCTTATTAATGTTATTGATGGCCTCTTGTATAATTCGATAAATATTTAATTCGATAGACTCAGGTAGCCGGTCATCAAAATTGTGATAAAATTCAAATTTGATATTTCGATCCTGATTTTGAATCATTTGCTCGAGTGTTTCGATGATTCCAAAATCTTCTATCTGCTTAGGAAACAATGAATGCGCAATACTTCTGGTTTCATTGATACTTTCATTGAGGATTTTCATTCCATTCAAATATCTATTCACACTTTTTTCGTTCAATTGATCCAAATTATCCCTCAATCCGGATAGATTCATTTGTGCGCTGATCAATGTCTGTTGCAAGCCATCGTGGATGTTTTGTGAGATCCGCGATCGCTCTTCATCAGCAGTTTTAATAATTTCACGCATTTTCTTTTCTTCAGCATGGATATTATCCGTGATGTCATAAATGATCCCGTTGATTATCGGTTTTATCGCATCATAAAATTCAAATTCACCTGCCTCATAAAGCCACCTAATATTACCCTCACGATTAGTGATCCTGTAGTTAATAGTGTACTTGCTTTTTGTCTCAAAGGCATTGTTCAATACTTGCTTAAGATTTGGCAAATCTTCTGGAAGTATAAGTGAAGAATATGTAACTAATTTATCTGCGTTGAGCTCAGGAGGGGTATATCCTGTAACGGATTTGCTGTACTCATTGAGAAACATCATATGAAAATCATCATCATTGTAACGCATGAACACCATGCCAGGTATGTTGGAAATAATGGTGTCTAACCTCTTTCTTTGTGATTCAATCTCGGCTATTTCTTTTTTACGTTGAAGGATAGACCAAAATGTCACAGAAAAAGCAGTCAATTGCTCTACATCCAAATCTGAATATCTGGCCTGCTTATTTCCTACACCAATGATTCCTCTTACTAAACCATTTTCGATGATAGGCACTTCCAGATCCCTTACCAAACGGACGTGTCCTTCTGGAAGTCCATGTTTATTTGTCAAACTTTCATAATCATTATGAACCACAGGTTTTTTTGTACCAACACACTCCACCCAAACACCGGCATCTTTAATAGGATAATGCGTGGCGAGATCAGGTACTGTACAAAACTTTTTGGTATCACTGCTCCACTGAGCCAATTGGATAGTTTCTTGATCTTCATTTACCAAATGAAAAAATGCCATCTCGCTATCCAAAAGATGTTGGCTTGTATCCACCCCTTGTTGTATTAGGTCCTCGTATGATTTATCGACAAAATTGTCATATAAATCAATAGATGCATTTACAAGGCGCCTCACGTTTGCTTCCTGAGTGATGTCCTGACTAAAACCAACATGCATGACAGGCTTACCTTGTTCGTCATACCGAACATTGCTTGTCGATCTTATTTTAATCAATTCGTCTGTCCCATATTTTTGAACCAGATATTCGGCAGAATAACTACCGGTAGCTCGTGCATTTTCAAATTTTTCCATCATCTCCTTCAAATCATCTGAATCTATTCTGGAATAAAATTCAACTCCGGGTGTTTCATCATCTACCTCTAGACCATGGATAGTTTTCATGGTATCGGACCACCATGTTTTATTGTTTTCTAAATCTTCAGTCCAGGTACCTACCTTTCCCAATCTCTGAGCCTCGGAAAGCAACTCTTTGGATTCTTCGAGTTCTTGTATCAAAACTTGTTCTTTTGTAATATCAAGCACCAACCCCCTCAGCACATTATCTCGTGGATCATACGAATTGATGGATACATCTTTTACCCATCTGAGTCCACCATCCTTATGTCTGATGCGATAGGTGAAATCAAATGAAACTCCATTTTTAAACCCATCTAAGGCTGACATGACTTGTTCCTTGTCTTCATCATGAATGATGGATAACCAAAGGTCTGGTTGCTGTATCAGCTGGTCAGCACTATATCCAGATATGGAAAAACATTGGTCCGAATAAAAGAGACCACCAATATGTTTTACATCAATCTCATAAAGGCAGACGGGTGAGCTATCTACTAGAGACTTATAAGATGCCTCACTTTCAGCCAATTTTAATTCAGACTCTATTCTTTCTAAATACGCCCCAAGATTTTGTGCCAATGAATTAATTAAGGCGCGTTCTTCATGCGTAAATGGCCCTTCATCCGAAGGTGGACGAGCTTCCAAATAAACTACCTCAATTTTGCCAACATTTTCAGACTGAAGTAAAATGGCTTTAGAAAGGATCCAGGGTGTTTTTTGAAAATTGTCGGATGTAAAAGTTTCATCTCTGTATTGGATGCGCGCGGCTGTGATTTCAGGATATTGCCACGCATCAGGAATGGCCTTTATCAAATTTCCTAACAGCTCACCAATGGTAATAGACGGAATTTGCATCAAACCAGACAAATAATTAAGCATCTTTAATTCCTTTACTCGCTCCTTAAGCTGATGATTACTGTCAAGTACGGCTTTTTCCTTTTTTTCTATGAGTTTAAAAAAAACAATTGCAACAGCTAGAATTAAAGTTGTAATTAATCCAAAAACGAGATAGGTCGATTGAAGCAAACTCTCGCCCAAGCGATTATTTTCTGTGTAAAACTCGCTGGCTCTATGATCAGCGAATTGTTTGATTTCATTTAAAATTGATAGCAATTCCTCGTAGACAAAATCAGGAAGTTGATGGTCAAACTGAGGAACAATGTGATTATCATACTTCACATAGGCCTGATGATCGGCCGCACTTTCACCATAATAATTACCCAATCCTGTAATTAAACTTTCAAGTCGGATCACCAAATTGGGATCACCCATAAATCGCTCTTTGAGAATCTCTATATCACCATTTGTCTTTTGAACAAAATTGTCGAGAGCTACATGAATATCAGCAGTGCGATCGATCACTGTGTCGTGATGAATTTCACCTAATTCTAGTTGGATCTCTTTCAATTCCAGTTCTATCCTCCGAACAGATTTTGTCACCGTAAAAGGATGTTGATAAAGTTTGCTGGATTGGTTTATTACTTGCCCAGTTTTGATGACATCATAAGAGCCCCATGAAATAATAATGACTAGAATAATCAGGAAGCCAGTCAGGACGATATAGCGGTTGGAATGACTAATCATTTTTAATAATCTAGCTGATTTGATTGGAATCTGAAGCTAATTTATCCATTCGAATAAAACACTGACAATAATCATTTTTGAAGAGATTGGAAATCACCTCAAACAGCACAACATATCGGATGAGGCAAAAAAAAGGGCCCAAAGGCCCTCTTTTCACTATAGCTGATTGTTCAATATTAATTCTTTATAAATCTCAAAATTTCACTTTTGTCACCGACCTGATAATTGATCAGATATATACCACGAGCTAAATCTTTCACATTAAGTTCAGTTCTACCTGGTTGATTTTTCAGGATATTAGCTTCCAGCTTTTTACCCATGATATCATAAAGTGTGAATGAAAGTGATTGAGAAAAATGGGAAATGACCAAAACCTCTTGCGCTGGATTAGGATATACATTGACCATCGCAATCTTATCTTCCACAGAAAGCACTGCACATTGCACAGATACTTCCAGTTTTTCCGGTGTGGCATTTCCATTAGAATCTACACCTTCCACAAAATATGATGATTCATAAGGTCCAGCTAAATTCAGGATTTTACCACTTCCTTGAAGCAAATTCTGATTGGCATCATACCATCTGTAATCAATGGCGCCATTCGCCGTTATTGTCAGCTTGCCTTCCGCAACATTACAATCCTGAACGGCTGAAATCACTGCATCATAGACCGTAAACTCAACAATGACAGACACAGTAGCAGTAGCTGAAAGTCCCGAAGGATCGGTAGCCTTCAATACCATCTCATGGATGCCTATATGCTCATATTGCGGATTACCTGTTAAAGTCAACCCATTGATAGCCGCCCACAATGGGATTTTTTCAAAAGTATATGTGAGCACATCATTGGCATCAACATCAGTGAATATTGAGGTAGGAAAACTGTAGTTCCACGCACTTTCCTGAAACACTGTCACATTGCTCAATGTTGTTGTAAGCTGAGGCGCATCGTTGGTATTGATCACTGCCATTGTCAACGTTACTGAATTCGTCCCGCTGTTGCCATCATCAACATTTGCCGTGATTGTCCAGCTCCCAACATGTTCGTTTGCAGGTGTGCCTGATAGGATATTATTGGCGATATTGGCCCATGAAGGATATTGAGACAAAGTGATTTTCAACGGATCGTTTTCGATATCGCTAAACAATGTGGTCAAATCCAAGCTGAAGAGTTGATCTTCATTCACATTAGGAATTGAGCTGACCAATACTTCAGGCCTGTCATTAATGGACTGCACATTGATAGACACAAGCTGCGTGACAGTTGCCACTCCATCACTAAGTGTAATGGTGATGTTGGCTACTCCGAACTTATTCTTCTCTGGTGTAACTGCCAAATTGTATCCATCAATACCTTGAGTGAAGACCAAATTAGATGATTGGATCAACGACACATTATCGGACTGTGCACTAATTTGTAGTTCGCTGAAAGCATTGTCAATATCCGTTGTACTTATGAAAATACCTGATACAGCAAGATCTTCCTGCATTAACAAATCAGATACTTCAGTCATGGCTGGCGCATCATTGACAGCATTTACCTGAACTGTGAGATCGGCATAAACTGATTGACCGTTCGTTGTACCGATGATATAAAAATCCTCCGTTCCGTTAAAATTCTCTAAAGAATTCATGGTAATTATCCCCGTTTGCGGATCAATCTGCGCGTTCAAAAATCCTCCTCCTAAAAGTTCAAAACTAAAAACTGCATTGGCATTATTCTGATCAATGAAAACATCAGAAACATCTATCGTTACCTGACCAAAATCCTCATCAAATTGCTTGAGCCCCGGAGCATTAGCTACTTGAATGTTGGCACTTGTCTGTGCGCTAACGAATGAGATTTGCTGACTTACGGAAAGTTCTCCATCAGTGGCAGTGATCTGCACATCCTCCACACCAGAAAAAGATCCAGTTGTAGATATGTTCATTGTTGAGCCTGTAAAACTCAAAATCACATCTGTATTTCCTGTTGCAGCATATTGCAAATTCGCACCATTTTCCACATCAAAGAAATAGGCATTCATATCCAATGAATAAGATGGGAATCCTGTAATTAGTTTTTGTGTTTTGAATGGTTTCAAAACAACAGGAGCATCGTTTACAGCATTCACTACGAGCGTAAAAGTTTCCGCCGAAGATTTTGAAGTTGCCGTACCCAATCTATCATCTGCAAACAAATTGATCTGAAAAACACCATTTACGTTTGGTTTTGGCACGATGGTCACATTGTTTCCATCAATGATAAAATCCACTTTGGATGGCTGATCAACCACTGCCGAAAAATCAAATACCGGAAGTTTTGCATCAGAATCAGTAGCTGATAGCACAAGCGTAAGTGACTTATCTTCATCTATAGATTTATCCGAAACCTGAGCTACGACAGGTGCATCATTGACTGCATTCACGGTTACGTCGAAGCGATCCAAAGCGACATATTGCTCATCCGTACCAATTTCAGTGATGATCACATTCACAGATACCAAACCACTAAAATCCAAACCTGGAGTAATGATGATTTGACCATCAACATAAGTCACAGGAACTCTCGTGGACTCGTTGGATTCTACAAGCACATCAAC
>CAYGUA010000060.1:0-8444 GCA_964353015.1 uncultured Marinoscillum sp. | reverse complement strand
TAAGATTTTGTCATCAAATTGAAGAATGCATTTTCGTCACGAATGGTTGCCAACGCTCAGATATGGCGCGGTGGCCTCCGAGCTTTTTAAGTTCTGATAAAATTAGCTTATCTGCCGATGCATTCAAAGTATCAAATACGCACTGCGCCAACACAAATGAAAAACTCCCACGAGCGGAAGAAGTAGAAAGCATCTTAGTTTCTTGGCGGCAGATAAGCGGGAAGTTTTGCAGGTACTTGGCAGAAAGCTAAGTAAGGCCATGCGCCCATATCGTATGTTACATTCTTTATTTTCCTACTTCTTCAAGTATTTCTCCGAAATGACAGAAGTACTTGAGTTTCTTTTTCTTGCCATAAAGTCGATTTGAGCAGTGAATAACCTCAGTGCCGTCCTGTTTAAAAGCTAATAAGTTTGTTGTTGGGAAGTCATCCATCGTTTCAAACAGAAGTAGAAATTTGAACTGGTTAGACCCAACCTGCAAATCGCCTTTGGATAATAATTCAATTTCTTCGTCTTGGAGCAGTAAACTTTGTAGTATTTCGAAATTCATCGTGGCACTTTCGTTACTTGAGAATTGAAAAAAACTAAAGGAAATTAAACCGAACTTCTTATTTTCCTCTGTTGAATCAATTGAAAAAACACTTAACGTATCACCCAGAACAACATCTATATCCGTTTCCCAATTCTTTGGTATTTTAACGTTCATGCCGAGTTCTGGATGCTCGAAAGAAATTAATTCATGTTCTGAACAAGGAGTTAGACTTTCTAATACAGAATTGACTTTACAGTTTGCAAATAGAGATGATATTAAAATTAAGAGAAGAAGTCTGCGCATTATAAGTATTGAATGTAACGACCATGTATGAGGTGTGTGCTCTCACTTTGTGGACAGCACTAAAATAGTGAAGTCTGCCGGTGCTTCCAAAGTTTGTAGAAAGCACTGCGTTCCAAAAGTGAAAAATCCCGCGGGCTGAGGTTGCTAAAAAGCACAAACCTTTCTCGGCGGCAGACTCACGGGCAAGTCCAGATGCAATTTGTAGAAAGCACGTAAGCACATGCCTTATACATATTGTTGAGAGCCGTTTATTCTTCAGTTTTCGGATCAAATGTTACAGGAATTACCAAACGAGTTTTTACAGGTTTACCTCTTTGTTCACCAGGGTTGAAGGGGAAGTTCAGATTCTTTAAAGCATTCAAGGTTGCTTGTTCAGCCAGTTCATTATAGCCCCTTACAATTTTGAATTCGTTCATTTGACCTAGGGTGTCAACTGTGAATTGGATAAAGACTTTACCTTTCTCTTTAAGTTCGGGTGGGTATTTAACAGCCTTAGAAATTGCTTCGAAGAATTTGGGGTATCCGCCAATTGGTTCAGCTTGATTTTCTACAATAATTCCAAGAAAAGGGATGTCATTGTCCTCGAATTCAGTTTCCATCAGCGAGTCAATTGCATGTTCGAGCTCCAAACTGTCGAGTTCTTTGGTTTGAGCGTTTATGTTAATTGAAGTAGCTGTAGCAATAAATGTAGCAGCAGCATATTTCAAAAACCTTTGACTCATCTGAGATTGTTTGAAAACTCCACAAATTGGGTTCAACGACTTTGAAACTATCCGTTGAATTTCGTCATCAGATTTGTTCCTAAAGTCAATAAGTTCTTTCGAGCATTGGTTGCAGTTAAATCCGTTCGAAGTTGGGTCCATAGAGTTAAGATTCTCAGGACAACTGAATTCAAGATTGATATTTCTTTTTTCGCTCATGCAGTAATGGCTCTCAACGCCCATGTATGAGGCGTGTGCTCACACTTGGTTAATGATTGCAAAATAGTGAAGTCTGCCGGTGCTTCCAAAGTTTATAGAAAGCAGTGCGTTCCAAAAGTGAAAAATTCCCACGAGCTGAAGTCTCCAAACAGCTCTGAACTTTCTTGGCGGCAGACTCACGGGCTAATCCAGACGCAGAATGGAGAAAGCACATAAGCACATGCCTTCATACAGTCTGTTATGTACCTCCATTTTCTACATTGAGGTGCTTACGTAGAAGATCATTTTCGTACTAGGTTCAACAAAAATTAGTTGAGCTGCGTCAGGTGAAATTCCATGTGAAGATATTTTCCATGGGTACACGTAGAAATCCGAAGTTCTAATCTCCTTCTCAGTTGGAAACCAGTCAATTTCGTGTTGCCAACCGCAAACTAGTTCGACTGCTCCATCTAAAATTTCAGGAAGGCTGTCACATCGATACCACGTTCCAAGCCGATGTTCTTGTTGTCGAGTTAGTTCGTCAATAGTTACATGGCTTATTCGTATTTGATATGCATCGAGATGGTCGCCTGTAAAAGATCTGGCTGAAACTTGACTCTTTAGAACCTCTTCAATTCGCTCGTCACCTAGTCCACACCAGTTCAGCACAAATCTTACATCCGATTTGGTTGCCTTGTCAATTTCAGTTGTGTTGCCCGGTCCAAGAGAAAACAGGATATAAGTTCCAATTCCAATTACGCCAATTAGCGAAAGGATTCCCCAGATTTTCAGAAGTGTTCCTCCGAGTTTAAGAATTTTTTGCATGTTCAGTTAATAGTTCTGATGACCTTTCTAGGAGCAGAGGTGGTACATAACGGTTTGTGTATGGTGCGTATCCCGTAGGGTATGCACTATACACCATGTTATGCTTTGTTTTTTTATCTTCTTCTATCTCGAATTTCTTTCACATAATCTTCCAACACTTTAACATCTGCAAGAAACTCAGCTGAATCAGGCATTTCCTCAATTAAAGTTCCTGCTGTATCATGCCCTGTGAAATATGTTGAACATTTGCTCATATTTGAATCGACAAGACTGTAATCATCAGCAGTTAAATCGATTACTTTTGAAAGTCTCTGAGTTTGGATTGCTCTACCAAATCTTTGAATTGCTCCATTCAAAAAAACTTCCTCGATAAACCGCTCCCAAGTTTCTCTTAGCTTTCCATATAGAGTTTTTGCTCTTTCCTTATATGTTTCTTCTGTTTCTGTCCTTTCTATTTTTTCAAGTTGCTGGTATGCACTTTTTAATATACCTATTCTCTTTCCAACAGATAATGCGTCCCAAGGAGGGTTTTTCGCAATAATTCCCGTTTCTTTTTTCTTCCTTGTGAGACTAGTGATTTCTAAATCAGAATCTAGTTCTGCTGAATGCTCTTGAATCAACAAAAGAAAAGTGATGTCGTGAGTAAATACAATAACCTGCCTGTTTTTAGATTCCTCTACAATTCGTTTAGATATTTTATATCTCCATTTGTGGTCAAGAGACGATACTGGATCATCAAAAATAGCGGAACTTTTATGTTCAGATATTGATAATTCGGAAAGGAATGTTGCTAAGGAAATGCATCTATGCTCTCCTTCACTTAAAACGTCTTTCAATGCAATATTTGTCGCGTTTTCTTCATCTAGTTTTAAGAAGTGATATTGCTTACCTCTTTCTCCTTTGGTTTCAGTCTCAATTTTGATGTTCTTAAAACCAAGTTTACTCAACTCATGCTTGAAGTTATCTTTAAGAGTCTGAGTAATATACTTGGCTGCTAATTCATTGCTGAGACTCGTAACGGACCGAGTATTGCATTTACTCATGCACTGATTCAGCAATCTTACTTTCTTTTGCCTGAATATTTCACGAGCCAATTTTGGTTTGAAATCAAAAATCTTTTTCTCACCCTTTAGCTGATTCATTTCAGAAATTAGTGGTTTTAACTCCTCTTCAATAGTTTGGGTTTCTAGTTTTTTATTCACTTCCATTAAATCAGATACAATTCCAATTATGTCTGTTTTAGGAGTGTTTTTAATGTCAATAGTGTCAATTGCTTCAATATGGTTTTTTGAATTGAAAAGACGAATAAGATAATCTCTTTGGCTTTTAAGTAATACGCTATATTCCTCTAGCCTTTGAGTGAAGTCGCCTGTTAATTCATTAAGTTCGCTAGTTGTGGGTTCTTGCTCTTCAAAAGAAAAATCTAACACACTCAGGTTGTCGATGATTAAGGAATACTTTTCTAGTGCTTCATCATGAGTTTTTTGAATATCATTTTTTATAAAATCCTCAAAGACTTTGAAACGATGTTTTGCTTCTTCTCCTAAATCTTGTAGACATAGAGGGCAATTACTGTCATCATTAGTATCTGGAAAACTTTCATTTCCTGCACTTTCGTTGAAAAATTTTCGAGCACTCTCCCAAAGAAGTTTCCATGAACTGTTTCCTACACCATTGATAGGTAAATCAGAAAATGCTTCCTCCGAAGATTTTTTTAGAGCTTCACTTGCTTCGACATAAGAATTTAGAATCGTTTTCAGTTCAATTAATTTCTCACCCGTCAAAGCGTTTTCAAGTGCTTGAAATTTGTTTTTTAAAATTTCAAACCTCTTGATTTTGTCAACATTGTCCTTTAGATTCTTTTTTGGGTCGGTAGCTTTTAACTTCTCATTTTCTTTATTCAGATCTTCTACTTTGGAGGCTTTACTTGAATCCCAAACTGATTCCGCTCTAAGTTCATCTAGGGTAGTATCGTGATTTAAATTTTCAAGAAAAGCCCTAGCACTTGTGCCCTCTGCCACCTCTAACAATGAATAATCAAATCTTATCAAAGCAGGGCTTGATAACTCTGCGTTGATTTCATTTTCTATCCTTTTCAAGTAGAGGGCAAATTTTTCAATAATGGATAGACCTTGCGGTATGAATGCAATTTCGTCCTCTCCTTCTATGTAGTGATTTGCACTAAAAGTGTCGAAAACATCTACACTTTTAAGTGTTGAATCATTTATTTGACCATTCAAAAGACTGACGGTATGAAAATTCATACCATCCATTGTATATTCTACTTCAGCTTTTTTGTCGTTTCCAAACGAAGTTGGGTCATATAAATTTCCATTTATTGTCGGCTTATTACCCCTAGTATTACAAGTGTGTTTTAATATGCTGACATAACTTGATTTCCCCGCACCATTGTCTCCATAGACTAAGGTCAAGCCTACAGGGGAAAATTCTAATGAACTCGTTTGAGAAAGAGCATTTACGTTTTCAATATTGAAGATTTTTGATAATACTATATCCTCACTGTTAATTGCACCTGCTGCGAAATTTTTTAAGTCTTCAAAATCTACTTCTTCAAATTGTATATCTGACAACCCAAAGTCAGCTTTACAGATTTCTTTGATTTCAAAAATATCATCATCTGAAAGTTGATTGTTTCTTATTAAGCGTTCAATTGCAACCTGCCAAAATTGAGGCTTGTTTTCCACCCAATCAATTATGTCGTCAAGTATTGGCATTGTTTTGTTTCTTTCTGGGTAGTTTTTTTAATAAAGCATAACGACTCTGTATGAATCGTGCGTTTTGGTGAAGATAATGTTTCGTCTACTAAATAGCCAGTTCTGCGAAATGGGCTATTACTTTTTTTATTTCTCAATAGACCAATTCGCAGAATTGGTGGGGCTGCTAGAATGCATTGGACTCTCGTCTACCATTGTCAACGCATGATTTCATCACAGCATGTTATCAGCTTCTTAGCTTCCTATTTTTCCATAGCGTTGATATTCTGAGAAGTATATCACTATTTTTTTGTTGTCTTGAATGAAAGGGTAAAACAGTTCATATCTGCCATCATGAGAACTATATCTGTATTGGTTGGACTCGTTACTAAATACTTCGTTGAGGTATTCTCGTTCAGGCTTGGTGGTTTTTCTGATGAAGTTTTTCTTTAAAGGCGGAATTGTGTCCGTCAAGTTTCCACTGTAGTATTGAGTAAAACCCAAAATAACTGATTCGCCATCAATCTCATCTTTTACTAGAATCGATACATGGGGCAGATTGTCATCTGTTTTTGACATAATCTCTAGGACTTCTTCAGTTTTTACAATCCAGTCTTCGTCAAATTTGTAGTTGATAAGATGCTCACTTTTTTTCGAGTTGGCTTGAACTATTGATTTTGCAGATTCAACAAGCAGGCGTTCTTTTTTCTTCGATGTTAGATAGTCTCCTCCAAAAAGAATAACCAACAAAATTGGAAAACTAGCTAAGAGCAACCAACCTTTCTTTTTACTATTCGACGTTGCTGTGTTATCCTCATTATGTTTTTGAGCAATCCTTGTTAGGTTAAACATAATATTGATGATTAAGGCACCTGCCATTAAGGCTAGTATTCCCAAGATGCTCATGTAAAATGATTCGGTCAAGTTTTCTCGGAACACCTTCAATCCAAAAACTTCAATGGTTATAAAAGTGAAAATCCAGTAGATCAAAAGAATAATTGATACTACTCCAATGATATTACTTAATCGTACAAGTTGTTTTGGGTTCATATTCGACTTTCAAATTTGCTGATAACGCCCAGATATGGCGCTGTGGCCTCCGAGCTTTATTAATTACGATAAAAGTAGCTTATCTGCTGGTGCATTCAAAGCTTCAGATAGGCACTGCGCAAACACAAATGAAAAACTCCCACGAGCTAAAAACAGTAGAAAGCACCTCAGTTTCTTGGCGGTAGATAAGTGGGATGTTTTGCAGGCTCTTTGCAAATGGCTAAGTAAGGCCATGCGCCATCATCGTTTGTTAGAGCGAGTTTATCTAACTCGTGCATAATTTTCGAGCAGTTTGTCAACTCGGTATTCGTTTGAGTAATAGACTTCTCCAACAGTTGTACCTGCTATTACCTTGAGTGTTGCGTTGGCATCTTTTGCAATTACAGCGTCAAAAATTTCTCGCGAGTTAGGGCGGAGAAGATAATCCTCAGTGACAACTTCACCATATTCCAGTTTTTTAGGGAAATTAATATCGTATGTCCTGTCGAGTAACACGAAAGTATCCGCACTACCTTCAAACGGGACAGAAAGCTTGAAAAAGGGAGTATTAAAATATCTGTTCTCTTTTGTTAAGTTGGTAATGGTGACTGTTAATGAAATGGCATTAACTCCGTTACCAATAATTCGAAAAGTTAAGCCGAGATAAACATTAGCTCCTTTTTCGATTTCAACATTGTTTGGGTTTTGTCTTTCCATTAGCTGAAGAATTTCATTAGGAAGCTGGTTCAGTTGTGATTGAAAATCAATTAGAAATTGACGTATTTCTTGAGGGTTGTTAACATTAATTGTTATTTGGGTGTTGTCCGAATCTTGAATAACGATATTCCCATTTCCATCTACCTCTGCTCTGTTAATCATAGTCCTAAAAATTCAGCAATGTTATCCCAACCGACAATAATTGCAATCACGATTGATATAATGGTTAATATGATTCCCCAACGTTGATAATTGAAATCATTTGGAGTTTTTGAGTTCGATCTGGAGTTCACATTAGTGTTGCTAGACCCTTGGACAACAACGTTACTGTCTCCATTAATTTTAGATTTATTACCCATAGAAGTCATATTCGCTCTAACGACTAGCTATGATGAGTGGGGATTAGGAAGCACTAACCTCTCGTCTCGCAAATAGCCACGCCTTGATTTAAATTTAAAACATGTGGCGGACTTTCAAAGTGCCACCAAACTTTCCCGACCGATGAAACCCCATTCATTCATAGCATATGTTATCACCTTTTTACAACCTCAGATTTCCTTCAAACACAATTCGAGCGCTACTTTTAATGGTAAACCACTTTTCGTCTTGAATTTCTACTTCCATTTGTCCAGTTCTTTCAGAACATTGAAAAGACTTCATCTTTTTCTTATTCAAGCGTTTTGACCAATATGGAGTAAGAAAGGTGTGTGTACCACCAGTTACAGGATCTTCATTAGTTCCACTCCAAGGCCAAAAATATCTTGATTCGAAATCGTATTCTTGTTCGTGGGATTTGCTTGTTACCAGTACCCCGTTTATTGAATCGTGAGACTTTTTCAATGCTTCAAAATTTGGCTTCAATTGTCTCAATAATACGCAATCCTCTATTTCAATCAACAGGATGTTAGTTTCTTTATTGTATTCGACATTTTCAACTGTGTTGATGTCTAGAGCTTTCAAAAGTTCAGAAGGAGCCTCAGAAGGTTCAGTAGTGTACAATGGAAACTTCATTACAATTTGATCCTGAACTCTGTCAATTTCTAAATTAATATTTTGAATGTTTCTGAAATGCAGATCAGTCAATTCTGGATTCAGTTCTAATAAAACCTTAGACGAGGCTAATGTTGCATGACCACATAGGGGTATTTCCATTACTGGTGAGAAAAATCGTATGTCATATTTCCCAGCAGCGGTTTGGCAAATGAATGCTGTTTCTGATAGGCCTAGTTCCTTGGCAATCGATAACATCAAATCATCATCTAGTTCCGTTTCTGTGAGACACACACCAGCAGGATTTCCCTTGAATGGCTCATTGGTGAAAGAATCTACTATGAAGGTGGTTAATGTATTCATTTTATACGTATTGGTGATAACATTTAAGTAAACACCCTTTTGTGGTGTTTACTTCGGTTGTATCAAAGCGAA
>CAYGUA010000059.1:0-8582 GCA_964353015.1 uncultured Marinoscillum sp. | reverse complement strand
GATCTACACCTGCTCCATCATCCTGACCTCTCAAGAATTGTCCTCTTAAGTCTGGCAGGTTGAAGTTGGTGGCATCACCTCCCCATAAGGTGCCAATAGCAGCGTATAATTCTGGATAGGTTGTGGAAGAGACAGTACTTCCATCACACACTAAGTAGCCAGCAGGTGCATTTGCTCCAGCAAAAGAAATAACTGTGCCTGGAGGGGTTCCATTACTTGCTCGATCCGCAGCTTTCGCATAAGGAACTGCCAATAGTTCAGTATTGCTGATCTCCAC
Organism: uncultured Marinoscillum sp.; assembly: GCA_964353015.1. Classification (GTDB taxonomy): domain Bacteria; phylum Bacteroidota; class Bacteroidia; order Cytophagales; family Cyclobacteriaceae; genus JAMZMI01. The sequence continues at coordinate 8,305 of CAYGUA010000059.1, read as the reverse complement.
AAAATCACCACCAGTTACTTTTACTTCTACCTTCATGAAGTAATTCTTGGCAGAGAAGTCGATCGTAGCAAAGTTGACTGGAGTTACAGACCCAACTACCGCATGAAAAACACCATAGGCATCTGTAGTCAATGACTGCTGTTCGGTGTACTCTACAGATTCACCCTGTGGATAAATGGAAAACTGTGCGGTGATATTAGAACTACTATAAGCCGCTCCGCTGAAGTCACGTGCATAGCCCTGAAAGCTGAAACCCTTTTGCGTGTTTTGTGCGCTAAGGTTGATCGCCAATAAGCAGAGTAAGACTACTACAAATAGCGACTTGATGCTGAAAGTAATGATAGATGTTTTCATGATTGTAATGTTTTTGATTTGGACATGTTTTTGATATGTACAAATCTTAAAAACACCACATTCTTCCACTATCACGAGGTGGCCAATGCTGATACCAGTTGGCCAATTTTCAGGATAAAAGCCTTTTTCAGCACTTAAATGAAGGGATAGCGTCTGCTCCACATGAAATTCCTCTCTACCCAAATTGGCAGTATGATTCCATGTAAGACCCAGGCCTTGCGTGCTCAAAAGACAAGTGCGAGTGGCCATTTCAGGAGTCATGGTAAAAGGAAATATGGGAACAGCGATCATTAGTATTTAATAATTAATATTTGATCACGTAAAGGACGTAGGCGTTGGTTGGGCGTGTTTCATTTCCGCCAGTAAGCTCCGTTAGCCCGTTAATCTGAGATACCCAGTAGGTGCCTGAATGGTTTACTAACACACCCGCTGCGCCAGCGTAAACATTGTGTCTATGACTTTGGAGTGTGTCACCTTGAAAAGAGCCTACAGCATCACCTGTATTTCCTCCGGAATAGAGCGCCGTTCTGGTAGCTGCATCGGGATCTACAGCTTGTCCCGCATCTTTTCCTCTCAAAAATTGACCTCTAAGGTCTGGCAAGTTGAAGTTGGTGCCACCATCTCCGCCCCACGCATCACCAATGGCGGCATATAAAGCTGGGTAAGCAGCTACTGTTACGGAACTACCGTCGCAAATGATATATCCTGTAGGGGCCACCGGCCCAGCAAATGATATAACCGTTCCTACTGGATTACCATTGTCAGCATTTACTGCATTTTGTGAATTCACTGCATTCTGTGCTGCCTTGGCATAAGGTACTGCCAAAAACTCCGTGTCAGCGATGGTCACAAAATCTCCACCGGTCACTTTCACTTCTGCTTTCACAAAATACTTTTTAGCAGAAAAATCAATCGTAGCAAAATTGACCGGAGTAACCGATCCAATGGTGGCGTGGAATACGCCATAAGCATCGGTAGTTAAGGAGTGCTGCTCTGTATAGGCTACAGACTCCCCTTCTGGGTAAATGGAAAACTGCGCAGTGATCGCGGTACTACTATAAGCAGCTCCACTGAAATCCCGGGCATAACCCTGGAAGCTAAAACCCTTTTGGGTGTTTTGAGCCATTGTTGCTGTTGCTGTCAAAAGCAATAGAATAACAAGTGCAATTGGTAGATAATTGAATAGGAAAGACCTCATAATCTTATTTATTAGTTGGACATGTTTTAATACTGAACAAAGCTTAAAAATCTATCCACTCGCCTGTTAAGACAGATTCGCCAATGTTTATACATTTCCGCCAAATACAAGAAATTGGGGGTTTAGAAGGCATCTTTTAGAAGATGATGTATATTTAAACTCACCATAAAATCCTGCTTACCATTTCCGTCAAATGATAAGAATCTGTCTTTTTCTTTTATGCACTTTCAATCTCGCAACAGTGTTTGTCGCACCTGCTCAGACCGATGTTGGATTAGGCAAAATCAAAGGGATCGGTTTACCATTTATCAAGCACTATACACCCTCTGACTATCAATTTGACAATCAAAATTTTGATGTCCTGATTGGGGATGACAGCAAGATTTATTTTGCGAATGGTTCAGGAGTATTGGTATTTGATGGATCGCAATGGACAACACTCCCACTTCCCAATGGCGATCCTGTATATAGTTTAACCAAAGCTTATGATGGAACCATTTATGTGGGTGGGGTCAATGAAATTGGTTATTTAAAATCAAGCTCCAATGGAACGCTGGAATACGTCAGCCTGATTTCCGAATTGAGAAAAAAATACAATGATGGGTTTATCAGCTGGAACAATTTTACCGCTGGCGATGAAATCATTTTTTCAACATTATCGAAGCTTTTTATATTCAATCACGACACAAGAAATCTGAATGTGGTGGACTGTCCGGGAGCATGGGCAGGAATGATGGTCAATGACAATCAAATTTATTCTTATCAAGGAGACAGTCTTTATGTACTAGCAAACAACCTTTGGAAACCGATTCGATCATCTAATCTCCTGGTACCTACCCTCGACTATCGCATTGTTTTGGTCGAGGTGAGCAAATCCCAAACCATAGCTATAAACCACAGTGGCTTTTATGATTTCGAAACGGAGCAACCTATAGCCATTCATGATGATATTCGGAATTTTTTAAATAAATCTGTCATCATTGGTGCGAAGCTCCTTTTCGGACAGTACATAGCTATTACCACCTGGAGTGGACTGTTAATTACAGATTTAAATGGCAATCCAGTTCAATTTTTGAACAAACAAAGAGGTCTTCCTGAAGAATTCCTTTATCACATGGAAGTTGATAACAACGATGGCCTGTGGGTAGCATCCCTAAATGGAGTATTACGAATTGACATCTCATCGCCTTATACGATTATGAATCAAAACATGAATGTGGAAGGCTTGATTACCGATAGCCGGAGATTTGATGATGAACTTATCATCAGCACATTCAGTGGAGCCTTCAAAACGAATTGGAATAACCTATTGAATCCATTTGCTACTCCCAAGTTCGAAATGATCACCCCGCTACTCGTTCATGGATTTATAGAAGAGGAGAATGAAATGATCCTTTTGACAGAATGGGCTAAAAATTTGGTGCTGACTAAAAATGGAATCAGCACAATTGACAGCACATTTGGAAAACTGTTTTCGGCTGGTTTCATCACCCAAAATCAAAAAAACTTGATATTAGGTTCTCTCGATGATGGATATATGATTCATTTTAAGAAAGAATTGAACAAGTGGGATTTTGAGAATCTTGTCAATCTTGATCTTCTTCAGATACAATATTTAGTGGAAGGTGATGATAATATCATTTGGGCTAGTTCCACAGCGCAAGGATTGTATAAAATCAAATATGATTTAGACAATGCCGAATTAATCTCACAAGAATTACAAACGAAAAAAGATGGTTTATCAGCGGTTAAAAATATTGCCATCAAGTCTATAGACAATGAGCCTTTATTTATCATTAGGTCGGAAGTTTATAGATATGACTCAGAAACGAAGCTCTTTTCCATTGACGAACGATTTCCAAATAGCGAAGAAAATCATTTGCAAGCCATAGACCATGACAGCAAAGGGAACATTTATTACATCACTGATAAATTCAACATTTTAAGAAAAACCACGACTGGATATCTTCACACGTCATTGCCAAATATTGACCTGATTGAATTTCCACCCAATAACCTTAGCGCCTTTGATGAACAAAACATCATCATAAGTTCAAATAATGCCATCATTCATTTAGATCCATCAAGACAGCAAACGAGAGAAGATTTTGAGGTCAGTTTCACGAATATGACCTCCCTGAATTCAGATACAGTCTATTTCGGCGGATTCGGACCACTGCCAGCAAGATTAGACTTCCCCTCAAATGAAAACGCACTTCGTATAGAATTTTCTTCTAACAATTATAATCATTCGGATCAAATCAAATATAAATGGAAGCTCAATGCTGAGAAATCCTGGTCTTCTTGGTCTATCGAAAATCACAAAGACTATACGAACTTATCTCACGGAGATTATCTGTTTGAAGTAATTGGAAAAAATCTCAACGGCATTGAAAGCCCCATCACCTCACTGAAATTTACAATTGCCACACCGTGGTATTTTACCTGGTGGGCATATGTTGGTTATTTCTTTGCTTTGTTTTTATTCATTTGGATTGTAGTAAAAATCTATTCGCGCAAATTAATCGCTGATAGAAATCGGTTGGAGCAAATTGTTCGGGACAGAACCGAAGAGATCAGTGAGCAACGAAATCAGCTCATTCAAATGGATGAAATGAAAGATAAATTTTTCCTGAACATCTCCCACGAGCTCAGAACTCCCCTCACACTCACCATGGGTAATGTGGAGCAGATGCTAAAAGGCAAGCTCGGACCTATCAATGATCAACAGAATGAAAGTCTTCAAACGTCATTCAGAAACAGCCAGCGTCTGTTAAAAATGGTCAACAACATTCTGGATATTTCAAAACTGGAAGGAGGCAAAATTCAACTTAAGGCGAGTAATACAAAACCAGCCGAAATATTATCAAAGGTAATCGGCTTTTTTTCATCCAAATTTTTTGATAAAAACCTGACTTTGAAGCAGGAAATTGTATCGGATATATCACTGTATCTTGACAAGGATAAATTTGAAACCATCTTCATCAATCTGATTGCAAATGCCTTCAAATTCACGCCAGATGGAGGATTCATCGAAATAAAGATCATTGATCAAAATGACGAAGTAGTCTTTATCGTAAAGGACAATGGCATTGGTATTCCTGAAGAAAACCTTCCATTTGTTTTTGATAGATTTTATCAAAGTCCGCATGGTCTGAGTGATGAGGGAACTGGACTGGGTCTGGCTCTGTCTAAAGAACTGGTGGATTTGCATGGAGCGTCTATTTCCGTTCACAGTGCAAAAAATGTGGGTACAACATTCACCCTAACATTCAAAAAAGGAAAAGCACATCTTCATCCTTCTCAAATCACCGAAAATGTTCCAGAGGAGGATTTAAGAACAATGGAAAACAAATATCCGTTGACTGACCACTTGAGAAAAACCTCAGAAACTTCAATCTTAAGTCCTGAGCCAAACCAAAACACTCCTCACATTCTGCTCGTGGAAGACAATCCCGAAATGAGCAAATATATTATCAGCTTATTGTCGGGCGATTATCAAATATCTCTTGCCAAAAATGGACAAGAAGGTTTGGATTTTCTCAAGTCCCAAAAACCAGATTTAATACTAACAGACTGGCTCATGCCTGTAATGGACGGCTATGAAATGGCCACAGAGATTAAAAAATCAGAAGAGCTGGCCTTTATCCCAATGATATTCTTAACTGCCAGAGCCAGAGAACAAGACAAAATCAATGTGCTCAACATGGGTATAGATGATTATCTCTTCAAGCCTTTCAGTGCCGAAGAACTTCAAATAAGAATTAAAAATCTGCTGAAAAACAAAATCGAAAGGACCGAATTCCTAATTGAAGAATCCATCAATCCGAGTGAAATTGAATGGAAAGAATTTCAATCAAAACTGAAACAGGACATTGATGATTATATCAACGAGCACATCAAGGAAGAAATAACCGGAGAAGCGCTTGCTGACCATGTCAATCAAAGCAAAAGAAGCGTATATAGAAAAATTAAAGCGAACACCGGGCTCTCGGTAATGGAATACATCAAGGAATTTCGTCTCAGAAAAGCGAGAAACATTCTGGAGGCGAAGGAATTCCAAACAGTATCTGAAGTTTCTTATCAAGTGGGCTTCAACTATCCAAGTCATTTTACCAGAAACTATAAGGAGCGTTTTGGAAAGCAACCTTCGGAGTATTTGGAGTGAATCCCAACATCTTGCGATTTACCGTGTTGATACATCGTATCATTTGGGTATTAAGATGAGTGACACTACCGAACATCTACCTATCGTAGATTTCCAGAAATGACATTTTTTAAACAAATTACTGGTTACAACACATCTGAATATGAATTTTAAGCCCTTTTTGTTATTGATCTTTTGGTTTTCTCCAGCCTTCATTTTTGCTCAGATTGACCATTGGGAAGCTGTCATCCTTGAAGGTGATGAATGGAAATATCAGGTGCCTACAAGTCAGCCTTCCGCAAATTGGATCAACAGCACTTTTGACGATTTAGGATGGGCTGCAGGAAATTCTGGCTTTGGTTATGGAGATGGAGATGACAATACGGAAGTCCCATTCGGAACCATCACCATTTATATCCGAAAAAACTTCGAAATAGTTGATTTGGGAGCCATTGATGCCGTGAGTTTACACATGGATTATGACGACAGTTTCGTGGCTTATCTGAACGGCGTGGAAATAGCTCGTGACCTTATCTCTGGCAATCCACCGGCTTTTGATCAGCTTGCCGATGGTTTGCATGAAGGCAGTTTGTATCAAGGTATCAATCCGCCAGAGTTTGATTTTGACATTTCGGTGCTGAATCAAGGCTCCAATGTATTAGCCATAGAAGTGCACAATCAAGGCACTTCGTCTTCCGATTTGACGGCCATTCCATTTCTTTCATTTGGTATCAACAATGATTCACGCAACTATCGTGATTTGCCTTCCTGGCTTGACGTTCCAATCAGCGACTTCACAGAATCAAACCTGCCAATAATTGTCATTGATACTGACTATCCCACTATATACAGCGACCCGAAAGTAGAATCAAGGATTGGCATCATTTACAATGGACCGAACCAAATCAATCGGCTAACTGATCCATTCAATGAATATGAAGGCAAGTGTGGAATTGATATTCGTGGCGAGTCTTCGCAGACTTTTGATAAAAAATCCTACGGATTTGAAACGTGGGACGAAGCAGGCAATGACATTGATACGGGGTTTTTAGATTTCCCGGCCGAAGAAGATTTCATCTTATATGGACCCTATTCGGACAAATCACTGATCAACAACCGACTAGCGATGAAGCTCGCAAATGAGCTTGGTCACTATGCGAGTCGCACCAGATTTGTAGAGTTTGTACTCAAAGGCGAATATATGGGTGTATATGTATTGATGGAAAAAATAAAGAGAGATAATGACCGAATTGATATTGCCAAACTCGGAGAAGATGAAATCAGTGGAGACGATCTCACAGGTGGATATATTTTCAGAGTAGACAAAGGCGAATATGACGGCTGGCCATCCAAATATCCTGCGTTGAATGATCAAGGTGGTGTGTTTTATCAATATTATTATCCCGACCAGGATGAAATCAGACCTGAGCAAAAAACCTATATCAGTTCGTTTGTAGGTGATTTTGAAGATGCAGTGATGTCACCTACTTATAAAAACAACAAAGGAAAACATTACACAGACTACATTGAGCTGCGCTCGTTCGTGGATAATTTCATCATGAATGAAATAGCAAAAAATGTGGATGCATATCGGCTGAGCACCTATTTCTACAAAGACAAAGACAGCAAAGGCGGCAAAATAAAATGCGGATACTGGGATTTTAATCTCGCTTATGGCAATGCAGATTATTGTGGAGGTGTGCAAACTGACGGCTGGCAATATTATCAATGCGATCATGGAGGTTATCCACTTTTTTGGGACCGAATGTTACAAGACACCTTATTTACCAATGCGCTGAAATGCCGCTGGGAATCGCTCAGAGAAACCAAACTGCACACTGACGCCATCTTTGAATACATTGATGAATTTGTAACTGAATTGGGTGGGGCGCAAGAAAGGAACTTTGACAGATGGCCAATCATGGGGGTTTATCTCTGGCCAAATTCGTGGTTTTATGCACAGGCAAACAGTCATTCTGAAGTTATCACACAGCAAAAAAACTGGCTGAGTGAAAGACTCACGTGGATCGATCAAAATATTCCTGGAAAGGCACAATATTGTGAGATCTATGACAATTTCGAGCCGGAAATCATAGATCCAAAGGATACCACCACCAATCCTACTGATACAACCAACACATTGAACTATCAGGGAGCAATACCTGATTTCAATATTTTCCCAAATCCTGCTTATGATTACCTGCAGATAGTAAGTAAGGCCGAGATAGCGCAGCTGACCATTACCAATCTATCTGGCATGATCATACTCAAAACACAGCCAGCATCCTCTTCATACTATGCAGATCTATCTGGTTTGGAAAACGGAGTTTATTTCATTCAGGTGAAGACCTCAACACAGTCCTATACACAACGCTTCATCATCCTGAAGTGATGAGCTGTGATCCTATTGCTTTTAAAATATGAATCCGTTATTTTGGAGGGAAGAATTGGGATGAAAAAGATATCAACTAGTGCACTATATATCCGTGTGCCAACGCTTAATAAACGTTTAAAAGCGGCTATGTTATTGATTTTCAATTTTTTACAGAATAAGGAACTGAAAAAAATACAACCAAGGTAAACGCCATAAAAGAGTGTTTACTGAA
>CAYGUA010000058.1:3559-8684 GCA_964353015.1 uncultured Marinoscillum sp. | reverse complement strand
GGTAAGGTGGTCGCCGTTACCAGCTTAGGCGATAAGGATAAGCGCGGTGTTACAATCGATGGTAGTTTGCGCTGGGCGCTTCAACAATACTCTGGAGAGCCAATCACAATTATCTTTAAAGTCTCTGGGATAATAGACTTACAAGGTGGCGATCTGAGATCTAAAAGAGATAACATAACTATAGCCGGACAAACGGCTCCCGGTGATGGGATTTGTGTAAAAGGCGGAAAGGTAAATCTTGGTGGAAGTAACAATGTGATCGTTCGACATGTCAGATTTCGAGTGGGTTTATTAGAAGATGGTGGATTCATAGAAGGTGGTGCGCTAGGTTTTGAGAATGGTAGCAACTTTATCATAGATCATTGCACATTTGGGTGGTCTGGTGAGGAAAACATGACCATCTATGACAACACACTCAGCACCGTACAATGGTGCATCGTTCATGAAGGCCTATATGATGTAGGTCATCCAAAGGGAGTCCGTGGTTATGGAGTGCAGTGGGGTGGTCAGACCTCAACTTATCATCACAATCTGTTGGCTCATAATGTCAGTAGAACACCACGAGTCAATGGCGCACGGAGCAATGACATCAATGTTTTGATGGACTATGTAAACAATGTGAATTACAACTGGGGAAAGCAAAACTCTGCCTATGGAGGAGATTTGGTCGAAGGACAATCGCATCGATGTAACTGGGTCAATAATTACTACAAGCCAGGACCAGCCAGGGCAGGTACATCTTCTTCTTATTTTGTTCAGGCATCTTTCAATCCTAATCAATCAGATTCTCAAATTCCAATTTGGTACTTAGATGGTAACCATATGGATGGAACAGCTAATGCTGCGAAAAATACAGATAATTATATTGGATTAGATATCAGTGCATATACGGGTAAAGGAATTGCTAAGTCTGCCCTTATCTCATCGACTGCTTTTGAAGTGCCATATGCCCTGAATGTTGAGTCAGCTGAGGATGCATTTGCCAGCGTGGTTGAGCAAGCTGGAGCATTTCCTAGAGATACAGTTGACTTAAGGATTATTAACGAAGTAAAAACTGGCACGTCTCCCGGTAGCGGAAATTATGGAAATGGCAAAGGCATGATAGACGATCCTCAAACTGTGGGCGGATTCTATTCATACAACACCTATAATATCGTTCAAGATCTTGATCAGGACGGTATGGCTGACTATTGGGAAGTGGCCAATGGACTGGATTCTACCAATGCGGACGATAGGAATTCTTTAACCACGGACGGATATACCAACCTTGAAGTGTATATCAATAGTTTGGCTGGGGAAATGCATTCTGATTTCAATTTTCCTGAACCTGTTTATATAGACGATGAAGAAGAGGTTGAGGTATTGGCAATAAATAGAAATGCCTTGAATGATAAATTCAGATTTTCGTTAGACAATAATCATGATACCTTGATCCTGATCAGCAAACTTGAGGTGGAAAACGTGCAAGTTTTGGATTTGAATGGAAGGATCATGGTTCGGGAAAAAAGTTTGAATAATCCCGAAATCAATATCTCAGAACTTAACAAGGGTTTATACATCACAAGAATTGAACTTGCAGATGGATCGATCAGTTCTTTCAAATTTGTGAAGTAGTTACATTTTCATTCCTTTCGTATTTAGCAAAGGATTGATTCATTAGAGAAAAAAAAGAGCCATTCTAAAGCAGAATGGCTCTTTTTATATGTCCTAAAGATTCCTTATTTCAATTTTGCTTTAAGCTCATCAACTTTTGTTTTTGCTTCCTTTTTTCCAAGGGAAAGTGATTTTTCATAAAGTGCAAGTGCTTCTTGAAGAGATTCTTTTTTCTTCTTAGGAGCCAACTGAGTACGGTTTGCTATTTCTTCTATCGCTTGTGCTCTTGCATAAGTTGATTCGGCCTGGCTAATCAACGACTCTTTACTCATCGCTTCGATTTTCGCCTCAAGGAATAGTAGCTCCTGTTTTTTCTGCGCTATCTGTTCCTCTCTTGTGGAAAGCTCCTGCGACTGCACATCTACCATATTTATCAAAGCTGTATTCTTATCAGTGGCCGACTGAAGATTTGCTTTGTAAGTTTCAATAGTGGCGTTCAACTGTTGAATTTCCGTATTTTTTTGTTTCAACTGTTTTTTAAGCGAGCTGATGTATTTCAAGTTCACACCTGCATCAGCTTCTAACTTCGCCATTTTGTCATTTGCTATTTCTAATTGCTTTTTAATACCACTCATTTTTGACACATAGTCATCATAAGTAGAGCCATTTTCGAGATCCACGCGGAGTGCGAGTTGTGAATTTTCTACAGAATCGATGATGGCGGTGACTTGCTCATAAAGACTAACAGTACCTTGGGAGATAGTAAGTGCAGTTTGAAGTGAATCTGATTGAATTTGAACACGTGTGTACTCGGATTTGGAGACACAGCTCGCTGATGCTATCGCTACAGCGAGGATTAGGATATGATTTTTCATTTTTCTTCTATTAGAGAATACCGGCTAGTACGGAAATGCGCATCAAACGATCATAATTTGTGAAACTATTTTTTCAAGGATAATTTCTCAATAAATAAGGTTCTCAGTCTTCAGAAATTTTTAAGGTCAATAACTCTCTGTTTTAAGGAACAAAAGCTGAGTACAAACAGAAGATTATCCGACTAAAACCAGTTGGATCTGTGATATAATCTTTTTACAAATATTCAGTTTGAGTCTGAACTAATTGCTTTTTCAAAGGACTTAAGCACATGATTCGAAAACCTTTTTATTTCAACTATATCTGAACTCAGCTTTATACTTTATTGAGAAATCAATAAATCGAGATGGGATCATCATGATCATCAAACTCAGGATGATCAATGTGCAGCAATTGGTAATGTCGCTTAATGAGGGTGTTGTCGATGACCACATCTTTTGAACTTTTCCCATAAGTCACAAACCAAGGGGTTTCAGGTATATGGCACAAGGCGATCATGTCTTTTTCACTTAAGTGATGGTAATATGCCCAAATTCCTTCAAGAAAAGGCAAGTCGGAATCTTTGAAATCTTTAATCTTTTCCAAATCAAGCGTTGAAGCAATATCTAAGCCTGCTTTATTGTAAAACTTATGGACAGTTTCAATTACTGGTCCATGACGCCATGCTTTTATTGGGTTTTTGATAAGAGATTTTCCATTTAGGGCGAGATACCAACCATGACCAAAATAAATCAATAGTTCTATTTGGACAGGACTCAATGGATTATTCGAATTCAAGGACTTCTTCAAGAAGTAATTGAATAGTGAAAAGGGATCGTACATTAATTTCTATAGCTAGCTTCACGAATATAGAAATTTTACGGTAGCCTGAAATTATTTTAAGATGAAATTATTCTTATTTCAATAGAAACTAAACTGAGTAGTGAATGCGATCAAAGCTCAGTTTTGATGTTGTACTTACTTGCTTAGAATCAAAAAAGCATAAGGAGCTAAATCTATGATTGTTTCGATATTCATTGATGTATCATCAAATCTGTTTGTCCAGACAGAATTTTGAAAGTCAGTAGGAATATCCATTTGCTGCTGAGTATTCCTTGTGTTCACAAATACCAAAAACTGCTCATCCATATTTGTTTTTGAAAAAGCTAAAATATCTGAATCACTGTATGTCACCAGAACACCAGAGCGCAAGGCTGATGATTCAGTATAAATCGACATCAGGGTTTGATATGCTGAATATGTCGAAGGATTCTGTGACCAATTGATTGTTGTTTTTGAGAAAAATGGAATGGTGTTAGAAACGCCAACTTCTTGAGTTCCGTAAATCAGAGGCACACCACTCAAATATGTGGAAATAACAAAAGCAGAGAGCGCACCCGATTGGCCACCAAATAGATTGATGGGAGTAGCATCCCAGGCTGATTCATCGTGATTTGTGGTAAATCTTAGTTTTTGTTTGCCTTCTGGTATGGAAGCATATTCTGAAATATTGGAGGTGGATAGTTTAGTTGCTGTCTGTCCACTATAAACAGATTTTAAATTAGCATAAAAATCCCAGGAATAGTTCATTTGAAAACCTGCATCAAAATGATCATTTCTTGCACCTTCTGCGAGCATGATTATTGATCGATTGGGAACAGCATTCAATGAATCAATGGCTTGAGACCAAAAGCTTTTTGGCACAAAATCGGCTGCATCACATCTAAATCCATCAATGTTGGAATTTAAAATCCAATACTTCATAGATCGTATCATTTCCTGACGCATTTCCTGGTTGCTGAAGTTGAGATCCGCAACATCCTGCCAATTGGTGCCAGCGGGTATTATTATTTCACCAGAAGCATTTCGAGTGTACCAAGTACTGTTTTCAATCCAAGGATTGTCCCATGCCGTATGATTGGCTACCCAGTCAAGAATCACAGCCATGTCTCGTGCATGCGCCTCATTCACCAAGGTTCTCAGATCTTCCAATGATCCGAATTCAGGATTTACCTCTTTGTAATTTTGAACTGAATAGGGAGAGTTGACGGATTTTATTTTTCCTATAGGATATATTGGCATCAGCCAAACCACATTTACCCCAAGTGATTTAATTTCATCTAATCGTGCGGTAACTCCAGCCAAATCTCCACCTGAACTTAAAGCGCGAAGATTGACCTCATACATAACCATGTTTTCTAAACTCGGAATATTGGCCAAGGGAATACCATATTGTGGCGGATCAATCATTGTTGAGTCAATGATCGGTTCATCTTCGATGATTATTTGAGGATCATCATTACAGGCAAATAAAAGGCATAGAATTAGAATCAATGACAAAAAGAGAAAGCGCATGGGTTGATTTTTTAGAATTTCAAAGCTAGGCTATTTTCTATGTGATACTTGCAACCTGGTTTCCTGATGATCAATTTAACGTATCCTGCTCTAGTCATCGTTTGCAACGAGGACTCCTAAATAGAAGAGTTTCAAACTCGAAAATGATAAATTAATAGTCTCTGAAGTTCTAAAAGAAAGTTTATAAATGATTTTATTATTCAATATATAGGATGTTCACTAAGACTTTAATTTCACAATAATCCTTTTCTGTACCTGCTCTAGTCTTCCTTTGCAACGAGGACTCCTAAATAGAAGAGTTTCAAACTCGAAAATGATAAATTAA
>CAYGUA010000058.1:0-3459 GCA_964353015.1 uncultured Marinoscillum sp. | reverse complement strand
TAGTCTCTGAAGTTCTAAAAGAAAGTTTATAAATGATCCTATTATTCAATAAAGAGGATGTTCACCAAACCTTTAATATCACAATAATCCCTTGCTGAACTGAAAAGATAGTGTTCTGGCTAATCCACTATCATAGCAGTAACAGGGTTTTGATGGATATATGCTAATTTTTGATCCATTAAGTAAATATTATCCAGCTGAATCGCATGGTTGTCATCTTTCCAAAATTTGTATTTCTTGATTCTTTTCAGATTTCTTCCTGCATATTCAAATTGATTAAGCATCCATTTGCTGCGGCTTTCATGTTCATTTTCTATTTTTTTCTAAAATGGATTTGGCTGTAAAATTTTTAAAATCCCGAATGATATCAGACAGATGAGTAGGCTCTTTTGCCCTTGCAATTAGATGTAAATGATTACTCATAAGACACCATGCGTAAACTTCCATTCCTTTGAATTTTATGCAATAATTTAAAGAATTGACAATCTCAATTTTATATTCTTTTCTAGTGAAAACGTCCAGCCAGCCAACTACTGTGAAAGTGAGAAAGTAAAGTGCATTTTGATCACTAATGAAGTATTTATCCCCAGACATAATTGTTGAAATGGATTTTTAAAAGTAGTGAAATGTTTTTGCGTTGCAAATGCTGTGATTTAGGAGTCCTCGTTACAAACGAGGACTAGCAAAGGTCCAGTTAGAGGTGATTTCCTAATGATTAACCTAACACTTCCCACATTTTTCAAAAAAAATACTCCTTAAACAAAACCCCAATACATTAAAACCAGTTTCACCCAAATCCCAAATCCCAAATCCCAAATACAAAAACACAAAACTTAATACATTAACACTCTAAACCAAACCAACCCATTCCTTTTCATTAAATTTGAATTTAAAACAAGATTCAAATATGACGCAGGCCACCACCCCATACAAACCTAAAAATCATATTCGCATCGTCACGGCAGCTTCGCTGTTTGATGGGCATGATGCAGCCATCAACATCATGCGGCGCATCATCCAGTCTACAGGCTGTGAAGTGATTCATTTGGGGCATGACCGCTCCGTGCAGGAAATAGTCGATTGTGCGATTCAGGAAGACGTACAGGCTATTGCCATAACATCTTATCAAGGAGGACATACCGAGTTTTTTAAATACATGTATGACTTGCTTAAGGAGCGAGGTGCCACGCAAATCAAGATATTTGGAGGAGGTGGAGGAACCATTTTGCCTGAGGAAATCAATGAACTTCACGAATATGGTATCACCAGAATCTATTCTCCGGATGATGGCCGGTCTATGGGACTGCAAGGTATGATTGATGATTTGGTGAGCCAGGCGGATTTTACTGTAGGACAAAATTTAGTTGGTGAAATCGATGAATTACATCAAGGAAAAGTTTCCAGCATAGCCAGAATTATAACCGCAGTTGAAAATTTTCCAGACGAAAATAAGGAGCTTCTTGCGAATGTTCGAAAACTTTCAGAAACCAAAAAACAAACTCCAGTACTTGGAATAACTGGCACAGGAGGTGCTGGAAAATCTTCTCTTGTTGATGAATTGGTCAGGCGCTTTTTGGCCGATTTTGAAGAGAAAAAAATAGTGGTCATTTCTGTTGATCCTTCCAAAAGAAAAACAGGAGGCGCCTTGCTCGGTGACCGCATTCGGATGAATGCCATTTTTAACGATCGGGTTTATATGCGCTCATTGGCTACCCGTCAATCCAATCTGGCTTTGTCCAGATATGTGCGTGATGCTATGGATGTGGTCAAAGCTGCCGGCTTTGATTTGATAATTCTTGAAACCTCAGGAATTGGGCAATCTGATACCGAAATCACTGACCATTCTGATTTGTCTCTTTACGTGATGACACCTGAATACGGTGCTGCTACACAGCTTGAGAAAATCGATATGCTTGATTTTGCGGACGTGATCGCACTCAACAAATTTGATAAACGTGGTGCTCTGGATGCGATACGCGATGTGAAAAAGCAGTACAAACGCAACCACGGATTGTGGGAAACAGCCGATGAAGATTTGCCGGTTTTCGGTACCATCGCTTCCCAATTCAATGATCCGGGCATGAATCAACTGTACAGGGCGATTATGAATTTGCTGGTAGAAAGGACCGATGCAGATTTGAAATCCAAATTTGTTTTTTCCGCAGAAATTTCAGAGAAGATTTATATCATTCCTCCCAAAAGAACGCGATATCTTTCTGAGATTTCTGATCTGATCAGGGATTACAACCTGAAGGCGGAGCAACAAAAAGAAGTTGCTCAAAAACTTTACAGTCTAGATAAAACGGCTCAAATTTTAGCGGATAAAGAAGAGACCTTGAAAGCCATCGAAGAGGCAAAAGAAAGATTGAAACTTGATCTCGATCCTCACAATGAGAAGATTTTGGCAGATTGGTCAAGCAAAAAAGCCAATTATGAAAATGATCAATTTTCCTATACTGTCAGAGGTAAGGAGATAAAACTGGATACAAAAACAGAAACGCTCAGCCACACCAAAATACCCAAAGTATGCTTGCCCAGATATGAAGCCTGGGGCGATATATTGAAATGGAGTCTGCAGGAGAATGTTCCGGGTGAATTTCCATTTACAGCGGGAGTTTTTCCTTTCAAGCGGCAAGGCGAAGATCCCACTCGAATGTTTGCCGGTGAAGGTGGACCGGAACGAACCAACAAGCGCTTTCATTATGTGTCCAAGGACAGTTCGGTGGCACGATTATCAACAGCTTTTGATTCGGTAACGCTTTACGGTCAGGATCCGGATCATCGACCGGATATCTATGGCAAGGTTGGAAACTCTGGCGTGAGCATTTGTTGCCTGGATGATGCCAAAAAGCTTTATTCAGGTTTTGATCTTTGTGATCCATCTACCTCTGTTTCGATGACCATCAATGGACCAGCTGCCACGATCACAGCTTTTTTCATGAATGCGGCCATTGATCAGCAATGCGAAGTTTACATCAAGGCTCACGGACTGGAAAAGGATGTAGAGCAGAAAATAGCTGCCATTTATAAAGAATCCGGTACGACCAGACCGACCTATGATGGGAAATTACCAGAAGGAAATACGGGACTTGGTTTGATGTTACTAGGTGTGACAGGTGATCAGGTGTTGCCAAATGATGTATATCAAAAGATCAAAGCAGATGCCCTTTCCAAAGTGCGTGGAACGGTGCAGGCGGATATCCTGAAGGAAGATCAGGCACAAAACACTTGCATATTCTCAACTGAATATTCCCTTCGACTCATGGGAGATATGCAGCAATATTTCATCGACCAAAATGTGAGGAATTTTTATTCCGTGTCTATTTCGGGTTATCACATTGCAGAAGCTGGAGCCAACCCAATTAGCCAGCTGGCATTTACATTATCGAATGGTTTCACATTCGTGGAATATTATCTTTCACGCGGTATGCACATTGATGAATTTGCACCGAATCTAAG
>CAYGUA010000057.1:0-11158 GCA_964353015.1 uncultured Marinoscillum sp. | reverse complement strand
CAAAAACCCTCCCCGTTTTCACGAGAAGGGTTTTCTTATCTATATGAATAGGGCAACTAAAAGAAACGGCTCGGATCTCTCCTAAATAAAAGCCTAAAGTCTTATCGCGATGCGATTACTTCTTCTCTTCGTTTACCTCTTCGAACTCTACATCTGACACATCAGAGTCAGTACCATCAGCACTTGAGTTGGCATCACCAGCTGGATCAGCACCTTGTGCTGCTTCCGCTCCACCAGCAGCTTGCTGCGCTGAGTAGATTTCCTGAGATGCTGCCTGCCATGCATTATTCAAAGCTTCCATGCCTGCATCGATCCCTGCAATATCCTGTGCGGCATGAGCCTCTTTCAGTTTGGTCAACGCCCCATCAATTGCAGTTTTGTTTCCATCAGAAAGTTTGTCACCATATTCCTTCACTTGCTTTTCTGTTTGGAAAATCAATGAATCAGCCTGATTTACTTTTTCTACTTTCTCTTTGGCAGCTTTGTCAGAATCTGCATTGGCCTGAGCCTCTTGCTTCATTTTTTCGATTTCAGCATCAGTCAAACCTGAAGATGCCTCAATACGAATTTTCTGCTCCTTGTTGGTTCCTTTGTCTTTAGCGGACACGTGAAGAATCCCGTTTGCATCTATATCAAAAGTCACTTCTATTTGAGGTACTCCTCTCGGTGCTGGTGGAATACCATCAAGGTGGAATCTTCCAATAGATCGATTGTCTCTTGCCATAGGACGCTCACCTTGCAATATGTGGATTTCCACCGATGGTTGATTGTCTGATGCTGTTGAGAAAGTCTCTGACTTCTTAGAAGGAATCGTAGTATTTGACTCAATCAATTTGGTCATCACACCTCCCATGGTTTCAATACCTAGAGAAAGTGGAGTTACATCCAAAAGAAGAACGTCTTTCACTTCTCCTGTCAATACACCTCCCTGAATAGCAGCACCAATCGCTACCACTTCATCAGGATTTACACCTTTTGATGGCTTCTTGCCGAAGAACTTCTCTACTTCTTCCTGGATTTTAGGAATACGAGTAGAACCTCCAACCAGAATTACTTCATCAATATCAGATGCAGACAATCCAGCATCCTGAAGTGCCTTTTTACAAGGATCCATCGATCTTTTCACCAAGTTTTCACTCAGCTGCTCAAACTTGCTTCTGCTCAGTGATCTCACCAAATGTTTTGGAATACCGTCAACAGGCATGATGTATGGCAAGTTAATCTCTGTAGAAGAAGAACTTGAAAGCTCAATTTTTGCCTTCTCCGAAGCTTCCTTCAATCTCTGAAGAGCCATCGGATCTTTTCTTAGATCAATTCCTTCATCTTTTTTAAACTCTTCTGCCAACCAGTTCATGATTACAGCATCAAAGTCGTCACCACCAAGGTGTACATCACCATTAGTTGATTTTACTTCGAAAACACCATCACCCAGTTCAAGGATAGAAATATCGAATGTACCACCACCAAGGTCATACACAGCGATTTTCATATCTGCATTTTTCTTATCCAAACCATAAGCCAATGCCGCAGCAGTAGGCTCATTGATAATTCTTTTTACTTCCAATCCAGCAATCTGACCAGCTTCTTTGGTAGCCTGACGCTCCGAATCGTTGAAGTAAGCTGGAACCGTAATTACTGCTTCTGTTACTTCTTGTCCAAGAAAATCCTCAGCTGTTGACTTCATTTTCTGAAGGATCATTGCCGAAATCTCTTGAGGAGTATAATTTCTATCTCCAATTCTTACTCTTACCACGTCGTTACTGCCTGCTTCCAGGCCGTAAGACATGTTTTTTCTTTCTTCAGAAACCTCTGAATATTTTTTACCCATGAATCGCTTCACAGAGCTGATGGTATTCTGAGGGTTGGTTATGGCCTGACGTTTCGCCGGGTCCCCAACTTTTCTTTCACCATTACCATTGTCCAAAAATGCTACGATAGATGGCGTGGTTCTGTGGCCTTCGCTGTTCTGAATCACTACAGGCTCATTTCCTTCCATTACCGCCACACAGGAGTTGGTGGTACCTAGGTCTATGCCGATAATTTTTCCCATTACTTTATTTATTTATTTTTAAGATTTTTAAAATTCAAACGTATTGTGCTTTAATCAATGGTTGTGCCAAGTGGCTTTGGACGGTACTTTGTCAGGATAATTGTGACACATTGTCAGAAAAGAGTCTGGTCAAAGTATTTCCACCCACCAATTTTGACCGAATGATTTCAATGAGACAATTTCATTTTATTCAAGGTCATTCGGCGACAATTGAAATATGAACCTATTGAACATTTGTTTTTTCCCGAAAGGGAAACTCTGGAGTTTTTCTTGTGTCATTAGATGGCAAAGTATTTAGAATATGAAAACATTAATTTCCTTCATTGCCTTACTGTGTTTTTTCGTCACATACAGTCAATCCGAAAATGTAGATGACAAATACGACTACATCACAGATTTTGGAACCAAGGGTCATTCAGGATGGGCTTTAGTCAAGCAAGATGGACTTGTAGGATTTATAGATCGCACTGGAAAGGAAATAGTTCCTCCCATTTATGATCGTATCTGGGATTTTGGTGAGCATGGACATAGCAACTGGGCATTAGTTTCAGTTTATGGACGATATGGATTTATTAATCTCGACGGCAAGATTGTAGTAAATCCTGAATACGACAAGATCAGGAGTTTTGGTTTATTTCAATCTGGTTGGGCAATGGTGGAGCAAAATGGCAAGATGGGATTCATTGATAGAACCGGAGCTGTAGTAGTTCCCATCATCTATGACAACATCAGCTATTTCGGGTCTAAGGGAATCCAATGGGCCAAAATAGAAATTAATGGGCGTGAAGGCTTCATTAATAAAGCGGGTGAGGAAATAATCAAACCAATCTACGAAACGATCTCATCTTTTGGTATTCAAAATACGGATTGGGCCAAAGTGGAAATCTTTGGTCGATATGGATTTATAGATAAATCGGGAAATGAAGTTGTGCCACCCGAATATGATGACATCTCATCTTTTGGGACAAAAAATGTGGACTGGGCTCTTGTGAAAAAAAACAATCAATATGGATTTATTGACCGAATGGGCCAAGAGATTGTCGCACCTATCTATCAGGATATTCAGTCATTCGGCAGCAAAGGTGTGGATTGGGCTAAAGTAAAATACAACAATAAATACGGCTTCATTGACCGCAGAGGCAAACTTGTAGTAAGTCCGGTCTATGAGGAAATCTCTTATTTCAATAGAAATAAAAACAATTGGGCCGAAATAAAGCGTGACGGTAAGTATGGGTTTCTAGATAAAAACGGAATTGAGGTGGTTCCTGCAGTACTTGATGATTTCAAAAATGATGAAATGTATGAGCTGGAAGATTTGTTCCCATCAAAAGGTTATGTAGTTGATGGATTGGGTGCTGTGAGAAAATATTATGTTAGCCCATTTATTGGTGGTCATGCATTAGTTAAGCATAAAAAAACATTAAAACTAGGCGTGATTGATGATGAATACAAGGTGGTTATTGCTCCCGAACATGACAAAATCATTCTTGATGAGAATGGAAGCATTCATGTATGGTAGTATATTTTTGAGATGTCTTGAAAATAAAAAATCCCACCTTTTCAAGTGGGATTCCAATTAAAACCTTCTAACTAAAATCAAATTCTATAGACCCAACCGTGAGTATCTTCGATCTCTCCGGTTTTAATTTTGTCTAAGGTCTCCATAAATTGATTTGAATATTTTCTTGACTCAATTGCTGGTAGCTCATAATCAATTCCATCATTGTGAATCGTTTGAATCTGAGCTACAGTTGCCGCTGTTCCTGCTCCGAAAGCTTCCTGAAGGATTCCCTTTTCTATGGCTTTGACTATTTCCGTAACACTTATTGGTCGCTCTTCCACCTTCATCCCCATATCACGAGCTAAAGTGAGGATACTGTCTCTAGTTATACCATTTAGAATAGTATCTCCTGTAGGCGCTGTAATAAGTGTATCATTGATCACAAACATCAAGTTCATGGTACCTGATTCTTCCACAAATTCATGTGTCTTGGCATCTGTCCAAATAAGCTGGTCATATCCAGCCTTAGCAGCATCAACTGCAGGCTTCAAAGCCGCTGCGTAATTACCCCCAGTTTTGGCAAAGCCAGTGCCACCGGCCGCCGCACGGGTATAGTGTTTTTCTATTTTAACCTTTACAGGTTTTGAATAATAGGCTCCTACAGGACCAGTGATGATCATGAAGGAATAAGTATCTGATGGTCTGATGCCAATATATGGATCCATTGCGATTTCAAATGGACGAATATAAAGCGAGGTATTTGGTGAATTAGGAACCCATGAGGAATCCAATTTCAATAATTCAGTCATGGCATGCATAAACAACTCTTCCGGCACTGGAGGCATGCACATCCTTTCTGCACTTTTTATCAATCTCTTGGCATTTGCATCAGGTCTGAATACCAATATTTCTCCATTCTTACTTCTGTAGGCTTTGAGTCCTTCAAATATTGTTGATGAATAATGCAGTGTAGTGTTGGCCGGGCTGATACTGATATTGCCGTAAGGGACAATTCTAAAATCTTTCCATTCGCCATTGACATAATCTGCCATAAACATATGGTCCGAATAGACCTTTCCAAATACTGGATTTGTTAAATCCGTTTGAGCCAATTTTGAGTTTGAAGTTCTTTGAACTTTGATTTCCATTGTTTCCGTCATGCCACTAATATTTAATCCTGATCTCCTGGAACCCAGGGGGTTTCCGTAACTTTAAGCAATTGAGCCATTTTTCGGGAAATCACAAAAAAATAATCTGAAAGCCTGTTGATAAATGGAATGATGTGCTCATCCAAATCCTCATGGATATTCAGATTTATGATACTCCGCTCGGCTCGCCGGCAAACAGTTCGGCAAACATGACACAAAGATACAACCTGATGTCCACCGGGAAGGATAAAATTCTTTAATTCAGGCAACTCAGCGGTGTATTTATCTATCCAAAGTTCTAATTGTCTGATGTGTGTAAGGTCAATCTTTGGCAATTCGAATCCATTAAAGTCTTTTTCTGTTGCCAAAATAGATCCTAACGAAAATAATTTTTCTTGAATCCAGTAGAATTGTTGGCCAATTCGTGCCTCAACTTCCTTCTGGTCCTTGAGCAATCCGATAAAGGAATTGAGTTCGTCAACATTCCCGTATGCTTCTATGCGATAATGCGACTTAGGTACCTTTTTCCCTCCTAAAAGTGAAGTGGAGCCTTTATCTCCTGTTTTAGTGTAGATTTTCATATTATCCAATCAAACCTGAACAACCTTGCGGATGTTTTGATTTACTTCATCTGATTCAATCAAACCATCTTTTAAGCGAATGATCCGGTGAGCATATTCTGCGATATCCTCTTCATGCGTCACCATGATTATGGTATTGCCTTTGTCATGCAACTCGGCAAACAAATCCATAATACTGTAAGATGTTTTGGAATCTAAATTTCCAGTAGGTTCATCAGCCAAAATAATACTGGGATTATTGACTAAAGCTCTGGCAATGGCTACTCTTTGGCGCTGACCTCCAGAGAGCTCATTTGGTTTGTGATATGCTCTATCCGCCAAACTTACACCTTCAAGTGCTGCCAAGGCCATTTCTGTGCGATCTTGTTTATTATAGCCGGCATATACCAATGGCAAACTCACATTTTCTAAAGCCGAAGCTCGTGGCAACAAATTAAAAGTCTGAAAAACAAAGCCAATTTCCTTATTTCGGATCTCTGCCAATTCATTCTCTGTGAGATCGCTCACATTATTATTATTCAAAATATAGGTGCCCGATGATGGTGTGTCTAAACAACCGATGATATTCATCAAAGTTGACTTCCCGGAACCTGAAGCTCCCATAAAAGCTACATATTCACCCTTGTCAATTTGAATAGAAATAGACTTGAGTGCATGAATAATTTCACTGCCCATGACATATCTTCTGGAAATCTCCTTTGTATCAATAATCAGACTCATGTAAATTGTTGGATTAGTTTGGCAAGATAAATATTTGAACTACTAACAAAGACGGTTTTCACTAGTTTTGGTTTTATACGTTTTGACCCGGATGAACAACACGATTCTTCTAATTTCCATATTAGTTACCCAACTGTTTCAAGGTTGGGAAACCTTCAGTAAACTAAAGATAGACTTTCAATTTGATGAAATCTTGAATTCAGAACTGGAGGTTCCTGTATTTTCGGATGAACTGCTATCTTATGGCGGAGAAATAATCAGTATCGAAGGTTATGTCATTCCTTTACAAAGCACCATGAATCAGGATTATTTTGTACTCTCTCGATTTCCTTATAATTCGTGTTTTTTCTGTGGAAATGCTGGGCCGGAAACAGTAGCTGAAGTCTATTGCAAAAGCACAACAAAGCTTCAAGAAGAGAAAGTGAGGGTCACTGGAATATTAAGACTAAACAGTGAAGACCCTTTACATTTATTTTATATCATCGAAGAAGCTGAGGTCATCATCATTGACTAGCTATTAGAGTATAATTTCAAAACAGTGTCTCTCAGTGAATCACCATTATCAGAAAGCAAAAAATTAACAGCTTCTGCAATGGCATCAGGCGTTACCCAATCACTAAAATTAGCATCAGGCATTGAAGATCGATTTAATGGCGTGTCAATAACGCTTGGAACAATAAGTGATGTTTGAATATTGTCTGATTTTCCAGATTCATTCAATATCTCGGCAAATTTCACAACGGCATTTTTAGAGATCGTATATGCCAACATTTCAGAACCGCCTGACTCCAAGGCAGGTTTAGCACCAATCATCACCATTTTCCCACCACCTTTTTTTTTGAAATACGGATATGCATTTTGAGCACAGTAAAATGCTGTCATGAAATTCAGTGAAATCAACTTGAGAATATCTTTTCCCGAAGTGTTTTCAATATTCCCCATTCCAAATCCACCAACTAAAAATATGGCTGCCTGAATGTTCTCATGATTTTCAAACGCCTGATCAAAAAATGCCTTTGTTGAAATTTCATCCATCAAGTCTGCTTCATAATATTGAACACCATCATCCGGAGACTCTTTTCCTGATGATTTGGAACCAATTACTTTATAACCTTCATTTTGAAACTTCAAGATCATTGCACTTCCCAGATTCCCCATCGCGCCGGTGATAATCACACTCTTAGACATTCTTCATTTGTTTAAATTAAGAATCTAGGGAAGTTAATAAAACCAGTGCGTATTTTTAAGTTCCTCTGTTCCAATATCTGGCTAACGACGATGCAAATGGCAAAAGATCATTCTGGCTTTTTTAATGATGTATATGAAGTTGTGAAATTAATTCCACCAGGTAGAGTGACCTCTTATGGTGCAATTGGAGAATATTTGGGTTTGAAAAGTAGCGCCAGAATGGTCGGTTGGGCCATGAATGCCGCTCATGGACTTGCTGATGTTCCCGCTCATCGGGTAGTCAATCGTAATGGATTACTAACTGGAAAACATCATTTTTCCACACCTACAATGATGCAGGAGTTACTGGAATTGGAAGGCATAAAAATTGAAAAGGACAAAATCTTGAATTTCAAGAATGTCTATTGGGAACCTATAAAGGAGCTGCTTTAGTTTGCTTTTTGATTAGCATTAAACCCAAGAAAGTCAGCAAACCATTCAAAATCAAAATTTCAAATCCAAATTTATATCCCCCAAGCCATTCAACAGAGTTGACATTTATGATGTAGGAAACGATTGGCGAGAGCAAGCAAACGAATGGCACATATTTGTCATTCAATTCCCACTTTGTGAGTATCCCAAAGGAAAACAATCCCAACAATGGCCCGTAAGTATAGCCTGCCGCAACAAACACTGCTGTAATTACGCTTTGATCATTTAAGGCTTGAAAAATAATTATTACTACAAAAAGAAGCATCGAAAATCCTAAATGGATCCCAATTCTCATTTTTTTCCTTTCACCATAATTCTCCTTATTAAAACCTAAAAAATCAACACAAAACGAAGTTGTCAATGCTGTCAATGCTGAGTCTGCGCTGGAATATGCTGCGGCTGTTATACCTAATAAAAATACTACTGCTCCAAGTGTATGAAAATGGCCAATGGCCAATTGGGGAAACAAATAATCTGTTCTGGCAGGAATAGCCAATTGTTGCGCTTCTGAAAACTGATATAACAATAAACCCATGCTCAGAAAAAGCAAATTGACTATTACCAATATGATGCAAAACCAAAATATGTTTTTCTGTGCATCTTTAAGGGTTCGGCATGTTAAATTTTTTTGCATCATATCTTGATCCAAACCAGTCATAACAATGGCAATGAAAGCTCCTGCGAAAAATTGCTTGTAAAAATTTCTACCACTTTGCCAATCCCAATTGAAAATAGTGCTTCTTTCATCTTGAACAAGACCCGACAGCATTTCCCCTAAAGATAAATTCATCTCATTCTTAATGAACCAAATGCTGATAATCACAGACAATATCATAAACGAAGTTTGAAGTGTGTCCGTCCAAACAACCGTCTTAATACCACCTCGAAACGTGTAAAGCCAAATCAAAAGAACTGTAACTAGTACAGATACCCAAAACGGCAAATCAAAAGCATCAAAGAAAGAAATTTGCAAAACTCCAGCAACCAAAAAGAGCCTAAATGATGCACCAACAATCCGGCTAATCAAAAAGAAAAAAGCACCTGATTTATAGGACCAGAATCCAAACCTTTGATCCAGAAAGGCATATATAGAAACAAGATTCAATCGATAATATAATGGCAGCAAAACCTGACTAATCACGGCATAACCTACTAGGTAGCCAAGTACAACTTGAAAATAATTAAAATGACTATTTCCAACTTCGCCTGGAATCGAAATGAATGTAACTCCAGATAAGCTTGCGCCTATCATTCCAAATGCTACCAAGTACCACGGTGATTGCCTCTGCGCTGTATAAAAATCTTCATCCGATGCATTTTTTGATGTGAATATTGAAATTCCGATTAATAGAAAGAAATATCCAATAATGATCGTTCCAACTAAGATTGGGCTCATTTTCATCTATAATTTTGAGTGATCAACGCAATATAAATGCTTAGAAGTTAATCACATCCCTTAATTTTGTGGATTATGGAAACGATGGAATTTGATTTTGAAGTTGAAGAACTAATTGAGGTTGACGAGGATCAGGATCATGATGAGCCTAAAGCACTCATCGTTTATAATGATGATTTCAATACCTTCGAACATGTTACTAACACCTTGATTAAGGTATGCAAGCACGATGTTCATCAGGCAGAACAATGCACATATCTTGTGCATTATAAAGGTAGGTGTGCAGTGAAAAAAGGGCCTTATAAAAAATTAAAGCCAATGCGAGAAGGTATTTCTGAAGCTGGCATTAAGGCTGCTATTGAATAAATGGAATATCCATCCAAGTTAGTAGAAAAAGCAGTAGAGGAAATCTCAAAACTTCCAGGCATTGGACGTAAGACTGCTCTTAGGCTTGCCCTTCATTTACTGAAGCAGCCAGAGGTAAACAGCCAATCATTATCAGAGGCGATCATCGAATTGCGTCAAAAAATCAAATACTGCAAAATTTGTCATATTATCGCCGATTCAGAAGATTGTACCTGTCAAACCTTGTCGAGAGATACCACTACAGTATGTGTGGTTGAAGACACTCCCGATGTGCTGGCAATACGAAATACAGGTCAATATAATGGGTTATTTCATGTCCTGGGTGGAAAAATCTCTCCAATCGATGGAATTGGTCCAGACAACATCAAGATCGACACGTTGATTTCAAGAGTAAAAAATAGTGAAGGTTCAATTAAAGAAATTATTTTGGCTTTAAGTGGAACAATGGAAGGAGATACTACAGCTTTTTACATTACAAAAATGCTGAAAGCATTTAATGTCAAGATTTCTACAATTGCCAGAGGTATTC
This sequence comes from uncultured Marinoscillum sp., assembly GCA_964353015.1. Classification (GTDB taxonomy): domain Bacteria; phylum Bacteroidota; class Bacteroidia; order Cytophagales; family Cyclobacteriaceae; genus JAMZMI01. The sequence goes on along the minus strand of CAYGUA010000057.1, from coordinate 1,208 downwards.
CAGTCGGAGGCGAATTGGAATATACAGATGAGATTACTTTAGGACGAAGCATCTCGACAAGAACTACCTTAAATACAGATTAATATTTTCTTCTTTTTATCAAATTCATCCCTAACAGGATTGCAATTCCAAACCCTAAAATCATAAAATTCCATTTGGGCGCACCATTTTCATATGTCTTAAATGTGTACATAAGACTTGCGATCATTACAATTGTTAAACCCACATAACTTAATGGCCCTACGATTTTAGGATTCATGTGCAAGAAATAAATTCATTCAAGGAAGGTAGAATATCTTTAAGATTTTGAAAAAGGTATCGACAATAATAATTCATGTGATTGTTTATCAAAGTAATCAATAACTTCCTTATCAAGATTTAAAACCATCTCTATTTCACGGCCATTAATTTTATTAATTGCCTTCATAAATGGGTGATAATAGCCGAAATTCACCCTTTTCAAATCAATTGATAAAGTCTTATCATATCCAAGGCTACAAATAGCTCTATCATTTAGTTGAGTTATTGCGTGAAAAGGGTAATCTATCAGTTTACCATTTTCGGAAATAAAGTACCAATAATCAAGAGAATAATTTTTGAATCCACCTTCCCCTCTGTCCTCAAAAATCATTCTATTAGTCTTACGAGCTACACAAAAATATCCTGACATTATATTCCTTGCCTTGGTCCAAATAGTATCTATAACGAGATCCCCACTTATATCTATTATACCGAACAAACCAGTTTTAGTTTCTACAACAGAATACTCTTGATAATAATCTCCGACATATTTATAATCAACAAGGTCATGCAGTATCCTACCATTTGGATCTACAAATAAATATTTCATACTATCCCAAACACGCCACGGATAATCTGGTGACTTCCATACGATAGCATTTTTAGGAAGTGCGTTCAGATTGATGTAAGATGTACTTGTAGCATTCTGAGCTAGGCCAAAAAATTTAAGATTAAACATCAGAATTAATAAAAAACTCTTTTTCATAACAAGAAATCATTTCTACAAAATCTTTCTGTTTTAACTTATTGTTTTAAAAAATCTCAAATTTTCAGAGTAATTAATAATATTCAATTAACACATTTATGAAATCACAAAAACGTTATGATAGTGAGACCACCTTTTGCCATTCTAAACCCTAAATGAATTTTGAAAAACAATATTCAAAAAGAAAAGGGCATAAAAAAAC
>CAYGUA010000056.1:0-15457 GCA_964353015.1 uncultured Marinoscillum sp. | reverse complement strand
TCCATTCAGGATTTTTTGGACTTAAAAGACAAAATTCCCAAAATTAAATATTTTGAATGTGGCGAGGATATTAGTACCGAAGGATTGACTCGTGGATTTACGCATTGTTTTATCCTCACATTTGATGACGAAAAAGCAAGGGACATTTATATCCCCCATCCTGCCCATCTGGAACTTGCCAATAAAAATAAACCACTGATGAAAAATCTGATCGTTATCGATTTTTGGGGAGAAGAATAGCGGCCATTGGCTATCCATTGAAAGTCAATTCGTTTTTCATTGCCGGATTTAATCCGCTCTTGCCGGAAATACAGCTCCGGCTTGTACCAAACGCCTACATTCTTGAAGCTGGCTCACCGACCATCAATCTTACAGTGCTTTCTATCACAATCAAGCATTTACATCCATTCTCTTTTAAGGTTTTTCAAATAAGTTGCTTCAAGGTTTGAACAAAGGGTTTCTCAGAAAGGGTATTCATTCAATATAAACCTTTACTCAAAAAAATAAAAATCATAGATGAAAATTCCGGTTCTAGTTGCCCTTTTGCTTTCAACAGTAGCATGTCTCTCACAGGATCTAACCATTCCACCAAAGAAATACACAGACTCCATCGACACATCTTTGAAACCCAAGCGACTCAATGAGGCGTATCCACTTTCTGATCAGACAAATACTAGAGGTTGGAAAATGGATAAGCAGCTATCGGATGAGTTTGACAGAAAAAAGTTGAACACCAAACGTTGGCACCCAAACAACCCAAGCTGGAAGGGACGTATGCCGACTTACTTTCATGGATCCAATGTAAGCCTGGATGGAAACGAACTGATTTTCAAAATCAACCAACATGGAAACGATAGCCTACCTGAAGGATATACCCACACCGCTGGTTTTATCAAATCTAAAGAACGCATTCTATATGGATATTTTGAATCAGAAATGAAACTCATGGATGCCCCATGGGTATCTGGGTTTTGGCTAACCTTTGGAGACAGTGAGTGGTGGACAGAGATTGATATTTGTGAAAATGATCCGGGGGTTGAAAGAAACCGCAATGATTTAAATTCTAATGTGCACGTTTTCAGAGCCCCTCCAGAAAAAGGAGACGTAAAAGAACACTTTTCAATTACAAAGCGTTTTTTCTATCCGGAGGAACTCCAAAAAGACTATCACGTTTGGGGGCTGGAGTGGAATAAGGAAGTGATCAGGTTTTACATTGATGGTATCATGTTTCGTGAGCAAGAGAATACCCATTGGCACCAGCCACTAACAATCAACTTTAATAATGAGTCCAATAAATGGTTTGGAGCACTCCCTGATGAGCGAACAGACAAAGAATTTCGCGTAAAGTATTTGCGTGTTTGGAGGTATAAGGATTGATTTTTTGATGTAGTTGATTTACATGCTGGCTCATGGAAAGCAAGAGCCTTCCATTTTTTCTTTTTAAGAGTCGCCTAAACAGCGAGATCATTGCTGTTTTAGCTGCTCGAGAATTTAATTTAAAACTCTGGTTTCAGAATTATTTTTTCTCCCCACTCTTGCGAAGATTTTCCAATCCCTGCTGGAAACACACTTCTGGCTTGTGCCAAACGCCTGTATCTTTAAAGCCTCGCTCATCCACATCCAAGCTGTTATTGGCTTTTTCAAATGTTAAATGTCAGCAACGTGATATGTAAGGTTATCATCCCGCTCCAATCCCATTTTTTTTCTGATCCTGTGTCTTGATATATGCACGCTACTAATTGAAATACCCAAAAGTGAGGCCATTTCCTTACTATCGAAATTGAGTTTGATGAGTGCACAATGTCTCTGTTCTGTTGGTGTTAAGTCAGGATGTTTTTCTCTCAGACGTTCGTAAAATCTAGTGTCAACCTCGATGAAACGTTTGTTAAATTGTTCCCACATGTCCTTATTACCTCTGGACACCTTTGATTTCATTAATGAATAACTTGAAGGAGATTCCTTTTTCAATGCCTGCAGCAAATCATCTACTGTTCGGTCTTTTTCTATCATCTGTAATGTATTGGCCGTCAGTTCTCGACTTTTGACCTCCATAACTGCCGCCGACTTCTCCCGGTCGTGCGCTGCTTGTATCCTTATTTGTTCTTGCAACATTTTAGACTTTCTCAATTTCCTCTTCATGCTGATAATTATAAGAGTGACTACCAAGGCAAACAACATGAAGCCTATTAAAACCTTCATTCGTGATTCATTGATTTGGTTTCGCTCTATTGTTATATTTTGCTCTGCAATGAACGCGTCTTTTTCACGCATTTGTTCATCATACTTATCCCTAATTCCAAATAACTGATTGTTTACGGCCGTTTTTGCATTGAATATACTGTCTGTTATTGTCAAAGCCTGTACTTGGTATTTGTATGCACTATCAGTTCTTCCAAGGATATGGTAGGTATCGGACAGCTTCTTAAGTATTTCCACTTTGCTATCACCATGGGCCATGGAAGTCTCCTGGCTTCTAAGGCTAAAGAGGTAAAACCTTTTGGCCTCCTTCCAAACTCCGCGCTGGAAATAAACATCACCTAAAAACAGGCCCGTGAAAATCCTATAACTCAGGCTATCTTTTACAAAAAAATTGTGGGCCTTTCGTAAGAATTGCTCAGCAAGCTGAAGTTCATTCTGTTTCAAATAAATAATACCTTTTTCAGCATCAATGAATGGGATGCTCTCCTCAATATTATTACTTGCCTTTACAGCTAAACATAAATCTAAATATGCAAATGCTTTATCGTAGCTTCCCGCTTTTCTATGGGTCACCGCAAGCGCATAGTAAATCTGGTTCAAGTCAGCGTCAACAGGCCGGTTATTTGAAGAGAGGTTTTTACTCAATTCCAGGGCAGTTTTAAAATTATCAATGGACTCTTCGTACTTTTCGTAGATTGAATAGAGGCCTCCAAGATCTTGATAGATCGTGATGAGGGAGAGTGTATCTTTGATTTCTTCTGCCTGTATTTGAGCGTCCCAGAGTTCATCAAAAGCACGATGGTAGTGCCCCCTATTCTTGTAAATATCAGAAATACTTACCTGACACTTTATTATCCCCTGAACCGCAGCGCGTTGATTGAACTGGGCCATGGCATGGCGGTAGAGTGTTAAGGCACTATCTGGATAGTGGTCGTGTACTGCTTCGGCTGCCTTAAAAAGCCCGTCTGGATCATCGCCATTAGGCAAAGAACCGGGCCTGACAATAGTTGCATAAATGCAAAACCCCATAAAAAGTATTGACCTGATCCAACAGCCCTTGAGTTCTTTCATCTTCACAATTATCTTATATTCAAAACTACCCCATCTCCGCCGAGTCTAAGTTATTGTAAAGTGGGATTTACAGCTTAGTAAAGTTCTTGTAAAGTCAAATAAAGGCTCAACAGGTAGCTGTCCACCTAGATTTGAAGAATTATCAACCGGAAAAAATCAGGAGACATGGTACATACTCCATTCAACCAAAAAACAAAAAACTATGAAGAGACTTACGCTTTGCTTATTGGCAACATGCTATCTATTCCAGGGGTATTCGCAAGCCCTTGGCTATAATAATAACAGGATCGCCATCAGTGCAGATGGCAATAATCAACCAGACCCCAACACCTGGGGAGGCACGGTTACAGCTCAAGCTCCTGCTGCAGATGCAGGCAAAACGTTCACATACAATTCCGCATGGCAAAGAGGGGATGAAGATGACTGGAGTGCAACGCCTGCTGCATTGGCTATGCTAGCCAACGCCAATTTGGAAGGTAAGCTTGTGCATTACTCTTACAATAATTTTATAGGATCTCCACCTCATACCTCAGAAATCAATGTGATGAAAGATGGAGTGGACGGGGCACTAGAACGCTGGGAAAATTTTGATCCCTCTGTGTTTCATGACGTTTCTGCCGATAATGATGCAGCAATCAATCATTTAGCTGAACAAATCAAAGTATCAACAGCGAGTGATCCATTGTTTTTTATATCAATGGGACCCACTGAATTTCTTTATCAGGCATTACAAAAAGTAAAGACTGATGACCAAGAATCTTCTATTAATCATCTCTATATTATTTCACATAGTAATTATAACGATAATCATATCAGAAGATCGGATCACCGCAGAATGGAGCATGTGCTAAATGATTTTCCGATTATTGAAGGAACAAATTTCAAACGAATCAATGATCAGAATCAATCGTCAAACCTAAATAATGGTTGGAGTTCTTCGAGTGTGGATGGCGCCAAAAACTGGTCTCCATATTTTTTCCTGAGAGATCATTTTGATCCGGATTGTAATTTTTTATGGGATAGGCTAAATGTCAACTCGAAAAGTAAACCTGATATTTCTGATGCAGGTATGGTTTGGTTTCTTTTAAACAACGACCAGGATGGTAATCCTGCTAAATTAAAAGCAAAGTTGATAAATGGTGTGAAACCTGAAAGCATCCCTGAACCTGATGGTTATTGTCCAGCCACAGAAATTTATGAAACGGATGGTCTTCTTGTCTTTGAAGCAGAAAGAATTGAGTTAAAAGGAGATTGGAAGTTAGGTGTCGATGAGGAAAATGCCTCTGGGGGTAAATACATTTATTACGATGGGCCAAACAATTATCAAAATCAAGACGCCAAAAACACATTGTCCTATAGTTTCAAGATTAACACAGCGGGTTCATACACATTCAAGTGGTTCGTTCGTCAAAATGAGGAAGAACGTGGCAAGGTCGAAGGGCAGCAAGGAACGGATTTAAGCAACGATGCATGGATCAGGTTTTTAGATGGTATTGGTTACTTTGGCGGAACACAAACTTCAAACTTCATCAAGTTTTACGGGCGCAGTGATCCGGGATTTTGGCTACATGGTGTTGGTGAATTCGATCATAAACACAACTGGGTAAACGTAAAAATCACCGAACCTGGAACGTACACAATGGAGATTGCGGGACGCTCGCATGGGTATCAAATTGACAAGATTGTCATGGCCAAGAGCATCACCAACTGGGGATCGTATACTGAAAAGACCGAGGCTCAGGCGCAGAAATACTGGTCTGAGACAGGCACCATTGATCCAACATGCGAAAATCTAGTCGTAGAAGGATGCGAAACAATTCTAGCCAAAGATTTCACCAATCTAAAAGTAGACGGTTATGATCCTGCCACATTGGAATGGAGGGTAAGCATGACTTGGGATGGAAACGCCAGGGAAATAATTAAATGTGATGGAGGCAATGGAATAAACAGGCCAGTTGCCGCTGAGGTAGAATACAATGGATCCCCACAAGGGAATGCTACATTCAAAATTCACGCAATGCAGGAACCAGATGGAGAAAGTATCTATGAGGTTTATATCAACGGAGCAAAAGTTGGAGAAAAACAGATCACTTCCTCTTACGATGAGACGCACGCTATCACGGACGAAAAACTAAGAAATGTTATAGAGGAATTAGAAATCAGCACGAAGGCACCAATTAGGCCGGGTGATGTTATCAGGGTTACTTCAAACCAAGTAACCAATGGAAAGGTTCCTGAAGGTAATACTACTGCCACCGCCCGTGGACGATGGTACGCGGTGGAGGTTTGTGTGGATAAAAGCGTCATACAGATTACGGAAAAGGTTGGTTTTGTGAATCCTCCGGCTGCAATTTCAAATGCAGCGCTGGAAATTCCTCTAACGATTAGCTATGGTGCCAATGAACAAAGAGCGGTCAACGTTGAGCTTCAAAAACCCGATGGTTCATATGTCACAGACAAAACGATAACGGTTGAAAGGGGGCTTGCTTCAACGGCTGTAAATATTACTTTAACATCAAGTCTTGAAGAAGCTGACGGTTACAAACTAATTGCATCCGTTCGTCCCATAGGAGGAAATGCTGAAGCTAACATCGTTGTAAAAGAGGTCTTATTTAAAGTTGTAGATGGCGAAGCTCCTCCTACTGAGGACAATGTTAGTTATGTTGAAGTTCCATCTGAAATATCCACTAATGATCTTCAAGTACCCATAAAAGTGAACTACTCAGCTACTACAGATCGAGAGGTGAATATTGAGGTAAAAGACGCAGTTTATATCACGAATACATTTCTCACAGTCCCACCAGGAACAAAAGACACAACTATTGTCATTAATTTCGAATCAAAATTGGCAGTAAAGAACGATTATCGGTTCATACTAGCAATACGTCCGGTCGGTGGAGATTGGACAACCAACATTGTGAAAAAAGAAGTGTTTTTTGATGTTACAGCCGCTACCAGTACAATTAAAACAGTTGAAATTACAGAAGCCACTGCCAGTATCGAAGTAGGTGAGTCTATCAAATTAACTGGCTCTACAAGTCCGGAGGGAGAAACTATAACCTGGTCTTCATCGGATGAGTCGATCGCAACCGTAGATTTAGAAGGGAATGTCACAGGAGTTAACTCAGGTGTAGCTACAATAAAAGCCTTGATTGCAAACAGCAATTTCGATGACTGCATTGTAACCGTGAAGGAGGCCGAAATAGTAGATTCAGAGTTATTATCTTCTGATTCCCCCACTCAAAAAAGGCTTGTGATGTATCCTAATCCTATTGTTGATCAAGTGAATTTCATTAACAAAGGTGATGTTGAAACAGTCTTCGTTTACGACTTGTCCGGCAACCTTTTAATTGAACATCTTCCTACGCAGGGATTGAATTCCATATCCTTTGCTGAATTAAGTACAGGTGTGTATCTGGTAAACTTTAGACAAGACTTTCACGACCAACAAATAAGAGTCATAAAGAGATAGCCTTAGGTAAATTGTCTACGACCATTTTTACTGCCCCTGTCGACAGAAACCGGCAGGGGCTTTTATTTCGATAATCTCTCTGGTTTCAAAACTATTTTTGCACCGCACTCTTGCGAAGGTTTCCCAATCCCTGCTGGAAATACACTTCCGGCTTGTGCCAAACGCCTGTGTTCTTAAAGGCAGGTTCATCCACATCCATGCTCAAATCACAATCAAAACGAGCAATGATGGAATGCTGATTTCCGGGCGTTCCTGCATTTGTAAAATGACATAACCCCCAGGTAACCCCTCGGCCATCAGATGTATTGGTGAAGGCATCTGGCGTATAGGGAGCAGCGGCTATTGGGGTGAGCGATACAGAAGCAGCAATTTCAAAATTGACCCCATCAGGTGACCACTGCATCGTTTCTCGCTCGTTTCCATCTTTAATTGCCAGGGTTGCCACTCCGCCTTTAAATGGAAAATAGGTCGTTTCGTGACCAGAATTCATCACCGGGTTGAGCGGATGTTTTACAAATGGCCCCAATGGATTTTCCGCGATAGCCAGTCCATGCCCCACGGCATATTTGTCGCGCACATCTGGCCATTTGTTGTAGGCTGCTTTGTAATACAAGTAGATCTTTCCTTTGTAGACAATCGGATGCGGATCGTGTGTGGCATCCTGATCCCATTCCCCTTTTTTTCCGAACGGAATCACCGAGTCGCCTCCATTTGTCCATGGGCCGTCAGGTGAGTCCGCAGAAGAAACCGATACCGGACACCAGTCTCCTCTGAGGCCACTTGGCTCATCAAAAGCCTGATAATAGAGGTAATATTTTCCTTTCCAAATCAGAATATCAGGAGTCGCAACGGATTTCCAACCTGGATTTGGTTTTTCGGGACGCTTCACGGCAACTCCCTGCTCCTCCCATGTAAAGCCGTCTGTGCTTGTGGCATACCAGATGTCGCACAAATCCCAATCAGTAGAGGGAATCTCGTCTTTAGCTTCGGCGGCTTTATTCCAACCAATAGGCGGTACTTTGGTGTGGCGCCTGGTGTACCAAACATAATACTTCCCATCTACCAAAATAGGTCTGGAAGGATCACGGCGTGAGATGGTACCATCTCCATTGTTGTAATCAAAACCATCCAATTTGGTGTATTTGAACTGCGAAAAAAGTTCATTGTCCTGCACGCGGGGAGCTGGATAATCAAACATCCGCTCCATTGCCGCACTCATAGGAATGTTCGGTTTTTCCGTAGGCATTTTATGGGGAAAAACTTGCGAGGCGTCCGCATCATCAGGTGCATGTTCTTTATTGTCTGCTCCATTTCTGGAACAGCCAATTGTGCCAATTAGTATAATGAGGCTTAGGAATGGACTTAATTTCATTGACTTCTATATGTTAATGTCTAGTGATTTTTAAAGGAATCTGAATATTGAACGAATGCCGCACATTGTTTGCATCGATCGTGTCTGCCGCACAAAGCAAAGCGATTGGCTCTCCTTTTTCAAAGAAAACCTGCGGACGCTCCAAGTGATCTAACTTTGTGATGCTTCCATCCTCCCAGGTTACGGAGCGATCAGAGATCTCAAAATGCTGAGCTTCTACCCAATGTACCCCATCTTCCGAATCGTAATGCACCAACGAGAATATACGTTTTTCTCCTTCATGTTTCATTCGCTTTACTATGGCTCGATATTTACCTTTCTGATACCAGATATAAGGATCTTCAGCAGGAAAACGCTCTCCTTCTACAGCAAAAACCGGATCAGGATATTTTTTGAATGGACCCGTAGGTGAATCCGCAATAGCTACCAGATGCACCACAGGCCCACCGCCCGGCAGTGGGTCATGTTTGGCCACCGCTTTGTAAACCATCAAAATTTTTCCATCTGCCATTTCGCAAACCGACGGATTGGAAGTCATCAAGGCATCCCAAGCCAGACTGTCCGTAGAAATATCAATCACCGGCTTATCCAATCGCTTCCATGGCCCATCCGGATTATCGGCCACTGCCACACCTATTCGCTGGTTGTTGCGGTGCACCCAGTTGATCTTCGCTTTACCGGGTTCACTTGCAATCTTTTTATCTCCTTTATTGCCCATGTAGTAGAGGTAATATTTACCATCAAACTTGTGAATGGTCGGGTTGTGGGTGCAGGAACCATCCCAATATTCGACACCACGATCTGGCAAAGCAACATCCCGGTGTTCAAATGGGCCAAAAGGAGAACTGGAAACTGCATGCGCGATTTCCGAATAGTTCACCCACTCCCATCCGATTACTTTTGGCCAACGTGAATAATACATGTGATACAATCCATCTTCGCCCTTCACCAGCGAACCTCCCCAAATGCTCATGGTGTCACTTACAAAAACAGATTTTGGAGCGACCTTTCCAAATTCGATTTGATAGGCAGGCGGCCTGTCTTTTTGCTCCTGTGTGCAGGCAAGAAAAAGGAACACTATTGCCGATATTGCTACGTTTTTCATCTCAAATTATACTCTATAGGTTCCAGGCTTTCTCATCAATTCGTGCAATTCGGCTAGGTGCTTTTCGTATATGCCGCGTGGAGTGGCTGCATGCTTCACGCAAAGCGAAGCGGCTTTACCCACTGTCTCTCCCATCATCCCACAGGTACGCATCACGCGTACAGGACCTAGCCCATCATTCGTCACGCTGATGTCCCGGCCAGCCATGAAGAGGTTCTTAATGTTGCGGCTATAAAGCACTCTATAGGGCGCCCAATACGGGCCATTGTAGTGGTGATCTTTACCCGTGGTGGCGTAGGAAATGAACTCCTGCCCTTCCATACCGTCATCAAAATCATCATGCGGACTATGAATGTCTATTCCCCACGAACATGGAAATGCCGCGTCAGGGAATTCCTTTCCATCGCGAAATTCCTGAGAAGATAGAATGACATCACCCATCAAGCGCCGGGATTCTCGCTTACCGGCTATAAATGCAGACCAGCCCAAACGGTGGTACGGGTACAATCCATCCACATTTTTCAAAGCATCCCACGCTCCATACATGGCCCTGAAGTTCAGGTCTCGGATCAACTCCACATCGGTAATCGGATTTTTGTCAAAACCACTTTCCCAAAACCATCCGCCAAGATTGGCAAGAGGCCCACGGTCTGCCCATTGCGCTTTGTAGTTATTCCTTCCGGGAAAAGGTTTGTCCGTAAGATCCAGTGCCCACGGACATCTTGGAAATGGCTGCTCAAAATCGCCTATTTCGCAAGACATGGTCAACGCATCTTTGTCTTTGCACTCGCATTTCAGCACATCTTCTTCGCTCGTGGCATCCAGCACATTCCACAGGTTGGACATCCCCATAATCCTGGAACTGGATATTTCAAAATCGGCACCTGCCTGAAAACCAACCACAGCATCACCCGTGCAGTCTGCAAAATACCTGGCTTTTATTCTTGTATGCCGGGCCGTCCTTGTGTTTTGAATAATTACCGATTGGATTGTATCATTCTCGGTTTCCACTTTGAAAGCACGCTCCTCTATCAATAAAGTAATCCTTGGTTCATTTCTGACCACTTCCAATTTGCGATCATCATTATATGCCTCCCCATTCTGGGCATTTCGTGTCAAATACTTGCTCCGCTCGATCAGATCGGGTGCTATCTCTTCTACAATCTCTCCGATGTGCGGAAACGGCTCTTGTTTCGTGTGCCCCTCCGGCCACACGCGTACTTCCGAACTGCCATTACCACCAAGCACCGGCCGGTCTTGTATCAATGCGACGGTCAAACCCAGACGTGCGGCTGCAAGTGCCGCACAGGTACCGGCAAAACCACCGCCAACTACCGCCAAATCAAAGCTTCCGCCATCGTCCGGGGTACCCAGGAGACCAAGAAGTTTTCTTCGAAACTGGGTTAAGGCTTCTACCTCATTGATAGGTTCAAAATCAAGATCCCTGCAAAACAAGATAGCCTCACATCTGCCTTCAAAACCAGTCAGGTCATGCAAGGCCAGCTCAGCCTCTTTACCCACCTTCACCACACCACCATCGTGCCAATGCCACTCCGCACTTTTCGTTCCAAAGGTTTCTTTCACTGCTTTGCCATCGATTAGCAATTGAAATTTTCCGGGCGCACCGGGCACGTTCCATGGAGCAACCCAATCGCGGGTACGCACCCATACCCGGTATTTACCTGCTTTCGGAAAGGAAACCCTGGTGATAGCATCTGCAACGGGCACGCCCAAACCATGCGCCAAAAGATAAGGAGAACCCATCTGGTCCATGGACTGCTGATCCAAATCCCAGCCGCCGTGACTGGCGAACTGCTCCGCTTCAATAAACATAAAATCTCCCGTGAGGTTTTGGCGATCACGCATCGCCAGTCCGGGTACGGCCATCAGCAAAAGGGTCGCTTTGCTCGCATTGCCGATAAACTGTCTTCTTTTCATCATCTGAACTTTTGTTGTGCTCTTCCAAATGTAGAAACCTACTCGACTAAAGTTTTACTAAATTGCGTTCATTGTGCCACCAAAAGAATGAACAACTTAACCAGCTACTAATCAGTGAATTAGAGCACCGATTATTTCACCTAAGCGCAAAATGAACAACAAGGATCAGCGGCTACTCATCAAATACATTGAAAAAAGCTTCGATCATGGGCCCAGCAAGAAATGGCAGAATCGTGATTATGAAGACCTGAGCTTTCAGGTGAGGCATGCGACCAAGGTTCACCTGAGTGTAGCTACCCTCAAACGTTTTTTTGGCAAGGTTCGGGTGAGTGAAAATTACACACCACAGCGCAGCACGATTGATGCCTTGATGCTTTACTCACGTTATGAGGCCAGGATTCAAGCTGCACAGGCCAGATATAAACGAAGCAGAAGAATCGTGTTGACATCCATGACCCTTTTGGTCGTATTGAGTGGTCTCCTGCTCTATCTGGATGATTCCGATACATCCCGACTGGTGACCGGGAACTTGACGCTCCGAAAACTGGAGGGCAAGTGCCCCTCTACTGCCTATTTCGATGTGGACATTCAGCACACGGAGGATTCTTCTTTCCTCTATTTCGGTGACCTCTCGGCCCCCAAACCCCTACGCGCGGGTCGCTACGACCTCACGCATTTTTATGCCTACCCCGGACGCTTTGAAGCCAGGTTGCTAAATGCCAACGAAACCATTGCAACTGTACCCGTGCTGGTGGAAACGGATGGCTGGCAGTCGTTTGCCCATTATTATGAAAAGCTCGTGGAGCGCTATTACCCGATTCCGGTGGCAGAAAATGTTGCGAATAAACACTTCCATATTTCCTCCAAAAGACTCAGGGGTGTTGGGCTGGACACCACCAAATTGGTGGTGGTAAGGCTGGATAATTTTAAGGCCACCACACAATCGGCAGATCGTTTTGAGTACCGCGCCCGATTGAAGAACGACACCTTCTGGCCGGGTGTGCGCTGCTACTCGGTGATCCTTACCATACAGGGCACGGAGGGCAAGGCAGAATTTAAACTGGGGGCGGAAGGCTGCAGCGGTTTCAGCCAGGTGATTCTGGGCGATGAAATAATTGATACCTCAAGCAACCCAACGCCATTGGTGATGAATATGAACGACTGGAGCGAGGTGGACATTCGAAATACGAATAAAACCATTGAGCTGCGGATCAACGACCAACGGCTTTTTAACCACAGCTACGAAACTTCACTTGGCAAGCTCTTTGGCACCTCCATCAGTTTCCACGGCAGTGGTACGGTCGACTATGTACGGCTCGGCTCGGAGGGTGATGCTGTTTTTGAAACGGGATTTTAGGGGTGGATTGAGCGCTTAGCGTTCGATAAGGCACACGCGAAAGGTGTGGCTGGCTTGGGAGTTAAAGCCAAAAGTTCGATTGTTTTTTCCAAAATAATAGGCGGCATCATAAACTACTCCGTTACCAAAAATGTCAAAGGGTTCCCATTCGACAGGAAGTTTCAAGGTGTCTGTCAAAAAAAAATTCAAATTGGTCAACTGATTTAGGTTCTTTAAAATAGATTTCAAAAATTGAAATCCGTTCAGAGGTTGCGGTGAAAGTTTCCTCCGCTGGTTTGTCAACGCATGAGTTAAAAAGGATCAAGGTTACCAGAATGGTTAAGTTCTGTTTCATGGTTCTAATTTACTCAATGCAAGAAATGAACGCTCAGCTAAGAATAGTCGGCTTGGCCTTTCTAGTTACACATAGTTTTAGAAGATTAAGCTATGCCCTAATCTTGAAATAATTCAATGGGGTTAATCTAAAGGCCTGTTAGGGATATTATTTTATGCTGGCAGACCTTTTGAACATCCCGTCAATCACAATAACTTTTTGATGTGCAGCCTCATTTACTGACTGTTCCAGTATTTTAATCACCTTATCTGAATGTTCATCTACCCTTATTATCACATAGAAGCAGTTCTTTGTCTGTTCTGCCAAATTATACCTCTTCAACTGAGAATGGAGTCCATGTTCAAGATTTGGATTTGTTGAATATTTAATTTCAACATTAACTTTTGAATTATAGCCCTGTGATATTTTAAAGTCAACACAACCTGATCCTGAATTAGTTTCGGGGCTAATGTCTAGGTTATGGGCGATACAATAAATTTGAGCTACAGAAAAAAGGAGCATCTGTACAGTATTTTCATGCTTTAGTTTTCCACCTTTTTCTTCATAGAGTAGTTTAAATAGACCATTATTCTCTATTTGATTTTTAAAGTGTAGTAAAATCGATTCGACAATCTCGAAATGGCTTCCCACTCTGAATTGTTTTTCATCAACAGACAAATTTTTTATAATGGAGTCGATATGTCCATGATTATAGATATTAAAAATCTGTTGATTTTTAATATCTTCAAGCCGCTCGTTAGATTTTTCTGTTTTACTAAATTCTTTAAATACGGGTAGACTATTCAGAATTTCATGAAGTAACATATCAACATCAAATTTGATTGTTACCAGGGCTATGTAGAACCATTTGAAATATTCAAAATTGGGGACATAGGAACTTCGGTTTTTAACTAGTCCCTTCCGCCAATCAATGTAGGAATTGAATTGCTTGGTAATCTCTGAATCATTAGGACTTTCACCTAAAATAAATCCTTCAGATGCAACCCTAAACTCTCTTTTACCTTATACCAATAGAGGAATTTAAATTCACTCTGTAATTTTTCAATATTAGTCTCAACCTCTTCAATAGCGGGTAGCAATATTTGATCATATATATGATTTCTTAGTTCAAACTCTGAAATATTGTAAGCAGATTGAAACATTGGTTCTTGTAAATATTCCACCCAACAAGCCTTGTCGTACAAGTCCCACAGGTTGTTCCATTTTTCAGTATCAAACTCTTGCTCCATGTGAAGATTATCCCTAATGTCAAGGTAAACTTCGTTGCTCCCCGCTATGCAAGTCCCTACCGAAGCTCCCCTTGGAATAAATATAAAAAAACTTCGGTTATGAGCAATGATGATTTAACGGATGTTGTGTTGAGGTTGACCATCTTTCTACAGCGTGTAAAATGTTCAAATAAAAGCTCCATCCGGAGTTGAGGAAGTTACACCTATACACCTGCCCGCTTGACCGACTACTTCATCCCAACTACCAGATACTAACTACCGACCATCGACCGGCACCAGCTTGTAGGAGCGAATCCAATCGTAATAGGATGCATTTATATCGTTGTTGGCGAGTTCTTCATCTGTGGGGTAAGGTGTTGCCCAGTTGTAGGTTTCTGTCACCATGTTGATCTTCATCGGGCGATCGAAGGGCGCGTCAACCACGTCGGTGCGTACCTTTACGCTTCCGGCAAATTTTCCGTCCACATAAAAATCCGCGGTATTCGCATCGCGCCAGTAACATCCGTAGGTATGGAAATCCTCCCACGATTCCCCGCCACCTGCCAGCCCGGCATCCGCTTCCTGCCCATTTCCTTCAATGGCGTTGTTGCCAGCGGAATAGAATTTCTCCCGAGAATTGTTGCAATCGATATAACGATAATGCGTATTGAAGTTCATTTGTGTGCGGAACTTGCTATTGAAATCACCCGTCCCTCCTACGCTCTCGCAGATATCCAGTTCCTGGCTGTATTGGTCCCTGGCACAATTGTCGGTGAGTTTGGTCGGGCCTTCGATCGGCTCCTTGCCATTCGACATCCAGAAGGTGGTGGACATGTTTATTTTCGATGCTTTGAAGCGGCATTCGTAATATCCATAATGGGCGGTTTCCCCGAGCGATTGAACGGCCCCTCCCGCTATGGTATAGCCGCCATCAGCCTTCGCTAGTTTTTTATTTCGAATGACCAGGTAGCCGTCTTTCAGGCTGATCGTAGAGGGGTCAAACTTAGCAGGTAAGCGACCTTTCCAGCCGTCATATGTATCCCGCCACTTTGTTTTGTCGAGGCTGCTGCCGTCAAATTCATCTGAATATTGGGGAACCAACTCCCATCGATAACCTTGAGGTGGCTCGGGCAATTGGGCAAAAGTCATGCAGGAGGCAAAAATCAAGAATGCGTACAGGGAAGTCTTCATGCTAAAAGAGGTCATGTGTCAAAAGGAAAATTGATTTCCGAATTTTTCTGACAAATTACGGACTTATGCATGCGGTGGATTGAACAAACGGTTGCATTTGGCGCTGAGTGCTTTGCGCTTTTGGCCTTTGGCTCAATTGGGGGTTAGGTCGTTGGGCTGTTGGGGGGTTAGGTGGTTGGGATAATGTCTGCGGCCTTTTGGGGGTGAGTG
>CAYGUA010000055.1:0-16739 GCA_964353015.1 uncultured Marinoscillum sp. | reverse complement strand
TAGAGCATCTGACTGTTAATCAGAGGGTCCCTGGTTCGAGCCCAGGCTGAGGAGCTTATAATCAAGGAGTTACAGATTTGTAACTCCTTTTTTGTTTTTAGGTGCATAACAATTTGCATAACTTATTTCGATTTATTTCACCTCTCAATTTTAGTGTAACATTCTGATTATGTGATAATTAGATGTTCTAATTGTTGATTCTACTCTCCCACATTTTGAATCATTGTTTTCGAGAGGTTTTGGCCACAAATGAAATGTCCTACTAAGAACGTCTTTCCTAGTAGGACTTCATTAAGAACCAGTTTGTTATCTTAAAGATAAATTGTCAAGTGCAAATAATGAAACATAGCTTTCCTAGTTTCTTTCGATTGCCATGAATATTTCTGAAAGCTTGACATTTAACATGGAAGAAATTCTTAAGAGTGTCTTAAGTGATGGTGTTCTGAGTCCTCTTTCTATTTTGGAGATATAATCTGTATCCTTATCTATTTTAACCGCAAGCTGGTTCTGAGTGAGGCCCGATTGCTCTCTCAGTTTTTTGATTTCCCTTCCCAGCAGATGGCCAAATTCCATCTAGCAAATGAGTAGGTAATTAATTGTTATTTACTAAGACTATTTGTGCGGAATATTTAAATTTATTCCTAGACAATCAAGTTTGAACCTTCATAAATTTTAGATATGGGCTTATTTTCACAATTTAGAACTGGCTATAAATCTGGTGAACTACAATTAGCAGCTGATGAATTATTACAACACTCCACATTATTGGCAAATTCCTTAGATAAGAATAAATCGAGTTCTGGACATTACTTAAATACCATTGAAGCTCAGACACTTCGAATGCTTAAAGATAAAGTTGATAAATTCTATTTGTTAGCTAGGCCTCTTAAGGATCAAGCTTACAAGGTTATTTGTGAATCAAAGGTACTTAATGAGAAGGGTCCAATGGGAATATTAATTATTGCGGTTGGTAATGGTTTTGGTACCATTGAGATCCTTAGTAACTATCAGATATCCATTTTGTCCGAAGAGTTCAAGCTTCTCTATGTTGATCTTATTTATATGTCCCCCTCACCATTTGTTCCTCAAGGGTTAAACTTTTATCAGATTGTAAATTTCATGAATGATTTTTTTTAATTTCTCACCGTCGCGAATCTGAGGCCATCCTGCCAGGTAAAGTGACTGTAAGGAACGACTGGCTGTGAGGCACGGGTAAACTCCAAGCTACAGAGAACAAATTTTTATTCCGTGCCTGTATGGCCGAGGAACGCAGGTGAGCATAGACAATAGCTACGGTGGACTCAAATGTTCCTGAAGCCATGGCCTGAGTGTGGGAGGATCATTTGAGGACAGAGTAGTAGCTAATTGACGATGAGGGCGGCAAAGCTAAAGGCATGACAGACTCGTAGACCCGAAGGGCAACCAGTGTGCTGAAAGCTCTCTGGTTGGTCTGGCGTGGATTTAGCTGCCAACTGAAGAGGAATGCCGATTTACCTTATACGTCTAGGAGGGCAGGCCAAGCGGGGGGCTATTGAAATGACAGCACCATACCATTACCCCACCAAGCAGCCAAATGGGGTTGGTGATGGTGATGGAATTTCAGTTCTTTAGGCTTATAGCTCGATCCAGTTTCTTAATTAAAGAAAGCACCCTTCTCAGAGTGCCTTCATTTTTTAGATAACACAGAATGTGTAAGCTCCTTTTGGAATCGTAATTTCCTTTGTGTTCGGATTTACAGACTCCATTAAATGCTTACAGCCATGGACGTGATACTCCATTTTATATTCTGTTGTTCTCACCATCAGATTTCTGACTCCATTTAATCCTGGAACTTTAACATTTACTGCTAACCGGTATTCATATCCATCAGGCCCTTTTTTACTTATAAGCTGCTCTGGTTTTACAGGTTCAGCATCCTGAATTGGTCCTAGGATTTTGATTCTTTCAGGAAGGTTGTCATGAAGGTTTTTCCCCGCTTCATTTAGGAATTTTTCTGCTGTCATTTTAATTAAGTTTAGAATTAAATAATTGATTTAAGGAAGTTTTTTCCATAAACTTTTGACGGGGGGCATTGGGTGAGATAGCTTCTAAATTCAGACTTCTTAATTTTTATAAAAAAATTTTTTTTGAATTAGTAACTCCCATTTTTGAGCAACTTTCTGAGCCTTTCACATCTGATTAAAAATTCTCTAATATCATGGCTATTACTAAATCTAACTTCTTCTCTTCCGAAATCATCAGACCATAGAATATGAACTAGGCAGCTTTTAGCAGACATGGATCGAATTAAATAATAAACATCCCAGGGGCACAGGTCTTGATGATAAAGCTTAGTCAGATCTATTTCTTTGATATCTAAGGGTATCTCCTTTTCCTTCATGAGTCTGCCAACTCTTTCTCTCCAAATTTTATATGATGACCCATTTTTTGGATGCATTGCGTATTCATCCACTGAATAGTTAAATCGTGTTGTTGACATATTGCCAAATATATTAGTATTACTAATAATAATGGTGTTTAGTTAATGGAATCTGGGTGGGTACCAGATATTATGAGCCCAAACTTTTATTGTAAAGAAAATTTATTGAAATTAAATTGATTTGAATTAACTGTTTAATAGACTTATGTCTCACCAGAACTATGAAAAGATTTTTAATAATAATTTTTGTCTCCTTTTTATCTATATCATGCAATCAAGATAAAATTAGAGATCTGGAAAACACAGTCAGAATGTTGAGAAATGATAATGAAGATTTAGCATCTCAGAATGAGAATTTGGAACGCAAAATTTATGAGTTAAATGAATACAAAGATCTTTATAGCTATTGTCAGCAAAATTTGGAAATCACCGAAAGAAACTACAATGGCTATAAATATGGTAAGAACATATGTATAACACGAGGTTATACAACTGTTTGTGGTGCCGAGAAGATAATAGACTGGTTGGGCGATCATTATTGTCAATAATATCTTCCCGTCAAGAAGTCTTTATGATTTAGATTATTTAATGAGGTTAGCTCTTTCTCATCTTTCGACGAAGTAATCAGCAAGTAATTCAGCTTGTTGAAGGACTATTTCCGTTGCGAGCTTTTGCTGATCTGGTGGATAACCAAATTTTCGGAGTGCTCTTTTAACCATTACCTTTAATTTGGAACGTACGCTTTCTTTGATTGTCCAATCAATGGAGGCATTCTTTTTCACAGTCTCCACCAAGAAGATAGCTAGCTCCCTCAATTTATCATCACCAAGTACTTCCTTTGCGCTTTTGTTATTTGCTACGGCATCATAGAATGCCAACTCATAGGTAGATAGTCCTGTAGCTTCACCACGCTTATCTGACTCCTTCATCTCATTTGCTATATTGATTAGCTCCTGGATGACTTCTGCAGCCGTGATCACCTTATTCTGATATCGCTTTATTGAGTCTTCCAGCATTTCCATGAGAGTTCTGCTGTGGGTAAGATTAGTCTGACTCCTTGCCTTAATCTCATCATTAAGCAATTTCTTTAGCGTTTCCAAAGCAATATTCTGATGCTTCATATCTTTTATTTCCATTAGGAAATCTTCAGATAGAATTGAAATATCAGGCTTTTTGATACCAGCAGCATCAAATACATCTACTACTTGTTCTGAGACCAAGGCCTGATCAATGACTTGCCTAATCGTAGTTTCTAATTCTTCGTCCGTCCGTCCGGAACCCTTAGGGTCAAACTTGGACAGACGAGCTTTCACAGCTTGGAAGAATGCCACCTCATCTTTTGCGTCCATGGCCTGATAATGAGGGACAGCAATAGCGAATGCTCTTGAGAGTGCCGTGACTTCATTGACGAATCTTCTTTTACCATCTTCCAGAGACAGGATGTGTTCCTCAGCTGCTAACAGAATTTGAAGTTTTGTCCTCACATCAGCATCGAAATAATCTTCGTATCTGAACCCATCTGACTTACTCAGGTAATGAACTTCAGGATCATTAACTAATGATGTGTAATCATCTGAATAGTCCCGAGCTGGCTTCTCATCAAACATCTGAGACACTACCTCCAATTTTTCAAGCATTAATGCCACAGCTTGATCTTGGGCTATAGTCGGATCACCTTTGCCACCACTTTCTGAATAGAAGGCTAAGGCCTTTTTTAAATCAGATGCAATACCTAAATAATCCACCACTAGACCACCAGGTTTGTCTTGATATACCCTGTTGACCCTTGCAATTGCTTGCATTAGGTTATGGCCTTTCATGGGCTTATCAATGTAAAGTGTGTGCATTGATGGAGCATCAAATCCAGTAAGCCACATATCTCTGACGATTACCAACTTTAATTCGTCTTCAGGGTCTTTCATTCTATCAGCCAAAGCTCTACGCTCTTGCTTGGTTGTATTGTGCTTAGCCATCTTAGGGCCATCTGAAGAGGCTGAGGTCATAATAACCTTAATAACTCCTTTCCCCTTTTCATCAGAATGCCAATGAGGTCGAATTTTTATGATTTCGTCATAAAGGTCTGCACAGATACGTCGAGACATTCCAACAATCATTCCTTTTCCATTTGCTGTGGATAGTCTTATTTCAAAGTGCTGAACTATATCTTGGGCAATATTGGAAATTCGTTTTTCGCTACCCACCAGTGCCTCAAGCTGTGTCCATTTGGCCTTGGCCTTTTGTGTTTCTGTCAGTTCTTCACTGGAAAGTTCTTGGTCTAATTGGTCGATTAATTCCCTGCCTTCATCAGACAGGTTCACTTTGGCTAACCGGCTCTCATAATAAATACGAACTGTAGCTCCATCTTCTACAGCTTGGGCGATATCATATATATCAACATAATCACCGAATACAACTGGTGTATTCACATCTGTACTCTCAATAGGGGTACCGGTAAAGCCCAGATATGTAGCATTTGGGAGGGCATCCCGCATATATTTAGCAAAGCCATAAACTATCTTTTGCCCAATGACATTCCCATCATCATCTGTAGTATCAATGGTTTTGGCTTTGAATCCATATTGTGTTCGGTGGGCTTCATCAGCGATTACCACCACATTCTTTCTCTCTGTTAAAGTCTCATATACATTACCTTCATCAGGTTGGAATTTTTGGATAGTAGCGAATACCACACCTCCAGATGCAACTTTCAGTAATTCTTTTAAATGCTGGCGATCATTGGCCTGAATTGGCGTTTGCCTCAAGAGTTGGGTTGACCCAGAGAATGTATCAAATAGCTGATCATCCAGATCGTTTCTATCAGTAATAACCAGAATTGTTGGATTATTTAATCGTTGCACCACCTTGCCAGTGTAGAATACCATGGATAGGGATTTACCTGAGCCTTGTGTGTGCCAAACCACACCGGCTTTTCTATCTCCAGATTCCTTTGCTGCTTCCAGGGTGTTTTCTACTGCCTTATTTACAGCATAGTATTGGTGATACGCCGCAATTTTCTTGACAGTTACAATTGAGGTTATTCCTGTTTTTAAATCCTCTTTTTTAGATTTTTCAAATACTATGAAATGCCTGATTAGGTCAAGAATTGAAGTATGGTTCAATTGGCCTTTGATCAATGTGACCAGCTGCGAATTGAGTGTTGATGCTTCTTTGATACCGTCTACAGTTTTCCATGCGAGGAATCTTGATAATCCTGCTGATAATGAACCTGACTTTGCTTCTAATCCATCTGAAACCACAAGTAGCGTATTGAATGTGAATAGGCTTGGAATGGTAGCCTTGTAGGTCTCTAGTTGCTTAAATGCGGATTTTATGGTTGCATTTTCATCTCTGGGGTTCTTTAACTCAATGACAACAAGGGGAAGCCCATTGATGAATAGGATGAGATCTGGACGTTTATTGTTGTTTTCTTCAATGACTGTAAATTGATTCACTGCGAGAAACTCGTTGTTTCTTGCATTGTTGAAATCTACTAGCCAAACTAAATCACCACGTGTGTTTCCGTCCTTCTCATAGCTCACATTGATTCCTTCAGTGAGCATCCGATGGAAGACTTCATTGTTGGTCAACAGTTCAGGTGATGCTATGCGCTGAATCTGATTGAAGGCATCTTGTTGTGCTTCATAAGGAATATCAGGATTGAGCTTGGCAATTGCTGACCTGAGTCTTCCTGAGAGGATGCAATCACTATATTTTTCCCTTTCAGGCGAGTCTCCATCTGGTGCTATCACTGGGCCATGGCAATAGGAATAACCTAAACCTTCAAGTTCCTCGATTGCAAGTAGTTCAATATCGTTTTCAGTGATTTTGGTCAAATTTCTTTAATGTGTTTGAGTCTTTTGATCGCTGTGTCCTTTATCAGGTGATTATTAAATCCATCTAACATCTTTTCATATTCCTTCAATCCTATCGACTTACATATGTATGCCTCATGTACGAAATTTAAGCAGTTAATAATTACGCCAAGTGAATTGTGAAATTGTTTGAAATCTATCTTAGCATTTATAAATGCTTCAACATCATGGTAATTAGCTTTAATACGAAGACGATAGAGCATATTCAAGATTGTTGTAACAGGTATTGTCTCGTAAAGAATGTTCCAATGCCTTTCTTTAAACTGTTTTGTGAAACCGCCAGATTGAGTTTGAAACCTATTGTCATTTGATTTTAATCTAGATTTCTTGTCTTCGGCATTTTGTTTTCTGGTTGTTTTAAGGAAATTGGCTATTTGTAATTGATATTCCTCTGGTGTGGAGTTAGTAACTAATGACGAATACCCTTTCGGGAATCCACCATATAAATCCAAATTATTGTATGAAAAGACATTATGGAGTCCTGCTGCATAAAAGCTAATACACTTTGGATAGTGTCCATCTTTCACAGAATTGCCAAATATCTTTATTGATTTTTCATGAGCATCAGTTGCTTTCCCTTGTGTCTCATGAAATGCTGTCATATTCAAATAAATACTATAATACGCTTGAGGGAAGTTCCAGTGCAATGAATATTTATAATATTCGGTGCTATCAATTGTTTTTGCCAAGCCAAATGAATACTCGGTGCTCCATGAATTCCATAACAGTTTTTTGCATCCAGAAATTTCGAAATCTTTGTTTTGCAATTTCAACTCGTTGAAATACTTAACTTTTTTCAATTTTAGGATTTCAGCTGAATTGATGTGTTTTGCGACTGCATCAAAGTGATTATAAAATACTTTGGATGGAATCGACTTTTGGAAGTCTTCATCTATATTTTTTAAATCGAACATTTTATGCGATTTTCAATTGCTTCTTAAACCACAGAATACTAGCCTGTCCTTTGAGGGAAGTGATTTCATCAACCTCTCGTGAATGCCTGATGCTGTTTCTAACTGCCCCTAAATCGTTAAAGAATGAAGTTAATTGTTCTTTGGATCCAAACATTGACTCGAAATGATTCCAATGTTGTTTTGCTGTTATTATCTGCAGAAGATGTTGCAAATCTGTGAACTGTATCCAAGTCTGAGCTAACTCTCTTTTTAAGTCCATTTCGGAAGGGTTCTTCTTTCTTTCCCGGTCAAATTTTTGACTGAGTTGATCTAATATATGCTGTGGAAGTTGATTTTTGACATCATCAAATGTTTGCAGTCCAAGCTTATCTATAATCAACTGCCTCAACTGAAGTTCAATGGTCTCAATTTCATCGTTAGTTTTTTGTAGGGATTTAGGTAATTCAATGTACTCATTTAGAATTCTGTTTTCAATTTCTAAAGTAATCGAGCGTTTTCTTTCTTCTATGAAGTCCTGGAAGTCTTCAGGAGTAAACGGATCTCTCAATAAGATACTAATGGCTTGCTTACTGATTAGATGAGAATTGAATACTTTATAGATTTTCTCTTCCTCATTATTTTCAAGCATTTCCTTCATGTATGAATTGGGAAGCCTGTTGTTGATAATGTTTCTATTTGTGTCTGATGATAGAGGCGTACGGTTTAGTATAGAATTGATCTCTTTTTCAATACCATTTTCTTTGCCCCAGCTTTTTGGTACGATGTGATGATCATCTAGACTATCATATTCCGGTAATTCAAAGGTTTGCCAGTCTGGTGCTCCCCTTAAGATGTAAAGACAGTAAATAGCTTTGTATATGGCTGATCCGCTTCTCTGTTCTTTATGTAGGTCTAAGTCTTTATATAGACGGTGAAAGTCTAGAACACATTCAATCTCTTTTTCATCATCTTTAAACCAACGCTTTAGCTCAATGTAATCTTTAGCAGAAGTGCTCTCAACAGAGCTTGAATACCTATTCAAGAATATAGAAGACCAATACCATTTCCTTATTTTGGAATGGATATCAACCTTATTTTTAAGATCGGCACTTTCAACAAATGATTTGATTGCTGACAAACATGGTATAATAGATGGATAGGGTAGAAATCGCTCACTAATAGCACCTAAATCTCTTGGATTTTTTAGACTTTTCAGCCCTTTATCAATTGCATTAACAGATTTATCCCAGAGGTTAATGAACTCTTCTTTGGTATTAATGAGGGTTCTTACTTCAAGAATTCCTTCACTATCCTTAACCTTTTTCTTTTCGCCTGGGACCAAATAATAAAGATATTTTGGGCTGCAATAATTCTGTTTCAGAATGGACATAACCATCATTATGTAACTCTTGATTTCAAACCCAGGGTAAGTGTTATCATCTAATTTTCCAGATGCCTGTCTGTACATATCTTTAAGATAGATATCAGATTTTCTTGTAACAGAATTTAGTAAATCAAATGTGTCTAATGGCTTACCCTTGGAATTAATGTGTGTGAAGATGTCACACACTCTGTTTAGTTCGAGTTGCTTATCTAATAGGATGTAACTCACGTGATAGTTATTCAGAATATCAAAGAAGACATCTTTTATGGCTTGAGCACTATTTGCGTATTTCTGATATTGGGCGCTTTTATCAGAATCATCTTTGGCTTTATTATTCCAGTATTGTTGATAGTTGATGATCCAATTTTGAACATCCCATGTTCCGCCTTTAAATACTCCAAGTGGGAAAGTGTGTGTTTCGTATTGTTGTTCCTCATTTTTAATTAGATCCTGATAATATTTGGTCATACTGTCATAGAAGAAGGCATCTTCATAGTTTTCTGACAGGAGCTCTTCTAAATGGATGAAATATCTAAATGGATTCTTCCTATTTCGAAAGTTGACGTCAGGTTGAAAGAATGCGTAATGAAGTGCTGATAATCTTTGTTGACCATCCAGTACAATGTATTCTGGATCTAGCTCCTTCTCGAAAGCATATAAAGGCGCACAGGCTAGCTTATTGTAGTTTTCCTTATTTCCCTCCCAGAGCAACAAAGTACCTATATAATAATCCATAAAGATGGATTTAATGAGATCCGAAACGTCCCAGGGCTGCCAATCAAACTCACGTTGGAAATCGGGAATTACATACCTTCCTTTACCTATTTCCTCAATTAGTTTTCCAAGATGTATTTTCTCAGGTTTCTGGATATTTTTCATATTAGTTCTTGGAGCATTTTTGTAATTCTTATTTAACATTCAAGAATTGATTCACATTAGATTCATTTTCTATGAGATTCAGTTACCGTTTTAAATACATTCTTTCGTAGTGCCTTGGCTCCCTCTCTGGAATAGAATGGGTCATCCTCTAGCCGAGGTGTAGTGTAGAGGACATCTCCCTTTTCTTTTTCAATTCTTTTGCGTCCTATATACTTAAACCATGCCCATTCCTCCTCAGAGAAAGGTTGGCGTTTGCCCTGTGTCATTTCAATGAATAGCTCTTGCCTCTCGGTCGGGGGTTCTAATTCCCCGGCACTAAGGGCTTTTAACCAGTGACCATACTTCTCTAGGATTTCAATCTCACCTTCCGAGAATATATGCTTACCACAGTCAATCTTGAACTTCCCCATTTTTCGGATATAGGCGATATGATCCACTTTGCTATTCATCAAATGGTTAGCCTAGGGAAGTCGAATTAGAGTTTGAATTGTTACCAAGAAATACCTCAAGAACCACCATATAACTTATCGTATTTCTCCTGAAACACTTTTCTCTCTTCTTCTAATTGCTTGATTGCTTGAATATTGACCCGAGCTATTTTCATAACATCTTCAAATGCCTCTTGGGGATAATTTGATTTCTCTTTAAATACCTCTTTGAAGTAGGTATCTAATCTTTTCCTAGGATCGATTAGATCATCAAAGGTATCCAGATGTCTTTTGTAGTAGTTTCTTAATATATCATCCATTATAGTATTAGTTTATTCCATTTTAACTCTTATCTCCCCACTCATAAGCTTAGGTAGGAGGGTGTCCCGGAGCTGAATGAGAGATTCGATTTCTTTTGTGTTGTTATAGACTTTATTGTCGATCTTCCATGCAATAGAATCATACTTTTCACTAATCGCTGTATAGGGAATAATAGTATCAATATCATTGAAATCACTTTTTGAAAGTGAGCCGAATACCGTTCCTTCTCCTTCGAACACATCAAATTTATTTTTTAAAGACTTGAGCTTATTGAAGCAGTAAGATTTCAGTTCCGATTTAACAGCTCCGAGCCCACGACCAATGCAACATACTTCATTCGCCATATTTATATCCCCAACTGGTGCTCTTACACTTACGAGAGTGTCAAATTGATTTGCCATCCGTTTTGGCTCGGTTGTGTACAGTCTATTAGTAGGAAACCTAAATCCAAAGTCCGTTCTACCTTGATAGAATATTTGACCTATACTACTTTTATTATAAGAGTCTCCAGGGGGCGATTGTCCCATCAATATGGTAAATTCATTTCCCAATGTCCCAACTCTCCATCCCTCAGGAATTTCACCCAGATCCGATGCAACCATTTTACCACCAGAAGACTTGTAAGGGTTTCCGCTTTCATCCGGGAATTCAAAGTCTACGAACCATCGCTTGAAGAGTGTCTGAGCGATCTGTTCTAGTGTTTCGTTTTGCTTTCTGAGGCTATCAATTTTTTTGGTGAGCAGATAGTATGTCCGACCGATAAATTTTCTATCACCTTCTGAAGGATAAGGAAGAATAAGCTTGTCGAAATCTGATTTTTTCAAATGTGGAATTACTCCACTTACATCCAAAGTTTTGATTTGATGTTGTACTTCTCTTGATCTTAGAGCTGCAAGCAAATAGTGCGAATCCATGATATTTTCGTTCACCCTCAGCGCCACCATATCTTGAGCAATAACAAAGTCAACATTTTCAGGGACCAAGCAAACAGCTCCGTTTTGACTTCCTTTTAATGTGAGGATCAGATCATTTGGAAGGGGATGAGATCTAAACCAGTTATTATAAGTTTCCTGACTTATAAATCGAACATTTTTATATGTAGGGTATAGATCATCATTGTCTATACAATTTGTAGCGATTAAAGGAATACCATCATCGGATGTAGGCACAGTTTTTCCTCTGTTATCTACAATAAAGGAAGTGGTTTGATTAAGGCTTATCGTTTCAAACGGCATACTCATATCACAATTCCAATTTTCCCTAATTGGGTTTTAATATCTTCATCCAGTGTTCGAGCTTCGTTGATCTGCTCCTTAAGCTGAGAGGTGAGTTTGTTAATTTTTTCTTCGAATGGAATGCCATCGTCTTCTTCGTCCAGGATGCCAACGTACCTCCCAGGAGTAAGGACATATTTGTGTTTTTGGATGTCCTCAATTGCCGCGGATTTACAGAATCCTTTTATGTCTTTATATGATACATTGGACTCTGAGCAATTTCGCCATGAGTGGTAAGTTTGGGCTACTTTGGTAACATCATCGGAAGTAAATTCACGGTTCCGTCGGTTTACCATAAAGCCTACTTCAGAGGCATCAATAAACAAGACTTCTTTTTGCCGTACTTTCTTACCTCGCCTTAGGAACCATAAACAAGCAGGAATTCCAGTGTTGAGGAATAGCGCTTTTGGGAGCATTACAATACACTCTACTAAGTCTTCATCTACTAGTCGCTTCCTAATATCTCCTTCACCTCCAGAATTTGAGCTTAATGAGCCATTGGCCAACACGAATCCAGCTAGTCCATTGGGTGCCAGATGATACAAGAAGTGCTGCACCCATCCGAAATTCGCATTTCCTGCAGGAGGTATTCCGTATTGCCATCTGGCATCAGAGCGCAGAGATTCACCACTCCAGTCGCTTACATTGAATGGTGGATTTGCAATAATGTAATCTGCCTTTAGGTCTTTATGTGCATCGTTTAGGAATGAACCTTCATTATTCCATTTCACCTGTGAGCTATCTATACCGCGTATTGCGAGGTTCATCTTTGCTAGTCTCCAGGTGGTCTGGTTGCTTTCCTGTCCAAAGATGGAGATATCATTAATCCGTCCTTGACGATCTTCCACGAATTTTTCCGACTGGACGAACATACCCCCTGAGCCACAGCACGGATCAAATATTCTGCTATTTTTGGCTGGTGCAAGCATTTCTACCAGAAGTTCTACAACGCTCCTTGGTGTGTAGAACTGTCCTCCTTTCTTTCCCTCGGCCAAGGCAAATTCACCTAGAAAGTATTCAAATACATGACCGAGGATGTCTGCACTTCTGGCCTTGGCATCACCTAGGGCAATATTTCCAATCAAGTCTATCAATTCGCCCAGGCTTTTTGGATCAAGGTTTTGTCTAGCATAGACTTTAGGAAGTACGCCTTTCAGTGAATTGTTCTCACTTTCGATGGCATCCATTGCCTCATCCACTGTCTTGCCAATGGTAGGCTGCTTTGCATGGCTCTGAAGGAACTTCCATCGAGAAGAAGGTGGAACAAAGAAGACATTCTCAGCAGAATACTCTTCCTTATCTTCGGGATCAGCCCCATCGAACTCTCCTTCTCCTGCTACTAGTTTATCATGCAATTCTACAAATGCATCAGAGATATACTTTAGGAATATCAAGCCAAGTACAATGTGCTTATATTCTGCTGCGTCAATGTTTTTTCGGAGTTTATCGGCAGTTGCCCATAATTGTTTTTCTAGTGGTTCTTCTTTGGTCTTGGCCATTGTGAGTTATAATGAAAGGCCACTGCATAAGCAATGGCCTTCTCAAATCTAACATATGATGATAAGAAACGGAAGTGTCCGTTCGTATTATTCCTTAAGTTAAAGGATGGACGGATGTTTCAGCTGCATTCCCATACTTTTGATTGATGTAAGATTTACTAGTACCATTTTCAAAGCCTTCTGACTTAAGGGTTTCAGAAATCTGTGCCCAACTTAAATTTTGTTCACGTAATTCCCTTACACGTTTTTCAATTTTGAGTTTATATCCGTCTTTCTTTTCCTTGAAGATTTGTCGCGTCTGATCAAGTGTGAATAGCATATCGTCAAATTTCAAGTAATACACTTTAGCCATTTGCTGATCACTCATGTAATTACCCTTAGTGAAATGTAAAGTCCGAACACCTAGTCCGTCTTCACGCAATTCAATTGCGACTCTGGCCTTTGCCTGATTTCCCTGTGATCCAATCATGTTGTTCTTACTGGCCTCTCTATTAGCTGCACTTTTTGGCACATGATGCAGAAAGATGATTGGATAACCGTATTTTTTGGCAAGACGATCGTACTTTTTTAAGAATTTACGGGCATCAGATGCATCGTTTCCACTATGACCATCAAAAGCATCGCTATAACAATCAACGAATACAGCTTTGATATCATGCTGATCACTTAGCATAGTCAAATTTTTAAGGAAGGTATTAGGGTCATCAAAGAATACAAGGTTCTCCGTGACTGGTACTCCAAGTCTTTTCTCTACTTTGTTAAGGTACATGGATATCGCTTCGACTCCATCTTCTGTGGATAGCATCACAACTTTACCATGATTCATGACATCAAATCCAAGAAATTGCTCAGCACCACCAGCAATGGCTAGAGCCATTTGTCTTAGAAGGCTGCTTTTGCCAGTTCCAGATGATCCATAGAGGAAACATAAACTCCCTAATGGCAATATCGTATCAATCAAATAAGGAATATTTTTAATACGCAATTCAAGTAAATCTTTGGCTGTGTAAGGTGCCGTTAGATTCTTGATTTTATCAGCTGAATTATTCTGACTTCTTTTCATTGTAGTGGTGTTTTAGATGTCAGATAGTTTGCTGTTTCTGTTTTCAACTCCAAGTTCGATTTTTGTCTGTTCTGAGTTGCATATTTGAGCAAATCATGCTTTTGGAAATAGGCAAGTTTACCTCCAGGCTGAGAATAAGGAATTACTCTCTGACGCATCAGTTTATAAAGTTGCTTCTTTGAAATTACTAGAAATTCTGCCGCCTCTCCAGTGTTAAATATCTCTTTTTCATTGAAGTAAATCTTATCGAATTTATCATCAAGTTTCTTGATTAAGGACTCAAGAATAACCATTTTGTCTTCCTTCATTGTTATAAATTTTAGTTGGAAGGGACCGCTTTTTAGCGATCAATCGACAGCAAAGGATTACTATAAATGGTCGGGATTGGAAATGGGACGCAAGATCGTCCCAAAGTGGATTATTCCAGAAGTTTGGTTATGGCCTTCTGGAAATCTGTAATCATATCGGTGTAGAACCTTATATAATTTTTGTCCTCGTTCATTTTTTCTTGTTCATCACGGAACTTGTTGAAGTTGATAAAGGGAAATTCTAAATCAATGTCACCATATCTGAATTGAGTAGCTACGTAATGTTTAACAATGACGAAATCATCCTTGAAATAATTTGCTCTATCTAATAAGAATAACAATCTTATGATCGTAGCTTGATTTTTCGCAAACTTAAGAGAGTGGTCATATGATGATGGTGGAAGGGTATTAAACTTCAGTGGTTCGTGGAATCTTAAAAGGATATTATTGATTCCTGACTCAATTAATTTGTCGCGTTCATTCTGGAATGGGTGCTTAAACCCTGGATTTTTTAATTTTCTAATGAATTCAATTCTTCCCAGAATGAAGTTTCTTAAACTTGTTTCTTGTTTGATAAGTACTTCAATTCCTTCAGATAGTATTTTTTCTATTTGACCAAATATCCGTGAACCAGATGTTTCAAGTAGCGGCCTTACAATTTCGGGAATTTCATCGTACTCTCCGATAATATCAGGATACCAATAGAACTCATCAAGTGTTCTTGTATATTCATACTTTTCTGGATATCCTTCATCATGAGGGCCCATATCAACCCAGCGCTCATGTTCTTCCACCAAGATATTTCTAGCTGAATTATAGCTCGGATGTTTTGGGAATAATTCTTTCCTTTCTTGAAACCACTTCTCATTGAAGGTCAAGATATGTTCTTTTATTAGAGCGTCATGTTCCACATCATAAAGATGGTAAATTCATGCTAGTCAATCAAATTGAGTAAGAATACTTGCGTATTTCTTTTTGGTTTTATCCTCAAAGGAATCGAGGTAGTTTTCAGTGGTACTCAGAGATTTATGTCCTAGAGATTCTTGAATGAATTGAGTTGGTGCATCTCCACGTTTCAGAATGGTTGCAAAGGAATGCCTGGCAGTCATAAAGGTGACCTTCTGCTCAATTGCCAATTCCTCCGCTATCTTTTTCATCCACTTATTAGAGGTTTTGATGGCTTGAGTAATTTTAGTTTTCTCCTGCTCTGGAGATTCTGAACCATTAAGTATATCAAATAGATATGGACTTCCAGTTGGTGTGGATCTACGCTCAAGTATGGATTCTATTTCAGGTGTCCTTGAGGCTGCAATATTCTTCAGATTTTGTACGGTTGATCTTTTTGTTTTTTCTCTTATAAAGATGATAGAATCTGCGGATAAGTCTGAGTGCTTGAGACGGAATATATCAGCTGGATTTGCCCCATTGCACAGATATGAGAATTTCCAATAATCCAAGGCCTTTAGTTTAGCTTCAATATCAAATGCTTTTCCTATCGATGGTGTATATGAGAATAGCTTCTTAAGTTGCTCTCTAGATAGGGCTTTCTTTGTATTCTTTGGAGCCGGAACTTGAAATTTTCTTTTGCCGAAAGGGTAGAATTTCCTCTCTATGATTTCTTCATCAATGGCTATGTTGTAAATAATACGTAATGTTCTAGTATATATACCAACAGTAGTCAGAGATAAACCTTTATCAAGCATGTATTTTTGATATTTGTCTAACCACTCAGGAGTAATTGAATGGAACTCCAATTTTCGTGTTCCTAAATATGCTTTTATGCTGTTCATGGCATTGGTATATGAAATACATGTGCCAATGCGATCTTGTGACTTTAATTTTTCAATGTAGTCACCAAACATGCTCATTACGTCTGTCTGCTTTGGTTTGCTGAATAGTTTTTCTTTGAACCTTTCAAATGTAAATTCCTCTCCAAGGGCATTGATAATTTTAACTGCTCTCTCTTCAATTATTCCAAGTTTGATTTTTTCATCTTTGAGTTTGCCTCTCACATTGATATCACCTTTTAGCTTTTCGAATTCTGTCATTGAAAGCTTTATTCCAGTATCATATAGCCTTGGCGAGCGGAGAAATGTGACTCGAAGTTTTACAGGGAAGCCATTTTTGGTCTCCCTTCGTGTGTCTAATTGTATACCGGTTGTAGGAGTATTCATGCCTTTGATTATTTGTTAACAATGCAAATTTACTCATAATTTGCATAACAATTTGCATAACTTATCTGGATTTAATAGGTACATGAAGGTGATACGATGTAGCACATAAACTCCTTTATATCACTTTTAAGGCAATATAGGGCTATAATAACATACTCAATTAGCATTAAAGCATCTGACTGTTAATCAGAGGGTCCCTGGTTCGAGCCCAGGCTGAGGAGCAAA
>CAYGUA010000054.1:5922-19877 GCA_964353015.1 uncultured Marinoscillum sp. | reverse complement strand
CTCAGAAGTGCCAAAAAAGCGCATCTGAGGGGTTTTTCTTTTTAGCTCGGAAACCATTCGGAAACTTCGAAAATTTTAGTTAGCCGTTGTATTAGTGGTACAACAACTTGTATCTTGAATTAAATAATTTGAATAACTAGTTAAACCATTTTTTTTGGCTAACACTTTCTCAATTTTTTAGCATTTTCCCTCTGATCCGAAAAGAATAATTTTTTGCTTAATTACCTCTGTCATCTCTTTAACTGCTAATTGTATTATTGGCATGATATCAGGTTTGGCATTTTTCTCAATAACTGCTTTTATTGAATCCATATACGCTCCGCGTACTTCGGTATTGACATTGAATTTGCAAACCCCTAAAGCAATTGCCTCTTTAACCATGTGTTCAGGCAAGCCTGATGCGCCATGTAGAACCAAAGGCAACTGCACCTTGTTTCTGATAGCCTTTAGCCTTGTGAAATCGAGATTAGGTTCATTGGCATATTTGCCATGTACATTACCGATGCATACTGCCAAACTACTCACACCTGTTTTTTCAACATATTCAGGAGCCAATTCTGGATCAGTCATTTTTGACTCATATTCGGCTACTGATAATCCATCCTCTTCACCGGCAAGTTTTCCAAATTCACCTTCAACTGTTGCACCATATTTTTTAGTTATGTCAACTACTGATTTGGTGAAAATCAGATTTTCATCAAAAGGCAGATCAGATCCATCAGCCATCACTGAGGTAATTCCTCTATCCAGAGCAGTTTGTATTGCTTTAGTACTCTGGCTATGATCCAAATGAACAGAAACAGGAACGCTGGATTCTTTGGCAGCAGCCAGGCAAGCTGGAATAATTCTATTCTGGTTCCATTCCATTGATATAGGATGCAACTGCACCATTACCGGACTTCTTAATTGCTCCGCTGCATCTATAACTGCAGATATACCTTCCAAATTATAAATATTAAATGCACCTAGTGCATAATGACCTTTTTGTGCTCTCAAAAGGAGCTCTTGCGTATTAGCCAGCATATAATTTTATTTAACAATGATTTCTTTATTTGAGAAGGCACTTTCATAAATAGCCTCCTGTATTCGCAGGTTGTTTAGGTAGTCGTTTAAGTTGGTTTCAAAAGGGCTACCAGATTGCAGTGAATCAATGAAATGTTTTTGGGTGTAAAAGACACAATCACCTGAAAAATTAACATCCTTGTGATCATACGCTATTTCGATCTCATTCTTACCCAATTGATGAAGCCAAATTGAACCGTCTGAGTCCAGTCTGATGGTGCCTTTATTTCCTTCAATCAGCATTTCACCAAATGTATATCTAGGGTTTTTAGCATTTGTTTCATTGAAGCGATTGGCATCAAAAACACCTTGGCTACCATTGGCAAACTCGAACAAAACTATTGCGCAATCTTCACCATGAATATTAGTATTCAGCTTTCTCAGCCTAGCATATACTGACCGAATATTCCCAAGTAAATATCTGAATACATCCACAAAGTGAATTCCAGTTTCATGAATCAGAAACCGCTTCATTTCTCTGAAATAAGGCTGCCTGGCCAAATAAGCGTCATCAGCCCAACCATCACCCATTCGCATCCGATGATTCAATGAGAAGATTTTATCCCCAATGACTCCTTCTTCTAGCAAACGTTTAATAATGCGAAACCAAGGCTGAAAACGAAAATTTTCATGAACCATGAATTGAACCTTTGATTCATTTATGTTATCCACCAATTCAATAGCTTCTTTAAATGAAGGGGCCAATGGCTTCTGACAAATGATGTGTTTTTTATGACTTGCAGCCTGGAGGCAGAGACTCAAATGAGTAGCTGGAGGAGTGATGATATCGATGATGTCAAATGAAAGCTTTTCATATGCTTCATCGATTGATGAAAAGGTAGTTAGTATTTGGTATTCTTTCGCCAGTAATTGCGCTTTTGCCAGATCATGATCGCAAATAGCTATCAATTCCACATCAGGAATTCTTGTCCATGCTTCTACATGATATTTGGCAAAATAACCTGCCCCAACACATATAACCTTATATTTCTTCATCAATTAGTAAAATTTATTAGTACGCTAAACCTTGATCTGCTTTTGTTCTAGACCAGAGATACAATGCAACTAGGTTTAAACCGCCAGCTATGTAGAAGAAGAAGTCGGCAGATCCGGTCCAGGCTATCAGGTAAGGAAAAGCAATAGCTGTCAGAAATGAACCTATATTTCCCGCCATGTTCATGGTTCCTGATGCTGCACCTGAGCTCCTTTTACCTATATCTACACAGAGAGCCCAGGATGGTGAAAGGGTCATATCTGCGCCCATGATGGCTATACTCAACATGATCACTGCGGTGAGTGGCGTAGACATAAAAATACCACCAAGCAATCCTATCGCCGCGAGACAAAATCCTATCATTGCAGGTATTTTACGTGATCCATTCCAATTTCCCTGAGAGTATATTTTATCCACTGCCAAACCTGCAATCCAATTGCCCAATGCACCAGCTACAAATGGAGCGATAGAGTACCAACCGGCTTCCATGGTATTGAGCGAGTAGGTTTCTTTGAGATAGGGAAAAAGCCATGTCAAAGCGAAAAAGAAAGTGAAATTGCTACAGAAATATTGCACAATGGCAATTATCATGTTTTTGGATTTCAATAGCTCCGCTAGGGGAACTTTGTCAGATTCACCCATGACTACTTGCTGGCGACCCGCCATTATTTCCTCTTTCTCTGAATCACTCAAAAACGGATGATCTTCAGGCATATTTCTAAAACCGATCCACCAAAGTATTGCCCAAATGACACCCATCGCTCCCAAAATGAAAAATGAAGTTCTCCATCCAAAGGATGTGATCAACCATGCCACAAACGGCAAGGCAAAAGCCGCACCTATACGTGAACCTGAGAAGTTTAATCCTAGAACAAGGCCTCTTTCACGAATAGGAATCCAGCTGAATATTGCTCTGGACATACTTGGGAAGGCACCAGCTTCTCCAGCGCCAAATAGAAATCGCACGACAACCAATGAGATGAGGTTCCACACCATACCTGTAAATGCAGTGAATAAAGACCAAATAGTTACAATTGTGGTGAGAATCACCCGGCTACCCAAGCGATCAGCAAGTCTGCCACTCGGAACCTGCAGGAGAGCATAACCCAAAGCAAAAGCTGAAAGAACCCAACCCATTGCTTTATCACTCAAACCTAAATCACTGCTTATAGCTTCCTTTGCCACCGAGATACATACACGATCGACGTAAAGAAGCAGTGAAAGGATGAAGAGGGCTATAACAAAAAAATATCTTCCTTTAAATTTCATGGTTTGGGGTTTAGTTTTTGAATCACCTGCGTCAATCCGGTATGATCGCCAACATTCCCGGGATATACAATGAATGGCATATCGGGAAATTTGCTACAGGCCAATGTTTTCCAAACCGGAACGCCGGGGATCATTTGACCTATCACTTGAGCTCTTGTTATCATCAGGCTTTTGGTGGCTAAATCACTTGAAGTAATTCCGCCTTTGCCGATGATGTATCTCGGATTTACTTTCAACGCAGATACAATGTCAGTCAAGTATTGTGATACTTTTGATCCAATAGCAAGATTATCATTTGTACGGTCTGAAGTGATTAATTGCCTGCTAGTAAATAAGATCACATTGTGACCACTTGAAATGAGTTTATCAATATTTTGAGCCATTGATTCGACGGGAACTATTTGGCCTTCCAACAGCGATTGAATATTAATTTCTATTGGTTCAATGTGCACATTTTCTAGAACATCATTTAACTGGCTAGTTGATTTAGGAACATAAGAACCTAGAACAGTCAATCCACCTTTTTTGAAATCCAAATCAAGGTTCGAAGAATCAATTGATAGTGGTGATTGGCCTGCCAAAACTCTAACTAATGATGCGGCACATCGGAAATATGGATCAACCGCTGATGAGAAAATGGCCATCAAAGCTTGCTTCAAATGCTCGTAGCTCACCGCATTAATTATGCAGATTTCATTTGAACTAAATCCATTGATTTTATTTACCAGGTGACCAATAGATTGCTGTTCTATTTCGGATAGTGATATGCTATTTACTTGAGAAGGGGCTATTTTATAATCAAACTTTTCCCCAACCCATTTGGACAGGTCACTTTCTTTGAACCCAAATACTTTGTCTTGGGCAAAGGCTGTTTTAGCAGCAGGAATCATTTGGTCTCCTTCGCGTACGTAATGGATATTGTCAATTGTAAATCTTCCACCTTCAAAAAAGGCCGGTACAATAAAGTGGATAGCTTTATTTGGTTGAAACACCTGGGTTAAGGCATTGATTTCTAATGGATAATGCCCTCTAAGTGTACTATCTGACCGGCTTACAATTAGACATTTTTTATGTTTTACCTCAACACAATGTTTGATATTGGAGGCTATCTCTTCATTAAGCCGTTTCGCATCTTCGGCGATTAAGCTTCTGGAATTTGTTAGAATAAAAAAAAGAGAGGTTCCCAGCTCTATTTCTGCCATTAAGATCTCCGGTGACCATTCTGTAAGTACAGGAATATCATGAACCGTCTGAGTGCCTGTAGGGTCATCATCCAAAATAATGATCACATCAAAGCGCTCAAACATTTTAGCCTTTAATTGGTCATCTGAAAAGTTGATTTTAAAAGGAGAAAGACTCTCTATTAATTGTTGATATGTTGTTTCGACGCTGCTCAATTCATCTTTCTTCAAATGCGATAACACGAGCTGGTGCTCCGTCCCCATCTTTTATTTTCAAGGGCAATGCTATTAGGAATACCTGCTTTGATTTAATAGATTCCAGGTTTTTCAATCCTTCAATAATTATCACTTTGCCACCAAGAAGTATTTCGTGAATAATGGTCACTTCCTTTAAGTCTTCTACATCAGCTACTGAGAGTGGCTCAACACCTAGAAGCTTTACTTTTTGTTCTGCACACCAATGTGCAAACGCTTCGCTGATTCTTGGTAAATCTGTTTTGAAATTTGCTTGGTCATATTTTTCTGACCATCCTGTTCTTATGATTATACTATCACCTGACGCAAATCCAGCAAGCTGCTCAATTACATCTTCAAGTAAAATCAGCTGTTTAGGTTTTGATACTTTAATATCCACGATCGTGGCACTTCCCATGAATGCTTCCGGAGTATAGGAATCAATGGTTTGGTTCGTAACTCCAAAATGAAATGGAGCATCCATGTGTGTGCCTGCATGTGAATAAATCGTCAATGTTTTAGCATTCCAACCATCTTTAGATAAAGTGCGAGCCGGTTCATCTGAGTAACCTGCTATTTTTTCATCTAGCGTATGCGTTAGATCATGTACGATATATTTGGATAAATCAAGCATTAGCCATTCAAAGATGCAATTGTAGCCTTTGTAATTTCCTGCGTAGATGCGTTACCACCCAGATCGCGCGTTTTTAGACCAGAGGCAGTCATTTTGTGAATGGCTTGCATCAAATCAGCTGCAGCTTCGGTTTCACCTAAATGCTCCAACATTAAGGCGCCAGACCAAAATTGACCGATAGGATTAGCTATGTTTTGACCTGCGATATCAGGAGCAGAACCGTGAATCGGTTCAAACATTGATGGGAAATCCCGTTCTGGGTTGATGTTACCAGATCCACCTACACCAAGGCTTCCCATAATCGCACCGCCCAGATCCGAAAGGATATCTCCAATCATATTGGTAGTTAATAAAACGTCAAACACTTCAGGATGGAGAACAAAACTTGCTGAGGCATTATCCACATACATTTTTCTGTATTCAACATCAGGGTATTCGCGAGAAACTTCCTCTATTACACGATCCCAATATGCCAGAGAATGAATAAGTGTATTTGATTTGGTTACGTTGGTTACTCTTTTCCTCCTTGTTTGAGCGAGTTTGAAGGCATAATGTGCTACTCTTGTAATTCCGGCACGTGTGTACATGCTTGTATCCGTAGCAAATCCTTCAGGACTATCCGGATACATTTGGCGACCGCATTGCACGAATTCACCTTCATTATTTTCACGAATAATCACAAAATCAATTTCTTTTTTTCCTTTCGCGGCTAGAGGGCTGCTTATTCCATCCCACAAATGAACAGGTCTTAAATTGACGTATTGCTTGAATTGTGTTCTGATATAATTTGTGAAAAGTTTAAACGGCAATGTATCATCAACTTCTGGCAGACCCACCGCACCAAAATAAATGGCATCATATTTTTTCATAGTTTCTAGTCCATCTTCAGGCAAGAAACAGCCATGTTTCATGTAATGCGATGCGCCGAAATGATACGTATCAGCTGTAATAGTAAACCCATGTTTTTTGGCTGTTGCCTGCAACAACTCCATGCCGGCTGGTACGATTTCATTGCCAATACCATCTCCATTAACTGCTGCTATTTTGTAGTTTTTCATTTTTATTAATTATGATCTATTCAAGAAATGTTTCGATATTTTAGTGCTTTAATGAGTTGTAAAAACTATATAGGTTTAAACATCATCATTGTTAGGAGTAAAGCTAAAATGATTTAGGTTAATTTTGAATACAAAATACAAAATACATTATGAAAAACCTCATTCGTCATGATGATTTGAGTAAACCTGTTTATGATCGACTCAAGGCAATGATCGAGAATGGAGCATTGTCACCGGGACAAAAGCTAATCCAAGAGAAATTGGCAGCTACACTAGGTGTAAGTAGAACTCCTTTGCTTAAAGCCTTGCAGAGTCTTGAGTATGAAATGTTGGTTGAGAGCATCCCAAGAAGAGGAATGTATGTCAAGCAAATTTCCACAGAAGAAATGATCAATGTGTATGATTGTAGGGAGGCAGTGGAATGCATGGCTGTCAGACTGGTAATAGAGAGGGCTTCAGATGCAGAAATTCAAAAGATCAAAAAAGTTTTTGAGCCCTTTATCAATGCTGATATCATAGATCCGGCAAAGTACAGAAAAGCAGATGAGCAATTCCACGACATGATCATTGATCTTTCGAAGAATCCAATTCTTAAGAAAATGTCCAATGTCAGCGATATACATAAACGTGTTTATCAATTTGGTCTAATCAGATCGCCGGAGGATACCTTAAATGAACATGTGCGAATTGCACAGGCTATTGTTAGTAGAAATCAAGAGATTGCTGTTAAAGAGTTGAAAAATCATATCGGTTTATCAAGACTGAAATTGACTGAAAAGGAAGGAAGTAAGAATAATTAAATTTTAAACAGGCAATTTTTTCGATGGTGGCATCACAGGTATGAGTCGTGTTGTTTACACTCACCGAAATGGTTTTTACCTGAAGTCGCAGCATAATCTCGACTCAACAAATCATTCGGATATTCCTTATGTAGTTCATGGGCCGGATGACCTGTATCAAACTACTACTGAGTATAGCTTTTCTCTAGAGTAGAAGTCAGGAAATAGAGTTCATCCAAAACAAAAACTCAACTCTATCCTTTCAGATATATTAAGTCTGAATCTTGCATTTTAGGTAGAAGTCATGCATATAATATTCAAAATTATGACTTTATCTAATTATCACTTTTGATGTGTATACCCCATTCACAAAAGTGATATATACACCAGGTAAGAGAGTCGAGACAATCATCTGCCCAGAACCCAATCTTGATCGTACGATTTTCCCGGATATATCTCGGATCTCAAACCGGCTTTGATCGGATATGCCTTCAACATTCATAATGCTTGATGCAGGGTTTGGGAATAATTTTATTTTGTTGTAATGTGTACCTTCTGCCCGTTCTAGGTTAAGAATATTGTTCTCTTCGGATTCAGCCGCTTCACAGTTGATGAATATTACTCTGTTGCTATCTGGATTTTCGCGTATATCCACACTTTTTGTGTCAAGACAATTACCATCGATTTTTAACGTAGCATTTTTTAAACCTGTAAGGTCTCTAGGTCGTCCTATGGTATACATTGGAGCTGCCGCTTTTCCCGGATTGATTTCATAGTCAAACGTGCCCTCGATGATGATGTGCATAGTCTGCGCATAATGTTTTCTAATCCATTTTCTTCATTAACTTTTGTAGAAACTGAGCATGAACTAATAAACAAAATGAATATACTAGCACTAGCAATTGTGGGGAATTTCATATTTGTACCAAATGTGATTTTACTTTATCAACAAGAATATTAAGTTGAGTAAGATACTTAGTCACTATAATTCAGTAGAATTCAAACATCCCAAACTAGTGCTCAATTGTTCAGATTTAAGGAATTCAATATGTTTTGATGTGAAAAACACATGTTACGCTTCAAAAAATCTTGTCATCTCCGGAAACCGCTCGGAAACGAAAGTTTTATCGGTATTTATTTGATTGTAAATCTGAAATAGCTTAATGTCTTTTTCTCGTACGAGCCACTTTGTATGTATTTATTCAAGGACACGTTTTCGAATGAATCTCAGGGCCTATACTAACTTGATAATGAGGCAATTAATTATATGATTTGGTAAAACGATTAATTGATAAATCTCTTTATACCTTCAAAAGAATCTTGTGTTGTTTGTGACTCAGGTTAAGCTAAAGTTGGATCAGCCTGTAGATGAAAGGATTGTATTCGCCTTAATTTGATTCGAACGCATAAAAACAAACTTGAGAAAAT
The DNA here is from genome assembly GCA_964353015.1 of uncultured Marinoscillum sp. GTDB lineage: Bacteria > Bacteroidota > Bacteroidia > Cytophagales > Cyclobacteriaceae > JAMZMI01. The sequence goes on along the minus strand of CAYGUA010000054.1, from coordinate 11,238 downwards.
ATTGGAAATGGTTTGAACCGGAGTGATGATGCTACCTGATTATGAGAAAATGTGTACTTCCAGGAAATGCCCTGATACTTATCGGATTGGTTCAAATCGAATATTACGCATAGGGTAAAACTATGTGAGGAATTCATTAATTTAAAGCGATAAACGAATAGAAATCTATAATAAATATTTAATGAAACACATTAGCATAATTATTCTTTTCATAGTCAGTCTATATTCTTGCACCACCGAAAAGAGCGACTTCATCGATATATTCAACGGTAAGAATCTTGAAGGATGGGAAGTGAAAAATGGCACTGCTCCTTTTACTGTAGAGGATGGAGTTATCATTGGAACATATGTGGGAAATACATCCAACACCTTTCTCTGCACAAAAGAATCTTATGGAGATTTTATTCTCACTTTCGATGGTTTTCTAGGTGAAGGCACAAATTCAGGTGTAATGTTTAGAGCACAAAGTAAACCTGAATATATGGATGGAAGAGTGCACGGCTACCAAATGGAAATGGATCCATCAGAACGCAAATGGACAGGCGGCATTTATGACGAAGCAAGAAGAAAATGGATATACAATCTTGAAAGAAACCAAGCCGCAAAGCAGGCATTCAGACTAAATGAATGGAATCAATTCCGAATAGAGGCGATCGGAAATGAGATCAAAATTTGGGTAAATGGAGTCCAAAGCGCTGATCTGGTTGATGATATGGATGCGTCAGGATTTATTGGACTGCAAGTTCATTCGATTGGAAAAAATGAAGAATTGGAAGGGCGTCAGGTAAAATTTAAGAACATTAAGATTTGCACCACCAACCTGGATAAATACAAAACAGTAATTGAATCGCCCATTGTGCAAAACAGCTATCTCACTAACCAACTTACTGAAAGAGAGATTGCAGAAGGATGGGAATTACTTTGGGATGGCAAAACCACACAAGGATGGAGAGGAGCGAAATTGAGTGAATTTCCTTCAGCTGGCTGGTCTATAGAAGATGGTTTGCTTATCGTCGCAGATGCTGGAGGAGCGGAATCAGAAAATGGAGGCGATATTGTGACTATCAAAGAGTATGGAAATTTTGAATTGGAACTAGATTTCATGTTTACGGAAGGTGCCAATAGCGGAATTAAATATTTTGTTGATACTGATCTGAATCAGGGGAAAGGGTCATCTATAGGTTGCGAATTTCAAATACTGGATGATAAGCTTCACCCGGATGCTAAAATGGGCAAAGATGGAAATCGTACGCTGGCATCATTATATGATCTTATTCCTGCGAACTCAAAGAGATTTAATAAAGATTTGCCCTATCAGAAATTAGTAAATCCTTATGCATGGAACCGCGCAAGGATTGTGGTAAGTGGTGCTAATGTGGAACATTATCTTAATGGTCTACTGACGGTGAAATACAACCGAGAAGGTCAGCAGTGGAAAGACAAAGTAGCTGCTAGTAAATACAAAGACTGGCCTAATTTCGGTGAAGCAGAGCAGGGCAATATCCTTCTTCAGGATCACGGAGATCAGGTTTTTTATAAAAATATTAAAATCAAAGAACTTTAAAATGGATAATAAAAGAAGAGATTTCGTTCGCAAAGTGGCCGTTGGCTCGGCAGGCATAATAATGGGAGCACATCATTTATCCGCTAAAAGTTATAAAAGAATCATTGGCGCTAATGATAGAATCGGTGTGGCTATCGCTGGGTTAGGTAGGAGGGTTGGGGCTTTTTATCCTGCTTTATATGATAAAAAGAATAATTTGGATCTAATATATCTCTGTGATGTCATGGAGAGCCAGCGGATCAAAGCTGCAAAAATTGTCTCTGAAAACCTTGACTATAAGCCAAAATTGGCGGTAGACATACATGAAGTTTTGTCAAGCAAAAAAGTAGATGCGCTTATCAATGCCACGCCCGATCATTGGCATGCTCCTGGTTCAATCATGGCATTGAAAGAAGGCAAACATGTGTACGTGGAGAAGCCATGTAGTCACAATATGGAAGAAAATGAATTGTTGGTCGCTGCTCAAAAGAAATACAATAAGGTTGTGCAAATGGGTAACCAACAGCGGTCATCATCGATTTCCATGCAGATAATAAGCGAGATTCACGAAGGGGTAATAGGCAAACCTTACAGAGCGGTTGCCTTTTACGTCAACCAACGAGGGGAAGTACCACATCAGCAGTCAGCTGCGGTTCCGGTAGGTTTGGATTGGGAGCTTTTCCAAGGGCCCGCAGTAAGAAGGGAATACACTTCGGAGACTTGGGACTACAACTGGCATTGGTATGGTTGGAACTATGGAACAGCAGAACTCGGAAATAATGCCACACACGAGCTAGATATTGCACGTTGGGCACTGCAGGTAGATTACCCTAATTACGTTCACGTGGATGGGCAGAAAACAGCATTCGTCGATGATGGCTGGGAAATGTATGATACAATGGATGCTACCTATAGGTTTGATGACGACAAAGTCATCAAATGGGATGGAAAAAGTAGGAACGGATACAACACATACGGTTCAGGAAGAGGTACCATCATTTACGGAAGTGAGGGAAGCGTTTTTGTGAATCGAAATAAGTTTATCCTTTATGATAGAGGAGGAAAAATTCTCAAAGAATCAACTTCAGGTTCCAACGAAGAAGGAACGGCACTTGGCGGTGGAGGTGATACTTCCACAGCTCATGTAATGAATTTTTTCAATACCATTCGGGGGAAAGAAAAACTTATGGCACCTATAGATGATGCGAGCATTTCCATGGCCATGGTTCACTACGGAAATATTTCTTACAGAGCGAACAAAGGCTTCAATGTAGATTCAAAAACCGGCAAAATACTTGACAAGGAAGCCATGCAGTTCTGGGGACGAGAATATGCAAATGGGTGGAAACCTACCTTGTAAATGAAAATTTGAAATGAGCGAATCAAGAAGAAAATTTCTGAGGTTATCAGCTGTTTCGGCAGCTGCTATAACCATAGGACTTGAAGCATGCAATTCGAAGGAGAAATTTGTCTTGGGTAAAGTTGCAGAAGCCGATCAACTTAAGGTAGGGGTCATTGGAACTGGTAATAGAGGAAAAGACATCATAAGAGTGCTCAATTTTGTGCCTGAGATGAGGGTGGTAGCCATTTGTGATACATTGGATTTCCGGATCAAAGAGGCCGAAACTTTAATGGATCATGAAGTTGAGAAATATTCAGATTATCAAAAGCTAATGGCACATAGAGATCTGGATGTAGTCATTATTGCCACTCCTTTGCATGAGCATTATCGAATGGTGATGGCTGCATTTGATGCAGATCTTCATATACTTTGTGAAAAAGCATTGGCCTATAACATTGAGCAATGTCAGGCAATCAAGCGGCGAGGAGATCAATATGGAAAGTTGTTTCAGGTTTCTTATCAATACCAATTGAACCCAGTTTTTAATGCCATCAAAAGCTTAGCGGATAAAGGGTTTTTAGGCAAAATCACCAAGGTAGAAGCCACATGGGACAGAAATGGAAACTGGAGGAGGAAGGTTCCAAGTCCGGAACTTGAACGGCAAATAAATTGGCGGATGTATAAAGAATATTCAGGCGGTTTAATGGCGGAATTGGCATCACATGAGATGAACATGATCGACAATTTGTTAGGTGCACACCCAACAAAAGTAGTGGGTACCGGAGGTATCGATTATTGGAAAGATGGGCGAACTACTTATGATAATGTACACGCTTTATTTGATTATCCGGAAGGTGTGAAGGTTGGGTTTCATTCTGGTACTACCAATAAATATGAAGGATTTCAAATGAAATTCTATGGTGATAAAGCTACTGTGGTCAGCCATGGAATGAATAAAGCCGAAATTTATGCTGAAGGAAAAAGTGTTGAGCAGGAGTGGTCAAGCACGGTTGATGGGGTATCTGGAGCTTCGATAAAAATCATTGGCGATATGGAGAAAAGATCGGTCGAGCCTAAAGCTGATGAATCCATCATTTACCCTATTGATGATCAATTCTTCAACATGACCTGGAAATTATATAAAAATTTCGCGGCTGCTATAAAGGGTGAGGAGCCGCTGTTGTTGGGATTAAAGGATGCCTATCAAAGTGCTATTTCTGTACACATGGCTAATGATGCGATTAGAAATGAACGGGTCGTTCGATGGTTGCCCGAATACGATATATGAAAAGTGAAATGAACCGAAGACACTTACAAATCAGAAGCCATCGTGCTCATGGATTAAATACATTTGTAATAAAATAGATCTCAAAAAAGTACATCTGAATGAGAAATAGATAGTCATAACGCATTGTATAATAATGAGTTATGAGTATTATGTTAAGTAATATTGAATGAGATTATATATTGACCGGGCCATTTTTGGCCATGGTTGTGAGTCTCATTTTACGGCTCATCAGCTGACCAAATTTGGTAAACATCTTAAACATCATGCCATGTACGACAGATGGTTTAGATCTGTTATTGAGTGTTTTTAATGCTTCAGCTACAACAGCTTCTGGAGTTAGAACCATTTTAGGATCCATGGATTCAGTACTGCCGCCAGCTACTTCGTGAAATGGAGTTGCAACAGGTCCTGGCAAACTTGCAAACACGTAGATTCCTTTGTCTTGATATTCGTACCACAAACATTCAGTGAAAGCAGTCACAAAGCTCTTTGTAGCTGAATACACAGCTGATCCGGGCATGGGCAATAAGGAGAGTGCTGAGGAAACATTAATCATGCTGTCACCGGATTTAGCAGTTTTTAAATAGGCGTAAGAAAGTGTGACGAGCGCGTCCATATTCAAATGCATCATATTGGTGAGTTCTGCCACTGGCACATTCGTAAATAATGAATAGCTTCCAAATCCTGCATTATTGATCAACAGATCGAATTGATGTTCGTTGATCCAACTCACAACTTTATCTAGATCTGATGATGAGGTAAGATCAGCCACCAGGTAATGTTGATTGTCAAATGTGTTTTTTAATTTATCCTGAGATCTGGCCACACCATAAACGTCCCAGTTTTGTTTGCGAAGCTGATGGGCGAACTCCAGACCAAGGCCGGTACTTGCTCCAGTGATTAATGCTTTTTTCATAAGTCAGTTGATTTAGAAGGTTGACAGAATGTTAGACTCTGATAAGGTTGAGTTTGTTCGATTTATTAGAGTGATTTCATAGTGAAGGTAGTATAACAGACATTGAATCAGGTATTTAACGGGTTCAAATAATCAACTATAAAATAGGCATAGGGTACATTTCAGAGAATTCTACTTAACATAATATAAATTATATAACAAAGCTAGGGATTTCCCATAATACGAGT
>CAYGUA010000054.1:0-5822 GCA_964353015.1 uncultured Marinoscillum sp. | reverse complement strand
TACTTAACATAATATAAATTATATAACAAAGCTAGGGATTTCCCATAATACGAGTGCAGCGAGTATTTAGCATAAAATCAGTTATCGTAACTTCAGTTCGATAACGGTAGATTTTATGTTAAGGGAAAATCCCGGCATCCCACAAACCCAGTGTACATATAATTCATATTCATGTTAACCGCTCCGCGGACGGCAGCAGAGTTCGACTTTGACGCGCACGTTTCTGCCGAGCGGACGTTTCCGTTGACAATCTTTTAGATTCTACTTCTGGTCAGTTTGATTTCAAATACGCGATTGACAGGCGTTAGAATTATTTCAATTGAGCCTGACGAATGCTTCGCATTTCTCAGCGATTAGCCTACGCGGCTCTGGAATTTGCCTGTGATCACACGGTCGGCTAGCCTTGCTGGCCAAAGCTTTGTTTGCGACCGGCTATTTGGCACCAGCTCACCACCAGTACGTCAATTGATATTGGATCAAACAGATCATATGCATGTAATTGAGGAAATTATTTACACTTACTGTAATATTTTCATTCTACTAATTGCTTTATAAGCTCCATTCTCATCCTATTTGCCTTGTTCACCAAAAAACATTCTATCTTCAGAATCGTTTGAATATTCCATTAATCATAATTACTTTTGCTACATGTCATCATTGCAACTATATAGTTCTTTCGAAGATTTAAAGCATGATAGAGTAGAGCGACCTCTTACTCAAGAGGAAAAATTACGTCAAAAAAATGCAACTCAATCACTTCGTAAGATCAAAAAAGTAGCTTGATTTCAGATCTACAAAAAATCAGCTATATAGATGACACAAGATTTAGCTGACGGGATCAAAAATCTTTCTCAAGCACTTAATAAGCACAAAGTCGAATACATGTTTGTAGGTGGAGTAGCCATAAGCTTTTATGGTCAGCCTCGACCTTCAACAAATCTTCCAAAGGACATAAATTATGATATTGATGTATGGTATTTGGCTACTAATAAAAACTTCATAAGACTTATTAATGCAATCTTTGAAATTAGTCCAGAACTAAAATCAGAACTAAATAAAATAGTTTTTGACCCTAAGAAGACTTTTATAAAGTTCAATCTAAATGAGTTTCACTTCGATTTTCTTCCAGAACTTGCAGCTTTTTATCTTAGAGATTTCAAAAAATGCTTCGGAAATAAAGAAATTGGAGAAATTGAAGGTATTCAAATCAATATTATTTCTAAACAAGATCTGCTTTTAGATAAGGAGAAGTTAGGAAGAGATAAGGATTTAGCAGACATAGAAAACCTAAAGAAAAATTCATATAAAGGATTCTCTCGCTAATCCGCACACATTTGCCACTCTCCTGCCCTTCTGGCCATATCTCTCACTGCGGCATGGTAATTCATCATTTGAGAGGAGTGGCAAAAGAGTGAACTGGCCGTCCGCCTCGTTACTACCAAGAAATGGAGTGAGTGCTTATAAGAACGAAAAAGGCCAATGACTAGCCGTCCGCCCCAAACCATTAATCCCGCCCCTAAACCCCTAACCGGGCGCCAAAGCTATATTAACCGGCACGCGTAGTGATAACGCAGGCCATGATATAATAAATCTATGGTTTATTGCTCAAAAGAGCCTTTTCAAGTTTTCGTCGAATCAAGGCCTTTTCGTTTTCCTTTTTTACCAATTTTAAAGCTTGGTTCAGGTTCATAATTTCTTGATCCGTATTGTCATTCATGCGGTATAATTCAGCCATGAGACAGAAATAATGCGCGTTATGCTTAAGTTCTAATTTGCAGGCCGCTTCAATGGCTTTTATCGGTGAATCAGCTTTGGCTAAGGCAAAGGAACGATTCATGGCAATTAATGGTGAGTACTCTATGGTAAGGAGCTTATTGTAAAGCATGAGTATTTGATCCCACTTTCCATCTTGCTCCTGGGTATGCCAAAATGCAATGGATGCTTCCAAATGATATTTAGAGACTATTTGTCCTTGTGAGGAGCGCTGGAGGTATTGCAGACCTTTTTTGATGAGTGCCTGATCCCATTGCGCTTTGTCTTGTTCATAGTATAGTAGATTTGCTCTCTCACCAGACTGACGTGCATTGAGCCTCGAAGCATGAAAACACATCAAGGCAACCAGTGCATGAACATGACTGACCTGGAAATGCTGCTGTTTTGATAAAAAAATGCCAAGGCGCATGGCTTCCCAGCATAGGTCATGTCGAATATTCTCTTCTACTGTACTGCTGTAATAACCTTCGTTGAACAGCAGATATATCACTCTTAATACATTGTCGAGCCTTTCTTCAAAATCAGCCACCGTTAAGGCCCTATCCATGGACAATGAATGTCGTAGTGTCTTCTTTGCTCTATATAGCTTTTTATTCACCACCTCCTTGTTGGAAAGAAGCGCTTTGGCAATTTCCTCCGTACTAAAACCACAAAGAATACGCAGGGCTATACACAACTGTGATTCACGATTTAGTTCGGGGTGACAGAGTAAAAAAATCATTCGGAGTTGACTGTCCTCGATTAGTTCTTCCGTGATCTCCAGGTGGTCCGAAGTTTCATGGTCGTCGAGCACTTGTTTGCTGATTTTATCCTCAAAGGTTTTCTTCCTGCGGAGATCTTCGTAATAGAGGTTTTGGGCAACTTTCCTTAACCATGCTCTGGGATATTGGGGTATGCCCTGATGCGACCAGGCCTTCATGGCTTTAACAAAGGTTTCGGAGACAATATCTTCGGCCAGTTGAAAATCACTTATTCTGTAATAGTTACTGAATACAGCAATCAAGTTGCTGTATTCAGATTTGAAAATCTCAGAAAGTTCTTCCTGATTAGTCATTTGGTAAATCACCAGTAGGCATTATTTCTCTGACCTCAACCTTTCCTCCATTGGAAAGCGCGGGGCAACCTTTGGTCAGGTCCATTGCTTCATCAATATGATCTGCTGAAACGATAATAAAACCTCCTACGATTTCTTTTACCTCGGCATAAGGACCATCAGTAATGGACCCGTCAGCGTGTATGGTCTTGCCTTCAAAGCCCAGGGCTTCTCCTGGATTCTTTAATTTTCCTTGAGCACCAATTCCGCCTATCCAGTCCATCCATTCCTTGATTTCCGCCTCGATTTCGGCTGGACTAGGTTCCATATTGGGATTTGGTTCACTGTGGAAGAGCATCATAAAATCTTTCATGTCTTTTTTTTGTTTTAATTTATAAAATCTAATTTCTAATTCTATAATGATCGAGATGACTTAAATGGGACAAGTCAGAAAATTTTTTTTAAATAAATTAATAAGAAATAAGCTTTCATTCTACTCTAATTCCTAGAGCACAGTTTATTTACATTCCGGATACTACTGGGCAAGTAATAGCTCAGGCCATTTTATGACAATACTAGTGATTTGTGGATGCACAGCATTTAATCAAGATCAGTTATCGAATCCTCAGTTCGATAACCGTAAAGATCTAATGGCGCCCAGCCCGGGTTAAAGCAAATCCACGTTTTATAAACGGAAATGCAAATCCATAGCCTACACACGAATCACTTGCCATGCGGCACTAACCGTGCGCCTTGCTTATACTGGCTATTTACTAAAATCTTTCACTGGAAGATTTCTAAACGCAAATCCCTAGCCAACCCGCAAAATTTTTTTTCTCTCGTCGTGAAACAGCAACCGCACACACACAACAAATTTCCTCATACTTTTTCTCTGTGCGATTCTCCAAGCCTGTCAAATCGAGCTTGCGAGATTCACGTGGGGTTTGTACGGCACTCCTTGAACATACGAATAAAAGGCTTGTATTTTCCAGACGCATCGTATCGCAGATCGATTAGCTCACAAATCAAGGCCTGTCGAATTATAATTTTGAGAGAATTAAGGAAAATTGTGACCTTTATTATGGCAACATAGATTTCTTCAATGCAGTCCAAGATTCATCAATTTATGATTACTTGTACTTTATCGCTGGTGGCCATACGTTTAAGCACTTTTATTTGAACATTCCTGTAGGTATATTCATCGTTAACGCTCATCGGGGCATTGATCTTTCTATTGCCACTATAGGATCCTGGTTTTACGACTATAGTGCCTTGTCCGGATGCTATCGTTGTATTAATAACATAAGGTAAAACACCCTCTTTAGCAATCTCTGAATCAAAGCCAACCCCACGCCTTGACTCCAATACGAGAGCCTCTTTTGTAGATAATGGTACAACCAAAGCTTTAATACCTCCTTCGGTTTCTAATTGCTGTATTTCCATTACTATATCTCCAGATTCATGGCAATAAATCTGGTTATCATTCAACCAACCTAAGTTCCATCTTTCAAAAGCGAAATATCCAGGCGCTCCAGCGGCAATATCACCCATTAAACTAAAGTCACCTACATGAATATGTGGACTATTGCTGCCATATTGATACAAATCCGGTAATGTTAGAGAATGTCCTGTTTCGTGTGGTAACCACAAACCTCCCCAGTAGTTAAGATCTAAACCGGATGTGATACCCGTTCTTATGCTATTGCCATCTGCCTGAATCGCATCTTCCTTAGTAGGGCTTGTAAAAGTTGGGCCATATGGTATGGCAGTTGCATCAGGATTAGATATCACCAATACAATATCGGTATTTTGAAAATCTACTGCATTGTCTGCCAGGTTTACAGCTTCTTGAATAAAATCTCTGTGTAAGAAAAAATCACGTAGGCTATTTCCATAAAAGGAAGAAATTTCGCTTAACCTCAACCACTCTAAATGAGGCTCTAAAACCAGTTGCATGTTCCCGTAAGAAATGTCGTCAAAGAAATCGATAGATATTGGATTCAATATGTCAAAAACTTCTTGTGTAGTCTTAGTAGCGGGTACATCATTAAAATCAACGAATAATATGGTCATATTCACAGCGCCTACCGATGGAGCCAATCCATCAAATTTAGGAAAGCCTAATGCTACAGTAGATGTACTCGCTCGCTCAAGTTTACATTTCTCTGAATCGGGAGCCAGATCAAATTCATATTCATCAATGAGCTGAATTGTAACATTTGAAGTCAAATTCATTTCTGAACTTAATGCACTTACTTCAATGTTGAACTCTCTAATACTTTCATAATCAAAAAGAGAAGAATCAGCAACAGTTAAATTACCGGAAGTCGCATCAATACTCACAGCTCTAAAAACATTTCCATCGGTGATTTCATAATTCCATGTAATCCTCTCTCCATTTTCTATTTCAATTGTTCCAATAAAACTATCATTCGATGAGTTTTCTGCAATTTTAAATTGCTTATCAGGTAAGGTTGGGGGTAGTTCCAATCTATCTCTTACTTCAATCCTGGCAGATGCAATTAAAATAGTTTCCCCGTTTTGGGCCTCTATCACTAACTCATACATCGAAACTGTCTCAAAATCAATTTTTTCAGGTTTTGCTACTGTAATTCGTCCAAGGTTTTGTTCAAATATATTTTCTATTCTGAATGATTCATTTATGTTTCCAGAAACAATTGAAAATTCCCATTCCTTTCCATTACTGTTTTCAATAACCATGCTTCCAACGAATGTACCATTCGACGGATTCTCCAAAACACTGAAGGTCTGATCGTTAAGTGTTGGATCTGGCAAGTCAGTAGTTGAATCTTCTCCACATGAAAGTAGCAGAAGTAGAATAATATGAACGCCTAAAAAAAAACGATTATTGGTCATACGTCATTAAAAAAAATAAAACAATTAACATTACAAAAGGTTTTTCACATCTAAAAAATTTGAAGTATAAGAGCTTTTGCAAAAAAAAAAAAAAAAAAAAGAAAGGTAAAAATAAAAAAAAAAAATAAAATTTACAAAA
>CAYGUA010000053.1:0-23455 GCA_964353015.1 uncultured Marinoscillum sp. | reverse complement strand
TGGCAGGTATAAAGAAGAGCTTACCAAAGGAGTGGCCTGGTCAATGTTCTCTATATCTTCAAATGCTATATAAGCTTTGTCGCCGCGAATGGCAATAGATTCAATAAAAAAAGGAATCAGTTTTCCGTTTTGATCAACAAAAACTGATTCCAATTCAAGATATTCTTCCGGATAATCTACATCAAGATGAGCCACGAGCTCACCTCTCAAACCATGTGTTTTGACTAACTGACCAAGCAGGTAACAATCATCAAAACCCATGTTTTAAATTATTCAGCTTTTTTTTCTTCTTCAGCAGGTGCTTCCTCTGTAGCCGCTTCAGCTGTAGGAGTCTCTTCTACAGGCGCTTCCGCAACTGGAGTTTCTTCTGCTACTGCTTCCACTGCAGGAGTTTCTTCTGCAACAACTTCAGCTTCAGATGTTTCCTCTGCCGCAGTTTCTGCAACAGCTGCTTCACCTTCTTCTGCTAGTGCAGTTTCTGCTTCATCAGCATTTGCTTCAGCCACTTCAGCAGCTAATGCAGCTTCTTCTTCTTTTAACTTAGCTAATCTAGCATCCAATCTTGATTGGTTTACTTTAGCTTCAGCTTCCAAAGCAGCTTTCGCCTTATCAGCTTTAGCTTTAGATAGTTGATCTACCTTGCCTTGAATTTTAGAATCTTTTTGGTTTAACCACTCATCGTACTTTTTGTCAGCATCTTCTTGAGTCAATGCTCCCTTAAGTACTCCGATCTGCAAGTGTTTTTTCATCATTACTCCTTTGTAAGACAAAATTGCTCTTGTAGTGTCGGTTGGTAGGGCGCCTTTCATTACCCAATCAAGGGCCTTGCCTTCACTCAAAGTGATAGTAGCCGGATTTGTGTTTGGGTTGTAGAGACCAATTTTTTCAATGAATTTACCATCTCGTGGTGATCTTGAATCTGCCACTACGATATCGTAGATGGCTTTTTTCTTGCGTCCTCGACGCGCTAGTCTGATTTTTACAGGCATAATTGTTTTTGTTTATGGAACTCGTCCATTCAAAGTTTAAAATTTTTAAGGAGCGCAAAGATAACGAAATGATTTTCAAATCAAATGATTGGCAATACTTATACATGATAAGTTTATCTAGTATATCTTGTTAAAGATTGAATCCAATAAGATTTGCCTGCTGAAAATATCGATATTTGTGTAAACGCTTAAGCGGTTTTTATAATTAGAAACCTCTATATACCTTTGGCCTGCGTTATCCTAAATGCCCCAAATAAACAATGGACAAATACTCATACATCTCTAATGCCGATGTGGGTTACATCGATGATTTATATAAGTCGTATAAAGAGAACCCCGAAAACGTAGATATTTCCTGGAGAAAATTTTTCGAAGGTTTTGAATTTTCACAGCAACATTATGGTGAGCAGGGTAATTCCATGCCAGCAGCTGTTGCAATTGAAAATTTAAAGGAAATCATGGTTAGAAACTTGATTTTCGCTCATAGATCACGAGCTCACCTTAAATCTGATACCAATCCGGTCAGAGAGAGGCGTCAGCATGCGGTAAGATTGGAGCTTGAAAATTTCGGATTGGCCGAAAGTGATCTGGAAGAAGAATTTGAGATTGGATCAGAGATCGGCTTAGGCAAAGCCAAACTTAAAACCATTATCGATAGACTTCAGACTGTTTATCTAGGTCATATTGGTTATGAGTATAATCACCTTAGAGATTCCAGCATTTTTGATTGGATGAAAAATAAGGTGGAAACTACAGGGGTAGATATTACACCCTCCACACCCGAAAAGAAAAGAATCCTCTCCAAGCTGAATGAAGCGGTTGTTTTTGAAAACTTTCTGCATACCAAATTTTTGGGTCAGAAAAGGTTTTCCCTTGAAGGAGGTGAAAACACCATTCCGGCATTGGATAGAATCATTACCAAAGCAGCAGAATTAGGAGCTGAAGAAGTTGTGATAGGAATGGCGCATAGAGGAAGACTTAATGTGCTTACCAATATCATGGGTAAAACCTATGAAGAGATCTTCGCTGAATTTGAAGGCAATGCTGAGCTTGATCTCACAATGGGTGACGGTGACGTAAAATATCACCTTGGTTATTCCAGCCACGTACAAACCGAATCAGGGAAAAAAATATACATCAAACTTGCGCCAAACCCATCTCACCTTGAGGCAGTAGATCCTGTGGTTTTAGGATATACACGTGCTCAGATTGACGATGAATATCGGGGCGACATGTCAAAAGCGATTCCTGTAGTGATACATGGGGATGCGGCAATTGCGGGTCAGGGATTGGTTTATGAATGTATTCAAATGTCTATGCTGCCTGGATACAGAACAGGGGGAACAATACATTTTGTAATCAACAATCAGGTTGGGTTTACTACAGATTATGATGATGCCCGATCGAGTATCTATTGTACTGACTTAGCAAAAATTGTGGATGCTCCTGTACTTCATGTGAATGGTGATGATGCTGAAGCTGTCGCTTTTGCAGTGAATCTTGCCGTAGAATACAGGCAGAAGTTTCATAAAGATTTTTTCATTGATTTACTGTGTTATAGAAGACATGGTCACAATGAAAGTGATGAACCAAAATTCACACAACCTAAGCTTTACAATCTGATTGCCAAGCATCCAAACCCACGTGAAGTCTATGTCAAAAAATTGACAGAAAGAGGGGATATCAGCGAAGCAGATGCTACAAGATTAGACCAGGAATTTAAGAAATTACTTCAGGATCGCTTGGATGAAGTGAAACAAAAACCACTTCCATACAAACCTCAGAAAATCGAAGAAGAATGGCATTTTCTTAGAAGATCAAAAGGGGAAGACTTCAATCAATCACCGGATACAGCTATTTCAGAAGACATACTTAAGAAGGTTTCAAAAGCTCTCATCTCAATTCCTAAAGGCTTCAAGCCATTGAGGCAAATTGAAAAACTCTTGAAAGAACGCAAAGCAAATTTTGGTGAGAAAAAATCACTAACATGGGCAGATGCAGAATTGCTTTCTTATGGATCAATTCTAGCAGAAGGTAAGATTGTAAGGATGTCTGGTCAGGATGTCAAGCGGGGAACATTTTCTCATAGACATGCTGTGTTATTTGATTCAAATACAAATGAAGGCTACTCAAGCTTAGATCACATTCAGGAAAATCAGGAGCCTTTCAGAATATTCAATTCGTTGTTGTCAGAATATGCCGTACTTGGTTTCGAGTATGGATATGCCATGGCGACTCCAAATGCTTTGGTGCTTTGGGAAGCGCAGTTTGGTGATTTCTCCAATGGAGCGCAGGTGATGATAGATCAATTTATTACATCAGCTGAAACCAAATGGCAGAGAATGAATGGCCTGGTTATGTTACTACCTCATGGTTATGAAGGACAAGGACCCGAGCATTCTAGCGCCAGAATGGAGAGATACCTTCAAATGACAGCTCAGGAAAATATGATTGTGGTGGATATTACTACACCAGCCAACCTTTTCCACTTGCTTAGAAGACAAGTAACATGGGAATTCAGAAAACCATGTATTGTATTTTCTCCTAAATCACTGCTTCGACATCCTAAGGTTATTTCTCCGATTGAAGATTTCACCAAAGGGACATTTTTGGAAGTAATTGATGACGAATATGTCACAGCCAAAACTGTGAAAAAGGTTTTGTTGTGTACAGGAAAAGTCTATTTTGATTTGTTGGAAGAACAACAAAAAGAAAAAAGAAAGGATGTTGCAGTAATCAGACTGGAGCAATTGTATCCATTCCCTAAAACACAATTGGAGAAAGTTCTGAAGAAATTCACCAACCCTAAATTGGTATGGGTTCAGGAAGAGCCTGAAAACATGGGAGCGCTTGGCTTCATGATTAGGGTTTCGAAGCTCGATTTGTCTTTTATATCACGAAAGGCGATGGCTTCTCCAGCAACTGGCTATGCTAAAGTTCACAAAGAGGAACAAGCCGAAATAGTTAAAAAAGCATTTGAAATATAAAGACAAAGAATTATGAGTCTTGAAATAAAAGTACCCGCAGTAGGCGAATCAATAACAGAAGTGACTATCGCTCAATGGACCAAGTCTGATGGCGACTATGTAGAAATGGATGAAGTGATTTGTGAACTCGAATCAGATAAAGCCACCTTTGAAGTCACAGCAGAAAGCGCTGGGATTTTGCACATCATAGCAAAAGAAGGAGAAGCAGTAGAAATTGGAGGAGTGCTATGCGAAATTGACGAATCGAAAGCAAAAGCAGCCGAAAAACCAGCATCACCGCCAAAAGCGGAAGAACCAAAACCAACTGGTCAAGTCATTGAAATGAACGTACCAGCAGTTGGCGAATCCATTAATGAAGTAACGATCTCTGGTTGGCAGAAAGCTGACGGTGATTTTGTGGAATTGGATGAAGTAATCGCTGAGATCGAATCTGATAAAGCAACATTTGATTTGACGGCAGAAGCTCAGGGGATCTTGAGAATTGTAGCTCAGGAAGGCGAAACACTCGAAATTGGTGCTTTGCTTTGTAAAATAGAAGTAGCGGAAGGCGAGAAACCAGCAGAAACTCCTGCGCAGAGCGAGCCAACCCAATCTTCAACCAGCGATTCTTATGCAGCCGGACTTGCATCTCCAGCTGCTGCGAAAATTTTGAGCGAGAAAGGAATGTCAGGTACTGATATTCACGGAACAGGAAAAGATGGTCGCATCACTAAGGAGGATGCCATGAATGCTGAAAAACCTAAAGCTGCTCCGGCACCTGCAAAAACAGAGACAAAACAGCCTCAAGCTTCAGCTCCTGTGCTTTCGTCTGGTATCAGTCGTGAACAACGAAGAGAGAAAATGACCTCTCTTAGAAAGACGGTTTCCAGAAGATTGGTTTCTGTAAAGAATGAAACGGCCATGCTCACTACATTCAACGAAGTGAATATGGGCCCAATCATGGAGCTAAGGAAAAAATACAAAGACTCATTCAAGGAGAAATATGAAGTTGGATTGGGTTTCATGTCTTTTTTCACAAAAGCATGTACCATGGCATTGAAGGAATGGCCAGCTGTCAACGCTATGATTGATGGTGAAGAATTGGTTTTCAGCGACTATTGCGATGTTTCAATTGCAGTTTCCGCCCCGAAGGGCTTAGTGGTTCCGGTAATTCGCAATGCTGAAGCGATGAGCTTCGATCAGATAGAGAAGGAGGTAGTAAGACTTGCCATCAAAGCACGTGAAGGAAAATTGAGCATCGACGAAATGCAAGGCGGAACATTTACCATTACCAATGGTGGTGTTTTTGGCTCCATGCTTTCTACACCGATTATCAATGCACCTCAATCTGCCATACTTGGCATGCACAATATTGTGGAGCGTCCGGTAGCAGAAAATGGTCAGGTTGTAATCAGACCAATTATGTATGTGGCTTTGTCTTATGACCATAGAATAATTGATGGAAGAGAATCCGTGAGCTTCCTTGTAAGAGTGAAACAGTTATTAGAAGATCCAACCAGGCTGCTTTTAGGAGTTTAGTTGGATACAGAGTATTGAGTACAGGGTATATGGTACAGAGTATCTTTGAAGATAAACTGAATGCATAGATTTAAGGATTTAGATGTTTGGAAAAAGGCTATGGATTTAAGCGAATCTGTGTATAGGCTGACCGAAATATTTCCTTCTGATGAGAAATTTGGATTAACTGCTCAGATACGGCGATCGGCAATTTCAATACCATCTAATATCGCGGAAGGAGCAGGAAGAAATTCAAAAGGAGAGTTCAAACAGTTTTTAGGAATTAGTTTGGGATCCTTATTTGAACTGGAAACACAGCTAATTTTAGCTGCCAGATTCAATTATTTGAAAGAAGAAGAGTTGCCTATGTTGAGTAACACTATTGAATCGCTACGAAAAATGATTTTTGGTCTCCAAAAATCACTTGAATAAATATTGACAATCCCTGTACCTTGTACAATGTACTCGGTACCCAAAAAGTTGAATACTATGCAATACGACGTAACAGTAATCGGATCAGGACCAGGTGGATATGTTGCCGCTATCAGATGTGCGCAACTTGGTTTGAAAACAGCAATTATTGAAAAATACGAAACGTTGGGCGGAACCTGCCTGAATGTTGGCTGTATACCTTCCAAGGCATTGTTGGATTCATCCGAGCATTTTCACAATGCAACTGAGTCGTTTAAAGAACATGGTATAGATATCTCAAAACCTAAGGTCAATTTCAAGCAGATGATCGCCAGAAAAGCGGACGTGGTGAAGCAAAATACTGAGGGGATCAACTACCTGATGAGCAAAAACAAAATTGATGTGCTTCATGGCTTAGGTTCGTTTGTGGACAAAAACACAATTAAAATTGCTGGTAAGGAAGAAAAAACGATTACTTCAGAGAAGATCATCATCGCCACAGGCTCAAAACCCGCCTCACTTCCTTTTATTAAAATTGATAAAAAGCGTGTGATTACCAGTACAGAGGCATTGGAGCTTTCAGAGGTTCCAAAACATTTGGTGATCATAGGTGGAGGCGTGATAGGATTGGAATTGGGTTCTGTATATGCCAGATTAGGAGCAAAAGTTTCGGTGGTGGAGTTCATGGATAACATCATCCCGACGATGGACAGCACCATGGGCAAGGAGCTTCAAAAATCATTGAAAAAGATTGGCTTTGAGTTTTATTTGAGTCACAAAGTCACAGGCGTAAGCGCCAAAGACAAAGAAGTAACCGTGACTGCAGAAACTCCAAAAGGAGATAAAATTGATTTGAAAGGCGATTATTGTTTGGTGTCAATTGGCAGAAAACCATACACAGAAGGACTTGGTTTGGAAAATGCAGGAGTTAAAATGACTGAAAGAGGTCAGATAGAAACAGATGCACATTTGAAAACCAATGTAGCTAATATCTGGGCAATCGGAGATGTAGTGAAAGGTGCAATGTTGGCGCATAAAGCTGAAGAAGAAGGTGTTTTTGTTGCTGAGCAAATGATGGGACAAAAACCACATATCAATTACAATCTCATCCCGGGAGTTGTTTACACATGGCCTGAAGTTGCCAGTGTAGGTTTGACTGAAGAGCAACTAAAAGAAAAAAAGATAGCCTACAAAACCGGTAAATTTCCATTCAAAGCATTGGGTCGTGCACGTGCGTCTATGGATTTAGATGGTTTGGTAAAAGTTCTTGCTGATCAGCAAACGGACGAAATTTTGGGTGTTCATATCATAGGAGCAAGAGCGGCAGATATGATTGCTTCGGCAGTTACCGCTATGGAATTCAGAGCCAGCGCTGAGGACGTTTCCAGAATGTCACATGCTCACCCTACCTATATGGAGGCCGTGAAGGAGGCGTGTCTGGCTGCCACAGAAAACAGACCGATTCATATTTAAACACCGAATTTTTATATTATTTCTATTTTTCTGCTCCAATCATTGAATAGATGAAGAATTAAATCAGATTTATAATCAATTGATTTAATTTCGGGACAATGTCATATATAATACCCAGATCGATTTGATGAGAAAGGTTCTGTTTACAATACTCTTTCTTGGCTATTTATGCTCTAATGGCCAGTTACATCCTCTTTCCAAGAGTGATTCTGGAATTATTCACCAAAATCTGGAAAAGTACGAATTTCTAATTGCTAAAAACGATCTGCGTGGTGCGTCAGGAGCTTTGAATGATGTGGCCTTTGTTTTCTGGAACAATAATCATTACATACCAGCAGCAGAATATTACGAAAAGTCATTGATTCTCAATGAAAAAGTAGCCAATGAAAATGGGGTGGCCATGATCAATAATAATCTGGGTATGCTCTATTCAGATATTGGAGAATATCAAAAATCACTCGACAGTTTTACGAAAACACTTGCAGCAAGAAGAGCAAGTAAAGAACCCGTGGGAGTGATTTCTGCATTGATCAACATGTCGGTGGTGCTCAATAATATGCAGCGCTATGAAGAATCGATTGTCAATCTATCAGAAGCTTTGGATATATCTCGTGAGCTTTATGATAAACATCAGATGCGAAGCGTATATGGCATGCTCTCGGAGACGTACGAGAAGATGGGTATGATTGACAAGTCATTACAGTATTTCAGTCTGTATAAGACTTTTCATGAAGAGATACAGCGGGAAGAAGTCAAAAGCATAAATAAAGAATTGGCGCAGGAAAAGCTTCAGAAGCAAGTCATAGAAGCAGAAAAAGCCAAAAAAGAAAATGAATTGCTACGAAAGGAATTGGAGATTTTCCAACAGGAGCAGGTTATTCAAACCAAAGATTCTATCAATCAAGGTTTGTATGCAGATCTTACTAAAAATCAAATAGCGATCAGGTTGCTTGAGCAGGAAAAAAAGCTCAGCGAGATGGAAGCCAATTCAAGAGAGCAGCAGAATCTTCAGTTGATCCGTGATCGTAGAAATGTGCTTGTCATTGCCATCATCATCATCATCGCTATTGTAATCATTTCTATTTTGATTGCTATCAACTCACGCAAAACCAGAATCCATGCAAAACATCTGAGCGAAAAGAACCTCTCCATTGAGATGCAAAAAGTGGAACTTCAAAATGCCAATGAAGTCAAGGATAGGATATTTTCCATTATCGCTCATGACATGAGGAGTCCAATCAGTGCGTTACAGGGCTTTTTTATGATATTGGATGATTACGACTTACAGGAAGAATTAAAAAGGGCATTGGCTAGTGTGGAATCACAACTTACCAATAGTGCCACTTTACTTGAAAATCTGCTTACATGGTCCAAGTCTCAGATACAAAATGCCGAGCCAATGTTTCAAAAGCTGGAAGTAAAGGCATTGGTAGAAGAAAGTTTCATGTTGCTGAGATGGCAGGCAGAAAAGAAAAACATCACATTGGTCAACAATGTTAAAAATGGTGATTTTATCGAATCAGACAAAGAAATGCTCAATATTGTCATCAGAAATCTGATCCAAAATGCCATCAAGTTTACTCCGAAAGGAGGCAAAGTTTACGTGAATTTTGAAATGGAAAAGGGTCATCATCTATTGAAAGTTCAGGATACTGGTATCGGAATGGATGAAGAGAAAATGGCCAAATTATTTAACATTCATACCAACCGAAGTAGTATGGGCACAGACAAGGAACGAGGTTCTGGTTTGGGTCTCATATTGTGCAAAGAATTAATCGAAAAAATCAATGGAAATATAGAGGTCTCAAGTGCGCCGGGTGCAGGCTCAACCTTTATGTTAAAATTTTAAACCAATTACCTAACCTTTAAGTGAAAATGAAATACATTTTTATCTGTCTCTTGTTTATGGCCTGTTCTGGTCAGCTGTTTTCACAAGAAAGTCCAAACCATCATATTGACTCTACGGGCAACCTGTATTGGAGAAAATCTACGCCGATTTACCTTTTTGTGTCTGATAGTCCTGACGGAAAAAAGGAAAGACTGAACAGTAAAATAACAGCAAAATATGCTGACCCGATGTATCTGGATACAGAAGGAATCAACTACATCAGATCCAGAAATGCGGTGGATCCAGTCACAAAAAAGTCTATCCCCGATAGCGAGGTGAAATATGAAATCTATGCGGATGGTATTGCTCCTGTAAGTACAATTACCTATGAAAATGTGAGTAAATATAAGAATGCCGAAAAGCTTTATTACAAAGCCGGAATGTCCGCTTTGCTCTCTTCAAAAGACGGAATGTCTGGTGTGCGCAAATTGAGTTATGCCGTCAATGGTGCAGCATTTAGACAATACGCAAGTCCCATCGTGTTTAATAAGCAGGGCAGTTACGAGTTAAAAGTGTTTTCAGAAGATAATGTTGGGAATGTGGAGGAAACTCAAACAGTGAATTTTATCATTGACAATGAATCACCTTTTAGCAAAATAAATGTGAATGGAATCACAGAAAACCAAGTCATTTCATTGGGAACAAAAATTTATTTGCTCGCATATGACTCGCTTTCAGGTGTGAAGTCCTTGAAATACCGATTTGATGATCAGCCTGATAAAATCTACGATGGTCAGCTTTTGCCACTTGCGTCCATTGATGAAGGTGAACACACTGTGACTTATTATTCTGAGGATCGAGTGGGCAATGTAGAAGCAGAGCAATCCTTTACCTTTTTTCTAGACAAAACTGCTCCGCTCATGGTTGCTGATGTGCTGGGTGATCGATTTATTGTGGATGATGAAATTTATTTCTCTGGCAGAACCAAACTGAAATTGACTGCTGTGGATAATAAGGTTGGCGTCAAGGAAATAATGTTTTCTGTGGACAATGAGGAATTCAAGAAATATGATCAACCGTTTTATTTGCCAAGCATATCTGGAACGCACATCATCAAATATTATTCAGTGGATAACCTGAATAACTCTACTGCTGATGAAAAGAAAAGCAACTACCTAAGTCAGGGTGGATTTGAAGAATTTAAACACAATGTGAATAAATTTTATGTGGATTTAACTGGCCCTGTGATCGATCATAAGGTAGAGAATTATTCCTTTTTGAGAGAAGACACCTTGTATATCGGTCCGTATTCGAAAATCAGATTGACAGGTACGGATCCTGAAGCTGGTGTGAAGCAACTCACCTATGCGGTGAATAATCAGGTGGGCGAGACGGATTACAATGCTCCATTTACATTAGATCAAGAAGGGTTCACCACAGTGAATTATTTTGGTTATGACAATGTGAACAATAGAAACGTTTCCAAATTTTCGTTTTACCTGGATTCAACCAAGCCGGATATATTTATTCAGTTCAATACGGGAAGCACAAGAGACAGAGGAGGCATACCAGAATATCCAGTTACTGCCGGTATTTTCTTATCTGCCACTGATAAAACTTCCGGTATCAGCAGGCTTTATTATAAACTGGGGAACGAACCAGAAAAAAGTTACGCCGGTTTGATAACCAATATCAAAAAAGGTAAACACACGTTGATCGTAAGAGCAGTGGATTTCCTAAATAATGAGACTGTCGAGGAAATAGAATTCTTTATAAAATAGAAAGTAAGCAATGAAGATTTTATGGAAAAGGGATGCCGCAAGACATCCCTTTTTTTATTTCATTGATTTATAAGATCTCATCAATCCCAATACGACAAGGATAATACCTGCAATGAGTGAGGCGTAATAGGCTCCTTCTCCCATGGTATAAGATCCTGCTATCTCGTTGGAAATTACTTTCAATGCTCCTGCCTTTGGTGAGTGAGTAATGGCCCAGTAAATGATGAAGGCACCAACCCCGATTAACGCAAGTCCTCTGATAAGTCCACTTTTCATAATGTTGTTTTTTTCTGAAAGATAATGAAAATGATTATTCTGCCAACCACTTATTATTTTCTCCAATTGCATCTGGTCCATTCATGGTTTTAAGTTCGATGGATTTGATGGATTTTGTAGATTTTATTTCAGTTTGGAAGGTCGATTTATCTTTCCAAACTGCAGGACTGGTCATGTTACTTTCGGATGTGTCATCATCATATGTCACAACAATCTCTACAGCTATCGGATAACCACCGACATTTTCAATCGTCAGTTTTCCATTTTCAAATGTTTTGATTGCCACATCGGGATATCCCCAATCGAAATACCAGGCTTTCCAGAACCAGTTCAGATCTTGGCCGGACAAATCGTTGAAAGTGTGAAAGAAATCATAAGGAGTTGGATGTTTGTATTTCCATCGATCCATGTATCCTTTCATGCATTTATCAAAAGTTTCCTTACCAAGCAGATGAAATAATGCATGATAAGACATGGACGAATTATCGTAGGTATTGATTCCTGACGTATTTGGGATGGTATAGGTCTGAGCCATGATCGGTGAGTTGTCAGAAGTTGCAAACCGGCTTCTGTCTTTATAAGATTCCAGATTCACGCCCGTGAAATAATCCTCTGAAAATTCGGCCATTCCTTCATCCATCCAGGCGAATCTTTTTTCATTGATTCCCATGAGGAAAGGGAAATACATGTGCATCATTTCATGCTGGGTGAGAAGTAAGTTGGCCTCATAGTCGCTGTAACGTACCCCTTCGGCTGTATAGTCAAATCGTGCCTGATCGTTGCACATTCCGGCAAATTCCATACCGCCTCCTTTTTCTCCATTGAAGGCCACAAAATGTTTGAACGGAAATGGGTATTTTGGAAAATCATTGTGAAAAGAGGCCAATACATCCTTTTCAATATCAACCACCAATCCAAAGACTTCATTCTTGGCAGGATAAGCTGAGTTGATGAAGAAGGAGCCAAATTGATCAGTGTAGGTAGCTGCTTCCCAGAGGTAGTGATCTGAAAAAGCAAAAGTGAAATCAGGAAAACTATCTACTTCATATCGCCAGATGTTACTATTCATCTTTAATCCCTTTTTCACATCCTTTTTATCTATGATGACCACTTTATCGCTAGTAGCTTGAGCAGCAGCCAAACGATCAAGGATTTTTTTCGGGTAGATTTCATTTGCATTGACGGGAGCATCGGATGCCCAGATCACAAAATTATCAGGCATTTCTATTTCTACTTTGAAACTAGAAACATCATGATAAAATTCAGCCGTGCCATCAAAATCGATCAGATCCCATCCGTAGATATCGTCATAAACTGCAATCTCCGGATACCAATAAGCGACCAACATACTTGTTTCGTCATAGGCACCATCCCGATCTACAGTGGCTGGAATGGTTATCGACCAGTCCATTTCGAGTGTAATAGAAGCACCAGGTTTCAAAGGATTTTCCAATGTCACCAAATAGTAGGTGCTTGATTTGTCAATACTTTTACTGGATTTCAGATTGATTCCTTTTCCTTCAACTATCAATTTCGAGATTTCCATGCCTTCCTCATATAAATCTTTGTAAGCGTGAAACTGGATGTCTTGAAGAAAATGCGGTGACTCGTTGAAGTAAGTGATGGTGGCACTTGCTGTCACTTTTCGTGTAGCAGGATCTACTTTCGCTTTGATATCGTAGATGCTTCTGTTTTGAAAATATTTATCTGAAACAGTACCATCTGGATTTCTTGTGCCATTGTCAAAGGCTCTTTTAAACTCAATGGGCATAAACAGTTCCGGATCCTGAGCGCAAACAGTTTGCGAAACGATCAGGCTGAGAATAATCGCGATAAATACTTTAGTAATCTTTTGCATGTCGGATTTTGGTTCGATTACTGGCAATTTAATGCAGCAGGTTCACCAAACCAGACATAGCTATTCGATCAGTCTATTTCGAGTATGAATGGTTTTTCTGCAAGCACTTTGCCATTGACCTGGATCTCAATCTTGTGTGCACCAGCATAATATTTTCTTGTGGTAATTGGTATGATCGAGTGATTTTTCGCAATTGTCAATACTTCGCCAGCATCCAGCTTATAAGTACCCAATTTGAATATTTTTGGTGTCAAGGTGCCATTGGCTTTTTGATGGTGAATGATGTAGTCAACCAAAAAGGAAGTGGATACACGTTCGTCATTGACTAATTCAAAACTGATTTTGAACTTCTGGCCGAACTGCACCAAATCTGGTATTTGAAGCCGATTTATTTTGGCCTTTGCTGGTTTGATTCCAACCAATGAAAGCGCTTCCAAATTTCCAGCTTTAATCAATCCTCGCAACGCTTGTTTGGTGATCCATGTGATGTTGGGGGTGGTTTTTTCATTCCATTTTTTCAGAAAACCGATCGCTATTTCCGGATGATCTTTTGTGATGTCATTGAGATTGTTGGCCACACTTTTTCTCACATATAGTTCGGAATCATTCATGAGCTGATCGAGGATTTCCAATACGTTTTTGGGATCATGTTTGAATTTGGGCAAAGCGGGAGCCCATGGAAGTCTCGGTCTGCAGCCTTCACTTGCGAGCCTTCTCACATGCACATTTTTGTTTTTGGTCCATTGCAGCATGTGACTCATGGTCAGCTTTTCGTGATTTATAATAAATGGCCGAATGGCAAATTCAGCACTGCCACATTGGGTGAATAGTTCCAGTGCATCCAGCGCAACTTCAGGATGATTCATGCCATGATGCTGTACATATTCAGAGAATAACAACCCTTCAAATTTGGCATCATTTGGAATTGATTTTTTCAGGATCCCGACTGCTTCCGGAAATGCTGAAGGTAAAGCTTGTCCCAGAGCAAGACTCGCATGTTTCATGCGTTGTTTCAACTCCATGGCCTCCCATGAATCTACATAGATCGCGTCCATAAACTGAGACTCAGACCAGCCAGAATAATGGTTGCTAATTGATGCACTCAAAGCCTCAAAAAAGCTGCGCTGAAAGAATTGATTTTTTAGTGGTTCCGCCATGATTTGGTAACTATCCTTTGGTGTAGTGAAGCAGCACTGCGCCGGATTCGAAGGTCTTGCTTGTGATCAATTTTAAATCTGATTTCTTTGGATGGGCTGCAAAAAGTGGCGTGCCTTCACCCAAAATGATAGGCATCACAAAAACCAAATATTCATCGATCAAATCCATAGACTGTAACAACGTATTTACTTCACCACCGCCAATCAGCCAGATATCTTTGCCTTCTTTATTTTTTAGCTCCAGCAATGTTTCTTTGAAATTGGCAGAAACAAATGTTGCGTATTCATCCTTTTTCAAATTGCCATTTCTCGTGAAAACATAGTTTTCTTTATCCGCATAAGGAAAAGGAATGGGGAAGGAGCGCACCTGCTGATAAGTACTGTTTCCCATCAACGTGACATCAACGGCGTTCAGGAGATCAAAATACCCATAATCGTTTTGATCTGGATTTGGAATTTGCTCAAGCCAGTCTGTGCTGCCATTTGCATCTGCTATTTTTCCATCCAGGCTGATGGCGATGTATAATTTTACTTTCTTCATTTTACCTGATATCTGAGTATTGTTTTCATCTTATTAGTCGGTGTTCTCCTTGGATCGGAAATATAAATTTCTTTGTGATAACCAATGATTGTCAGGCCCTGATTTTTAATGAATCCGTGGATCTTCTCAATTGTTGGGCCTTCTTCATCGTATGAGCCAAGATGCATGATTTGAGCACATTTTCCCTCATTGATCAGCTCATATTTCACAAGATTGATGAAATCTGCCAACGCTGGTTTCTTGTTTTTAAGATTTTCCATGGCTCTGAAAAAATGATCTCCTTCCACAAAGTCAGGCATTCTTAATAGAATCTTCCATCGCCATTGATCACGTGGCGTAGCAGCAAATTGATGTTGAATTTCAGACCCGCCATCGATAAACCAATGACATTCCATCTTTGGCACCACAAAGTCATTGTCTTCACCTTTACAAATAAATTTGATGCCGTAAGCTATGCCATATATGGCTTCAATAGCACTCAGAAATAGCTGATTTTCAGGAGCACTTTTTCCCTCAATACTCAAATAATAATAGCAGTCGAAATCACGAACATCAGGGATTTCCCCAGCGTGATAATAATTTTTGTCAGATTTGTTCAGATCCAGTTTACTCAAGATAGCTTCCATAATTGTCGATATGATTAGTGATAGATGACACAAAGAACACCTTATCAATGACAACCCTATGTCACTGGTTTTCGGGGCATTGGTTTTTTAGGTATTTTTATTTCGACATAAAAATCGGATCATTAATTTCAAAACTTAAAAAGTTAATTGTAAATGGACAGTTTATCGATGGATACTATTTTTCAAAGTGTCTCAATTTTAGTAGCCTTAACTACATTTTTCATATCCAATCTGATAAATAAAATAAAGGATAGGAAGTTGGCTCGAAAGGAAATTTATCTGAGTCTAGAATATGCATCCATTGACCTTTTTCGTTTTGAAGCGGAAAATATCGAATTGATCCGTCCAGTATGGCAAAAGGACATTTTGATTCCCAAAAGAGGGACTGCCGAATATGAGGTTTTGGTGAATTACCTTTGTCAAATGTTGAACCTTTTTGAGCTGGCAATTAGTTTCAGAGGTAACAAGACAATGCCACATGATGTGTTTGGATCCTGGGTCGATTGGTATTACAAATTGGCTAAGGCTCCAGGGTTTTTGATATTGTGGCCCGACATTCGAGTGAATTATGTCGAACAACTTCGAAAAATTTTGGACTATGCTGTTCTCGAAAATCCAGGTGGCAATAAACGAGAATTTTTTATTTTCGTTTCTACACTACTCGGCAATTGCCCAGTCATACGAAATTGGCCAATAGATGAACCAAACCCCAAAATTCAGCAGGAATTAAATAACTTAAAGATTGAATGGCTTACCAATGATTCAGACATTACTGTAAATGATTTGGTTGCATTTTTTATCAATAACACAACTGAAAAGTATATTTCTCACACAGAGATTTTAGAAGGGCGTGCAATAAACGAATGGGAATGGTCGCCAAATGTTAAAAACATTTTGGCTAAAGAATTTGCGTCAAATCTGGGAATGGGACGCATTGCAGTTGCAAGGCGACAAAATGAGCTTATTGGATTAATGTTTCTGGAATGGCCACATAAAGAATGGTGTACGCTTTCTGATATTGTAGTGAAACAAAGTTTACAAAAAAATCAGGTGGGTTCTCAAATGGTGAATTGGTTAAAAAATGAAGTTGATAAAAAAGGGGGGATCCACATACTTGCCGAAAGTGGATCTTCTAACGTTGCTGCGCATTCATTTTTAGAAAAAAATGGATTTCAAAAGTTATCCTACATATTCAAATTTGATCTAGAGTCAACCTCAAAATACTTCTGATGATGCTCCGCCAACTGATGTGAATAGCTCGCCATCAATCCCTGAAGTTCCGATGGAGACAGCACAGTTATTTCATCTAAAAAACTGAGCAGCCACCGTGCCAAAAATTCGTAATGTGGTGTTACGAATTTCATTTCCACGGCATCATCGACTTCTTTTTCTTCGAGAAATCCATAGTAGTATTTCTGATCCTGAATGAAGCGTGCCTCTTTTTTGCTAAACCTGATGGTGGCTTCTTTCGCATCTGTACCTCCGAGCATACCGGTGGTGAAGTTGAGGAAATCAGGATGATCAGATGGATTAAAATCCTTTGAAGAGATCCTAAGTTTTTGAATGCGGTCGGTACGGAAGTCCCGCATTTCTTTGCGCAATTCACAATGGCCAATCAGATGCCAGCGACCAGAATAATAAACCAATCCCAGCGGTGCAACTTGTCTATCCGTGTAGCTATCGTTGTAACTGGAATAATAGGAGATGTCGAGTATTTTTTTTGAAGCCAAAGCCAGCTGAATTGTAGAAATATGTGAATCAGGAAAACCTTGTTTCGAAACCGAAGGAGAACCAATGATTTCGACTCGGTCATCCAATGCCTCCAGATAATGCCGATCAGAATATTTCAATACGGCGCGAACTTTTCGCATGGCTTCATCCATGAGCCTGTTTGTTTCACCATCAGCATTCTGGTTGATAAACTTAGCTGCAATAAGCAAAGTTGCAGCCTCTTCCTTGTTAAAAACCACGGGAGGCAAATGATAGCCTTCCACAATGAAATAACCTGATCCTGCATCACCACCAATCGGCACGCCAGATTCTAAAAGGGATTTGATATCGCGAAAAATCGTTCGTCTGCTTAACTCGAAGCGATCTTCCAATTCCTCAATTGTGATCCTCGATTTGCTCTGGAGATGGATGAGTATGGCCGTGAGGCGATCTATTCGGTTCATACTTTCAAATTTATCACTTTCTACTTTTCCTGATTCATGGTTTCTGTGAATGGTGATCAGAATTTAATTTGGATTTTATTTAAAATTCCAAAATTTAACTTGTCTTGTCTCGTCTTCGTGTCTTACTTTTGCGTCAATTTGGACGTTCAAAACCACCACATCAAATGCCGAAAGACTCCAGTATCAAGTCAATATTAATCATTGGAAGCGGACCGATCATCATCGGACAAGCCTGTGAATTCGATTATGCAGGCTCACAGGCCTCCAGATCTTTGAGGGAAGAGGGGATAGAAGTGACATTGATCAATAGCAATCCAGCTACGATCATGACCGATCCTGTCACGGCAGATAATGTATATCTGAAGCCTTTGACCAAAAAGTCAATCAAGGAAATACTGGAAAAACACAAAATTGATGCGGTGCTTCCTACTATGGGAGGACAAACCGCGCTTAACCTGGCCATCGACTGTGAGAATGCAGGGATCTGGGAAAAGTACGGTGTGAAAATGATCGGTGTGGACATCAAGGCGATTGAAACTACTGAAGATCGTGAGAAATTCCGATTGAAGATGAATGAAATAGGTGTGGGTGTCTGCAGAGGTGCCACAGCCACTTCATTCCTTACGGGAAAAGAAATAGCACAGGAAATCGGTTTTCCATTGGTGATCAGACCTTCTTATACCCTTGGCGGTTTTGGTGGAGGATTTGTAGATAAAGCTGAGGATTTTGACAAAGCATTAAATGCCGGTTTACAGGCATCACCTATCCATGAAGTGCTTGTGGAGCAAAGCATCATGGGGTGGAAAGAATACGAACTAGAGCTGCTTCGCGACAATATTGGAAACATCATCATCATTTGTTCCATTGAGAACTTTGATCCGATGGGTGTGCATACAGGAGACTCAATCACAGTAGCTCCAGCCATGACGCTTCCTGATACAGTTTATCAGAAAATGCGCGACATGGCCAAAACCATGATGAATGCCATCGGTCAGTTTGCTGGTGGATGCAACGTGCAATTTTCGGTTCATCCAGAAACAGATGAAATCATTGGAATTGAGATTAACCCAAGGGTTTCTCGCTCTTCTGCACTGGCTTCTAAAGCCACCGGTTATCCAATTGCTAAAATTGCTGCCAAGCTGGCCATTGGTTATAACCTCGACGAATTAAAAAATCAGATCACCAAAACCACATCGGCTTTCTTCGAGCCAGCTCTGGATTACGTGATTGTGAAAATACCAAGATGGAATTTTGATAAATTCCCTGGTTCAGACAGAAGACTTGGACTTCAAATGAAGTCAGTTGGTGAAGCGATGGGAATCGGTAGAAATTTCCAGGAGGCTTTACAAAAAGCTTGTCAATCTCTAGAAATCAAAAGAAATGGATTGGGTGCCGATGGCAAAGAGCTGAAAGACCAAAAAGCCATTTTGGATAGTTTGGAGCACCCAAGCTGGAATAGATTGTTCCATATCTATGATGCCTTCAAAATGGGTATTCCATTTAAGACCATCCAGAACCTCACCAGAATAGATCCGTGGTTCCTTCACCAGATCGAGGAATTGATCATTTTGGAAAAAGAAATTGAAAAACACAATTTAGAAAACCTTCCAAAAGCGCTGCTCAAAGAAGCGAAAGAAAAAGGATATGCAGATCGTCAGATTGCGCATTTAATCAAGTCGCTGGAAAGTGAAGTATATGCCAAAAGGAATGATATGGGCATCAAGCGGGTTTATAAACTTGTTGATACTTGTGCAGCGGAGTTTGAAGCACAAACGCCTTATTATTATTCTTCTTTTGATGAAGAAAATGAATCCATCGCCTCTGATAAGAAAAAAATCATTGTATTAGGTTCAGGACCTAACCGAATCGGGCAGGGGATCGAGTTTGATTATTCTTGTGTACATGGCGTATTGGCTGCCAAGGAATGTGGTTACGAAACAATCATGATCAACTGTAACCCGGAGACGGTTTCTACGGATTTTGACGTGGCAGATAAATTGTATTTCGAGCCGGTATTCTGGGAGCATATCTACGATATCATCCTGCATGAAAAACCAGTTGGCGTCATTGTGCAGCTGGGAGGACAAACTGCATTAAAGCTTGCTGAGAAATTTGATAGATACGGAATCAAAATCATAGGAACGAGCTACGAGGCGTTGGATCTTGCGGAAGATAGAGGTCGTTTTTCTGATCTTTTGAAAGAACAAAACATACCGTATCCACAATATGGTATGGTAGAAAATGCCGATCAGGCTATCGAGTTGTCTAAAGAAATTGGGTTTCCTCTTCTAGTTCGTCCGAGTTACGTACTTGGCGGGCAAAATATGAAGATTGTGATCAACGAGCAGGAGATGTCTGAGCACGTGGTGAACCTGCTTAAAGGAAATCAGGAAGTCGGAATCTTGTTGGATCATTTCCTTGAAGGAGCTATTGAAGCAGAAGCGGATGCAATTTGCGATGGAGAAGACGTTTACATCATCGGGATCATGCAGCACATCGAACCTGCCGGGATTCATTCCGGAGATTCTTATGCAGTACTTCCACCATACAATCTTGGAGATTTTGTAATCAGACAGATAGAAGAATATACCATCAAAATTGCCAAAGCATTGAAGACGGTTGGATTGATCAATATCCAATTTGCCATCAAAAATGACAAGGTGTATATCATTGAAGCCAATCCACGAGCTTCACGTACCGTTCCATTTATTTGCAAGGCTTATCGTGAGCCTTATGTGAATTATGCGACTAAGGTGATGTTGGGAGAAAAGAAGGTGAAAGATTTTGATTTCAAACCATATAAAAGTGGTTATGCTATAAAAGAACCTGTTTTTTCCTTCCATAAGTTTCCGAATGTAAACAAGGAATTAGGGCCTGAGATGAAGTCAACAGGTGAAGCGATTTATTTCATTGATGATCTGATGGACGATTATTTCTTAGAAATATACGCAGAACGAAACCTCTACCTGAGTAGATAAGTTAAAAGGATATTATGTTGAAATTTCTATTAATTATATTTCTCATTTCTTATTTGGTCTACAAGGTTGGTGGCTTTTTGGTAAGAATGCTTTTTATCAATGCCACACAGCAGCATTATCAGAGAAGCAACGGCAATCCTAATCCACAAAGCAAAAAACCACGCAATGGCAATGTAAACATCGATTTCATGCCTGAGGATGCCAAAAAGAAAAAGGCCGATTTTAAGGGTGGTGACTATGTGGATTACGAAGAGGTAAAGGACTAGTTATTCCTATGCTATAATTAACTTTTCAATTAGCTTTGCGGCTCACAATCCAAACATCTTATGGCTTGGTTCAAAAGACAAGATAAAGGAATACAAACACCCACCGAACACAAAAAGGAAGCTCCGGACGGACTTTGGTACAAAACCCCTAGCGGCAGTATCATTCATATGAGAGAGTTGAAAAACAACTCTTACGTATGTCCTGATGATGATTTTCACGTGCGTATTGGTTCCAAAGAATATTTTCAGATCATTTTTGACGGCAATAAGTTCGAAGAGCTTGATGCAGATATGTCTTCTGCTGATCCTTTGAAATTTGTCGATACTAAAAAATATCCTGACAGGATCGTAGCGACTCAGAAGAAGACCGAATTGAAAGATGCGGTCAGATCAGCAGTCGGTAAAATGAATGGCAAAGATCTCGTGATATCATGCATGGACTTTGACTTTATTGGCGGATCGATGGGTTCTGTGGTGGGAGAAAAAATCGCCAGAGCGATCAATTATTCTCTTGAGCACAAGGTTCCTTTCCTGATGATTTCAAAATCCGGAGGAGCCAGAATGATGGAAGCTGGATTTTCATTGATGCAGATGGCGAAAACTTCGGCCAGATTGGCTTTGCTTTCTGAAGCAAAAATTCCTTTTATTTCTTTGTTGACTGATCCTACAACTGGTGGTGTGACTGCATCATTTGCCATGTTGGGTGATTTTAACATAGCCGAGCCGGGCGCTTTGATCGGTTTTGCCGGACCAAGGGTAATCAGGGAAACAATTGGTAAAGATCTACCTAAAGGCTTCCAGAGTTCAGAGTTTGTACTAGAGCATGGATTCCTTGATTTTATCGTGGATCGAAGACAATTGAAGGCCCGATTGACTAGCCTGCTTTCGATGTTGGAATAATCATTTAATTGGAATAAACATTTTCCATCGAGTGCAGTTTTAAATCTTAGTTAAGATTAAGGCTTTTTGACTTTCACACTCAAAAGTTTATCATTTATATTTGCTGCGTTTCTTTTAAACTAAAGGTATTCAACCTATGTCTTCGATCATTATCACAGCCGTTGTTGCTTTCACGCTCGTAATACTATTTTTAGTATTTATCCTGCTTTTTGCACAATCAAAGCTGGTTCAATCTGGTTCAGTCAACATCATTATCAATGGTGATGAAAAAAATCCAATTGTAGCTTCAGCTGGTTCATCATTACTTTCTACCCTTTCTGGTCAGAAAATATTTTTACCATCGGCATGTGGTGGTGGAGGTACTTGTGCCATGTGCAAATGTAAAATTGAAGAGGGAGGAGGAGATATCCTGCCTACGGAAGTTGGTCACTTAAGCAGAACAGAGCAGAAAGGCAATGTGAGACTTTCATGTCAGGTGAAAGTAAAAGAAGACATGCGTATCGAGATTCCAGAAGAAATCTTCGGTATAAAGAAATGGGAAGCTACTGTAGTGAGAAACTACAATGTGGCCTCTTTCATTAAAGAATTTGTGGTGGAGATCCCGGAAGAAATGGATTATCAGGCCGGTGGTTATATTCAGATTGAAGTGCCGGAATGCGAAGTGGACTTCAAAGACATGGACATCACGGCGCATCCGGAAGAGCATGACTCACCAGACAAATTTCAGATTGAGTGGGACAAATTCAAGCTTTGGGATTTGAAGATGAAAAATACAGAAACGATAGAGCGTGCCTATTCTATGGCTTCTTATCCTGCTGAAGGAAGAGAGATCATGTTGAACGTAAGGATTGCTACACCACCATTCGACAGAGCGACAAATGGTTGGGCGAAGGTGAATCCGGGTATTGCCTCTTCATATATTTTCTCAAGAAAAAAAGGAGACAAGGTTACGATCTCTGGACCTTACGGTGAATTTTTCATCAACCCAACAGAAGCTGAAATGCTTTATGTAGGTGGAGGAGCAGGTATGGCGCCAATGCGTTCGCATCTTTATCACCTGTTTAAGACTTTGAAGACTGGTAGAAAAGTAAGTTACTGGTATGGTGGCCGATCAAAAAGAGAGCTTTTCTATTTGGATCACTTCTACGAACTAGAGAAACATTTCCCTAATTTCAGCTTCAATATTGTACTTTCTGAACCTCTACCGGAAGACAACTGGAAAGTGAAAAAGGATCTTAATGACAAAGAAGGTGATGGATTCCTTGGATTCGTTCACAATGCTGTGATTGAACAATACTTAAGCAAGCACGAATCTCCAGAAGAAATTGAATTGTATTTCTGTGGGCCTCCATTGATGAACCAGGCCGTTCAGAAAATGGGCGAGGACTTTGGAATACCAGATGAAAATATCCGCTTCGATGATTTCGGGGGGTAAAAAAAAGGAAAGCGAAAGCTTTCCTTTTTTTTTGGCAATTTCAGTTTACAGTAACCAGTAACCAGTAACCAGTAACCAGTTATCAGTTTACAGTTATCACTGCTCATTGTTCCTTGCTCACTGTACACTGAAGGCTGTTCACTGCTCACTGCTCATTGTTCACTGAAAAAACTGTTTCCTATCAATTTTCAATTCACAACCCAATCGTCAAAACCAAGTTCACCCTAAACACCTAAACACCTAAACACCTAAACACCTAAACACCTAAACACCTAAAC
>CAYGUA010000052.1:0-23520 GCA_964353015.1 uncultured Marinoscillum sp. | reverse complement strand
TGTGGGGGGTTGAGCGGTGTAGGGGGACCACAAAACGGCGGTGGGGGGGTCTGGGGGGTAAAGGTCAGGGTGGCGAATACCTGGAGCCACTCTGACGTGGGCATGGACAGATTATCACTGACGAAGGATGGGATATTCTGGACATGAGGGGAATTGGGTTGGCCATAGGCCTGCAGCCTGACTGAGGACGCAGGCGAGCAAAAACACAGGCAGTGGCTGGGCTGGGAGCTGGACGGGCGGTAGGTATTTGGAGGTTGTGATCGAGGGATCAAGCAAAGGCATAAGCAATGGCCTCCCTCGATGCTACCGGAAAATGAGTTGGCCAAGAGTCCTGCTCCCAGAACAGAGAGAACTGCCATGAGGAGGAAGGCGGCAAAAGCAAATACAGTGACAGCACCCAAGCCGTGGAGCGGAGCTTGCGGAGATCCACGGTGAGGCTATGGCCGAAAGGCGATAGCCTCATGCTGGCGGTGTATATGCTGCCAACTGAGGACGAATGCCGCTTTACCTGTGTGGGAGACTATTATATGGAACGAGAAACTCAATTAGAAAGCAATAATGAATTAAGAATGAAAACAATAACAAGGCCGAGATAATTATATCGAATTAGCCATGCCAATCATTTAGTCTTTTCTTGATCTCTTTTTGAAGCTTGACATTATTGAGGTACATCAAATTATTAGTGGTGAGCTGATCGAGTTTCTTATGCGCCAAAGGTTTTGATAGAATTCCCTTGTCTACCAATTCATCGAGTATCCAAAACATACCATGTCTGTCAATGGCTTGCTTTTCCGCAAATTTTCTAACCGGACCGTCACTAGTTAAAAGAACGGCTCCCAATTTCTTGGCCACATATACTACTGATTTATCAGGTTCTGAAAGCGCTCTGGGAAAGGTAAAGGTTTCCATTTTCTCGAAATCTTCTGGCTCAAGAATATGTAATGTGAGCGCACCAACTGACCTGTATGTCTGGAGTATTGATTGCTGCTCATGAACAATCTCATTCCAAACTTCTATGGTTGTATGAATATCAAGATCTAGGCTAAAAAATTCTGCTGTAATTTCAAGATCCAATAAGTCTATAAAAATACAAGCGTCAGTAACGGCAATAGTCATCAAATAATCATGTTTTCCTTTCGGAAATCAGCCAATTTTTGATTGTTAAGAGCCGCTGCTTTACTCATAGATATTGCCTCCTCGACTAACCCGCGGAAGAGCAACTGAGAAAAGCGATTGGACTTTTCAAAACCTTCGTAAGAATAAGGCTCATTGTTCCGATAGCCCAATTTATTAAACATGAAGTAAAACTGTTTGAAAGTGCTCTGATTAATTATTCGAAGTTCTTTCGCGCGGTACATAATGGCTTGCATGGAAATGCCATATTCCTGCTTGAGCATACCTAGTTCCTTGAAGGATAATTTACTTCTAGAGTGCCCCAACTCGGCATATATTCGTTCTTTTGGGAAAAGTAAGGCTCCTGCAAAGTAGTGACAAAACCGCTCTTTGGTTTTCTCGTCGTACTGATCAAGATTGAGTATTATATGCGCTAATTCATGCATTGCAGAGAACCTCTTGCGATCCAAATTATGGTCAAGTTTGGCATTATTCAGAACAACCATAGGTTGTACATTATTGATTTTGGTGGCGAATGCATCAAGTTTAACATCTGATACGATCTCCACCACCTTAATCCCATGTTCTTCTAGTAAATCGATAGTGTTGGGGATTGGGTTTTCACCTAAACCCCACTCTTTTCTGAGCTCATCCGCAGCGTCATCTATGTCCGAAAGATTACTAATAAGAAATCCTTCAAGCGGATTCTGGAATTCAGTTTGCAGGTTCAGAATTTCTTCCAGCTCGAGATATCTGCGAACTTTGTCTTTAACGACCTCTTCTATTCTGTCTTTTTCCCTTCCAGGAAAGGTGCTCAGCTTCCTGAATTCTATCTCACCAAACTCCACTACGGTTGCGTTTGAGAAATAATCTGGTCTTACATCAAGTATTTCGCATAGTAATCCAATCATTTCACTATTCGGAGCGGACTCACCTTGTTCGTATTTGTTTAAAGCTTGCTTCGAAATTGATTGGCCCAGTTCTTTGAGTTGATCTGCCAATCCCTGCAGTGAAAGTCCGCTCATGATCCTAGCGGACTTGAGACGGTCTGCTATAAATGCCATTGCTGTAGTCGTTTGGTTAGTTTTAGAACACGAATATATTAGAAATAGTTTATATATAATATACTTTTTGTCAATTGGATATGGCAACTTATGAACAGTAATTATATTTATTTAAACGACTATAAATAAATTTTAAGGTTAAATGAAACTAAACAGTATTGGTTGACGTTTTAGATTTATTATATATTTTTGTCAACTTTAAACTCAAAATAAAATGAAAGGTAAAAATCAACACGTAGTTAAACACTCCGACGGCTGGGCTGTCAAAGGTGCAGGAAATGGGAAAGCGACCAAGGTTACCCCCACCCAAAAGGAGGCTATTTCGATAGCCAGAGAAATCTCTAAGAATCAGGAGTCTGAACTGTTTATCCATGGAAGAAACGGAAGAATCAGAGAACGCGATTCGCACGGAAATGATCCTTATCCGCCAAAGGGTTAATAACAGATGCATAGTATAGAAAATAAATACTCGGTGTCACCAGGTGACATGCTTGTACGGAACAAAAGCTTAATGGGCGTAGTAGATCATTATGGTCTGTACATCGGCAATGGTCAGGTAATTGATAATCACCCTTCCAGAGGTGTGAGCATTGTGACCATTGGTTCTTTCCTTTCGGGAAGAAATCTTGAAAGGGTGAACTACTTCAAAGGCAATGCGTGGGAAAGGAATCGGGTGGTTGAATGGGCATACTCAATGCTAGGAAGGAAATATCACTTGACAGAATTTAACTGCGAACACTTTGTGCGTATGGCGTGGGGTGAAGGAAGGAAAAGCCGGCAGGTTTCCATGGCAGTGGGACTGTTTTGGATCATGGTGGCAGGGCTTATGATAGGGTCATTGGGTAAGTCCTAATTTTTTAATTATGAGGAAAATTAAGCTAGATCCTTTTACTATAGCCTTGATAGTTTTGGTGCTTCTTGTCGTCTTCGCATTGTTCGGCCCCTACTTCAATTCAGCCAAAGCAAGAATATCTGAACTTGAAGAACAAATTCGCCATGATCTCCGAATTCTTGAATTGTCAAAAGAACGACAAGAAGAGTTAGCAAAAAAAGCCGTGCAAGCCTATCGTATAATCGTGACAATTATGTTTGGTGGTTTTATTAGCCTGATATGGATGGTTATCATTGCGGGAACATCGTACATCGATGCTTTGGAAGCCCATTTGGGTACGGCAGGTATTACACTTGCAATGATTACTGTGGTCTTTTACAATACTTGGAATCCCGATGTGCTTTTGAAAGTCTTGAGAAAGAAAATAAAAATATGGATCTATCAAAAAAATGGGTTTGATCCTACAACCATAGAATTGCTAGAATGTAGAGTCAAAATTCACAAGATGGAATTGGAGCACTTCAAATTAAGGAAACCGAGATAACCTAAAGAAACCGAAAAATTCTATTATACCGGAATATAAAGCCCAGTAAAGAAATTGAGATTTCGTTCCCAAGCAGCTCATTATGGCATAATTTTTATTGATGGAAGTGTAAAAAGTATGATTGTACGACATCTGATCATTAAAGTAACCAACGAACACCTGTGGTTTAATGAGCAGGATAAAATCGATATCCAGAAGTCGAACCTGCCTCTCAAACATATGAAATTTTCATATAGTAAAGATATTTATTGGCGAACGAGGATGGATGGGTACGTTTCTAATCTGAAGATATTGAAACTTGAAATTGTGGAATACAATGAAGTTGATCTTGACATTTTTAGATCCCAACAACCCAAAAAATCTATTGAAGGAATTGAATTCATTCCATCTAAAAATGGTGAATTGTTCCATTTTGAAAAATTGGAACCACAGCTTTCGAGTTATACAAAAAAATATCTCACTAAACATCAATCCTCTCAATATGAGGCGTTCAAGAAAGAAACACTCAACGCACCTCACAAAGTAAGCGGTCATAGTGGCACAAGGGCTCAAACTGAGGAACAAGAAATAAAACTATCATTCTCAGTCAAATTCAGTGAGGCCAAAATAATTCTGGGTGGTGTGAGCGTAAATCATTATGTAAAACCATTATCGCAGGATATTGAATTCACAGTCATGAATTCACATCTACTTCCAGAATTTGATCATATAAAACATTGGTTTGGGAAGAAATTGGGTAGTAAAAAAATTCCGGTAGACGCTGTTGTCAAAACAAAAGGTGGAGAAGTGATTGAAGTAAATGCCAAATCCAATTTGATCAAAAGGATTGACGAAAAACTAATTCATGGTGTAAAGGTGGATCAAACGCTGGGTCTCAAAAGCAAACTTAAAACCAATACTATCGATAAATCTTTGTTCACAGCAGATGAATTTTTTCAAAGTGAATATGATCAATCTAACCTTGGAAATGTATTTGGTCAAACTGATAAAGACTTGCTCGACATTATTCTTGAAATTTCTGAAATCCGGAATCGTAAGGAGCTTATTTACCTGTCAGGAAAACTTCATTCCAAGAATCATGAACTAAGATTTACTAATCACCCTCACTTTGGATTCGTTTTTTATATGTTAGGTGAAAAGGAGATTCATTTCATTTGGGAGCTGCTAAATTCTAACGCTACTTATATATGGTCTTTTGATAAGCATTCCGGGAACGATGAACGTCGATATCAGCGCATGGAAGAAATATTGAATTTGATTTTGGAATCAGGCAGGGAAAATTACAAAGGGGCGTATCGAAAAAATATTCAAGATCAAGATATAAAATTCAATTTCGTCAATCACCAAAATAAAAACTCTAACATAGTGGATGGCTTTCCATTGTGGAAGCATCGAATTGACGAGCTGATGACATAATTGAAACCTCCTTTTGTATTTTGTATGCCTTCTTAAATTCTCATATACATTATTTAAATAGAGCGCTAATGGGTTCTTCTTTAAGTAGTTCTTCGACAGAGGGGCCATCCAAATTCTTATACCATTTGTAATGTTCGGAAATTACACTGCACCGTATACATTGAGTATATCTATGAACATATCTACAGGCAGGACACTTTGCAAAAGTGCTGAACGTATCCCAATTGTTAGAGCATTTGGAGCAGAACCAGTGTGGCTTACCATCTGGTTCCCACTGACAATGAGGACATTCTATTTTAAGCTCTTCATTCTTCATTTATAGGTATTATATAATAACCCTCCTTGATTCCAAATTTAAGACAAAATCCGCCATTCAACTCAATGACGAATTTTGAAGGAAATAAAGGAGCATATCGGATATCGTCTCGATTAGGGATGGTGGAGTGATGGATGGTATTGATTTGTGCAAACCGATCTAAAAAAATTATATCCAGTGTTAGCAGAGTGTCTTTCATCCAGACTTCAAAATAATCTTCCCAATCAAGGATAAAAACCATTCCTTCATTTTCACCAAGCTCAGTCCTATTCATTAAACCTGACTGTTGTTGTTCCCAAGTTATCGCTCTTTCGAGGCGGACTTCCGTGATTGGATTACTGTGATTGTCCGTAACAATTGCTCTCCTGTATTTGGGGTTATCATTATCCAAACTCATAGCAACTTCTCGAGATCATTTTCATAAATGATTTTGAAACCTTTGTTGATCTCGATTGTTGATCGATCGGTCAATGGGGAAATACGCTTAACCCTAAAACCATTAAGCATGGAACCTGTACTAGCCAAATCATACAACCATACGTCATTCTTTTGATTGATAATCACGGCATGTCTTCTGCTTACCATTGTAGTTGGAAATTACATATCATTTACGTAATCTGTTCTGCCGATACTATAAATAGCTTTATTAATCTCTATTGGAGCACTCAAATCCTGAGTATTATTACCTGCCTGAGACTAATCTTGCTTTAGCAATAATGCGGAATCTAAATAGTACTTATCAAAAGTCTCAAAAAACTGATTTTCGTTCAACTTTGCCGAGCCAAGCCTTTTGGTCAAACCACTCCTTCGCTGATTTAATTCGTTTGATTTCCAATTCAATCTCTTGGTAATCTCTGACCAGTTTTGGTCCTCGTATAGTTTCTTTAAGTCCTCTGGAAGCTGAGTCGTTCCCTTCAATTGTTCCTGAATGTATTTGCTCAATTCGTCTTTCAAAATTTGATCGTAACTGCTCTTCAATCTCAGCTCTTCGACTTCCAGCGAATTTTCCAAATCCTTCAATTTTGCTTCGTAGGTCTTGGATAGCCGATCCAATTCTTTCCTGTTCATTTGATTCTTGGAATTGATAGCTTCTTTTAACCTCAACTCGTAATCTTTCAAATCTTTCCTCAAATCCGTCTCTTTCTCTTTTAAGATTTGCATAAGACTCTCGTTCTCGCTCAATATCAGATTCAACTCCATCGATTTCTGACTGTAGATGTTCTCTAAGCCTTCTATTTGAATCTGATTCGCTATCTGTTCTGGCCTCAAATTCGATTTCTTCTGACTCAAGTTGGTCTTTCTGGTTTCCAAGTGCGATTTCCTCTCTAAGAGATTCATTTGCTGCTTCTTCAATCTCTCTTCTTTTCTCAAGATATCTTCCTTCCAGATTTCTTTTAGATCTTCCAAGGATTGCCTTTCCTGCCTTAAGGCGTTCTTCTTCACTTCGAAATTCTTCCTGCACTCGTTCCTGTATGTCGTTTCGTATGGACTCCAATTTCGATTCAATTCCATCTTGCTCTTCTCCAACTCTTGAAATTTCAGCTCCAATTCCATCTTCAAATACCCTGTAGTGTTTTGAGTCCAGGCATCTTTCAATCGAGCGTATAAGTCTTCCAATTTGCGCTGATCTGCATCTGAAATCTTCTTCAAGAAGCTTTCTTTGGTCTTCATCAAGTTCTGATATTCGTTCCGCAGTTCCTTGGGGAAGTTGAAAATAGTCGGTTCTTGCTTCAAGTTCATTGTATATCCATTTAGTACAATCAGATTTTAAAAAACAAGCCTCAATTCCCTGCGCATCTTTTGGCGGAAGCTTGACTTGTATGGTGTTTAGACCGAGTTGTGTGATTTTAGCTCTCTTATCAGTATTGACCTTGTGCGTAACTACGAGCTCAATCAGAAGAAATGGAAATCCTTTCTTATCAAAAAAAGTAACGTCAGGTTTGATGATATGAAATCTCTCATCCCTTGGTATTTGATTTCCTCTTCCGTATTTGATTTCACCCTTATCAGTTTGAAAAAAGGTTAATTCAATTTCAACCTTGTCCGCTGAAACATAGGCCGAATCCGACAACTTTACCTTTTTTCCATCATAACCCTTCGGTGGAAATTTGTAGAGCGCCGGAACTTTTATGCGTTTGGTTCTTTGAAGAATCTCCTTCCCTAATTTATGGCGATAAGTTTCGCTCCCATATGTGCATGACCTAGACTTCTCTATTACTCCTGAGTCATGTCTGAAATATGGGACTCGGTTTGCAATGTGAGGTTTTACAGCTTGCATAACCGCACCACAACCCATACAATAATACTCACCTCTACCTCTTAGGACTTGCGTCACATGAATTGTTTGACCTTGTTTATCGAAGGCCCAATCATTCCATTGATCTCGTTCTATATTCTCAGAATCATCCATAGAGTTGTGATATTTGTAGATGCTGCTTTGAAAAAACAAAAAGCTTGCCAAAATTTTGATTAAGTATTCTATGGTGGGTGACACTCAGCGATAATTCATGGAATGAATATGACTGAGTGCCTCCGTTACTAATGATTTACTTAATTTCGATCCGACCATATTTCAGTAATTCGGTATCATAGCTCTTGCCTGCTTCTTCCACTATCAAATCATCCGGATCCCTTAATGAAAAGTCGATTGCCTTAAAAGCCATACCACTATTGAATGCCCGAACTACTTCAGACAATACCAAGCTCGCATTGATCAGTCCGATAAAGGAACTTGATATCGCTTTCCTTGATAGTATTCCGCACCCAGATTTCTCAATCTCAACCTCAATTTTTTCAACAGCACCAAGAATAGTTTCATATTGAGCTTCCTTGAAGTCATCAGTTGTCCTTTTTTTGAATTTGAAGTTTTGTATGCTCATTGAATCAAAAGTTGCCAAGCTGCCTCCTAATCCTGAATCAATAAACATCGGAAATGCTTCTTGATCCATTTCACGTCGTGCTTTCGCATTATCAACACCACACAATACAATTGCCGGATCCTCTTCCGAAGAAAATTGGATTGTTTTATCGAATGCGCGCTCAATAATCCTTGTTTGATAACCGTGTGCTTCTAGAAATACACTCGACACACGAGTCTTTTTCTGGCCCGCCAAGCTTTTCTCAGATATCAGCCCAGCTGAATAGTTGGCCTCATCTATTCTATCAAAATCCTGAAGGGTTACTTCTACAGATTCCCTCTTAGGAAATTGGGTCATTACCCATTGAAATGCCTGACCCAAATGGCCCAAACCAACAAGCCAGTATTTGTCTGGCAAGTAGTGAATATCAGGACCAATCGCCTTCTCATC
This sequence comes from uncultured Marinoscillum sp., assembly GCA_964353015.1. Taxonomy (GTDB): domain Bacteria; phylum Bacteroidota; class Bacteroidia; order Cytophagales; family Cyclobacteriaceae; genus JAMZMI01. The sequence goes on along the minus strand of CAYGUA010000052.1, from coordinate 14,927 downwards.
TAGCCAGAATAAATCGGGACGCCATAAGGAAAGCCCAATTGGCTGGTTCAACTCTCGAAGTATCCCTATCTCATGCATAAAGCAATAAGCAACAGCCATACCCGCAGCAAAATTTCCAGCCAAGACAAAATTGCCTGACTTTGAAAGCTGGGCTTCATGTCCGAAAGGTACAATACCACCCTGCCAGGAATTTGCTTTTAGCTCAATTTGTCCTTTCTTATATGATGTGCAACCAATGCAAATAGTTGGGCTTTTAACCGCCGTAAAATCAATGGATGAAACTGTTCCATCATTGATTAAATCTCTCAATGTTGAATTGATGTATCCGGGTAACTTCAAGTTCCCATATGATTCTGCATTGACTATTTGAATACCACCTTTAAAGGCTCTCTTGGCTGAGTTAATAACCCCAGACAAGCCAGATTGAAGATTGATATTGTTTAATATTTCATCTCCAAGAATAATTGTAAGGGTCATGCCTTCCAATACTTTTTCTGCTTTGCTCAAAGCATCATTCAAGGAACCCTCAATACCAAATTTTTCAATTACTAAAAGCAGCAGGCGCTCTACATTATCAGCTTCAACTCTCATATCAATGTGATTTTAAGGTTGCGTTTGCTTTCCCACTTATAGTTCCCCTGATATTCATAAAACCCAATACCCTTATAGCGTTGAAACCTTGATTGGGCGTAGTAAGGCACTATGAATGCTGAGTACCCTTTTCTATTGATCATGGGGTGCTGCTTATCCGAATAGCTTTGTTCTGTACTATAATGTGGATGGGTATGCACGTCAAGCGCCACCTGAAACCCATTCTCTATGCAGTATTCAGAAAGATTGATTTGCCCATCTCCTGAGAAATTAATGATACCGGTATCAAGTGCATGTGGATCAAAGTCTGTGTAAGGTTTGAAATGATGAATACGTTTTGACCCTTTCTTCACAAAAAGAAATGCCCCAGATTCGCGTCTACCCTGACCTAAATGCTTTAGTTCTCTCATAAGAGAGAACCAAAGCCATGTACTAATCCTATACATTAGTCAGCAGTATTTAAGATGTCATAAACAAACCTTACATACTTGTAAACCGTGTCAGTGGGCTTCCACCAATCATCAGGATACTTTCCCTTCCATTCTGGATGGGTTTTCATCGCTCCGCGATCACATGGTATGTAGAGTGAAAAAGAGGTTGGACTGCCGTATTCCATTCTAAAGGCAACCTGATTTTCTATTCCCGTTGGTCGTTTATTAGCGGGCAGGATTTGATCATTTTCCAAATCCCACAATCGACCTAAAGGGGCAATAGCTGGGTAACCTTCTAGGTTGATCTTAAGAGTGAACTCCCCATGCGGAGAGTTCACTTTAACAAACATTTCTGGATATTTTTGGCTCAAATCAAAGAGAAGAGACCACTTTCCTCGATCAATACCATTCTGAAACTCAACGCAATCCAAGTGCTTCTCCAGGATGTCTAAACCAACATCCCTGAAACCTTGAATTTTCTGAGGTTCCAACAGATACAATCTGACTTGACATGAAGGATAGGTTGTCAGCGATCCAACATGAACATCAAAGTCAAGGAAGTCTTCCTCTTTGCTTCGTTTAAACCGAAGTTTTTTAAGGTCATTTTGATGTAACCCTAATTCTTCTCCTGCAAGTTTTCGCAGTTTTCGCAATGTGAAAGCTGGCCTTATCTTTTCCAGTTTTACTACTTGATCCATGTAAATAACCTCAACAGTTATTTCACGACACCTGCTGAAATGGATCCTGTCACCATCTTTGAAAGCACCCGAATCAGGTGACCCATCTTTTGACAGATCATCTTTTTCATTTTCCAAGTAAGCTTCCAAATCCTCCAGATAATCGTCTGCATTAGCATATTCTGGAAGATGGTCTTTAATAATGTCACCGATTCTTGTTTTAGGAGTGATTTCAACTTTATCGGCATGAAGTTGCCCCTCCTTATGAATGTAAATATTCATGGCTCTAATAATTTTAGAGATTAAGACGTCCTTACCCTTTTTGATCTCCCATCAAAAAATTCGGGTCAGCTCCACAGGACATACCAATACGGCATTTGTGGAACATCTCGATAAATTGAATAAGTAATAGAGCAGAAGCTCAATGGGACTTCATTTTTTAAAGTTCTAAATCTAAATCAGGGCAGAGGCTGCTTTTGGATATTTCCGGAAGATTCAGTACTTTTGAGGTGCAAAACTAAAAGACTTTCTCGGGCCCATTAACCCGGGATCTTCGAAAATATCCAAATCAAGGCAATCTCAGTCTTGATTTGTTTTGGTAAAGATAAAAACAAAATATTAATATTACCAATCAAGTAAATATCAAAATATATTTTAACGTCTTAACCACATTGGTTATATTCACATAATGGATTATATGTTTTGTTTGGTTCTTTATCCATAAGTATTTGATTTTTAATAGTTTATGACATTTTTCGAAAAAGTTTAATATCAGCAGAAAAATTCTGTTCTATGTCCGAAAAAAAAACAACCACAAAAAATCTAAAGGATTTTCAAAATCCTGGTGAAGCATTGAATTACTACCTTGAGAGGAATGATTGGACACAAGAGGATTTAGCTTACATCCTTTCGGTTTCTCTAAAACACACAAATGAAATTATCAAAAATAAGAAGCCGGTCTCTTTTGAATTGGCCAAATTGCTCCAAAATGCTTTTAAGGGTACAACTCAAGAAGAATGGATCAACCTTTCAACAAGATTCCAACTAAGCCAAAGTAAAGAAGATAACAAAGGTGAATTAGTTAAGTTACGAGCCACGCTTTCCGAATATATGCCCCTAAACGAGCTTATGAAGAAAGGGTGGATTGGCAATTATTCAACCAAGGAACAATTGGAAAGCCAAATGCGAAAATTTTGGAGCACTCCCACAAACAATGCATTTGATATTGCTTCAATCGAAAAAAGGGTTCACCGGTTAAAGTTTAAAACCTCTGAAAAGTTCAATGACAACTTTAATGCATATCATGCCGTGATTTGGGCACAAATGGTAGAAAATTTCGCAAAAAGTACTAAGGTTTCTGGATATGACCGATCAGGGCTAAAAGCACTTATGGATACGATGCATGGCTATACTTTTGCACCAAATGGAGTAAAAAAATTTATGGCAGACTTGGCAAGTGTCGGGGTAAAGTTTGTCTTTCTATCCCATTTGACAAAAACCTACCTCGATGGTGCAGCATTTAAAGCCGATGATAGCCCAATTGTTGCATTAACTGGAAGATACGATCGAATTGACAATTTCTGGTTCACCTTAGCTCATGAACTAAGTCATGTTTATTACCATTTGTCTGATGAGTTTATCTTTATGGATGACAGCACAAGCATAGGTATCTCAAAAGAAGAAATTCAAGCTAATAAATCCGCAGAAGAATTATTATTGCTCCCAGAAGTCTTAGACTTTTTGAAAGACTACTTGAATTATCTCACTGTAGATAAGGTAATAGATTGCTCTAATCAATTACAGTTGCATTCCTCTATAATTGTTGGAATGCTGGCACACCGGGATTATATAGCATTTTCAAACTTACACAGGTTTAAGGAACCCGTAAGGAATCAAATTCCTAAGAAGTATTGTCCTGAATCTGGTCAATAGCCATTCTTTAACGTCGGGTGTAAAATCATAGCCGATAGATTGAGAAACTACATAGCTACAAATGATGTGCTAGAAACACCACCAGTCTTTGGCGATTTGACTCATGCCCTTGACTCATAACAACTTCTCAAGATCGTTTTCAAAGATCATTTTGAAACCTTTGTTTATCTCGATTGTTGATCGATCGATCAATGGGGAAATACGAGTAACCTTAAACCCATTAAGCATGGAACCTGTGCTAGCCAAATCATACAACCATACATCATTCTTTTGATTGATAATTACAGCATGTCGTCTACTTACCATATTAGTCGGAAATTCCATATCATTTCCGTAATCAGTTCTGCCAATTCTATAAATAGCTTTATGAATCTCTATTGGAGCACTCAAATCCTGAGTATTGGGTCCGATTTTATTTCTTATCCAGAATGAGTTTGAATTGTCCCGTAAGTTGTTAAATCTAAAATCTTGAAATAACAGTTTTGACTTCAATGATGGTGTACCATTCTTAACAAATGAGATCTCATGTTCGTTAAGAAGACCCAAGTGATACTGAACAAATGGATTCCTGGAACGCGATAATTCTAGAAAATCCTGTTCATCCATCATGATATTACAAATCATTCGATTATTAATCAAACAGTCCGCCTTCAACTGTTTCGAGCTTAGCAGCTCATCTGCCAACTGAATGGCATATTCATACCTATTCGTTTCATAGTAACATCGGATAAGTGAATTGTATGCCTCCAGATCAAGGCCACTTCTGGACAAGTGGTCATTAAGTAAACTAATGGCTTGAGGGTAATGGCCGGATTCCAATTGGCAAAGTCCAAGCTGTTTCTGAACATCTATACGAGGATTAAATTTCAATGCTTTTTGAAAACAATGAAGTGCTAAGGAAATACGTTGACGATCCAAATAATATAAACCGGATGCTCGTAGAATCGAAACGTCCTGAGGATAAGTTCTTAGCCCCTCCTCTATCAATGTTTGCGCCTTTACCCATTTTTTCTGCTTAATCAGTTTTGAGATTCTTTCGGAGAGTAGGCCAGCAATAAGCTTCTTCTTGCTTAAGACTGATGGAACATGCTTAGCCTCCAGTGCCTCGGCAAAATCCACCGCAGTTTGAAAGCGAAGTTCGGGTACTCGGTGAATGGCTTTTAATATAACCTCCTGCAGCCAAATGGGTACACCGGGCATGGGAATATCACCAGAAATATGTTTTTGAATAATCTCCTCCCTTGATAGATCATAAAATGGATTAGCGCCAGTTAATAACTCCAAGAGGGTCACGCCTAAAGAATAAATATCCCTTCTTGGATCTTTATTCGAATAAAATTCACCTGATAGAAACTCAGGAGGCATAAATGCTGTAGTTCCTCTAAATAAATTAGCGCAACCAAAATCACTTATTTTGACAAGCCCATTTGAGCTCAATAGCAAATTTGCTGGTTTAAGATCATTGTGATAAATACCTTCCTTATGAACTGACTCCAGGGCATGAAGACTAGAGATTATCCAACTGATAATAAGTTCCTTCGAAGACTCTTCCGCATTTTCATATAGATTTCCTTTTGCACAATATTCCATCACAAAATAGATGATGTCACCTTGCACAATTGGATGATGATAAGTAACAATGTTGGAATGCTCAAATTTTGCCAAGAGCTCAATTTCCTCTATAATTTCTTTCTGGTCTTCAGAGCTTTCGCTTTTTAGTGCCTTGATTGCTACCCGTCTTTTCGATATATTTTCCTGAGCTAGCCATACTCTGCCGAATCCACCAACACCAATATATTTGATGATTTCATAGTCAGGCAGATTTGGCTTTTCCATAATTTAATATCAAAACTTGATTTGCTGTTTTAAGCAATTTGACTATTTGATTCGATCATTCAATGCAAGAATTAAATTGCCGATAATACATGCTTATATCTGTCTTTAATTATTGAGGAATTCCTTGAGTTCAGTTATTTTCTTAATCGCTTCTTTGAGTTCTGCTCGGTACAAAGGATTTTCTCCATGATGTGAAGCTGAATTCATCACTCTGTCCAAAATCTCCTTCGTGTCCTTTATGAGTAGTTCCTTCTGATTTTTCTTTTCGTTGAATTCGATAAGAAAATCCATCATTCTGCTTCTTATTCCATCCAGATTTGCTTTATCGTCAGCTGTTAATGATCCGTCTGCTTGATAATTCACCTTCAATTTTTTCAGCTTGGAAAGCTTCATTTCAGGCAAGAAGGAATTCTTAAATTTTTGGAGTCGTTCATTGGTCAAAATGTTAAATGCTTTGTCTAGTTTGGCAGTCAGACCTTCAAATTCTTTATCCAGTTTTTTCATTTCTGGATCTAGGTATTCAGTCAAAATAGCCTCCGCCTCTTTCCTAAGTTCATTTCCACAGTTCTCAAATTCTTCATCTTCGAAGTATCGCGCCGCTTTCTGAAGTGGAGTATAGTCAGGTTTTACAGTAGGTGGAGAATTATCACTTTCGTCTTTACTGAAATTGTAATAAACCCAATCCTCTTCGTCCGTATTTCGTCTGATCAGATTGAAGAAACCTTTATCGTGAGTTAGAATGAATTTCTGAAAACCATCAAAGAATTTGAGGCTATCCTTTTTCTCCTTGTTCAAGATAATTCGAACGACTTCCATCCTGTTTGATAAGTCCAGACTGATAAGCATGTCGTCCAGTACCAATACTTTGAATTTGGCGGCTTCTAATGGTCTGGTTTGTAAAGCTCCGATACGTATTCCAATGGCAATCCTGGTCAATTGCGCTTCATTCAGAAAGGATTGTACGCGCTCAATTGACTTCCAATGTGGCGCTGGTTTCTTTTCAAATATTTCTACAGACAGCTTTATTCTCAACTGATCGTGCCGTTGACCATCTCGATCCTCACCCCAGAGGTTGTGACGAACATTGTTAAACTTGAATTTGTCTTTGAAAGTGAGTGTTACACGAACAACATCTTCATTTTCGAAAAATTGTTCTTTGATAAAGGTGTTCGCATTAGTTTGAATTTCTGAAAGTAAATCCTGAATCTTAGTATTTAAGGCGTGTAACTTTTCTTCATAACGAGTTCTTCTACCTGATGAAACCGCATATCCTCTTGGTGTTTTTGGGATATCTAACGTTGGCTTTTTAATAATATCTTCAAGCCAATTCTTAGTCCCTTCTGTCATAAAGGGGAAGATGTCTCGCTCAAATACTGGCCAAAGATTCACTTCTTGTTTGTGTGACCCACGGTAGAAATTGTGAAGCAACTTGTAGTTGATAAAATCACTCGCCAAATTCAATTCCAGAATGATGGGATCTGAATCTTCGTTGGTGTTGATTACATCGTGAGAGATGGTATAAACATCCTCCTTGGCAGTTTCAGTATCTATAGATGTAAGTTTTATGAAGGAAGCTTCGTTTTCGTCCATAAACACATTCTTGAGTGTTTGATGGGTGTCTGCATTGGAAGCCACATATTTTGAGAAATACTTTTTTATGCCATCATCTTCTTTGCCGCTGCTTTGCAGCAATGTGTACAGTGCCCAGAAAAAACTAGACTTGCCTGACCCATTATTGCCATAGACAAGCACATTCTTTCCCTTTGAACTAAAATCAAAGACTTCTTCTTTTTGGAAGGCTTTGAAGTTCTGAATCCGAAGTTCTTTTATTCGTCTCATCAGCTTTCTAAAATAGGTTTCAAAATCTCAGGGCTTCTTACAGCAAAGAGCTTGATTCGATCCCGAACTTCATTTCCTGGCTTGGTCCAAGTAGCTTTTAGCTGTTCAATGATCTGATCCTTCTCTTCATCTTTGTAGCTATCAAACTCCCGTTCTTTCAGGACTTCATCAATATCCCGTTCTACATATTCCAAGACATCAATTTCACGCTCTTTCATGTGTTCATGGAAATAGAGCTCAAAAACGAGAGAATCTAATACAGTTGTTAGACGTTTATCTAAAGAGGAAATGTGAAGTAGTACTCTCGCTAGTAGTTCAATTGGTTTTTCATAAGTAGGATTCATTTTGATTTTTAGCCGAGCAACATTTTCTTTCTTTACCTCCGCAAGTGCTTCACCAACTTCTGGATTTAGGCTCTGATAGTAGAAATTCATCATTTTACTGTTTATCAGACCAAGGAGATATCTAAGATTGATTGGAGTCGTCTGCGTAATAACATGAAGATTATTCATGCAGACGAATTGAGATGTATCAAGATGAGCTATAAGTGAATCACCAGTTTGTCTAAGTACTATTTTTTCTGGCGCATCGAAGTTTGCTGATTCTCTTGGTTCTGCTAACCATGGGCCATATTTGATCCACCTGTCGCTCTTCCATAGAATTTGGTATTTATTGATGTCACTTCCCCTCAAAAGAGGTTTATAAGTATTGTCAATTTTGTAATTGGAATCAAACTCCCGGTTTTTAACAGTCATTTCATCTTGTTTTGGGTTTCCTTTACCCTTTTGATATGGTTTCATTCCAACTACTATTTTGCATAGAGATTGGAGTTCTTGACTGCCTTGTTCTATTTTGAAAACTACCTGTTGCTCCTCAGGAGTGAGAAACACATTTATTGGAAATTCATACTTATCCGACCATTTGCTTTGTTCATGCACACTGGAGTTTATCTCTTTTGCCGTTAGGTATTCATTAACAACTAGTTTATTTGATTTATTGAAACCGTGCTGAACAACCAGTACTTCTGTATCTACTACTGCATCGAAAACAGCAGAATGATAATGAGAGATATTTTTAATCGAGTTTTTGGTAAATACCAGTTTACGTATATTCTTAAATTTCAAATTTGTTAACCAGGTGTTTGGAATTATATATGAGAGGATTCCTTTATCACTTAAGGTGAATATTCCTTTCTCTAAAAAGAGAAGATAACTTTCAGGTTGATAATCTTGAAAGTGATACTCATTTTGAAAGTACAGTTTCTCGCTTGAATTGAATTTTGCTCCATATGGAGGATTTCCAATCACTACATCAAATCCAGACGAAATATCAAACATCCATTCCGGGTCAAAAAAGGTAGATGAGGCATTTTGATCATATGGATCCCAGCTTGCCAACTTTTTCGCGCTATCCTTTTGCCAGCCTTTAAGTTTTAATTCATCTGCTATTGCATTTCGAAGTTCTTCATCTCTTTGTCGGTATTTGAGTTTGGTGTCTTTGGTTCGGGCGCTGAATAGCTTGTGTCTTACCTTCTTTAGCTCTCGTTCATGCTTTTTCAGGGTAGCAGAATCGAAAATACTCAACGATTGTCCTTCTTTGGGGCGATCTATACCAACGAGTGTATTTGCTGTTACAAACTTGGTCTCAAGATTAGGCAAGGGTCGGATGCCGAAGTTCACCTCATCATTTACCACTTTCTGATCCACCACCAGCGAGATAAAGAACCGAAGTTTGGCGATCTGGGTGGCTATCGGTTGGATATCCACTCCGTACACACAGTTTTCTATTAGGTAGAGTTTACGAGCATAGTCAGGGTCATTTACCCGCTCATCAAAGGCATTGTTGATCTCAATGAGTTTTTCTTCTCGTTCTTTTTTGTCTTCTATTTCAAAAGCCTCATCGGTCTCCTCCTTCACCTTTTGCTTTTGCACTTCTTTCCACAAAATGTTTTCAGGATCAAGCTTTTGCAGGATATGCACCATCTTCTGAAGCACACCCATTGGGAAAGCTCCAGATCCACATGCAGGATCGAGAATTTTGCAATTGTCGAGTGCTTCTAGGATGGCTTTGTTGGCCTTAGGATAATCCACAAAAGGATTGCCTGGATCGTAAGAAACCAGGTTATGAAGTAATTCGTCCAGTTTGGCTTCATTGCCTTCAAACTCGCCTTTGGATTGTTCATACAGACTGGACTGGCCTTTTTTCACTTCATTTCCAAAAAAGCTGAACTGGTCTCTTCCAAATTCCCGAAATGCCCCCGATTTGTCCTCAAGGATTTTGTTTTTCAAATAGGCGATCAGGCTTTCGTCCACCATATAGTTCACAATCTCACGAGGTGTGTAGAAGGAACCTGTCTGCTTTCTGGCAGTGGTCTTGGTTTCGGGATTGTAACTGGCCAGTAGGTTTTCAAACACTTTACCCAATAGCTCGGGATCAAGAGCCACATCCTCTTCAATTGGCGTATTTTCCGTTATGGTGAATTTGTATGATTTGAGGATATTGATCAGACCTTTTACCGCCGCTTCTTTTGATCCCTTATTACTTACGCCGTACTCCTTACTGAGATCCACCTGTTCTTCCACACCAAAAAAGATATAATCAGGCACAATAAGCTGTTCGCCTTTGGTCATCTGGTCAGAGAATCCATCAATGTAGCGATTTTGATACTTGTCGTCCAAGCACTCAAACAAACCACCATTCAGGAATGGCACAGTTTGGTTCATCAGTTCCAAAAAGGCATCCGGGTCTTTGAAAAAATGCTTGTAGCGCATGAGGTAATCAATACCTCTGTGTGTACCGTATCCATCCCCTCTGAACCCACGGGTTCGGTTATCAACCCCATCAGATTCAATGGGACAGTTCAGAGAGGCAAAAAACAGGTTTTGGAGAATAGCCCTGTAATAAACGCTATCCTGATTGGCTTGCTTAAAAATCCCTAACTCGTGGTAAGGGGAAATCTCTTTAAGTATATTTTTTTGAAGTGATTCCAGATCGAACAACTCTTCAGGAATCAGTTTCTTTTCCTTGATAAACCAAGTAAACAGCAAACGGGTAAGCAAGCGAATAACGTTGGTGGCATTATGCTCTTGAATGAGGTCTTCCAGTTTTACGTTCTTCTCATGAGCTAGTTCGAGCGTGGGCTTGTTAGGGAAAGTAACATGCTTGATTGCCCAGAAATACCAGTTGGATAATTCTTGATAGAATTTCTTATTAAGAATGTTGACACTGAATACCTCCTGCCAGTAGCCATACAATTTCGCAAATGAATCAACCGCCTTTGTACCTGTTGTTGGAATGCGCAATTGGTCAATTATGTCTTCATGTCCCCTGTGTGGCTTTTCAATGTTTATGTCACGGAGCAATGAAACCTTTCCGGCCTTTTCTCCTTCGCGCCATGATTGTTTGTACTTCAGTCTTTCAGTATTAGCAAATGCCAGATAATCGGCCTTTTCATCGTTGTACTTGAAAACTAAAATTACCGGCGTGTAGTAGAATTCACGGTTAAATGCTCTCGATATTTCTGCCAATTGTGATCGGGTAGGAAGCAAGTTATTCGATCGTTGGTGAAGGGTGATACCAAAAACTAATACACCATCGTAATCAGATTTGATTTGGTTTACCTCCAGACTTTTATTGCCTTCAAATGCTGCATCATCTACCATTCCTACGAAATACACATCATCCGCTAATTGAAAAGTGGCATTGTCTTTATAGGTGTCTTTTAAGATTTCTTTGGCGGTGGTAGGTTCATCTGCCACGTAATTCATAGGTACTTTCAATTCTTTGAATAGCGCCTTAATAGCCGGAAGAAAATCTATGTCTTTAAAATGTATGAGCTTCATATCTTAAACTGTTACTAAAAACCAGGTTATCAAATCGAAATTTTGAAGTTGGTATTTCTCATCCACCTTCACGTTTTGTTTCACACGTTCAATAGCTGACTTTTCACCTCTTCGTAATTTGGCTAGTACATCCTTCGCCTCTGTTCCCATCACTTTTTTCATGCTGCCATCCTCTTGTTCAGTAACCTCTGCAGCTTGATTATCAAGAAAGGATTTTAGGGATTCTACTAATCGTTGGATATCGTCTTTATCTCCTCTATCAATCGCATCAGGCACAAAGCGATTCCTATCTTTATGAAGAGTGATTGCATCCAAAACTTCTTTTTGATTGAGTAATACCATCTTCCCTTCATTATTGATGTAAATGAGATCAAATACTTTGTACTCATGCGTTTTAGACTTTTCAGGTCGATTGGGATAACCCAATAAGGCTATTATTCCATCTTCTGCGCATATGGTCGAATCTGCTTTAAAACCTGAATACACACCTTTTGGCATGCGTTGGTATTTGTCTTTATCCTTGTTGAACTCGTCCAGTAAATCCTGACGATAACGCTCCAAGGACAAATCATCAAAACCAAGACCTTGATCGCTAACTTCAATGTCATCCCATGAAGTTTGCATTTGTTCCATCATTCTGGCTTTGAGTCTGTTTTCTAAATCTTCATCCTCAGCCATTTCTTTGAAAGAGTCAGAAAAATCTAAATGCACTTCAGCACCAGCGAGTTTCATAGCGGCCATTCGTTGTTCAATTCGCCCCTGCAAATCCAAGTAGCTGTTGATATTATTCGAAGGCCAGAAGTTGATGCCAAAAATTTTATCGTTAGGAGAACCTAATCGGTCAATACGACCCATGCGCTGAATGATTCGGACTGGGTTCCAGTGAATATCATAGTTCACCACCATGTCTGCGTCCTGAAGGTTTTGACCTTCACTCAATGCATCAGTAGCAATGATTATATCAATAGGATTTTGAAGTTTTGAATAGGTTTTGGGATGATTCTCCTTAATCCATGACACCCAATTTTGATATTCTTTCTGACTGCCTTGCTTAATTTCAAATTCCCATTCCTTCTCTCTAAAAAGCTTGGTGTAGGGTGCGAAGCGTTCCAATATGGGTTCGAATAATTTGCTTTCTTCATCGGTATCCGATATCAATGAGCCACTGCCAGAAACCATAGCCAGTTTATCGTATCCTCTGGCCTTTAGTTGATCGAATAAATACTTTGCCGTATCACGATATACGGTGAAGATTACAATCTTTTGATTATTGGAATTGAAGCCTGATTTGCGTTTGTTTTCAATCTGCTTAATTAAAGCTTGCAGCTTGTTGTCCGCTGACGAATGATTCCTTTGTTGAACAATCTCCTTTTCAATTCTAGATTGGAACTTCACAAGATTTGAATGAAGGTTGTCCAAGGCTTCCAAGTCCGTCTTTAGGTCTTTTTTATAATGCTCCAAATTACCGGCATTATCAATATCAGAAAGCTTGATTTTTCTTTTCTTGCCAAGGGTGAATTCTTCGTACTCGGCTTCTAATTCATCATCTTCAAATAGATCAATTCCCTCTTCATCAATTGTATTATTCTTTTTGTCCTCTTGATATGCCTTAATTCTATCCAAGGCATTTTGATGATGGTCTTTAATCTTTCCAACAGTCGAGAAGAATGAAAACCATGATGACTCCAATCGCTTCACCATCAAGATGTACATCATTTTCACAAGAAATCGATCTCTCTGTTTTTCATCATGAAGCACATCCTTTTCCTTGTCTGCCTCCTCGAGATAAAATGAGGGTTGATATCCAGAAAGCATGGGTGGAAAGTGGTCGAAAAGTTCCTCGAAGCTTTCAAAATTCCCTAGCTCATGGGGTGTGACGAACAAATTGATGGGCTTTTCTTTCTTAGGAAATACAAGAGTGGCTTCTTGCCCCTCGATCATTTTTCGTGTTCTTGCTACTGTCAGAGTATCTGTGAGGGTGAAGAAGTTGGTTGGGAGTTTTTTAATGAAATCAGTAATTCTAGGTTCAGGTTCCTTTCTCCATTCATTAAACGCTTTCTGAGCAGTACGAAAAGAGAAATCAAGGTTTCTTACTCCAAGTGTTTCCTCAAATCCATTCACATTTCCTTGAACCATAAGCTTGAATTGATTCCTTATATCGTTCAATGAATTATTAATTGGAGTAGCTGAAAGCAATAGGACTTTGATATCCTCATTGGGCTGAAGTATGTATTCCAATAGGAACTTATATCTGTTTGATTTGTCATTCCTGAGGTTGTGACTTTCGTCAATCACAATCAACTTTGGCTTATCATTTGAAAAGAACTTATCAGCACGGTCATCATACTTTTCAAGTCTCTCCTCACTCATGTCGGTATGAAACCGAACAAAGAAATCCAGTTGGTCTTTCTCAAATTTTGAGTCCTGATTCTTTCTGTACCTTTTCCAGTTTATTTCCAATTTCTTTGGACATAGTAATAGCACTTCTCGACCTTGTTGCTGGAAAAATTTCATAACCGCCAAGGCACTCCAGGTTTTACCCAAACCAACTGCATCCGCCAAGATTGCTCCGTTGTATTTTTGGAGCATACGAATCAAACTTAATACGCCTTTTTTCTGGAAATCGTAGAGGGTATTGTAAACCACCGAATTTTCTAAACGGCCAACCTGACGGTTAAAATCCGGATCATTTTCCTCTTCCAGAATTTGGTTTCCAAAAAGTTCGAAGAGGATTTTGTAATAGATTTCTCGAGGGGTGTATTTAATAAAAATTCGTTCTATTTCTCGAATGAGGTATTCTTTGAAATCAACCTTTGTTTTAGAACCGTCTTTATGAATAATAGTCTTCTCCTTATGAGCCTGGGGTTTGGTCCAAAGGGCTTCAAACCAATCTACAAGTTCTTTATATTGATTGTTATTGCCTGTTTCAGCAATATTTAATTCGATATTATTCGTCTTCTTTAAGCCAATTCCCGCTTCAGTTAAGTTGGAACTACCAGACACAAAATACTTGTTGCGATCGTCCTTTTCTGAGGGATTAAAGAGGTAACTCTTTGCATGACAAAAATTTGGTTCAAGTGTTTTGGCAATCACCTTCTCCTGCCTTAAGAACTTTACGCATTCCTGGGATACGCCTTTGAGTTTCAGTGCAGCCTCAATCGAAATGTTTTCGTTAAGTAAATCCAGTGGTCTATTTTCTTCAATGTCCAAACTGACAATATCTCCCAATACCAACCTGAAGTGTTCAATCTTTTCATTGACTGATTTGGAGAGAAAGGAAAGTGCACCAATAGTAAAGTAACCCGTAACTATATCAAGTTTACCTTCTTCAGTATATTTTGAAATCCACTCATGGACTTTTAAGTTTTCGTTTTCGTTATCTAAGATCATTAGATGGTAGATTATAAAATTGATATCAACAATAGCTATCACAATATCAGTTACCTGATATTAATAAACCCAATATTAAAATTCTCAAAATTCTTAGGTTGCTTCGATTTAACATACAACAATTATTGCTGAATTTAATCAAATCGTATGAAACTGTAAGTGATAGAGTTTTTAACTTTTTGCAAAATCGATCAATGATGTGAACTCACCTTTATCAGCAAGCTTAACAGCCTTTAAATAATTTGTTCTGGATTGACCACTGGAAGAGAGATCTCCAGTTCCCCAAGAAAAAACTTCTCTTCCATAAATTTTCTCTGTGATGACATCTGCCATCAACCTACTGTGTCGGCCATTGCCATTGGAAAAGCAATGAATGCTGACAATGCGAT
>CAYGUA010000051.1:0-23644 GCA_964353015.1 uncultured Marinoscillum sp. | reverse complement strand
CAACAGAGGAAAAAGCATTACTCGCATCACCTTGCGCATCCAAAGCCTTCAACCATATCTCCTTAGTTCCTGCATTGCTGTAGCTGATGCCCAATGGCTCAAAATCTGTGCTGTAACCTTGAGAGGCTGAGCATTGTGTTTCGAAACTTAAAAGTCGAAAGTTCAAACTCTGAACACCTCGCACATAACTTGATCCTTGATAGCGAAATGGTTCATACGCTACTATCGCAGGCATACTGCTCGTATAGGTCACTTCTACTGGAACTTGTGATGTTAACATTGTGCCAAAATCAAATAACCGTATAGCTTGCCCTGTGCTTCCTATGAATCCGTAATAGTTGTTGTTTTCATTGATAAAGCGTATGCGATAGCCATTTGATAAAGCAGATATATCATAAACCCCTTCTTTAACTGGTGTATTCAATAGGCTACTGCCAAAATTTAACCGAACCACATTGGTATTTAATATACTTAACGCATGAACGATATAATCAGCTCCTATCTTCGTTATATCAAAGCCGGTAATGAAACTCAAATCTGTTAATGCTGTAGTGGTATATATATTGGTTAGTGGATCAATCGTGTTATCAAAGGAATCTCGATAATCTACCCTTACTAGCTTATTGCCATTATAAATAGAAAATACTAAAATCAATTTACCTGACTCTTCAACCAATCGAACATCACGCATTCTTTCTGGAAAGAAGCCAAAATTTCCAAGATCAGATCCTGTTACAGCTCCTGATAGTCCAGTCGGAAAATCTAATCGTGTAAGCTTAGACCCATTCACTCCACCACCTATTACGCCATACCATACACCACCAAATTGAATGATATCTATAGCTTCTGGGGAGGATAACAAGCCAAATCCTCCAAGATTTTCAACCAATATGGGAGCATTCAATGGGCTTGAACCATGCGTTATACGGAGCAAGTGGTTCACTCCTGATCCAGTATTAACTACAAAAGAATACCAAACTCCTCCTTCTTCAACCAGTGTATAACCATAGCCATTTGTTAAGCCAGTAATAGTAGTGCTAGTTGCCAGTGGTTGATCAACCTGAAAATCTCCCAAACAAAAATCCCATTCATAACTTATCGCATTGACTGATGAGTTAGTCAAATTGAGTGTACTTGACAAACAACCATCACCAGCATCTACAGTGAAACTACTTTGTGCCCACATCGCAGATGCTAACAGAACAAAAATGGAATAGAGGGGAAATTTCAAATTATATACTTTGGGTTAAAATTATTCAATTTTTTACACTAAAAATCATAAAAATGAAGTGGCACAATTGTTATCACTTATATAATTTACACAATCAATAGCCCATCATTTAGGTGGTAACACAATATCGAATGCAAAAAATTCAACTTCATGGATTATCTGAAATAAGAGGGGTTGCTGCATTGCTTGTCCTTATAAGTCATATAGATCAATTTCATGATGTTTTGAAAATCCCTTCTATAGGATTGAGCAAAACAGGTGTTGCTGACCATGCTGTCACGATATTTTTTGTTTTGAGCGGATTCCTCATCACCTACCTTTTATTAATCGAGAAAGACACATACCAAAAAATCAGTATAAAAAAATTCTATATCAGACGAGTTCTAAGGATCTGGCCAGCATATTATATTGTAATTGTTGCAAGCCTATTGCTTATATATTTTGGAATATTTACCAATCCCGGGATCGATCAACTAATCCCTGCTATGATCGCTTTCATTACCATGACACCCAACATTGGCTATGTTTTAAGTTTAACATTTTCTGGTACCTCTCCTCTTTGGTCAATTGGAGTTGAAGAACAATTTTACCTTGTGTGGCCTTGGATTATAAACAAGGTAAAATTCCTTGGGATATTTTTGATAATTCTAATAATAAGTTACCTCATTCTAAGGCTAACTGCCTATTATTTCAAACCTACCAGTGGGGTGTACCTCCTTATAAAATTGACAAGATTTGATTGTATGAGTATTGGTGGTTTAGTCGCTTTAGGATTCCATTTCCAAAATATAAAGTTTAGAAAAATAATTTTCCATTCCGTTACGCAGATATTCTCTCTGGTATGTCTCATCATTCCAATTTTAATTCAAATAAAATTGTATGCCGACCTTCAAATAGAAGTTTATGCAATTGCAAGTGCTGTCTTTATAGCGAATACAGTTTACAATAACGAGTCAAAATTCAAACTAAGATCCAAAATTTTGAGGTTTTTTGGTGAAATCTCTTACGGATTATATGTGTATCACCTAATTATCATTTATTTAATTGGAAAGTTGAATTTGACCACATCAACAATAGGGATTTACTTTTTAGTAATATTCGCCAGCGCTATAGCATCTTATTTAAGCTATCATCTGGTTGAGTTGAAATTCTTAAAGTTCAAATCTAAATTCAGTAAAATTGAGACTGCCAATAGCTGAGATAAATGAAGTTTAAACAAACTATGTTTCTTGCATATATGTAAACTGAATTCTTACTTAACAGTTGATGGAGATAGTCACAAATATTCATTTATGAGTACATAAGAGTAAGCATTTATTAGCTTATCAAAATTCCTAAAATTTAAAGAGACGTGAACCGCTTTTTCTCTTCTACCTTTTTGTTTTAATAGCTCCTGAATTTGCAGCAATGCCTCTTCAACAAAATTAAAATCCTTATCAAAAATTGCCCCTATTTTTTGCTCAGAAATAATTTTGCTGTCATCACCAATACCATCAGAAATCAATACAGGTAATCCGTTGGCCCAATATTCACCATTCTTAATTGGTGACAGATATGGACTTACACGAGTGGATTTATGAAAGGAAAACGCAAAATCCGATGCGGATAGGTAAGAGGGGACATCTTGATGTGATACAGTTAATATTTGAACATTTTTTGATGGGACTTTATGATCAACCAATTGACGTTTCAATTCATTATGATCGTGAGATGTTAATATGATAAGGAAAAAATTTTCAAAATACTCAAAGGTTTTCCCAAAAATCATAAATGCATCCTCTTCCATATATAGTCCCCCAAATTTGCCAACATATATGCCAACAATTGTGTCAGGTGATATATTTAACTGATTTCTAATTACGCAACGATCTGAATCATTGTATTGAAATTTGTCTATGTCTACAGCACATGGTACCGTAATTATTTTTTTCTCAGGAACTCCCTCCTCAATCAATCTGACTCTATAATTTTCAGACACAGGCAAAAGATAAGATGCTGTCCTTTTTTGTTTTTGTTCCCACCTGCTTTGAATCAAGTAACTAATTCCCCATTTGCGCCAAATACCTAACTCCAACATATAATCAGCATGTGGCTCAAAAGACTCGACTATATAGCGAATGTTGAATTTTTTATTGGCAAAATAACCAAAGACACCAGCGAGGCTACTTCTGCAAATGATCAGATCAATTTCATTTTCACCGATTAGCTTAAATAAAAAATTCCTAAGGAGAATGATGTCTAAAATCTTAGTAAACAATCGAAATGACAAATTTCGACTATGAAAAGGATGGTGAAAAATCTTAGGATTTTCAGGTACCAAATAAGAGCCACCAATATTTCTTTCTATTGATATATAATGAATTTCATTTACTCGATCCATTCCAGCCAAAATTTCCAAATGGGGATTTATTGTAGCCTGACTCAATCCTTCATTTGCACCCCAATAGCCCAGATAAACGATTCTCATATCAGACTTTTTAAGCCTTTTGAAAATTGCATTTTTCTAAAATAGGATAGAATAAGAATTCTATTCACGCGTCTTCTGTATTTTGAAATATCAACCGACCGAATCTCATGCATGGACTTCAATTTTGAGTAGATATACCTATATCCAGTAGCCAATCCGTCCAAATTATTCATAGCTGATTGACCATGTACTCTGTTATTCAAAATGATATGATCTGTATACGTGTAATTACCGTTGTTACAAGCAACTTGGATTAGAAAAAGCAGATCCTCTCCATGTGTCAAGCCTTTTTCCATTTCATAAACTTGATCCATTTTTCGTCTGATCATCCAGGTAATCCCAAAAAAGGTTTTCTGGCCTAATGTCACCAAATCATTTAATGGCTTTCCTTTATATGATGGTGTCCAACTACTAATTTCAAATTTTGATTGATCGTCAAACCTGATGACTTTTCCATCAACAAAATCAATGGTCTCATCTAGTGAAAAAAGTTTCAGTCTGCAACTCAAAGAATCTGGAGTAAATACATCGTCTCCATCCAAAAAACAAAAATAATCACCCATCATGTTTTTCAGACCAACATTACGCGCTGCACTTACACCTTGGTTGGATTGATCAAAAACCCGAATTCGCTTGTCCTTAAAAGTTTTGATTATTTGAACAGAATCATCCGCACTTCCATCATTGACAATCAGAAGCTCCCAATTAGGATATGTTTGACCAAGCACAGAGTTGATTGCTTCTGAAATGAATCTTTCAGCATTGTAAACGGGCATGATGATAGAAACCAGGGAGTTCATTTCTCTAAATCCAATTCAATTAATTGATATCAAACACAAATTAGATAAAAGCATTGAAACACATTTTTTAAATGGCTCAATGATGCCACTTTATGTTCCAAAATCGGAATATGCGCAGTGTATTATGCTCACGCATATGCGTATTTCAAATTTCGTCACGCATATTTATTTTCTATAAATCAACACGCATATCAAAAATCCAACTGTCGACACGCATATCGAAAACTTTAAAAGCGACACGCATATTAAAAAATATATCAACATCACGCATATTAAAAACTAAGATAGCACATCGCATATTGGATCATTCTGACAAATTCCTTGGTTAAAGAAGCTTACAAGTCAGGTTTTTATTTAAACCTGTCTATTTAAAGTGAGTAATGGCTTTGCATAAAATCACAAATTCGAAGAGCCGTATTGCCATCCCACAATTCAGGAATATGTCCAACTTTATATGTGCCTGCCAGTATGGACTGAATGGTTTGTTCTAATAATTGAAAATCTGAACCGATAAGCGTACTTGAGCCTTCTGAAATAGTGACAGGTCTTTCTGTGTTTTCACGCATGGTTAGGCACGGGATTTTTAAATAAGTGGTCTCCTCCTGGATGCCTCCTGAATCAGTAATTACAAATTTTGCTCCTTTTTGCAGTGCCAAAAATTCCAAATACCCGACAGGATCAAGCAGACTAATTTGATCTGCTTTCAAAGCAATACCCCAGGATTCCATATTTTTCCTGGTTCTTGGATGCATTGGAAATATCAATTTTATCCTTTGAGATATTTTTTCAAGGACTTCAAAAAGGGCGGTTAATTTGGCTTGATCGTCAACATTTGAAGGACGATGCAAAGTAATCAGCCCATAAACTTCATCTAACTTATTTGATTGAACTTTAATCTTATCAAGAGAAGCTATTAAGGAATCAATCATAATATTTCCCACTCGATGAATCCTATCTGAAGTGATGCCTTCCGATCGCAAATGTTCGTCGGCATCAGCAGATGGCGTGAAATGAATATCAGCCAGGCGGTCAGTAACAATCCGGTTAATTTCTTCAGGCATCTCATGATCAAATGATCTGAGGCCTGATTCTATATGAACAAGCTTGATCCCCATTTTGGCAGCTACCAGTGCCCCTGCCAAAGTGGAATTAACGTCACCATATACAAATAAGAAATCCGGCTTTCTTTGAAGGAAAACCTCTTCAAGTCTCAGCATGATACCCGCTACTTGCTGTGTTTGCGTGCCAGATCCAACACCTAAATTGAAATCAGGGGTTGGAATGCCCAGCTCTGTAAAAAACACATCAGACATCATTTTGTCATAATGCTGCCCTGAGTGAACAACAGTTTGATCAAACTTCCTGTTGCTCATTTCCTTAAATACGGGAGCCAATTTCATGAAATTTGGTCTGGCTCCTACTAAATGATATATCATAACTTGTCTAAAATCTCTAATAGGTTAAGACCTGTTGAATGACTAGAATACTTGTCAATTTCTTTATAATCCGGATCGACACGCAATACGCCTCTAAAAAAGTCATTCAACTTAATTACAGCACTCGCAGTGTCATCTGGGTCGCAAATTACAGCAATCCCAGTAGAAGTAAGTAATTCCCGTTGTGCACCTGATGTTACAAAAGCCAAAACTGGCCTGCCAGAAGTCATGTATTCGAAGGTTTTTCCAGCAATGCTATAATCATCGCCACCTACAACCTTTGACGATGTGATTAGCAAGGCATCACATTCCTGCTGAAATTCAATCGACTCCTCCTTAGAAAGAATTCCGACATGCTCAATGTTGTCTTCAATATCAAATTGACGAACCATGCCATCAAACCAGTGTGGTTTTTTCCCAGCAAATCGAAGTTTGATTCTTTCCATAAGCTCCGGGTGTTGATTAAATAATTCTTTAAAAATGCGAAAAATGAAATACGGTGATCTATAAAGCCAATCTTCTCTTCTTGGGGAATATTGAAAAATTTGGTATGGCTTTTTACACCACCATGACGCATCAACCAGTCTTTGGATTTCCGGAGAGTAATAAAAGCTCCCAACATATCCAATATTTAAAACACCATGATCCTTGATTGACTGCATTTTATTGACTTCCCCTTCAAAGGCATTGGTAATTACTTTTAACTTTTCAGCAAATATTCCATGCTGCACATTTAATATATCTTTTCTCGTCTGGGCTGATGTCACAATGCAAACATCACTTGAGTCAATACATTTCCTCTCTAGTTTTTTCAGTAATTGATAATGAAATATACTTGAGAATGGAACGATGTTCCAGGTAGACCATGCATCTCTTAAATCCAATATGATTGGCATCTTATACCTTTCCCGGAGAGGAATTGTCATTGCAGCAACGCTAAAAGGCGGTGCGGTTATTAGTAATGCATCAAAAGTATGGGATAGCAGTAACTCATCGATCTTGGCAAATAGATTTTTTTTCCATCTTTTGCCTACATTATCCGTCAAATGGAAGAAATAACTATTCTCGAATTTTGAAAATCTCGAAGGTGGGCTAAGAGGCACTCTAATCACCTCAGACTGATCGTACTTGTATGAATCAGGATCAAATTGTTCACTTCGTGGATAATCAGCAGGATCAGCAGTGATGAGAACTACTTCTTTTCCTTGATTTTTGAGCATAGACATAAAGCGAACAATCCGATGTACTCCACCTGAATTTAATGGAGGAAATTCATAGGCGATTATGAGAATTTTATTTCCACACTTCATTCGCTTTTTAAATTAAATCTTGCAAATAGTTAAAATACATACTACCCACCCTTTCGTTCGAAAACTTAAGTTTTGCATTTTTAGCGATTACTTCCCTATTAAATTTTCTTTCGTTTAACATGGTCATCGCATTTATTAGTTCTCCTTTTGAAGACACCAATAATCCATTTTCATCATTAATGAATTCTGAAATCCCACCAACATCAGAAGCAATAACGGGGCATCCACAGCATATCGCTTCTGCACATACAACAGAAAAAGTTTCATAAGTAGATAAATGGATAAAAGCGGTGGCCATATTGAGTTCATGTGCTATTTCATCAGACTTTAAGATTCCTAGAAAAGCTATTTTTTCAGTTAAATTTTGACTGAAAATGTATTCTGTTATATCATCCACCAACGGCCCATATCCTGCTATTCTTAATTGAGCATCAGGCTCAGCTATGAGAAATTTCTGAAACTCCTTTATTACAGAAATCGGATCTTTTGGGAATTTCCAAAGACTAACCATAAAAAATATAGGCGCACCTGAATGTGGTAAGTTCTGGTAATAGAATTGTTCTGAATCAACGATATTTGGTATGATTATTCCGTTCTGAATTTTTCCACTGAATAACTCAATATCTTGTTTTAAAGCATTGGATACTGTGATTAACGGAAACCCAAATTTGAAAACTCTCTGAGCACGGGGCAAATTTCCTTTTACCCCAAAATTAAAATGATAGGCACTCCAATGCTCGGTAATTACAATTTTTTGATTGTAAAGTGATCGCAGTATTGGCCAGTAGATGAGTGATGGGTATGCAATATGAAAATTTATGATATCCGCGTTAAGAATTGTTTTTCGTTTAAAAATACCAAGAGTGAATAATTGAATTAGAGTAATTAGTTCAATTATAAACCACCGCTCAGTCTTTAAACCAATATTCCAGGAAAACAATTGATTAGAATTTTTCCAATGATGACTGAAACCAGATTCAGGACTAGCACTAATATGCCAAACAGTATTCAAGCAATGTGCAGAAAGAGCTTCAATGTGACGCTTGATCCACAAAGCTGCAAATGGTTTTTGATGAGTCGGAAACCATGGGGTAATATGTAAGACCTTTATCAAAAGACTGGTTTAAAAAACATCAACATCGGCGTAATTGAAAACATATTTCATTGAGTCATTTTCTGAGTTAAGGTTAAAAATCATGATCCGAATGGTGTCATTTTTTTCATCCCATTTCAGACTCTCCAATAAATCAACTTCTTTCGGATGATTGGTCGAAAATTGAATGTAATCTTTACCTGTCTTTGCCGCCAGTGAGCTCAGCTCGTCAACAAGTTGGCTCATCGAATAACCTGATTTTAACCTGAAATCTGATACCAGCAAATGGAACTGACAGATGCTAATCCAAGCATCACCTGAAGTCAAACTTACCCTCCTGTTTTTGTTGAAAGATTTGTACTCAAAATATGACTGTGATCGCTCAATTGTAAAAGAGTAATCGGAAGAATTAGAATCGGAAGAATTAGAAATCATACGATCAACATATTTGAGATATGCAGAATTGGAGAATTTCCTTATTAAGCGTGCCAATAATTTGGATTGGTTGTTTTTAGTATAAGTTGTCAAACCACCAATATCCTTAAAGTGAGTCTTCACAAACCCTTTATATGATCCCTGATTGAGTAAGCTTGGAAATGTGAATATAAAATCAATTTCATTTTGCTTAGCTACATTCAAGACTTCTTCGATGAGCTGAGTAAATAAACCCATTCCACGAAAAGCTTCATTGACCATGGCATCACCAATCTGGGCAGCACATCGTGGTGCACCAGATGCGGTTTTAAATAGGACTGGGTACAAGCCAAGCGCTCCAGCGATTTCTCCACTTTCACTTTTAGCCACAATGCTCGCAAACTCTGGTAGGGCGAAAGTGGTATCCAATTTTTTATAAATATCCACCCTTCTGGCATCCACATTGCGACCAAAGACATCCTGAAAAATCTGGCTATACTCGGTTATACTCTGATTAGATACCTTTTCGAAAACAAATTTCATCTTATCAATTTATATTTCTGCATGGCAAGCGTTTCGTAATCATATAAGCCAACACGATCTTTAAGAGATTGGATTTGTTTATCTGAAGCGTGTTTATAATCTACAGCGAATTGAAACTTAAAACCCATTCTTTCTGCAATTTTGATAGATTCCTCATTGTAGGAACCATCAGGATATGCAATGCTATCGATGGTTCTATTCAACAAAGTTTCCAGATACTTTTTGGATTCTGACAGTTCACGCTTAGCATCATCATCTGACAAGTTGCCAATATTATTGTGGTAAAATCCATGTGAGCCGATAAAACCAAAAGTTGATCCATCCAACTCGATTATCTCATTGTCTGAAAGCAGTTTCCAATAATCCATCAATTCAGGTTTTTCCAATATTTCTTGTGCTCGCTCAGTTTTCAGCACCAGGTATTTATCAATAAAGGAAAGCATTTTCAAAACATCATGAAGATTGACGCCTTGCTCGTTTTTAAATGGCTTATAAAAACTTCCAGCCTTAAAAAATTTGTCCGCCGGGGTTTCAAGACAATTTGTATTCGAATCAGCTGCAAGCATGTCGTGTAAATCTGACCATAAAATTTGTTCTGACGTCCGGTTTATTCCAGTCACAAAAAAATATCCTGGAATTTTATGTTTTTCTAAAAGTGGGAGTGCATACTCCAGATTATTTTTATATCCGTCATCAAAAGTGATCAGCACATTTTTTCTATTGACCGAAATTCTCCGTTCAAAATATTCCTCTATGGTCAATACATTGAAATTTTTCTTTATAAAAAGTAAGTGTTGCTCAAATATCTCAGGAGTGATATGGCGATGATTTAAAAAAACGGGTGAACTGGGAGCTACTCCGTGATACATTAAAATCCTTGGTTTTGTATTTCCATAAATAGATGCTAAGCCAAACTGAAAGATAATTTCCAGATGAATTCGCATCAATTTGTTTGATATTCTTGATCCTAAATAATTCAAAGTCATACGCTAATTTGTAACTATTAAAATAGTAGTTGTTTACTCATTAACATACCAATAAAAAGCATGTACAGATTATCATGTTTGATTTAGAGGAGTCAAATCTCTATAAAAAAGCCGATTTAAACCGAAAACATGAATATTTTCGTGATGTGAATCAGCTTTTGTTTTATCACCGATATCAACATGCCTCAGATTAACATTTTAGTACCACTTTATAACGAAGAAAAGGTTTTTCCTGAATTGGTTGAAAGACTTAAAAAAGTAATAGAAACAACAAGATTAGAGATAAGTGTAATATTGGTCGATGATGGAAGTTCCGATCTTACTCCTCGGCTTATGGAAAATTTATCCATACAGGATGATAGATTCCATTCGGTATTCCTTTCAAGAAATTTCGGTCATCAAATATGCCTCACTGCAGGTTTGAATGAAGTAGATGCAAAAGAGGCTGTATTTATAATTGATGGAGACTTACAAGATCCTCCTGAGCTACTTGATCAATTTTATCAAGAGCTCAAAGAAGGTCATGATGTGGTGTACGGATTAAGAAGAAATCGTAAAGAGAATATCTTTAAGCGCCTATCATACAAAGCTTTCTATATGCTGATGAAGAAAATTTCTTATTTTGATATTCCAATTGATTCTGGCGATTTTTCGATGATAAGTAGAAGGGTCGTTGATCAGTTGGTTAAAATGCCTGAAGAGAGTCGATTTCTAAGAGGTATGCGAAGTTGGATTGGATATAGCCAAAAAGCACTTCCATATAGTCGAGATAGCAGAACAAAAGGTGATTCTAAATATCCATTCAACGCATTACTAAAACTGGCTTTTAATGGCATTTTTAATTTCAGTGAATTTCCTATAAAATTCATATCTAGGATGGGGTTAATCACGGTGCTGATAAGTTCGATTTATTTAATCTACACTTTATATTCCCGTTTTATTTTAGATGAAACACCTGAAGGCTTCACAGCTATTGTTTTTGTAATCGTACTCATAGGAGGAGTACAACTTATCTCAATTGGAATTATCGGTGAGTATATTCTTAGGATATTTTTTCAAGTGAAAAAACGCCCATTATATATTATTGATAAGGTAATCAAAAATAAAACCACGTATGGACAAAGCTTACATGAATGAATATGCAAGTCTTGAAACCAACCATTGGTGGTTTAAAGCGCGCATTGAAATACTTGCTCACCTCATTCGTAAAAAAAATATAACGCAAGGGGATAGACCTAAAATTCTGAATGTCGGTGTAGCCAGTGGTGGTACAACTCGAATGTTAGAAAAATTTGGAAGTGTCACTTCGCTCGAATACGATAAAGATTGTTGTGACTACCTAAGAAATGTTGCCAAGATAGATGTAGTCGAAGGCTCCCTGACTAACCTTCCTTTCGAAAACAATACCTATGACCTGGTTTGTGCATTTGATGTGATTGAGCACATTGAAGATGATTCGAAAGCGATGGAAGAAATATACCGAGTGCTGAAAATAAATGGCCATGCAATGATAACTGTTCCGGCTTATCAATTTCTATGGTCTAACCATGATGTAATTAATCATCATTATAGGCGGTACAGTAAAATCAGGTTACGGAATCTCATCTCGAAAAATTTAAAAATCGAATACCTTACATTTTTTAATACCATTCTTTTTTTGCCAATCACATTTGCCAGAATAATTGGGCGAATTAAGAAAACAGAAGAGAACCCATCTCAGATTAAGTCAGATTTTGACTTTCAAAAAAACAGCAAACTATTAAACCGGATTTTCTACAAAATTTTTCGATTAGAGAAAAAAATATTGCCATCAATTAAACTGCCTTTTGGTGTATCTATATTGACAATATGTTCTAAAATAAGCATCTGATTTTTAAATGATACAAGATCATCTAATTGTCTTTTTGGTCTCGCCGATAGTTACTTCCTTAGTTTCATTTTCTATAGGCTATGGAGTATTGAAGGTTCTTAATATTAGGTTTGTTAATCATTATCAGACCATTTCAGCATTGCTTTTGGGCACATTGATCATCAATATCATAACCTCAATCATTATTACTGATCTGATAACAATACAGTTATTATTTATTCCAATCTTAATCGTCCTTTATCTTCACAATAGAAATCCTCCAACATCAATAATAGAAAAAAATCAAACCTTCCTAAGCTCAGTAATAAACATCCTTATTTTTAACATTTTATGGGCTTTAATTTACTTTCTGTCGTACATCCCGTTGATGTCAGATACAGTATTAGAGACAAATCTTTATGGTGACAACTATTACTACGTCAATATCTCTGAGACTATTTGGAACACAGGAAATGAGAACATCCTTAATGGAATTAATTATTCCGAATATTTCGATAGCGGAACTTCGCCCTATCATTATTTCGAATTGTACCAGAATCAAATCCAAAGTAAATTTTTCAATATAAGTCCCCTTTGGTCATTCCTTATAAGTGTGCCAATACTCTTGGCAACACTTGCCAGTATCCTTATTTTTTCATTCATCAACAGTCTCAATTGGAAAACCAAAAAAATCATCCCCATTGCAGTGGCAGTATTGATCGTTTTTGTATCCGGACTAAATGTTCTCCCATTCGATTATACCGAAAAAGGTAATTTCACTGTGCATATGATCAATCATGTTTCACCCAAATATTTGATGCTGTTTATCTGCATGCTCGGAACTGGACTACTTATTACAATGAAACATTACCGAAATGCCACCATCATTTTTTTGTGCGTTCCCATTTTTTCATACATGATGCTCCCTGTAGTTCTATTTGGTTTATTGGTGGGTAATAGTCTTTTGTGGATTTTTAAACGAATCAACTCTAAGGAATTATTACTGGGAATATCCTATGTAATTACCATTACTATCTGCATTATAATATTTTATCGTCTTACATCTATTCCTATGGAATATCAGAGACTAGGACTGGAATATTCTAAGGTTCTTCACGGTTTTTTGAATGATCCAATGACTGTATTCAAACGAATTATTGGTTCACATTTCTATTATTCAGCAGATTATCTACCATACATTATTTGTCTAATAGCATTTATTATCCTGAACTGGCAAAGGCTACTAAACAGAATTTTAAATCTGGAAACAGCGGTATTCTTTGTGTTATTGTTAGAAGGTGCTTTTGCATCAACCTGGCTTCTAAATGATTTTCATATTCAAGCATGGCAGCCTCAATACTTCACATCCGGAATAGGTAGTAGCGTGGTGATAATCTTGATATTTTTGACTTGTAAGGAGAGAAAAACAATATTATTTAAGACCTTCTCGGCTTTAATTTTGTCAATCAGTTTGTTGAATCTCTATGGAAGTGTAAACACTCACTATACCTTTAACCACAAAGGAGCCAACTCCGTATCTCAGGCATTCATGGAATCATTTAGGGAGCTGCTGTACGAAACAAAAAGCGCTGCTGAAATAGGTTTTCTAGAAACTGACCCTATCTATCCCACAGTCTATCCCGTAGGTAACGAGCTGATGAATGCTGTTCCTGAACTGCGTTTAGAATGCATAGACTTAAGCATATTGAGTACCGAAAATACTAATCACTTGATATGTACATTTTACCAATTCTCTAAAACAAATCCAGAATTGGATGACAAATCATTGCAGCTTGAATTCATGAAAAAAAATAACATGAGATATTTCATAGGGAGGCAACAACTTGATGAAAATTCCGTGTTATTTCGGCTCTCCCATTTAATCCTTGAAGATCCTGTAAGCGGACTTTATTTGAGAGAAATCAATCGCAAAGCAGCTTATTAAAATTCAATGCCTTGATATTATCCACATTTTAATGGTATACAAGAGCAATTTTAAATTTCGTAATGATGGTCTTGACTTCAACAAATCCAATCCACATTTCGCGGCTTCTTTATTAAGTTTTCCATATAGCAAATAAGAAATCTTCACATGGTAAAATAAAGATGGATCATCGAGATAGGGTTTTTTCAAACAATCGATATAGTACATTACTTCATCCAAATTTCCCCTTTCGATTGAATCCTTTTCTCCTGACAACCTCTGTTCATGCAAAAAAAGGGCAATCTTATGTCCAAATAATTGCTCAATATCATTAAAATCCTTTGTCATGGCTGTTGAAACCATTCTATAATGGTATAGGGGTTCATTCCCATTAATATTTCCAAAATTGAAATGTTTACTGGCACGGAGTAACCAATCGTAATCCTCACTAATATTTTTAAACGACAAAAATTCTTCCCTATAACCACCAATGACATCATATACCTGTCTTCGAAACATAATGGATGGTTTTTGAAAGGGGTTTCTTTCTAGAAGAATTTGCTTTATTAATAAATTATTTTCCTCAACATGGCTTCTGCGAATCTCCTGTCCTTGACTATTAATCACGGAAAAATTAGTTCCCAATATTGAGATTGATGGATTTGACAACATATAGTCAATCTGAAGACGCAACCTATTTATATGCGATAAATCATCTGCATCTTGGAAGGCTATAAAGTCTCCATTAGCCAGGGTCAATAATTTGTTGATGGTTTTTAGGTAACCCAGATTTTCAGAATTGGTATGTACTTCAAGTCGCGGGTCACTTATAGATTTTAATATATTTAAGGTATTGTCTGTTGAACAGTCGTCAATTACCAATACCTCTAGGTCTGAGAAAGATTGATTCAAAATACTTGATATAGAATCAAGCACGAATTTTTCTGCATTGTAACATGGGATGATTACTGAGATCATTTCATTAATTTCATGTTTACTCCATAAAGCGTTTCTCCTTTTGCAAATATTCGAAAACCTAGATCTTGAATAAACTCTGTGAAATCAATTCGGGAAACAACTTCATCGTGTAGTTCGATAGCCAAAAATTTAGTTATTTCAAGAGCCCTAATAAATTGTTCAGGGTCTGCTAACAAACTCCTTTCACTCCCTTCTATATCAATTTTTAGAATGTCAATTGATTCTATTTCAAAATTATCTATGATTTCTTCCAAACAAGTGGAACTAAAAGACTCTCCTTTCTTTACCTCTGATTCCTTAACACATTTAGACCATGACTTTCCATCTCTGAAATTCGAAAATTCTAGGTAAGCTAGCCTCGACCAGACTGCTTTATTAATTAAATGGGTTTGAGCATTTAACCTTGATAAATTCAATTCTAATTGCTTAAAGTTTTCTGGATCAGGTTCAATAGCATATACAACTTCAAAGTCAATCTTATCAGAAAGAAATCTAGTTGTCAACCCTATATTGGCTCCAATATCTAGGAGAACTTTTACTGAATTTAAACCAAGATATTTTTGAATTAAATCAAGTAAAAATTGATATTCACGTTCGATAAAAATCTGAAAGTACACCTCCTCATCTGAGCTATTAGTTCTAATAAGAATAGGGTCATCTTTCAAATACACTGTAATTTGACCCTCACTATTCGTATCACTGATATTGTTTAAATTTTTCCTAAAGTAGTAGCTTCTTAAAATAGAAAAATTCACATTCAATTTTTCTATTAGATAAAATCTAATTTTGCCCTTAATAGATGATATAAAATTAACCATGAAGTAAATGTTTGATGAGGCAAAAAACCAAAGACTAAAATATTTTAATACGCATAATTGAAAATTCATTTTTCATGAAGAGAATGATCATCCACAATTTGATTTCATCACATTTCATGCCTATACTTAATTAACTTGGAAGGAACCCCTGCGTTTACTGAATATTCCTCGGTATCCTTTCTGACCACTGCCCCTGCAGCAATTATTGACCCTTTCTTAATTGTAACTCCGTCGTGAATGCTACACCCACACCCAATCCACACATCATCTTCAATAATGATTCCTTTCTGAGACAAACCTTGTTTATTGATAGGTACATCTAATTCCATAAAGATGTGGTTGGACGGTATAATCATACAATGCCCTGCAATTAGAACATCATCGCCAATTATAGTATTTCCGTGACCATATATAATGGTATAAGGATTTATGCTGCATCTTTTACCAATTTTAATTCTACCTCCATGTGTGGCCAAGATAACACCTGTCAAAATTTCTGTTTCCTCACCAATTTCGATAGATCCTCCTAAATTCAATCTGAATAAAAAACCAAGATGTATTTTACATGATTTGTGTATAACAATCTCTGTGCTCAAGGTAACAATCCTATAATGCAAAGCTTCTCGCAAAGACCTAAGATAACGTACAATCACCCTTACCAACCTTATCATTTTGGAATTCTAGTAATACATTTCACAACGACAAAAATAATATTTTTCCATGGCGCCAATTTTAAGGGTTCCTTAATTATCCATTGTATCGATAATTGAAATGCCAATGAATAAAACCCGAAATATAAAGATCGGCCTATCCCATCATTATAAATAGTTCGCAGATTATTCCGCCAATTAATTACCCAATTGACATATTTGGCATCAATATCAACCGATCTTTTGTTGTCCCAAATTGAATCTTTTCCAGTATTTTTTCTTTCATCCCTCAAAAAAATCATTAAATCTCTTAAAGCGTACCTGTCTGGTATATACAAAGCCGACTTTTTAGTAAGTGATTCTTGATGAAGTCTGTAATAATACAATACCTTGGATAAATTAGTAGTAGGGAATTTTTCAGTCACACGCTCACAAAAATCTATGTCCTCAGCCACCATAAAAGGATATCGATATAGACCTCCAACTTTGGAAACAACTTCTTTGAGAAAAACTACGGTAGGGCCATGAAATTGACTTTTATTAGAAATCTCCGTTTTTATTATTTCATAATCAACCTCAGGAAATGTTGATTCAATTAATTGGCCATCTTCATTAACCGACGCAAAGGATGTACCACATAAAACATATTGAGATTCTTCTAAATATTTAATCTGAACCAAAAACCTAGAGTGATCAGACCAGTCATCAGCATCATGAATTGTCACATATTTCCCTCGGCAAATCTCAAAAAGCCGATTTACAGTTTTAACCTTGCCTTGATTAATTTCATTATGAGAAATAATAATTCTATTGTCCTGCTTTGCGTAAGCATTTACAATTTTGCACGAACCATCCTTAGAGCCATCATCAGCGATAATTAATTCGAAATTGACATAGGTCTGATTCAGAATACTCTCTATAGCCTGAGCCACATATTTCTCGGCATTGTAAACCGGAAGAATTACGGATAAAATTGGGTTATCCTCGGATCGCATAAATCATTCCTATATTTTCCGAATGGTCATTCCTAACCAGCTTAAATCCCTCAGCTTTCAACAATGCAATTAATGATTCCGGTTCACTGTGCCATTCCATCATTAACAGTTTTACTTCAGCCAAAAGCGAGGCTTCCTTGAGTACCGGTATAATTTCAAATTCGGCACCTTCACAGTCCATCTTTACGATAAGATCAGTATCAAACGCATTTTTTACAATTTCTTCAAAATAGCGTACGGCTGATTCGATGCGTAAGGTCTCCTTGCTCGAATCATGTACCTCAGACTTAATTAACCCAGTTCCCATCACCCCTACCTGTCCTTTATTCTCATTTGAATAATCTACTTCAATTTCTCTTGCATTTCCACCTAGTCCGATATTATGCGGATGGATTTTACCATTGATTTTAGAATTAAGTTTAAAATTTAGAATGCCTAGTTTATAGGTTGGCTCAAAAGGTTCGAAGCTATAAACGTTCAATACGTCATCCCGATTTGCAAAATATAAACTGGCCATGCCTACATTCATACCAATATCAATAACTGTTGCTTTTTTGGAGGTATGAAACTCATAACATTTGTTTACAAAAATTTCATTGGCAATAAACAGCTCTTCTGCTGAATTGATGTTGAATTTAATGCCCGATACATCCAATTGCAGTTGATCATCAACGATTTCATAAGCAGCATTCAATCGCCTTTTTAGGTTTAATGCGTATTGGTATCCCTTCAGTATAGCGATATGTTCTCCTCTTTTCAAGGTAAGATCCAATTCCTTTAAAATTAAGATCTGATTGCTCAGTTGTCCAAAAGCAACTTCAACTGCACTTCTTGTCCAATCATCATGCGCCTTACGATAAGCCAATGATTTTCGAAATCGATAAAACAAATCTTTAATCATGATATAAATATGTTTTTGATATAAAGAAGAACTACAACCAAACCAATATAAAGTAAAAAATACCTTAGAATATTTTTAATAAATGACATTTTAAGTGCTCGCGAAATCGAGAATCCCAAGACCAAATTAAACATGACTAAAATTCCACTCAGACTGATAATCAGATATTCGGGAGAATCAAAAAACATATGTGATATGCTCAAAACGAGAACCAAAACAACCATTTGAATAACGTCAAAAGCAAGAACCCACTTTTCCATTCTCAAAACCTGAAAAATGGATTTAATAGGTGAAAGCACCAAAGACAAGTAATAATAAGAGGCCATATATGATACGAAAACACCTGTCATAGCCCACCCCTTACCAAGAAAAAAAACAAAAATTTCTTCAGAGAAAATCGTAGTGAAAACAAAAGGCAATAGTAAAAGCAAGAATATGTTTTGCAATAATTTCTCGGTGAATCTGGATAACTCTGCTAATGATGCTTTATATAAATCCGTAGCTTTTTTAAAATAAACTGTTGACAGACCATTGGATAGTAACTGCATGGGAATGCCTAAGAGTGAATTGGCCATTGAAAAATAACCTAGTACAGACTGTCCGTAAAAAATAGATAGAAGGTATATGGGAAGATGAGTACCAAACTGGTTAATTAATTGACTAGGGAAAATAAAAAGTAGGTATTTATTATATGTAATAAGTGATTCTCTAATTTTCGAAAAGGAAAAGTCCTCGATAAATGTCCTAAATTCTAAAGTGAAAAACCGATAAAGATTAATTAAGGAGGCATAACTTTTTCCTATCAAGTCCCCAACAATAATCCCAAAAACAGGCGCTCCAAACGCCACACCCTGAAGCAAATTGATCAACCTAATGAAAATATTACCTGATCCTTCGAGAAAAGAGGCCAACCTAAAGGCGCCTTCCCTGACATTCCAGCCACTAAACAAGTTAATGAGCGAACCTATCAAAATCCCAATTGGGATCATCCAGGATATAGCAGGTGTACTAAATAATTCTATATTTAGGATTTTCAGAATACCAACAACCACTAAAGATATCAATGTGAATATCAGGGTAACAAAGAGCAAAAAGGCTAATATATTATGAAATTCCACCTTTTTTTCAATGATCACAAAGGCTCTTGGATAACCCATGCCAATTATCAAAACTGCTATTGAAACTATTGAATTAAATAAAGCAAAACTTCCATAGGCTTCTGGGCCATATAGCCTACTGAGAATTGGTATAAATACAAAAGATGTAATGATGACAACAAGTTTTCCAATGGAAATGGAACCCACATTTTGCACAAAGGATCCTTTTCGAAAAAGTGATTTTGCTAAGGTCTTAAATTGAAAGATTTGAAAATTAGCCACGTGATTTATCACCAAGGTTTAAGAGCACCAATAAGTAGAATGGCATCATTGGCAATTTATATCTCATAAGCGTTCCAAAATTGAATGTACTCACCCCTACTGCGAAAGCAAATAGTATGGCAAATGTCAAACAAAATAAAAAAAAAGGTTCCCGAAACACGATCATTAATCGTTTTTTGAAGATAATTAGCCAAACTGTGAGGATTAACAAGAAAGTACTTTCGAAAGCCGCCAACAGCATTAAAGGATTCCTAACCTCCCAAAGATATGGCCTGAATAAAGATACATTGATCGCTGCTGGCATTAGTTTCAGTGTACCCAATAATGTACCGTCAGGTAAACCAATATCATATCCTCCATCACCCCCCATTCTTGCACCCCAGCCATATCGAATGTCGTAAGCCGTAATGGCTACCTTCTCAGCTAAATTATCAAAAGAGTATTGCTTGTTGGAATTGGTAATCTGCTGCACTGCTAAATAACCCACACTAATAAAGATTATCAATAAAATAGGGGCTATCAGAACACGCATGACTGTGTTTTTCATTGATAAAATTCTTTTCCAATATACCCAAATCAGAATGAGGGGAAGAAAGCAAATCAAAATGTAAAGTTTGATATTATAAATTATCCAGGCATTAATAACTATTGAAAGCCAAAATATTAGATTACGTCTATTTAATTCGATTATATTAATCAATGCCCATGTCAGCCAACCGAGTGCCCCTAAAGTAATGGTATCCTTTAATATGCCAGAACCCCAAAAAATTGTAGATGGAACAAATAGGAGAACCAAAGCCAGATACTTAGTATTAAAAAATCTGTATCTCTTGTGTATTGACGAAAACATAGCCCAGCTCCCACTAAATGCAAAAGAAGCAAAAAATAAGGCTGTAGCAGTGTAGGAATGGAAGGTTAACAAATCAAAAAATGCGGTGATACGCACCACAAAAAATGAATTCACATCTTTATAGTACCATATATGTTGACTGTACTGATGTGTTGTCAATACCCTTTCACCACCAGATTCAAAAAACATAGATAATCCCAACATCGGATCATCCATAAATGCCTCCCAAATCCAGCGGCTGCCATGAGTGAAATAATTGAAGGTATCACCTCCTCCGTAATAAAACTGATAGATCAAACCCAATGCAATCGCACCACCAAACCGAGCCAACAATGCCGGCATAAAATACTTCCTTGTTTCACGGGTAGTGACAAGCGGTCTGATCCAATAAGCTATTATGGTGAATAACAGAAGGTAAATGGGAGTGATAAACAGATCCTTAATGCCCATTTATTTTAAACCTTAGTTTCGTATTCTTTGACTGTTCTTTTGATGCCTTCCTCCAATGATATTTTAGCTTTCCAGCCCAAAGCATTCATTTTAGAAATATCTAAAAGCTTTCTCACTGTACCATCAGGCATAGAGGTATTAAAAACAAGCTCTCCTTCGAAACCTACTATTCGTTTTATTAGGTAAGCTAACTCTTTAATACTTAAGTCGACACCAACTCCTAAATTGACAAAACCAGCATCATTGAAATGATCCATAAGGTAGATACATGCCTCTGCAAGATCATCGACATGCATGAATTCTCTTAATGGATTGCCTGTTCCCCAAATTTCCACCTCTTTTTCATTTTTTAGTTTAGCCTCATAGCATTTTCTGATCAAGGCTGGAAGCACATGCGAGGTGTTTAGATCGTAATTATCATTATATCCATACAAATTAGTTGGCATTGCAGAAATGAAATTACAACCATACTGACTCCTGTAAGCATCACATAGTTTAATACCTGCAATTTTTGCAATAGCATATGGTTCATTCGTCAATTCCAACTCCCCCGTCAAGAGGTATTCTTCTTTTAATGGCTGGGGTCCATTCTTAGGGTAGATACAAGAAGACCCAAGAAAAAGTAGTTTGTTAACATTAGCACAATATGATTCATGTATGACATTGCTTTGAATCATTATGTTATCATACAAGAATTCACCTCGAAATGTGTTATTGGCCAAAATCCCCCCAACTTTGGCAGCCACCAAAAAAACATAGTCCGGCTTCTCCTTTTTAAAAAAATTCTGAACTTCTAATTGGTTCCTAAGGTCTAATTCTTCTGAGGTTCTAAGGATAAAATTATTGTATCCCTTACTCTTCAAAGTTCTAAGAATCGCACTACCGACCATTCCCTTGTGGCCTGCGATATAAATTTTTGAAGTTTTATTCATTATCGTTCAATATTTCATGCCCTCCCTGTTTAAGATAGACTTGCTTTTGAAAGTATTTATAATCTGATTCGACCATATCTTCAATTAGTGAATCAAGATTATAGTTAGGTTGCCACCCAAGTTTTAACTTCGCTTTTGATGGATCGCCAATAAGCAAATCAACTTCCGTAGGTCTGAAATAGGCGGGATCTACCTCAACGACTATTTGTCCCTTTTTCAGTAATGAATTTTCTTTATTTAAATTTTTAATTATGCCAACTTCTTCTTGACCTGAACCGGAAAATTCTAATTCCACTCCAAGTTTTTCAAAAACTATTTTAGTGAAATCTCTTACACTTGTACATATACCTGTGGCAATAACAAAATCTTCTGGATTATCTTGTTGCAACATTAACCACATTGCCTCAACATAATCTTTGGCGTGTCCCCAATCTCTTTTGGCATCCAAATTACCAAGAAACAACGTTTCTTGCAAACCAAGTACGATTTTGCAAGCAGCTCTGGTAATCTTTCTGGAAACAAAAGTTTCTCCCCTTAAAGGACTCTCGTGATTAAAAAGAATTCCATTGACTGCATACAATCCATAGGCTTCACGATAATTAACTACAATCCAATAGGCATACAATTTAGCCACGCCATATGGCGATCTAGGATAAAATGGAGTAGTTTCTGTTTGTGGTACTTCTTGAACTAAACCATATAATTCTGATGTGGATGCCTGATAAAATTTTGTCTTATTTGACAAGCCAAGAAGCCTAATTGCTTCTAAAATTCGAAGTGTACCAATTCCATCTATGTTTGCGGTATATTCAGGCTCTTCAAAACTAACTTTAACATGGGACATTGCTCCAAGGTTATATATCTCATCTGGTTCAACCTCTCGTATAATTCTGGTTAGATTACCTGAATCCGATAAATCACCATAATGCAGCTTCAACCTATAATTTTTATCATGTGGATCTTGATATAAGTGATCAATTCGGTCTGTGTTAAAAGAAGATGATCGCCTCTTAATCCCATGTACTTCATAGCCTTTGCCAAGTAACAATTCAGCAAGATAAGCTCCATCCTGACCTGTAATTCCAGTAATTAATGCTTTTTTTGTCATTCAATTGAAATAAATGAAAATCCTGATTCTCGCACCTTATCCTCTTGGTAAAGCCCCGTCACAGCGGTTTAGGTTTGAGCATTTTCTCAAATTTATCGAAGAAAATGCGATCGCATGGGATTTTCAGTCTTTCGTTTCGGATAAAGGTTGGGAAATACTGTACAACAAAGGAAATGTCACTTCCAAGTTGCTGGCTACTCTATCGGGCTTGATCAGAAGATTTGCTGTTCTCACGCGGTTGCGCAGCTACGATTATGTATTGATTCACCGTGAGCTCACTCCTTTCGGTCCGCCCATTTTCGAATGGCTGATCGCCAAAGTATTCAGAAAAAAAATCATCTATGATTTTGATGATGCGATCTGGCTGGCAGATCAAACACATGAAAACCCAATCTGGAAAATGCTGAAATGGCGCAGTAAAATCGGCTCCATCTGCAACTGGAGTTGGAAAGTGTCTGCCGGCAATGACTATCTGGCCAACTATGCCAATCAATTTTGTGATCAGGTGATCATCTTCCCCACTGTAGTTG
>CAYGUA010000050.1:0-24363 GCA_964353015.1 uncultured Marinoscillum sp. | reverse complement strand
GATCTACACTTTTTGTTTTTGATTTAGATATTGCCCCCGCAATGTCTTCATGCGTGATTTTACCTTCTTTGATTTTGTTGGCATAAAAGGCGATGGGCAAGGTCATTTGAATGCCAGCCAAATTGGCCAGTTGTTGAGCTGTGGTTTCAAATTTTTGGTCAATGAGTCCGAGGTACGGATTTACGGCTACAAAATTTTCCAATGGCCAAACCGGAGCAATTTTTTTGCATGCCTGGCGCATTGATTTCAAAAGAGCCTCGTCTTTGATATCTATGTTTTGAACTAATATTTGATCTTCCATTTTCTTATAAATCTTTTGTTAGATTTCAATTTCTATTTTCCCAATGAGCTTATACAAGTTGTTCTTTGAAGTGTTTCAATGCTGATGAATCCGATTGGATATTCTCAGCGTTTTGATGTTTGATCACCTGTTTGCTTTCAGTCGAATGAATCCTCAAAGCTCCAACCAGTCTATCAAAAATGGCATTGACGTAAAATCCGTTTTTGACATGAACTGACAGGGCATTATTAAATGAGTTTTTGGAAAACTGTGGGGCAATTATTTGAATTAAAACCACGGCCGCAAAGACGAGAATGAGTATTGCAGCAGCAACTGATTTTCCAAATCCCAGCGCGCTCATGTCAGGAAGCTGTGATGAAAGAAGGAAATGCATGGAAGATTCTAAAGCGAAGAATGCAGTTGTCACAGTTAATGCGATGAATGCCGCCTGTGCCAGCAACGCTATATTTAACTTTGATCCAAGTGCGAACACGAAGATTCTGGACACACCCATCACAATGACAGCACCAATGAATAACAGACCCAATTGATTTTCTGGATCTATTCCCCAGATCAATGCGAAGGCTGTATAGAGTGCCATTGCCATTGCAATTCCTAAAACAATTTGGAAGGCGCTCACAGACTTGGCTACACTTGCGACTTTGGATCCTCTCAGTACATCTATCACACTTCCTGAAGAAAGAAAAGAATGAGCTTTATAGAAGGAATGCGCCACCAAATGCAACATCGCGGCTGAATAAACACCCATTCCGCAGGCCATTAGACTGAAGCCCATGTGCGCCACGCTTGAATAACCAAGAGCAGTTTTTACGGAAGTTTGAGTGAGGTACACCACTGAACCAAACAAAGCTGTGAATCCACCAATACTCATGAGCAAAATGGGTGCTATTGTGCTGGCATCCATCACCATAGCCATTCGGACGATCAGAAAAGGACCAGCGTTTAACAGCCCTGCGTGTAACAAGGCTGAAACTGGTGTTGGTGTTTCCATCACTTCTATTAGCCAACCATGGGTCGGGAATTGTGCTGATTTGAATATGGCTGCAAGAACTAAAAATAAGGCAGGTCCTTCAAGGGAGGTGGCGTTTTCTTTGATAGAATTAAAAATTACTTCAAGATTGCCCGAGCCAAATTGGTTGTAGAGTAAAATAATTGATACCAATAAACAGGCATCTCCTAATCGGGCGAGTATAAACTTCTTTCTTGCTGCGATCTGAGCTCCCGGTCTATCGCGATAAAAAACCAATAATCTGTGCAATGAAATGCTTGTCAAAATCCAGGTGGCGAGTAGCAATCC
Source organism: uncultured Marinoscillum sp. (assembly GCA_964353015.1). Taxonomy (GTDB): domain Bacteria; phylum Bacteroidota; class Bacteroidia; order Cytophagales; family Cyclobacteriaceae; genus JAMZMI01. The sequence goes on along the minus strand of CAYGUA010000050.1, from coordinate 22,765 downwards.
CAGATTACCTGACAACACGAGAAGTTGCACAGAAGCTATCGTTGCTGCCAGTCTGCCAATAAATGCACCTTGTCGCTGATCTCCATCAAGGTAGTTGTTGCTGAATTTGATGATGATGAAACCTAATAAGGTAATCATGCTGAGCATAATCACGCTGAGTGCGTCTAATCTAATGCTCAAACCAAAATCATTTATTCCGATTAGGCCAGATTCCAAAAGGTCAAATTGGTAAACAAAGTAGCAGCTCAAAGCAGCGATCATCATGCTTATGATAGAAGAAGTCATGCTCATCAATTTGATCAGTTTGGGCCTGAATCCAGATTGATACCATGAGGCAATGGCGGTAATGATAAATACAGCTGGGGAAAGCAATACAATGAGAGTAATAATATTTTCTGACATAGTTTCAGATTTTAGTTTCAGACTTAGATTTAAATGAATTCTATTGTGATCGTTGAGTTCACTCGCAGTGTTTTACCCGTTTCCCTTGCTTCCCTGATCAATTTTCTGGCGTGTTTTTGATTGAGTTTCAGCTGGCTGATTCTTTCAGTAGTATCAGGATCTTTAGAGCCAAATCTTATGAGCTGACTGAAGTTTTTCACTTCGTGAAAATTGATTTTTTTAGAGAATAAAGCATTGACAATCTCTGATGCTTCTTCTGGTGAAAAATCACCTTTGACCAGGTCATAAACTCCTGATTCGATTTCCTGAAATTTCTTTTCTTCTTGTGCGATCATGATTTAGTGTTTTTGTTTCCTTGCAAAGTTGTGTTGAGTTATTCATATATTTTCATTTATATTTACTATGTAATACATAAAACATATTTATGCACTATACGATCCATCAGCTCCAGATTTTTTTGAAGGTTGTCGAAACTGAGAGTATAACAAAGGCCTCTGAAGAGCTTTTTATGACACAACCTGCCGTTTCTATCCAACTGAGAAACTTTCAATACCAGTTTGATATCCCACTTACTGAGGTGATTGGTCGGCAACTTTATATTACCGAATTCGGGAAGGAAGTCGCCATTATTGCCGAGCGTGTGATTCATGAGTTGGAGAATATTAACTACAAGACACAGGCCTTTCGCGGATTTTTGACAGGCAAACTGAAAATTTCTTCCGCTTCCACGGGCAAGTATGTGATCCCTTATTTTTTGAATGGATTTCTCGAAGCACATCCGGAAATAGACCTGATGCTCGACGTGACCAATAAAAGTCGTGTGATAGAAAGTCTTAAAAACAATGAGATTGATTTTGCCCTGGTATCAGTGCTTCCGGATATGCTCAATGTGGAGGAGGAATTATTGATTGAGAACAAATTGTATTTGATGGGAAATAAGTCTGTGCGGAATGAGGCCAAGCCATTGATCTACAGGGAAACCGGATCCGCAACACGTATGGCGATGGAACAATATTTCGAGACACACGAAGGGAAGCAAAGAAAAAGGATGGAGTTGACCTCTAATGAAGCGGTGAAGCAGGCTGTAATCGCCGGAATCGGAAATTCCATCATGCCATTGATTGGGATGAGGAATGAACTCTTAAATAAGGAAATTTTTATTCTTCCAGCCTCAGAACTTCCTATCAAAACAGATTGGAGACTGATCTGGCTAAGTGGCAAAAAACTTTCTCCAGTGAGTAAGGCATTTCTAGTTTACATCAGAGCACACAAACAAGAAATCCTGTCAGGGCATTTTGATTGGTATATGAATTATAATGACGGAGGAAACTGAAAATCATTCCGTCACTAATTAGGTTTCAAACCTGGTTTGTTAGTTAATCATCTCCTGCCAGATATCCAGTTTAGGGATGCTCAATTTTACTCGATTCCCAGTTTTGAAGTTCATTTCAAATTGTGATTTATTAAAGTACCTCAAGTAATCAGCTTTAAGCTGGAATTTGTTCGGGTATTCCTTCAGGAAAATATAGTAATGATGTCCGTTCCTTCTCCAACCAGTATTGTCTTCGAATGAATAATGAGTAATTCGTCCGTTCAGATCGATTAGGTCATTGGTTGACTCTGGATGTTCCCTTGTCGCTTGTTCGAAAATGAAATAGATGCCCATTCCCACAAGAAATAAAGTTCTGAGATTTTTGTCAGTTAAGAGGTTCATTTGCGAGTTGTGGGATTACAGCTTTTTGGTAGTTGAGCGGAAGCTAATTTTTTAGCACGATAATTTTTAAAAACACAAAAATTGCCAGCAACCCGCTAATGCTGATACACCGTCTTGGTTGTAGTTTTTATTTTTTTGTGTAGTAATTCCAAGTTGCTTTTGTTATATCAGCAATTATTTTTTCAGTATCCTCACGTTCTTCGGTAATATTTTTTAAGTAAATAGAAAGACTAATATGATTCCCGTTAGGAAGTTTAAAGATTCCAACATCGTTCATTGCTCCTCTTAAACCATTCTCATTTATACCTGAAATCCCCGTTCTATGCGCTAATTCTGTTCCTTGGGGAAGTCCCGCTTTCATCCACGTGATTCCTCTCGAACATTCAACCATCATTTGATAGAGATATTTTGTTGTTTTCTTTTTTAGAACTTGTCCTTTGTAAAATTTCTCCAGTAGTTCTGTTGTTGCTAGTGGCGTTGTTGTGTTTATGTAAAGATTTTCCCAGGTTCGCATTTCCTGTTCATTTACTTTTATAGTAAAATCCTTTATTCCTTGATTATTGATGAATTTTTGAACAGCCTCTGCTCCGCCAATTAACGTCAAAAGTATGTCACAGCCGTTGTTGTCACTGTGTGAAACAGTATAACGCAATAATTGGTCTAAAGTCAAATACATATTGCCGTTTGGATATTCGTCACGTATTGGACTCCAGGTATTTTCGTGTAACTCTTCTTTTTTTACAAAAATTTTCTGTTTTAAAGAAAATTGTCTTTTGTCAACCAAGTTTAATGTAGTCAAAGCAATATGAAATTTAAAAACACTCATTAAAGGTGCGTTTAGCGTCCCATTAATGTTTAATGTGTCTTTATTATCAATGTTTTTTATAGATATTCCAATTGTTGCATTTTTTGTCGCGATGATATTTTCTAATTCTTGTCGAAGTTCAGTCTGTCCAAAAATTTGTGAAGAGGTTACGAAAATTAAAAAAGTTGAAAGAATTTGTCTCATTTATGTTTTAAGATATCAATTAGGTCAATGTTTGTTTTTGATTGCGGTTGTTTTTGTAAAGTAGCAATAACCCCCAAATCAGCGCTGTGGCCTCCGAGCTTTTTTAATAGCGATAAAAGTAGCTTATCTGTCGCGCCTGACCAATGGGTGTATTCAAAGTGTCAGACGGACAGTGCGCACAGAAAGATAAAAAATCCTACGAGCAGAAAGCAGTAGAAAGCACCTTAGCCTTTGCTGGTGTTATCACCGGCAAAGGAGACACCGAATGCGAGTTGCAGTTCCAATGAGAATCGAAGATGAATCTTAGCCGACGATATCACGTCTGTCGGTAATAACAGGTCAGTCGGTGATTACAACGACAAAGGCAAGTAGATAAGTTGGAGCTAAATTCAGGATTATAAACAATCCGAACATTGATATGAGAAGGGTCTTACTGTTCATCTAATTTAGGAGGATTCAATATTGCATTTTTAACAACCTCCGCAACAGAATTAGGAGATATTCCTTTGCGTTGACAATATTCGCTGTTCAGTCAATCTACAAGAAGTTTAGAACCTTTGCTGGTGTTGCAGGACATGCAGCAAAGTGCGATGTTGTTCGTTCCGTTGATTCTGATGTCGTTTACGATATGTTCCCATGAAGATTTTGTCGTACGGGATTTGTCGCCCTCAATAAATTCGATTCCACAATAGACATAGTTTGAATCCCTTGCTCTTACTTTTTGTTCTACTTCTTTCGGGATTCCCCATCTATTCATAGGTGCAGACAATTAAACACAACGTCAAGCTCGTAGGAGTGCGCCCCGAGCTTAGCAAGTTCCGATAAAACTAATGAATTTGCCGCGCCCGGCAAGGGGGCGGCCCGCGTAGGGTGCTCACAAAGTATCCAAGTGGCACTGCGTACAGAAAGATCAAAAATCCTGCGAAATGAAGTCATTAGGAAGCACCCACCTTTCCCAGCGGCTGATTCATGGCCTGCGCGGCGCGGTGAAATTCGCACTGAAGTCTGTAAAGTGGCAGTTGGCGCATTCGTGCTAGCACCTGTTACCTTGAGTTCTTTTATGAAGCCAATCCTTAATTTGATCGTAGGAGAGTTCACCGGTAGATATTGAAATCACGAATTTATATTTCTCTTCTTGTTCGGCCACAATATTGAGGTGTTCGTTCATGAGAAGAAGTCGAGCTAACACGTAACCAGTCCGTTTATTACCATCTGTAAAAGGGTGGTTTTTAACAATGCTTTCTAGAATTGCCGCAGCTTTCTCAATTGGAGTTGGATGAAGTTCGTTTCCGTCAAATGTCTGATACGGTCGATTTAGTGCCGAATCTAGCAGTTCTTTGTCTCTAACGCCATTTGCTCCACCAAATCGTTCAATAAGAATTGCATGGATTTCTAAAACCTCCTTTTCTGAAATCATTGAGCCAATCTTTCCAGCAATTCCTTGTCTTCATTTAGGATAGTCCTTAGATTATGAGAAAGTGAAATTGATTCCGTTGATTTACCTTGTACGGATTTTAAATAGTCGTAAACCTCCTGAAGTACTTGTTCAGAAGTATTGTCCAAAAGTTCACTTATTGCTGTCTTTACTTGTTCCCTACTCATATTTCAAAGATACAAATTTGAGGGGAAAATTGTTCAGTGCGAAAATTAAAGGTAACGTCTAGCTATCCGCCGTGTGTTCGAAGCTGTTAGAAAGCACTAATGTAGCTAATCTGCCCAACCCCCACAACAGTATCCACAATGCACTGCGTTCTGCAAGTCAAAATCCAGAAAGAAAAAAGTCACTAGAAGCACAAAAGCCAACAAAATGGGCAGCTTCACGGTCAAGCTTCACTGAAGCATCAAGTACGCAGCTTGGCCATTCGCTATATCGCTTGTTAGCGTTTTTTATACTCTTTTGTTTCGAAAAATTGCACGCCAAAAGGTTCTCTTGTAGCTGTCCGTACTCTTGTTTATGAGTTCACCAGTTTCCGCATCAATTTCAACCGTTTCCTTTTTTATGTTAGTAAACCCTGAGAACTTGTCAATTTGCCAAAGGACTTTCTTAAGTTCAACGTCATAGATTTGAAGGCATGGCAGGATAGGAAATTTCATTTTTGATGAAAAGTGTTCTTCCGAAATTGTCTTAGCCTTTTCAGAGTTCATGACATTGGTTGCTGATTTTGTTTTGAAAGCTTGATAACTTAAATCTAGGTCGGAGGTATAAATGATCGAGTTATTTGAATCAAGTTCGAAGTATGCCCCAACGGGACTAAGCCCTTTACTTGAGGTTCGTTGGTGTAAGATGAAACCATTGTCGCTCTTAATTGTGTAGGATACGTTAACAGTTCTTTTTCGATAAGAAGTGTTCACAGAGTCCAAGGGAGTTAGATCACTGAAATACAGGTCGTTTCTTGTCAGAGAGTTCAAAAACTGTCTAGAGGTTTGAGTTAACAAAACGCTATCAGTCTTTCTCCATATATCGCTTTCGTTGGCAGATTCTTGCGCTAGGAGATTAGTAAAAATTGTTACGAGGAATAATATTACGAAAAGCTTTTTCATCTGGCAGAAATTAAAGCTAACCTTTAGCTTCCCATCATATTACTATTCCAAGAAACTCAGTAGAGGTATGTGCTATATCGTTTGTTGGGGTGTCGTGATTACAACCTATACCAACCCGAAAGTTGTAGGTAACAACGTTCATCCATTTCGGAATCCTCTGGTTTCCACCATCTCGCTAATGATACTCGTAAGAGTGTTCCTGCGGGTATAATATCTACTGTAGGTTCAAAACCAACATAAGGAAACCTCTTATTTCTGATAAAAGGGCAATTTGATGAATACTGGTAATGTTTACCGTCCTCTTCTAAACTTAAATCCTTGTCTGACCGCCAAAACCCGACACTATTTACAGGAAGATCGTCTCTGTTTCCAATATAGCCAGCACCACTTCCAGTCCAGCCTAAACGACCTTCAAAAACAGAAGAAGGGTCACCTGAATAAATGGTCAGCCCACAATTGGAAATGTAATCCGCGATGTTTGGCTCGTCTCTAAGGTAAGTCTGAGATTGAATAATGATGTCTTCTATAAGAGGTGCTTCAATATCCTCTCTATCTTCAAAATTGATTTCCCATATTTCTCCGATTTCAAAATCTGTATCCGCATACTGATCCCAGTTTCCAGGATTAAGCAGCCTTACGTAACGATTATCATTAAGAACGAGTCCACCTACGCAAGCGGCTTTGCCTTTATGAGTTTTAGAGGTAATTAAAATTTCCATTATAAGTGAGATATTTTATATCCAAGCTGTTCTAATCTGTCCGTAACGATAGACCGATGACAAGCTTCTGGTTTTTCCTCGACACAGAATAGGGCTACACGACTTGCACCAACATTCTCTAAGTTTTCAATAAATGAGTCAAAATCGAAATGACTGAGAATTTTGTTTTTATAGGCGATAGTGAACACTTTGCCTAATTTGTTTCTATCTCTTTTTAATTCACCTTGTTGGGCATCAGCTTCTTTTTGAAGTTCTCTTATTTCAGAGGTTGGAGCTAAGTCAATAACATGGCCATATTTTATATCTAGGTCACCAAGTCTTTGTTGGAGTCGATTACTGTTGACAAATGAATATTGTGCTCCTCTAACACCTCGTCTCTGTCTGATGTCACAGAAGGTGTCAATTCTGTTTTCCGTTAGCTTGTTGAAATACTCTTTCTCAGTTGAATTGTAGACTCCAATCGTAAAAAATTCCATTTCAATATGATTTTCTTGAAGTTAAGTCTAGCTCATTACCAAATAAATCAACTGTATGCAAGCCTTTGTTTAGTTCGAGCATTACCTCGGGCTGAGATTTAATTCTGTGGTTGGATATAATGTGTTTAAGAGAAATTTTCTTTTTGAGTAATTCTTGACCAATTAATTTACTTCTATGGCATTCCTCTGGTTTTGACTCGCTGCACATGATGGCAAGATTTACTCTCTTCTCGTTTGCTGTCGTTAATCTCGTTAGTCCCGATTTGAAGAAATCCTTTTCTTTAATCCAATCATATACAACTTTGCCTTCGTTATCATAGCAACTTCTGTCTTCTGGCAATCCTCCCAAGGTATCGCCAACAAAAACATACTTAATTCCATGATTTTTCATTTCAATCTCCAGTTGCACTTGATTAAACTGTGGATTCCACTTTGAGTAAGGCTTAGACCGAATATCAAGAAGATATTGAATATTGAAAGATTTAAGTTCTTCAATGAAATCTTCAATCTTTTTGTTTCCGTGCCCTATCGAGTAAAGAGTTGATTCGATCATAAAGTAAATTTACGAATTCTTATACCGTGATGCAATGCACCCCAACGTCTAACTAGCGAGAGTATGCCCACCAGTTGTAAAGAGCAGTAAAATAGTGAAACTGCTCAACTCCTACAACGGCATCTACAAAGCACTGCGTTCCGCAAGTCCAAATCCAGAAAGAGGAAAGTCACTAGAAGCACAAAAGCTGGCTGAATGGGCAGGGTCACTGTCAAGTTTGCACAGAAGTATCAGATAGGCAGTTTGGCCATTCGCTATCTCGCCTGTTGGGGGTAGTCTATTTTTCCGTTATGTCGTTCCGATGTTTCTCCGACAGACAAGGTTCTGCGAATTCCAAAATACCTTGTTGTTCGTACTTCCTTAGCAGTTTTTTGATGATTCCGTAATCTGTGGATTTAAGGATTTCAACCGAAAAGAATTTCTTGTTCAGCCCTTCAGACAAGCAGTTGTGATCCTTGAGTTCGTCACGAATAACCTGCTTATCAAGTTCATCAGTTGTCATTATGACCTGGACGATTGAGTTGCCAGAATGTTTGGTTGTTCGCCTGTAAGTTAACCGCTGTTCCTGTTCGTCAAACTCTGCAAAAAATTCGTCATCCGTTGCTATTAGAGGTCCATAAAATGGAATGCTGTCCAATTTATAGATGCCGTTAGCAGGATCAATCTTCTTAGCCCACATCGTCTCAACTGTCAGTTCGTCAAGTACATCGCTGTGATATTTGAAAACTATCTTTTCGTGTTCGTTTGATGTGTCTGTCATGCAGTCCTGATTACCCCCAACGCACAGCTATCGGGCGTATGTCCGCAGCTAGTGAATAGCACTAAAATAGTGAATCTGCCCAACCACCACAACAGTATCCACGAAGCACTGCGTTCTGCAAGTCTAAATCCAGAAAGAACAAAGTAGCTAGAAGCACAAAAGTTTGCAGAATGGGCAGATTCACGGGCGAGTTGCACGGAAATATCAGATAGGCAGTTTGGCCATTCGCCATATCGCCTGTTACCTGTAGTTTTCAGTTCTCGTTCAGTTTCTTTATGAGTTGTTCGTTTGCCTTGCCGTGGCAAATCCAAAAATCAATGAGAATTCCAGTTAGGATGTTATTCTCAATTCTCAAAAGCATAGGAGTTGTTGGATGTTCGTAGTTTCTGAGTTCTGGTAAATAAGATTTATACCAAATTCCAGATGGCATTGATGCGTGACTCAATATTATAGTTAAGTCAGAATCAACAACTGGTTCTAGGCCGAACATATCAAAAATACTTGCTTTAGTTGCACCTATTTTAATGCCGTTCATGAAGTTCAGCAGGGTGTCAGTAACAGTAGCTCCTGTCCAGGAAAATTCACCCGATTTCTTGTCCTTAATAAATTCCAAATAGTCCTTATCACTCCTTAAATAGGCGAAGTACGGCAAATCGTCATCAATTTCAACATCGTATAATCTTGGATAGTGATATTGTAAAAGAGAATCGTTTATTGGCGGAAAATAGTCGTTGACCTCACTTACCAACATATCGTTGTTCAGAAAAACAAAAAGTGTATCTCCAACTTCGATGATTGAGGAGATTTCAGAGTTATTCAGAAAGTTAGCAGTTGCGCTATCTGAGATATCTAGTTGAGGTAAGACCCTTGTTCCAACATAGACCTTTTGGTCGTTGGAGGTTTTGAAAATAATTGTGTCAAGCGATGATTTTGGTTGTTCGGATGATTGTGTTGTTTCAGGTTGACTCGTTTTGTTAGATTGACATGCTACAAAAGCAATAAGTGAAAGGAGAACTATGAGTTGAGAAGGTTTCATTTACGAGTCGCTTATTACAGGTAACGATTAGATAAGCTCAGTGAGCATATCCTTTCTAATTGATTCTAAAGTTATGTTTTTGCATTGAAATTTGCTCATAGCTCAGCTTGCTCATTGAGCTTATCGCCTGTTATCTGCCGATTTATTTCAAGGTTCTGATAATAGAATGTGTAGCATTTGTTGACAGAATCTTCCTTCAGTAAGTAGCCAAAGTTGACTGAAATTATGTCGGTATCTAAGTTTTCCTCTGGTAGAAAAAAGATCTGATCTTCAGGTTCTTGTTCATAGGAATACCATTCGTTGTTATGCAAAAGCATTACCTCTTGGATTAAACTATCAGCATGTTCAACTACTCTGAAAGGAATTAGTAAAGCTCCGTCATTTCTGAAAATTGGTTTTGCATAAAAGCCATATTGCTTTAGTTCTCCATAGGTTGCGCATTTAGAGGCAACATTTTTGTCGTCCTTATAATCCTCTTTCAAAGGTGTGGATGTAGAAATAATGATTTCAGATTCAGATTTTTCAAATCTGTCAATCCAAAATTCATCTGTATTAACTATTTCAAAGCTGTTCACAAATGAAGTTGCAATATCTCTGTAAGCTGGTCTGTCAGAGTTTTCAGGAAAGGTTGCAGTTATCTTGTATAAATAGTCATTGTGATGAATCCATCTATGAAAGGTGGTTTCAAATTCAATTGAATCGTAAGCTTCAACTCTTGCCTGATAGTCAAATGATATTGAATCAATTTCAAAAGTTATAGTTTGAAGTGAATCATTTAAGTAGTATTCCTGCAAACTCTCGGTCATTGACTTAACTGATAGTGATACGTATTGGAATGATGTCATTGCAAGAGTCATATCATACTTTTTCAGTTGGTAAATTCGGTAGGTTGATTGGTTTTCGTGGATTCCTTCAATGAATTCATAATTGTAAGGAAGGAGAATTTTAGCTCCTGAATAGAAGTCAGTTATAAAGCCTGAATCGGGATTAAATGAACTGAGCATAGAGTCAATTCGAAATTCCCACTTACGCTGTAAATCTCTTACTAAACCGTGATCTGCTTGTGTGTCGTATTCATCCTGCATTGTGTTTAGATCAGTTCTTATCTTGCTTAGTTCCGGTAGGATTTCGCTTTCAGTGTCTAGCCCTTTATTTTCTATTATTCTGTTAAGCTTGCGAGCTAAAAATTCTGTAATGTTGAAATGGTACTGTTCGTGGTTAAGTAGATAGTCAGATTCTGTCGAACTGGATTTCTTCCAAGATAATTGGTTATTCATTGCTGCATAAGCTCGATATCCACTATTTGTCGAATCATAATCAACATACACGTTGCTACTAATTCCTGCACCCCATCCTGTAAATGGTTTGACAAAACCCTGAAAATCATTCCAATCCAGTTGTTTCCATTCGTAAAATGTTACAGGAGCATTGAAATTGCTCTTGAATGCGGGGACCAAAATCAAAATGATAATTGCCCCCAGAATTATGATTAATTTAGATTTTAGAAGACTTGACACCTAATACGTTTTAGTAAGAATTTCAGGAGCGCTACAGAGGTTTCTAAAGCGAAAATCATAATGACGATTCCAAAGATTATGAAGAAAAAACCTACTCCGTTTGCATCTAGATTTAGTCTGTAACTACTATCAAGAATGAGTTCATAGCCAACTCTTAATAGAATTAAGATTATCAATAGAATCAAATCACTTAATGACCTACCAATGAAATTATTTGACCTTCCATGCTCGAACCTATAGTAAACATGGTTTCCTAAGAGAACTGCAATAAAAAAGCTGACCTTCCAAGCTCTTAAAGAGTTCTCAAAGAATCTTTCGTTCGAGTAGTAGTCAATGATCTCAAAGAGGGAGTGAAACAATAATGCTAGGGCTAAACTTGTTACAAACTCTCTGTAGCTGAGAGTTCGAAAAAAAGGCTTGTAATCGAAACTTAAGGAAAGTACTCCAAAGTTGGAGTCTTCCGATAGTTCTTTTGCTGACTCTGTTTTTTGAGGAATTGGTATTTCTAATTCGTGATTATCGTTCAAAAGTTGAATTGCAGCAAGGACTGCCTCTGGCTGATACTTGGCTTGATTGGCAACTATCAGTTCAAGTTCATGCTTACTCTTACTCTTGAATTTATTTAGGAAGTAATTTTCCATTCCGCAGTTTTGGCAGATAACGACTCTGTATGAATCGTGCGTTTTGGTGAAGATAATGTTTCGTCTACTAAATAGCCAACTCTGCGAAATGGTCTATTACATTTTTCATTTCTCAATAGGCCAATTCGCAGAATTGGCGGGTCTTCCAGAATGCAGAAAGCTTGCGTCTTGCACTGTCCACGCATGATTTCATCACAGCATGTTAGGCATATTTTTTAGTCAGGGAAGCATTGAGGCCCAATCGCACCACCGCCATATTCAAGAGCCAATCTAGGATTGTACAGTTGGTATTGACAGCTATCATTCCAATTTGAATATTCATCCTCTGTAAGCGGTTCTGGAAATATATTATAGGAGTATTTTCCCATTCCACTTCTTGCAAATCCGATTTTTACAGGCCAACGATTGTTGACTGAAATACAGTTGGCTTTATCAAGCAATGTTTTGATGTTCTTAAGTGTTGTTGTATTCCATTGAAGGACGGTTAATGCACTGTCCAATGAGTTGGTAAGTGGTGCATACTTCGAAGAGTCTCTTGAAGATGGTATGTGGGTGTAGTTGTATGGATCAAAGTCCCATTTCTGAAAAATGTAGTTTCTAGGGAATTTGTTTTCCGATCGTTCTTTCCAAACCCAAAAGTCAATTGAATTATCACTCTTGAACTCTAAGTAAATAGAGGTTGAATCTGGTGTAACGCTGTTGATGTGTTCTGCTATATATTCAATTTGTTCTTGATGCTCCTTGTAGTTGTTGATTAGTTCCTGCTTACTGGATGAGTCCATGTTGAAAAAAACAGCAAAAACTATCAGTATTTGAAACACATAATATGCAGCGAATCCTATAACGATGATTCCTAGAAGCCAAGTTATGATTTTTTTTATGCTCAATTAAAGTTTTTGTTATGCCTAACGCTCAGATATGGCGCTGTGGCCTCCGAGCTTTTTTAATACCGATAAAAGTAGCTTATCTGCCGGTGCATTCAAAGTATCAAATAGGCACTGCGTGATGAAGATTAAAACTCCACGAGCAGAAGAATGTAGAAAGCACTTCAAGTTCTTGGCGGCAGATAAGCGGGATGTTCTGCAGATACTTGGCAAGTAGCTAAGTAAGGCCATGCGCCATCATCGTTTGTTGTAGGGAGTTATTTCTCAATTCTCAGAGTTTTTTTGAGTTCTGATAAGTCCAGTTTACCTATGAAAAAGTTGTATTTGTTCGTTCCGATTTTAATCCAATAAAGTTGTGGTATCCAAGACGATTTGATGTTGTTGATCTGGCTGTAATCGCACTCGTTGCTAAAGAATAAATTACCGAAGTAGACCTTCTCTAGTTCAGTGTCGATTTTTAGAAAGATACTTTTTCTGTTAATAAGCATGAATTGAAGAGCCCAGAAACCTCCAACGACCGAAAGCGCAATTAGTCCACCAAATTCGTTTGCTCTAATGAGAAGTTCGAATACCACCATATAGAATATTGCGAATATCCCGTAGACTGATATTCCTGCATAGTACATGAATTTAGATGTTAACGTTCTATATCTCATTTGGAATGGAAGTTATGCGACTCGGCAAATTCCCTACAACGCCACGCTATCAGGCGTGGGGATTTTTATCTTCTAAAGTTAAAAATTGCATCGAACTTTCCAACAGTTCCAAGCTTTCCAAAACCTCAGAAACCCCATGACTGATCAGCGAATGTTGTGGAGCGTCTAGTAGTTAATTCCATGTCTGCCAGTTCGTTCGTAATATTCATAGCTAACTAAAGTGAGAATTGAGTCTTCACTAAGTTCGTACTTGACAGAAAGTTCAGAAAGCCCCTTGCTCTTCATCCTGAACAATTGTTCAAGAAGATTCTTGCGCTGGCCGTTCAAAAAATTTTCGCCCCATTGAGCGTTCAAAAATTGGTCAGTAAATATTGCTCCATTATATGTTGAGTCGTTCACAAATGCTTGAGCATCGAACGACATTTTCTTCTGTTCGGATATAATACTGATAAGTGTTCCTGAGTCCAGAGTGATGAATCTATCTCGATCATCAAGTTCTATCAGCGTGGTTGTGTCAGAAGGAAATACCAACATTCCAAGTTCAGACTTTAGCCGGACTGTATCACCTGATTCGAAATAAAATTCAGGAACATAGTTTTTACCAATGGCATCTCCCCAAGAGTTGAAATGTAGTAGTAGGTAGTCATCAAAAACTTGTTGTTGAACTGTCTTGCTTGGTTGCTCACAGGCAGCTAAAACAATTAAAAGTATGATGAATTTTCTCATGAGCATTTTCTACTTCCGTTCGCATTCGATAAAAAAGTCAACAGTTAGTTCATCCGTTGACTCCTGCTTTATTGTGTATTGGACAAATGCATCCTCCTCAGACTCTCTAAATTCAACCGCAGTTGTTTCTCCATTAGAGTTAGTCTGTTTATGAGTTCGCTGAGTCTTACCAATTTTTCCAAAAAGTTTGTAATACCCCATATATGTTCGTTGGAATTTTTCAATATCACCCGTGCTACAAACACCGTCTGGGTTAATGTTCGGTTGTCGTTTTAAGTCAACTCCCATCCCTTCGAGAATTTTGAAAAGTCGAAGATCCATATTTGTAACAACGTTCTCAAAATGTTTACACTCTTCGCAGTTGCAATTCTCTGATATTCGAGGGAGTTCTCTGTAAAAGTCGATTGTTCTGTCGACTTCTACAAAAACGCGACATTGTCCTATTTGAAAGTTACCTGCGTTCATGCTATGCTCCACAACGCCAAGCTAGCAGGAGTGCGCCCCTAGCTTGGCAAGTTCCGATAAAACTAATGAATCTGCCGGTGCTCACAAAGTATGTAGAATGCACTGCGTACAGAAAGATAAAAATCCTGCGAACTGAAGTCAATAGAAAGCACTGAACTTTCCCAGCGGCAGATTCATGGGGATGTTCCCTCTGAAGTTTGCAAAGTGGCAGTTGGCGCATTCGTGCTAGTGCCTGTTATCATCTTTTATTCTTCGCTATTTCCGTTTTCGTTCTCCGATTTGATAAGTTCATAGAGTTCAGTTAAAATAGGATGAAGCCTATTGCGTTCGGCAATTACATCGTTAATCAGTTTCAAGTTCAACTTTACGCCTTCTTCTTTTGGTAGTCCTTTTTTGGTTGTTACCCAGTGTAAATTGATTGTTTCCCCGTCAAATTCCGAAACGTCCTTCGGGATTTTCATTTTGCGATGTGCCACCATGTTACGAATCTCAATTAGGGTGTTCAATGATTGAATTAAGTCAGAGTTCCTCTTGTCGAAATCTTGAAAATAGTTCTTGACGATATAGGTAAACATCAACATTTTACTTGAGAATGATATCCCAGATTGTTTGTGAACAAGTAAGCGATATAAGTCTTCGGTTCGGGTTGAGTTGCTGTTGGAGAAAAATTCAGAAACACAGGTATCCACACCAGTTTCAATAAATATCGTTTCATGAATTATCGTTCCTCGGTAGTTCGCACAGAGGCGAGACATTTTCTCTAAAGTTTGTTGTTCGGTCATGAAGTTGGAATGTGCGTAACGGGAATTGATGATAATGCCCATGTATGAGGCGTGTGCTCTCACTTAGTGGACAGCACTAAAATAGTGAAGTCAGCCAGTGCATCCAAAGTTTGTAGAAAGCAGTGCGTTCTGAAGTGGAAAAATCCCGCGAACTAAAGTTTCCAAACAGCGCAAATCTTAATCGGAGGCAGACGAAACGGGCGAGTCCCAATGAAATGTGTAGAAAGCACTAAAGCACATGCCTTATACATTTTGTTAGCTCCTGTTATTTCAATTCGACCAGTTCATCCATAAAGAGCTTTTCTTTCTTTTTGAAGTCGGGATGGTCTCTGTTAACAGGTTGTTCATCCTTAACCCACCAAACTAGTTCTTCATCTTGGAAGTAGAATTGACTCATAAATAGTTGAGTTTTCTCAGGGTCAAACCACTCATTTAAGCCCATGTTTGTTGCCTTTACTGAGTCAATATAATATGGTACGTTATATCGAAATTCCTCGTCGAAGACGTATACAAGCTCTCCATTTCTAAGACAGTAGTTTCTGTTTAATAATCCTGTCTCTCCTTTCAAGTTAAGAGACATTTTAACCAGTTGTTCTCCATCATAGAATTTGATTATTTCACCACCGTCGGCTGAAAATTCGAAAGTTTCTTCATCAACACGTTTTAGTTCTTTAAGCCTTTTGTTAGTCTGTTGCCAGTACGCAAGTATTTCGTTGACAACTTCAGGAGTTTCCTGTGCCTGAGTTGAGAAGAAGGTGAACGTTAGGATTAAAATAAGATTTTTTCTCATGGCAGGATGGGAGCTAACGTCCATGTATGAGGCGTGTGCTCTCACTTAGTGGACAGCACTAAAATAGTGAAGTCTGCCAGTGCTTCCAAAGTTTGTAGAAAGCAGTGCGTTCAGAAAGATGAAAAATCCCGCGAACTGAAGTTTCCAAACAGCACGAACCCATCTCGGTGGCAGATTTCACGGTCAAGGCCATGGGCAGTTTGTAGAATGCACTAAGGCACATGCCTTATACATATTGTTAGAGTCTGTTCCGTATTAAATGCCTCTTTCTATTCCTCTGGCTGATAAAAGTAATATTCAGTTTGCCTTACTTCAGTCGAGTCAGTTACGTTGATAATCAATGAGTCTCCTTTAATTGTCCAGCTTGATTTGTTGTTATTCGTGATACTAGTAAGAACAAGCTTGTTTATTTCGCTCTTATTTGGAACTACAACATAACTTTCATCAAGGATTGAGTTGTTCTTTGAATTGTAGGTATAATGCGAAAATCTAAAATCTTTTCCGTCAAACGAAAGGTCCCAGTATACAGTTATCCTTTCATTCTTTCGAGGTACGAACATTCTTGGAAGATCGTTCAGGATACGCTCTGCAAATTCGTTAGTCTGAACTTTTTCGGGTTCTGTCTTCTTGGTTTCAATTGGGTTTTCTTTAGCCTCCTGAATTTGGCTACTTTCTTCTTCCTTATTGGAAGTTTGGGAACAAGCGCTTAGTATGATAAGTATGACCAGTAATTTCTTCATAAGCATTATTGACTCTAACGCCCAACTATCATCCGTGAGCTAGACTTTGCAAATATCTATAAAAGTATCTCATCGCACTAGCCTTTGCAAATATCTCAGTAAGCTTGTGGATGATAGTGTTTGTTATGGACTTTTGGTGTTTGCTATTTCGATAATCTTTGGCATATTTTCCCATTCTAATTCATCAGTCTGAATACGTCTAACGATCTCTGGAAAGTCTTTAAAATATTCCACCATTTGTTCTTTGAACCTCTGATTATTTTTCTTTCTAACCAAAATAATATCATCATTTCCAGTTTGTCTTAACAAATAATTTTCTAAGTCCCAGCTATACGATAAACTCATTGACAGTCCAGGGCCTGGTGCTCCGCCAGGTCCACTGCTGAGAATTGCATAATGTTTATAAAGATTAAACCTTCCAGTATCTAATACTTGGACAAAGTCCATAATTTCCTTGGTTAGCCCTCCTCCAGGACCTTCATAATAGAAGTCTTTAAAAACAATAAATGAATCTTGTTCAATAACAAATGAACTCAATTTCCAAGGCTTTAACTTAATAGGTCTTGCTTGTGAATGCGTCATAAATTTTATGTATTGATTTGCATGTCCATTATAATAAATAGATCCAAAGTGAACAGTTCCTCCGAGATCATAATATTTACCAGTTTTATATTCATTCAGCTTTTGAGCATCTACATTCAGGTTTAAGATTACTAAAAGTGACAAGGAAAAAAATAGTCTATTCATAATTACAATATATTGTCCATAACGCCCAACTATCATCCGTAAGCTGGACTTTTCAAATATCTATAAAAGTATCTCATCGCACCAGCCTCTGCAAATAGCTCAGTTAGCTTATGGATGATAGTGTTTGTTACCGGCTCCTTTTTAGTCTTCTAGCAAAATAGTCTAAAATCAAATTATTCATTTTTTCTGATGATTTTTTCGACTTTTTCAAAGATGCTTTTCTCGTAGCTGTCAAATTGTGATTTGATTCCTTCTGCATTATCACTGCTTTCGTAGTAATCAACTATTGCCGATGGAACTCCGTAATCACTTGCAATTCTTCCTGACTGTGTTAGTGCATTATATTCAAGTTTAGTCAATAGCCTATCTATGCCGGTTATCTCTTCAAAAGGTTGTTGAGACTTCAATGATTGAGAGAGCTTATACATGACATTAAATACACCAAGATATTTTACAACTTGATATTTGAGGGTGTTATAGACAAACTTAGAAGTTTCACGAATTGCTTGATCAATTGACATATTTCGTTCTTCCAATTTAAATCTAACTGATCCCATGAATCCCTCTTCAAGATAGTTCTGAACTAAATGAGTAATAATGGAATACCTTCCATTTCTATCTTTTTGTTCAATCAGAAATTTTAGATTTTGATTCAAAATAATTGGCTCAAGTACATTTAGTACAACTTGAAAACCATCTTTGTCAATTCTCAGCCTAAAGTTAATTTGTCTAATAAGGGCTTTTATTAGGCTTAATTCTTGATCAGACAGAGCTTGAATTCTGTCATAGATTTCAATCTTATGAATGCGACTGACTACTTTGTAAAGAGTAAAAACGAAATCAGGGATTCCTCTTTCATCCTGCATCGCTTTTATGTCTAAAATTCGCTGCTTGTCTTCATTATTAAGAAACTCTCCAGCTGTATAGAATAAGTCAATTTCATCCTTTGGGGCTTCTAAATCATAGTTCTTATGTTTAATACCCTCTGCATCAGATTCAATTGCCTTCATAAAGTTATTTTGCAAAACGATTACTCTACCGCTATAGTGATACAGAAACCTTCCAGCGCGTCCAGCAATGTTCTTAGCATCAAACTTCTTTAACTCTTTATTTCCTTTCTTACTGTGCATTACAACTAAATTTTTAGCTGCAGTATTTACACCTTCTGTAATAGTGGTAGTCGAGATGAGAATTTTAAGTTGATTACTATTGAAAAGAGAAACAATTTCTTTCTGTATGTACTTAGGGACTAAGCCATGATGAATGCCTATGCCATTCTTTAATGCCTCGATTAACGTCCAATCACTTCGAAAACTTGCGGTAATGTGAGTCATGAAATCCGAATAATTTGAACTGTCATGCCCATTCAAAATGGATGAAGAGATTAGTTTTTTAGCATAAGACTCTACCGAGCTTATAGAGTGACAGTAAACAATTGTATTTTGTTCAATTCCAATAATTGAATTAATTGTTCCAATGAATCGCTTCTCCTTCGTGCTGCCATCAAAAGTCAATACCAATTCCTCGTCAATCGGATATTGGCTTTTCCCTTTAATATCGGTGAATGATTTATTTACGATCTCATAGTCGTTGTAATCGATTAGTTCAATTTGATTCTGAGCAAGAAATGTGTCAAAAGATGAGTTGTATTTCGAGTCATCTGTTTTCGAAAATTCAATATATGGCCCAGCCAAAAGAACATCTACATCAGGTTTTAACGAGTAGAATACTGCCAATCGGTATGCCACATCTCTTTCATTCTCTCTGACCTCTTCGTCAATTATATATTCATTGTCTATTTTGTATACCTCATCAACGAAAGCAAAATCAAATACTATTTGATCAACTCTTTTTTCAATAAAGGAGAGAAACCTCTCAGGAGTATAAATAAACAAGTTTTGCTCACCAAGTTCACCTACTTCGCTCAAAGTGTGAATGTCATACGTATCTAAAAAATATTGATAGTTTCCAGAAGAAGTGAGCCTTTCTAAATTTTCGGAGAGCAGGGCAATCGTGGGGAAAATTAAAACCACATTCCTGTATTGCATTTTCTCTATGATGTCAAAAACTATGTGAGTTTTACCAAAAGAAGTGCTTGCAGAAAGAAAGTACCTATTGAGGTTATTGAGGACGAATTTTTCTAGAATTTGCTTTTGATATTTATGGACTTTATTCTTCTCAGTTATGTTGAGTGTGCTTTCGTAAATGAAAGCTGACAATGTATTTAGATCAAAATTTTCAATACCTAGATTCTTGCCAAACCTGGAGCCTAGTTGATCAAAGAAATGAGGAATGCCAACCGTATTTGAAATGTATTTCAAAAACCTTAGGTCGGGCTCTGTGATTTCCTCATCTTTTATTCTGTCAAAAAAACCGCATACAGTTTTAATCAAATCATAATCCTTGATTTGCTCGTTACGATACCTGTTGATATCGATTATTACAGAAGCGGCTTCTTCAGTTTTATCCATGATAGTACTTCAGTTTTAATTGCCCTAACATCTTCCGTAGGAATGAGTACGAAAAACATTGAATGTGGAATAGTCAAATCAAAAGGTTCAACCGAATATCTTTCTTCAATGTATTTCGGGATCGCCTTTATACTTTCTTCATAACCATTTGAATGCTGTTCAAACAAAATAATTACAGGATACACTAATTCGATATTATGCCTGACCAATTCATCAAAAATCACAATGTTTGGGTTAGCTTCCCAACCATTCAAAATTGAATTCAATGTTGAATTTTGAGTATCAAATTTGTCTTTATTCTTTCTAAGCGCCAGAAGATTCCTTTTAAGGTATTTGTCGGACAATGAGATTTTGATTTTGTCAAGGACGTCTTTTACAGCTTGAGAATAGCTCTGATGAAATTTTGTTTCTCCAAACCATAATTGGATATTTGAATTGCTTTCAACTAGATGATAAGCATCATATCCTTTGGATTCTGAGTTTTCGATTGGACTGTAGAAATAGCCTTTAGAAATTATTGATTGAGTTCCAAAAAGTACCTTAAGAATACCGTACAATATTACTTCTCCAAAGAAACCATACTTAAGCTGCGTGGCATCAGAATCATCCTCATTAAACCTTATTCTCTCTTGAAATGCAATTGAGTGAAGATCATTATAATCCCTTCCATTCATTTCAAATTCGTTAAATGAGTATTCAATTATAGAATTATAAATTATCTCGATGAGGTTATTCTTGTTCCCTACTTCATAGCATTTGTCATTCTCCGTTGAAAATATTGTTTTAGGAATACTCGCAGCAGCATTAGGTAAATCATACTTGAAAATTAAAGTGTTGTTGATTAGGTCAAGTAGTTGCTGTCTCATTCCTCTAGGCTTAGGTCATATGCACCTTGGTATTTTTTACTATTGAGTCTCTTAGGTTGCCGGTAACGACAAGCTATCGGTTGTATGCCCACAGCTTGTAAAGAGCACAATCTAGTGAAATCTGCCGAAGCTCACAACGGTTTAAAGTAGCACTGCGCTTAGAAAGATGAAAACTCCTGCGAGCTGCACTTGGTAGAAAGCACTGCCACTTCCCAGCGGTAGTTTCACGGGGATGTTTGCACAAAAGCTGGCAGAAAGCACTTTGGCATATAACCGATAGCGCTTGTTACATGGCGTTTTTCACCATCAGATCTAGGGTTTCAGTTGTTAGTTCAGTGCTGAGTTCGATATCATTGTTAAGCCTTAAAAATTGCTTCTGATCAAGGTCTTCGTACATATTCAGCCAAAATTTCTTACCTGTGTTGGTTAGTCCTTTCATGTTGTTATCTCCATCAGTGTCGTTCTGAGTTAGAAAGCTAGTTCTGCCGTTAGAGCTAAACCCAAAAACCTCATTTGACCTTAGTTCGTTGGTTAGCCATTGGATTAATAAGTTGTATCCAAAGAAGCCAATTTTCGGTAATTCCACCACTGAGTAATTTCCCGTTCTCACAATGTTAATCTCGCCTATATCAACCTCTGGGCAAGTTGCATTCGCTTCGGTAATCTGGGTTTCAAATTCCTTGTCCACAGAGTTAATAATGATGTATTTTTTGAACTTGGGGAAGTTTATCGGCTTTCTGCTGCTCGTTTTGTATACCTGTTGACCTGATGCTTTGTTGATATATTTAGTCAGAAAATTCTTACCGAGTTTACCTTCAATAAATAGTACGAGTAGACCTATTGGGAAAAGGATTAACAAAATCCAACCCCAAATGCGTTCGAATGGCCAAAATAGAAATCCTAAAACTCCGTTTCCAACGTCCTTCGGATATTTGACAACAGTTGCTATTAAAGCAAGAATTCCAATTACGATAATTGTTGAGACGAAAATTTCCATTTAGCAGTCATGCCATGTAACGCACAGGTATGGTGAGTGACCACCCTGATGCTATAATAAACTAAACTAGCTAAAACCTCGGTGAGATGCAACGGGAAAAATCCGACTGCAATCAGAAGATGAATGCTCCTGACTACATCATAGGCAGAAAGATATATGCCTTCCCCAGAGAGGTTTTAGCGGTGAGGTTTCTGAAAAAGTGGCTATGAAATGCTTAAGGTCATTCATCCATACCGCATGTTACAGCCCGTTCTTATCCATTTAGTTGACCAGTTCGGAGAGAGTTAGGATGAAGTCTATTACTGGAATGGATGTTACAGCTAGAATGTTCACCGATCGATGTTTCAGTTGAAAAAAAATGTAAAGCAAAGTTCCTGCAACGGCCAGAATGTAGAAGATCCCGTAGTTTGGGAGGTTCAGCAAAACAGGAGTTGAGTTGATAATAGCAATCAGAAGGAAAATTGAAAAAAGAGTTCTCTGGTCATTCTGAATCTTGTTAGTTAGCACCAGATAAAGACTCGTTAAAAGAGTTAGGAGGTAGAGAATTGCGGCTACAGAAGTTAAGGTTGCAACTCCAAGAAGAGTTATCCCGAAAGATGTTACCAGGAGTCCACCAATCCAGTTCGAAGTTCGTTCGTTGTTGCGAAAGATGTAGAAGATGGTAATTCCAATTGCGAGAAGCTTGATAAAGAGAATCTTATCCATCTACCATCTATTTTAATTTGTTAAGTTGAATTTCCAATGATCGAATACCAGAGTTCTCAACTTCGACCAAATACTTCGGTTCGATCAAGAAAGAAGTTCGTTCGACTTCACCGATGACAGTTGCTCCATCATGCGCAATGAGAGTTATGGTATCGCCAGCAAGTTCGTATATACCTTCAGAAGTTATTTCGACAGATGAGTAGCCGAGTTGCCAAGTTTGATCGTTGTAAACACCAAGCCAAATTCCTCCAATTGGAGCTTCACGATACGCCGATAAAACTAGTTGTTCAGTTTTCGGATTGGGTGGATAAAGAATTGTCTCCTGCGCAAGAATTAGGGCGATTACAGCCAGAGTTGTTGTTGCCAGGCTAATTCCAGACCGTTTCCAATTTTTAGAGTTCTTTTTGAAAATTGCTATTACTACAAAAGTTAGAGTTGTTATAAGTCCAACAAATGCAACTAACAATATCAGGAGTCCAAAGAGAAACATTTTCGAGTTGGTCTAATGGGCTGTAACATTTAAGTAAACACCCTTTTGTGGTGTTTACTTCGGTTGTATCAAAGCGAA
>CAYGUA010000049.1:0-25032 GCA_964353015.1 uncultured Marinoscillum sp. | reverse complement strand
AAACACCTAAACACCTAAACACCTAAACACCTAAACACCTAAACACCTAAACACCCAACAGCTCGCCGGTTTACTTCAACTTTCCGATATTTTTGGCTTGGAGCAGACTCTTCATTTGAGTAATTGCTATTTGATTGAGCTCGATAAGTCGTTCTCCTTGCTGCATTCCTTGATAGATCAGGACAGCATTGATGCTTTCTAAATTGGACAATACTACCAGCTGTTCAATACTAGCATGATCCCTCAGATTTCCTTGTTCATCAGGATTCACTTCGCGCCATTCTTTAGCCGTGGTTCCAAATAAAGCCATATTGAGGATGTCAGCTTCTGACGACTAGACATAAGCCGTCTGCATTTTGCTTACAGTTGTGGGGATTAGTTTTTCTTTAATGGCATCAGTGTGAATGTGGTAGTTGACTTTTGCTAGGGTGCGTTGTATATTCCATTCTAGTTTCAGACGGTCATTCTCTTCTTCTTTGAGACGTTGAAATTCACGAACCAAATACACTTTGAATTCTGGTGAAATCCACATCCCAAATTCGAAGGCAATGTCAGCATGGGCATAGGTTCCTCCATATCTTCCAGCTTTTGCCTCCAAGCCTATGGCGTTGGTTTTCTCCACCCACTCTTTCACACTTATTTTATAGCTATTGAGTCCTGCCTGACTTTTAATTGTGGCAAATTCGCCATAATTAAAACTGGGATTGTTAACCGTTTCCCAAATCCCAACTTGGTACAAAGTACAGGGTATATGGTACTTGGACTTTTGTCCGTCTTAAAAAGCTTGTATATGGAAATTTGGATTAGTGTACAGAGAACAGAGTACATGGTATTGAGTAGTTAGTATTTGGTAGTTGGAGAATGGACAAAAGGGTTAGAAACGAAAATTTGAACAGTAGAGCGAATCAAAAACCAATGGTGTACAAAGTACAGGATACATGGTATTTGGACTTTTATATAGAATAAATTGAGCGATTTTTCTGAATTAAATCATCTTATTCGATTGAAGTCACGTTTTCCCCAAAAGCCAAAAGCCAAAAGCCAAAAGCCAAAAGCCAAAAGCGAGATTTCTCCCTTCGGTCGAAATGACGGTTGGCTAGTTCGCTAATAACCAATAGTCGCTACTCTTCGCTTCCATGGCACCAAAAGCCTGTAGTGAAAAACCATTCAATTGCATGAAGTTTTCAAAAGTTTGCTGTTTGTCGGGAGAGACAGTCACGAGTAAGCCACCGCTGGTTTGTGGATCAGCGAGGAGGCGGAAGTCTGTGTTTTCGGGAAGATTTATTTTATGTCCATAACTTTTCCAGTTGCGGTTGGTGCCGCCGGGAGTGCAGTTGAGATCGAGGTATTTTTGCACAAAATCGAAACGAGGCACTTTGTTGAGGTCAATTCGTGCAAGGCAATTACTGGCTTCACAAACTTCTAACAAATGTCCACCCAGACCAAAGCCAGTAACATCTGTCAACGCATGTACTCCATCAAATGCGGCCAGTTCCTGACCGATTTTATTGAGTTGCAGCATGGTAATTTTGGCTAAATCAAGATCTGCCGGATCGGCCAATCCTTTTTTCTGAGCAGTGGTGACCATCCCGATTCCCAGTGGTTTGGTGAGATAAAGCAAGTCACCAACCTGTGCTGCGCCATTTTTTTTGACTTGGTCGACAGGCACTCGACCAGTCACTGCTAGCCCGAAGATGGGTTCTGGTGCGTCGATGCTATGACCGCCAGCCAGAGGAATGCCTGCATCTGTGCAAACTTTCCGGCCTCCAGCCAGTACTTGTCCAGCCACTTCTATCGGCAGCTTGTCGATCGGCCAACCGAGGATCGCTATCGCCATGATCGGTGTGCCACCCATCGCATAAATGTCGCTGATGGCATTGGTAGCGGCAATGGCTCCAAAGTCAAAGGCATCATCTACAATCGGCATGAAAAAGTCAGTGGTGCTCACAATGGCTGTGGTCCCATCCAGATCATAGACCGCCGCATCATCTTTGGAGGTATTTCCAACCAATAGATTTTTGAAAAAAGGCGTTTCATTTTCATCGACATGGATGATTTTGTCGAGCACCTCCGGTGCTATTTTGCAACCACATCCAGCGCCGTGGCTGTATTGTGTGAGTTTATAAGTTTCACTCATATTTTTTCTAAAATTTCTTTCGCGATCATCTCCGGATCGTCATTTCTTGTTTCCAAATGCAAAAGACTTTGGTCCTTTTTGGACAGTATGGATTTGGAGTATCGCTTGTCGTAATATTTCAAAATGATGGTGGCCGCTTCCAAGGCTTCACCCTGATGGATAAAGTTCATGGCCTGAGCCGACTCATTTTTACCTAATTTTTTTTGAATTCTCTCAGTAGCCTGAATCAAAAGTTCTTTGGGCATGGCGCTGTAGTTTTTGAGGAGGTTTTGCAAACGCACTTCCACAGGGACATCCAGAAAAACAAATGGAGCGGCATTTTTCTGATGGTATAATGATTCCATCAGATTTACTCCTCCGATGCTCATAGACTCATCTTCTACCCAGATTCTTTTGGCCAGATCCCATTTCCTAAATCTTTCAAACAATTGATTTTGAAATTGCTCGGAAGTGGGTTGAAGTTGTGCTGGCTGTCTACCAAAAGCAGAGCCCTGATGGCGTGCCAATCCTTCGAAATCCACCATTTGTTCACCACATGCGGCAAGCGCATGGAGCACCTCTGTTTTCAGGGAACCCGTGTAGCCAGTTAGTACGATCAAGGGCAAAGGCTGCTCGAAAAAATCAAGGGCTGTCCGTCTGTAAGCTTTATAGCCACCGGCAAGAATGGAAACGGAAAAGCCTGCGGCTTCTAATAGCAAGGCCACACTTTGCGAACGATTGCCACCTCGCCAGCAATGAACGAGTAGCTCCCGACTCTCGATTTTTTCTACAAATCGGATGAAGTTGCTCATTTTCGGACCGATAAAATCCAATCCTTTTTTGAAAGCGATCATTGGTCCTTCCTGCTTGTAAAGCGTGCCGACTATGGCGCGTTCTTCATTGTTAAACAGGGGCATATTTATGGCATTGGAAAGCGCTCCCTGGTCAAACTCGATCGGAGATCGCACATCGATGATGGGCAATTTTTCACCTTGTAAAAGAAAGTCTTGTGGGTCTAGTCGCTTCATGAAATGGCTTCATACAAATATAACTCAACTGCGTCGCTCCACTTACGAATAACCAATAACTCATTAATCAGCGATCAAGCCCAAACCTTCACACCTTCAGAGCAATTTTTACACATTTCTATTTGTGATTTGGCCTTGAATTAATTCCGTAAAAAATTCAGGTCAAGATAAATTGAATTGAAATCCATGTTTGAGTGAGGCGACAGAGTCGCCTAGCGAGTTTGGATTTCAGTACGAGAGCAACCTGAATTTTAGGAATTTATTCACAGCCCTGGGTTTTTTGCTTCGTTTTTGGGCCAAGCCAAAAATGAAGAGCCTGTCTGGCTCAAAGACATACACGAGCGGAATTATCTCCAAAATCTAATCACCAAATGGGATCACGCCCAAACCTTGACACCTTCAGAGCAATTCTTACACATTTCAATTTCAATGCGAATTGTGATGTAGCTGTATGAATCGAGCAACTGAGGTATTAATAAAATGGACTAAAGGAATTGAAGAGGTTAATAAGTTTGGGTATTTTTGTTTAAAAGCGGGTGAAATGGTAACTGTAATCAAAAAAGGGGTCGATCTAAAATTGCTTAATAAGCAAATGGAAATTGCCCTTAAAACCAAAGGTGTTAATACCCACAAATACTATAGTCAAATAAAATTACAGGAAGACCCATTGAAGATTCAAAAGAAATTGAGAAATGAATGGCAGTAGTATATTGTTGGAAATAAACATTGTACTTTACATGCTTTTTAACAAGAAAAAGGATCTCTAGCTCATCTTAAGACAATTCAAATTTAAAAATGATGTGGGCAGGTGGGTGGATCATCCAAGGCCAGCGTGAATCATTTTGACCACTACCAATAGTAATTGAATGGTTTAATCAATCTGTCAAAATGATTTTTGGCGTTGGTGCCCTTTTCTTTTGTCCACCGTGGACGCGGTTCGTTTTCTTTTGGGCATGCAAAAGAAAATGAAGGCTACTATAACAAATTCTGATTTTATGTTCAGCTAGTTTAATCATTGCAAATATTGTGGAATTAAAACGTACCTAATTTCTCGACATGATCCGAAATCCTCTGATTATTGCCTATTTGGATTTCAGTACGAGAGCAACCTGAATTTTAGGAATTTATTCACAGCCTTGGGTTTTTTGCTTCGTTTTTGGGCCAAGCCAAAAATGAAGGGCCTGTCTGGCTAGAAGACATACTCGAGCGGAATTATCTACAATATCAAATTACAAATGGGATCACGCCCAAACCTTCGCCCCTTCGCTACAATTCTTACACATCTCTATTTCGCTACGCGCACCAAGCAACTGCTGACGAAATTGATCATACGGAGCAGATTGCCAGATTTCCCCAAAACTTTGATTAGAGACATTTCCCAATTGATATTGTGCATCTTTATCAAAGCAACACGGCACGACTTTGCCATCCCAGGTCACTACACAAGAATGCCACATTTTCCAGCATTCGTCTAATGCTTTGTGTTTCAGATCCCATTTGCCGTTGGCTAGTTTTTTGTATCGGGAATATTTATCCTTTGTCGGAATCAGCTCATTTCCATTTTCATAATCGTAGATCTGAGCGGTTTTAAAAGCAACTTTATCTACACCATATTGCCGGGCCATGGTTTTGATTTTGTCAACCTCATGTTCGTTGGGTTTCACCACCAGAAACTGCCAAACGAGCTGAGGCGTTTTTTTACCAAGCGCTTTCCTGGCTTTCACCATGTTTTGAGTGCCTTCCAAAACTTTATCCAAAATGCCTTCCTTTCGGTAAGCCTCATAAGTCGCTTGTGTGGCGCCATCAATGGAAATGATCATGCGATCGAGTCCTGATTTCACCGTGTTGTGCGCCAATTCTTCTGTAAGAAAATGTGCATTGGTTGAGGTGGCGGTATAGATATTTTTGGAGGAGGCATAACTGATCATTTCCAGCAATTGTGGATGCAGATAAGGTTCTCCCTGAAAGTAAAAGATCAGGTAAAAAAGTGTTTCGTGAAGCTCGTCGATGAGCTTCTGAAAAAGCTCCGGATTCATTTTCCCGGTAGGGCGGGTAAAAGAGCGCAATCCACTCGGGCATTCAGGACATCTCAGGTTGCAGGCGGTGGTCGGCTCCACAGAGATGCTGATGGGCAAACCATTCATCGCGGCATGACCCAATCGGCGTGACCGGATAAAGCTCGCATAGATCTGCATAGCATTATTTAGCCTTTTAAAAGTTAGCTTTGAGGCCAAATTACCAATGTCAGCCATGTTGAGATACATGGCTTAAACTTAACGAATCCAATAGCTGATATGAATTCCTTGAAAGCATTAATTCTGGTTTTTTTCCTACTTGCCTTCCAAAACACATTTTCACAAAATGTGAATGATGGGGATAACCTTGAAATAGCCGTGATGACCATGGGACCTTATCAGGGGGAGCTTTACTCCGCTTTTGGTCACAGCGCTATCAGAGTGAGAGATACCACCAAAAATGTGGATTATGTTTTCAACTATGGCGTTTTCAATTTCAATCAGGAAAATTTCTATTGGAATTTTGCACGAGGCAAAATGCTCTATCAACTTGGCTTGTCCAATTATGACCGGTTTGTCAACCATTATATTTCTGAAAACCGCTATGTCATCGAACAATATCTGAATCTCACAGGTGAAGAAAAAAAGGCGCTTTTCGATTTTCTGAAAAACAATTATCAGCCGGACAATCGGGAATATTATTACAACTATGTCTATAATAATTGCTCTTCCAAAATCCGTGATGTACTGGAGGAGGCCATCGGGCCAGAGATCAATTTCAATTATGATTTTGTGGAGGAGAACTTAACCGTCCGCGATTTGATGCACCGATATCTCACTTACCAGCCTTGGGGCGCATGGATCATTGATATAGGTCTTGGATCGCAGATCGACGAAGTAGCTGAGCCGGGAGTTTACCTGTTTTTACCAGACTATGTCGAGAAAAGTTTAACTAAAGCCACTATTCAGCGCGGTTCGGAAGAATCACCTTTATTGAGTAAAACCGTAAACGTTTACACTTCCACCCCTGAGCGTTTTGAAAATGGATTTTTGACGCCATTCACAACTTTTGTTTTGATCTTTTTTATCGTTGGATTCATAACCAACAGAGATTTTAAAACAGGTAAAAGAACGCACTGGGTTGATGTGGTAGTCTTCACTTTTGTTGGAATCGTGGGTTGGTGGTGTGTGTTTTTGTGGGCGGGTACCGAGCATCTTTCTAAAGCCAACATGAATCTGCTTTGGGCGATTCCGCTTCACATTCCTTTGATCTATTTGCTCAAAGTGAAGAAACTGCAAAAACTCATTTCTAAATATTTTCTGATCACAAGTATCTGGTATTTACTCCTGCTGGTCCTTTGGGGAGTATTGCCTCAGCCGCTAAATGACGCGATGATCCCAATCACTTTGACCATGATCTTGCGCGGCTTTTTCATTCATTTTGATCTCAACAAGTTTGGCCGAAAGGTCTGAAACTAATTCAGCCACCAGTCACCAAGATTGTAAAGCCCCAGCAGGATGAAAATCAGGCCGGGGAGCTTGTGCACAAGAAATTGATTGTTTGCCACTTGCTCAAATTTGGCGCCCACTAATTTTACCGTGAGGAGTAAGGCAAATGTGCCTGTGGAAATCCCCACCAGATAAACCCAAAACAGATAACCCTGCAGGTTGATCCATTGGTTGCTTTGAAGATAGGCAGTAACAGCCAACCAAAATGGGATAGTGAGTGGATTGAGGATACCAAGCATAAAACCCAGTTTGAATCCGTTTCTTCCTTTTAGCGGTCTTTTGGTTGAGAATCGTGAAGAATCACCTTTGGCCATAAGATTTGCAACTCCCAAAATGAGCATCGCCGTTGCGGTGATAATTTGAAAGTTTTCTGTGATGATCGGCCGTTCACTCAGAAACATTTGAAACCGAACCGTGATGCCTGCATAAACAAACTCTGTGAGCGAGGCTGCCAAAGCAAAAAATAACGCTCCGCGATGATGACCCAATATGGTCATCTGCATGGTGGTGACATTGATCGTGCCGGGAGGAATGGATCCGAGGTAACTCACTACGAAAGAGATGATCAGCACTTGATAGAGCATGGGCGAAAGTTAAGTGAATCTCACAAATCTGACTACAGAGATTTGGTATTGGCCGATGCTAGCAGCTGATCGTAAGCTTTGATCTCTTTCAGTTTTTGCATGCCTTGCTTGAACGACCAATGCGCAATACCTCGTTTTCGATTGGCGGCACTGATATTTGACAGCTGAGCGAAATGCCAGAATAGTACGCCATAGGCTTTAAATATAGAAAAGCCCGGCTGGTAGATATGAGCGGGTTCTGCGCCCGCACCATTCAGCTCCAAAACTTTGAAGTTTCTCAACGCTCTCAAATCGTCTATGGATTTACATCGCAAATCAAATCGCCCAAAATAAAAACCGTCTATTTGCTGTGATAAGCGATCAATGGCGACATTCAAAGCGGCATCAATTTCACCATTCATATTCAGAAAAGTGGTGCCCCGACAATGGTTGCCTATGGATTCTACAGTTTGTTTTGTGCCTTTTTCCGGAACCAAATCCATCAAGTGAGCGAAGCGAGGATGAGTGAAATCGAGCTGGAGTTTGGCTCGCGGACTAGATTCCAATAATTGTCGGACGGTTGAAAATCCATCACCAGTTACAGCCAGAAAATCCTTTTGCACAATGGAAGTCACTTTTCCCTGTGATTGATCGGGAAGACGCACATAAAAGACTCCCAGCTCCACAGGAAAATCTATCAATTCCTGAATCAGAAAATCCACAGGGCATTTCTCAACATAGTTGATCAATGCTTCTTCATTGGCAATTTTTTCCACAAGCTTTCCTCGCTCACCAATATCTGGTTTGCAAATAATCGGGTAGCCTATTTCCTGAGCGAAGCTTTTTGCAGTAGGAATATCACCAGCTGTGATGAGAAGCATTTTTGGAAGAAATTGATCGGGGATCAATTTGTAAATCTTTGATTTACTTTCGCCAAGCATTCCTCCAAAATCTATGGTGGGATTGGAGGATGTGAAAAAGAAGAAAGAGCGGTTTTTCAGCGCAAGCCATGTGAAATAGATTTTCACTGGAAAATAAAGCACGTCAAAAGACCAATATTCCCATTGAGTCAGCTTCACCCAAAAGCGATGAAACTTACTGATCCCGGCGGACATTTATTTATGTTGGCTTTGTTGGAAACGCACGGTGCTACTCGCTACACCAAAATGGGCGGGCAATGCAACTTCAGGACAGACTGCTCTAAAACCTATTTTTAGCAAGGCCATGTGATGGATGGCATGCTCGATGTTATAGGCCAGCTCTCTGCGAAAATTTGTGGCAATGACCTCATTGTGATCTTCTTCCAACTCATAGTTGGCAGTCATACTCAAGGCAAAATCTTCAGTTTCTTTTTCTAAAAATTCAACGATGGATTTGATTACGCTCAAAGCAAGTTGGGTTTCCTGCTCGATGAATTTATCGTGTTTGCGTGCGTCGTAGTTGATGTGGCCTTCATTTTTGGCATCCATCAGACAAAGAAAAAACTCTAAAGTATGGCGCACATGTTGGCCAATAGTAGAATCACTCAACACAGCAACTTTTCTACAGAATTGTTCATCAGTGAAGCTCCCCACCACTGCAGTGAGTTGATCAAGTAATCTGATGGCTGAGAGATTTACGGACATAGTGTTTAAAGTTGCGAAAATAATCTAATTGCAGGAATAATTACTCAGTAATTTTTAACCAGTTCTCTTCAGCCTTAATGTAAAGGGCCTCTTCATCTTCATTCCAGAGGGTCAAGGTATTGGTGCCTTTGAAATCATAAAAAAGATACAGCTTGTCATCTATGATTTTAAATGTTTCAGGATTGATCTTGACTTTATCTGGTCCTAAGCCCAATGCGTAGGCACACCAGCCTCCGTATTGCGGGATGTATTTTTCAGGGTTTTTCTGGAAAAGATTTTTGTTTTCCAGAGAAGAGAAATAATAGGTGGATCCAAATACGGTAAATTGAATCTGTTCAGAACCGATAGTGGCACCATCCATAAAATATGCCACAGGATCATATCCCTGAATGGCCAGACCTTTTTTGTCAATGTTTGTGTGGCTTGGCTGCTGTAAAATGAATGCAAGTATGGAGATGATCAAATACATGCCTCAACTTACGAGGTTTTAGAAAATGCGGCCAAGACCTTCAATCTTTTTTATGAGGAGTGTATGTCAAGCGACATTATTGATTTGACCAGTATTATCAAATTTGAAAATGAAAGGGGTGTTGTCAGGCCGGAATTAAGGATTAATCCTAATACATGCGCAAACGATTGCATAAATTCAAAAACTTTCGGCTACTTTTAGCAATTCTTTTTAAATCTTTAAGCATCAGATGCGCCTATTTACAATTCAATTGGTTCTCTGTATTTCCTTGATGGCGCCTGATCTGGTTTCAGCGCAAGGCGATATCACTTTCGAGAAATTTTCAAAAACGGAGCTTACAGCTCCAATAGAACTAGCTCATGCCGGAGATGATCGCATTTTTGTGGTTAATCAATATGGAAAGATTCACATCGTAACTAATGATGGAACTGTATTGCCTACTCCATTTCTGGATATTACTGATCGTGTGCTTCACCCATCGGACTACAGCCAAATTGGGCTTTTGGGTTTGGACTTTCATCCAAAATATGCGGTCAATGGTAAATTTTATGTTTACTACATTGGTTTAAATAGAATCACGACTATTTCAGAATTTAGCGTATCCTCATCTGATCCAAACTTGGCCGATAAAAACTCCGAAGTTAAATTCCTCGAATATGCCCAACCTCCATCCAACAAAGGAGATGATCACAAGGGAGGCTGTGTAAAATTTGGTAAAGATGGTTATCTCTACGTGACCTCTGGCGATGGAGGAAAGGGAACCAACGGCATCAATTCTCAGGATCTGACTAGTTATCTGGGTAAAATGATTCGATTAAAGGTGGATGGGGACGGCACTTTTTCCTTTCCTTCAGACAATCCATTTATAAACAATGCCAACGCCAATAATGGTATTTGGGCCTATGGCCTGAGAAATCCCTGGATCTTTAGTTTTGATAGGTTAAACGGAGACTTGTATCTGGCTGATGTGGGTGCAGATCGATGGGATGAAATAAATTATCAGCCAGCAGGAGCTGTTGGTGGCGTGAATTATGGTTGGCCGTGTTTCGAAGCTGACGAAGTATGGGAAGATTTACCTTCCACTTATGTGTGCCCGAATATGTCTGAAACGGGTACACCCATTTTAACTTTTTTTCAAACTGCACCAGTTGTCAAAGTGTCAATCACAGGAGGATATGTATATAGAGGCTCGGCGACTCCTTATTACAATGGTTATTATATCTATGCGGAGGCTTATTCCAATGAAGTTTTTTACGCACACAAGGAAAATAATGCGTGGATCAAAGAATCATTTGGAGATAAAGATCTGTTTTTGACGACTTTCGGAGAAGGTGCGGATGGTGAACTATATGCACTTGGTATCTACTTGCCTCCTTACTCAGAAGCTGGGAATAATTTGTATAAGGTGAAATTAAGTGCTCCGACTTTCGACACGCACTTGGTTTTGAGTAGTACGGCCGTGACAGTTAATGAATTAGGAAGTTCAGAGATGATTGGTGTGAAGTTGGATTATGTGCCCACTAGCAATGTGGTACTGAATATCTCAAACTCGGATGCTACAGAAGCAAATGTGTCTCCTTCATCGCTCACCTTCACACCGGCAAATGCCTTGACCGAACAGCAAGTAACAATTGCAGGATTAGATGATCCATTGAAAGATGGCAATGTAGCTTTCACTATCACTTTAAGTGTAGATAAAAGTTTATCCTCAATCGAATTTCAGAATACAGAGGATGCTGTCATCCGCGCTACAAATATTGATGATGATTCTCAGGAAATTAGAGTCGGTGCAAGTGAAATCTCCCTCGTGGAAAATGGGAATGACGTAACCATTGGAGTGAAATTATCTCAGTTGCCGACCGGGGATGTGATTTTGAATGTTTCAAATTTGAATCCGGAGGAGGTTAATGTTACCCCGACCACATTGACATTTACATCAATAAATGCCTTAGACGAACAGAACATCACCTTTATGGCAGTTGATGATCATATAGAAGATGGGGATTTCACTGTGCTGGTTTCTATTAGTGTTGACTTAGTCAACTCGGTAGGTTTCCAAAATGCGGAGGATCAAACCATTACTGTTACCAAGCTAGATGATGACAAAGATGAATTGATTATAAGTGAGACGGTAGTAACAGTAACAGAAAGTGGGAACTCCCAGATTGTTGGAATTAATCTGGGGACCATCCCTGATGGAATTGTAGTACTGAAAATCACGAGTTCAGATGTTAATGAAGTGACTGTATCTAAAACATCCCTTACCTTTTCCGCTGAAAACGCCTTGTTTCCACAAACCATTTCCATCAAAGGAGTTGATGATGAAATAGCTGATGAAGATGCAAATGTGACAGTGAGCATAGCCGTTGATGCAGCAAATTCGACTGGATATCTTTCGGTGGATCCAAAAACTATTTTGGTTACCAATACAGCTGATGGAATTGTGCTTGCAATCAATGATCCACTTTCGAAAATTGAAATTTTCCCGAATCCTGCTCATTCCACTTTTATTATTCAGGGACTTTCACAAAATATAGGATTTGAAATTAGTGATTTGAGTGGAAAGCTGCTTTATAATCGATCAGCGTATAGTGGTTCTTCTGTCACTGTTGATGGACTAAAAAGCGGTCTTTATTTGGTGCGGTTTTATGATGAAATAAGTCAGAAGTCGGTTGTTCAAAAATTAATCATTCAATAATTATTTGATCAAATGATGTGGATTCGAATCTTATTTTCAACAGTCGCCATTAGCTTGCTGAGCAAAGTTGAGGCAGCCAATGTTTCAGATGCGATACATATCAACAAAGGGATTCTTGAAAACATCGAATACAACAGTGTTCACATATTAAATTTTAACGCCTCAGAAGTATTTGACCTCACCCCACACGTTCCGAATATCAAGATCAATGACCAACTGGAATTGACTATCATCAATCATGACGATGTGGATCATTCGATCAGAATTGCCGGTGAAGGCGTGGAAATGGAGGTAATGATTTTGGCTGGAGGTTCGGGCAAAGCAAATATCAGTTTGACCAGAAAAGCCATATTGAGTGTAATTGATGTCACAGCCAAATATCAATACCAGGGTTTGAAAACCATGATTGTGGTGGAAGAATCAGATGCTGGAAAAAAACCATATTATTGGAATTTGAGAGAGTTGAATGTTTTGCTCGCCAAGTATTTTGATTCAGAATACCCTAAAGCAAAAAATGATTATACGGCTGCATATTTCACCATCAACAACCGCAGCTTCCCACTTGTGAGTGAAGATCAAAATGTCTTTATCAATGCCACGGTTGGTGATACGCTCACTTTATACATTTATAATTCCGGGTTGATGAATCACAATTTGCATTTTCATGGATACCATGTGAAAATCAAATATTCTTCGGACCGCCCACAATACGTGGGTAGACTGAAAGACTCAATGCCTGTGGACGTAGATCAGTTTTTGGTTTTGGAAATAGTGCCACAGCAAGCCGGGACTTTTCCTATTCACAACCATAACCTGGGCGCCACGGTAGGTACTAATAGATTCGGAACCAGTGCGGCAGCTATTTGTGGAACTGAAGCTGATGATCCACTGGCAGACAACTTATATCCTTTCGGCATGTTGACCCAAATCGTTATTTCTCCGAAATGAGCAATTTGAGATACATACTACCAACTGTCTTGCTATCCTTATTGACCTTAAATCTGTCTGGTCAGGAAGTCAGGAAATACTATCTATCCGCACATATGCTCGGTAAACTCGAGCTCTATGACCAGAAGAAAATTGATATCTGGGGATTCATCTATTCGGATTCCATTCTCAATCCAAATGCCCCGAATCAATTGCCGTCTCCTGTGATTGAATTTGTAGAAGGTGATTCTATTTACTTGGGTGTTGACAATACTTCAAATCTTCCACACACTATTCATCTACACGGCATGGATGTCGGTCAGGCCAATGACGGGGTACCGTGTACTTCGTTTCAAATCCCGGCATATGGATTTAACGCCTATAGATTGCGGGCAAAAAATGCTGGAACCTTTCTTTATCACTGCCATTTTGAAACACATATTCATCTCCAAATGGGCATGTATGGCGCGGTGATCGTTCGACCGAAAGACATTCCAAATGCTGTTTACGATGCGAGTACAAAATTTACCAAAGAGTATTTGTGGTTGGCCTCAGAGATAGATGCCGACTGGCATGTGGGGGAGCTGCGCAATGGTGATCAGCCGGATTACAGTCCAAATTATTTTTTGGTTAATGGCAAAGAAAAATGGCAGGTTCGGGCAGATACTTTGACAAGATTAAAAGCAAA
Source organism: uncultured Marinoscillum sp. (assembly GCA_964353015.1). Lineage (GTDB taxonomy): Bacteria > Bacteroidota > Bacteroidia > Cytophagales > Cyclobacteriaceae > JAMZMI01. The sequence continues at coordinate 11,394 of CAYGUA010000049.1, read as the reverse complement.
AGCTGGTGATACGGTCTTGTTACGTTTGGCCAATATGGGATATGGGATCAATAAATATATTTTCCCTTCGGAAATGAATATTGTATTGGTTGGATCCGATGGCCGCAAATTTGAAAATTACGAAAGGGCAGATACAGTTTTTGTTTATCCTGGTGAGCGTTATGCTGCTTTTGCGAATGCCATGGTGGGGATTGATGATAGTGTGAAAGTGGAATATTTATCTAACTATCGAAACAAGGTCTGGGGCCAAAACTACATTCCAGTGTTTTTTGAAGCACCATCAGTTGTGCCATTAAATTCGATTGATCAGAAACCAAATTTTACTTTCCTATTGTCTGATACGGCCATCAAATTGTATTTTGAAGATCAGAACTTTCGTCAAATTGGTCTTTTTGATCTTTCGGGAAAATTGTTGTTGAGCAAAACGTCTTCAGATTCAGAGATTACTTTAGAAAGAAAGCAATTACATGCAGGTATTTATATCATTCGTGTGGAAGCGCAAGGCCGAATTGGTTCTGTGAAGCTACTGGTTAGGTAAGTTCCTTCACCACTTTCCAAACCAAATCACCTTCAAATCCCTTGTTCATCAGGTAAGTGGCTGTTTTCCCTTTTTGAACAAAATCATCACCCTTGTCCTTGATGAGTTGCCATTTGGCTTTCGCCAAAATGCTGATTTTGTCTCTGTACTTCTTGGGATCGATGGCTTCTAATGCTTCTTCGGTGATTTGATAATCCAAATCATAGCGGGCTAGCTCCATTCGGATTTTAATCTTTCCCCATTGGTTAAACTCAAACTTGTCGTGACAAAACGATCGTGCGAAGCGTGATTCGCTGAGGAAGTTTTCCTCGATCAATCGAGCGAGGATTTTTTCAGCTTGCTCCTCTGTGAAATCCCAAAGGAGCAATTTTTCGATGACCTGTTTGGGGGCTCGCTCGCGAAAAGCGCAATATTTTGCGGCACTTGCAAACCCCTTGCTTAGTCGATCATCATTCATTTCAGAAATTTACGAAATCATTTTTCCTTGATCAGATTTTTTCTTTTCAGGACCGTTTCAATAAACCTGATCTCGTTATCGCTATTGAAAATCTTATGTGGAAAATAGAGTAACTGCGCTTTGCTTACATAAAGGATAAAAGCATCTTTGGTATGTTGTGCCCGCTTGATTTGCTCCCATTTCATAGGCATGCCTTGCTTGGTGTTGATCTTGAGCAATATTTGCTGACTGGTTATTTCATAGGACATTTTTTGAAACATGAATTTGCCCTGTTCCAGTTGTGTGACGCCTGCAAACTGGATCAACCAAAAAAGAAGATATAACACCAAAGCGATTGTCGCTCCTATCACCCACCACCAATTTGGTATGATAAAATAACAAGCGCAGATTGCCAGAAATATCAATCCTACCCACCATTGCTGGATCAGCACTGATTTCATGGCTACTTTGATGTATGTATTTGTTGGTAATTGGTATTTTTTCGTTCTTACTATCATCTTATTCTGCCTTTAGGCTTATATCTAAACTTTTATATGAATGTGTCAATGCGCCTACTGAAATATAATTCACTCCAGTTTCGGCTATTTCTCTAATATTTTTTTCGGTGATTCCACCGGAAGCTTCAGTCTCCATTTTACCATCAACCATGACCAGAGCCTGACGAATGTTCGAAGGTAGCATGTTGTCAAGCAAAACCCTGAACACTCCCCCCGTATCAATCACTTCTTGCAATTCATTCAGGTTTCGGACCTCCACTTCGATCTTCAGATCCAGCTGTTTTTCTTTCAGATAGGCAACACACGATTCAATCGCCTGTCTCACACCTCCGGCATAATCAACATGATTATCCTTGAGCATGACCATATCGTATAATCCAAACCGATGGTTCACCCCGTCTCCAATAGCGACAGCCCATTTTTCAGCTAACCGAAAATTTGGTGTGGTCTTTCTTGTGTCGAGCAACTTTGCACCAGTACCCTTAATCAAATCATTGAGATGATGGGTGTAGGTAGCAATACCACTCATACGTTGCAGGCAGTTTAGCACCAACCTTTCACTTGCAAGAATCGACCTGCTATTTCCAAAAACATGGAAACCAATATCACCGAATTTTACCTTATCACCATCTTTTAGCAGGAACGCTATCTTTAAGCCTGGGTCAACTTGATGAAATATTTTCTCCGCCAATTCCATTCCTGCCAGAATTCCTTCGCCTTTTATGATCAATTGGGCGCTACTTGTTTGATGTTCGGGAATCGAGCCAATAGAACTGTGGTCACCATCACCGAGATCTTCATGCAGCGCATTGATAATAAATGCTTGGATTCTTTCCTCAGACAGATAGGGCAAATTCATAGGGCGCAAAATTATGAAAGGCACCCATTATAGTATAGTAGAATGCGGAATTATTCTCGGCTAAAATTGATTTGATCAATCTTGAATCCAGATTTTTGTTTTTTGATCACCATTACAACCCTGTAGCTTCCTTCATCTACAGTCAGTGAGCCAATGGTGTATTTCAAACCTTCGGGAGAAGAACCCTGATGGATGTATGCAAAATCCTTTACTGCATTTTTTAGAAAAAAATCTTTTAGCACCACTTCGGCTTGTGCCAGACTGTAATTAGAGCTTTTTCCATTGATTTTTATTTCAATGTTTTCGCCACAAAACTTGATCAGTTCTTTCGAACTACCAGCTTCCATGGCAATGCTTATATTTTTGAGTAGATCGTCCTGTGGGGGTGCACTCTGGAAAAGCGAAAGGAGAATTGTAAATATGAAAACTTTCATCTCGATAAAGTTATCTAAAATTATGCCATAATGCAGAAATCAAAACACAATAACCTAGAAATGGCCTAGCTTCCCTCCAAGACCATATTATATTTGCAGTATGAACAAGAAAGTAATCCTTATTATTCTTGACGGTTGGGGAATTGCAACTGACAAGAAAGTTTCGGCGATAGATAGTGCCAACACTCCATTTATAGATAGCCTTTATACCAAATATCCACATAGCACTTTAGAAGCCTCCGGACTAGCTGTAGGGTTGCCTGCAGGTCAGATGGGAAACTCTGAAGTTGGTCATATGAATATCGGGGCTGGGCGAGTGGTTTATCAGGATTTGGTGAAAATCAATAAAGCGGCAGAAGAAGGAACATTGGCAAAAGAAAAAGAGCTGGTAGCAGCGTTTGATTATGCCAAAGCGAATAATAAGAAAGTTCATTTCATGGGCTTGGTTTCCAATGGGGGTGTTCATTCACACATCAATCACCTAAAAGGACTTATTTCCGCAGCTAAGGCCAATAATTGTGAAAAAGTATTTGTTCATGCTTTCACAGATGGTCGAGATTGTGATCCTAAAAGTGGACTAGGATTTATTACCGAATTGGAATCACATATGGCTGCAAATGTTGGTCAGGTGGCTTCTGTGACAGGTAGATATTTCGCGATGGACCGTGACAAAAGATGGGAAAGAGTGAAGCTGGCTTATGATGCAATGGTCAATGGCGTGGGTGAGCCTTTGGAAGATATTACTTCTGGAATCAAAAAATCATATGCTGATGGTGTTACTGATGAATTCATCAAACCATTAATTAAAACCGCCAACGGAAATCCAGTTGGTAATATGGAGGAGGGCGATGTGGTCATGTGCTTCAACTTCAGAACTGATAGAGGAAGAGAAATCACAGAGGTATTGACTCAGGAAGATCACGCCGATTTTGGTATGAAAGCGCTGGACTTGTACTATCTGACCATGACCAACTACGATGATACATTCAAAGGTGTGAAAGTGGTATTTGATAAGGATAATCTGGAAATGACACTCGGTGAGGTGTTGGCCAACAATGGCAAAAACCAAATCAGGATAGCCGAAACAGAAAAATATCCACACGTTACTTTCTTCTTTTCAGGAGGAAGGGAAACCGAATTTGAAGGAGAGAAAAGATTGCTTTGTCCATCACCGAAAGTGGCTACTTATGACTTGCAGCCTGAAATGAGTGCCAATGATATAAAGAATAAAATTATTCCTGAATTGAACGCTAACTGGCCTGATTTTGTGGTTTTAAACTTTGCCAATCCGGATATGGTAGGACATACTGGCGTTTTTGAAGCTGCAGTGAAAGCATGCGAAACGGTTGACGGATGTGCCAAGGAAGTGGTAAGTGCAGCTTTAGCGAATAACTATACTTCGATCATCATTGCCGATCACGGTAACTCGGACATTATGATCAACCCAGACGGATCTCCAAATACAGCTCATACTACTAATCTTGTTCCATTTATCGTGGTTGACAATGATTTTCAGGGAGAACTGAAACCTGGAAAACTTGGCGATTTGGCTCCTACGATTTTGAAATTGATGGGAATTAAAAAACCTGCAGAAATGACGGGAGACGAGTTACTGTAACTGATGCTCAAATATTTTCCTTTAATTGTGTTGATAGCTTTCGGGTGTACCAAACCAAAAGCCGATTTGGAAGTTTATTTCGATCTGGAAGCGCTTCTCAGTGAGCAGGTTGTTGCTTTGGATATCTTGGATGTGAAATTGGAGAAAAGTGTTTTTATCTCAGGGCAAACTGAGTCCATGACATTATCTCCAGATTCTACTGGATGGGTTGATCAATTTGATTTGTTGACAGATTTTTCGCCTTCTATCCCAGCATATGTAGGTGCATTTGTTGTGAGCAAAACTGAACAGGAAGAGTCTTACAAAATCAAGGAAAATCAAAGATCCCCTCTCAAATCTTTTTCTATACGGGAAAATGCAGGGGAGAAGATAATCACAGCTGAATTGCTTGAGAATAAAGGGATTTATACAGATTATAAGCAGATGAAGATTATTTTAAGAAATGAACTGCTTGAGGCATATAGCATTTCTGGATATCAAAAAATGATGCTAAAGGATACCATTCGATACACCATAGAAGCCAAGGTAATCACACCATGAGCAAAGAAGAAAAGAAAAGAATGTCCAAAGAAGGTATGAAAGAGCTCATGGGGATATTCTCCTATGTGCTGCCCTACAAATGGACTTTTATTTTGGGACTCATACTGCTCTTTATTTCGAGTGGGATTTTTATGGTTTTTCCATATGTATCGGGGAAACTGATTGATATTGCTTCGGGCAATGAAGGTTGGTTTGTAAAAGATATTGGTCAGGCCACATTGATTTTGTTTGGTGTCTTGCTTGTTCTGGCGATCTTGTCATTTTTCAGGGTGGTGCTTTTTGCGATAGTCACAGAAAAGGCCATTGCCAATGTGCGATTAGATCTCTATCAGAAAATGATCATGATGCCGATGAGTTTTTTCGATAAAAACAGAACAGGTGATCTTATCAGCAGAATTTCCAATGATGTATCAGTGCTGCAGACGGCCATGTCCACAACATTGGCTGAGCTCATCAGGCAGACTATTATTTTGATTGGTGGAACAGTTTTGCTTTTCACATTGATGCCGTCGCTTAGTTTTTTTATGATTGGCACTTTCCCGATTATCGTGATCATTGCCTTTGCCTTTGGCAAATTCATCCGGAAATTATCCAAAAAAACTCAAGTGCAACTTGCAGATAGCAATGTGATTGTGGAAGAAACTTTACAATCTATAAATGCAGTAAAATCATTTACCTCAGAACTTTTCGAAATCAACAGGTATCAAAAATCAATGAAGGGAGTAGTGACTACTGCACTTCGAGTGGCCAATTTCCGGGCAGCTTTTATCTCCTTCATCATATTTGCCATTTTCGGAGCTATCGTTGGGATCATGTGGTATGGATCGGTACTGGTTCAATCCGGAGAAATGACACCTGGAGATCTGGTCTCGTTTATTCTCTATACTTTTTTCATCGGTGCTTCTATTGCGGGCATTGGGGATTTATTCGGTCAGTTACAGAAGGCAGTTGGTGCATCTGAGAGAATATCGGAAGTGCAGAAGGAAACTGCTGAATTGAGCGTTGATCAGAACAATTTCCGAAAGATATCAGGTGATATTTTATTCGAAAATGTTCATTTCGAATATCCAACAAGGACTGAAATGGCTGTTTTGAATGGCATCAATCTTTCCATTAAAGAAGGACAAAGAGCAGCAATTGTCGGGCATAGTGGGGCAGGAAAATCCACCATCGCGCAATTGCTCATGAAATTTTATCCGGTCAGTTCTGGAGAGATTTCAATCGCTGGAATTAACACAAGTGAGATTGACCTCATTGAGCTGAGATCAAATATTGGTATCGTGCCACAGGAAGTGATTCTGTTTGGGGGAACCATTGAGGAAAATATCAGATATGGAAAACCTGCTGCAACGAGAGATGAAATCGAGGAAGCAGCAAGAAAAGCCTATGCTTTGGATTTCATTCAATCTTTTCCAGAGGGATTTGAAACTTTGGTTGGTGAGCGAGGCGTGAAATTATCAGGTGGTCAAAGACAAAGGATTGCAATTGCTCGTGCGGTACTCAAAGATCCTTCGATATTGATTCTTGATGAAGCTACCAGCTCTTTAGATGCTGAGTCAGAGCATTTGGTTCAAAAGGCATTGGGAGAATTGATGGAAGGCAGAACCACATTGATCATCGCCCATCGATTGGCTACTATCAAATCTTCCGATGTGATTTATGTATTGGAAAAAGGTGTGGTTAAGGAATCAGGAACGCACGCCGAATTAATCAATCAGGCTGGAGCGTATAAAAACTTCGTGAATCTTCAGTTGATGGAAAGCTGATTTAAAACCATCGTCTTCTTTTCATATATACGACCATGGCAATCAGAATCGCCAATATGATTCCGTAAAAACCATAAGGATAACTCCATTTCCATTTCAGCTCGGGCATATATTCGAAGTTCATCCCATAAACTCCAGCGACGAAAGTCAATGGAATGAAAATGGTAGCGATGAGCGTAAGCACTTTCATCACCTCATTCATCTTATTGCTGAGCTGAGATAAGTGGATGTCCATGATGCCAATCACCATTTCACGATAAGTATCCAGGTTTTCCAGTACTTGCTCCACATGGTCATTGGTGTCGCGAAGGAAGAGTAATGTGTTTTCACTGAAAATCTCCGTATCCCGATTCATCAATGATTGCAATGCATCCTTGACCGGTTTCATGTATTTCCGAAGCTGAATAAGATCTTTTTTGAGCACCTGTATGGACAACATGTCTACTTTATCGGGTCGACGAATGACTAAATCTTCCAGTCGCTCTATTCGGTCGTAAACATTATCGAGGGTTTCGTAATAATAATCGACGATAACATCCAGAAGCATATAGGCGAGATAATCTGATCCCTTTTTTCTGGCTCTGCCTTTTTCATTCCTGAGTCTTTTTCTGACATCATCAAACACATCACCGGGTCTTTCCTGAAAACAAAGAACGAAATTTTTAGACATGACCAAACTGACTTGCTGCATTTCAATCCTTTTGATTTTCTGATCATAGTTGATCATTTTCAAAGTCAGATAGGCATAATCGTCATATTCTTCCACCTTAGGCCTTTGTTGCGTATCCACAATGTCCTCAAGCGTAAGATCATGCAGATTCATGATATCTCCGATTTGTCTGATTACAGCTACATCATGCAAGCCTTGTATATTGACCCATGTGACTGAGTTTTCATGCGCATAATTTGATAACTCGTTTAGATCCAGAATATTTATTTCCTGAATTGAATCAGCCGTATAGTCTATGACTTCTACTTCGATTCTATCGGAATAAACTTCTCCTGTGTAAATAATGCTTCCAGGAGCAAGACCTGTTTTTGGTCTCTTTTTCGTACCTAATATGGAATGAAAACCAAGGGTTTTCTTGAGATCATCTAAGGGATTCATGCAAGGACTTCTTCGGTTTCTTTCACGCGCCTTACTCTAGGATCATCAGGCAGGCAAATGCCGGGAGGCAAATCAAAATCCGGAGGAAATGAAACGGGTAAACCTCCATCATCATCCCCATCATCATTTTTATTTCGTCTGTTTTCTTTCTTCTGATCACGTATGATCAGTAAAAAAAGACCGATAGTATAGAGGATTAAGCCAATGGCGATATCTAGTAGGATTACTTGCATCAATCTAAAATTAACAATTTCTAGGTGAAATAACCTGTGAATACAATACTAATACTAAATCAATCCTTAAAAGTTGTGAAAAGAAGTTCAATAACAGCAATAATTATGAATATGAAGTGCGATAAGGAAGGTAAATCCTGACAATTTATACTTAAGTAATCATTAGGTCAATTACCTAAGCGTAACATGACGATTTTTTAGGGGATTTGAGTATGCCAAAAAAGGAGTAAAAAATGTAAGATTCCCTAATTTTCAATTTAAGTAATATGCTCTTACACAAAGATGTTTTCTGACTCAACTTTGAAGAAAAAAAGTCATGAAAACGCTCATAATTACTCTTCTTCTCAGCCTGACAGTTTTGATGTCTCAGGCTCAAAGCATTCAAACTTCCACATATTTGGAAAGGACACATTTCAGTCCTAAAATGGGAACATCGCTTGGTTTCGAATTTGAAAATCAATTCGAGGCGGGTGGTTTTTACCAAAAGGCTGTAGATAACAATTTTGCCCAGGAAGGAAGTCCAGCTATAATAGAGGAAGAATTTTTAGGTGCCTACATCGCATGTCCATTGATGATGCGAAGAACTACTTCCTTGAAAATCAATATCAGAACGGGGGTTTCCAATGGTGAAAACTTCGTGATTACTCCAAGTATTTTGGCAAAATACCAACCAATCCCCCAGATCTCATTCGGAGGAGGATTTGGTGTAAGGGCCTTTAGACCCACATTGATGGCATCTGTTTGCATTTCTTTGGCAAAACCACAAATGGATTTTGTCGCGATGAAATAACTGATTGATATAAAATAATTAGACGATGGAACTAGCATTATATAACGGCACAAAGGAAAATTTTACGATTGCCACAAAATCAAGGCTTATTCGTGAGCCCAGATTAAATACTCCATTCGTCGATTTTAATGGATATACTGGAGAACTCACAATCAAAGGAGATTCTACCAGATTGGAAATTTTTGAATTTTATGTGCCTGTTTTAAAAATGGTGGATGAGTACCTGCTTCTCGAAGAACATTTTGTTTGCAATTTGTGCTTCCGAAGATTCAACACCAGCACGGCCAAGTTACTTTTTGATCTTTTCAAACATTTCAATAAACTAAGCGCAAGAGGCAAGAAGATCCATGTCAATTGGCTAGTTGATAGCTCGGTATCAGAGATGTATGAAATTGGAATGGACTATAAAGAATTATTTGATCTCAATTTTAATATTGTGAAACTGTGGTAGGTGGGGTTAAAATTTCATGACTGATTCCTTAGGTAATTTTGATCTGTGGCAAGATCAAAAGCCTATCTTTTTCCCCTTCCAACCATTTTCTTCAAGGGTTCTGGCTGAGTCCAGAACCTTTTCTTTTAGAGAAGATTTGAATTCCGCCAATTTTTTCGACACTTCAGGAACAAACGCTCCGATCATTTCAGCCGCCAGAATCCCGGCATTTTTAGCACCATCTAAAGCAACAGTGGCCACAGGAATTCCCGCAGGCATTTGCAGAATTGACAATACGGAATCCCATCCATCAATAGAATTTCTTGATTTTACGGGTACACCAATCACAGGAAGTGTGGTCAGTGAAGCGACCATTCCTGGTAGGTGAGCCGCGCCTCCTGCGCCAGCTATGATAACTTTTAATCCTCTTTCAGCTGCTTTTTCAGCATATTCAAGCATGCGGTGAGGTGTGCGGTGTGCAGATACAATTGTTACTTCAATTGCTACACCAAACTCTTCTAAAATCTGAGCCGCCTCGGCCATCACGATTAGATCTGACTGACTGCCCATTATTATACCTACTTGTGGATTTCCCATTTTGATTATTTTTTGACAGGAACTGATCCTGTGCTCTCATTCTAATTCAACTCTGCAATCAAGCGATTACTTTCAATATTTCCTTTACTTCCATGGCCCTAATTTTTAGTCGCTCCTGATTTGAGTCTGTAATGGTCACATGTCCCATTTTTCTAAATGGCTTGGTTTCTTTTTTTCCATACAGATGGATGTGCACGCCCTGCTGAGCTAGCAACTGATTAAGACCGCTGTATTTGGCTGAGCCGAAATATCCTTCTTCGCCCAACACATTGACCATTGCGGCAGGAGTGAGCAAATCGGTAGCGCCCAGGGGCAACCCTAAAATGGCTCTTAAATGTTGTTCGAACTGTGAAGTAATGTTTGCCTCAATGGTATGGTGTCCACTATTATGTGTGCGTGGTGCAATTTCATTTACTAAAATTTCGTCATCCTGCGTGAGAAACATTTCGACAGCAAGCAATCCAACCATATTTAATTTTTCTATCACATCAACAGCCACGGCATATGCTTTGTCCTGAATTTCAGTACTGATTTCGGCTGGCGCGAAAAGAAACTCAACCAGATTTGCTTCAGGATGAAAGGCCAATTCTACCACAGGAAAGCATTTTACTTCGCCTGCTTCATTTCTGGCCACTATTACACTTAGTTCCTTTTTGAAATCAACAAGTTTTTCTAAAAGAGAAGGTGCATCAAAGGCTTTGTCCAAATCCGCTGCTGTGCGGATCACCTGCACACCGCGACCATCATAACCCTCCGTTCCAAGTTTATTCACCGCCGGCAAATAGTCGACATTCGACTTTACATCTTCTTTATTTTCCGTAAGAATAAAATCTGCAGTTGGAATCTTATTGGCTTTGTAGAATGTCTTTTGTTTTCTTTTGTCCTTGATCAGCTCGATAATTTCGGGTTGTGGAAAAACGCGCTTACCCTGTCGAGCAAGTTCTTTGAGTGCATCGGTATTAACAGCTTCAATTTCGATGGTCAACACATCCATATTTGCGCCGAATGCCATCACGGTATTGAAGTCTTTCAGACTTCCATTGGTGAAAGTATTCGCGATATTCTTGCAGGGAGCATTTGCATCCGGATCGAGACAGTTGATGTTGAGGTTTAAGTCTATGGCGGATTGAATCATCATCCTACCAAGCTGGCCTCCACCCAAAACACCTATCTGTAAATCTGTAATGTCCCTCTTCATGCGGCAAATATCTAAAGTTTTTCTTTTTTGTGATTCCTAATCCTGAACTTAGCCATGATCTCAACAGTTTTAACGATATGAGTGATAACAAGAAATCCGAAAAAACACCTCCAAAATCAAAAAAGAAGCCAAAAACTATAAAAGAAGAATTGCCGGAAACCAAATATGGCGGCTTACCGGAGATGGATTTAAAAAAGAATTTGGGTTGTGGCTAGTTACTCACTCACAAAAACCCTTTTTACTCGCTGACTTACGTTAGTCAGGATTTCATAAGGGATAGTTTTTTTTTTTTTTTTTATATGGTGTATATTGTGATCTACACCGAAAAC
>CAYGUA010000048.1:0-25649 GCA_964353015.1 uncultured Marinoscillum sp. | reverse complement strand
CCATCTTCTACACCAGTTCCTCCCAAGTCCAATATTGCATCGGAATCTATTTCTGTACCAGGATCGACTGAAGTAGTCCAAGAATAATTATAATTACCAGATCCCCCAGAAACGGCAGTAGAAGCATCAGCCCGGCCATTAAAACTACCACTGACACAGGTAGTGTTATCGAAGACCGAAATGCTCGATTGTGTAATCAATGGTTTATCGGCGAAATTATTGATGATAGAGAAGGTGAAATCATCTTCACATGAGTTATTGCCATCAATTACATTTATCGCATAGTTTCCCGTAGGTAATCCGCTAATAGTTGTTGATGTTCCCGTAATTGAAAAAGCAACATCTTCGAAACCGGCTGTTCCTCCTGCATTATCGATGGCAGTACCTCCTGATGTACTTAAAGAAAAGGTGTAAGTAGCACCTGTTGCTGCATCTGTAGTTGGAGTAATTGTAATAGCTCCATTAGCGTCAGGAAATGTGCCATTATTTGTGGGATCACAAACTGTATTGTTTTCAATATTTGATTGAATAATTGCTATTTCAGGAGCAAAATCCTTTATCGTAATATTTATCGGATCGGAAGAACATCCTGTATAATTATCTGTAACAAAGAATGTGTATGTGTCAGCTTCAAGATCTTCAAAAACACCAACGTCATTAATTGCAACAGCTGCTCCGGTAGTATTGCTGGATAGGTACCCAGCAAAATTGTAAGGATCCATAGAGAAATCCACAGCATCTACAAAGTTCCCAACTGACGTATTACCTCCTGCGGTAGAGATTGCCCGATATTCAAATCTTGTAAAGTACTGTCCATCTGGTACTTTATAGGTGCCTTCATAAAGCACCCAGGCATTGTTATTTGTCCCTACTTTTGTGATTCGTGTTAACACCCCATTAGATGGTCCAATATTTAAGCTTAGTGAATCTATTCCACTCCTTCCACGGTGAGCAAAACTCCAGACCATATCTACTCCTGGCTGGGTATTTAAATCAAAATATAATGCGGCAGTTTGATTCGCATTTATTTCTGCCCATTGGTTTCCCTCATAAGCTGCATGTGGTCTAATTGTATTGTTACTTTTCCATATTTCGATTCTATCATCAGTGGCTGTTGTCGACCATCCAGATATATCATCTTGATCAAAGGTTTTTATTCTTCCACCGTTAAATGATTGTTTCTGTGTGGATACAGATTGAATATCGAACCCTTCAAAACTACCATTTGTGTTATTGATCAATACAGCTTGCTGATTGGCGATTATTTTTGAGATATCCACAGAACCACGTCCTGATGGGTCGCATGAGGAAACATCATTAATAATTAAATCAGTCAGATCAATGGCTATTGGATCTTCCTTATCATCTGACACGGTTGCAGTTTTGGTAATTGAGCAACCATTTTGAGTGTTGGTAACTAAAACGGTATATATGCCTGGCTCAAGTCCACCTAGCTGATAATCGTTATCATTGACATTAAATGCGTTAATATTCGCAGTTCCTGGGAGAATATTTGCAGCTTCTGTATTGCTTCCTAAATACCATACAAATGTATGATTTGCAGTTCCCCCAGCTCCGTCTGCATCGGCAATTACCCTTCCGTTTCCAATATCGCAACCAGTGCTAGGAATATCTTGTGAAGCTGTTGCATTTGGTGAAGCAGGATCATTGGTCAAAGTAATTGTCAATGTATCAGATGCACAACCATTAGTTCCAGTTGTCACAACTTTGTATGTATCACCATTTAGCCCAATTAGATTTTCAGAATTACTTCCGCTTATTGTGCCTCCGTCAGTAACCTGAGTTGCATCAGAATAGAACCAACTAAAAGTATATCCATTCGCCGAGGGATTTGAAACATTACTTCCATTGAATGAAACATCAACCAGTATTTCACCGTCATAATTCCCAACTAGGCATCCGGTATTAGGTTGCTTTGAATTTACAGTAAGTATTGGATTAACTGGTGCATAGCCAACACTGATATCACTTACAGCATCACAACCAGATGCTCCATCAGTTATTCTTACATAATAAGTAACTCCACTTGCAAGTGTTGAAGCCACGCTCGTACTTCCATCGTCAGTTGAAGCGACGGCTACTGTAAGTGCAGCATCCGAAAACCATTCAATTGTATAACCTGTTGTTGTAGTTCCACCAAAACCATCGTCTGTATAGGCCTCAGCTATACCGTCAGCTCCAGCTCCAGCATTACATCCCGTTTGTGGTTGCACTTCATTCACCGTCAAGGTCGGTAAAGATGGGCTGTCACTTATTGTTCTAGTTGAAGGTACTGATTTACAACCCGTAGCATTTGAGGTAACCACAACAGTATATTGTCCATTGGCTGATGGGCTTGTGGCTGACAGATCATTCAGAATGTCGTCAGTATCACTAGCAATTAACTGAGCTGGATCGACCACAGCGCCTTTGTACCATTCGTAAGTGTAATCTGCAGCATCATCTCCAGGCATTTCTACATTTAGAGATCCGTTTGGTGTAGTACAATTGGTGTTATCAACTTTTGAGATGCTAGTGATAATCGGATTTATTGATGAATTATTTACGATTACATCTTCATAAGAATTACAAGTAAGTTCATTGTTTGTTACTCTTATTCGATATGTGCCATCAGTAAGACCTGAAAATGTATGACCAGTAGTTCCATCTAAAACGGTGATATCCGAAATGCTTGTTATTTCTGAGGCAAATGAAGCTCCTTGAAAAATTTCATAGGTATATCCAGTCGCAGGTTCACCTGATACGGATGAGCTGGTCACAGTTAGCGTACCATTGCCTGTAGAGAAACAGCCAGTATCATCTGTTGTACTTGACACAATGGAAGGAAGATCTTCGATGGTACTAATTGAAACTGTAGACGGAATGGTTATACAATCTGAAGAATTGTCTTGTGCAGTGACCGTATAAAAACCTTCTCCTAAATTTTCAAATATTCCAACAGAGTTTGATGTAACCAGATTTGCGATTTCGGTATTAAACCCGTCGTAAAGTGAATAAGTATATGAACCAACAGGTGTTACAGCCGTACTTACATCGATTGATCCATTTGGATTTAAGTCATCACAACTTGTATTATTTGCTACACCAGAAAGTGGGCAGGTAATTGTTGCGGTAGGGAAGGTTATGTTTGCTCCACCATTTTTTAATGTTCCATTGTGGCCGTTTCCTGTTAAGTCAGGAACAATTGTGTTCGTAGCAGTTGAGGCGATATTATTGAAGTTATAATAAGCAACAAGCCCATCCTCTGTACCTGTTAATTCACCACATAGTTGTTGGAATAATTCCGTTTGTGATAAGGCTTTATTGTAAATCCTCACCTCATCAATCTCACCTTTGAATTTTTTGGAGCCAATATTACCATCCCGTCCAATGTACATTGGATTACCTGTATTGATAAGTGTTCCGGATCCGATGAATGTAGTAGTTCCAATTTCTACTGCATTGACATACATTTTCATTTCTCCAGTGGTGCCGTCCCATGTACCTGCTATTTGTGCCCAACCAGAAGCACTATATCCACTATTAATTCTTCCTCTACCACTATTGCCTTGTGTCTTTACAACAAAGGCAAGTCCATTGTGATTATCAGACCAAAGTAATACTTGATTTTCCCCGGTTGATCCCGAAGAAAATTCTCTTTCATCGTTGTTGTAATTGTTTACTGTGAGATTCGCCCAATATGAAATTGTCATTGCATTTGTAACAGGATTACCAGCTCCAAAAAGTTGTGGAAGTTCGACATAACCCGTACTTTGTAAATCAATAGACTCCTCAGTATCCACAGGTGTTGTAATACTAAATTCAGGCTCAACAAAACTTTGAGTTAAAGTTCCACTAATTGTCACAGAACATCCATCCCGTTCAACAACTACCGTATATGGTCCTTCAGGTAAATTTGAAACGCTGGAGCCATCAGCTGAAATTGAACTTCCTGAAATTGCTCCTGGCAGTATGTTGTTAGCCACTATTCCATTCCCAGCATACCAGGTGAAAGTGTAACCAGTTACCGTTCCTAATCCATCACCATCTGCACCTATGACACCATTAAAACTATCGCAAGAACTATTCGGTGTTACTTCAAAAATGCTTGGACTTGGTTGAGTAGTCAGATTTTCTACCTCCCAAATAGATGGATCAGATCCGCATGACGTCACTTGATCTATTACTCGCAAGGTATAATTACCAATATTTACACCGGTGTAGGTATCACCAACAAAATCAGGTGTTGGTTTTATTGCAGAACCATCATACCAGTTAAAAGTAAAACCTGATGTTGATCCATTTACAGTAGCTGATAATTCTCCAGTTCCTCCGCAAGTAGTTACGTCTGTAATTGCAACATTTATTGTAGATAAATCGGGTTTATTCAAATTTGTCCCAACTGTAATTGTTCCTCCTAAAGAAGCAGTACAACCTGTTAAATCCTGAAAGACGTCAACTGTATAAGGGACATCTTCAATATTCAATAATGTATCTCCAGTTCCTACTACAGTGATACCATCTTGACTTATCCAGTCAAAAGTGTATCCTTCATATAAGGTGTCCAGAGGAGTCCCTGTACCAGTTTCAGGATTTGTATAAACAAATGCTCTTAGGGATCCATTCGGGGTAGCGCAGTTGGATAAAGAATCAACGGTATAAGCCCATACTCTGAAAGTTGGTTGAACTCGTAAAATCTCGTTTGCTCCTTCAAGAATGACTGTGTCTGAATAGCAGTTTGCTGATGAAGAATAACTAAAGACTTTGTACTCACCTTCAGCCATGGTAGCATAATTACTTCCTTCGTACAAAAGATTTGAAAATGTCACATCGTCGTTAGCATACCAAAAGAATTGGTAACCATCCGCCTCTGTGAATTGCTTTGTCACATCAGGTGTAGTGCCTTTTACTCGCACATTATCTAAACCAACGATTTCATTAGTTTTAGTGGAAACCATGTAAACGGTAATAACCAAACTTGAACCATTTAATCCAGTTGCTGAAGCTGGCGCATAAAGAAAATCACCAAATTGTTCACCGTTAGATAATAATACTTCTCCTGCATTGTCAAGATTATAATAGGCTCTGATATAATCTTGGTTGGTTCCTGATGGATCACAATTTGAGTTTGATAGTAGGTCTAGAGTAACAGAAATGTCAGTATAACCTGTCAGATCGATTGTTTCTGATGTCCATGTAACAAAACCATCATTCGGCGAAGTGGTAGTTGAAGTTCTTCGTCTTCTTCCACTTCCGGTGGTTGTAGTGACGGTAATCTCAGGCCCTGCAGCCTGCTGCCCTTCAAAAGCTTTACCTCCAAAGTTCGTGTTTACACCATAAGCAAAAGGTGTTTTTCCAGCATCAAAAGTTGACGACCACAATGAGGTTCCGGATACATCAGAAGTGATTCCATTGTTGTTGTCACCAAAATCTTCCAGCCAAATGGTTTGTACCCCGCCCACTTCAGTTCCTTCGAAATAAGCAATAGCCTCACCGTTATTAGGTTTAGAATCCAAACATTTTCTATTGTCTTCTAATTTGAAGGCCGTCAATGGAAATGGTGCGGAAACAACTGATACATTTCCTAAGTTGTTTTCTGGCTCACATTCAGCTATACTGGAAGCGGTTAGGCTTATTGGTGGGGTTTGGCCGTAATCGTTTAGTGAAATATAAAGTTCAAAGTCACCTCCGGCACCTTCTACATCCAACATGACCAACACGGAATCTTCAGTTTGTAAATTAACAATAGGAGTGATCTGGGTATTCAATTTCGTGGAACTTGATGGTGACGCTAGTGGATCTCCAGCATAAAAAGTCACTGGAAGAGAGCCGGATATATCTGTATCACCTGTATTCTTTACATAAAAAGAAACCTGAAATGTTGTTCCCGGACAAGTTGATGGAGTTGCTGTAATGTCACTGCCTAATTGTAAATCAGGTGACACATAGGAAGGACATCCTGTTTCATCTATATATGTGGATTGATTTAAGAACCCGTTCAAAGCTCTGTTTTCTTCAGGTAATCCAGTAACACAGTTTTCCAAACCAAAAATACGTGTATGATCTTGTTGGAATCTTGGGATAGTTAAATCATCATTGACATTGACATTGAAATAAGCATGTTGGTTCCAAACTTTTCGAGCTGGTTGCCAGACTTCACCTGCTGCTGCTTCATAGACTCTTACTTGAGAATATTGTGTGTTGACGTAGTTGTTTCCATCAATGCTCATGGAATTGTCTGTCACGCAGGTCACGCATAATTCACTTGCTCCATCACCATCTACGTCAACTACTACGGGATATTCCTCTGATGTTCGCGAAACACATGTTAGAGATTGGCCAGAAATAATTGGATTTGATGGATCGTTGGGGTCAGTAGTTATAATTAGTAAAGACTCCTCACTTCGATATACTACTTCTACCGTGCCATCCCCATTAAAGTCAAACATGGTACATCCGGTAAATCCAGAGGAAGTTTCTTTAATACCTACTTTCCACAGCAGATTCAGGTTTTCATCTAAAGCGTATAAGGACGCACCAGAGACATATGCCATATTCATTTTGCCATCACCATCTATATCTGCTATGTTAATACGACCCGCGCCGGATCTCCAGTCATTACCTAAATCTTGATAATAATCAACAGTGTTATTTGCTACATCCCATAGAAAAATAGTATTTTGTTCTGGATTACTTCCACGCCTTATGGCTCCAGCTAAAATGATATCAATATTACCATCAAGATTATAGTCAGCTGCAGAAACGTATACTCTTGGCTCATATTTGAAAAGGTAATTTGATTCACCCATTGCATTCAAAGGCGTGTCAATCGATTTTTCGAAAGTCAGGGTACCCGCATCGATATCAACAGAGTAGATATCACCTCCAGTTACTAATTCCAAGCCGTCACAATTGCCATTACATCCAGAGCTTAATATATCTATTGCAAGCGTTCCATATGCGATATCCCTGTACCATGCATCAGAGGCTCCTGAACCTTCAACAAGTACAGTTCCAGTTTTTGCATCAAGAATCTCATTTCTGTAGTAGAGTTCAGGATTTCCATCATTGTCAAAATCCGCCAATCCTGGTATTCCGGGTCCATATTGTTTACTTGTGCGGTGCTCCCAAACCTGGTCTCCATTACAATCGTACGCTCGAACTATATCACTATTGTAAGGATCACTGAAATCCCACTCTGTCACGAAAATATAAGCACATTGAGCTCCAGTTACGTCACCTATTGCAACCTGCCACTGAGGATTGAATCCAAGATCAATCGGCCCATTTAAATAATTTGATCCATCAGATCCATTTAGAACATACATTTTCTCTTGAATCCAGTTAATGGAAACAACTTCGGGAATCCCATTGTCATCAAGATCACCAACGATAGGAGTGGAATAACTATCAGCTGTTTCATTGTCTGATGCCCATTGCAATCTCATGTTGAAGGCTGGAACATCTGTTGGGTCATCCTGACAAACCACGGAGTTTCCCAAATAGAAGTCTTGGCAATCGATCGTATTTGCACAATTGGTATCGTAGCAGTCGATGTAACCATTACCGTCATTATCTATCCCGTCATTACAATTACTCTCTTGCCCAAAAACAGAGGATAATGTGAATAAACCAGATACAAATAAGGTGATGAGCTTAGTATAGTTGCTTGTCATAACAGATTTGGTGATGGATGCATGGGTAAATACACAACTTCGGGTTCAAGTAACCCACCGGGAAAGGTACTAAAACCCTCTGAAAACCAAAAGGTATCAGCTTTGGATTGGAAAAATAAGTGTAAAATGAAAGTGTATTTAATCAATAAAAAATATAATATAATCAAGAAATATTTCTAGGAATAGTGAAATAAGGTATTCGAATTATGATATTACCGGGAAATGAGAAATCTTAATTTGCTAGTAAAATAGTACCACTTTGGCTTGAAGATTTATCGTTACATTTTAATACAAAAAAATAAATTCCTGCTGGTGCATCGCCTCCATTGCCATTGACTTTACCATTCCAAACACAATTATCGGTAAAAGGGGACTTGCCTTGGAATACCTGACTGCCTCTCTCATCAAATATATAAATGGTACAATCGGCCTGATCTTCCGAGTTGATTATTTCCCAACAATCGTTTTGAAAATCTCCATTAGGTGAAAAGGCTTTCCGAGGTTGTAATCCGGGTTTCTCAATTACGATGATTTTTGACTCTGTACAAGAATTGATATCTGTAGCAGTAGCGGTGATTGAAGTAAAGGCTTCCTTTGGAAAAACCTCAACCGTTTCGCCTGTCGTTGTGCTTAAAATACGCAGATCGTTTGCGGCCCACATGTAGTTGGATCCACCTGTGGTGGAAGCCGTGAGAGTCACAGATTTGATACCTGACTCAAGTGTGATAGTGTCGTTGGTAATGGTGAAATCGCTTGAAGTAATTTCAATTCCTGAATTGGCGAAGTTGCTGATTGTCAAGACGGGTATTGATACACTGCAACCAATGTTGGTAACAACTTCTGCTGTAATATCAACAGTGTTTTGTCCTGCAACAGTTTTGGCAAATGTAAAATATTGCTGACTTCCAGTTGACCAATTGTATGATTGATAACCTTGTGGTAGTTCCAGAAGAATACTGTCGCTAGGACATTTTTCGGTATTTCCATTGGGAATTGTATAATCCAGAGTTGGTATAGCTGAAACGACCACATTCATTGTCATGATGTCTTCACAAATATCAACATCATCATAGGAAGAAGTTAATTTCACGGCATAGGTATTCGGTGTAGTAAATGTGTTGGTTACATTCAATCCACTAGCTGTATTTCCATCACCAAAGTCCCATGTATGGGTCATTGCAAATCCAGTTTCACCTGTTGATGTAACTTCAAAATCTAAAGGCAAATCAACGCATATTTCAGCGTCTGCATTGAACATTGCAGTAGGTTTTTGAATGGCAAATACTTCGTAACCCTCGGAGGTAGTTGTACATCCAGTAGCATCAGAAATGACATCAACTGTGTATATTCCTGATGTGGTGGCTGTAAGAGTAGATGTAGCGTTACTGGCATCTCCGCCATCTTTATACCATTTCAGGGAAAATCCGGGATAACTTGGCACTTCCAAAACAACATTGTCATCAACTGCACAAAAGTTATCGTTTCCATCTTGATTGACGATACTTAAATCTGGAGGTATATTAATATCAACCGTGATGAATCCTGCATCTCCATAACATTTTCCTGCTTCCTGTACTCTTAAACTGTAGGTTCCTGCGTTTGATTCACCTGATCCTGTGACCACAATTTGACTATCTGTAACTTCACTACCATCCGGTAAAACCCACAAATACGCTGCGCCAGTTGTCGATGTGCTCAATGTGAAATTATCTCCACCACAAATAGTCCCAGTAGCACTGTTTGTAATGGTGGGTGTAGCAGATTCCGCTCCAGTTTGAACTGAGAAATTTTGTGTTACAACATCCGTACAATTTCCATCAGAAGAAGTCATGGTCAATTTGATGGTAACAGGATTTGGATTTCCTGTTGGAATAGTAACATCAACTGACTCATTGTTTTTAATAAATGTGGCACCTGCCGCATTTGTTGCTTCCCAGTTATATGTTACTCCTAATGCTTTTGGAGCCGATAAACTGAAAGGTATATCATAGCAAAAACTGATATTTTCTGGCGAAATGGCAGGAGAAAGACAGTTTCGATTTGTGATTACTGAGAAAGCACCTGGTTGACCATCCTGACTATTGAATGCAAATATCAAATCTGGTTTACCATCCGCATTCATATCTGCTACTTTTAAGTGTCTCACTGCTTTTTGTGCATTTGACGGTAATCTTTCTACTTCTATTGAGATGGGGGATGCAAAGTCGATTGTTGAACCTGAACTGATGTTTTCCAATATTTTTATTCCATTGTTGAATTGAGTACCGACTGCTAAATCAACCAATCCATCTCCATTTATATCCCCTGCATCTATTCCATATGCCTGAGTGATATTTATTGATTTTGTTTGAGTAAATGATATTTCGCTTGATTGATTTGGAGTGGTATTAGTTAAAATAATCACATTGCCATTTTCATTGGTTTGTGCAATATCTCCCAATCCATCATTGTTAAAATCGGCAATCTTTATCTTAGTACGTGCCGAGGCATTTCCAATTTCAATCAAGTCATTAAACATAATTGTCCCTGGGATGCTTTTGTTTTTTAGCACAGCTATTTTCCCATCCTGATCAGAGCCCACAAGTATGTCTGGTATGTCATCACCATTTAGCTCTGCAACATCTAATATTGAGGCTGTGGTCACTACAGAGATTAAAGTTGGGTTATTCGTATCAAAGGAGATCGTTCCACCTGAACTAGTATTCCTATAAATCAATAAGGTAGCATCTACTCCACTTCCTATAACCAGATCTTTTAAGCCATCGCCATCAATATCAGATGCCTGAATCTGGTTGGCGTTTCTTTGTGTAACCCCACCATTAATGGTAGGTAATCTGAAGCTTACGGCAGTGCTATTACCAAGATTAATTGTTGAGCCATCTCCTGGTGCTTGATTGGCATATATTAAAATATGAAAAGCAGAAGCAGGGCTCAGGCCAGAAATAATCAAATCACTTTTTCCATCGTTATTTAAGTCTTCACTTATCGCGAAGTTTGTTTTATCTCCTGCCAATATTGGGTTAGCAGGTGTGATTGATGGGCTCAAGTACAAATCCGTAGTAATCGTGCTACTATTTCTAATAACATTTAAGTTATTACTATTTCTGTGGGTGGTTACAGCGTCCAAGTCACCATCTAAATCTAAATCAAGCAAGGCCACATCCCAAACCAACTGGGTTCCAGTTTCAGAAGTAATAGATTGAGTACCAAAATCACTTGCATTTATCGTACTTCCACCAAAGCTCAACATGAAGTTTCTTACAGTACTGCCTGATAATCTATTTGTCAAATTGATTACTGTAACTGGCGCATAAACAGCATTTGCTGGCACAGTTACTTCCAGTTGTGTTGAAGACTTAAAGGTAAAACTTGCTTTTGCCGGCCCAAAATTAACTTGCGAATTAGCAATGAAATTTGAGCCATTGATTGTGATGATTTCGCCAGCCGGAGCGCTGTATTTACTAAGCGAATTAACAAAAGGCCGTTGAGCAATTACCTGAATTGTCAACAAGAGTGATCCCGCAAAAATGATTACACTTTTGATTTTCATTATTCATTCACCTTTAAAACCCAAACTTTTGACAATCCATCAAGTGTTTTCACCTTGTTCTTTCTATTGTAAGCTGATTTAAGATCATTGGATTGAAAAATAACCACATAATAATAGCCTCGCTCTGACAGATAGCCCACTCTGGTGTCATGAAATCCTCTATTAAATAGTTTATCGCTTAAATCTTCTGCATGTTGGAAACTACTAAATGCACCAGCCACCACATAATTACCTGCTGGAAGTTCCAGCATATGGCCACCTCTTTTTACTTCGAGATGATCATCTGATTTAGACAACTCTTCATGGGTTCGATTGTCTGTTTCAGGTTCTACTACAGGAACTACAGGTATCACAGGTTGATTTTCTTCTATTATTTCCTTAACTATCTCAGGTTCAGGTTCAACAACCTTGACTTCAGGCAATTCTTCGGTTACTTCGCTAACCACTTCTACAGGAGTTTCTACAACTGGGGTAGGGGGTTTTACAGCATTTATAACAATAGAGGCTGCTCCAAAACCCAGTTTAGTTGCGGAAGGATTGTGATCAATTTCGGATGCTTGCTCTTCAGTTAATATAGGATCCCAAACGATCAATATTTCTTTTTGGCCACCATCAATTGTTCTGATCCATTTCACGCCGACTTCTTTGGTGCCATTTGCACTGATTCTTTCCAAAGGTGGTTCATCCGGATTTGCGATTTGATATTGTTCGCTGGTCGCGCCAGGTGGAGGTGGAGGAAGCCAACTAAACACTACCTCTTTCTCACCATTTGCATTGATCCTATCAAATTTGATTCCTTTTTCAGTTTCGCCAAAATCATTCACTCGTTCTACAAGAGTTTCTTCTCGTTCGTAATTCCAGGTGTTTTTAGGTTTTTCTTTTACTTCGGCTACTACTGGTTTTCCTAATATACCCAATTCATTCTCGTCTGGTTTAGCTTGTGCGGCTTCCCTACTTTCACGTAACTCTTGTAATTTTTTTTGTCTTTCTAACTCGGCTTGCTTGGCGCGCTGTTCCGCATCAAGTCTGTGACTTTTAATGAAAGAGGATACATGTTCAGCATGTTCCTTCTTTGATCCAAGATGATAACCGATATGAATTTCATGGGATGTTCCTAATTGGTTTGAATAGTTGCCATTTCCAAATTCATATGAATATCCAATACCCATTTTTTCTTTAACCTTCGCTCCGAGCAATCCTATTACTCCTGCATGCTGTCTGTAAGATCCACCTACCCATATGAGGTGATAGATATGGAGGATTACAGTTGCCTCGTATTGATTGGGTAAGTATTTGTTGTAGCGATAGATTAAATGTGGTTCAATAGCTATGTCATCATTAATATGACCTCTATAGTTGGTTTTAAATAGTATGTTATCTGTAGGTTTGAAATTGATCGGTGCTAAACCCTTGGCCTGAGGAAATGTATTACTAAAGAGAGATGGTAATGCAACTCCAATATTAAAATGTCCAAAGTGATAAGCCATACCGACATCTCCAATTAGAAAACTACCTGTCTGAGCAATATTTTGATAAGCTGGATCATTAGGATCATCAAGATAGGTTTGATCTACCATAGTATTTCCTCCGCCAATGGACATACCAAATCTCAGAAAATGCTCACGATCAATAGTCACCAGGTATCCCGCTGTAACTTTTCCTCCACTGGTTGTTAAAGGTCCTACTGATTCATTGTAAGCAAAAGCGCCAAAAGCTAAACCTCCTTTTAACGGTACATGAAAATTAGCATGAACCTGAGTTGGTGCCCCGTTTATACTACTCCACTGAGACTTATACATAGCAAAAAGCACTGTATGTCCTTCCACTCCTGCATACGCAGGGTTGTAGATATACGGGTTCATGAAAAATTGATTATATACTGGTGGTACATATTGTGCTGAAAGTGAGGTGTGCAACACAATAAATACCACAAGGGGAAGGAGTCTTTTCATACACAAATACCTGTTATTCATTTTTAGAGTAAAAGTTCAAACCTTTATCCAAATAGCTAAAATATACAATCTGAGGTATTAATATGGTATTTTGAATGATATTTGATCGAATGTTGGATTTTCTAAATAGGAATTGCCAAAGAAAAAATAGGATAGGCCATAATTTACTAGGCCTATTTTATTATTATTACATCTTATATTTTAATATAAAATGAGAATACTTCTATTTCTGACAGGTTTCTTTCTGTTGTCAATGTCTGTTCAGGCTCAATATTGGTTTGGTCCAAAAGTAGGCGCAAACTACAGTCATTTCATTTATCAAAATCAAGATTATCAAAGAGATTCTGTTCTGGTTGACCCAACTTACAATTTTGAATTAGGAGGTGTGGTCATCTATCAGGCTACTGATATGTTTTCAGTTCAGGGCGAGATTTACTATGAGCGGATAGATAAAAAGCTTTTGAATGATCCCCAACTTGTTGATGAGGTTTTTAGTAAAATGACGAATCATTTTGTATCAGTTCCCATGCTTTTTAGAGTAAGTTTTGGTCATCAGCCAATTCATTATTACGTAGATGGCGGAATTAAATTAAAGTTTTGGGTAGGGGGAAAAGGTAAGATGGATTCGGGGGTACCGGAATTTGGAGAAGGCCCAGATGATATAAAGAAGATAGTTTTTAGGCAATCAAAATCGAATACAATTGAAGGAACCTATGCTGTTCAGGAAGCTAATATTGTACAGTTTGGCTTATCAGTTGGAGGTGGAATCTATTTGGATTTGGTAACGAATGGGCGATTATTGCTAGATGCGAAATATACTTTCGGTCATTCTAATATGGGATTCAATGGTAATCAGGATTTCATAAAGGCTGGCTACACCGAAAGGTTTACATATCGGGCAAATACAGTGTCCCTGTCATTAGCCTATCTTTTCGAATTTGATCAGAAACTCCAGAAAAAAGGGTCGAGTACCAGTAACGTGGGTAAAAAGAAGTAAAATAATATCTTTTCGTTTGTTCGTGGATATAAAACTTCAATTCAATAATTTTTTAATCAAACTCCCGAAATACAAGACCAACCAAAGATATTCTTCGATCAAATTTGATTGAGATCAATAATATCTCTATTTTTAAGCTGGCCTAAATGTTCACATTGTGATAAAATCATTTTTAGCTTTCCTAGGAGGAGAACCAGGAGAAGAGAAACCAATGCTTTTGTTATTGGGTATGGGTTTCTTTATGGGTATTTTTCTCGCGACCTTTCAAATTGGTTCCGAAACTTTATTTATAAACGAATTAGGTAAGGATTATTTGGATATAGCCTTTTTCACCGCAGGTGGCTTGGGTATATTTTTTACTGTTGTTTTTGTCTATTTACAAAAGAAGATTAATTATTCTACATTAATCGTTTCCAATCTTTTCATCATTTTCTTGTTTATGGCAGCTATGCGGTATGCCTTTTATACCATGCCGTATGATGGAAATGCTGTAGGCTTCAAAATACTTCCATTTATCATGTTCGTCATGATTGGTCCTATTACTGCAATCACTATTCTTGGTTTTTGGGGAGTTTTTGGTCGATTATTTGATTTAAGAGCATCAAAAAGAATCATTGGAGGAATTGATACAGGGGCACTTACTGCCACAATAATCGCTTTCTTCTCTATT
The DNA here is from genome assembly GCA_964353015.1 of uncultured Marinoscillum sp. Lineage (GTDB taxonomy): Bacteria > Bacteroidota > Bacteroidia > Cytophagales > Cyclobacteriaceae > JAMZMI01. The sequence goes on along the minus strand of CAYGUA010000048.1, from coordinate 10,804 downwards.
CCATTTATTCAGGATATCCCGGGAATGGATAGTCCTTATGACCTGCTATTTGTATCTGTAATAGCTTCATTTGGTGTTTTATTCTTTACAATTTGGATTATAAAAGATTTTAATCTTGACCGAGCTACCAAGATTAAAAAAACAGAGGAAAAAATACCTGAAGTTAGCTTTTTCAATCTTATTAAAGATCCATATTTAAGATTACTGTCGCTCTTCCTGATTTTCTCTATGGGTGCAAGTGTATTTGTTGATTATACATTCTACAGTGTTACTGAAATCAATTTCCCTGAAGAAGATAAGCTAGCAGAATTCTTGTCCTTTTTTAGTGGAACAATTATGATAATGAGTTTCTTGATTCAAAGTTTTATCAATGATATTATCATTGGTCGCTTTGGTCTGAAAGTCGCATTGATGACTATGCCGATAATTTTGATTTTGTTCACTTTAGGCGGCATCCTATCTGGTCACATTTATGGCTTTGAGGTAAGGAATAAAGAATTCTTGTTTTTCTTTTTGTTCACGGTTAGCGCAAAGGCTTTTACTGCTAGTCTAAAGGACGCATTGGAAAATCCAGCATTCAAATTGTTCTTCTTGCCAATTGATATAAAAATCAGATTTGATATTCAAACCAGAATTGAAGGTGTGGTAAATGAAGTAGCGACCTTGGTTGCTGGTGCGGCCCAGCTTGGGTTAGGCTTATTAGTCTTTTTTAAGTTAATCCATTATTCATACTTCATTATTGGTTTAGGAGCCATGGTTATTTTTCTTGCCGGAAAGCTATTTTCTCAATATAAAATTACCTTGAAAGAAACGCTCGAGAAACAAAAAAAGGACTTAAAAGGCGATGGTACTCGCAATGAATCAAATACATTGAATACTATAAAAAGAGAGCTTAAATCAAAAGATCCTCAAAGAATTATCAATGCGCTTAAAATTTTAGAAAGATTAGACCCTATTCAATTTGAGTTCGCGTTGTTGGATATGCTCAATGTCCGGTTTGCCAATGTTCGAAAGTATGCTTACGAAAAGCTTCGTGAATATCTGTGTTTTGAAGCAATTGAAATAATTAAAAAGGATGCGAAAACTGAAGGAGACGAGGAAGCCCAGCTAGCTGCGGCAGAAACTATTAGAGTTTTAGAGTCTGCCGTTAGATTTGAACTGACCGATGTTCAAATAAGAACACATTTACGCTCGACTGAGGCTAGGAATAGAGTTAAGATAGCTAGATTATTAGCCAAATCCACAGATGATAAACACCTGCCATATATGCAGGAATTGTTAAGAGATATAAATCCTAATGTGAGAATGGCTGCTATGATAACTGCAGGTAAGCTTCGCAGACCAGAATTGTGGCCAACATTGGTAGAAAACCTCCATATACCAACCTATGGTAATGTAGCAATGTCAGCCTTGGGATTGGGAGGCGAAGCATCATTCCACACTATTGATACTGCATTCTATAAGACTGGACAATACCCAGCAACTATGTTGCGAATAGTTCAACTTCTTGGGAAAATTGGAGGTAAAACGGGAACTGATTTGCTGTGGAAGAAAATTGATTTCCCAGATAAAAACATTGTTTCTGAGTTGTTACTTTCTCTAAGTTATCTGGGATTTCAAGCCAGGGATTTTCAAGCTGCCAGAATTAAAATCATTTTAGATGATGAAATTGGAGATATAGCCTGGAATATCAATACTACTTTAGATGTACCGAAAGATGATGAACTAGATATCATGGTCAGAGAAGCATTTATTGAAGAGGATAGATTGAATTACAACAATTTATTCATGCTTCTAAGTATGATTTACGACAGTCAGAATATTTTGCTTATCAAAGAGAATATCCAGGATGGAACTACGGAGAGCATCACATTCGCAGTGGAAATGATGGATGTTTTCGTAGAAGAAGAACTAAAGCCTAAGTTATTTCCAGTTTTGGATGATCTTAAAGTTGAACAAAAACTAGCCAAACTTCATAATCACTATCCTCCTGAATCATTTGATTCTTATACGGATTTACTCGAGCAGATTATTAATAGGAATTACAATCGAATTAATAGATACACCAAGGCATTGGCTTTGTATAGAATCAGTAAAATCGAAGGTGCAACTGTTACCCCTGATTTAATTGCTAATCTATTCAATCCTGACAATTTTCTTCTACAAACAGCTGCATACGTCATTTATTCGATAGATAAGAACGCTTATCATCTTCATACGAAAAGATTGAAATCATCCATAAAAAAGGATTTGGACAAAGCGATATTACCACCTGTATTTAGGGATGAAGATGAGGATTATCACCAAAAGTTGCTATTAGTTGAGCGCGTTTTGTTTTTGAAGGGAACCAATAAACTTTCTAAAATAAGTGGGGATTTGATTTGTTTCATGGCCGAACTTTTGGACGAAATTAGAATTGAAGAAGGTTCTATTTTGATAGATGAAGGCAAGCCGGCTGATGTTCCTCTTTATATTATCTTGGAAGGCTCAATTGATATCTATTCAAACGACCAGCTAGTAGAAACCAAGACCAAAGGAGATATGATCGGTGAAAGACATATCTTGGGTTCTGATATACCTGATTATACAGCATTGGTTAGAAATCAATCTACGCTTCTAGTACTTCAGAAGTCTGATTTATTTGATTTGATGTCCAAACATGTACGAATTGTGGAGGTTTTTATAGATATTATGAATGGGGTTGAGGTTGTAGACGAGGTAGCCGAGGTTTCAGATATTCTGTTGAATGTTTGATTTTGTATGAATAAAAAATAATGTAATTTCAAATGGCCAATTTTTAAATTGTCATTTGTCCGCCTAACTAAAATGAAATGAGTTTAAATCGCGAGATACTTTTATGCTTCTCTGAAGAAGATAACCTACCAATTGAGGAAGGGTTAAAAGGTTGGGTTTCAAACTTTCATAAGTTTTTATCCACTTTGATTTCTCAAATATCCAGAAATCAAGCTGCTATAAAAATAGTTGTAGGGGACGATTTGGATCGCATTGACTTTCAATCTGCTGGAGCAATAATTATAGTGCCAACACAAAATCTTGCAAAGCACGAATTGTTTATCAATAATCTAAATGAATTCGCCAAGAATCTTAAAAAATCCGATTCGCTTCGCGTAAATGGTATTTCCAAAATTTTTAGAGTAAATAAAAGGCCTTTTGATATAGATTCCATCTTGCCTGAGATTGCTGATTTAATTCCATATGATTTTTTTCAGATTGATCCACTATCTGGTGATATACAGGAATTCAAACGTTTTTTTGGTACTGAAGCGGAAAGAAGCTATTGGATGAAGTTGGTCGACATGGCTTATGATCTGAATCAACTTATTGTAGCTGAAATAAAAGAGGATAATAAGAGTACCGAACCAATCGCGGATAGAGATAAAACCATTTATTTGGCTAGTACAGGGGTTGATATGGTAATTCAGCGCGATATTATAAAGCGTGAATTGATACGACATGGTTATATTGTATATCCACAACATTCATTGCCAAAGGAAATAAATGCCTTGGAAGCAATGGTGAAGAATGATTTGCAACTGTGCCGATTATCCATCCATCTTGTAGGTGAAGATTATGGTTACAGACCAAAAGGATCTGAATTATCCATAGTTGATATTCAAAATCGACTTGCATCAAGCCATACCTATGAAATGGTGGAGTTCAATAAGACTGCAGAAATCAAGCAACCTTTCAGCCGGTTGATCTGGGTTTCTCCAGAGCTTAAGAATGTCACAGAAAGACAAAAAATATTCATTGAAGATTTGAAAAGTGACGCTGCGTCATTAGAGGAAGCAGAAGTTCTTCAAATCACTCTTCCGGAATTGAAGTCTATCATACGCGAAGAATTAATAACTGGCGGTAGATTCAATACAAAAAGAGAAATCAAAGGATATAACCTTCAAGCAGAAGATGGAGTACAGGTAATCTATTTAATGACTGACAAAAAGGATAAAAAAGACTCTACAATTCTCAAAGAGTATCTCGAAAAAGCTGGATTTAGAGTAGTAATGTCAAGTTTTGAAGGAGATCTTGTGGATATCAGATATATCCATCAGGAAAATCTACGCAGATGTGATGCGTCCATTATCTATTTTGGAAATTCAACTGAAGCTTGGATAAAAACGAAATTACAGGACTTACTAAAAGCACCTGGATTTGGACGTGAAAAAAAATTGCTTGCAAAAGCAGTTTATTTTAACGGAAAAAAAGATGTTGATTTAAAGCATTATGAAAAAAATAATGCCTTGGTTTTAGGTAATAATGGTGGATTCAAGCCAGAAGATCTAAAGCCTTTTCTAACTAAACTCGAAAGTTAATATGAGTGACAAAGACATTAAAATCGGACAGGATCACGACTATGATATTGTAGATATCACAGAGTTGATCAACCCTTTTCCCGGGCTCAGACCTTTTGGTATTGAAGAAAGTCATTTGTTTTTTGGTCGCGAAGGCCAAAGTGATGAAGTACTCACCAAACTCGCCGAAAATCGATTTATCAGCATATTAGGTGCGTCAGGTAGTGGTAAGTCCTCATTCATGTATTGCGGACTTGTGCCATCACTAAATGGTGGATTTATGACTCAGGCTGGTTCAAATTGGCGTGTAGTTGTGGCAAGACCAGGAGGTGGACCAATTGATAATTTGGCAGAAGCGCTACTGATTAAGGATAAGACTTATTCTAATTTATCAGAAGAAGACAAGCTCATAAAGAAAACAATCATTGGTACGGTTTTAAGAAGTAGTTCACTTGGACTGGTTGAGGTCATCCGTCAATTGAAAACCGATGATGATCAGAATATCTTGGTTGTCATTGACCAGTTTGAAGAATTATTCAGATTCAGGAAACTTGAATCTGCAACTTCAGATATGGATGAATCCTCTGCTTTTGTCAATTTATTGTTGGAAGCGGTTCACCAATTTGGCGAACAGATTTATGTAACCATTACCATGAGATCAGATTTTATTGGAGAATGCGCCAAATTCCCTGATCTCACTCAAATGATCAATGATTCTCATTACCTGATTCCACAAATGACAAGGGATCAGAAGAGAACCGCAATTGAAGGCCCTGTGGCTGTTGGTGGAGGTAAAATAGCTCCAAGATTAATACAGCAACTATTAAATGATGTTGGTGATAATCCAGATCAACTACCAATTCTCCAGCATGCCTTGATGCGAACTTGGTCCTTCTGGGTTGATAATCGCAAACAAGGCGAAATGATGGATTTACGTCATTACAACGCAATAGGAACCTTACGAGAAGCCTTGTCTCAACATGCAAATGAGGCTTTTGATTCGCTTTCTAAGAGAGAAAAAGAGATATGTGAGGTCATGTTTAAGGCTTTGACCGAGAGAGGCAATGAAAACCAAGGAATCAGACGACCTACAAAATTGGGAACGATTTCATCAATTGCCGGAGTGACCGATGATGAGGTAATCAGGGTGGTTGATAAGTTTCGTGAGCCAGGCAGATCATTACTGATGCCACCTCATGGAGTGAGAATTGAAAATGAAACAGTCATTGATATTTCTCACGAAAGCTTAATGCGAATTTGGGATAGATTGAAGAGATGGCTAGATGAAGAATCAAAGGCTGCTGAAATGTATCTCAAACTTTCGGAATCTGCTGAAAGATTTCAAGAAGGTAAAGCAGCACTTTGGAAAATGCCTGATTTACAGCTTGCGTTAAACTGGAGAGAGGAAAATAAGCCAACACTCGTTTGGGGACAAAGATATAATCCAGCATTTGAACGGACAATGGTCTTTTTGGAGACTTCCGAAAAAGCCTACATCACAGAACAAAGAAACACTGAGTTACTCCAAAAGCGACAGGTAAAACGAATGCGAATGACCGCCTTGGTACTTGGTTTTGCTGCCTTGGTATGTATTTTCTTTGTTATTCAAGCCCAATTGCAGAAAGGATATGCTGTCGAAAACTTGGCCAAAGCTGAAATTGCGACTGCAGAAGCTGAAAAGCAAAAACTTGAGGCAGAAAGGCTAAGTGAGCTTGCAGACGAAAGAGCAGCCGAAGCAATTATTGAAAAAAATAAAGCTGATAGGGCCAGAGCTGACGCTGAAATCCAAAAGGAAGCAGCTATTGCCGCTGGTTTGAGAGCTGATAAAGAAGCTAGAGCAGCCAAAAAGGCTCAGGCTGAGGCTCTAAATCAAAAGGCACAAGCGGATTTAAATGCAGAAGAGGCAAACAGACAAAAAGAAGCAGCGAATATTGCTACAGCAAAAGCAAAAGAAGCATTAAATGAAGCTGAAAGGCTTAGAATGCAGTCTATTGCTCAGTCTATGGCAATTAAAGCAACTAAAATCACAGGCTCTAATTTGAGTGATGCTGAGAAAAAAGCATTAGTTGCGAAGCAGGCTTACGATTTCAACGAGGAGTTTAAAGATCCTGATAAGCATTATAATGGTGATGTTTATGCCGGGGTTTATGATGGTTTGAAGGGTTTATTAGGAACTCCTGTCTATGATGAAAATCAAGTTTTACTTGAAAGAAAGGATAATGGAGATTCGGTTATGAATCAGTTTCATGGTCATAAAGTTGCAATAAAGTCAAATTCTGGAGGCCAGGAACAGATTGGCGTTCGTTCGGTGATTTATTCAAAAGATGGCACTAAAATGTACTCTGCGGGAAGTGATGGTAGATTATTAAGATGGGACATGCAAAATGGGAATAGGACTTGGGAGGAAATTTTCTCTCAGGAATTGGTGAATAGGGTTGTCAATTTAAGTCCGAATGAAAGATTTGTTGCTTTAGGCACTGATGATAATAACATCTTGTTAATTGATCTGAAAAATAAAGAAGCAGCTCCTAAATCGATTACTGGTCACAAAGGAGGTACAATTTTCGATTTGGTATTTCTCAATGACAACAGCTTTATCTCAAGTGGTATTGATAGTCGAATCCTTATGCATAATGGAGATGTAACGACTGAAATAGCCTTATTAACATCTAGAGCTAAATCTTTAGCAGTGAGTCCTGATGGTAATTTTTTAGCTGCTGGAAAACAAGATGGAGAAGTATTGTTGATTGATTTGAATTCTGCTAATTATGATCAGACGAAAGTCGTTTTCAAGAAAAAGGATGATCAGAAAATCAATCCAATCAATGCTTTACATTTTAGTCATTCAGGAAATCTTCTAGCTATAGGAGATGAACAAGGTAGTGTTACAATTTGGGATTTGTTAAATAAGACCAAATCTGGGCCAACGCTCGCTGGTTTTGGTTCCTCTGTCACTGACGTGGAGTTTAGCCCTGATGACAATGTAATTGCAGCATCTAGCAGAGATAAAACTGTTCGTATGTGGGATCTCGAAAATGTATTTGATCTTCCTACGGTTTTTTCTGATCACAAGGATTGGGTTTGGTCACTTAATTTCCATCCAGATGGTGATAAATTCATTACTGGATCTGCGGATGGTATTATCAGATTATATGATACGAAACCAGATCAATACGCTGCAAAAATTTGTGGACTGATCACATCTGGTAATTTATCAGAAACAGAATGGGCTCAGTATGTCGGTAAGGATATCGAATATGTTGAAACATGTGAAGGTTTGCCAAGACGATCAGACGATTGAGTTTACCTCAAAAAATGAATTTTAGTTTATGAAGAAATTTTTACTAATTACTTGTTTCTTAGGTGTTTACTCAATTGCAAAGGCTCAAAACTGTGCGCAGGAATTAAGTCAGGCGGAGAGGGATTATGAGGCAGGTAAATTGATTGAACTTCCTGAAAAAATAATCAAACTCTTTGAGCTTGATGAAGAAAACGACTGTCTAACTCATGAAGAAGAAATCCGGGCATGGAAGCTTCTCACTAAGACATATATTTTTACAGATAATGAAATCGAAGCGGAGAGTGCACTCATTGGATTGTTGAAGGCAGATCCTGAGCACGTTGTTGATAAACAGGTTGATCCACGAGAATTATCTTTCTTAATGGAACAATTCCGGACTGATCCAATTTTCCGGATTGCTTTAAAAATTGGTGTCAATTCTTCATCTGTAAATGTGATAGATGATTTGCAGTATAGCACTTCACCGTCATCGCCATCTTATAATTTCCCTAAGTTTTATAATGGAAAGACATCTTCGGGAGCCAGTACCTATTCCGTGGATGGCATACCTTCACAATTCAATCCGAATGCTGGGATAGCAACAGGGATCACTGTTGAATTATCCATTGAAAGACACATTATGAAAGGTATAGAGGTCAGTTTAGGCGGTCAATACAGACAATCAAATTATAATGTTGATTCGTATATAGTTGGTCCAAATACATACACCTCGTTGACAAACCGACAAGTATATGTTCGGACACCTGTTTTGGTACGATATAATTTATTGTATGATGAACACGAGAGACATAAAATTAAGCCTTATGTCTATGCTGGAGCAAGCATAGATTTTCTGTTATCTGCGAATTACATCGATGCAAGTAGAAGTGGAGGAACAGCATTCACTTTAAGTGAGGCCAATGCGGACCTTACAACTTTGAAACAAGTCAATGAACTAGATTATTCACTTTTTGGGGGAGCTGGAATGAAACTTAGAATCAAGACTCATTATTTGACATTGGAAGCTAGGTACGACAATGCACTGAATAATTATATCAATCCTGATAATAGATATGCAAACAAAAGCTCGGTCTTTGATTTGGCATTTATTGAAGATAATCTGTCATTAAATAACTTAAGCTTAACCTTAGGTTGGGCACATTCTATTTACAGTCCAAAAAAGCTAAAAGAGAATTAAGCATATGAGATTATTTAAATTAATCCCTTTCATGGCTATTTCATTAATATTCGGCTGTTCTCCGGATGCTGCAGATAGTCCAATGCCAGAGGATATTTTTGTAAAGTTTGTTGGAGAATCAGGTATTCTGACGGCAGTTGATGTTGTCTATAATGAAGATGCATCCATCAATGAATTCTTCATTTTGGGTACTGAGCAAAGTACAACCAATAATACTGATTTATATTTTGCCGTTGCAGATGCTGGTGGTAATCAAATTAATTTCAGGGAAATTGATTTAAGCTCGGTTGATAGTGAGGGAAATATTGATACAATAAAGAACGATATTCCCGTCAAAATTAAAAGACTAAACCCAGGAGATAACGATTATGCCACTAATTATCTTGTTCTAGGTACATCAACAAACGTTACAGGAAATGAGAACAGTAAAATAATCTGGAAAAAAGTAAATCATGATTTAAGTGATGTTGATTCAGATTATTTTGAAATCACAAATAGTGGACATGATCTTGTTGCAGCAGATATTATACCGGTTGCTGGAGAAAATAGCGTAATAATTTTTGGAACTACATTTTATCCTGAACCAGGAGATAATTTTACAACTACAGCGCAATCAGGTTCACAATTTTTCATAACAAAGAGATCTTTGGATGACAATAGTGAAATATGGAGAAAGACGCTAGGCACTTCAGAAGATGAGATAGCCTTATCAATATTTGAATTGGATAATGGAAATCTTGCCTTATTTGGATCTACTGAAAAGTCTGAGGGCAACTATACTGGCACCAATGTCATGGCAATTTTCACAAATTCACTGGGTACACCAGATGGCACAGGTTTAGCTTTCGGATTTGATAGTGCTCCTGCATTGGATGATGTGCCTACATCAGTCATTAAGGTGGGGAGTGAATTTAAAGTGACAGGTACTTCATCCAACAATGGCAATGATCCAAATGCTTTCATGCTATGTATTACAGGGCAGGGGACAAAAGCTACAAATCCTATTCAATCCTCAATATTTTCTTTGAATGATTTTGATTTAAATACCAAAGCTACAACAATAACAAGAGCGTATAATGGAGATTATTTGATCATGGGAAGTTACCCGCAATTTCAATTGACTGAAGATGGAAGTTCGAGGTTGGAAGAAATGATGATTTTAAGAACTGATGCCAATGGAGTACAAATTACGGGAAAGGATCAGTTTTATGGAATTGAGGCAGGAAATGATCGTGCCAATAAAGCTATTGCATTACCTGATGGCACCATTGCCGTCGTGGGTACCTTTGATTTTGGTAGTGGAACATCTCTGATCGGGTTGATGAAACTAAATATCGATGGGGAGCTTCGGAATTAGAAATGTTATATTATACATCTAAATAATCAAATAAATATACTGCCTTTGTATCTTGGTAAAGAAATCGCGATTATGAAGAAAAAACAATATTTATTATGTCTTATTCTAGTCTTACCAGCCATATTGGGGTTTTCTCAGGCGCCAACTATTCTTAACGCTACATGGTTAGATGCGAATCCAGTTGATGGAAATATTGATCAGCTTCGACTTGTTTTTAGTGAAAATGTAGATATTGACGATCAGGACGTAAGTGGATTTAATGCCATTATTGCGACAGGATTTACAATTATTGAACAAAATTATTCTGCAACGAACCAAGCTTCATTAACATTAAATATCACTCCAATATCAGGTACGAGTGTTCCTTCTGCAACAATTACCTATGATGATGCCAATGCTTCTGCGATAACCTCTAATGGAAATGGTTTGGAAATTCCAGATGCTTATGTTCCAGATACGGAGACTGATGGAGCATTACCTTATTTGCTTTCTGCAACGGCTGTAAGTAATACTATCATTGAGTTGGATTATAGTGAGACAGTTACCGTGACTTTCACAAATGCAACTGATTGGACAGCATCAGGAATGACAGCCACAGGCGCTACTGTAAACTCCGGCGATAACTCCATAATTGATTTGGCTGTAAGTTCATTGAA
>CAYGUA010000047.1:0-26464 GCA_964353015.1 uncultured Marinoscillum sp. | reverse complement strand
TTGGTTTCACAGATGGCTCCAGAGAGCCATATGGCTATGCCAACGAATATTATCAACCGGTAAATTCCCCGCTAGCGCCACAGTTTTCCGGCAACCCAATATGCGAGGACCCGAACAGGTGGCAGCCGCTCAAGTTGTCAAACTTCATCGATCAAAGTGGTAATTTGATTGGTGCGAGTACTCCGGCTTTTTTAAGCCCTGAATGGGGAAACGTGAAAGCCTTTGCCCTACAAAATACTGATAAAACCACCTATGTAAGGAATGGTGGTAGCTATCGCGTATATCACGATCCGGGTACGCCCCCGCATCTGGACACGATCAATCAAACAGATCAGAGCGCGTATTACCAATGGAATTTTGCATTGGTATCAATCTGGGGCTCTCATTTAGACCCAAATGACGGTGTGATGATTGATATTTCGCCTAAGGCTTTGGGCAATATCCCTTTTGATAAACTCCCAAGGAACGTGGCGGAATACCCTGATTTTTACAATCTGAAAGAAGGTGGAGATCCGGGAAAGGGACGTGCGATGAATCCAATTACCAATCAACCTTATGAATCACAAGTCGTTCCAAGGGGCGATTACGCACGCGTTCTGGCCGAGTTTTGGGCCGATGGACCCGATTCTGAAACACCGCCCGGTCATTGGTTTACCTTACTAAATCATGTCAACGATCACCCTGCATCTCATCGAAAATTTCAGGGAGAGGGCAATGAATTAGATCCCTTGGAGTGGGACGTGAAGGCCTATTTTATTCTGGGAGGAGCGATGCACGATGCAGCTGTGAGCGCATGGGGCATCAAAGGATGGTACGATTACATTCGTCCCATCTCAGCTATCCGTTACATGGCTGAAAGGGGACAGAGCTCAAATTCCTCATTGCCCAACTACGATCCTGCCGGTATTCCTTTGACCGATGGATATGTGGAGTTGGTGGCCGCTGGCGACCTGCTGCAAGGGGGACACGCTGAAAACATAGGAAAGGTGAAACTCTACACATGGAAAGGACATGATTATATAGAAAACACGGAAACAGACGAGGCAGGAGTGGGCTGGATTTTGGCGGAAAACTGGTGGCCGTACCAACGTCCTTCTTTTGTTACTCCGCCTTTCGCAGGTTATGTTTCCGGACATTCTACGTATTCCCGGGCGGCAGCTGAGGTCATGACGCAGTTGACTGGAAGCGAATATTTTCCTGGAGGTATGGGTGAGTTCGTTGCAAGGAGAAATGAGTTCTTGGTATTTGAAGAAGGGCCCAGTCAGGACATTGTGCTGCAATGGGCAACTTATCAGGATGCGTCGGATCAATGCAGCTTATCCCGTATCTGGGGCGGTATTCATCCACCCATCGACGACATTCCGGGCAGGATTATCGGTTACGAAATAGGAAATGATGCTTTTGCCTACGCGAAATCCTATTTTAATATCACCGAACCCCTCAATAACAAACCAATTGTTTCGGTTATCAGCATATATCCCAATCCTGTAGGAAAGGCTAAACGCATTCACATAACCAATGCAGGTACTAATGAACCGATGCGTATCACTGATTTGGCAGGTCACACCTGGTTGTTGAAAGCGGAAACGTATCATCAGGAAAACAAATCACTGGAATTTGATTTAGGCACGTTTGAACCAGGCCTTTATTTGATTCGAATAGCAGATCAATCATTCAAAATCTTTATTGAGTGATTCTCCTGAAAAGGGAATGGGGCCATTCTCTGATCCATTCCGGCTGTCTATCTTCGATAGGGTTTTGATTAAATTTTTCAGGAAAACCGATTGCGCAAACAAATGGAGGCTCGCCCATTTATCTTTTCTATAAGAAATGAATTTAGACCAGACCCTAACCACACACGTCCGCTTTAAAATGTTGGCCCTTGTTTTTGGCTCAGTAGTTATCAACTATCTGGATCGAAGCAACATATCAGTAGCCGCCACGGCGCTCAGCGAATCACTCGAGCTTAGTTCTGTGCAAATGGGGCTCATTTTCTCGGCGTTTGGCTGGACTTATGCGTCATTGCAAATCCCCGGAGGCCTTTTAGCCGACAAAATTGGCGCAAGAATTCTATACAGTTTTATGTTGTTTTTTTGGTCTGTAGCTACGCTAATACAAGGTTTTGCCAACTCGTTCATCATTCTGTTGGGTCTTCGGGCCAGCATTGGCGTGTTTGAGGCCCCCAGCTTTCCTACCAACAACATCATTGTCACCAAATGGTTTCCCGAAAAGGAGCGGGCTTCTGCCATTGCCATTTATACATCTGGTCAATACATCGGTTTGGCATTTCTCACCCCAATTTTGGTTGCCATACAGACCTATTTGGGTTGGCGCGGGCTGTTTATTGTTTCGGGTATAATTGGCATTGTCTGGGCTGGTGTGTGGTATGCTTTTTACAGAGACCCGAAAGATCATCGATCTATTAGTGATTCCGAACTTGAGCACATCGCCGAAGGTGGTGGGCTTGTGGACACTAAGAAGGATGTGGAAGCGAAGAAAAAAATAAAGTGGGACGATTTCGTGGAAGCGCTTTCGCATCGCAAGCTTTGGGGCGTTTACATTGGTCAGTTTTGTATGGGTTCGCTTTCTATCTTTTTCCTTACCTGGTTCCCGACCTACCTGGTCAAATACCGTGGATTGGACTTTCTGGAATCGGGTTTTCTCGCTTCCTTCCCTTTTTTAGCCGCCTTTTTCGGGGTTTTGCTCTCGGGCTTCACATCAGATTTATTGTTAAAAAAAGGGTTCTCGACGGAGGTATCCCGAAAGGTGCCGGTACTGTTGGGTATGCTGCTTTCTATGTCCGTTATTGGGGCCAATTATACAGACAGTACTTTTTTTGTAATCCTATTTTTGACTTTGGCATTCTTTGGAAATGGCCTGGCCTCTATAGCTTGGGTGTTTATCTCAACCATGGCCCCCAAGCATCTTATCGGTCTGGTTGGGGGAGTATTTAATCTGATTGGCGGTTTGTCCGCAGTGGTTATACCTGTTGCAATCGGATTTCTCGTTGAAGACGGTGATTTTGCGCCTGCACTGGTATTTATCGCCTGCCTCACCTTATTGGGTTTCTTTTCCTACCTTATTCTGGTTGGCAAAGTGGAACGAATCGTAGTTAGATCAAAAAGAAAGAATAAAGCATATCGCAATGAAGGTTAAAGCAATCAAAACATATCCTATCAACGTTGGTTCAGGCAGTCAGCTGATTGTCAAAATCGAAACGGACAAAGGGATATACGGTTGGGGCGCTTCCGGGCTATCCGGTCGCGAATTGGCTGTGGTTGGTGCCATTGATCATTTTCGTCCCTTATTGATTGGTAAAAACCCATTTGAGATCGGTGCTATCTGGCAGGATTTATATCGTGGACAGTATTTTGAAGGAGGGAGAGTCCTTACATCCGCTATTTCGGCCATTGATATCGCCCTTTATGATATAAAGGCAAAGGCGCTCGATGTGCCTGTTTACGAACTGCTGGGAGGGAAACAGCGAAGTTTTGTGCCGTGTTTTGCTTCCTTGCGATTCAATTCAAAAGATGACCTGCTATCAAAAGCGAAGATTCTGGTAAGTGAAGGATGGGACATGCTCCGTCTTGCACCGGCAGAATACGAACGCAATGACAATGTATTTGAGCCGCGAACCTCTATCAATGACATGGCCGATTGGGTAACGACCCTGCGTGCAGAGGTAGGTACAAAAGTAACCATAGGTATTGATTATCATCACCGTCTGACAGCCGCTGAGACCTATTCTTTTATGAACCGTATGCCAAAAGGCACCATTGATTTTATTGAAGAACCCATTCGGGATGAAAGCCCGGAAGCATACGAGAGTTTGAGGCAGTTAATCGATGTGCCATTTGCGATAGGTGAGGAGTTTGCAAGTAAATGGCAGTTTCTACCTTATCTGGAAAGAGGCATAACCCAATTTGCCAGAATAGATATCTGCAATGTTGGGGGCTTTACTGAGGCAATGAAAGTAGCTTCCCTGGCGGAATCGCACTACATAGACCTGATGCCCCACAATCCACTTGGGCCTATTTGCACGGCTGCCACCATTCATTTAGCCGCCGCTAGTCCCAATTTTAGCTGGCTGGAGGAAGTGAATACGCATGCCCAGCAGATGGGCACCAATGACAAGGAGGTTTATCCTGTTCAACCCATGTTAGAAGGTACCCGATACCCCGTTCCAAATGGCCCGGGTTTGGGGGTGGAGGTGAATGAGGACCTCATTACAAACCGCACGTTTAAGCCCATCGAAATCCCGAGGTTGAGACGTGAAGATGGATCTTACACGAACTGGTAAACAGGGAGCTAGGTGAAACAAGTTTAAGTGCTGATCATGAGTAAGATATCAGATTTTTCTGGCTACAAAATCCTCCAGGTTATCACTGCGATTCAGCCCTAGCTTTTTTCGTAATCTGTATCGCGTTGTATGTACCGATTCTATGGAAATCCCCATTAAACGCGACATATCCTTGGATGAAAAATTGAGCTTGATGAGTGCGCACAATTTGTGGTCATTTTGGCTAAGATTGGGAAAGGTGCTTTGCAATCGTTCGTAAAACCCTTCGTGAACGGACATAAAACGTACCTCAAATTCCTCCCAACTTTTGGAGGTTCGGTGGTCAATGTTTTTCATCAGGCGACCCACTTCCTTCATTTCAGGATGTCCTTTCAGCGACCCTAGCTCTTCCTTGATTTCTTCAAGCAATTCTTCCCTTTCAATTGAATGCAGGGCAGAAGCTGTGAGCTCTTTGTTTTTTATTTGCAGTACTTCATTGGCTTTTTCCAGTTCCAGAGCCCGTTGATGTTGCAGGAACCTTTTTTCTGCTTTATAACGAATGCGTAAATGCCTGTAAATCAGAAAACCTAAAATTACCAAAAAGAGGATGGCCCCATAAAGGATAACGTTTTTAAGTTCGGCTATTTTTGTGTCCTGCTCCAGTTGCTCCAATCGCTGTTTTTGGATTAACTGATCTTGCTTTTCTTTTTCAATACGGTAGCTGTCTTTGATCTCCAGCAGTCCTTGATTCGCCTTGCTTCTGCTACCAAACTGCTGTTCGTTTAGCTTTTTCGAAATGGTCAAAAACTCATACGCCTTATGTATTTGGTTGGTTTTAACATGTAATTTGGAAAGGTCTTCATAAATCTCAGGTAGCAAATCCAGATGGCTGTGATACCTGTTGGCGTAGTTGATGGCCTCCAGAAAGTACTGTTCCGCGAGTTTGTATTCACCACTATATTCATAGGCCCTTGCCAGAAAGGGGTAAAGTATGACCAGATAACTTGGGTCATTATTTTCAAAATACTCTTTTACTCTTTTCAGCATATTGAGCGCTTCTGTTACTCTACCCTCCATCAGCAATAGATAGCCGAATTCGGCCTCCATAAAAATCGAATTCTGCAGTACACCTGGCAACTGGGTTCGCATTATTTGGCAGCTATCCAGGTATTTTCGGGCCAGCGCTATTTCGCCGGCTTTTCTATTTATAGTAGCCAGCGCATAATAGGTGTCCAGAATAGGCTGCACCATGTTGTTGTTTGATTCTGGGTAGAATTTCTTCTGAATAATCAAGGACTCATTGAAATATTCATGGGCCTTACCATGCCTTCCATAGAAACTGTACAACCAACCCAATCCGTAGTAAACAGAAGCTATTCCACTGGAATCGCCCCTTTTTTCCGCAAGGAGCAAAGCTTCCCAGTAGCCATCATATGATAAGTTGTATTCGGCCATGTGTGCATAGCGGTAAGACTGCTGAATGAGTAAAAAAATAATTTGGCTCGTGTCGCTTTTAGAATATGCATCGTTGAGGTTTTGCCGCGCTTCTGACAGTTGATTGTCCATGTTAAGAGAGCCATTGGGCAAGACCCAAATGCTGGATGTCTGTACACTGTCATCCTGATTGATTTGATTTCCGCGCACAGCACCAATACTTACACATAGGATGATGCTTGCAGCAATGATTTGTCTAGTGATCCATACACTCTTCATAATCAAAAATTAAAAATTTAAGGCCATTTCCTCAAATCTATCTAATTAGAAAGTAAGGCTGATCCTGCTTTTTATGAAAATCAAACGTTTGTTCAGTTGTTGTACAGTTTCAAATCGTACTATTGGGGCATAATTATGCTTGATTTACAGCATCTAATTACAACAAATCGATGAATAGGATTCTAAACGTTATAACCATTTGTTATCTGCTTCTACTTGCTGGTGCATGCGGGTCAATTTTAAAAGAGAAAGATGTTTCTAATGATTTCAGGGATAAGGACTTCAATTTCAATTGGCAATTTCAATTGGTAGGCGACACTTCATTGTCGAGTGCTGATTTGGGTGATTTGTGGCAGGATGTCCAGTTGCCCCATGATTGGAGTATTGCCCAGGAATACGATTCAACATTGGATGGAGCTACGGCATATTTACCTGGAGGAATTGGATGGTATAAGAAAACTTTTCATGCGGATCAACAACCGGATGAGGTTACCCACATCGTTTTTGATGGAGTATATAATCGGTCCACTGTTTGGTTAAATGGCAAGGAACTTGGCTTTCACCCATACGGCTATTCACCGTTCACTTATAACCTGACTGACCACCTGAAGCAGGGTGAAAACGAACTTATTGTCAAAGTGGATCGCTCCCGGTACATAGATAGCCGGTGGTATCCTGGAGCCGGCATTTATAGAAACGTGACACTTGTCACCACCAACAAACTACATGTTCCGGTTTGGGGAACTTTCGTTTCAACTCCTGAAGTAAGCAAAGAAAGTGCTTTGGTGTCGATGGAAATTAAAATTAACAATGCGTTTAACGAAGCAAGGAAATTTGATGTGGTCTTCGAAATCTTCGACCCGAATGGAATTCAGGTTGCTACATCCGAACTTAAGGATCAGGAAACGCCGGATGGTGAGGAATCTTTGATCAGCGAAGAAATCCAGTTGGCTAATCCGTCACTATGGTCTGTTGATACACCAAATCTTTATAGAGTTGATACCAAATTATTGGTTGCTGGTGCTGTTGTGGGCGGACAGTCCACAACATTTGGCGTCCGTTCTATAAAATTTGACCCGAATACTGGCTTTTTTCTTAACGGGGAAAATATGAAAATCAAGGGAGTGTGCCTCCATCATGATGCGGGCCTGGTTGGTTCTGCCGTTCCTAAGGGCGTTTGGAAAAGGAGACTACAGGCGCTTAAAGATGGCGGTTGCAATGCGGTTCGCATAGCCCATAACCCAGGCTCACAGGAATTTCTTGATTTATGCGATGAAATGGGTATCCTGGTTCAGGACGAGTTTTATGATGAGTGGGACTACCCCAAAGACAAACGCCTGAATCAGGAGGAACGTCACGATGATTATATCTCCAGAGGGCATGCCGAGTTTTTTCAGGACTGGGCAGAGGACGATCTAAAAACGGTAGTGGAGGCCCACAGAAACCATCCTTCTATTATTCAGTGGAGCATCGGGAACGAGATCGAATGGACTTATCACCCGCGATATAGGAACATCACTGGTTATTTCAATATGAAATGGAATGGCAACTATTTCTGGGAGCAGCCACCCATTTCTCGTGAGCAAATTATCAAAAACCATCAAACGATTCCTTCAGGAAAATATGAACTCGCCAAAACTGCACAAAAGCTAGCCGACTGGACCAAAGAGATGGATACATCCAGACCTGTGATAGCGAATTGCATTTTACCATCAGCGAGCCATGTTACGGGTTATGGAGATGCGCTTGACATAGTTGGGTACAGTTACAGACGAGTCATGTATGATTATGGACACCAGTATTACCCGGATAAGATAATCATGGGAACGGAAAATCTGGGGCAATGGCATGAGTGGAAGGCGGTTTTGGAACGCCCATTTATATCCGGGGTTTTTCTTTGGACAGGTATAGATTACATGGGCGAGTCTCATGGAAGATGGCCAAGAAAGGCTCTTCCTTCTGGTATTCTGGACATTACAGGATTTAAAAAACCAAGTTTCTACATGTTTAAGTCCTTGTGGACAGAGGAGCCAACGGTTTACATCGCCAGTCAAACCCAGGGTCAATCAAATTATACCATCGATGAATCCACCGGAGAACCAATTGAAAAACGCCCGGGAGCATGGAAAACAGCACTGTGGATCTGGCAGGATGTAAACACTCACTGGAATTACGAAGCAGACGAATTGGTAATGGTGGAGGTTTACTCCAATTGTGAAGAAGTAGAACTATTCCTAAATGAAAAGAGCCTGGGTATCAAGAAATTGGCCGATTTCGAAGATCGCATCTATAAATGGGCGGTTCCCTTCGAACCAGGGGATTTGGTTGCAAAAGGGATCAAAAACGGGAAGAATACCGAGTATGCCATACGAACAGCCGGTAAGACCAGTTCAATCGCATTGAACGTGGACAAAAACAAACTCGTGGCTGACAATTATGATGTAGCCCACATCGAGCTACAGCTCACCGACGATGCGGGAAACCCAGTAGCTACCGATGATAAAAAGGTGACATTTGAAATCAGCGGTGATGTGAAACTCCTTGGCGTAGACAATGGAGCCCCGGACAATGTGCAACCACATCAGACCAACGCTATTGTAACCAGCAAGGGCAGGGCATTACTTATCGTACAAGCTAAAAACACGGCTTCTAAGGTCAGCATCAAAGCCTCTTCAGAAGGATTGAACCCGGCTCTGGTTGAGATTGAAGTAATGAAAGCATCCAAATAACGACTTTAAAAATTAGAATAGATAATACACATGAAAGCAGCATTTTATAAAGAAAAAGGCAAGTTTGAAATTGGCGAAGGCCAGGCGATCAAACCGGCAAAAGGCGAGGTAAGGTTGAATGTAGCCTACTGTGGCGTTTGCGGTACAGACGTCCATATTTATCATGGAGTGATGGACGCTCGGGTAAAACCACCGATGACCGTAGGCCATGAAGCTTCTGCTGTAGTAGCGGAGTTGGGTGAAGGTGTTACCAACGTGAAAGTTGGAGATAAAGTAGCAGTTCGTCCGCTTCGATTTGGTGAACCTCATCCATATGATAAAGGAAATGCCCACGTAGGTAAAAACCTCAAATTTATTGGAATTGATAGCCAGGGAGCATTCCAAAACAGCTGGACCGTTCCGGCGTATACGCTTCATCACTTACCAGAGAAATTATCCCTGAAACACGGTGCATTTATTGAACCTTTGGCTGTTGCCTGTCACGATGTGAAGATCGGACGTGTGAAAGCAGGTGAGAATTGCCTCGTTATCGGCGGTGGGCCTATAGGTACACTTATAGCTTATGTCCTGCGAGAAAAGAAGGCCAATGTCTATATTTCTGAGGTTAACGAAACCCGGTTAAAGATGCTCAACGATCTGGGCTTTCAAACCATTAACCCGGCCAAAGAAAACCTTGTGGAGCGAGTAAGTGAGCTAACAGGTCAGGGGATGATTGATTGCGCATTTGAAGTATCAGGGTCAGCGCCGGGAGTACAAGCCATGACTGAGGTGGTTGGTGCCAGAGGTAGAATAGTTATGGTGGCCATACACGGTGGCGAAAAGAAACAAGTAGATCTTTTCAAATTCTTCTGGGCAGAAATTGAGTTGCTGGGGGCCAGACTATATGAGGAAGATGATTACGAGGAAGCAATCAAAATTGCCGCCTCTGGAAACATCCCTTTTGAATCCTTAATCACAAAGGTGGATACATTGGACAACATCCAAAGCATATTCGAAATCATAGACAACAACCCAGCGGGAATGAAATACCTGATCGATTGTCAAAATTAATTAAGAAAGGAAATGAGCATATTAGATCAATTTAAGTTAGATGGTAAAGTGGCCCTTGTTACGGGTTGCAAACGGGGTATTGGTATGGCCATGGCCATTGGTTTGGCGGAGGCTGGCGCAGATATCATCGGAGTGAGTGCTTCTTTAGAAAAGACTGGAAGTAAAGTGGAAAAAGCAGTGACGGCCCTTGGGCGAAAATTCACCGCCTACACCTGCGACTTCTCAGATCGAAAGTCTTTGTACGCTTTTATCGCAGAAGTAAAAGCCAACCACCCGGTGGTAGATATTTTGGTAAACAATGCCGGAACGATTCTGCGTACGCCAGCAGCGGAGCATCCCGACGAAATGTGGGACAAGGTGATCGAAGTAAATCAAAATTCACAATTCATTTTGACACGTGAATTCGGTAAGGAAATGATTGCCAGAGGATCAGGCAAAGTGATTTTCACTGCCTCATTGTTGACTTTCCAGGGCGGAATTACCGTTCCCGGATATGCGGCGAGCAAAGGCGCTATTGGTCAGATGACTATGGCATTCGCCAATGAATGGGCTTCCAAAGGGGTAAACGTAAACGCGATTGCACCTGGCTATATCAGCACAGACAATACCGAAGCATTAAGAAACGATCCGGATCGTTCTGCATCCATCTTGTCCAGAATACCCGCAGGCAGGTGGGGACAGGCCACAGACTTTGCCGGACCAACCGTGTTTTTAGCATCGGCTGCCTCCAACTACATGAGCGGAGCGATCATGTTGGTAGACGGAGGCTGGATGGGCCGATAATTATATTTTCAAAACATTAAAAAGAACTCAGATGTCAGAAGTAAAAGCATATAATCTATTTATCAATGGAGAGTGGGTTCCCTCATCTACAGGTGAGCGGGCGAGTATTTATAGCCCAATTGATGAGAGCGAAGTGGGCACCACAGCAATGGGGGTTGAGGTGGATGCCGATAAGGCGCTGCAAGCAGCTGAAGCGGCTCAAAAAGAATGGAAAAAATGGCCTGCTCGAAAACGCGCCGACCTCATGCGTAAATTTGCTGCCGAAATTCGTGCGAACAAATCCCGTCTGGCCAATTTATTGACCCGTGAGCAGGGAAAATTGCTTTCTCTTGCGGAAATAGAGGTGGAAGTGACAGCTTCATTTATAGAATATGCCTGCGATGGCGCTCGTGCCATAGAAGGCGACATTGTGCAATCTGACAATCCCGGCGAGCACATCTGGATTCATAAAATACCAAGAGGGGTGGTAGTTGCTATAACAGCGTGGAACTTCCCTTTGGCCCTGGCCGGAAGAAAAATTGGCCCTGCATTGATCGCCGGAAATAGCGTGGTGGTGAAACCAACTCAGGAAACACCACTGGCAACCCTTGAGTTGGGCGACATTGCCAATAAGGTTGGATTGCCAAAAGGACTGTTAAATATCGTGACTGGTTCAGGCAGGGTATTGGGAAATGCACTGGTGGCAAACCCAATCACCAAAATGGTAACCATGACAGGTAGTACACCCGCCGGACAGGAGATTTTCAAAAATGCAGCGAAGAATTTGACGCATGTTCAATTGGAGCTAGGCGGTAAAGCACCATCCATTGTGTTTGCTGATGCAGATATCGACCAGGCTGTAGCTGCTACGTTCCATTCAAGATGGGACAACTGCGGCCAGGTTTGTACCTGCAACGAACGCATGTATGTGCATGAGGATATCTATGATGTGTTCATGGAGAAGTTCCTTTCTAAAACACGTGCATTGAAAGTTGGGAATCCGCTGGAAGCCGGTATTGATATGGGGCCTAAAGTAAATGCCAACGAGCTCAAAAACATGGAGCATTTAGTGGCTAAGAGTATCGAGGAAGGAGCAACCATCGCTTGCGGTGGTAAAAAGCCAACGGGTCCTCAGTTTGAGAAGGGTCACTGGTTTGAACCAACGGTCATTACCAACGTGACACAGGAAATGACTGTCGTTCACGAAGAGGCTTTTGGCCCGATCCTTCCGGTAATCAAATTCAAAGATTTCGATCAGGTTATTGGCTATGCCAACGACTGTGAGTACGGTCTGGCTGCAATGATCTTCACCAAAGATATGGCGACCATTTTGCGCTGCAACGACGAGTTGGAATTCGGCGAAATCTATGTAAACAGAGGTCATGGCGAGCAACATCAGGGCTTCCACAATGGCTATAAACTAAGCGGTAGTGGTGGTGAAGATGGAAAATACGGTTTTGAACAATACATGGAAAAGAAAACCTTCTACGTGAAGTATTGATCGCATAACCAAAATTGAACCAGAAGAATGAGTAAGATTAAAAACATAGCTGTAAAGCTTTTCAAGGTGCCGCTGGCAGAAGTGTTATCCGACGCGAAACACGGAGATCATTTTCATTTTGAACTGATCACGGCCACCATCACCCTTGAGGACGGATCAGAAGGAACCGGCTATACCTATACGGGTGGCAAGGGGGGATATGCCATCAAAGCCATGATCGAACATGATCTGTCGACGATGCTTCTTGGCAAAGACGGCACGGATATCGACGGGCTTTACGATGCGATGGAATGGCACATTCATTATGTGGGAAGAGGGGGCATTGCTTCCTTCGCCATTTCCGCAGTGGATATCGCCCTTTGGGACATCAAATGTAAAAAAGCCGGTCAACCCCTATGGAAACTGGCTGGTGGTGCGGGAAATACCTGCAAAGCCTATTGTGGTGGCATTGACCTCATGTTTCCTCTGGAAAAGCTACTCAACAACATCAGGGGGTATTTGGCTTCTGGTTTCAATGCGGTGAAAATAAAAATAGGACGGGAGAACTTGGATGAAGATCTGGAAAGAATCAAAGCCGTTCGTGAGTTGATTGGCCCGGATGTCACCTTTATGGTAGATGCCAATTATTCCATGAGTGTGGAAAAGGCCATCAAAGCAGCCAACGCATTTAAACAACACGATATCCTCTGGTTTGAAGAGCCCACCATTCCTGACAACTATAAAGGCTATGCCGAAATTGGGGATGCAACCGGAGTAGCCATTGCCATGGGTGAAAACCTACACACCATTCATGAATTTGAATATGCTTTTGAGCAATCGAAATTGTCTTTTGTGCAACCGGATGCGTCTAATTGCGGCGGTGTTACTGGTTGGTTAAAAGCGGCAAGATTGGCCGATGCGCACGGAATTCCGGCATGTTCACACGGCATGCAAGAGCTTCATGTGAGCCTGGTTTCAGCGCAACCAAATTCTGGCTGGTTGGAAGTGCATAGTTTCCCTATCGATCAATACACCAAGCGGCCTTTGGTAGTCGAAAACCACCGGGCTGTCGCACCTGATTCCCCCGGAGTGGGTGTGGAATTCGATTGGAAAAAATTGGATCCGTATCTGACCAAGTAAATCACCTAACCCCAAAAATGAGATGAATAGTGAAAAAATAGCATTTGGTACATTCCAAGGTCAACAAGTGGATCAGTACGTATTGACCAACAAGCAACAAATGAGCGTGAAGATTATGACCTACGGAGCTACAATCACATCGATCCAGGTCCCGGTTGGGGGTGCTTTACGTGAAGTTGCGTGTGGGTTCGACACCTTCGAGGGCTATTTCTCGGAAGAATATGTTGCTAACTCGCCCTATTTTGGGTGCACAGTTGGTCGCTACTGCTCACAAATAAAAGACGCGAAATTCACCTTAAATGGCAGGGAGTATAAACTAGCCAATAATGCAGGAAACAATAACCTGCATGGCGGAAAAACAGGTTTTGACAAAAAGATGTGGCAAGCTTCCTCTTTTGAAAATCAGGATGGAGTAGGTGTCGAAATGACCTTAAATTCTCCGGATATGGAGGAAGGTTTTCCCGGAAATGTGGCGGCCAAAGTGAAATTTTTGCTCACCAACGAGAACGAAATTCGAATCAACTACGAAGCTACCACCGACAAGGAAACACCTTTATCAATGACCAATCATACTTATTTCAACCTGACTGGTTTTGAAGAAAATATTGAAAACCATGTAGCTCAGATACACACAAACAAGCGACTTGCTACAGATGACACGGGGGCCTCTACCGGTGAGATTTTAACCCTTGAAGGCAAGGCAGATGACCTGAGCCAAGGCAAACGAGTCGGAGAGGTGCACGCCGCAATGGGCGATGGCTTTGAGCATTTCTATGTTTTCGATAATTCGGGTTTTGAAGTTAAACCTGTCGCCAGTATGGAAAGCAAATCTGGAGGACTGAAACTCGAAGTAAAATCCAATGAACCTTGTATGCTGCTGTATACTGGCAAGTACACCTCAGATGCCCTGCAAAGAGAAAATGGTCAGAAATTCGGAAAGTTCCGTGCTTTTTGTTTCGAAACACATCGCTATCAAAACGGGCCAAATATCCCCGGATCACCCAAAACAACCACGAAACCCAATGAGTTGTTTCAAAGCGAAACCAACTTTAAATTTTTAACCACTAACCTATAAAAATATGACCGAAGGAGTAATATGGGCAATATTTGCCGGCCTCATGCTTGGCCTTTATGCCCTGCCAGAGAAGTTTACAAAAGAGTTTAAGTTCGAGAACACATGGGGGCTCTTCTTCATGCTCACGATGTTTGTCGTGCCCATTGTTGCCTCCCTTGTATTGATCAAAGGGTTTGGTGATGTGTTTGCGTCCGTTCCCACGGATGTGTTAGTCAAAATGGCGGCAGCCAGTTTCCTTTGGGGTATAGGTGTGATGATGTGGGGAAAAGCAATCAATCATATTGGATTGTCATTAGGGTTCTCGCTTTTTATCGGAACAGTCATTTTGGTAGGATCTGTTATTCCTTTCTTTGTGAGTGGGATTCCGGATACGAACGCCTTTTTGACCATTCTTGGTGGGTTGTTCATTGTATTGCTGGGAATCATAGCAAATGGAAAAGCCGGACTAACCAGAGAATCCGACGAGAAGAAATCCAATCAAAACACCCCTTCCGAAAAAGGATCGATGGCCATGGGTATTGTCATAGCCGTGGTAGGTGGCCTTTTGGCCACTGGTTTTAGTTATGCCAACGCCGTTGGTGGCGGCTTATTGAACGCCGCAAGTACAGCCGCTGGCAATGCGGAGTGGGTTGGATCATTGGCAGTTATGTTTCCTATTTTTTTAAGTGGTGGAATTGTAATGGCCGCCTATTTCGGATGGCAAATCAGTCAGAAACAGGCTTGGGGCGATTTCAAAACACCACATTTTTCTAAAAACTTCATCCTCATCTTAGTGATGGCAGTCTTTCATTATGCAGCATCAGCCATATTTGCCTATGCAGCATTCAAACTTGGAGGATTGGGAGGCACAGTTGGATACGCTATTTTTAACACCTCGTGTGTAGCCACAGCCATTGTGAGCGGTCTTGTTACCAAAGAATGGGTAAACGCTTCATCAAAAGCGAAAGGCTTTTTGTATCTGAGCCTTTTTTGCATGATTGCCGGTATTATCATTGTTGCATACGGAAATTCATTAGCCTAACCCTTCAAATAACCTAATTATGAAATTTTCAAATCTCTATATTGTATTCATTATGACACTTGGTTTTTCAGCTTGTCAACCATCCGATCAGGCCTCAAAGCCATGCGAGGATGATCTTAATATCACTCAGGAGCGCCTGGATTACTTTGGCATTACCAATAAGGATTATCTGAGCGCCGCTTCCAAAAGAGCGTTGAAATGGAACCCTGAGTTAACCAACGAATGGTTCGGGGAATTTCAGGTTTCTGACTTAAAAGGCGATCTGGCCTACGAAGAAGGTGTGGTCCGGAGAGATCCTAGTGCGTTGATTCAGGTCGACGATAAGTATTTTGTTTGGTATTCCAAAAGCGTTGGAGCTACGGATGGTTTCGCTGGAGACATAGAAAATGACAAAGTATTCCCATGGGATCGTTGCGATATCTGGTTTGCCACTTCAGTAGATGGCGTGACTTGGAAAGAAGAAGGGATGGCAGTAGGTAGAGGATCAAAGGGAGCCTATGACGATCGCTCTGTGTTCACTACGGAAATTATGGTGCATGAAGGCAAATACTACCTGTGCTACCAAACAGTGAAATCGCCTTACAATGTGCGCGTTAAAAATCAAGTTGGCTTGGCATGGGCAGATTCACCTTACGGACCCTGGACTAAAAGCGCAGAACCTATCCTGAGCCCGGCGGATAATGGCATTTGGAAAGGCGAGGAACAAAACCGATTCCTGGTAGAAAAGAAAGGGGACTTTGATAGTCACAAAGTGCACGATCCGTGCATCATTCCTTACAAGGGTAAATTTTACCTTTACTACAAAGGAGAGCAGATGGGAGAAGAGATCACCTTCGGTGGCAGACAAATTCGTCATGGTGTAGCCATCGCCGACAATCCACTGGGGCCATATGTGAAATCACCGTATAACCCGATTTCAAATAGCGGACATGAAATCTGTGTTTGGCCGTACAAAAGCGGTATCGCCGCATTGATTACTACCGATGGGCCAGAGAAAAACACCGTGCAGGTTTCTCCTGATGGGATCAACTTTGATATTGTAGCTTCTATCCCCGGTGCACCGCATGCGATTGGTTTAAACCGCACGCTGGATACCGAGGAGCCATTCAAAATATTCGAATGGGGTCTTACGCATCAGTACATGAACTACAACTATCAGTACATCCGTAGGTTCGAAGGAAAGAGAAAGACTACCCATGTAGCAAAGGGTGAAGTAGCAGACAAAAAAGCCAGCGACGATAAATAGGAAGATGAAAAAACACAATAAAGAATTGATTTACCCAACAAATCCCATATTCAGGTTGCTTACCATTTGTATGGTTGTAACCTTAGGATTTGGATGCTCAAAGAACAGCGACGACATTCAATCACCGAACGTGGTGATCATTTATCTTGATGATCTGGGTTATGGGGATGTGGGCGCTTATGGGGCAAAAGAGCTCCAAACTCCTAATATGGATGCTTTAGTGAATGGAGGGGTAAAGTTTACAAATGGCTATGCTTCTTCTGCCACTTGTACCCCAAGTAGGTACGCATTGTTGACAGGTGAATATCCATGGAGAAAAGAAGGCGCAAGGATTCTTCCGGGAACTGCTCCTTTAATCATTGATACAACGCAACAAACCATGCCCAAAATTTTCCAGAAAGCCGGATACCATACAGGGATAGTAGGCAAGTGGCACTTAGGACTTGGTGATGGTAGGACGGATTGGAATGAGCACATCAGTCCAAGTCCAAATGAAGTTGGGTTTGACTATTCTTACATCCTTGCTGCCACTCAGGATAGAGTGCCCACGGTATATATCCAAAACGGTGATGTGGTAGGTTTAGATCCAAGCGACCCGATTCAGGTGAGTTATAATAAAAATTTTGAGGGTGAGCCTACGGGATTAGACAATCCGGAATTAACGACCATGAAATGGCATCACGGTCACAATCAGAGTATTGTGAATGGGATTCCGCGTATTGGTTATATGAAAGGTGGGGAGAAGGCTAAATGGATTGATACTGTCATGGCGGATCACTTTCTTGAAAAGGCCAAAGCTTATGTGAAACAACATAAAAATGAACCTTTCTTTCTTTATTATGCTTTGCAGCAACCACATGTTCCCCGAACGCCCAATCCACGCTTTGTTGGTAGCTCTGGTATGGGGCCAAGAGGAGACGCCATAGTAGAAGCCGACTGGTGTATTGGTGAATTTGTAAAAGCACTTAATCAGGAAGGTTTGTTAGAGAATACGATTATAGTCTTGTCCAGTGACAATGGACCTGTACTCAATGACGGATATTATGATGACGCAGTGGAGAAACTTGGTGATCACGATCCAAAGGGTGGTCTTCGAGGAGGTAAGTACAGCCTTTTTGAAGCTGGAACAAGAGTACCATTTGCTGTGTATTGGAAAGGAAATATTTCACCTCAGGTATCCGATGCATTGGTGTGTCAATTGGATTTATTCTCATCATTTTCCAATATGCTGGGTATTAAAATTAAGGAAACAGATAGTCATAATTTAATAGATCTTTTAATGGGGAAATCTAAAAAAGGAAGATATGAGCTTATTCTGGAAGCGAATTCACGTACAGCATTGAGAATGGGTGATTGGGCATTAATTCCGCCATATAGTGGTGAAGCAATAAATACACATGTAAATATTGAATTAGGAAATTCTCCTGATTATCAGCTATATAATCTTAAAAATGATGAAAGCCAGCAGGTTAATTTAGCTGAAGAGAATCCTGAAAAGCTAAAGCAAATGGTTGACTTGTTTAATAATATTAATGCTGGCTATAATTCCCAAGTGAAGGAATTGGAGCTTAAATAAAAATATCATAGAAATATTGAAATGAAAAAAGTAGTAACATTTGGTGAGATCATGCTCAGGCTGGCCCCTGAGGGATTCTTGCGTTTTTCTCAAGCAGATTCATTCGACGTAGTGTACGGTGGAGGTGAATCAAACGTGGCAGTTTCTCTGGCGAATTATGGTGTGCCGGTTGATTTTGTAACCCGACTTCCAAAAAATGACATTGGTCAATGTGCCATGATGGAAATGCGTAAACGCGGCGTGAATGTTAACAACATTATATGGGGTGGAGATCGCCTTGGCATTTATTTCCTTGAAACAGGAGCCGTTTCTCGTGGTAGTAAAGTCGTTTATGACAGAGCTCACTCGTCTATGTCTGAAATCCAGCCAGGAATGGTTGATTGGAAAAAAGTATTCGAAGGCGTTAGCTGGTTTCATTGGACTGGTATCACTCCAGCGATTTCTCAAAGTTCTGCGGATGCATGTTTGGAAGCAGTGAAGGCTGCAAGTGATATGGGCATAACCATTTCTACAGACTTGAACTACAGGGCTAAATTGTGGAAGTTCTGCGACGCTGCGAAGAGAGAAGAAATCATGACCGAATTGACTGCTCATTGTGACATTGTACTTGGTAATGAAGAAGATGCGGAAATGCATTTTGGTATCAAACCAGAAGGTCTTGATGTGACCAAACATGGACATGATGTAAAAGCAGAAGCTTTTCTATCGGTTTGTCAGCAGATGATGGCAAAATTCCCTAAGGCGAAAAAAGTGATCACTACACTTAGAGGCTCTATTTCTGCATCACACAATTCTTGGGCTGGTGTACTTTATGATGGTACGAAAATGTACGAATCTCGTCAGTATCAAATCACGGATATTGTGGATAGAGTAGGTGGTGGAGATTCATTCATGGGAGGCTTGATCTACGGATTATTGCATTATCCTGAAGATGATCAAAATGCACTTGACTTTGCTGTTGCTGCTTCTTGCTTGAAGCACACCATCAAGGGAGATGCAAACCTTGCAACCTTAGAAGAAGTGCAGAAACTGATGGGTGGTGATGCATCTGGACGTGTAGCAAGATAATGAACTGAATTCAAAAAAAAATATGCAGGGAATATCTGGATACTATGTACCATGTACCCTGTACTTAAAATAATAAAAATGGCAAGATTTAGTCGTATTGACGTAGCGATTGCTATGAAAGAGACAGGAATGGTTCCTGTATTCTATCACAAAGATGTTGAACTGTGTAAGAGCGTAGTAGAAGCTTGTTACAAAGGAGGAGTAAGAGTATTTGAATTTACTAACCGAGGCGACTTTGCTCATGAAGTGTTTGCTGAATTGGTGAAATGGTCTGAAAAGACTTGTCCTGAAATGATTCTAGGTGTTGGTTCTATCATTGATGGGGCAACTACGGCACTGTATCTCCAATTAGGCTCTAATTTCATCGTTTCTCCAATCATTGATGAAGAGATGGCGAAAATTTGCAACAAAAGAAAGGTTTCGTGGAGCCCAGGTTGTGGATCAGTTACTGAAATTGTGAAGGCACATGAACTTGGATCTGAAGTTGTGAAGATTTTCCCTGGTTCGCAGGTTGGTGGACCAAAATTCGTAGTAGCAGTAAAAGGACCTTTCCCATACGCAAGCATCATGCCGACCGGCGGAGTTTCTCCAGATGAAGAAAACTTAAAAGGATGGATTGAAGCTGGCGTTCACTGTGTGGGTATGGGATCACAATTGTTCCCGAAAGAAGTGTTGGCAGCTAAAGACTTTGGTTTTATTACCAAAAAATGCGCTGAGACATTGGGGTTAATCAAGAAAATGAGATAAAGGAAAAAGTTCCTTACTCAGAAATGAGGATTAAATTATTTTATAATTTTCACTTAGTTAGAATGAATTATTAATTCACTTATAGATTGATAATCTGACCTTTAATTTTAAAATTCCGCATGATCTTTTTTTCTGCAAAGAGAGTGAATTTAAACATTATAAACTTACGGATGATGGAAGTCAATGTGAGAATTAAAATGAATAAAATCCTCAAAAGATAAAAGAGATGGTGCCAACCTTTTTAGCCATTAGGGGAATAAATATTCGACTAATAAGCAACTTTTGTTTAGGTGAAACTTTAAAATATTATATAACTCATTGATGTGATGAGAAATAAAGCGTTATATTTAAAGAATCAATAAGTGAAATATCAATTAACAACTGTTATTTTTTCGCTTCTTCTACTTGGGCAAGCATATTCTCAGCGGATTGATTTTTCCTTTAGAAACTCAGATCTTCTGCTTAATGATCGGGTAGAAATCTTAGTTTCTCAAATGACCCTTGAAGAGAAGATCAGCCAGTTGGTGAATGATGCCCCAGCCATTCCACGTCTTGGTATTCCTGAATATGAGTGGTGGAACGAAGCATTACATGGGGTTGCAAGAAATGGTAAAGCAACTGTTTTTCCTCAGGCGATTGGATTGGCTGCAACCTTCGATCCGGAATTGATCGAAAGAGTGGCCTCTGCTATTTCGACCGAAGCGAGGGCAAAGTATATTATTTCACAAGAAGCCGGTAACCGTGGTAGATATGCCGGGCTCACTTTCTGGACACCTAACGTAAATATATTTAGAGATCCGCGTTGGGGCAGGGGGCAAGAGACTTATGGTGAAGATCCATTCCTTACCTCAAAGATGGGAGTGGCCTTCGTGGGCGGACTTCAGGGAGATGATCCCAATTATTTAAAATCTGCAGCATGTGCCAAACACTTTGCTGTTCATTCTGGTCCAGAGGCCAATCGTATGGAATTCAATGCCAACCCAACGAAGCAAGATTTATACGAGACCTACCTCCCGGCTTTTGAGGCATTGATTACTGAAGCAAAGGTAGAGGGTGTTATGGCTGCCTACAATGCAGTATATGGAGACCCAGCTTGTGCAAGCACATTTTTATTGCAAGACATTCTTAGGAATGAATGGGATTTTGATGGCTATGTTGTTTCGGATTGTGGAGCAATCGATAGAATATCGACTGCTCATGAGTTTGTTGAGACCAGAGTTCAGGCTGCAGCCAAGGCTCTTGAAGCTGGTGTTGAATTGAACTGCGGTGATACTTATAGTCTATTGCAAAACGCCCTTGAGCACGGGCTCATTTCTGAAGAACTTGTTCATGAGCGTACCAAACAACTATTCAAAACAAGGTTTCGACTGGGAATGTTTGATGATAACAAAAAACACCCTTACAATAGTATTGGTATCGAAAACATCCATAGCAAGGATCATGTGGATTTGGCCCGAGAATCAGCACGAAAATCCATAGTGCTGCTAAAAAACAAAAACAACGTGCTTCCACTCTCTAAGGATATTAAAGTGCCTTATGTAACTGGCCCATTTGCCAATTCTTCAGACATGCTTATGGGTAACTATTATGGCATTAGTCCGAACCTCGTCACGGTCCTTGAGGGGGTTGCTGAGGCCATTTCCTTGAGTTCATCTCTGAATTATAGGAGTGGAGTGTTGCCGTTTCATGACAATTTGAACTCATTGAATTATGCCCCAATTGTTGCAAGCTTGTCGGATGTAACAATATGTGTTGTCGGATTGACGGCTGATCGGGAAGGTGAGCAGGTAGACGCGATTGCGGCAGAACATCATGGGGATAAAGTGGATTTACAATTACCAGGAAGCCAACGAAAGTATGTGAAGGAAATTATCGAAAAGAAAAAAGGACCATTGATACTAGTGATTGCAAGCGGAAGTCCTGTTTCTCTAGAAGGAATTGAAGAGCATTGTGATGCCATATTACAGATTTGGTATCCTGGTGAGCAAGGTGGTCATGCGGTGGCTGATGTTATTTTTGGAGATTATTCCCCATCGGGACATTTACCTGTTACTTTTCCAAAAAACGTAAACCAATTACCCCCATATGAAGATTATTCAATGAAGGGGCGCACATACAAATACATGACGCAAGAACCGATGTTTCCATTCGGATTTGGGCTCAGTTATTCCAAAATTGAAATCAGCAACTTAGTGCTCAATACCTCAAAGCTTAAAAGTGACGATAACTTGATGATAGAACTGGAAATTACCAATATTGGAGATTACGATATTGAAGATGTAATTCAGCTTTATGTCAGTCCGACGCATGTTTCAGACGGTATTCCAATTCAAAGTCTAAAGGACTTTAAAAAGTTAGGTTTTAAGACAGGTGAGAAAAGGACTATTTCTTTTATGTTAGAAGCAGAAGATCTAAAAGTGATTAATTCCAAAGGTCAAAAGGTATGGCGAAAAGGTGATTATAAAATTATTGTAGGAAATTCTTCTCCATGTGACTTGAGTAATAAACTTGGAGCCGCTGAGCCAAAAGAAGCAATGATTAGCTTGAAATGATTTTATATCTTCCTTATCCTAGAAGTATTAATAAGGCTGCTGGATTAAGGTTGAATTAATTTTCTGAAACTGGTTTGGAGCGATCTTGAAACAGAACATAAAAGAATGAAACCATATAAACTAATTATAATTGTTCTCCTTCACAGCCTTATATTAAGAGCTACCGCTGTTGAAGGCCCTCAGGTGAAGATCACGCAAATTGCACAATTTGAAGTGATCGACTTAACGTTTAAAGAGCGAATCAAAACTGAAAATCCATTTACGGTCGATTTTGGTGCCTTGTTTATTCATGAAAAAGGTGATACGCTACGCTTGCCTGGTTTTTATAATGGCGGGGAGAGCTGGGTCGTTCGGTTTTCTTCAACGATTACAGGAAAGTGGAGTTACATCACATATGGGCCCGAAGGACTGTCCGGCCATTCGGCTAAAATTAAGGTGGTGAATAATTCAGATGAGAATAAACATGGAGCTATCACCATTCCTGAGAATGACCCTCGTCATTTCTATTATGAGGACGGAACACCCTATTTCTTATTGGCTTTTGAGTGTGACTGGTTATTTGCCTTGGACTATTACAATGATGCTGACTTACCAAAGAGTAGGCACTTATTGAGTTTGTTAGAAGATAGCGGTATAAACCAAATAGTCATGAATGTCTTTTCCCATGATGTTTCATGGCAAAAAGATTCACTCCTCACAAGGCATCCTGAGCATGAGTTTGGTGGATCCGAAAATATTTTTCCGTTTTTAGGCAACAATGAAAATCCAGATTTTTCCTCATTGAATGTAACATTCTTCCAAAAGCTTGACC
Organism: uncultured Marinoscillum sp.; assembly: GCA_964353015.1. Classification (GTDB taxonomy): domain Bacteria; phylum Bacteroidota; class Bacteroidia; order Cytophagales; family Cyclobacteriaceae; genus JAMZMI01. The sequence continues at coordinate 3,215 of CAYGUA010000047.1, read as the reverse complement.
GTACCATCTTGCTTATGGCTGAATACAATATTGATTCTCATTTGATGATCTACGTATGGAATAAACTGGTAAACTGGCCGGATATGTACTCTGAGGCAGATAACATGTATTTCGATTATGTGGTTAAGCGCTATCAGGCCTATACAAATATAATATTTGATATATCAAAAGAGGCTTTGTTCTACGGACGGGCAGATGAGGCTTATATTTTAGAACGTATCGAGCGTGTTCGGAAGCTCGATCAATATCATCGACTACTTTCAGTCCACGATTTTGGGTTTTGCAAGAGAAACCCTGATAAGGTGGATTTCATTTCTACACAAAACTGGCGATGGGATATTTACAATGTAATGCTGGATGCAGGTCAGGAGTTCAAAGACAAACCACTTTTTAATATAGAACATGGTGGCTATGAAGAATCCCCATATACTGTTTTCACAGGAGCATATACAGATCCAGCCATATGTCTTCAAAGAAACTATCATTGCCTTTTTGCTGGTGCATATTCTACCTATTACTGGCAAGCAGCAGCGTGGAATGTGATTATTCACAATCCATTTGAGCAGGCCGATTCTTTTATCAAACCTAAATTTTCATATTATAAACATCTGGTAGATTTTTTTACCGAACATCCTTATGCTCAATATAAACCAGCGCCATGGAGAAATGGTAGTGCATTCGCTTTAGTAGAATTACACAATGACAAGAATTTTCTGTTCTATGTTCATAAAGAGAATTACTGCCTTCCTTCTTATTGGCTAAATAATGAAAAAAATGAGTACACTTTCCAGTGGTTTAATACACTTACTGGAATGTATTCTGAAATAATTGGATACACGAAAACTTCAGGTTTGATTTCTCCATGGAGGGGGGCAGCTGATGCTATTTTGATCTTGAAATCTGAGTAGAATTATTGAGGTCACCAAAATTTAACTAATGTGTGTTGTGATATCAAAATTGGGATTCAATCACCTAGAGATTCGAGGAATTCAAAACATGGAAAATCTATTTTTCATCACAGGATTGGCGCCTTAAGGTATGGAGATAAGTCAAAAATATTTATTAATATGATTGAAGAAATCAAAAAGAAATATTTAGAATCATTTGGCATAGAACCACTTTTGGTGCGAGCACCTGGTCGGATCAATCTGATTAGTGAGCATATTGATTTGGCCAATGAGCATGAAGAAATTTTTGGATCAAGATGATCGACGGAAGATTTGGAGGCTGCACGCTTAACCTGATTAAAAAGGGCTCAGAACAATCCCTTTCAAACGCACTAAGTAAAGCTTATCAAAAGAATTTCAATAAAAATATTACACCAATAACCATTGAAATATCAGATGGAGTGGGACTAATCACCAATAAAAACCAATAACCTATGAATTTTGCAACTATAGATTTTATCATTTTTGGAGCATATTGTTTACTCATTCTTTCCGTAGGACTATTTGTATCCAGAGATAAGAAGGGACATGAAAAAAATGCCGAGGATTATTTCCTGGCCGGAAAATCTTTGCCCTGGTGGGCAGTGGGAGCTTCATTGATTGCAGCTAATATTTCAGCAGAACAGTTCATAGGAATGTCTGGTTCCGGTTTTGCAATAGGATTAGCTATCGCCTCCTACGAATGGATGGCTGCCATTACTTTGATAATCGTTGGTAAATATTTCCTTCCCATTTTTATTGAAAAAGGACTTTATACCATTCCTGAATTTGTTGAAAAGCGTTTTTCTACCGAGTTAAAAACTATACTGGCTGTATTTTGGATTGCCTTATATGTATTTGTCAATTTGAGTTCGGTGCTCTATCTGGGATCATTGGCATTAGAAACCATTTTGGGAGTGCCTATTATATATGGTGTAATCGGTCTGGCCTTATTTGCAGCGGCCTATTCGCTATATGGAGGACTTTCAGCTGTGGCATGGACTGATGTTATTCAGGTTATCTTTTTAGTCTTAGGTGGATTGATGACAACTTACCTTGCATTGAATGTGGTATCTGATGGAGAGGGCATGCTTTCTGGATTCCGAACCATCATTGATGCGGCTCCTGACAAGTTCCACATGATTCTGGATAAAACAAATGATCAATATATTAACCTTCCAGGTATATGGGTTTTGATTGGAGGACTTTGGGTGGCCAATCTCTATTACTGGGGATTTAATCAATATATTATCCAGAGAACACTAGCAGCTAAAAGCTTGCGTGAATCACAAAAAGGAATAGCGCTTGCGGCATTCCTAAAGATCATTATACCATTCATTGTTGTATTACCTGGAATTGCATGTTATGTGATCATCAATGATCCTGCAATCATGAGTAGACTTGGAGATGCATCTTTGGTGAATTTACCATCGATGGAACAAGCAGATAAAGCATACCCTTGGTTACTCCAGTTACTTCCTCCCGGCTTTAAGGGCATTGCCTTTGCGGCTCTGACCGCTGCTGTGGTATCATCGTTGGCATCCATGCTTAATTCCACTTCCACGATCTTTACCATGGATATTTACAAGCCATATTTCAATAACACTGCGTCGGATCATCGACTGGTCAATATAGGCAGATTGTCTGCTGGTGTTGCCCTTGTGATCGCGTGTATTATGGCTCCTTTACTGGGAGGCATTGATCAGGCATTTCAATTTATACAGGAGTACACCGGAATTGTAAGTCCTGGAATCCTTAGTGTATTTATACTTGGATTGTTCTGGAAAAAAACAACCAATAAGGCAGCCATTTGGGGAGCGATACTCTCTGTTCCAATTGCACTTGTGTTCAAGGCTTTCCCGGAAATTCCATGGATGAATCAAATGGGACTAACAGCAATCTTTACCATGATGCTGATAGTGCTATTTAGCTGGATTGAAGGAAGGGGAGAAGTTGATCACAAAGGAATAGTGGTTGAAAAAGGACTATTTAATACAAGTCCAGTCTTCAATATCTCAGCTTTTGCCATTTTGATAATTTGTGCTGTCCTATATTCCGTATTCTGGTAATTACTTAACGATCAGAAAAGTTAATGAAAACAATGCTCATAACAGGAGGATTAAGGTATATAGGGTCATATGTCCCGTTTAAGTTGGCATAGAGCAACTGTGAAATAGTATATATAGATGAACACTCAAATCAGAGTTGCTCCTTATGGAATGTCTGACGAAATAGATGGGAATAAAGTACCTTTTGTGAAAGGGATATTCGGGATGAAATATTTTTAAT
>CAYGUA010000046.1:0-27489 GCA_964353015.1 uncultured Marinoscillum sp. | reverse complement strand
AGATACTTTTATGGATATTTGAAAAGTCCAGCTTACGGATGATAGTTGGTCGTTGTATACCATTGAAAAAAAGGGAAAACCCTACACGTTCAAGCACATTTTCTGCTTCGTACCTCAGCAACAAAAGAGCTTTCACTTCCCCACCACTACCCGGATTTGTTGCCTAAAGTTGAATCAATTATTTTCAGACCATGATTGTATTGATTAGTTCTTCTTCAAAATTTTCAGTTTGTAAAGACTTTGACATTTGAATTGCCTTTGTTTTGTATGATTTGGTAGCCGTTAAATCAATTAATAGTGATTCCAAATTTTCTTCAGAAAGCTTGCTAATTGAAACCCCTTTTGGTCCAAGTCCTTTTTCATAATTGATATCATTCCATAAAAATTGATCAATAATGTGTGGAATTATTAAAGATGGGCATCCATATTTTATTGCCATATGAGTAGTTCCTGATCCTCCATGATGCATAATAAAACTTACTTGAGGCAATAACCATTCGTAAGGGATGTTTGACACAAAGTACAATATGTTTGAATTATACTTTTCAGGTTTTAGAAGTCCTCCTTCGCCATTATTAATGATTGCTGGAATTTTTAACCTTTCCAATACATTTATAATAATATTTGTTTTCACCTCGGGTTCAGTATTTACCATACTTCCAAAAGTGATAAAAATGATATTCTTATATGTACTAATAAACTTTTCAAGTTCCTTATCGGGCATCCAATTTATAGTTTTATTCCGTTCGTGATATCCCATCACTTTTACATTTTCAAGCCAATAGCTAGGCTGTTCAAATAACACAGGAGACACAGAATAAATCATTTTTCCTTTGTGTAAAGCTTGTTTGATTTTTTTTGTGGTTACTACGTTCTTATTATATAATTCTTTGGTTACACCTTGCACTGTTTTTATTAATCCATAATTTGCCAATTTGTAGGTGAGTTTATTAATAGCTGCCCCAAAGTTGAATTTAAATCCAATGTGTGAATGTTCATAAACCGAATGAATCATATAGGGAATAGGACTAACCAAAACGGTACTGTTAGGGTGCTCTGCTTCCCAAATGAGAGGATAATTGGCTTTAATGTGATAGACGATCTTATCTGGCTTTTCTGCCCTAATGATGTCGTATTGCTCCTTGGCTAGAATTTTATTAGCCTCTCCACTTTTTTTATAAAGCTGATAATAGGCTTGAATCTTCCGCCAAATACCAGCTTTTCCTCCCATGGCTATTTTACCATCTTCACTAACTAATAAATCAAGAAATTTGCGACTCAATCCAAAAAAATTAAAATTGCTATCAAGTGTAAGTTGCCTAAATTGTTCAGGAAAACAGCACGAGACCTCATGCCCTTTTTTGTCTAAAAGTTCTGCGATTGCCAAGAAAGGCTCTATATCACCTCTAGTACCAACTGATATTAATAAAATTTTCAATTCTTAAAATTCATTCTTAGTACAAACTGATTCGATTCTTCATGCATATATTCATTAATGACAGAAAATCCATATTTATCGTAAAACCCTCTGCCTATTTTATTGTTCTTAAAAACTTCCACTTCCAACTCTTCATGGAATTGATTAATAAAGTTTACCAATTTTGCCCCTATTCCCTTTGATTGCTGATTTGGCATTACAAACAATCCGCCAATTTCATTTCCTATCATACTGATAAAACCTTTTATTATATTGTCTTCTTCATATACCCAAGTTTCTGAACTTGGTATGTAGAGATTTTTCATATCCTTTTTTACTTTTTCAACAAATTTGGACTCTAAAAATGGGTGAGCAATTGAGGATGATTTATACCATATTTCCATTATAGCTGCTAAATCTGTTTCTTGATGTTTTCTTATCATTTTTGGTTTATTTATTAATTTCAAAAATTTTATCGTTTTGTTTTATAGCAACACTTTTAGGAGTCATTTTTAAAATACTGTTTCTTAACATTATACCTAATGCATTTTCTATATGGGCCAGTTTCCCGATTTTCCAACTTGTAGCAATTACATCGTTTGCTTTTTTATATCTTAATGCTTGATAGTTTTCAAATGCTTTTTCGGGTATTTTATATTTTTCAAGACAATTTGCCAATGCCACAGCACTTTCTATAGCTTGACAAGCTCCTTGCCCTAGGTTAGGTGTAGTCGCATGGGCAGCATCACCAAGTAAACAAACTTTTCCTTTGTGCCATATACTAATAGGTTTAAGGTCTGCCATTTCATTAGTTATAATATTTTCTTTAGGGGTTGATTTAATGATATCTTGAACTATGGGATCATATTCTGCATAATATTTTAACAAGTTTACATCCTTATATTCCTGAGCATAATCCTTTTTATAATTTGCTAATGCAAACCAATAAACATGATCTTTATCGTCTATGTGAACAAACCCAAAACGATTTCCTTTTCCCCACAATTCATTTAATTCAGTATGGTATTTTTGAGGCAACTTAACTTTTGTAATCCCTCTCCAGCAAATTTGTTTTGCTATTCTTAAATCCGTTACTCCTAGTATAGCATTTCTTACCTTCGAGTTAATACCATCTGCTCCTATAACAATTTCTGCCTTATGGATTGTGTCATCTTCAAAATTTAGAACAATTTCATTATTGGATTCAGTTAGCGCTCTTAATTTTTTATTCAGATGAATATTAACGTCTGACAACTTCTTTAATAAAAGATTGTGGAGGTCAGATCTATGAATTGCAATTGATTTTGCGTTGTATTTTTCTTCGAAAGAAGTTAAATCAATGGTTGATAATGTTTTTAGACGGTTGGTTCTTAAATTAAAGGAATTGGTATAACTACCTGCGTCAAAAAGCTCTTCATAAAGACCTAATTTTTTATACACTTGCATAGCATTTATTCCTAAGTTTATTCCAGATCCTGCTTTTTTAAATTCTGGTGCTGCCTCAAATATTTCTACTTCAAAACCTTTTTGCTTTAATGCTATAGCAGTTGTTAATCCTCCTATCCCCGCACCGATAATTGTAATTTTCATTTTCTATATTTTACTATTATTCAGACATTTAATCAGTAAATCATGCCTCTTTCTAAATCTATATTCAATTTATGATGGTCTGCTCCTTTATAAATGATAGCATTTCACTTAAAAGCTCATTCCATTCTTTGTCAAATTGAGGTGTATGACCTCCATGCTTAAACTTTATATATTTACAATTAGGTATTCGTTTTGCTGGCACATCTCCATTATCTATAGTTAGTTGATTATCAGAAGGGCTGAACAAGATCAATGTTTTAGTAGTAAGCTTTTCAAAATAAAACGGCTCCATTTTTGAATAATTTTCGATATCATTGAATGACCCATTATTCCTTAAATTAGGAGGAGAAGTAAGTCCAATAAACCTTTCGAAAAGTTTCATTGATTCCTCATTTGAGCGTATGTAATCGAAATTGAAACCTAACTCTTGAGCGAATTTCTTTTTAAAAGTAGTGGGAAATAATTCTGATAAAATATAAAGCGAATACATTCCTGCATTTGATAAAAAAGCTTTTTCAAAAAAAGTGATTTTGTGTTTCCAAGGAACGCTTACAGCACAATAAAGAATTAATCCTTTAACCATATCGGGATACTTTTCTGCAAATTTTAGAGCAGGCGGTCCTCCAGCTGACCATGCATGAATTATGGTATTTTTAAGACTTAATTTGACCATAAACTCTTTGTATAAAATAGCTTGATCTTCTATTGATTCTCCTAATGAGATATCTGTACCTAAAAATCCTGGTCGAGACATTGTAATTATCCGATAACCTGCCTTGACAAAGTCTTCAAAAAAATACAAGCCAACATCAGCACCAGCTGGGGAGCCATGGAAATGAATAATAATTTCACCATTTTCATCACCAACATCAGTATAATGAACCTTCCCATTGGATAGGTTTAAATATTTAGCATCTCTAAATGCTTCATTAATCGTTTTTCTAATCCAATTTTTATAACTCAGTATCATTGTATGTATTAGTTCCTTATTTTAAAATTTTAAAGTCAAATTGAGTTCAGGAAATTCCTTTTTCTTTCCTTGAACCTTATTGTCAAATTCAAGAGTTAGATGTGCTCGCTCACCTACTTCAAAAGCTATATGATCAATCCCATTAAAATAATCTAAGAATGTGCTATTGGACATTTCAGAACTAATTTCAAATTCAGTCCGAGTTAATGACTTTATCCCATTACAATGTTCAATCGGTTCATTAGAAACGCTCATTTCCCTTATGTAAGGGAGTCTGAAAATCCAAGGTAACTCAGGAAACTCTTCGTTTGTAATCATATCTATCGATTTATCTTTTGGGAGATAAATTGGCTTATAGAGTTTGCTTTTTTCAAAAAGTTGGTCAGTCGAATATGTGTTTTTCAAACATAATCCATAAGGCGAAAATCTGTTTTGTTGAAATTGAGAGCGTTCCCAAAGTTTTGTAACCGAAGTTATTTCACTTTGAATTTCCTTTTCTTCTATTACCCATAATATTTCAAGATAAAAATTGTCGAAATAAAACTTTCTATTTCTTGTGCCTTGTCCTGGATGTATACGATTGCTCCCTTCGGTAAATCCGAAATTAACTAAGTCCTCAGCTTCTTTCCCTTTGTTATTTGAAAATATAAATATGTGGTCTATCTCCATCTTGACTCTATTAGGGTTAGCTTTGCATTAATAGCAATACAACATGAGTAATTATGTGTCCTATGAAAGCACTTTCTAGTCCTTTTTTCCAATAGAGCCACCCAAACAACACACCACTAACTGAGTTTCCTATTAAAATAAAACTCATTAATGTGATAGATGGATTATCAATAGATTGAAATACTATTGGAAAATGTCCTAATGCAAATAGTATGGACGAAATGATAATTCCAATCCAATAAACTTGGGGAGACAAAGATTTGAATACTTTAGAAGCCAACCATACAATGAAGGTCATTAATCCAAACCGTAATAATATCTCTTCAGTTAATCCTCCATATAGAAACCTGGCTGCAATAGAGGGTTTTATTTTCTCTCCCAATTCAATAAATTCATTTGGTAGAAAAGGATTGTAAGCTAACTGAATTAATAATAGCAGCACTCCAGAGAGAACCCCCATTAATAATCCATACTTACTTATTTCAATAAGTTTCTTTGAATCATAATTTCGTTTTAAAAACCCAGTGATAATAGGTGATTTTAAATTCACGTTTTCATGAAGCACAACCCCTAAGACTGTTGCGACTAACAACATTATTGTAGGATTTATTAGTGTGAGCAGCTTAATTTGATTTGAAGAAAAATCTTTTTGCAAGACTTCCATAATTTCTTCTGGCAAAGGAATATCCATTGTCAGCATGGATAAAATACCTATGAAACCTAAACCAAATAGTACTAATCCAAGGTATATTTTACGTTTCATACTTTTGTAGAATTATTAATTATGTTCTTTTGATCTTGCAACTTCTTTTAAGTACAAGAAAAGAGGAAACCCTCCGCCTAATCCAAACAACATGGTAAATAACCATACCCAAACAGTATTTTTAATCGAATGCTTTTTGCTTTCGTGAAAACTCCAAATAAAAAAAATGAAAACTGTAACAAATAGATCAATCGCAAATATGGTTGATATTCTATTTGCGAACATACCTTTCATTGTAGCCAAAGGGTTTGCATAAAGTAAAATGTTGCCTGTTTCTATGGATTCCTGAGTTACTAATACTGATGGTAGGATAAAACCAATTACAGCAGCGATAAAATAGACTTTTTTCATTACGTATATATTTATTGCTAATTAAGGTTTTTATCGAATTGTCCATTATAGATCGTTTGATCTATAACTTCTATGAATGCTTCTGCCGATTTGAGTTGATAAAATGATCTAGCCAAATTGTCTGCATCTTCTTTGCTTCGCCAAACAGTGTGTTGACTCCAAGTATGGGTATCCTCTAAAGATTTTAAAATTGAGGATTTCAATAAACCATTGTTTGTAAATTCGTTGGCTTCTACTATTATTTTTTCGCAAAGTTCTAATGCATCTTTTGTTCTGTCAGCCTTAACCTTGAAAATTGTAATCTGCTCGATATTGTTCATAGTAATTTTATTCAGTGTTATATGATTTAATTAATTGCTTTTAATCCAATTCCAATTCCAAAAGAAAGTATTCATGAGTTTATTGGTGCCAAATACCAGAGAAACTCTGTTGTCAAAATCTCCTATCTTCTACCATTAGACATTCCACATGCCATTATTGCTATGATAATTAAAACTCTTTCTATCATAGTGATCCAATATTGTGGATACAAATCATCACATATTAAAATCATCAAACGCTTCAAACGCTGATTTGAGACTTATTAATAAGGAATTGAGACTTAATTAGGAACCTACGGCCTGCTTTTGATACTCTTTTGGTGTTTTTCCTATCTGTTGCTTAAAAACACGATTCAAGGAAGCTTTGGAGTTGAAGCCACTTTCTAAACCCAGTGCCAGAATGGTGTAACGCTTTTTATCTGGGTCAGCTAGCAATTCTTTGAAATAATCAATACGATAATCATTTACTAATTCATAGAAAGTTTTATTTGCTTTTTGGTTTAGTACCTGCGAGATGTTGTGGTTGGTCACTCCCAATTTCTCTGCTATATGTTGCACCCTAAGATCAGGGTTATGAAAAATTTGTTCTTGCTCAAAAAGCTCCAAAATCATTTTATATAATTCATCTGCTATCTCATCAGAAAGTGAAGAAGTCATATACTTTGGGTTGGAGGGCAGAATATGACTATTAGGTTCGGTAAAAATAGCTAGTGAATGCTGAAGTGTCCCTTTGAAAACGAGCCATAAAAAAGACAAAATAAGCAATATGCTAATAATCAAATATGGAATTTTGATATCCGAGATCAGACCATAACTAAATAATATAAAACTTAACTGAGAAGCAATACTAATAATTATGTATATCCAGAGAAAGTATTTTAGCCAGTCCAGCCTCAGCTCGTCTATATTGGAATAATAATCCTCAATTTCTCTTTGGTATTTGTGCAATTTTGATAGGAACCAGATCAATGTACCAGCGTTAAAAAGACACAAAGCCTTGTAAAAGAAATGATAAGCCAAAGGTGGATCAACATACAGTCGATGTATATCTTCATGAGAATAGTCATTCAAAAAAAATACATCAAGTATTAAAAACGCCACAAATACTTCATGAAATATCACAAAGAACCACCATGATTTTTTCAAGCGATGTTTTCTCGAAATCAACATCATGGCATAAAAAAATAGAGGTATAAAAGTGAGGTAACTAACAATGATGTGGAATGCGAAACTCCATCGATTTAGAAAATAGTTAATCCAAATATCCGAAAGGAGGTACGCCATAAAAAAAAGAATGATGAGAAGCAGAAATTTATCTGGAAGCTTTTTATTCTTTTTAGTTAAGACCGCAATTGCAAAAACAAGCAATAAGGTTAAAGCTATAATGTTGGCAATAAGCATCTTGTTTGGATAATTTCAGTAGCTACTACAAGAATAAAAATAGAAATTATCAAGCAAAACACATTACAAAAATCCAAATTTGTCAGCTTTTGAGAATCAATAACGGATACAACCATCTTATACTAATTATCTGGTGATAAGAAAAAAGCTACATAATATGTCTAAATATCTAACCCCAGATAGGCCATAAACAACAATAAGATCAAGGCCAGAATATGATCGTTAGTTCCTTTCGCTTTAGCGAAAGGAAAATCACAAATACCAATAGAAGAGTGATCCCGATTGTGTTTATGATTATCATAGTTAATTAAAAGTAAAAAAAAATAACTATCCCATGCATCAATTTTTGTTCCATAGGCTTGCCAAATAAGGGAATTCTTCAATCTGAATAAATCTGTGAACCAGAATATTGAATCATTCTAGAAAGACTAATTATCATCACAAACTTTCACATTTTTTTTTGAGCAATTCAAGCCACTTCTCCATTCCAATTTCTATGTTTTTATTGAAAATATTTTTGAAGAGACTGGCTAAAAACCCTTCCATGCTTTCTTCCGACTGCACAATGGTTTTACCATCTTCAACCCATAGTATCCAATTGTGAATGGCATACATTCCCATAGCTTTACCTGTCCATCCCAAATAATTGTTGGGTTTAACAGTATGTAATGTTGAGTGAATTTTTGTGCCCCCAATTTTCCAATCGAATGTGACTTCAGGCTTTAACTCACCATTCAGTGTTGAGTTACTGATATCTGTTTGCCATTCCTTCCATTTTTCTATTTCTGTCAATGTTTCCCATACAAGTGCTATATCTGCTCTTATAGCAATGTTCTTGATACACTTTACTGGAGCATAATTATCAATACTTATCATATATTTTGATTTTAGAAATTAAAATTATTAAGAGCTCAAAGCTCTATTTTATCCTATAACACTATGACTTTTGAGTATCTCTCTTTGGAAAACGGAAAGTGTAAGACCACCAAACCGCCTCATTTGAGTCTCTAATTTTTATAATAATTTCTAGTAATTTCAATGATATCGAATGCTCTCTTCTCTGTATCTTCTCCTCCATTGGTAAGGATAACGATTTGAAGATCTGAATCCGGGTTTATCAACAAGACTGTTCTATACCCATCGAAACCACCGGTATGCCAGAAATCTTTCTCTTCAGTGTATTTACCTGTGTGCCAATAATTACCCGTACTGGTGAACCAGCCCAATCCATTATCAGAAAGCCCAGGAATCGAACCTCTTGTTTCAGTCATTTGATCTAGAGAAGCTTTAGAAATGAACTCATTGTTGAGCAAGGCTTGTGTAAAGCGCGTTAAGTCATTGGTAGTACTGGCCACCCCACTTGATCCACAGATTAGTGAATTAAAACCTAAGACATTTAGACTGTTTCCAAATGAAAGTGCATAATCTTCTCCAAAATCACCAAGGTGTCCATTCTCGGAAATCACAAAAGTATTTGACATCTGAGCTGGGACGAATAGCTCCCGCTGCAGATAATCCGGATAAGACATTCCCGACACTTCTTCAATTATCAGAGCCAAAAAAACGTATCCAGTATTTGAATATTCGCCAGAGGTGCCAGGGGCAAATAGAAGGTTCTCCAATCCCGAGCCTTCGATGATATTTAGCGCTTGAGCTGTTGTTAAATTATTTAGAGAATTCAAATCAGAATTATCGTCAATGAAATCCAGTAAGCCACTTCGGTGTGAAAGTAAATGCTCAATGGTGATTTCTGAAAAATTTTGTGGCAGTGTTGGTAAATAGTCCAAAAGCTTATCCGACAAACTCAACTTATTGGCTTCAACCAATTTCATAATGGCGATAGCTGTCATTGGCTTGCTGACTGATGCCAACCTGAATTGAGTATCCGACCCAATCGATACTGAACCTGCAATATGAGCCAGACCACGATTTCCCCTATATACCACTTCACCATTCTTTTGAATGGCAATACTTAACCCTGGTTGATCGGTAGGTTGATTCTGCTCTAAATAAAGATCAATTTTGGTTGATAGCGTGGCTGGTTTGTTCTCCTCATCCTCACTACACGAGGTAAATACGATTAGCGATATCCATATTATAGGCAATGTCAATTTTTGATAGAAATATTTCATTTTATGTGTATTTAAATTTTAGTTACCTGAATTAGTTGGATTTAAAATTGGAAGATGACGGCTGCATTAAAATCAAATCGGTTTTCTACATTCTGTGTCAGCTCCAATTCTCCATAGTCTACTGAGATTTTAGCTGCACTTATTCTTAATGATATTTTCTCAAAAGATTTGGCCTCAAACCCAAGTCCATATCGTTCAAAATTTTGTTCATCCTTCTGATTATAGATCACACCACCATTGTCCATAAAATCAATTTCGAATTTGCGTCTACACTGACCGATCACAATAAAGGCGTGGTAATTTCTTTCTACACCAAAGGCATACCCAAGATTCATTGCTATACCTATTTGTCTATCATTTTGATAGTCAATTTTGAAGCCATACCTAGGATCTTTATAGATCAAGTCGCCATCAGTAAATCCATAGAGATACTCCGCCCCAACAACTAACCTTTCATCCAGTAGCTGAAGTCTGTAGCCACCCAAAATATCCAATACAAAGCCAGACTTCTGAGCCAACACATCTAGGTCATCTATAAAGGCTCCTCCGAATATATTTTGACTCCCTAAGGAAACACCTAGGTATGGTCCCTGAAATGGTCGACTCTTTGCTTCCTGAGCATAAGACGAATGCGAGATAAAAACGGTAATGGCGAGTATTAGTACTTCCTTTTTCATTTTGTTATTCTTCTCCTGAATAGCAAAACACATAAGAAATACATTCTTAATCGCCTCATGCAATGATTTGAGACCAATTGGTAAGAAGTTGAGACGATTCGATGCTAGAGATGTTCTTAAATTGCATAACAATTTCAAGATAAATAAGAAGCAATTTGATTGCTAAATAAGAGTCTACTTGAATCAATACATATGGAGATAAAATTTAAAATAAAATTCAATTCTATGCTTATAACAATAATAGGTATTGGAATAGGTTGTACTAACAACCCAAATTAAAAAACAAGATTGAATGAAGCGGCACACTCAGAAAATAATGCAGTTAATGATCTTGAGATAATTGACATATCTCAAAAACAACTAGCTCTGTTTAATAAGCATTTGAACTCAGATTCAGCTCAAAGGACTAAGATATTTCGAGACTCACTTTATTATCCCTATCGGGACATTTGGGATGGCTATGTAACGAATATTGAAACATTTGATTTAGTTTCTGAACATTATGGAGTTAAGACCATCAATGAGTTAAATAATAAAAATAAATTGTTTTATTCTGGCAGCAAAGATGAAGCCCTTCTTGATGCGTTTTTCAAAGTAAGAGATGGTATGATAAAGTTGACTGGCTATTACCCTAAAGGAAAGTGGTATTTACTATATGGCCCTGCCTTAGCAAATTTAGGTGGCGTTGGTAAAGGAATCATGTTTGTGGATTTCGCTTTCCCAGAAAACAAAGACCTTAAGACTGTAATTAACTGGTTCCCTCATGAATTAAATCACCAGATATATAGTAACACTAGTAAAGATTCTATCCATAATGTATTGGCTAGATGTATAGATGAGGGATTTGCAGTTTATGTAAACAAACTATATTGGAATAACATCGAACAAAATAAAGAATATTCCTTGGCTATGAGTTTATCCTATACAGACCAAGAACTCGAGGCGGCAGAAAAAGAGATGAATTTTATTCTTCCCCTCTTTAAAGAACAATATTTGTCTGAAGAAAGAGATATCATCGACAAATTTGGAGCACGAAATGTTAAACTAAAAGAGAATCTTCCAGGTGCCATAGGATATTTTATTGGTTATAAAATCGTGAAGAGCTACGTAAACTTGAACGGTGAAGAATCATGGCGAGATATTTATACCCTTAGCTTTGAAGAACTACTGGATAAGTCGGAATTCTTAAGCGATTAATAGTTGGGCTTGGGCGGCAGGTGGCATTTCATCCAATGTTAACGATTTATCATCCTTCTTATATGCTTTACGGAGCGGTGAATTACTAAGTAGCGAATCTCAAAAAGTACTTGTGAGCTTAAATTCTTCCAAGGATAAGGACATTACTTTTTTTTGGTGGAACCGGAGGTTCTGATGGTATTCAAGCTACCATGTTGCATTTGATGCCAAGTAATATGGTGATTATCATCCTAATTAATTCTACTGGGCAAAAGCAAGTTAATTTGCCTTTGGTATTCATTGAACTTTATAAAACTGCTAAAAACTAGCATATTTCTATAATGGATATCTATGCATGAGTGTATCAACTTAACCAATAGGCAAGTGGTAATTCCAACGCCCGTTGAGAAAATCAAAAAGGGCTTCATAGACATAGCTATCTCAGTTCTCAAATCATCAATTGGACTCTCATAAAATTGTTATCGAACTTATGTATGCAAAACAAACAGCCTTCGCTCCAAGCCATACACATTGTCAAGTCGCTCAAAGCAAACCCACAATCCAAAACTTGTCAAAGAGTATGTCTACCAACCGCACAGTGGTCAACCGAAACAGTCTGCTACAAAAGAAAAAAAGGAACGGCATACAACAAGGGCTAAGAAAACATAGGGGTTAGGTGGTAATCTGAAGATCAGAGCTTTTGGCAAGTTCGCCAATCCAAAATTTTGATAATGAAAAAAGTAAAGTAAATAATAAAAATATTTGGCTTGGCTAAGTAGCAAACCGAAAGGGCCGTGTTTCAAACTCCCCTACGTTTCTTAGCCAGACGTTACAATTAATTTATCCTGAAAAATGAAGTTGACACTTTTTTGGCTATTTATCATTAATTCATTCATTGGTTATTCGCAATATTTTAAATCAGGATACTACTATGACTATTCAGGACAAAAACATGAGGGTTTAATTAGGCACAAGTTCAGCCCAGGAGGTCGTAACAGAACTGACAACTACATTGAGTTCCAAACTGATTTTTTAGACAAGAAACAAAAAATTGACATAGATGACATGTATGCTTTTGTTGTAGGGACTGACAGTTTTTGTATTGCCACAAATTTTTCAATACATGGTCTTTCTTTTTATGAAAGAGACTTTGTTAAAGTTTTAGCGAGTGGAAAAGTAAATCTCTATAAACATTATACAACTGCAACAGCACAAAGCGCACCAATGGGAGGGTTTGGAGCAGTTTCTGTATCTATGTCAATGACAAATTCTCACACAACTTTATTGCTCAATGAAGGTAAACAAACCGTAAAACTTAAGGACGATAAAGAGCTGGAAGAGGCATTCCCTAAATTGATAAATGAATATCCTGAATTATTAGAGGTTAATAGGCGAACAAGTGAAGAAGAAATCATTGAGTCTATAAAGGATTTTAACAGCAAATTTTCGTCATCCGATTTAATCAATAAAAAAGCAACAATCATTTTCTATAGGAAAAAAACAGGTGAGTCACCAGAACTTATGAAGCTCTTACTCAATGGTGATTTGAACATTAGCCTGTCTCAATTGGATCAAACTAAACTTCAATTTGATGACTTAACTTCTGTGACAATCTGCTCTGATTCCGATACCACCGAATGCTTAACAATAACTGCCAAATGGCATCAAGATACATATATCGACTGTTCCATGAACAGAAGAGGAAACATTAGAATCTCCGAAACCGATTATGATGATGCAGCTTTTTATGTTTTCAGAGCTGAACAAAAAAAATAATGGTAACAAACAATAAGCTCAATGAGCAAACAGAGTAATAAGTAGTTTTTTGTGCAAAACAGTAACTTTAGAATCAATTTGACAGGATATCCTCACTGAGCTTATCCCTTGCCTCTGTCGGTGTTATCACCGACAGACCTGTTATCACCGACAGACGTGATATTGTCGGCTAACTTAAACCCACATTTTCTGCTTGTTGAAATTTCTGTGTTTATTTGATAATATGGAAATCCTTGAAGATTATGCTCAGTTTACAACGATCACAGCACTTGATTGGAAACCGCTTTTGAATGATGATGAAGGCAAAAATATAATTATCAACAGTCTCAAATACATGGTAGAGGATTTTTCATCTTTCTGAACGCAGTGCATTCTGATACTTTGGAAACACCCACTTGCCGGGCGCGGCAGGTTTCATTAGTTTTATCGAAACTTGATGAGCTCGGGTCGCACTCCTGCTATCTGATCGTTGACACATATATGAAAAAACTTATCGCTGAATGAAAAACTTTGAAGAAAGACTTAAAGGCGGACATCCTAATTCATTGGGAAACACAATTGAAATTGTAGACGAAGTATTGGCTGCAAATGAACTTTTCAATGAACTGTTTAACTGCTATTTCAGTAACGACGAGATAGTTCGCCTTCGAACATCAAACGCTATGAAACGGATTTGTAAAGCGAAAAAGTCAATCCTATTTCCCTATATCGACCGATTTTTAATTGATATCGCACAGATTGACCAAGCCTCTACTCAATGGACTTTATCGCAATTGTTTGGAATGCTCGACAAGGATATGACCGAAAAACAAATTGAAATGGCGAAAGCCATAATGAAGAATAACCTTTTTAACCACAACGATTGGATTGTACTGAACCAAACAATGGACACATTGACAAAATGGGCGAAAAAAGATGTGGACTTGAAAGATTGGATTAAACCTCATTTAGAACGATTGTCAGCTGACGAACGAAAATCCGTTTCAGGTAGAGCAGTAAAAATGATTGAAAAGTTAGAAAAATAAATACGTGTACCAACACAGCATATAGCTTATGGCGAGTTAGTAGTGACTGTCAGCAAGGTTTTCGCTCCGGAGCTAGCTTCTTGCCTCTGTCGGTGTTATCACCGACAGATGTGATAGCTTCGGCTAAGATTCATCTTCGATTCTCATTGGAAGTGCAACTCGCATTGGGTATCTCGTTTGCCGGTGATAACACCGGCAAAGGCTAAGGCCAAATCAGAATTAGTTAAGTCGCTGAAGCCTTGTTTCGTGTCGTCACTGATCAATCCAAAGAATTACGAGATGACTCGAACTTGACCAATAGATTGTGATGTACTCGATATTGACTTTCCTGATTACGGTTAAGGTAAAGGACTTAAAAGCCTGTTCGAGCTTAATGATATTTTCAAAAATATTGCCCAATTCCCATTACAAATCCTCTTTTTGAATCCTTATTGAGGTCAAAACCATAATCAATACGGAAGATGGCATTATAGATCTTTTTATGAATGATTCTGCAACCTACTCCAGCAAATGCCTTCACATTCTTTTGTTGAATAAAGTCATTTAATGTTCCACCGGGGGTTCTCCAGGTACCAACATCAACAAAACCTACTGCCTGGATGGCAAAACGATTTTGATCGATAATCGATTGTCTGTACTCCGAATTGATCACCAAACTCCCGGTTCCTCTATCAACCCTATTACCAACTCCCCTGATATTAATGTAGCTATCCAAAACAAAAGGCGCAAAGGGACTATTTTGATTGGTGGAAAATCCAACTCTCGCTCGTGAAGCCCAGTTCCCTCGTTCACTGAAACGCCGATACCATCTAAAGTCATTAAATGCGATGTAAAAATCTGGATCACCGTCCAATGAATAGACTGCTTCTGAAGTAAAAGTATTTGAAAACCCATCCAAATAGAAATAGGAAGAATAGGTATGGTTACTATTCCAAATCAACTTAAAAATGGTTTTGTTTGTCACAGCGCTTGCAGGGGAATTGCTTACCAACTCACTTACTGCATTGTATTCCTCCCTAAATGCACCTGCTCCAAAAGTTATTTTATCAAAATAATTGAAATGAAAAATGCCTTCTAATCCAATCGTATAGTTATCATAATTATAACTTACCGTGCCACCTTCAAAAAATAGTGGCTCCAAAGTACTCCACTTGATCATGTTTACATTGACTCCCCATGGGGAACCTTTAAGCCAATCGAGACTTAAATGTGCGGCTATTGAGTGCCTATCGTAGTATTGATAGTAAATATACGTCTTGTGCCCCTTGCCAAGGAGATTCACATCCGTACCACCGATCAAAAACCACAAATTATCTTGTATTCCTCCGAAATTGAAAATTGGAATCAGAGAGTACAGTTCAATGCAATCGAAGGTAATCTTGCATCCGCTAGTATCGGCGGTTACCAGATAGCTGGCATTGCCCAGAATCTCCAAATTTGCAAGTATTTTGCGATCCTCTTCTAATTGGATGGAGTCTAATTTATCACCTACTTTACTTTGAATAAATGTACTGAGATAAGCGGGTTGGGTTTTTGTTATTCCAGAAAACGCAATTTCTGTGATGATGGGAGGTTGGGCAAATAGTCTAATGCCCAACATGATTAGAAATAAAAAAGTAAGTGCATTTTTCACACAACTAATTTACTGATGAATGATGCGGATACCAAGGTTAAATGTTTGCCCCGCACCATCTCCATTTCCTAGCCAGAAATTGGAGTATAAAGTTTCCAGTTCAAGTACATTTGGAATGACCTGAAATTTGGCTCCAATACCAGATTGGACAAAGTAGGCAAAGAATGCCTGACTTGTTTGGTCAACATGATTATAATGAGTGGGGAAGACTTCCGTCATTGCATATATCGTCCATTTGGTTGTAGGAAAGTAGCTGGCAAAAACACTGCTTTGCGTTTTTAGATAGTTATTCGCTCTGAAACTATCTCTAACTTTATAAAACCAAAAGGCTTGCTGAAAGAAAAGTTGAAATTGACTACTAATCTGCATGTCGTAGTAAAACTGTGTGAGCCAAAGTGTGGCATCATCTGATAAATAAGGCTTCCTGGATGCGATCCCTTCTTGATTTTTTACTACAGGAAGCAGTAAAGTCGATTGTATGGACAGACGTTCAATATGCTTGAATGGAGCCACCTTTATTTTGGGACCTATACCTGAAACCGCGGTTCTACTTTTGTAATCTCCACCGTTACTATTTTCATTGGTTACATTTCTCACCCATACATCGAAACCAACATTGAGTTGACCATTGATCCCAAAGAGTGCTTGAGTTGATGAGGTAAAATAGTTTTCTCGACCCCTTCCTGTTCGCGCTTTCTTTCTGTCTGTAAACCCGTGCTTTTGAGTGTATAAATTTTGAAAAGATTTCACTTCCCACTCTCCTTTATCAAATAAAATAGAAGGCGTGTAGGCTTGAAGATTTTTCTGGCCATAAGCAACCGAGTGTAAGCAAAAAACAGAAATTAGGATAATGACTATGCTCTTCATGACACAACATTAGGAACGGATAAGTTTAAGCCCAAATAATACAAGTCTAGAACGCGACATTAACATGATTTTAACTATTAAAGATGTCATTAAATACTTCATTGGCCATGTGATATAAACATCTATTACTGCTTTTCACAAAGCTACTTATCAGCGAAATACCTGAAGTTTAAAACCTTAATCTATTTGAATAGAATCCACTTAACCTAATAGGAAGTACCATCATTGACCTTGATAAAATTCAAATTCAATGCCTTTCTGTTATTATATAGAACGATTACCTTATAGTCGTGCCAAATCACAAGTTGGTTGTAAAGTTGGCCAGAAGGTAGGTGCTGTAAATGTTTTTAATTGAGCATCCATGGAAAAAATACTGTACCTGAAATAGCTTCAATTTGATTTTAAGCTATTACATCAAAAACATGCTTAAGCCTTTATACTTGTCGTCATGAACCAACCCTAAAAAGTATGAAAGGACGCGAAAAGACATTACACCGAACCAAAGTGAAATAACGTCATTATTCTGTAGTTTGCCTTATCATTCAAACAGCAATATGAAAGTCGCTAAGATTCTTTGCCTATTCCTATTTCTTATAAATATGAGCGCCAAGGCTCAAATGGTAAAGGCATCTTTTTCTCCGTACGCTTTTGATGGATCTTTTACCGGCAAGGTCATATTATACCTTTCGAAAGATGGAGAAAACCCGAAAGATCTGGTTTATGGGCTACCATTGCTACAATGCTTTTCGATTGAGGTAAAGGATATAAAGCCAGACGATACTGTCGTTTTTGATGACTCAGCGAATGCTTTTCCAGTAAAACTATCAGATCTCGAAAGAGGGGAATATTATGCTCAGGTAGTCTGGGACAGAAATACAGGTGGGAGAGGGGTTGGATCAAGTCCAGACAATATGTATAATGCACCGGTCAAATTGAATTTCACTAAAAACTTTGCTGAAGACTTCACCATTCGTTGCGATTCGAAAATAGCTGCCCCAGTACCATTTGTAGAAACAGCATTTGTAAAGGAGTTAGTAGCACCGTCTAATTTGTTGTCTGCATTTTATGGAAAGAAAACCACCATGAATGCTGCTGTTATACTGCCTAAAGAATATGACGAAGAACCGAAAAAAAGATTTCCAGTATTGTACCTGATTTCGGGATTTGGAGGAGATTATCATTCTTACTCCGGACAAACCACACCAAGCGATGGATTAGGCGCTGCGCCATGTATTACCGTATTTCTGGATGGAATTTGCCCCACCGGTCACAGTGCCTATGCCAACAGTGCAAACAATGGCCCCTGGGGAGATGCATTGGTCAAGGAGCTGATACCCCTGGTAGAAAAGAAATTTCGTTGTGATGGAGCCAGATTGCTCACAGGGCACAGCAGTGGTGGTTGGAGTGTGGCCTGGTTGCAGGTAAACTATCCTTCAACCTTTGCGGGATGTTGGTCCAGTGCACCGGACCCGGTTGACTTCAGAAATTTTGAATTGGTCAATTTATATGAGGATGATAACTTGTATTATACCAATGAAGGTCAGCTTAGAATTGACGCATCTATTGGCGGAGTGGATATCCCATGGGGTTACTTAAGAGACAGCTACCAATTGGAAAATGTGCTTTATCGGGGAGAACAATATGCTTCCTGGAATGCGGTGTTTGGAGATAAGGCGGAAAACGGCATGCCCGAATCTGTTTGTAATGTCAAAACCGGAGAGATTAACAAGGAGGTGATTGCTCATTGGAAAGATTATGACATCTCACTGCTATTGAGAAATAATTGGGATGAACTAAAAAATGACCTCAATGGGAAGATTAGATTTTCGGTTGGAACTGCAGATAATTTTTATCTGGATAAATCCATCATGCTTCTGGAAAATCAGATGAAAGACCTGGGAGGTGATTTTGTATTTGCATATTATCCGGGTGATCATTTCACTGTACATCATGACGAGTATTATAATCATGGATATCAATTTCTCGAAGCAAAATATGAGGAGTGGTTCGCGGTAAATTCCAAAAGATAAATATCCGGATGCTCTCGTCTATGTGGAGAGCGGCTTATTAAAGAGTATTTTCCCTACAATAACAGATGTAATTCAATTTGAAGACTTTTAGAATATGTATTATCCGGCCATGCCAGGCGACAACCGGTTCTACCGAATTCGCTAGTTTTATCCACACTCACCAAAGTTATCATACAATAAACCCTTGTGTTGGTTATTAAGCACTATTCCTATGAACGTAACATATGATAAATATTATCAAACTGAGAACTTATTTGGGGAACCTTATCCTGAACTGATCAACTATTTCTCTACCCATCCGAGCAGAGGAAAACTCCTGGATTTGGGATGCGGACAAGGGCGAGATGCAATTCCATTGGCAAGACTAGGATATCAAGTGACTGGAGTTGATATCTCTTCGGTTGGAATTCAACAAATGAAATCTATTGCTAAATCAATGGGCCTTAATCTTTCAGGCTTTATACAGGATATTTATGAATTCAGGGATTACGAACCGTATGACTTTATACTTATGGATAGCATGTTTCATTTCCGGAAGTCTGAACTTAAACAAGAATCTGAGCTGGTAGAAAGAATTATAAGAGAATCAAAAAAGGGAGCTTTGATTGTTTTCTGTATTCAGAACTCTGGTGACAAGATCAAGACTTTTAACAACATCACATCGGAGCTGCCATTTGATCAAAGAACCGCAGAAGTAGAATTTATGTACAGTTTTGAGGACAAGGAAAGCAACCATGTTTCAAGAACAAAATACAAGATGATTGTGATTCGGAAATAGGATTTACACAATATACACACTCCAGACAATGTTCTTGACCTTGGTTAGCATTCATATGAAACAGTCTTTGCCAATTATCGCAACTTTCTCTCAAGACGGAGACATTTGGGTTATTAATAACCGGGGTAAGGTTGGTGATAGGGGACAAAGCCGTTATTCTTCCTTAAACCTGATTATTTTTTGCTTCAATGTAGCTGTTAAGTAATATAAATGATACCTATCTTTTATTATTTAGATAGCTATCTCTGATTTTTAAGATACCTATCATTTATTTTTTAGATACGTATCTTTTTGGTAGTAAATGACGTACAATGAGATGAAAATGAGTGTTAAACAATATAACTACTGCGCATCATGGCTATCAATTATAAAGTAGTGAGCAAAAGACCCGGCGGCATGGCAGGGGAGCAACCACCAAAATATTATCCAGTGCTTACCAAAAGGAGAGTTGCAAATACCCGATTCCTGATAGACGAGATAAAGGGAAGATCTACCCTAAGCGGCGCGGATGTAGTGGCAGTATTCGAAAGTTTGAGAACCATCATCCCACAACTGCTATCAAGTGGGTATAATGTGCGACTGGATGGCCTGGGTACATTCAGCATCCATGCCCGAAGCAAAGGAAAAGACACCCCTGAGGCAGTGACATCCCGCGATATTGACAGTCTTAATATCAGCTTTCTTCCTGAAAAGGACGTCAAATCAAAACTGAAATCTATCAAATTTAACAAAGTGAAATAAGGCCCTTGCTTCTGTCGGTGTTATCACCGACAGACCTGTTATCACCGACAGACCTGTTATCACCGACATTCGTGATATCTTCAGCTAACTTAAACCCACACTTTCTGCTTTTTGAAATTTCTGTGTTTATTTGACAATATGGAAATCCTTGAAGATTATGCTCAGTTTACAACGATCACAGCACTTGACTGGAAACCGCTTTTGAATGATGATGAAGGTAAAAATATAATTATCAACAGTCTCAAATACATGGTAGAAAACAAGCGTATATATGTTTATGCTTTCGTACTCATGAGTAATCATTTACACCTGATTTGGCAAATGCGTCCATCTCATTTATTAAAAGATGTACAAAGGGATTTTCTGAAATTCACCGCTCAACAGTTAAAATTCAGTATTCAAAAAAAAGACCCTGAATACCTTAATGAATTAGAAGTGAATCTCAACGATAGAAAGTATCAATTCTGGCAAAGAAATTCTCTAAGTATCCCTCTCTCTTCACCAAATGTGTTCGAACAGAAAATTGATTATATCCATCAGAATCCTATAAAGGCTGGTTTAGCTGAAACACCCTGGCAGTAGTACTATTCATCAGCATCTTTTTACTTCACAGGAAAAACTGATTTTAACTTCTTGTCTCATTATGAAGGTGATTAACCAGATTCATCTTCGATTCTCATTGGAAGTGCAAGTCGCATTGGGTATCTCGTTTGCCGGTGATAACACCGGCAAAGGCTAGGGGATTTCCTTTATAGCAAAGTAATCCCTACGGATTAGGTTGGTTTCTGTATGGTTCAAAAGGACAAGAGCATATGATATTCGGGCATGAAGGTGGTCAATATGGAGCAAACACCCAGCTCATTATTATTCCTAAAATTAAATCGACTATTGTGGTACTATCCAATACTTCTGAAACACCAGATAGCAATATTAAAATGTTTACTGTGCAGATACTCAAGAAACTTCTAAGTGAAAACGAAAAATGGAATAAGTAGTAATCTTGCTAATTCGCAAAAAACAATATCTTTAAGCAGTGAGATTTTTTAATACTGTCATTTCGTTACTCAAGAAACCTTTTCCCGAACAAGAAAGTAGTTTTGGATTGCTTAAAATCAATCTAAGCATTAGTGCGTTCGTTGTTTTCTTCTTGTATATTTTTCGTCCCTTCGGTATTGCTCTGCTTGAATCAAATACATTCCTTATTTGTGCAGGTTTTGGCCTAATGACGTTTTTAGCTACATTATTTTATGACATAATTGTTGGGAAAGTTTTTAGGCTCAAAGGTGAGCTGGACCAGTGGACTTTCGGAAAATGGATTCTCTACAACATTGGAGCAATGCTGGTCATAAGCCTAGCTAATTTTCTCTTTGCTCGCATTTTGATAATTGGTTTTATTGATTGGTCGTTGTTGCCACAAATGGTCTATGGCACCTTTATGATTGGCATCATCCCTATCACTGTACTTGGAGGAATCTCAATTCTAATTCAAGAGAGGAAATATCAGAGCATTGCCAAGGACATTAATCAGCACAAGACGTCTGTAGGAGGTCTTAAAACCAATGAAGACCGAACCCTTTTCGAAATACCGC
Organism: uncultured Marinoscillum sp.; assembly: GCA_964353015.1. Taxonomy (GTDB): domain Bacteria; phylum Bacteroidota; class Bacteroidia; order Cytophagales; family Cyclobacteriaceae; genus JAMZMI01. The sequence goes on along the minus strand of CAYGUA010000046.1, from coordinate 5,584 downwards.
TAAATAGAATAAAATACATAGAATCCCTTCAAAATTATGTATACATCGGACATTTGGATAATGATGGTCAATTCAAGAAAATAACAGAGAGAGCGACAATTAAAAATATAGAGGAAGCAACTTCAGGTAGTCCGGTAGTTAAATCTCATCGTTCATTTTTGGTAAATGTGAATGACATCATTAATATATCCGGCAATGCCCAGGGCTTGCTATTAGAACTATCAGATTGTGACCGATCCATCCCAGTTTCTAGGAGTTTTGTTGATTTGTTCAGGAGCAAATAGGGATACAATCGCCTTGTTATTCGTCCCGGCCTAAAGTAGCTGGTCACATTCTCTTTGCATTTCGTACCAGTTCTTGTAATTGGTCACATAGCGATTGTTAATACTAAATCCTCCATACACTTTTGGTTCATTATTCATCCAAAACAATAAAAAAATGAACTGGAAAAAAATACTCAAGTACACCTTACTGGTGATGATAATTGGTACGGTGGTACTTGTCATACTTGCAAACAGAAACATGACACAGATTTATGGTGGACTTACCGAAGTAGTTGATCATGACAAATTCAATGTTGAATCCAAGTCGGCTTGGATCTATAATGTCAACATTCTTTCGCAGGATGGAAATGCATTTATCCCAAACCAAAATGTGGTTATTGAAAATGGCATTATTGCCGCAATTGATACGCTTACAATGCAATCAAAAGAGATTCATAAAATCAACGGAACAGGTAAATTCCTAATTCCAGGACTGATTGACTCTCATGTCCATTTATTCAAAAGTCAAAATGACTTGTTGCTTTATATTGCCAATGGAGTAACAGGAATTCGAGAGTTGATCGGAGAAGAAGCTCACTTGGAATGGAGAGAAGAAATTAGAAATGGAAGAATTGGCCCTGACATGTACATTGCCTCGCCAAGATTGGGAAGTTTCGGAGCACTAGAGGGTTTTTTTATGAGTTGGTCTCAAGGATTCAATAACATAAGAGATACTGAGGAAGCAAAATCAAAAGTAAAGGAGTATGCACAGCAAGGATATGATGCTGTGAAGATTTACAGCTATCTAAATAAGGAAGCCTTTGAAGCTGTCAACAGAGTAGCGATTGAAGAAGGATTAGATGTAGTGGGTCATGTCCCTTTTGACTTGACCATTATGGATGTATTAAATTCCAATCAATCCGACATTGCTCATCTGGAGGAGTTGATGAATGCATTTAGAAGAGAATATGGAGATTTGGAAAATCAAGAAGGAACTGATAAATTCATTGAGTATGCTGCTAAGCGCACGGAAGAGGTTGCTCCTCTTTTGATCAAAAATGACATTAGTGTTACCACTACTCTTTGGTTGACCAAAAGCTTTGTTCGTCAAAAATTTGAATTAGAAAAAGTATTGGAAGAAGTAGAACTAGTACACGAGAATCCAGGCATTAGCGAATGGGATAAAATGATCCCCCAAGGACTTGGCTGGCTTCCCGAAGTTAACCGATACAAATTGAATGATGGCTTAAGTGATGAAGATCGTGCGTGGATAAAGATATTTTGGACTACATACGGAGATGCTTGCCAGGTAATCCTTACTAAATTAGCCGAGACAGGAGTAATGATTCTCGCGGGAACTGATACTAATTTGCCCCCTACTGTTCCTGGTTTTTCGCTTCATGATGAGCTTATTTCAATGAATAATGCTGGAATGACACCAGCCCAAGTATTGCAATCAGCCACTTCAATTCCAGCCAATAGAATGGGTCACAATTCCGGAAAAATTGAAGAAGGATTTAAGGCAAATCTTGTGTTGCTGGAGACAAATCCTCTGGATAATATTTCAAATACACGGAAAATAAACACGGTTTTCTTGAATGGAAAAGTATTGGATAGAACTCGACTGGATCAAATGTTGGATGCTGTCAAAAAGGCTAATGATGCTAGTAGAAAAGTATCAATCGATCACTATACTTCTGGCAGCCGTGGACATAATCATTAGAGCTTAGCTCTTGGTAGGATACTACTTGCCTCTGTCGGTGTTATCACCGACAGACATGAATTGATATCGTCGGCTAAGATTCATCTTCGATTCTCATTGGAAGTGTAACTCGCATTCGGTATTTCGTTTGCCGGTGATAACACTGGTAAAGGCTAATAAGCCATTAGCTAATAAATTCTTCAATATCCAATCCGCTGTGCTTCCTGAAGCATTTACCAGTTAATGGTATCAGACCGTTTGTAGATCATGTACTTCTGTCAATTGAAAAGACTGATCGCTCTATTGTTTTAGAAAATATATTCCGTTATTTTGGAGAAATGAATTGGGATGAAAAAAATATCCAGTAGTGCACTTTATACCCGTGTGCCAACGCTTATTAAGTGTTGGCACACGGGTATCTTATTGATTTTCAATTTTTTACGGAAAAAGGAAGTGAAAAAAATACAACCAAGGTAAACGCCATAAAAGAGTGTTTACTGAATTGTTAGAGCTCATACTGACCAAAGTGGAAATGATTAAAAAAATCATATTGATATCGCTACTTTTAATTTCAACATGGAAATCTCAAGCATCTCCATGTTCAGAAATACTATTTGACTTTGTAGGTAAAGATCCTGTTGAGATTCTCCATCATGAACTAACAATCAAATGGGCCTACAATTCAGGATGTGAAGGGCATGATAAGAGAAGTAGTACTTTTGTGATTGAACTGCTAAACATTTTTGATGAAGTACTTTTGATTGATACAGTTAACGGATTCAATTACACTATCAAACCTGAAAATCTTGAATCATCTTCAGGTATGTGCGTTTTTTATGTCCACGAATTAGGTGATTTGGACAAATATTCAGTTGCTCTCCAAACTTCAAAGACGAATATAAATATTCCTAAAAATCCAATTGAACGTCTGAACACATTTTTGCTTAATGGGTACTTCTTGAACGCTTTATCCATTTTAGAACAACTTGAAAGACAAGATTTACTGACGGAAATATCCGAACAGTTCTCTTTACTTTACCCATTAAATTATCCTGATGAGTTTGATTTTTTCAACTCATATCTCTCTTTAGAATTGGATAGATTGGTAATTATGCCTTACGTGACTGGACTGGATGTTTTCATAACAAACCTGAACAATAGAAAATCCATTAGCGGAGGTTCATTTAACATAGAGTTATTGATATCAACAAACAATAAAGTCGTTTCATTCAAAACAGAACCCGCCAGCTATGAACCCTTGATAATGGAACTTATTGAAAATCTAAGCTTCCAGAATAATCTGAGCGAAAACGCCACAGTACTTATAAAAGTTAGTAAGTCGGAGAATGGGAAAAAATATCAAGTTTCAAACGAACGTGCACTACTTGATCAAAAATCGAATAATTTCCGTAAAATTTTCCCATATCGTGGAGCTGTTCATTAAAAATAACGAGCTCTAACATGGTGTAATAAAATCATGCGCAGGCGGTGCTAGACGAAAGGGCGGCAGTTTTGGATGCCCCGCCAATTCTGCGAATTGGCCTATTGAGAAAAGAAAATTTATAGACCATTTCGCAGATTTGGCTATTTAGTATCAGAAGCGTTATCTTTCCAAAAAGCGCACAATTTATACACAGGCGTTAGATTCAATTACTGCTTCATGAAGATTAAGCTTTTACTTGTAAATTTTGCCCTTACCCTTTTTCTGATCGGATTATTTATTGTGGTTGGAGGAGATATGAAAGCAGGTGCTATTATAGTACTTATTGGTTCTACGATATTAACAGGTAGTTACTTGTCGCAGGCAATTCAATCCTTCAGACAGTCCCAACTTTGGAAATGGCCGACTTTAGCACTAAGCGGTGTTTTATTGGCTCTTGCTATCATTTTCGTTCATGGGTTTAGTGCTTCGATCGACATGATCCTGGTTTATCGGATAAAGGTATTTACCATCTTGTATTATATAGCTGGCTTTTTAATACCCATACTTTTCCTGTATTTCAGCATTAAAAGCTCACATAATGATAACAAAAAGTGGGTAATTATTGGAACATCAATAAGCGTAGCATTGGCTTTTGCAGGCTTGTTAGGATTTGCTCGAATAATTCCACTACCCGTTAAGTTAATTTTTTACAGCTGGGTGTTTATGCTCTTTTTTTATTTGATCGTTCACGTGAAATTGGTCTTGAGCAAGAATCAAGAAACTAAACATGAAAGTCTAAAACTACTTGTTGTTACCTTACTTTTCATAGGATTTTGGGGCTTCAGGTTTAATCTTCCCGATACTATGGCCGATGGTTTAGCTAAAGCGATTCTCGATTTTGGCTTTGTCCCCTTAGTAATTCTGCCAATATCAATATTATCGATAAAGAAATTCTATCCCTTCTTGGTTTTCATTTTTTACTTCATACTTCTTGACTTCTATTTTATTCAATTTGATTCCAACTTCAAATATCTCGTAGATGTTGGGTTAAATGGCTGTGAAGGATATGATCAGGCTACTGATTTTCCTATCAATACTGATCCGGGTATTCCATTAGTAGAATTGATGAGAGAACCTTCCAATAAGGAACTTGACGAGATACTTTTAGAGTGGAAAGAGAAAGATTTTTCGCCAAAAAACATCGAAGTAGTTTATAAAGAAGAATTGCCTAATGGTGATTCTATCAAAGTCATTTCTCATTTGGTTAATGGTTTGAAGCATTATGGAGCTATTCGCATACCTAAGACTCTTGATGTCAAAACAGCCCCTATATTGATGGAATTAGAAGGCGGTGGAACGGGACTAGATATTTCCAAGCTAAGAACCCTTACTCAAGGAAAATGTAGAGGGCAAAAAGATAACTTCATCTCTATATTGCCGTCATACAGGGGGTGTATTCTTAGAGGAGAAGATTTTTGCTTTAGATCTGAGGGATACTATGGAGACCCATGGGTAGGGCCTGCAGAAGATGCGATTGTTTTTCTAGAAGCAGTTAAGAAAATCTATAATAAACCAGATGACACTAGAGTACTTGCGAACGGTATTAGTAGAGGGGCAACTGTGGCATTGATTATTGGAAGTCTTACGGACAAACTGGATTACATCATTGCAACTTCCACTCACACCAAGTTTTTGGATCGGTATGTTGTTGAAAATGAAAGAGTCGGTAATTCATTTGCACGTGCCTTTTATACACCAACCGCTTCACCTGAACAAATTCGAAAACGAATTATCGCTAGTTCTCCCTATTATTTTGCAGATAAGCTCCCCCCTTTCGACTTACACCAGGGTGCAAGAGACGAGCTAACCACAGTTTGGCATGCCAACGTTTTGGAAAACCGACTACAAGAAATTGAGAAGGATACGAACACTTATAATCTATTCATTTATGAAGATAGAGGCCATGGATATGATGACGATCAGACTGTGTGCCAATCAATAGCAGAATTTCTTGAAATAGACAATAGAAAAAAGAATCTAACAAATGATAAGCTCAATGAGCAAACTGAGCTAGGAGCAAATTTCAGTGAAGAAAAGTAACTTTAGAATAAATTAGAAAGGGTATGCTCACATGAGCTTATCTGATCGATATCTATGATAAAATCAAGCCATTTCAACTTTTTTTAGTGCAATTCT
>CAYGUA010000045.1:0-28675 GCA_964353015.1 uncultured Marinoscillum sp. | reverse complement strand
GTCCAAAAAATCCTGAATGGCCTGCTCTCTTCTGGCTGCTGACACTTCGTCTTTGAACTCAAAGGTCACCACATGGCGGAGTACTTTTTTCTTTTCCACTTCTTTGGTACAGGAAGAGAGAGCCATTGTTGCAGCAAAGCACACTAGTGCCAGTAAGCCGTGAGTCATTCTTTTTTTCATGATTTATAGAGTTTTGTTTTGTAAAATTTGAGGATTAATTCAGATCCACACGATACGAAGCAAATGTTTTACCTTCCACAGATCCTGCGAAGAGAAACAATTGGTCACCTATTTTTTGTCCGCAAAGGCCATAATAGATTGGGAATCCGGTATTGATTTTTCCTGCATCGGAGAGCCTTCCCATTTTGTTCAGAAGGAAGAGTTGGATGCTCTGATCGTCTCTTGTAGCAACGGCAATCAAGTCGTATTCTTCACTCCATGGCAGCCTGTGAAGGCGCGTCTGGCCTTTGATCAATGTTTCGGTGTTGTCGATAAAAACAGATCTTGGGAGTAGTTCCCCTTGCTCATTTACTCTAAAAACACTCACTGCATCGCCGTGATAATAGTAGCTGTCCCGGTCTTTGACCCATTTGGTAGGATTGTAGTAACTGTGATGACGGTGGCCTACCACGACAAAATCCCAACCGTGTATGGTACTGGAAATGACCGGGTATGTTCCATTGAGGAAGCGCGTGTGATCATCTGCAATATTGGTGATATTCTCAAAGCGCCCATTCTCAAACACCCTGAAACTGCTCAGTCCATTGTCCTGAAAACCGCCAGTGAACAGATAGGTTTTTCCTTCTATTTTGTGTGTGGACATACCAATAATGCCATCTGTAAAAACTGCTTCCGTGTCTGCCATTGACTGCACGTGTTCGAGGCGACCCTCCCCAGTAATTCTGAAACAAGAGAGACCAGGTTCTTTTTCCAAACCACCAACGAACAAGTAGGAGGCGTCTTTCATGTGAATGACCTGGAGCGTAATCACAATACCGAGGTAGGTGCTGTCTGTATCCTTAACGACAAATACACTTTTGAGCGTACCGTCCGGGTTGATTTGGAATACCTCAATAGCATTTCCTCCTTTCAAACCTGCAAAAAGAAAATCCTTTCCTTCAATGGTGTCAGTTATGAGTCCTCTTATAGTGTTCTTCCCTCCACTGACCACATAGTTAGCATGGGGCTTCATTTTCCCATCCTTGTCGATTTTGAGGACATCAATTTGATTACCATCTCCAGCGGTGTATGCATAAAAGTCAGACCCACGTTGGTAGATAGTGGAGGTTACCGTATTGTATGAGGTTTCAAGCTGATCCACCTTATTAATTGTGAATGTATCCTGAGCGATCAGTGCGCAGTTGATCAAACAGACAAGACTTATTAGTAGTAGAAATTTTTTCATTGAAGTATCAAAGAATAGATTTAGCAGCGAGTATCGCAATCTCATCGTCTTGCTCAATAGTGCCTCCACTGATGCCAATCGCACCGATGATGTTACCATTTTTATCTGTTATTGGAACACCTCCTGGGAAAGTGATCAGTCCATTATTGGAATGTTCGATATTGTAAATGTCCTGTCCAGGTTGTGTCATTTTTCCAATATCTTTTGTAGATGCGTTGAAATATCTCGCTGTTTTGGCTTTTTTGATGGCTACATCGATACTACCGAGATACGATCCGTCCATGCGGAGAAATGCTTTCAGATTAGTTCCAGAGTCCACAATCGCTATATTGATCAATATTTTTTGTGAGGATGCCTTTTGCTCTGCAGCTTTTAAAATGGTTTTGGCTTGTTCTGAAGTGAGTTCACCCGGCAGCTGCCCTTGTGCCACCAAATGGTAGTTGCACATGAACACCACGACTACTAGCACCACTACTTTTAATTGATTCATTTTTTGACTTTTGTTGTAAGCAAAATTGAGCAATGTGAAAATCAATTGGATTGAACTAGTTCAATAAACCATTTAGGCTTTTTGCTCAGACAACTTTCTTCTGATTTTGCTCACGAACTCATGGGTTATGCCCAGGTAGCTGGCTATTTGTTTGTTGGTGACACGGCTGGCGATATCTGGGTAGGTATGAATGAAGTACAGGTAACGCTCTTCCGCATTCATCGTGTGATTGCGCACGAGCCGCCTTTGCCATGCCACCACAGCCTTTTGCGACATGATTCGAAACAGTTGTTCGACTTTTGGAATCTTCTGGTAAAGTGCTTCCTTGTCTGTTTTACTTATGGTGAGCAGTTGGCTGTCTTCAAGCGCCTGAATGTTGAGGTCTGACGCGATTTGATTGTCGAAACTATTGTTTTCCATGACCCACCATTCTTCAGCGGCGAAATAAAGAATTTTCTCCACTCCACGGCGATCAGCTACAAATACCTTGAAGCACCCACTCACTACAAAACCCTCAAAGCGACAGATCTCACCCTTTCTCAGGATAAATTTACCTTTCTCGACAGTCTTTTCATGATAATGGTCGTGGATCAGCGCCAGCTCCGTCGGGGTGAAGCTCACATATTTTTGAAAATAAGCACTTAGTATTTCGTGACTCATATTGGAGTCAAGATAATTAATATATTAGGTTCCTGAGTATCTTTAAGTACTTGAAAATATCAATTACAGCAAGCTCATGGTATTAAACAGGTGCAAATCCCATCCAATTGTGGGGGTATTTTTTTCACCCTTCTTTTAGCATCAATTGCGTTGGAAGTTGGTCACGTCAATCCTTTAGTATTGTTTTCATAAGCAGATGGGTTTTCTTGATCCAGGTACTATCTGTAAAATTTTAGTTAAGCAAAAACCAAATGACACTAAGCAAGCTCCGTATCGTACTGATTGGCTTTCTGCTGCAAGCGGGCCTAACATCTCAAGCCCAACAAGTAGAAAAATACAAACCTACTTGGGAGTCTTTGGCTAAAGTGAATCCCGCACCTGTTTGGTTTCAGGATGCCAAATTTGGAATCTATACCCACTGGGGACCCACTTCGGCAGCTTTCGAAGGTACCGACCCTAACCAATGGTATGCCGGATGGCATGGCATGAAGATGTACGACAATGGAAAACTGGATCCATCGAAAAAAGGAAAACCATCCACCAACTACATGCATCACAAGAAAAAGTACGGCGACCCTGCTGAGTTTGGTTATAAATATATCATTGAGCAGTTTGATCCGTCGGGATTCAATGCCGCAGAGTGGGCAGATATTTTTGCCAAGTCAGGGGCACGTTTTGCGGGTCCTGTGGCTATGCACCACGACAATTTTGCCATGTGGGATAGCAAAACTACCCGATGGAACTCCATGAATTACGGAGGTATTGACCCATCTGCAGAGCTTAAAAAAGAAATTGAAGCCAGAGGCATGAAGTTTATGGGTTCATTTCACCATGCATTTACCTGGAAATATTTTGCTCCAGCACATGCTTATGGCGGAGTAAGTCCGGAAGATTATGACCTCTACACCGATCCGCATGGATTGGATGAGGATATTCCCTCGGCTCGCTTTTATAGAGAGTGGTGGGCCAAGCTCAAGGAATACATCGATGTGTACCAACCTGACCTGATTTGGTTTGACTGGTGGCTGGAGAATATGACGGAAGAATGCCGCAAGGAATTTTTGGCTTACTACTACAACAAGGGGTTGGAATGGGGCAAAGATGTGGTGGTTAGCTACAAAGAAAGCACGTTTCCTGAGCCACTGGCCGTGAAGGACTATGAGCGCGGCAGACCCAATCAGCCAAAGGAACAAGTTTGGATCACGGATACATCTCCAGGGGCATGGTTTTATCGTCCGAATGCACAGTTTAAAACTCCCAACGAACTAATAGATATTTTGATAGATATTGTGTCTAAAAATGGATTGATGTTACTCAATGTTCCACCAAACCCTGACGGTAAAATCCCTGAGGAAATGGTGAGCCTGCTGACGGATATGGGCAATTGGCTAGAGGTGAATGGTGACGCCATATATGGTACTCGTCCATGGACAGTGTTTGGTGAAGGCCCAACCAGACTTTCAGAGGGTGGGCATAAGATTGAGGAGAAATTAAAGATAGTTTATACCAATGAGGACATACGTTTTACCAAAAAATCGGAAACCGAGTTTTATATCATCGTATTGGATAAGCCAGAAGGGGAGATGGTTGTGAAGTCGCTAAGCACTGAATTGGGTGTGTTTAATTCGAAAATCAAGAAAATTACATTATTGGGTAGTGATGCGAATATTTCCTGGGAACGAAATGAGCGAGGCTTGGTTATTCAAACGCCTGACGTATTGCCAACTGGTTACGCACATGCATTCCGAATCTTGATGAATGGATATACCGAAAATGATATTGGAGGAGCCGTGGAAGCGCATGAGGATTAACCTAATTGGCATTCCACCAACCAACTTTATAATTTTGAACAGATCATGACTAGCATACGATCTACCAATTTTAATCGCAATTGATCCACTAAATGCATACACCACGAAGCACCTTTTCTGCCGTTTTAATGATTCTTGTTTTTCTCAACATTCAGGAAATCTATGGACAGCCAAATGTGACCACTATTGAAGATGCCGGAGCATGGTGCTGGTTTTCTGACCCTAGGGCCATTTACCTTCTTGGTGAAAAAACGGGAGTGCTGACCGGCTGGGTGAAAGCGGACGGCTCCATAGAAACGGTATTGATCGATCCAGAAACTGGAGCAATGCAAACTGAGATTCTATTTGATCGGCTTGAAATAGATGATCACGACAACCCTGCTTTTCTGGAGTTGTCGGACAACCAGTACATGGCCTTTTATGCCAAGCACTCCAAAAACTCATTTTATTACCACCAAAGTTCACCAGATCAGGAACACCTCTTTGATGCTCCCATTTTCTTCGACCCGATTAGCGAAGAGGAACTAGCTAAATTCCCAAGAAGGCAAATCACCTATGCCAATCCATTTGTGCTTTCTGCGGAAAACGGTCGAATCTATTGTTTTGGACGATGGACGGGTTTCAAACCAAATGTTATGTGGTCCGACGATGGAGGCAAAACCTTCAGCAAGTCCAAGGTATTTATTGCCGAGGAAGGATTTCGGGATGGAAACCGGCCCTATGTGAAATACTATTCCGATGGGGTGTCCAAGATTCATTTCATATTCACCGATGGCCACCAGCGAAATGAACCCACCAATTCTGTTTACTATGCCTATTATGAAAAGGGAGCATTTTGGAAAGCGGACGGATCGAAAATTTGTGATTTTGACGACATGCCCATCCACCCTAAAGATGCTACTGTAGTCTATCAGGCCACTGAAGAAAGCGGACGTGCATGGGTGCACGATATTGTTGTTGATGCGAAAGGAAACCCTACCATTCTGTACACAAGGTATCCAACCGAGAAAGACCATTTTTATCATTATGCACAGTTCAATGGCAAAAAGTGGTACAACTACGAAATCTGCCATTCAGGTAGTTGGTTTCCACAAACACTGGAAGGGCAAATGGAAAAGGAGCCTCACTACTCAGCTGGTCTGATTCTTCACCCACAAAAACTGAACACGGTCTATTTGTCACGTGAAATAGATGGTGTTTTTGAAATTGAAAAATGGGTAACCAAAAATCATGGAAAACGATGGAAATCAACCCCGATTACCTCTGATTCGCAGTATGACAATGTTCGCCCATATGTGCCAAGGAATATGAAAGTGGGGGACAAAACTCTGGTGCTTTGGATGGAAAATGAAATGTACATTCACTACACGGAGTACGATACAAACATCAAATTCAGGGCTGATTAGAATAAAGATAAATGACATGCTAAAACCCAAAAACGAACATTTCCAGGGAGCAGGAGCATTTTTATTAATGAGCCTTTGTTTGTCGCTTCAAATCGAACTTCAAGCACAAAAAATCAAACCGAAGAAAGTCCTGATGGACATGCAACGGGTGGCCAACTGGCAAATCGAGCACTTTCGTGACACCTTTAGCCTGAAATGGGACAAACCCCATCACATCGCTGACTGGACCAATGGGGCATTGTATGTCGGTATGGTCAAATGGGCAGAACTTGCCGGAACGGACGCTTACTACGAATGGCTGAAAAGTGTTGGTGAGGAGCAGGAATGGAAATTGCATTATCGAAAATACCATGCGGACGACCATGCTGTTGGTCAGATGTACATCGAGCTATTCAGAAAGTATGGGGATTCCGTGATGATAAAGCAAACCATCGCCGGTATGGATTACATCATCGAAAATCCCAGCCAACAGTCCATCGTTCTGGACAAATACAGGCATCTGGATCGTTGGACCTGGTGTGATGCTTTGTTTATGGCGCCTCCGGTTTTGGCAAAGCTTGCAAATATAACAGGCGATACCACCTATTCTGGTTTTATGATGCGCGAATTCAAGGCTACCACAGATCATTTATTTGATCCCGACGAAAGCCTCTATTATCGCGACAATTCCTATATCGGACAGTTAGACCAAGGGCATAAGATTTTTTGGGCACGTGGCAATGGTTGGGTTTTTGGCGGTCTGACCTTGATTATGGATGAATATGAGCCCGGTTCGGAGGAATATAAGTACTTCATGGATATCTATAAAAAGATGGCTGCCAAACTGATAGAAATCCAAACTCCACAAGGACACTGGGCGATGAGCTTGATGGCACAGGATTTATATCCTACGCCAGAAGCTAGTGGCACAGCGTTTTTCACTTTTGGCTTGGCATGGGGAATTAATAATGGCATCCTTGATAAAGAAACTTATGAGCCTGCTGTGAGAAATGGCTGGAACGAACTGACGGGTTACATCACCAATGAAGGGATGCTTGGATATGTGCAACCGATAGGCGCAGCGCCCGGGAGCGCATGGCCAAATAAAACCGAAGTGTATGGTACGGGCGCTTTCTTAGCAGCGGGAAGGGAAGTGTATATTCTTTATGGGGGTAAATAGGGCGGTGAAATTGCCTTTGAAGATATTTTTACTGAGCCCATGAAAAATCCACATTATCCAGAGTATTGCCATTGGGATGATCTATTGATTTGAAGAGTACCTGTTGATTTACTCGCTAATTAAAAGTTCAAATACATTCTGCTTTCGGGCTCAAATTATACATGCTACAGATGAAGTTTTTAATTATGGTTAGCGTGGTTCTATCTCTCAGTCTTGCCTCTCATTTGTTGGGTGAAGATTCGGGAAACTATATTTTATCCTTAGGGGAATGCGACGATAATAAAAACCTTCAATTAGAACTGATAGTATCAGGTGTAACGAGCTTCAATCCTACAACCGATACACTCGATCTGACCAATAGTAGCGAAAGGATTGTCTACATTACTTTTCAGAATGCGACCCCAAAGGATGAGTTTATTTTAAATATCCTTCCCGTTGATTATGTGGGTGATATAGAATATTACGGAACAGTCAGTATGTACGTAGGAGAAGACGGCACTTCAAGTTTCCCTTACCAAATAGAAAAGTGCATTGGACAAAGGATTTTCTCCATTGATTTCATTCTAGAAGACAATTCTTGTGAGATTTCGCAGATAGACACTGTACGATTAACCATGATTGATAAAGTGGCTGACAATAATATGATTGAGATTTTCACTCAGGAAAGTAGCTTGGTGCTGGAAGGTGCTACTCCCAAAAAACTGGGGTTTGAATTGACGGATATGGATAATGATGAGATTGATGTGTGGTTGTTATTGGATGATTCCACTTCAGCAGAAACACACGGCTTTACATTAGAGGTTGAAGAAAAAACGCCAGGTAAAGTATCTGGATATATTAATTGGGATGCTGAATGCAGGTTGAATAGTTTTCAGGATACAGAAATTTTGAAATTAGGATTATTTGCGAAGAACCTGGACACTTGTGACGAAGGCAGTCCAGTGGTTCGCTGGATAGCTATTCAGATTAACTGGCCAGTGAATCGACCTCCAACTTTGAATGTATCGAAGGCAATTCACGAAGTTTCTGTCGGGAGTCAGCTTAGCTTAAGTGTGACTGTTGAAGATTCTGATGGAGATGATACTTTTATCAATATTGAAGGTCCCGGATTCGGTAGTTCAGCGTTGCAGGCTCAGATTGAGGTAGTGGATGTTGGAAATACCAAGGAAGTACGTGTAAAGTGGGAGCCTAGTTGTGAGGCATATTTGGAGGGAGATAGCTACCATTATATCATTTGGGTTCAAGATGACCACTGCCGAAAACCTAGGGCAGATTCTTTAAATATATATATCCGTCTGGTCGAAGACCGATCCTCTTTTGATGCGTTTGAGCCTGCAAATGTATTCACCCCAAATGGGGATGGTATCAATGAACTTTTTCAACTATCTGGCCATACGGATATACGACGCAACTTACCTGTCAATACTTGCGCTGATCGATTTGAACATATTTCTATTCACAATGCCAGTGGTTTGCCTGTATTTGAGAGTCGAGACAGAAACTTCTCATGGGATGCCTCAGGTTTCGACTCAGGTACGTATTTCTATAGCATTGAATATACCAAAACGCGTTATAAGGGTTTTCTTACGGTGCTTAAGTAGCAAAGAAACCCAATAATTTCATGTTGTAGTTATCTAATATGTCCTGAATATGCCTAAAATAGGTCTTGGTTTTTATAATGAGCAATCATTTGCCTAAGCGATAATTTATTAATTTTCTTTAGTTGCAGGAATCTTTACCACCATATGGTTTACCATGAGAAATATTAGAACAGTTTATTTTGGATTTTTAATAGTTGTGTTGTGTGCTGCATGCACGCAGGAGTCATTTAATAATCGCCAAACAATTGACTTCAATTTCGACTGGCAGTTTCATCTGGGAGCGATAGATGACCCATATGCAGAAGGGGTTGAATGGGAATCGATAAGGCTTCCACACGATTGGAGCATTGAGCTCGGCTATCAAAAAGAAAACACCGCCGCTAGCACGGGTTTCGTTCCGGGAGGAATAGGCTGGTATAAAAAGGAGTTTACCCTAAACAAATCAGACAAAGGAAGAGCAATTTGGGTGGAATTTGATGGGATTTATTGCAATTCCGAAGTGTCGATCAACGGTCAGCTTTTGGGTTTCAGACCCAATGGATACAGTAGTTTCAAGTACGAACTTACAGATCATCTGAAGTTTGGTGAGCCAAACATCATCATGGTGAAGGCAGATCACTCGGCCTTTGCCGATACCCGCTGGTACACCGGTTCAGGTATTTACAGAAACGTACGCTTGGTGAAAGCCGCACCCATTCATGTGGCCTACTGGGGAGTACAGGTTACCACTCCTGAAGTCAGCGAAGTAAAAGCCATAATCAGCATCAAAACTGAGGTAGTAAACGCAGCGGACGACACGTCATTGGATTGGGTGATAGAAGATGCCGCTGGTATCCCGGTTGCTTCAGGTACTTCAGCACAAGTGGCTGCCGGTGTTTTCCAGGCGAAGACGCAACTGGCAAACCCAAAGCTTTGGGATACAGAAAAACCGAACCTCTATCAGTTGAAAACCCGTGTGAAACTTGAGGGAAATCAAATTGATGAAACCGTAACCACGTTCGGTATTCGCGAAATTGCATTTGATGCGAACAAAGGCTTTTTTCTAAATGGAAAATCAGTGAAACTGAAAGGTGTCAACCTCCATCACGATGCGGGAGCACTGGGTGCTGCTGTGACCAAATCTGCATGGGAATACCGTGTGAAAAAGCTGAAGTCGATCGGAGTAAATGCAATACGCATGTCACACAACCCACACTCGCCCGAGCTTATGGATGTATGTGATGAGATGGGCATGTTGGTGATGGATGAATTTTTTGACGAATGGCACAGGCCAAAAGGGAAGAACCTCAACTGGATAGGAGACAACAAAGTGAAGGGCGAAATAGCCAGTGGGTATAGTGAATACTTTATGGAATGGGCCGAACGTGATCTGAAAGACTTGGTTCGAAGGGATTTTAATCACCCCTCCGTGATCATGTGGAGCATTGGTAATGAAATAGAATGGACCTTTCCAGACTATTCCAGAGTTTTCCGTGAGGTTAATCCTGTTCAGGAAGAATTCGATAAAAAGTCGCCGGTTTTTGATCCTGAAAAAGTGAAGCCCGTTTTCGATCGGATCACGAATGGGGGCGATTCACTGGCCGTAGTGGCCAAACTACTAACGAATTGGGTGAAAGAGATTGACACAAGTCGTCCAATCGTGTGTGGTAGTGTTCGCCCATCTGTGGCCATGGTCAGCGGGTATGGTGAGGCGGTGGATATCCTTGGTTTCAATTACAGGGCTGAAGCCTACGACGAGGCACATAAAGTTTACCCCGATCTCAAGATCATTGGCTCTGAGAATTGGGGCGCATGGTCGGAATGGAAGGCTGTGAATGAGCGTGATTTTGTATCGGGCATGTTTGCGTGGACAGGTTTTGCCTATCTGGGTGAGGCTGGCCCCTGGCCCAGAAAAGGATTGGAAATAGCTTTTTTCGATTATGCCGGTTTTAAAACACCAAGGGGGCATTTTTTCGAATGCCTCTGGAAAGAAGAACCAAAGGTATATGCAGTTACTACCTCCGCAAAGGAATCGGAGTTTTCATATTCGAAAAGGGACGGATGGAAGTTTAATATTCAATGGACCGAACCACCTGTTACATGGAAAGAGCTACGCAAATGGGAGTGGTATCCGAATGTAGGTGAGCATTGGAATTATGCAGAAGGAGAGGATGTGATTGTGCAGGTATATACCAACTGCGAAGAGGTGGAGTTGTTGGTGAACAACAAGAGCCTAGGCAAGAAAAAACGAGCTGATTTTGCAGAAGACAATATCGTGAAATTCCTTGTTCCCTATGAAAAGGGGAACGTTATCGTAAAAGGGTTCAACGGCGGAAAACATGTAGAGGGCTATGCGCTTTTTTCTACCGAAGAAGTGCAGGCGCTCAAACTTTTTGCAGATAAGGATACCCTGCGCGCCGATCGATACGATATGGCCTTCGTTTCACTGACATTGTACGATACAGAAGGACATCAGATGGAAGATACAGACGTTCCCGTGGAGTTTAGTATTACCGGGCCTGGTGAGCTAGTGGCTGTGGACAATGGCTGGGAAATGAACGTAGACTATCATTATACCTCCGGGGTGGTTTCGCACAATGGGAAAGCGCTGGCCATCATTCGAAGCACGGGTGAGCCCGGAGAGATCGTTGTAAGTGGCTGGTACGAAGGGCAGGAAATTGATCGTGTGACTATTCAGGCTAAATAATCGGAGTGCCATGGGACGTATAAAGCGAATTAACCTAATTATCCTATTTGTCATTGTTGTGCTTAACCTTTCAGCCCAACCTCCGGCTGCCCCGGCAGGCAAGGTTTGGGTAAAGTTGGAAGCAATGTCGGATGAGTTTGATACGAACAGCCCCGATACAGATAAATGGAGGGTGTTTGATCATGGTGATTCCTGGGATCGAACAGCGGCATTTGATAAAAGGGTGCATGAAGCGGTGAAAGAAGAAGGTTCAGACAACTACTATCTCACAATGAACCCAATGTGGTATTATGAGGATGAACAATTCACTAAGGGAGCGCGAACCTATCTTTTCGCCGGTGGGGGTATGGACACCAAAGCCATGGCCACCTATGGGTATTTCGAAGTGCGGGTGAAGCCGAGCAATTTCCCTATGGGAAGTGGGGTTTTTATGAATTCCAGAAAAGCTTCATCAGATATATGCTCAGAGAAGTACAATACCGAACTGGACATCTGCGAGAACATGAGTTATGATGGCCCTGGAGCCAATACAACATCGTTCAACAATCACATGAATGTTAATTCTCACGCTAAGCCTTATGAACAGCAGGGAGGGAACTGCGTTTCGCTTCCTTATGAAACAGCTAATAGCGGGGTGAAAGGAAAACCACTTGAAGGTCCATTGGATTTTAACGTGGTGGGAATGTGGTGGAAAAACGAACGGGAAGCTGAGTTTTTTCTGAATGGGATTCCTTTCGGAACAATCACTCCAAAACGTGACTTCAACCTGCCCATGCCATTGATTATAGTCATGGAAACCTACACTTGGGGTGATGATGAAAACAATGCCGGCAATCCTAAACCGCTCGAATATATGTTTGAGGACGAGTTTCGGACGAAGGAACAACGTGCGGTGACCTACGATTGGGTACGCACCTGGCAATTGGTAACTATCGACCAAACTAAATTTAATGGGAGCAACAATAGTATTGAGTTTCATGATAAAACGGAACCTATTTATGCCTCGTTGAATTTGGACAAGACGCTTATTTATTCAGGATCTGAGGCAAATGAGCTGACGGTAGAAATACTGGATGCTTCACAGGCCATCGTTGGCACCAAAACCTATGTTACTTCAGCAGGCGTACATTCGGTCAACTTTAACATTGCCCTTGCCTCGCCTTTGTTAGCTGACGCGGAATACACGCTTCGGGCTGTCATGAAAAAAGGCACGCAAGAGCTTTCTTCGGATCAATTCAGTTTTACCCCTGAAAATAAGGGATTGACGAACATGGTATTTTCAGACTTGATGCCAAACCGACTTCCTCCAACCACAACCGGTTACGCGGTGAAGGTGCGGTATGAAACCAATGGTCCCATGGAAGTAAGTGGTGAAATACGCGATCCGTCCAATAACTGGTTGGGTGGAGCCACTTCGCAACCCGTATCGGGTGAAGGGTATGTTACCCTAAACATACCAGTCAATGCACCAACAACTCCTGGGGCTGGCTATTATTTCAAAGCGCATATTCGGCCGGTTGGTACCGGTTGGCAAAGCGCCGTGCATGCCATTGACAACCTGCCGTTTACGGTTGCCGCGCCGCTTACTCCGGGCATTAAAATTATGGAAGCCACGGTTAAGATGTCCGAGGTGCTACCGGTCATCGATGTGGCCCTTGACTATGCAGCAGAAGAAGGTATTGCCCTCGAATTGACATTGGTGGACGTTGATTATACCATCAAAGCCCAAAAACTCCGTACTGAGCGAGTGGGGCAAAGATCACTCATCCGAAGCATTTTCCCTGATTCAACACTTAGGGATGGATCGGATTATAAGGTTATCGTGAAAATGAATTATAATGATAAGAGCACATCGTTTGCGGACACAGTTCATAATATCGTACTAGCAAACACATCAAATGCGCTATCAAACCTTGAAAGGGAAACAGTGCCTTTTATCTACCCAAACCCAACCAGCGATGAGGTACGAATTCTTATTCCAAAAAACAAATTCAGCCCACTAGTAAGGCTGGAACTTCGTGATATTTCAGGTAAAATGATCACCGCTCAGACAACTATTCTGGTTGATCGGCAGGCTGCCAGGATAGACCTTTCTGGCTTGCAACGTGGTGTGTATACGATTCGAGTCATTGATGCTGGTATTGATCATAGTCAGCGAATAATAAAATGGTAATAATTTGATCCAATTATTAAGTCTTATTGGGAAGGGACAATAGACACGGATATTGGCTGATCGCAGCTGCTTTTGCGAGTTTGGGAAAAGGGTGTGTGGTCATTTTACTACCAATATGGGGGATGTTTTGATTTGTTGAGTTTCCGTCCATTCGTTCATTGTCCGTTCTTGATTTGATTGACTAACCTTGATGTTGTAAAACCCGGACCATGACATTAAAGCACTGCTTCATCCTTTTAGGATATTTTTCTCTTCATTTATCACTGGTAGCCCAGGATACCTTAGACGTCAACCTCCATGTAAAACATGCGGTCAATGGTTATTCGGAATTTGATCGGTCCCGACACATCATTTTTCATGATGACCTGAGCGGAAACGAATGGGATAGTGATCAACAAAAAATTGATTTGTTCGAACGGTATGATGTTTACTACGGACGAAACAATGGAGGTATTGTTTGGGAATACAACAACACGAAAGAAGACCCAAATAAAGCAGGATGGCCTGATCTGGATTATATGCAAACCCGTGGCACGAGCGAAATTAATCGTCACAAAAATGATGTAGGAGTACATCAACTAGAGAACCGCTATAGTAATATGATGATTGGTGGTCAGGAGCACATGTATCCGCATGGGCAGGAAACGACCAGAGAGGGTTTGGTTTACTCAGGGTATGAAGCCACAGCAGAGTTTTATGCGCAGTATCTTTCTAAATTCTTTGGAGATGGTGGTGTCACTGGAAAGCTAAAGCCGAGGTTTCTTGAAGTGATGAATGAACCTTTTGTGAAATCGGGACAATTGGGCACTACGAACGCAAATATTTCCAGACTTCACAATGATGTGGCTAAACGAGTGAAGGAGTTGAATCCTGAAGTTATGGTAGGAGGCTACTCAGCAGCGCATCCCGCATTTGAGTCAGGCGGATTCAGCCATTGGAACAATAACTGGAAAACCTTTATCGATATAGCCGGTGAAAATATGGATTTTTTCTCCTTTCATCTCTATGACAATGCCGCAGAAGGGACCGATAAAATGGAAGACATGGACTATCGATCTGGCAGCAACATTCAGGCTATCATGGATATGATCAATCACTATTCAGTGATTAAACTTGGAGAGACCAAACCATGGTCTATTTCTGAGTATGGTTTCCTTTGTAGCGGATGTGAAAACAACAGTCCGTATGATCCGCGTGAAGATTGGTACAACCTTCGATCGTTCAATTCCATGTTCTTGCAAATATTGGAGCGACAAGATCAGGTTGTTCATTCTATTCCTTTCTTTTTGTTGAAGGCCAATTGGGCAAAACCTGCGGGAGCGGCGTACAATGGGTATCAGGCCAGATTGATGAGAGAGCTTGGTGAGCTGCCAGGTGAACCAGCGCATGGTGGCTATATCTATACGCACTTATTGAAATTCTATCAGTTTTGGGCAGAATTGAAAGGAGTCAGAGTGGATTCGTGGACGAGTGATCAGGATATTCAAACAGATGCCTATGTGGACGGGAATACTGTATTTGTTTTGGTCAATAGCCTGGAGCATGCGGATGTAGAACTTGTATTGAATCTAAAAGGCACTGCCAAAAATCCGCTTACCAAGATCACCATGCAGCAACTGTATGGGGATGAAAATGATCTCCCCGTGCTCGACACCACTTACTTTACCGAAAATTTGGATAAAATAACGGTCAAGAATCAGGCCACCGTCTTGCTGAAATACGAATTTGAAAATCCCCTCGTGATCGATCAGGAAAATAGCGAGACGTCTTATTTTGCCGATAAATATTTACAACCAATCAAATCAGGTGAGAAACAAACTTATACATTCATTGGTGTGACGGTTGGGAATCAGGGCGAAGCTATTTTGAGGTTAGGTCTTGGTCGTGATCATGGGAAAAGCCTGAAGCCCAGCTTTACGATGAACGGCACGAACGTTCCAGTGCCGGATGATTGGAGGGGATATGATCAGCTTACCCGAGACAGCTTTTTTGGAGTAATAGAAATCCCCGTACCGCATGAACTTCTCATGGTCAATAATACGGTCGAGCTCACATTTGGGGATGCCGGAGGCCATGTAAGCTCGCTAGGTTTACAAGTATTCAACTTCTCTACGGCTATTGACAGGTCAAAAAAAAATGAAACTGGATTCGTACTGAACAATGATCTGGCAAGTAAAATAAGCATGTACCCGAACCCCGTCAGTTCAATACTTGAAATTGAGCTCGGCGAGCATTCGAAGTTACCGAGTAAGTACATGCTTCATGACATTTCAGGTAAAACAGTAAGCATAGGGAACATCTCGTCCTCACGAGCCACTATCGATATGTCAGCATTACCCGCTGGGATCTACTGGCTCAAAATCCAGACTGGAAACGAGGTAGACGGCCAAAAAATCATTAAGAAATAAAAACCCATAGTCGAATGAAATTCAGCCAGTTCTCAGCTTTTTCTTTAGTCGTATTGCTTCTATCCGCGTGCGGACCGCAGCAGCAAACGGAGCAAGGGGGATTTCCTTTCAAGTTGCCAAAGGAAAAGCCAAACCGTCCATTGAGCGCAGCAATGCAGCGCAACTATGACAATTACATGGCTCCACGCCCCGAAGACAATGAACTGTACACACAGTTTAAATACACAGAGTTGAAAGGGTTCGATTACAACAACCACGACGGTACCATTTCGCGCCGCGATCCGTCTAAAGTGATCTTTGAAAATGGTAAATATTATGTCTGGTACACCCACAGGGAGACGCCAACATCTCCCAAAGGGGCAGATGCAAGCAATGACACTATTCCTTCAAGCGATTGGGATTTGGCAGATATCTGGTATGCCACCAGCACCGATGGGTTTACCTGGGAGGAACAAGGAGTGGCCGTGCCGCGACCACCCAAACCAAATGTAGGCTGGCGATCAGTGGCTACCACGGATATTTTAAAATGGAAGGGGAAGTTCTATTTGTATTACCAGGGCTTTATGGAAGCCAGTGGCAAACGTGGCGATGACTGTCCGGTTGCTGTATCTTATGCCGATTCGCCTGATGGACCATGGACCGCCCACAACAAAATTGTTATTGACAATGGGGCCGAAGGGGAATGGGATCAATATTCCATCCACGATCCTTATCCAATCGTTCGCGATGGCAAGATCTATATTTATTACAAGTCGGATTTTGATGGCGATCCTCGTTTGGTACGCATGCAAGGCCTTGCCATCGGCGACAATCCCCTGGGGCCTTTTGAAAAGCATCCTCTGAACCCGGTGATTACCTCAGGCCATGAAACGACGCTGTTTCCATTCAAAGAAGGAGTGGCTGCTTTGGTAATAAAAGACGGGAATGAACATTATACGGTACAATATGCCAAAGATGGTGTCAACTTTGAAATTGCTTCGATTGTGTCACTGATGCCAACAGCTGCAGGGCCTTATGTGGCGGATGCCTTCACCGATACTAAAGATGGAAGAGGTATCACCTGGGGTATTTCTCACCTCACCAACGCTACCGAATGGGCACAGAACCATGCCATTCTGCTTCGTTTTGATTGTGATCTCAGTCAGGATTTGAATGATCCTGATATGAAAAACCATGAGAACTATTACAAACCGGATTTCTATTACAAACACGGACTTAATAAGAAGCAAAGGGAGCGTATTCTTGGCCAGAACTGATTATTTATCGGATTGGTTGTTGATTGACACTATTCCATATCGGTTTACTTTTGGGCTAAAGACTGATCAGGCCATGAAAAAACGTTACTGTGCAAACGAGTTTAGGTTTGGTGTTTTTTTGATGCTATTCTTTTGCATTCAAATTCCAAATGCGTTTTCTCAAGCCCCCATGAACGATCAATGGATCGATTTGGATGAGAACGAAGATTATGTAGCCCGGCACGAATGCTCCTTTGTACAATGTGGGAATGCCTTCATTATGTTCGGGGGGCGCGAATCGGCACAGCGATTGGACACTTACCAGTTTACTACCGACACCTGGTCACAGGGGAGTGCAGCACCAAAGCAATTCAATCATTTTCAAGCAACCGCGTACCAGGGTTTTGTTTGGGTCATCGGCGCTTTCAAAACCAACAATTTTCCGAAAGAAGTGCCGGAAGAAAACATCTGGCTGTACTACCCACCGGGGGATGTTTGGATTATGGGGCCGGAAATCCCTGAAGCCCGACGCAGGGGAGGAGCTGGATTGGTTGTACATAAGGATAAGTTTTACCTGCTTGGGGGCAACACCATCGGCCATGATGGCGGTTTTGTGGATTGGTTTGATGAATACGATCCCCAAACCGGACAGTGGACACAGCTGGAAAATGCATCCACTCCGAGGGATCATTTTTACGCAGCAGTCATCGGCACTACGCTCTATGCTGCCGGAGGCCGGAAATCGGGTGGTGTAGGTGGGGTGTTTGCACCTGTTATATCTGTGGTAGATGCCTATGATTTTGAAGCAAAATCATGGAAACAGATAGCCGAGATTCCTACTCCCAGAGCAGCTCCAGCGGTGGCCGTTTTGGATAATCGCATGTTCGTGATGGGAGGCGAAGGAGAGCTTCAGGGTTCAGCATTTAAGATCACGGAAACCTATGATCCTGAGACAGGGCTTTGGTCTCGAGGAGCAGATATGAACTATCCACGGCACGGCACACAAGCAATTCAGTCAGGTGAGGGAATCTTTGTGGCCGGAGGCTCGCCGAAAAGGGGCGGAGGGAATCAGCACAATATGGAAGTGTACAATTTGAATCAACCTGCCGGAGAGGCATTGGTGGCCTCTTCGTTGACCGCTCCCGAAAAGGTCGCTGTGGCCAAAGGCAAGCGGGCAAGTATTCCTCTTAAAGTGTCTGGAGGGAATACAGGAGTCTTTATCTCTTCCTTCGCGATTACCGGTTTAAATGCTGATTCCTTTCAACTAATGGCTGGTTCCAAACGGGTGTTGGTTAAACAGGATTCAGCGATTTCGATCGAGGTGAAGCACCTCGGAAGACGCTCGAAGGAAGACGCACTGCTTGAAATAGTGTACAATGGAAATGTGAAGCTGCAGGTTCTTTTGACGAGTAAGTAGCCATTTCATTTTAACTATTGGACGGGTTGGAAAGCCGAACGCCTTCATTTTTGGGTTTATGCAAAGGCTTGCCCACCTGATAATGCCACTGATTGTCCAATTTTAGGATGGAAAATAGAATAAATCTGCTATGAAAAAATACATGCTAGTAACACTCCTGGCAATCGTTGTGTCATCTTCTGTTTATGCGCAGGAGTATGTGGAAGGCAAAGTCATAAGTTTCAAAGGTTTTGCCATAAAAAATGCCCTGGTGACTACCAAGCGTGCGAAAGCTGAAACCAGGACCGATTCACTGGGCAATTTCCGAATAGAAGTGAAAGGTAATGACCTGATTCGGGTAAAAGCCCTTGGTTTTCAAAACGGAATGATTGGACATAGAGGAGAGGAAAATGTAACCCTCAATTTGATTTACAACAACGACGAATGGTCCTACAACAAGATTATTGATTTGGGGCACATGTCGAAAAAAGATCTTGACTATTGCATCGAGAACCTCCTGGATGAGAATAATAACTTTGACCGTATGGCCGATATTTTTCAGGTGATTCAGTCGGTATATCCGCCTGCGAAGGTGGATGAACTGAACGGCAGGAAGACCATCTTCTTAAATTCCAGGGGCGCCACGTCAGTGTATGCAGATCAGGATGCACTTTTGGTTGTTGATGGAGTCATCACTCAGAACATCTCAGGCATTCACCCTACCAAGGTGAAAGCTGTGAAGGTGCTCGTCGGTACGGAGACTTCTTTTTATGGTACACGTGGTGCCAATGGTGTGGTGGAGATTCTTCTGAAGAACAATTAACACGCCACTCTAAATCATCCTTTTTATTCATAAAACCCAGGTAGATCATGACTAAATCTATTCTCGTTGGCTTGCTGTTTATTTCACTTTATTGCGGTTATGCGCAGCAGCAAATAGTTGTCACGGTTTCTCCCACGACGAATGTCTCCATAAACGGTCATCTGGATCTTGATCGCACGAAGTATTTCAACCTGAGCAGTGCTGCAGATCAAATCTCAAGGATCAAAGACACGGCCATTGAGGATTTTGTTCAAAAACCTGGGCGCTACCATGGGTCGTCAATTGTCTATGGTGAAAAGCGAACGGGATTGGAGCAATGCTGTGCGCGAAGATGCTAACCGTCCGGGCTATCTGGACATTGACTATTACATTTCAAGGAAGAATCCGAACGATGCGGGTTTGGATGCATACAAAACCTTATGGGGCGATCGGCAAGGGCTGGCCACACACGACAGTCATGACGCTTACCCTGATTTTATGGAGCAATGGGGCGTGGACGAATCAGATAAATTTCCCGTCAACACCGACGCATCTGCGGAAATGGTGGCCTATATGCTCAAGCATCGCTATACTGATTTTCAGCGCCCAACCTATTTTGAACTGGTCAATGAACCCCACTGGAAGGTGTGGTCCGATCAACGATTTGTTGATTTCCATACCAAAGCCAAGGCGAAAGTGCAGGAGCTGGGTGTGGACACCCAAGTGGGTGGCCCGTGTTATTCGGTATCTTATTTCTATAGGAAAGAATATACCGGTACCAAAAACCTGATCAAGTTCATTGACGACACCAAATTCGGACTTGATTTTTACTCCTTCCATAGTTATGATTATATGAAATGGGATGATAACGAACAGGATTTTGTAGGGTCAATCACATCTGGATTGCCCTTCGAAGGTGTTTTTGATGCGCTTGCGGCATATACATACAATACTTACGGCAAGGAGTTAACCTATGTGTGTAGCGAACATGGTGCCTATGTTACCGACACAGAAAATTTGGTAACTGCCTCAGACAAGTTGGCCGATCAGTTTTTTCCGGGTTCGGGTTTTGAACACGAAATGGAAAAGAG
Source organism: uncultured Marinoscillum sp. (assembly GCA_964353015.1). Lineage (GTDB taxonomy): Bacteria > Bacteroidota > Bacteroidia > Cytophagales > Cyclobacteriaceae > JAMZMI01. The sequence goes on along the minus strand of CAYGUA010000045.1, from coordinate 8,352 downwards.
AAGCATTTCAAATTTCATCATGGTAAATGGTGCCATTGCCAATACAATGACTTTCATGAATCACCCGCACATTGTGCAAAAAGCCGTACCATTCATATTGCTGGAATCTGCCGGTTGGGATCCGTATTATTATTCGAGCCTGTTGGTAAAAACGGATTTCAATAAACAAAGCACTACCTGGGCAGAGTCGCGATTGGTGGACTACTATAAATTTTTTGATGAGGTGAAAGGGAGAAGAGTTCAAAGTCACACGGCTGATACCGATATCCAACAACTTTCATTTGTAGATGGTAAAACATTAATCATGCTGTTTCACAATCAAAGCAATGTTGTAGGAGAGATGGATGTGAAAATTGAGGGATATGATCAGGCGTTGGATAATATCAAAATTCGGAGACTGGGTCGTGGGGTAGACTTCAGGCCTGTTTTTGAAGAGAAATCCATCAATTCCTTAATTGGTCTGGCTATAGACGCTCAGGAGTCTATAGTACTATTTATCACTTATCAGGACGAAATAATTGCTAGTCATGAGCTGAATGAAATTGCCCACTACAGTGCTGAAAGTTCTGTTCAGTTTTCAGGATCAAAGGTGTTTAAGGTAACTATTCCAGATCATAAAAAGGCACAATATGGATTGGTTAGAGTTGGAGTGAATAGACAAGCAGCCTTCTCACGGGAGGTCAGTATAAAACTCAACGGACATGTGCTGAATGTGCCAGTGGAAGAAAGTGCGGTCCGGATCACACAAAATGAACAGGATTACTCAACAACAAAAATCATCAAAGTGCCCGGTCATTGGTTGAAGACCGAAAACGAGGTGGAGGTTAGCTTTCCGGATGGAAAGTCAGGAGGCGTGGGTGCAGTGACGATGCGTGCTGCTATCGGCGCTGAGGAACGTGTTAACCCAACGCTGAGTTCAGAAAAAACAAACTCCGGTTTCAATATTTACCCGAATCCGACTAGGGACACCATTTACTATGCCTCGGATTACACAGGTCAAATCCAGATAATGGATTTAACAGGAAGAAGGATTTGGAATAGTAACATCACCCAGGAAAAAAACACGCTCGATATATCATCTGTTCCAATGGGCAATTATTTAATACAGCTGATTCATCGTGGAGGAGTGATCACCAGTAAACTTATGGTGAGGTAATGCTGCAGCTTTTATTGATGATCACCTGGTTTCACCAAATTATCAGGTAATTCAAGACGCACGCCCAGAACTGATTTAGCTAGTTCATTCAGTTGCTCCTTGTCTCCATAAAAATGATAGATGCTTTGTTTATGGATCATTTTCTCACCAGGAAATAGTTCTTTGGCGCTGGAGGAAGTTTCAAGTTCATAAAAAGGCCAATTACGATCAAGGGGCTTGTTGACTTCACCATTAAAAACATTGATCACATCGCCATCATAGGGTGCTTCATTTCCCCATTGGGAATTCACATAAAGGGAATCATTTTCAAAGTTGAATTTCACGATGTTTAGAAGTTTCAATTCGGGTGAATAGCTCCCAAAGATGTCCTTACAAAAAGAAGGAGGTATGCCAATTTTGTTTAAATACTTGGCGTCAGCCTTGTAAAACACGATACTATCCAGAATTCTAATTCTGTCGGGAGTAATCTCCGTAAAGTATGGAGTTACCCTGTTTATGGTGCCTCTTGTTGGTAGTATCACCCAGGTTTCTGGTGTAGGCTGCATACATCCTAGGTCCCAAATTGCGAGCAGTCCATTCGCTTTTGTCCATTGTTCTTGTCCAATGTTTTCAATTTCTGTTTCGGTACTAAAGGCTACTACAGCTAAATTTTTTGGAAGGTCAACGTTTAAACTTCTTTCAATCTCAGATTTGTTCAGAAGTGAGATTTTTCGTTCCACATTGAGGTAAAAAGTATAGCCATTGGCATTCCTGATTTGCATTTCCCCGGAACTAACGAGTTGTGAACCACACCGATCTGTTACTTTAAATGTAACTTGATTTAGGTCTGGCGAAATGGTCATGTTTTCAGGAAGCTGTGCGACTCCTGGTTCAAAAAAAATTGAATATTTCCCAGCCTCAGGACCAAACCACATGCGTGATTCACCCCCCAGCCTTGACAGCATTTCATCCGGTTCGCCTTTGATTAAATCATGATTAAACCACCCAAGACTTTTACCTGCAAGTCCAGTAGCTGAGCTTACAAAAACGCGGGCCTGATAGTCTCCGGAAACGGCAATCATAGCCTCTCCATTTTTCAGAACCTCTACACTCGCTACTTTTCTTAATGCATTTAGATCATAGCCAAACGTGCCCTCATGATAATTTGGCTCACAGCCGATTATCGTAAGGTAAGCGATAAAAGAGTAGAAACAAAAGAGTTTTGTTTTCATCTTTCAGTTACCAAAAGGCATCAAGTCTTAGCGTTTTATGATTTTTTTTTCTAATATAGAATAACCATTTTGACTAATTGAAATCAAATAAACACCTGATTTCAGACCCGATAGATCCAGTAAATCGCCTTTTCCAGAATGTGTTGAGGAAAAGAAAACCTTACCAGCCAGGTTTATTACGGAAACCTGCATATTTTCTGAGTCAGAATGGACGATTGTCAAATGATCAGTGACTGGATTAGGGTAAATATTGAATTCAAGAGTTGTCTCAGTTCCGAGCGGAGGATCTTCACCTGAGATAATTGTTTGAGTGACTCTATTTGGATAATATCCTGTAGCCTCAACCTGAATAGTATAATCCTTTTTGAAAGTGAAATGATCAACAGAAATGGTGAGCTTACCAGCCGTAATCTGATAGTCTGTTGAAGCAAGTTCTACGTTTTCCACTTTTACTTTCGTTAGCGCATTACGCCAGTTCAGATCGTCGGTATAGCTGATTGTTACTTCATTTCCGCTTTTGTTATTCACCGGATCGGATGATAAAGATGGTGGAAACAGGAAGGATTCTGCAATCCAGGAAGTAGGATCGCTACCAAAAGAAGAGTCGCTTTTTCTCGAAAGAAGAGCCCCTAGTCCGTCAGCTTCTGTTGGCCATGGAAGCTTATCATTGTAAGTCACTTTTTCAACCAGAATATATTCAAATGTGGATATATCCTTGTCCATGTATTCAGGGGCTGGCTTGTACAACGACAAGGTTTCACCTGAATTGTCAACGCTTCCCATCATGTTGAACACGTGACTTGTCGCTGAGAGGCCGTGCGTGCTTTTAAATTCTGCTGGATTGGCGTTCAAGTCTATTATATACAATTCAACCCCTGGAGGCAATGTGATGTCTCTTGGGAATTGGAATCCCAGGCCTTCAATTTTCCAAGTTGTGCTTTCGTCGTTCGGCCCATTAAAGGACACGGTTTCATCGCTGATATTTTTCAACTCAACATATTCCGTTTGCCCTTCGGATGGATTGTACATGATCTTATTGAAAATGATTGGTCCTATTTTCGGTTGGCTATTTTCACTACCGAAGGTCTGCTCTTGTAGGGCGACAAAGAATTTTTCACCATGACTGTTGGCGTGAAATCCGATGCTGATACCTTCTTCCAATTCCCCGAATGTAACCCCATGGACATAACCAGTGAGTTCTCCTGAAGCATTCGCTGAGAAAAGAAAGACCTCTTCTCCATGCGCACTCAAACCAAAGGTGAATTGAGTGGCGTCAAAGGCGATGTAACTTTTGCTTGTAATGGTAGTTCCTGAGGGAATTTGCCACTTTTTCGGTTCATCCCTGTCGTCGGTAAGATACCAGCCACCAATGTCTGCGCTAGATGATGATGGATTGAATAATTCAATAGCATCTGGATCCAATTCAAGTCCATTGGATAGTACTTCGTTTACAATAACGGGAATAATGGTTGGAGCCGGATCATCTGCATTTGGAGAGCCACCAATCTGTGTAGATGCTCGCCAGTATTCAACAGAAGAAGGAGTGCCCGTTGGATTCGTTTCCATAGTCACTAGTGAAGAGCCGGCACCATCAGCCGATAAAGGCCAAGGGAGATTGTCCGAATAGGTAACATCGAACACACTCGTTCCGTCAAAATCAGTCAGAATAAGTTTTTCTCCACTGTTTCTTAACTGCCCAATGAATTCGCCTTGAGCTTGAAAACCATAATGACTGGAAAAAACTGTGAAGTTGGAAGCCAATACAAAGAATTGACCAGGCTGAAGATCATAGGAGCCAAATTGATACTCGACCCCATCAGTAAGTGAAAGTCCGGTAAGACTTATCGGCTTGTCTGCCGTATTCTTAAATTCAAGAAATTCCAGATCTTCGCCATCAATGCTCTCGGTGTTTTTAGGGTTGTAGTGAATTTCGGTAATCTTCAAACCGCTATAATCCTCTTTTTTGACTAATTGTACTTCGAGAAGTGGACTCCATTCGTCTTGTGTCTTAATTCGTGATTTTAATATTCCAGAGGCACTTACGGGAAGACTTGAGCCTGAGGAAACAACTGCGGCATTTGAAACTGTGCCACCTATTAATCGTGGATCGGTTCCATCTAAGGTATAATAAACAAGCCCGGAGCTGTTAGGGTTTGATAAGGTCAATGCACTTGATGAAGTTATGCGCAGGATTGTTCCAACGCTGTTGTTGGCTCCATCCTTCAATTTAGGTGGTTTTATACGGTTGTAAACACCCAGTGTTTTAAATTGATTTAGGACAATATCTGTGCGAAAAGGGATGTAACTGTTGAATAAATCCGCAACGTTGTTTTCCCAGTTATCTGGAGTGTTTGCTGGCATCCATGAGATCATATCTCCCCAGCGAGCGGCTTCACCAATTACTGCCTTTTGAATTTGAGCCTTCCTAAAATCGAAAAGGGCACGCACACTATCTTTGGTGAAAACGCCTCCATTTTCAAAGTGCTTGTAAACCCGGTCTGCGAATGTTTGGCGGTATTCCGTATTGGCCATCAATTTACGATGGATCGTAACTGGATTTAAAAATTCCAAATCTTCTTTGAACCAGCGATCGTCTTGTTCTAATAGAGGCCAATCTTCATTTTTGTCATACATGGATTTTTCAAAATCATGAACAATCCATTTGAAGCCATCCGGTTGTTCTCGGTTGTAGATTCCTATGAAATTGTTTGGTCGCAACATTTCTCCCCATAGGGAAATCCATGTTACACCAGGCCCATCCTTACTTCCTGTATAAAACGAGATGAGCAAATAATCGATTAGGTTTTCGACATCCAACAATCTTTCGTAAGCTGGATTGATGCTTCCGTCTGTGTTCATGCCTTGTATTTCATAATAGGCCTGCGCGGATGACATGCCATTTAGCACTTTGGCCCATAATCGACCCGCTGATTCCATGGAGCCTTCTTTTGCCATTACTTTCAGGTCATTGGATGGGTTTGGTACATCCTTTTCTGGTTTGATAATGTCGTAATCGCTTTTATTTCCTCCATAATACGACTTAGCAAAATCTTCTTCGGCGCGTTCCTGTATTTGATACAGCCCCCAATACATTCCATTCAAATAAAGGTGACAGAACCTGCTTTTGGTGTATTCCAACCCCATTTTTCCACTTGCATCTCGTGCAAACACTTCTTTTAAAAACGTCACCGTACTATGTGATTCGTCAGTATGCCAAGCGGAATTTTGATCTGTTCGAAAATCTAATCGATTGAATTCGCCTGTCCCCTCATCTCCAAACACAGGATATTTTAGCGAAGCTTCCCCATATTCATTTCGGAAGAAGAGTCGAAAGGAGTGTTTTGCGTTTCTTGGAAGCCTACTGTATCGTCCTCTTATTCGTATCCCAGCATTTATTTGGAAGCTTTCATTGTTCTTTTGGTCAATCATCTCCACCGAAACTGGTCGTTCCCAGCCATCTGTCAGGGCATTCATATAAATCCCTTGATTCTGGTCAAACATGTCGTCATAATCTGTTACCAGTGAATAGGAGGGGATGTCTTTTAGCGCATCGCTCAAAAGAGGACCCCATTGTGTGGATTTTGTAATGTTAGACGACATGGCATAGTCAATGTTTTGAGGATTGGTGTATCCCGGCCATCCAAAGTTGCTGTAAACCGGATTCCAATGACCTTCAGGAAAGCTTTGATTTGCTATGGCATCAGGGAATAAGTAGGTATGGGTAACGGATTCGCTTAAACGCATATTAGGTGCGGCTACTACTGCACGAACTGCAACTCCAGGCGTTTTCCCTCCTCTATTGGTGGTGCTCGCAGGATCAATGGAGACCTCTGCAGGAGATGCCGAGGTTATTTTGGTAGCAGAAAAGCGCGGATCGCTTCCGTCCATGGTGTATTGTATACTAGCTCCGGTGATGTGAGACGAGATAGCAAGCGTAAAGGCATTGTCATAAAAACCCCGTTGTTGAGAGAATAGAGGCTTGCTGGCCTGGTTTCCAATGGAATAGCCGGTGAACTGGGCTATCCCAAAATGGGCTGGATTTGTTGATGCTTTGTCAGTCCTTGCATTCCAGCCCAATTTGCCTTCACGAGAACCTTTATTGTCATTATCGTTAATATGAACATCCAAACCGATTAATAAACCGTCGATTATTTTTGTTGGGTCTAATTTTAGTGTGCTGAATGGAATCGACACTTCGTATAAGATGCTATCTGCTGATGAAACCTGACTAAGCACTACATTCGTGGTTGCGTCGTGTTTCGCTTCATGTACAGTGGCATCATTGTATCTAAACTGAAATTGAAAGTCGTTCGCCCCAAATGTTGATGCTTTGTCATTGTCAACATCAATGTAAATTTCTATTCCATCGTCGTTCCAAACATTTGATTCATTGTCTGAATGGGCGATATCATCTTTTACTATAACAAGGAAGTAAATTTTTTCTTTGTCTGCAGCCACCTTAAACCAAGCTGAAAGATCAGTAGGAGAGGAAATTGTTCCTGAAGTAGTATTGGTAATAGACTCGAATTTAACAGCCCCCCAATAAGTATCAGGAGTCCCATCAATAAGTATTGGGTTTGTGATATTGGGTATAGATAAGGTTTGCCCTGTGGAACTGATTGGTTTTAAAAAGAAACAGATGATACTGAGTAGCGCAAGAACGTGCTTTAAGAACATGAAACTATTTTAGATGTCAATAATTAAATACATATAAAATTAGCGTTCTCATAATTCTATATGGTCTGTTAACACTTGATTTTAGAGTTTGTCTATATCATGTCCAGTTGCCAGAGATCCTGAAGGGAACGTATTCTGATTTTCATTTCCAGAAACCAGCAATATGGGTTTTCTGTCTGGTCGAAGAGAAGGGGGGAGTGCGTTTAAATGCCTTGTTTTGTGGGCGGAACGGTGGCTGATTGTTTCACAATCTGATCGCTTGGGTACTCCCTTCAGACCGACACAGTTGTACGCGTGAAGGTCAGAAAAGAGTGAGGATTTGATTGCTACTTTTTGATTTTTTGAATGTTCAAAAATGGAGGGCTTAATTCATCTTGCAATAATAACTCTGCCCTTCAAGGTTTTGGATTGATTTGACAAAACCAGCGTGTAAATCCCCGGCTTCCAGTGGGACGATGGGAGGGTGGTTGTTTCCTTTTGTATTTTGTTGGTGTAGATGTTTTTGCCGGTTAGGTCATAAACGTTGAGTGTGTATTCAGTCGGTTCTCGGAGTTGTATGCGTAGGTCTTTGCCATTGGATGGATTTGGGTAGATGATCCATGGCGACATCTGATCGTCGATTGCAAGGGTTTCATCTTCTTCCTCTTCTTCGGTAGGATCTTGCGCCACACCCTCCACAATGTCCAGCTCCGCCACCGCCGTGAAGGGTTTCGTTGCTATGTTCTGCGTTTCACTAAGCGCTACAAGGCGCAGGTATCTCCCGGACTTCACTTTGTCTAATGTGATGATATGAAGCAGCTTGTAGTTGGTAGCCAGATTCGAAGGCCATTCCAGTTCACCTGTTTTTGCGGCAGTGCCCCAATCCGTAATACTGTTACTCACGTAGATTTCGTATTTGCCTATCGCCCCATTTGGGCCGTAGGCATCCTGCCGATGCAAGTAGTGCACCTCCTTTACATCCAGTTCTTCTTTGAAGTCAATGTGCAATTCATGTGGAAAACCCGGTTGTGCGTTTTTCCATTCCGTATGCCAAAAGGTAGCAGGATCACCGTCGATGGCTCGGTTCTTATGCCCTGGTTCTGCTTCACTATCCGCATAGATCACTTCCCAGCCTAATTTATTTTTATACTTGTATGTAGGACCCAATAGCTCCAGTTTTCCAAATTTTCGGGTGTCCGAGCCTGCAGTGTTTGATTTGGTGTCGTTGGCCCAGCTGATGGCGTTTTCCAAACCCGCACCGTCATTGTCGTTTACCTGTATTTCAAAGCCGAAAGAAGTTCCTTTGTTAATCGGGGTTAAACCTATAGC
>CAYGUA010000044.1:0-29569 GCA_964353015.1 uncultured Marinoscillum sp. | reverse complement strand
TTACTATTGATTGTTCACTGTTAATTGTTCACTGTTAATTGTCCACTTTCCACTTTCCACTTCTTAAGTCATTATCAAATCACCTAATTTCCAAATTACATAATCATCAAACTCCATTTCTCCATTCCTGCTACTCACTACTATGTACCCAGTACTCAGTACCAATTCTCCATTCCATTTACCCACTACCATATACCATGTACTTTCTCATGGCTTTTGGCGCTTGGCTTTTGGCCTTTGGTTTTTTAGATCCTGTTAACTGAAGACTGCTCACTGCTTATTCTCCACTTGCCACTTCTCAAGTCATTATCAAATCACCTAATTTCCAAATTCAATTCCCTACTATCCATTCTCAAAATCTAAAATCCAAGTACTCTGTACCCAATACCATGTACCTTATATCGGCTTTTGGCACTTGGCTTTTGGCCTTTGGATTTTTTAGATCCTGTTTACTGAATATTGATCACTGCTCATTGTTCATTGTCCACTTTACACTTTCAGCTTTCAACTTAATATTTCAACTTTCCACTTCTCAAGTCATTATCAAATCACCTAATTTCCAAATTCAATTCCCTACTATCCATTCTCAAAATCTAAAATCCAAGTACTCTGTACTCAATACCATATACCATGTACTTTCTCATGGCTTTTGGCCTTTAGCGGCGGGTCATCTAAATTTTCACATTCAAGGTTTTTAAATGAAAAAGTCCACATCGGATTGTACCTGCGGTTGTATCACCCTGTACTTGCGGTTGTAGGGGGTACCTACCTGCGGTTGTAAGGGGTATGTACTTGCGGTTGTTTGACCCTGAACAACTTGTTGTTCGAGGTGCTACCTGCGGTTGTTCAGAGTGGTGGGTGCGGTTGATGTTTTATATTCTAAAATTAACTTCCTGGAAAAACACGCTGAACCAATTTTACAGTTGTCAGTTAGCAGTAATCAATTAGCAGTAATCAATTATCAATTATCAATTCTAAAAATCTATATACCAACTACTATATACCATGTACTTTCTCATGGCTTTTGGCGCTTGGCTTTTGGCCTTTGGTTTTTTAGTTTCTGCTCATTCTCCACTTTAAACTTTAAACTTTCAACTTGATAAGTCCATTATCAAATCACCTAATTTCCAAATTACATAATCATCAAATTCCATTTCTCCATTCCAACTACTCACTACTATGTACCCAGTACTCAGTACCAATTCTCAATTCCATTTACCAACTACTATATACCATGTACTTTCTCATGGCTTTTGGCCTTTAGCAGTTAACAGTATTCAGTGATCAAGTATAAATGGCCAGCGAACATTGTACCATAATCAGTTATCAGTTATCAGTTATCAGTTATCAATTTTCAATATTCACTGTTAATTGCTCACTGCTCACTGTTCACTGTTCACTGTTCACTGTTCACTGTTCACTGTTCACTGTACCTTGTTCACTGTACCTTGTTCACTGTTCACTGCTCACTGCTCACTGCTCACTGCTCACTGTTCACTGTTCACTGTTCACTGCTCACTGTTCACTGTTCCTTGTTCATTGAAAAAATCAACTTCCTAATGAATGTTCTTTGTAAACGCCGGGATTTTTTACCAACATTTCGAGACTGTATTTCACAAGCTCGCCCATGTTTTCGCATTTCAGGAACTCAGCTTCATCGTAATGTCTGGCAAGATCAACACGTAATTGCTCGATATTTACCTGGCTGGCCAAATTCTCTTTCGCCATGGCGCTCATCAGGTCATCAACTCTGATTTTCTGCATTTTCAATCTGTTGGCCATCAAAGCACGTTCTTCGCGCTGATATTGATGTACAGACTCAGGAGTGAGCAGCTTTAGTCCGATTTCGATAATGGGATTGTTTTGTTTGAAATATTGTGGGAGATATACGGCCTTTCGGCCTTCATAAGATTGCTGATCAAAATCGATCGCTCGCAAGCGATAATCCACATCCTCGAAATCAGGAGTGATATCAATCACAAAATTGCTGGAATGCATGTCGCCAAGTAGCCTTACAAAGCAGCGCTCGTTGAATTTAACAAACTCCTTCGCAAGTCTGATTTTATTGAGATTGGGGTCGTTGAGGTGGGTTTTGATGAATTGATCTGCCGGAATACCGACAATGTGCTCCTCGATGAGTGTATCCTCATGTACGACATAGCTGATCCAATTGGGCGAAAGCAAATGTTCCAACTCTAAACCATAGATTCGTGATGCATCTCCTTGTTTGATATAAAAATAGTCGAAGTTGTCATTGATTTGGTTGACGATCCTGACGCGAAAGGGTTGGGTATTTCCATAAACACATAAATCTACCCGATCTACAAAAAGATGGTCCATGACACCAAGATCACCATCGGCTTTGATGATGGCATATATTTTTTTCAATCCGAAATGAATGTGAGCCATTTCGTCCTGTTTGAAAAACACAGTTTCCCAGAAAGTGTCATTGCCATGGCGGTCGTAGAGCGGAATGCTGTTGTCATAGCGCCGCAGATCCAAGTAGGTGAGAGGAAGCGAAATCAACCGCTCGTATTTTTTGAGATAGGTCCTCAGATGTTCACTGATCGGATAAGGGATTTTCTTTTTGCTAATAATGGCCATTATTCCAGATGTTTGACAAAGGACTCCCTGGCTTGATCGGCCCAGCCGCGAAACCAAATAGAAGTGTCTTTGTAAACAGGAAGATATTCCATAAGCTTACCGATTTCAAATTTTTCATTAGAAATTCCTGCTCCGGCTTTCATTGCATCAATGGCATTGCAAGCCTGTTCATAATGACCTTCTACAGGCACCATCAAGACCGGCTTGCCCAGATACATGGCTTCACAGACTGACTCGAATCCAGCGGTAGTTACATATCCTTTGGCGGAAGCCATTTTTTCCAAAAACTTTTTATCGTCGAGCTGATGAAAGGTGAGGGTATCATCAATTTTGAAAACTTCTGGTTTGTCCTTTTTATCCCAAAAACAATGAAGAGGTTGATCAGGATTATTCTTGTGAAATTCTTCTACTTCTTCACCATATCCCGGGTTCACCATGTAGGCAAGAATATGACCTTCATTAGAGATTTGAAGGTTTTTAATTTCCTCACGAAGGAGGGGAGGTACCACGAAGAGTTTCTTTTTAGGTACATCTTCAAAATACTGAAAAGAAAGCGCCAGAATTTTATCTGCACCGAGGCTGGCTATTTTATTCCCAATTCGTAGAGAAATGCGATCCAGCATTCTTCCTTCCGGGAAATCAAAATCTGGATGTGCGATCAGAAATTGATGTGCGATACATATGAATTTTGCTTTTGGTCGCTTCGAGAAATTATATAGACCACCTATGAAATCGTAGAAATTGATGATCACCTCAGGTTGGTCGGCGAGTACTATTTCATCGATTTTTTGAATGGACTGATTATAAAGGGGCGAATTGAGCAGGGAGTGAATGACCGTTCGGAAAGGTTTGACCGATTTTTGATTTTTATCTGTCACGAAATTAGGGCTGTCCAAATGCTCAACGGGAGATCCTATTTGCTCCGTGAAGAACTTCGGAAGCTCCCTTCTTTTACTTTTGCCAACAATGACCCGGCAGATCTCATGACCGGCAGCTCTTAAAGTTTGTGCCAAAGAAAGTGCTTGTGTCATGTGCCCGCGACCTTCTCCTTGTACGATGAAGAGATATTTCATTTTTTTGACTTTGACTTTGACTTTTGGCCTTTGGTTGGATTTTTTAATTAATCCAATGTTATGCTTTCAGCTTATGGACTTTTCATTAAATCCATCATTAAACAAGCAAGGTATGAAAATCTAGCTTTTGGAAGATAAGCTGTAGGATTGTGTTTGGGTTAAGTTTATTTGAAAAGAAAGATTAAATCTTCATAAACCTTAGCGGCATCTTTTTTTGAGAGATGCCCTTATGTCTTAATGATTCGCGAGTTTATAGTTTCAGATTGTTTATAGCTTCAGTTTTAATCTTATAGTTTATAGCTTCAGTTTTAAACTGAAGCTATCTCATTTATGGGTTTCAGTTACAAACTGAAACCATTTAGGCTGAAGCTATCTCATTTTATGGGTTTCAGTTACAAACTGAAACCATTTAGGCTGAAGCTATCTCATTTATGGGTTTCAGTTACAAACTGAAACCATGTTATTCAAATTAAAATTTACTGGCTTCAGTTTTTTACTGGTTTACTGGCTTCAGTTTTTTTACTGGCTTCAGTTTAAAACTGAAGCCATTTAGAATTTAAACTGAAGCCATTTAGGAGCTATTTAGACTATTAAACTGAAACCATTAGGCTATTACTGAAACCATGCGATGAATCCAAATTCAAGTCAAAAAATAGTTAATCTAAAAAATCAATGGTCAACAATCCTTTACCACCCGAATAATCCATTGCGCTACTAAAAAGATAATGTTCTGGTTCTGAGACCAGACCAGCCTTGACAGGGTTATTGTGTAAATATTCTAGTTTTTGATCCATGAGGAAATTATTGGATAATTCTATAGGGTGATTTTTCTGTTGCCAGACCTGAAAATATTTATTGTTCACGTTTCTCTTACCATTTGATTCAAAGAGCCATATCATCCATTTTTTCCTACTCTCTAATGGATTTTCCTTGATTTCCTTGAATATGGCTTTACTTGTGAACTTTTTTAAATCCCTCATGATATCTGATAAATTGAAACCATCAGCAGCTGCCGCAATAATGTGGACATGGTTTGACATGATGACATAGGCATAAAGGATTAATCCTTTTTCCCTTTGACAATATCTAAAGCTATCTAAAATCAGATGTTTGATTTCCGGACGCGAAAGTGCATCAATCCACTTTACAGTAGAGAAGGTGATGAAATGTGGTAACTGATGATCACCGATGAGGTACTTGGAAGGCATAAAGCGAATATAGAGGATTCTTATATTTTGTTTATACCTCTTAGATTGCTTACTGATTAATTTTTAAAACCTAGCTTCAGTTTTTTTACTGGTTTACTGGCTTCAGTTTTAAACTGAAGCCATTTAGTTAGTTTCATCAGAAAATCCAAGTAAAAATTCTCTGGGTATTCTTATGCCTTTTGAGTTGCCTATTTTGATGAGATTGATCAACATGTCTCAAAAATGGTAATTACATTTCTAATTACTATTTTCATTCAAAGTTTCATTGAGAAAATGAAACATATTATGATCAAGTCAATTTTTGATAATCCTCGTCACTTTTAATTCTCCATTGAGAACCGTTTTGAGTAGAAAAACTCCTCTTTCCCCATGAATTGAAAGATATTCGCTGATTTCGTTTTGTGCCTGAGGACTTGTAGTGTCTACATTTTCCAGGACCAACTTCCCGGATTCATCATAAAGCGAATAGTTTGTAAGAGCACCAACGATGTGTATTGCGCCATAAGTCGGATTCGGGTATATTTCAAATTTATCGGAGCTTGTTTGATGGGCAACATAGCGAATTGGGCTATACTCAAATTTTCCATCATAATCGATTTGTTTGAATCTGTAATAGGAGTCAATGGTGCTGAAATCCTGAAAACTATAGGTATTTAAGTCAGACGTTGTACCCTGACCTTCAACAAAACCTATTTTCTGAAAACTGGATCCATCATAACTTTTCTCAATATCAAATCCTTTGTTATTCTGTTCGCTGGCTGTTACCCATTCAAGATGAACTAATCCCGCCTCTGCGGATGCTATGAACTTGATGAGTTTGACTGGTAAGGGGTTTGAAAAATTTGATGGTTCGGCTGATTCGCCAGATGAAGTAAAGTCGTTGGTATTTAAGGCAGGATTACCCGAAAAGCTATTAAATAATCGTCCACCCCAAAAATTCACGCCATCCACCTGAACAAAATTTCCTGCACCAAAAAATGAAGGATCAGAAATTAATCCACCGTCTTCAACAACAATTCCGGAAAGGGCGCCATTGAGGGTAAGACTGCTATAATTAAATCCTGCATTACCGACTACTAATTCGCCTTGAATAACAAGTACTGCATTATTCAATGTGATGTCGTCACCATTGTCTATTGTCACACTCACGCCAATGGGAATTTGGATGATTTCATTATCCGCCGGAATCGGATCGCCACCCCATGTACTTGTATTTGTCCAATTGCCTCCAGTTGCTACCTTATCGGCTTGGGCAGAAATAGGATGAGATACAATGAAGCTAAAAAAAAGTGTAAATGTGATGGTTTTTAAAAAAGCGGATTGCATTGGTAAGAAAATTGGCTGGAACTTTAAATTAATACAAAAACACGTACCACCAAATAATGTAACTGTGATTTTCGCCTGATTAGGGGTTTCTATAGAGGAAAGTTGAAAATTTATCGATTAAAAATTCAACAAATCAGGTAACCTGGATATAAAAAGTATCAATAAAAGACCAGAGGTTTTTGATCTAAGGTCTATCCAAATCTGCTATTTTGACGATTTTACCGGCTTCAGTTTTAAACTGAAGCCATGCAAATTTCAGTTCCAAAACGGCCTATCAATTCACAAACTTCAGATTAAATTCTGTGCCTTGATTGACAATAGATTTGACAGAAATGGATCCCTGATGATAGCGCATGATTTGTTTGCTGAGGCTCAAACCGATTCCGGAACCATTCTTTTTGGTGGTGAAAAATGGGATGAATATTTTCTTCAACGCTTCTTCTTCGATACCCGGTCCATTGTCGATAATAGAAATGACCGCTCCACCTTCAGATCTGTGAGCTGCTTTCACGGTGAGCTTTTTGGGTTTGCCTTCATCATCATTTTCAGCAAGCGCCTGAATGGCGTTTTTGACCAGATTGATGAGTACTTGCTCGATTTGCTGGGTATCGATGTTGATTTTAATTTCCTCAGATATATTGCATTCCAGCGCCACACCTGATTTTTCAATATCAGGTTTGAGTAAAGCAATCACATGTCCGACCAATTCACGTACACAAACTTCCTCAAGTTTGGGTAAGGTGATGTGAGTCATATTTCTGAAATCACTCACAAATTTGATCAGACTGTCGCTTCTTCTGTGAATCGTATGTAGAGCCGTATGAAAATCCTCTACTTGTTCGTTGGTGATGCTGTTTACGTTTTGGCCATTTTTCAGCCATTCCTCCATGTCACTCTCCATCGTGCCGGCAAGGGAGCTGATCGGGGTTACCGAATTCATGATTTCATGTGTGAGCACCCTAATCAGGTTTTGCCATGCCTCCATTTCTTTTTCTTCCAATTCACTTTGGATGTTTTGAAGCGAAATCAATTTGAATTCCTGGCCTTGCATCACCAACTCAATGGCATAAACGGCAAGCTGAATTTCAGTGTCATCACTGCCGATTCTAATCAGATCACGACCTCCAGTGCGCAGACTTTTGAGTTTTTCTACCAATTCAGCATTGACTTCTTTGAGTTGGGCAATGTTTTTCAGCTGTTTGATATTCAGCAATTTTCTTGCAGCAGCGTTAATGATCTGTACTTCGCCATTTGGCTCGAATGTGATGATGCCAATTCCTACATGGTGAACGATTGTTTTTAAATATTGATGATGTGCTTCCTTCTCAGCCCTGATTTCACGAAATTTTTTCATGACTTTGTTGAATTCCGCATAGAGTTCATCCAAACTTGAGTCACTTTTATTCTCAGGATAAGTATGCGAAAAATCATCCCATTTGATACTGGCCAGAAAGCCCACAACTTCCCTGTTGGATCTTTCGAGAAATTGGTAGATGAAATAGACCTGGGTGACTGTAAGCCCAAAAACGAGCACTTTACTCAGACCAAGACTATCACTAAAAAACATACTGGCGAAATAAAATATGGTGATAGTCAATAAGACGATCCTTCCGGCCAGTTGGTATTTGAATCCCTTAAAGCCCATATTTCTCTAGTCTTCTATAAAGAGAAGCACGTGTGAGGCCAAGATCCTTGGCTGCTTTAGAAATATTTCCATTGTGACGATTTACTGCTTTTTCTATCACACTTCTTTCCACCTCGTCCAGGTTAAAAGTATCAGCTTCATTGGATATGCCTGTATCTGGTTTTTGTGAGAGAAAGAAAAAATCTTCAGGTGAGAGCACATCAGAATCACTCATGATAATCGCCCGTTCAATGGCATGTTGCAACTCTCTGATATTTCCCGGCCAGGAGTATTTCTGAAGCTTCTTAGTGGTATTTGGAGCGATCTTTTTAATTGTCTTCCTATACTTGAGATTGTACATCTTCAGGAAATGATCTGCAAGTAAAGGGATGTCCTCTTCACGATCCCGAAGTGGGGGCAGGTGAATTTCTACGGTGTTGATTCTATATAATAAATCCTGTCTGAATTCATTTTCGCCAACCATTTCATAGATTGGCATGTTGGTGGCGCAGATAAGTCTGATGTCAATTGATATGGACTGATTAGATCCTATGCGTGTCACTTCGCGCTTTTGCAAGGCAGTCAGGAGCTTCGATTGAAGCGGCATACCTAAGTTGCCAATTTCATCTAAAAATAAGGAGCCATTGTTGGCTACTTCAAATCTTCCCGGTCTGTCTTCCTTGGCATCAGTGAAAGATCCCTTTTTATGACCAAACAACTCACTTTCAAAAAGTGATTCGGTGATGGCACCCATATCCACACCGATGAAAACATTGTCTTTCCGCTGTGATTTTTGGTGAATGGCTCTCGCAATCAGTTCTTTCCCTGTGCCATTTTCACCTAAGATGAGCACATTTGCATCTGTTCCTGCCACTTTATCGATGATTTTAAAAACATCTTTGATCGGCTGGCTTTCGCCAATGATGTCTTTAAATGCATGATTGGAATCTTCCTGAAGTGCCTTGCTCGTTTGTTTCAGTTTAGTCACTTCCTTGTATGATTCCTTCAGGCGACCTGCACTGGAAAGCGTGGCAATCAGTTTTTCATTTTGCCATGGTTTCAATACAAAATCAGTAGCTCCGGCTTTGAGCGCCCTTACGGCCATTTCTACATCACCAAATGCAGTGATGAGAATCACTACCGCTTGTGGATCTTTATCGAGTATTTGTTCGAGCCAGTAAAAACCTTCTTTCCCACTAGTGATATCTTTACTGAAGTTCATATCCAGTAGAATCAGATCGTAAGTGTCGTTATTCAGCAGGAACGGAATTTTTTTCGGGTTTTTCTCTATCAGTACTTCTTTGGCGTGTTTTTTCAAGAGCATTTTTGCCGCCAATAACACATCCTCATCATCATCAATGATCAGTATTTTACCCAGTTGTTTCTCTTCCATTTGAATTAGTATTTAGTGGCTATCGGCTAGATGCTATCGGCTAGATGCGATCAGCCAGATTCATTTACATTAATGCCAGATAGGCTAGAATAATGCCAAGCTTGCAAAATGGTCGTTCTGCTTTATTGAGCGACTATTTGCTAGGTAATATAGAAATTAATTGTTCGATTATGAACATCTGTAATAAAAAGGTGTCCTTATTCGTACATAGCCCGGTAACTCAAATCCGGTAAACCGACTTCATATGGAAGGCTGACTTTCAGTTTCTGGAATTTAAGATCGGCATCAAAATATTTTCGTTGCGCCTCCAGATATTTTTCCTGTTGAATGTTGAGTTTGAATAAGTCACTCTCTCCATTTTCAAGGTTAAATATTTCAGCCTCAAGCAATTTTTCATAGTTTTTGGCCATGGCACTATATTGATCAGAAAGAATTTTGGATGTTTTTAGCTCTGCGAAAGTGGCCTTTATCTGAGCTGAAATCTCCTGGGATATTTGATCAATTGAATAGTCTGTGCTTTCTAAATAAAGTTGCGTTTTCTGAAGTTTACCTCTTTCTTTTCTCAACAAGATAGGAAAGGAGAAATCGACTCCCAGTTTGTAATTGTCATTCCAATCAGGCGTATCAAATCCCTGATAGTTGATCGGCGCATCAATCAGCGAATAACTCAAGTTGATTTCGGGCTTCAGGCTTTCTTTGTTCCATCTTTCCTCAATCTCCAATTGTTCTTTTTTAGCACCAAGTTTTAAAATATCAGGATGATTGAGTGATGACCATGCAATTAGTTTCACAATAGAAGAATCCTGTGGAATAAGACCAAAATTCTCAGCGTAAACCGGGGTGGTACGATCGTCAATATCCATTGGAATATCATTGGGACCCCATAAATGAACAGATAAAGTAAGTGCTGCCTTTTGTCTTTCCAGCTTCGCTTTTTCAAAATCAACAATCCGACTTTGAAGCGTAATTAGCGCTTGCACCGTATCCATTACAGATGCCTCACCATAATTAAAATCCAGTTTGGTGCGCCGGAATAGTTCCTCTGCTATGCCAATACTTCTATTCATCAACAGGAAATTTTCATGCGCATAATACCATTCCCAATAGTTTTTGATCACGGTAAACAGCACCTTGTTGATGGATTTGATTTTTTCCGCTTCGGCCATATCACTATAGAGTTTGGCCTGCTGTATTGTTGCTCTCCTTTGGTCTATGAAAAGTCCTTTTCCTAAGGGTAAACTAACACCTGTGGTTACCTGCCAGTTTTCATTGTTAAAAATTCTCTCCTCTTCGTTGAGGTATTTGCCTTGAGTATTGCTCAATTCAACTTTTGGGTCAATAGGAAACCAAACGGGAATTTTCAGGGCGCTATTGAATTTTTGATAGTATTGCGTTCCTTTTAGCATTTTCTGATCAAAACTGGCACCTAATTTAGGATCCATCATACCACGGGCAGTTCTCAATTCTGCCTCTGCAAAACCTGGCTGTAAATTCGCTTGACGAACCAAAGGATGAAATTGACCTACAATATCTAAAGTTTCATAAAGGTTCAGCACAAGGCTATCGGACACAGGTATATCCTGAGCTATAGATAGCTGCCATTGGGCACTGAAAATGATTAAGATTAAGACTCTTCTTTTCATTTTTTCTCTCCACTAATTGCTTCTTCTTCGGTATTGTAAATACTTGGTGGGAAACCATTGAGTTGTCGCCATAGCTCGAACCAAATCGGCACATTGTCCAGCATGACCCAGCCTTTGATGCCAGAACCCATTCGCAATTGATCTGGCCATGGTTCGTCATCAGGATCTGGCTTAACTAATATTCTGAATTTTCCACCTTTACTATCTATCCGATCGATCACCTGCACAATACCGCCGAAGGTACCAACTGATACATTTGGCCATCCGCTAAACTGTAATGCCGGCCATCCGTCAAACTGTATTCGAACTTTTCTATCGTGTCCAATAAATGGAAGATCCATCGCTTTGATGTACATCTCAGCAGCAAGATCACCTGACTCTGGCATAACAGTAACCACCGCTTCACCTTCTTTGATTGTTTCGCCAATACCTGATTTCAAGGCCTTAACGACATATCCAGATTGAGGAGCAATGATTTGATATTGCTCATTTCGAATGCTCATGTTGGCGTATTCATTTTTCAGCTTTGCCAATGATCCTTCTGTATCATACAAATCAGCAAGTGTCGCATTTAAGTCAGATTTGGCTTTACTGATTTTGTCCAGATATTCGGCATCAAAACCTAGTATGTCCGCCCGGGTAATGGATAATTCCGCTTTGCTTTGGATCCATTTATTTTCTGCAGATACGATTTTTGCCTTATTCTCTTGAAATTTGGACTCCAACTCACGTAGTTTATTCAATGGGATGTTTCCTGCGTCATATCTAGACTCATTTCTTTCGAAGATGTTTTTGGCATTTTCAAAAGCAATCTTCTCAGCTTCGTAAGCAGTACTGTCATTTTCCAACTTTAGAAACGCTTGTTTTAGTTTATTTCTCGCTTGATTGAGCTTGATCGTTCGAGCCGATTCCAACGCACCGATTTGGCTGGTTAGCGCCTTTCTTTTTTGATTTTTGGCATCCAAACTTGATTCCTTCGCGGTTATTTGTTCTTTTAACCTGGTCAATAGCATTGGATCAAAATATTTCTCCTTTACCTCTGATAGGGTTAAGATGGTATCACCCTTGTTCACAAATTGGCCTTCTGAAATATTCCAGGAAAGAATCCTACCTGCAATAGCCGTTTCTATAGTTTGCGGTCGATTGCCTGGATTCAAGGCTGTGAGCAAACCAGTCCCACGGATGTTCTGCTGCCAGGGCAGAAATAGAGTTGAAATGGCGATTAGTGTTGTCACAATCAATACTCTTGCGAGCATTCGTCCCAATTTTGGCGTTTTAAGCGTTCTAAGTGAGTAGAATTGATCTTCGCTTAAAACTTCTTGAATTCTATCTTTAGAGATTTTGAGCATTTGATTAGTAGATAGATTTAGCTATTGATTCGATTTTTATGAGTTCTTCAAAACTGGTGTCATGAACAATTTCTCCTGATTCCATGTAGATCACTCGGTTGCATGACGCCATAATTATCGGGTCATTGGAAATCAGAATGACCGTCCACGTGTTCTCAGGATTTATCAATAATTCGATTAATTTCAATTTTTCATGTCGCTGTGACTTATCGAAAAAATCGTTTAAAATCACTATTTTTGGATCTTTGGCAATACATCTCGCCAATATCAACTTATTTACGAAGGATGATGGGAAACCTTTTCCTCCACTTAGAATCTCGGTGTTAAGTCCTTCCTTTAGTTTATTTATATCATCTGCAATCCCCACTTTTTCAATAGCTCTTACTGCATTTTCCATTTTACCGAAAGGTTTTCCAAGCAAGATGTTATCAAGAATAGTTCCTTCAAAAATGTCTTCCTGCGAAACGTTCTTGCCAATTTTATCTCGGAGATAGGTACGGTCAAGGTCTCGGAGTGAATAATTGTTGAATGTGATGATTCCATCGTAATCAGTATGGATTCCGGCAATGAGACTTGTAAGGGTTCTTTTTCCTGCAGCTCCTGGTCCACTGATGCAAATATGCTCACCCTGAGCAATTTTCATGTTGACATTCTTGATTTGAACTTTGTTGCCGCCAGCATAATGATAACTTACATTCTTGAGATTGATGTTTAATCCTAATTTCTGTAATTGTGATGCAGGTATATCAATACCACCTGTTGACTCTAAGGGCAAATCAGTGACATGTGCTATTTTGTCCACAGCTGTAAGCATATCATATACAATGTCCATGTACATGATTATTTTTTCGACTGACGCGAGAATTAATATGATTATAATTTCTGAGGCGACAAACTGTCCTAAGGTGATTTCTCTTTCCACAACCAGAACCATCCCTATAATCAATAACCCTCCAGTGACAATTGCTTTAAATGCGAGCATATAGGCATATTGGCTGATTAATACATTGAAATGTGCATTTCTGTTTTTCAGATAGTTATTCACATTGTACTCGGTTTTTCTTAGTGGCAATGCTGTATTACCGGATAGTTTGAAAGAATATAGTGCACGTGCTAACTCCTCAAGCCAGTATACAACCTTGTATTTGTATTTAGATTCTACAATAGAGGATCTCAATCCTTTAGGTCCGGTAGCTACGAATATCCCAACAAGACTAGAGATCAGCATCAAACCAAAAAACACAAAAAACGGATGGTAAAATGATAAAAGTAAGAGTCCAAATAGAATTTGGATCACACCTGTACTCAAATCAATTAGCAACTTTGGCAAGCCTTTTTGCAGTGTCAATACATCAAAGAATCTATTCATCAATTCTGGCATGTGGAGATTAAGGACAGCTTCCATTTTGATCCTTGGCACTCTAAAGGCAAACTCAAAAGCAGCTTTAGCAAATACCCGTCGTTGCAAGTATTCAACAATGGTTATTTGTAAAACTTGCAAAATACCACTGCCTAATACACCCAGTATGACCAAGCCGATCAGTACATAAATGGAGCTAAAAACTACACCACCAGAAATAAGCTCAATAGCAGCCTGAATACCTAATGGAAGGCTCAACCCCAAAAGACCAGTCAATGCTGCGTAGACATACACGTAGAAGATATCCTTCTTTTCTGCAGACAATAATTTAAAAAGTCTTACAACAGGGCTTAGTTTTTTCTTGTTGCCATCACTATCTTCCTGATCACTTACCAGACTTTTATAATCAAAAACAGAAAGAAAGATTACTTCCAGATTTTCATTGAAGGCCATATCTAAATCTTCAACCTTTAAATCAGAAACATCTATCGTTTCGTCGTGACCTATCTTTAGTATGGTAGTCTTTTTCCCTTTTTTTCTAATGACTATGGGAGCAAGGTCATCATCCTTGGCAAAAACGATAATCGGCGTGGACTGGAAGCTATCAGCGAAAGTGTAGAAATCTTCTCTCTTTAAGGTCTTTTCGAGTAGAATGAGTTTTGCATCATTACCTGATTCCACTAGATCTCTAATAAATTCGATCAGTTCATCGTTCGGATAGTCACGATGAAATCTATCTAATTCAGCAAAAGTTTCGCTTACAAGATCTACCCCAATGAAATTGGCTGACTCCTGAAGTGTTCTTATGATTTGTTGGTTGTTCATACTTAAGCTTTGATTGCGTCAAAAACCAGAGATTTTAGAAATTGGAAATTATGCTCAAACACGTCATCAGACTTACTTGATTCTGATAAAGAGGGCAGATGCTCTGCAAAAAATATTTGCCTGTTTGAAGCTTCTATTGCTGTGCTTATAAGTGAATTTGGAAATGGATAATCCGGGTTTATGGCCACTACCAGATTACTTATTTGCTGACATAAAGATTTATAGCCTTTGAAAAGTCCAACCTTATTGTCTTTATCTACACGCTTGGTGTGATACACTTTGTCAGATTCTGCTATGACAATTCGCTGAAGTGCGGGCTCGTCGATATCAGGAAAAGCAGAATCCTGCTCTTTTTTTTGAGTAATAATTCTTAGAGCAGTTTCAAGTTTTATTTCACAATCAGAGACATTGTTGGTTTCAAAATCTATTTTAAACTCTAGCCATATCCAATACCAGGTAATCAGATACGCCAAAAGGCGGTGTTTGTTTTCAAAATATCGGTAGATAGATGCTTCTGTTGAATCGATTTTTTCAGAAAGTTTTCTGAAAGTAAAAGCCTCAAAACCCAACTCATCAATCATTGAAATACTCTCCTTAATGATTTTATTGCCTAGCTCCGTAGACTGAGGATCTTTCATGTAGAGTACGTCACTGAGTTTTATTTGTAGTGCTGCCATTTACGATAGTAAAATATACAAAAGCAATAGTAATACTATTATAACCACAAATGCAAGTAAAGGTTTAAACACTTTTATTTCTCGGAAAAAATATTATATTTGGTATCTATTAGTCCTTTTATTTTGAGTTTTTGACCTAGGTCCGGCTTTCATTGAATGCCGGACCTTTTTTGTTCATTAGTGAACACAATGTTGTACCATAACTGTACAGATTGGTCAATTACAAAAATCCCTTAAAAGCATTAAGTAATTGAAAATCAACATGATAAGAGTATTGGCATCTTAATTGGCATGACGCAGGCAGATTTGACAATTTATGGATCGGAAGATTGAAAAGAAGAAATTCACAGTAAAAAAGGTAGCAACATGGGTTGCCGTTGGCTTGTTTGGCGGATTTATCCTCTATAGTTTTATTTTTACTGATGGCGGCTCAAAGCTCAATGTGGACAAGCAAAAGCTAAACATTGCCACCGTTTATGAGGGGGAATTCAGAGAGTTTATTCCTGTGGATGGATCTGTGATGCCTATAAAAACCATCAGATTGGATGCCATTGAAGGAGGAGTTGTTGAGAAAAAATATTTTGATGGAGGAATTTTGGTCAATGAAGGTGACACCATTCTCAAGTTATCAAACAATGATTTACTTCAAAATTTCGTAAGGGAAGAGACACAGGCATTTATACTGGTCAATAACCTTGAAAACACCAAACTCTCACTTAAAAGGAATCAGTTTGAATTACGGCGTGTATTGGTTAATCTGGATTATCAGATAGATGCTGCAAAAGATGCTTTCGAAAGAGGTAAAAAACTGAATCAAGACAAGATTCTTTCAGAACAGGAATTTTTGACATTAAAAAGAAATTACAATCAGCTCATTGATACCAGAATCATTCAGATTGAGAGTTCTAAGTTCGATTCACTGAATGCAAGGTTACAAATAGCTCAGGCAGAAGCCACCTTGATCAGAACGAAGGAGAATCTGTCCATGATTAAGAAAAATCTTGAAAATTTATATATCAAAGCTCCTATTTCAGGACGACTAAGCACAGTCAATGTGGAAGTAGGAGAGTCTATATCTCCAGGTCAGAACATAGGTCAGATTGATGATTTGAATGGATTTAAAGTGAGAGCGACTATAGATGAGCATTATATCGCAAGAATCTATGAGGGGTTACGAGGATCATTCCCATTCGCAGGTAATGATTATGAGCTTGAGATAAAAAAGGTATATCCTGAAGTGAACAACGGACTTTTTTCTGTGGATATGGCCTTCGATGATAAGGCTTCAATTCCAGACGGAATTCGTCGCGGGCAAACATTGCCTGTGAGATTGCAGCTAAGTGAAAATATCACTGCAGTTCAGATACCAAGAGGTAGTTTTTATCAGGTTACAGGAGGAAATTGGGTATTTGTAGTTGATGAGTCTGGTTCAGAGGCAGTTCGTAGGGATATTAGATTAGGCAGACAAAACCCAAGATTTTATGAAGTTTTGGAAGGTTTGCAACCTGGTGAAAAAGTTATTGTCTCTTCATACGATGGATATGAAGACAAAGACAAATTGGTATTGCAATAAATGTAAAGTTTCGAGATGATTCGAATATATCATCGAAGAGGCAATCAAAAATGTATAAAAAATAAAATTTGAAATAATGGAAAACGCTAAAGCACTAATCAAAACCGGAGATTTAAAGAAATTCTATTACACTGATGAGATAGAAACTACAGCCTTATCAGGTGTAAATCTTGAAGTAAAAGAAGGTGAATTTGTGGCCATCATGGGCCCATCTGGTTGTGGTAAATCTACACTCCTCAATATCATAGGTCTTTTAGATAATCCTTCTGCTGGGGAGTTTTGGTTTACTGGACAAGAGATATCCAATCATTCTGAAAGGAAAAGAGCTGAGCTCAGAAAAGCCAATATTGGTTTTGTGTTTCAAAGTTTCAATTTGATAGATGAACTTACAGTTTTTGAAAATATTGAGCTCCCATTGATTTATTTGAAGTATTCAACGGCAGAACGTAAGAAGAGGGTAGAGGAGGTAATGGAGCAGATGAAAATCATGCACAGAAGAAATCATTTTCCGCAACAGCTGTCTGGTGGTCAGCAGCAAAGGGTGGCAATCTCAAGAGCTGTTGTTGCCAAACCAAAGTTGATACTTGCCGATGAGCCTACGGGTAACCTTGACTCAGCAAATGGTCAGGAAGTGATGAATCTATTGACAGAATTAAATGAAAACGGAACAACGGTGGTAATGGTGACACACTCGCCATTGGACGCAGAATATGCGCATCGTGTGATTCATTTGTTTGATGGTCAGATTGTATCTGAAAACATCAATTCGAAAGATAATGCATTAGTCTAAAGAACCTCTCTTGTATGCTTGGCTGTCCCGCATTGCCGGGATGGCCTTTTTTAGACTTTAACCAAAATAAACCACAATGAGAAAAATTCTACTTTTAGCTTTCACGCTCACAACATTGATAGCAAGTGCTCAGGATGATCAGACAAAAAACGTGCTGACACTTGACAATTGTATTGACATGGCATTGGAGAGAAATATTTCATTGAAACAAGCGAGAAATAATGAAATCATTGCGGAATCAAATCGATTCCAGTCGGTGATGAATTTTTTCCCCAGCGTTACCGCAGGTATCAATTATGATTTCTTTTTCGGGAATTTTTTTGACACCAACGCCGCAAGACAAGTTTCTGCCACCACCAACAGCTCCAACCCAAACATTTCAACGAATGTGATTTTATTCAATGGCCTATCCAATCATTATGGTCTGCAACAATCAAAGCAGCAACAAAATGCAGCCTTACAAAATACAAGAAGTGCTGCTCAGGACGTAGAAAGCACCATTTTGACGATGTATCTCAATGTGATTTTGGATAAGGAAAATATTAAGATTGCTGAAGAAAGGGTGACCCTCTTGCAATCTCAACTGGAAAGAGAACAAAAAAGAGAATCTGTCGGTGTGGGCAACCTTGAAACGGTTTACAACTTTCAGGGACAGCTTGCCAATCAACGACTCACGCTCAATAATTTTAACAACCAACTTAAAAGTGATATGCTCGCATTGTTTCAAGCGATGCAAATGGATCCGAATGAATCTGATGTGCAACCTTATGATGTGGAAGAGGGCGAATTATTGTTGAATGTGGATCCATTCGAGGTGATTTTGGAAGAATCACTAAATAGTAGCCCTGCATTGAAAGCAGCCAATGCAAGTCAAAAATCCTCATTGTATCAATATAAAATGGCCAAAGCTCAGCGTTACCCGACGATTTCAGCATTTGGTAGAATAGGTTCAAATTACTCTTCAAATGGTGCTAGAAATCCAACAACTGGCGATTTTGATTCAAATGCAGACTTTGGCACACAATTAAGATATAACGAATTTGAGTATGTCAATCTTTCAATGTCTATTCCGATTTTTACGCGTTTTCAAACATCCAACAGTATCCAAACAGCAAAAGTAAATATGACTAATGCCGAATTGGACGTAACAGGTGCAATGAATACAGTCACGAATCTTGTTCAAAGGGCTTATTTGGATCTGGTGACAGCTCAGAGTACCTATGTTTCGACTAAGGAGAATCTATATTCTCTCAACCAATCTTTTGAATTTGTAAAAAAAAGGTATGAAACAGGAAATACTGATTTTTACACTTATCTGGAAAGTCTGAACAATAAAAACCGTGCGGAAATTGAATTGGTTAACGCCAAATACAGCATTATTTTTAGAAAGAAAATATTGGATTTGTACCGCGGAAATTAATGAAGGTCATAGATGTAAACTTCATTTCTTGAAAAGAATAAAAACCTTTCGCCTGATATCTCAACCGACCAAAAAGCTCCTTCACCAGGGGCTTTTTTTCTTTCTATTATTTCCAGTTTGAATGGATCAATTTTGAGATAATCATTCCCGTTTGTTACATGGATGAAGTTGTCATCAATCTGAATCTGCCTGATTCCTGTTTCTAAAATTTGGCCCTTCAAATCACCGAACTGATCAAAAATCCAAATACCGGAATTCTCATCCGAAATGATTAGGAGATTTTTGAATGCCCTCATATAAGTGGCTTTGTCCAGTTTGATATCATTTTTCAGCGCAATACGAAACAGGATATTGAGATTTTGATCGTCATATTTTATCAATTCTTTGGTCTCAGTACTTAATGCCCAATAGCTGTTATCCACACCTGGAGCGAATAGCCATGCAAATTGCAACCCCAAGTCTCGAAGATCAATGGTCTTGGGTGTAGTAGTGAATCGATCTAGAACAGCAATGGATTGTTGTTTTTGAAAAAAGGTAAAAACTTTTAATCTATTCCATGTTTGGATCATTGATACTGCAGAATTATTAAGCGCCGAATAATACTCGTCTTCTTCACCATCAGCATTGTATCGAATGAGATTTCCTTCTGTAGTTCCGATATAAATTTGCCCTTTTGAATCGACGGATGTCGCAGAGATTTCCTGTCCGGGTTCAAATTTGCCTACTAATTCCCACGACTGGGAATAGGCCAGATGAATTGAGCATAGGAGAAATATCGTTAGACTAGTTTTCAAATTTTCTCACTTTTACAGTGTCATTAGTAATCTCAACATAAGAATCATATGTAATCCAATCACCAAGGTTGATATACATGGAATTTTCAGAAATCGGCATTTCAAGTTGCATGTGTCTATGGCCAAAGATGTAATAATCATGATGGTCTTTTGCTTCCCAAGATTGACAATATTGGAAAAGCGCTTCTTTTTCGCCCAGGAAAGGATCAGGTTTCAAGATGTTATTGACTCTGCTTTTCTTAGACCATTTATTCGCTACCCAGACACCAATATCAGGATGCAGCCAACGAAATAGAATTTTGTTGATTTTTGAATTGAAAACTCGTTTGACCAATTTAAATTTTCTGTCTCCGGGACCTAATCCATCTCCATGCCCAATTCGAATTTTATGTTTTCCAATTTGGAAACTGACCGGATGGTGGTGGATAGTAGCACCCAGTTCTTGATGAAGATAATCTTCCAGCCAAAGGTCGTGGTTACCTGAGAATATAATTATAGGTATACCAGAATCTGCCAATTCTGCCAGTTTCCCGAGCAGTCTGATTGATCCTTTTGGGACCACAGTTTTGTATTCAAACCAAAAATCAAAGATATCACCAGCCAGAATGATTGCTGCTGCATTTTCTTGAATCGAGTTAAGCCATCTCACAATTTTTAGCTCCCTTTGACGGCTATCTACATCATTGGGTGCACCAAGATGAAAGTCACTTGCCAAATAGATTTTTTTACCTTTAGGGAATTGGGAGAAATCTTCGTTCATAAAAAAAGGGAGCCTTGCGGGCTCCCTAAGATAATTCATGTTCTTCAATTGGAATTACTTCTTTCCTTCTTCGAGGGCTTCTTCCTCCTGATTGTCTTCGGTTTTCAGATTTTCTTCTTCTTCCACTTCAGATTTTACACTTTCCTTGATTGCTTCAATCGGATCAGTTTCAGAAGGTTTGCTTTCTATGACCTCAGGACTGTTGGTAAATCTTTCGTATGTCGTCTGATTAGCAAATGGTCTTTTGCCTATCAAGCGTTCCAAATCACCTTGAAATATTATTTCTTTCTCAAGTAATTCCTGAGCTATGATTTCCAACTCTTTGGTTTTCTTTTTCAAGAGATCCATAGTCCTTTTATAGGCATCATCGATCAATGCTTTTACCTCTTTATCAATAAGCTCAGCTGTAGCTTCAGAATATGGCTTTGTGAAGTTGTATTCCGATGGCTTACTTTCATAAAAAGACAAATTACCAATCTTTTCATTCATACCGTAGACAGTCACGATGCTGTATGCCAGTTTGGTAATCCTCTCAAGATCGCTCAGTGCGCCAGTTGATATTTTTCCAAAGACCAATTCTTCGGCCGCACGACCACCAAGAGCCATACACATTTCATCTATAAGTTGCTCTGTTTGATATAAGAATTGTTCTTTTGGTAGATACTGCGCATATCCAAGAGCAGCAACTCCTCGAGGTACGATGCTCACTTTTACTAACGGATCAGCATGTTCTAAAAACCAACCGGCTACAGCATGCCCTGCTTCATGGTAAGCCACAATCTTCTTCTCTTCTGGAGAAATGATTTTATTTTTCTTTTCAAGACCACCAATTACTCTATCGATGGCATCCTGAAAGTCGGCCATATCGACCTGTTTTTTATTTCTTCTCGCTGCAATCAATGCGGCTTCATTACAGACATTAGCTATTTCTGCACCCGCAAAACCGGGTGTTTGAGCTGCCAATTTCTTTGGATCAACATTTTCATGAAGTTTTATTGGCTTCAAGTGAACTTTGAAAATTGCCTCTCTACCACTGATGTCTGGTTTGTCAATACTGATTTGTCTGTCAAATCTTCCTGGTCTCATCAATGCAGAATCAAGAACATCTGGTCTGTTTGTAGCGGCAAGAATGATCACACCTGAATCAGTCGAAAAGCCATCCATCTCAACCAATAGCGAGTTGAGGGTATTTTCTCTCTCGTCGTTGGAGCCTGGCATTTGACCTCTTCCTCTTGATCTACCAATGGCATCAATTTCATCTATAAAGACGATACATGGTGCTTTTTCTTTTGCTTGCTTGAATAAATCTCGAACACGAGCAGCTCCAACTCCAACGAACATTTCAACAAAATCAGAGCCTGATAGAGTGAAAAACGGCACACCCGCCTCGCCGGCTACTGCCTTAGCCAATAGGGTTTTACCTGTTCCCGGAGGGCCAACTAATAGCGCACCTTTAGGGATTTTACCACCCAGTTTCGTGAATTTCCCAGGGTTTTGAAGGAAGTCGACAATCTCCTTGATTTCTTCTTTTGCTTCTTCCAAACCAGCAGCATCTGCAAAGGTGATTTTTACCTTGTTTTCTGCATCAAACAATGCGGCTTTTGATTTCCCGATATTGAATATCTGTCCACCAGGACCACCACCGCCAGTCATTCTTCGCATGATAAACCAAAAACCAAAAATGATCATAAAGAAGAATCCAAGATTTAAGAGCATCGATGTGAAGTCTTGTCTTTCTTCTATTTCATATCCAATACGCTGGTTTTCAGGAATCTTTTCTAGAAGCTCTTCATATTTCCTGATGAAGCTATCAGTCGATCCAATTTTGAAAAAATAATGAGGTCCACCATTGTTTGAGAAAGGTCTATCCTCAAGATCGATTTTATATTTTGCGTTTTGAAGTGCCTCTTTTTTAAGGGTAATTTCAACGAGTTCCTGATTTTTTACCAGAACCACGCGCTGTACGTCATTTGAGAGCATCATTTGCTCAAATTTTCTGTCAGTTGTTTTAATAGCAGCATTGTTGTTGCTCAAAAATGCATATCCGAATACTAGAGTTATTACCCCGATGATCAGAAACAATTGATAGTTTGGTTTATTAGGTTGGCCTCCTATGATGTTTTTTTTCTGTTTTGGTTTATCAGCCATTATTTCTTTTGCTAAAGTTTAATTCAATTAAATCTGATGGAGAGATTACGGATTTACATTCGTAATGTTTGCATCTCCCCAAAGCTCTTCAAGTCCGTAGAAAATTCTTTTTTCTTTCTTGAAAACATGTGCCACTACATCCACATAGTCAATAAGAACCCATTCGTTGTTTTCTTTTCCTTCTCTTTTCCATGGGTTTTGGTTGGATTGCTTGAAAACCTGCTCTTCTACTGATTCAGAAATTGCATCTATTTGGGTATCTGAGTTTCCAGAGCAGATAATAAAATAATCTGCCACAGCATTTTTAACTTTTCTCAAATCCATGATCACTATATCGGAAGCTTTCTTTTCGAGCATTCCATCTACTACCATCTGGCTTAAGATTTCAGACTTTATTCCTCCATCTTTTATCTTCCGCATTCAATCAAAGTTTAAATTATTATTGTGGTCAAAACTAACGAATATAAGTTGTATAAATACTTTGCCAAAACGCTATTTCTGGGTAAAAAGGTTGAATACCTGACACAATGTCATTCGACCAATGATCTTATGGCATCCTATATCAAGCAGGGTTCCAACAATGAAGGGGATCTTATTGTTTCGGGATACCAAACTTCAGGGAAAGGACAAAGAGGAAATGCCTGGGTGAGCGAACCGGACAAAAACATCCTTTTTTCACTCAACTTAAAACCTTCTTTTCTGGAAATCAATAAGATTTATTTGATAAATGTCTTGATGGGAGTGGCTTTGCAGCGAACCTTAAGTCAGATGCTAGCTGAGCATAAGGTAGAAATCAAGTGGCCAAATGACATTTATATTAAGGATCTGAAAATTGCCGGAGTTCTAGTGGAAACCATATTGGGACGAGGCAAAGTCGATAATGTCATAGTGGGAATCGGACTTAATGTAAATCAGACTTATTTTCCTTTAAATACAGCAACTTCTTTGGCAAATGAATCAGGAAAAACATGGTTACTTGCCGATGTACTGGAGCTATTGCTATTATCCATTGAAGCCGAATACATCAAATTAAAGTCAAACGATATCAAGTCACTCTTATTTAGTTATCATCAAAATCTTCGATGGAGAGGGGAGGTGCATAACTACCTTGTGAATAATGAAAATATTGAAGGAGAGATTATTGGAATAAATGAAAAAGGCAGGCTGGTTGTGAAACATAATAATAGTCTCTCAAGTTACGATGTGAAGGAGATCAGCTTTTTGAGTTAAAAGCTGTTTTTTTTATTTAATTTTGCGTTTTCAAAATCTTAAAATCGATGATCGAAGAAAAATTAGGTTACAAAGTAAAAGATATCAAACTTGCTGATTTCGGAAGAAAAGAGATAAAACTGGCCGAAGCTGAAATGCCAGGATTGATGGCTTTACGAGATGAATACGGAACGACCAAACCATTAAGCGGTGCTAGAATCGCTGGATGTTTACACATGACAATTCAAACAGCAGTTTTGATTGAAACCTTGACTGAATTGGGAGCTGAGGTAAGCTGGTCTTCTTGTAATATCTTTTCAACACAGGATCATGCTGCAGCAGCAATTGCTGAAACAGGAGTCCCTGTTTATGCCTGGAAAGGCATGAACGAAACGGAATTTGACTGGTGTATTGAGCAGACTTTGTTTGCTTTCGAAGGAGGAAAACCTCTGAACATGATTTTGGATGATGGTGGTGATTTGACAAATATGGTTTTAGACAGATATCCTGAATTGGTGTCTGGAATCAAAGGGCTTTCAGAAGAAACCACAACAGGTGTACATAGATTGTACGAAAGAATGAAAAATGGCACATTGCCAATTCCAGCAATCAATGTTAACGACTCAGTTACTAAATCAAAATTTGATAATAAATATGGCTGCAAGGAATCGTTGGTAGATGCAATCAGACGCGCTACTGACGTGATGTTAGCTGGTAAAGTGGCTGTGGTGGCAGGATATGGTGACGTTGGAAAAGGATCAGCTGCTTCACTAAGAGGTGCTGGTGTTCGTGTTATAGTTACAGAAATTGATCCGATATGTGCCCTGCAGGCTGCCATGGATGGTTTTGAAGTAAAGAAAATGGCTGATGCTGTGAAGCGTGCAAATATCATTGTTACCGCAACAGGAAATAAGGATATCATCACTGCTGAGCATTTTAAGTCAATGAATGACAAGACGATAGTTTGTAACATCGGTCATTTTGATAATGAAATAGATATGGCTTGGTTGAATGCTAGTTTTGGATCTTCCAAAATTGAGATCAAACCACAAGTAGATCTTTACAATATCAATGGCAATGAAATTATTGTTTTGGCAGAAGGTAGATTGGTCAATTTAGGCTGTGCCACAGGTCATCCTTCATTTGTTATGTCAAATTCCTTTACCAATCAGACATTGGCTCAAATTGAACTTTGGACAAGCTCTGGAAGCTATGAAAACGCAGTTTATACATTACCAAAGCATCTGGATGAAAAAGTTGCAATGCTTCATCTTGCCAAGATAGGTGTTGAACTGGAAACTTTATCTGAAGATCAGGCAGCATATATTGGCGTTACTGTCGAGGGACCGTACAAGCCTGAAACTTATAGGTATTAATTATTTGAATTTATAATTATGGTTTAAAACCAAAAAAAAGGTCTGATCTAGAAAATGGTTCAGACCTTTTTTTGTTTTTGTTCAATTCGATCTAATATCCTAACAGTATTAAATTGAATGGCTACTTGAAATTGAAAGTAATATCAGAATGAAGTAATGAATGGATCAGTCAACTGATTTTATTTAGAAACATTCTATATAATTACCCGTACTAACATGTACCTACATTTATCATGAGAGGCGATCATGTAGGATTACAAGGTAACATTAAGGGAAGCATGCAAGAGATTATTACAGAAATGGATGAGCAAAAGCCAATAAAATTCACTTATTCTCAGCTTGAAAAGAATAGGATTTTCGATCAGGAATTTCTTCCTCATCTAGATTCTATGTACAATTTTGCTTATAGGCTTACTTTCGATGAAGACGACTCCAAGGATCTCGTTCAGGATACTTATTTGAAGGCCTACAGGTTCATAACATCATTTCAGCAAGGCACCAATTCTAAAGCTTGGTTATATAGAATTCTGAAAAACTCATTCATTAATGATTTTAGAAAGAAAAGTAAACAACCTGCGAAAGTCGATTATAATGAAGTAGAGAACTTCTACAACTCAGAAGATGTTGATGAATCAATAACTGTTGATTTGCGTGTTGATGCCATCAAAGATATGATTGGTGATGAAATCAGCATCGCATTAAATTCACTTGCGGTGGATTTCAGAACGGTTATTATTCTATGTGATTTGGAAGGTTTTACCTATGAAGAAATGGCTAAAATACTTGATATCCCGATCGGAACTGTACGATCAAGATTACACAGGGCCAGAAATTTATTAAAGGAAAAATTACAGGTATATGCAAGTAGCATGGGATTTAAATAATTCATTTATTTTGCTGAAAATCTAAAATATCAATGAAAGGAGCTGATAAGAAAGCAACCGAAATTTGTTCTGAATTTCAAAAATGTCTGAAAGTACTTCACTTGATGTTGGATGAAGAAGCCTCAGTAGAGGAGGAAGCCTATCTTGTGAACCATATAGATAAATGTATGTTTTGTTTTGAGCAATATGAGGTTGAAAAGCAGATCAAAGAGCTTTTGAAAACTAAAATTGCCAAAATGCCTGTTCCAAGTGATTTGGCGTTAAATATTAAGAGCAAAATTTCACAAATATCTTAAATGCATGAATCGGGTAAAGCAGTCATTTTCTGCGCACCATCAGGAGCTGGAAAAACGACGATAGTCAAGCACCTCATTAAAAATATTCCAACCCTTAAATTTTCAGTTTCCGCAACTACACGGCCGAAAAGAACCAACGAGGCGAATGGACAGGATTATTATTTTCTGAATGAAGCCGAGTTTACAGCTAAGATTGATAATGAAGAGTTGTACGAATGGCAAGAAGTTTATCAAGGGTTATACTATGGCACTTTAAAATCAGAAGTCAAGAGAATATGGTCTGAAGGCGATCATGTTATATTTGATGTGGATGTTTTGGGTGCAATCAATCTAAAAAAACAGCTGGGAGAAAAGGCAAAGACGATTTTTGTTAGTGTCGAGAATATCTCCGTTTTAGAATCAAGATTAAGATTTAGGAATTCTGAAACCGAAGAGACCCTCCAAATGAGAGTTGATAAAGCTGCTGAGGAAATGAAAACTGCAGACCAGTTTGATTATATTTTGATTAACAGGGATTTACCAGATGCTTTCAAAGAGGCAATTCAGGTTGTCAAGGAATTTATTGGAGAGGAATGAAAATAGGGTTGTTTTTTGGTTCATTCAACCCAATTCATATGGGTCATCTTATCATAGCCAATCTGGCTTATGAGTCAACCGAAATAGATGAAGTTTGGTTTGTAGTTTCTCCTCAAAATCCATTCAAAAAGAATAATAACCTCCTTCATGAGTTTGATCGGATAGATATGGTTCAGGCGGCCATAGAAGATGATTATCATTTTCGTGCGTGTGATGTTGAATTTGCAATGCCAAAACCAAGTTACACCATTGATACACTGACATTATTGGCTCAAAAACATCCAAACCATGAATTTCATCTGATAATTGGCTCTGATAATTTGGCTTTATTTCCAAAATGGAAGAATCATAAAAAGATTCTTGAATATCACAAACTGATAGTTTATCCGAGACCCGGAGGAGGAACTTCCGAATTGGCAAATCATCCACATGTAACAATGATTGATGCTCCTCAAATGGATATTTCTGCCACCTTAATCAGACAATTAATTAGGGATGGAAGATCTATTCGATACCTTGTTCCGGATGGCGTGATCAGGAGAATAGAAGCGAAAAAATTATTTCTATAGTAAGAACCTATACAGATATTGCAGATTATAAGGTCATAATATCCTTTTCCTTCTTAACAAGTATTTCGTCTAATTTGGTTGTGTGCGCGTCTGTGATTTTCTGAACAGTCGCTTCGGCATCCTTAACTAAATCTTCCGAGACGCCATCTTTTTCTAATTTCTTCAGCGAATCATTGACTTCTTTTCGCACGTTTCTGATACTAATTTTCCCACTTTCACATTCTGCTTTTGCCTGCTTCACCAGGTTAAAACGCCTTTCTTCAGTGGGCATAGGAATATTCAGTCTCACAATATCTCCATCATTTTGTGGATTAAGTCCCAGATCACTATTGATAATAGCTTTTTCAATACCAGCAATTATTCCTTTTTCCCAAGGTTTAATTATCAACGTTCTTGCATCTGGAGTAGTAACAGATGCTACCTGATTTAAAGGAGTCATATTTCCATAATATTCAACCTCTATACCATCAAGCATATTAGGCATGGCTTTGCCTGCTCTGATTTTTGTTAATGCATTTTGGGTATGCTCAACAGCCTTGTGCATCATTTCGCGAGCATGATCCAAATAAAATTCTATTTCTTCCATTTTAGTTGATTAATGTTCCGACTTGTACGCCTTCCACTATGTCATTTAGATTGCCAGGTTTGTTCATATCAAAAACAATAATAGGCAGGTTATTTTCCTGACAAAGAGTGAATGCAGTCATATCCATTACATTCAATCCCTTTTCATAGACTTCCTGAAAACTTACGTTGGTATATTTTGTTGCAGTAGGATCTTTCTCTGGGTCAGCGGTATATACACCATCAACCCTTGTCCCTTTTAAAACTACATCAGCTTCCACTTCAATAGCTCGTAGACTAGCGGTAGAATCTGTAGTGAAATATGGATTTCCAATACCTGCACCAAATATCACAACTCTTCCTTTTTCAAGATGTCTGATAGCTCTTCTTCTTATAAACGGTTCGCAAACTTGCTCCATGTTCAGTCCGGCCATTAATCGAGTAAAGATCCCGTGTTTTTCAAGAGAGCTTTGTAAAGCCATCGCATTGATTACGGTCGCCAACATCCCCATATAATCACCTTGAACCCTGTCAATTCCAGCTTTTGCTCCATCTACTCCTCTAAAGATATTGCCACCTCCAATTACAATGGCTAGCTCCAAACCTTTGTCTTTTACTCTTTTTATTTCTTGACTATATTGAGCCAATCGATTGGAATCGATACCATGGTTTTTGTCTCCCATGAGAGCTTCGCCACTTAGTTTTAGCAGAATTCGTTTGTATTTCATCCGGTTTGTTTGTGAGGGATTTAAAATTCCTCAAAAATATAAAGTTTGGTTAATCATTCACTGATCTAACCTTAAAATACTACGAGAGATTGATTTTTTTCTACACTCTGTCCCATAGCGACTTTAATTTCTTGGATTATTCCGGAAGTAGGTGATTTAATTATATTCTCCATTTTCATTGCTTCAAGAATAATTAGCGGATCTCCCTTTACTACGGTTTGGCCCTTTTTGCAGATGATTTCTAATATGGTGCCGGGCATTGGTGATTTTATTTCATCAATTATCTCTTCTTCTAAATCTCCCATGCCAAGATCTTTCAATAATTGTTTTTGATGGTTGATCACTTCTGCACCCATTATCACCCCATCAATTTTTAATTTGTATGAATCAGCAGTGTTTTCGAGAATATCAATTTCAAATATTTTGTCATTTTGATAAACCAAAAATTGATTTGGGTTGATTGATTTTACATCGAAATCTATCTTTTTATTATCTAATTGGATTGAATCATGGGTTATCTCAACTGAAATGTTTCTAGTCTGATTGATTTCTACTTGATTTTTCATCATTATGGATTTTAATAAAGAATGCCTCTGATGCTATATTAAGTAAAAAAAAGGACTTTTTTGTTTTTAAAAACGGTGTATGTAAATAAAATATATTAGAAAGTTCAAAATATCTCAGATAATTCCGACTAAAAATTTGATTAAAATAAAAATCCGTATAATTTTGCAATCCCTTTTTTCGGGAGAAAGAAGATCGGGATGTACTTTGATACTTAATTGATAATTGTTGGGGGG
>CAYGUA010000043.1:0-31438 GCA_964353015.1 uncultured Marinoscillum sp. | reverse complement strand
TGCCCATACAAAAAGTGCTAATCATCCAATATCAGGATCATATGAAAGGGAAGTTCGATCCCTGGAAAGTTTAATTGCTATTCCGCTTCATAATTGGGTGTCACCATGATATGGGCCCGGTGTGTGCCGGGATTCATGATCCATGGTGATCCAAGGACAGGTGGTGCAATAGGCAATCCTGTTGATTCGTCTGGCGCATATGGAATATGGATCACAAATCGAAGTTTGTTTTTTATAGGGTCTCCACCCTCGTTCAGTCTGATCCGCATTCTTTATTGGGGATTTCAATTGGCTGAGTGCTGCTTGAAGACAAAGGGATGCACTACTTCTTCCTGACTTCCAGGAATTCGATCAACTCGCTGTTGGTAGTTTGCAAGGTCTCCATCAGGTCGAGGAGATCTTCATAGTCCTTGATCATTTTTTCCACGTCTATATGACCTTTCGCTTTCTTGTAGAGGTAAAAGCTTTTGAAGCCGGCGAGGATTTTTTGCATGTCGTTGCTTTGCTCTAGAAATCGCTCAATTTTCAATCCATGATCTTCCAGTTCGTCGATCATTTGCTCTTCCGGATGGTCCATACTCAAAACGCCATTTTCTGGCAACTCCATCATCTCGGTAGCAAAACCACTGGAGATCGTCAGATCTTTTTCAACAATATCAGTTAAATCGATGTTAAAATATTTTACAATTTTCAATACGTTGTTGATGTTTGGCTCTGCAGTTCCTTTTTCGTATGATGCGATATTTCCACGATTAAGGCCTATTATGGCTGCAAATTGTTCCTGACTAAGTTTTTTTTGGGTGCGCAGAAACTTTAGGTTTTTTGGAAATAGCATACTCATAAATGTAAAAATATTTTACAATGACGACAATTCAGCTTAAATTTGCCCCAATTTTAATGTAAAAAAACAGATTCATTGATTCCAATGTAATTTGATCTGTAAAAAATCTTAACACTTTAATAGACCAATCGGAAACTGTGATTATCGATATTCTCATCTTTATCGGATATGTCATACTGGTTTTTCTTGTGGGAATCTATTTTTTCACCCGAA
This sequence comes from uncultured Marinoscillum sp., assembly GCA_964353015.1. Classification (GTDB taxonomy): domain Bacteria; phylum Bacteroidota; class Bacteroidia; order Cytophagales; family Cyclobacteriaceae; genus JAMZMI01. Next base: position 30,384 of record CAYGUA010000043.1, on the reverse strand, counting down.
ACAAAACCCATGATGACTACTATGTCGCTGGCCGGAGCATCAACCGCTGGCACATTGGCTTGTCTGTAGTGGCCACTGATGTTGGAGGGGGCTTTTCCATCGGTCTTGGTGGGCTGGGTTTCACCATGGGGCTTTCTGGTTCGTGGCTTTTGTTTACAGGATTGATTGGTGCCTGGATGGCTTCTGTGCTTGTCATTCCCAAAGTTTTTAAGCTGACTGCCTTTAGGAAAATGACCACTTTGCCACAGGTTTTTGAGTCTTTTTATGGAAAACAGGTGGCGATCATCGCTGGTATCATCACTACCATAAGTTATCTCGGTTTCACGAGCTCACAGATTGTGGCAGGAGCCAAGCTGGCTTCAGGTACTTTTCCTGAAATCACCATCACAGAAGCTGTGCTGATCATGGGTGTGGTGGCTGTTGGTTATACAATTCTTGGTGGTTTGAAAGCCGTCATTTATACCGATACCATCCAATGGATCATTCTGATTAGTGGATTGCTCTTTATCGGAGTGCCTTTTGCCTATCAGGCTGTTGGCGGCTGGGAAGTAATTCAAGCGACCGTAGCTCCAGAGATGATGTCGCTCACTAACGTGAGTTGGCAGCAGCTTTTCAATTGGGCCATTACCATCATCCCGATTTGGTTTGTTGGGATGACCTTGTATCAAAGAATCTTCGCAAGCCGGAGCGAAAAGGAAGCACGATCGGCATGGTTTATTGCCGGATTATTCGAATGGCCGATCATGGCCTTTTTAGGAGTTGGACTGGGGTTATTGGCCAGAGTCGCCTTTGAGCAAAACATTTTTGCTGACTTTGGTTATCCTGCTCATGCTGCCATAGATCCTGAGATCGGATTGCCAGTGCTTTTGAGGACAGTCCTACCTCATGGTTTCATGGGATTGGTGTTGGCTTCTTATTTTTCTGCGGTCATGTCCACAGCAGACAGTTGCCTGATGGCGTGCTCGGGTTCATTTCTTTCGGATGTGCTTCGCAAGAATTATGCAGGTGAAAACATGCACAAAAAGGAGCTGAGATTGTCACAATGGGTCACCCTCAGCATGGGGGCCATCGCCTTGGTCATTGCTTTGTATTTACAAAATGTGCTCAACGCCATGTTGTTTTCTTATGCGTTTATGGTTTCGGGCTTATTTATCCCTATCCTGGGCGCATTTTATTGGAAAAAATCATCTTCTACCGGCGCGATAGCTGCTATGATTTCGGGCGGATTGGTGACTACTTTATTGAGTATTTATAATATTCAAATTGGAGGCATTGATCCCAATTTTTATGGACTGCTAGTGGCACTAGTATTCTTCATTATAATCAGTCTTTTATCAAACAAAAAAAACATCACGCATGAGCATCAGATATGAAAAATACACTCCCGCCAAAACTGTGGGATACAATGAGAAAGAATCGGTTATCAAGTTCCTTCATGAGCATTTAGATGAATATGGTGATCCGAAAGAAGACATCTCAAAATGTGTGGATTACGCATTGAGCTACGGCAATCATCCCGGAGGAGTAATTTTTACAGCCGTAGCGGGTATTCGCGTAGTAGGTGCTGTGGTTGTCAATTGCACTGGGATGAGTGGATACATACCAGAGAATATTCTGGTCTATATCGCTGTGCATTCTCAATACAGAGGTCAGGGCATTGGCAAAAGTCTAATGCAAATGGCTTTGGATGAAACCAAAGGAGACATTGCGCTACATGTGGAGGCAGACAATCCAGCGAGAAAACTGTATGAAAGTTTAGGTTTTACAAACAAATACCTTGAAATGCGATGGAAGAGACCATCTTAAAAAAACTGATTGGTTTTCGTCGGGAGCTGCATGCTTATCCTGAAGTTTCTCAGGATGAAAAAAACACACAGCGCCTGATCCGTGCATTCCTTGAAAGTATAGGTTTGGATCAAATCATTGAGATAGGATTCACGGGATTATTATGCGTCATCGACTCAAAAGTTGAAGGACCGGTTGTTTTGATCCGTGGAGATATCGATGCTTTGCCCATTGAGGAGATAAATACTTTTGATCATAAATCGAAAAATGAAGGAGTTTCACATAAATGTGGACATGATGGTCATGCCGCCATTCTCTGTGGGTTGGCCAAAACGTTAAAAGACAATCTTCCAGTTCGGGGAAAAGTAATTTTATTGTTTCAGCCAGCTGAGGAAAATGGGGAAGGTGCCAAAGCAGTTTTAGCGGATGAAAATTTCAAATATAGACCTGATTTTGTTTTTGCATTGCACAATTTGCCTGGCTATCCTTTGCATGAAATAGTCTATCGCAATGGATCATTTACCGCTGCGGCGAAAAGCATAATTATCAAGCTTGTAGGAAAAACAGCCCATGCGGCAGAACCCGAGCTTGGAAGCAATCCTGCGCAGGCGATAAGCAAAATCATCCAGGCTTTTGAGGCATTGGCCAATAGAGATCTCAAGTCAGCCGATTTTGCGCTTACTACTCCCATTCATATCAATATGGGCGAGCTTGCTTATGGGGTGTCTGCTGGAAAAGGCGAGGTGCATTACACTTTACGCAGCTGGGACAATAGCATCATGAATAAGCTTGCTTATGCATGTGAATCCAAGGCCAGAGCTATCGCAAAAGAAGAAAATCTGGAAATCGAAATTAGCTGGACACAGGAATTTGCTGCCAATCAAAACCATCCTGATGCCGTTCTTCACGTCATTCATGCGGCAGATCAATCTGGTTTCAATCTAACCCAGCGCCCTTATCCGTTCAAATGGGGTGAGGATTTTGGCTTGTTTACTGAAAAATATAAAGGTGCCATGTTTGGTATTGGTTCAGGAGAAAAATGCCCGGCCCTTCACAATCCAGATTATGATTTTCCTGATGAAATCATCCCCACAGGCGTAAAAATGTTTTCAAGTATCATCCATCAAATATTGAAATGAGTAGCGTCATTACCATAGAGCGAGCAGCGTTGGTGGAAAATCTCAAATTTCTGAGGACACTTTTCAAGCCCAATGTCCGGATATCATCCGTGGTGAAAGGCAATGCCTATGGTCACGGTTTGCATACCTATGTGCCCATGGCTGAGTCGCTGGGTATTGATCACTTTTCAGTTTACAGTTCGGATGAGGCGAAAAGAGTGAAAAAACTGTTGAAAAACCCGGAAACTGAGTTGATGATCATGGGCTATGTTGCAGATAGTGACATGTCCTGGGTGATACGTGAAGACGTTTCGTTTTTCGTTTTTGACTTTCACCGATTAGAGCTGGCCATTCGTCGTGCCAAAAAATTGGGGATCAAAGCCAAAGTGCACATAGAGCTGGAGACGGGCATGCATCGGACAGGATTTCACCGATCAGAGTTGTCGAGATTAGCGGAGATGTTGCGCGAACATGACAATCATGTAACTTTCTCAGGTTTGTGCACACATTTCGCAGGTGCGGAAAGCATCTCCAATTATCTGCGTGTGGAAAAGCAGAAACAAGAATTTAAGGAAATGTCTGAATTCCTTGCTGCTCAAAATCTGGAACCAGAAATCAGACACACATGCTGTTCGGCAGCATCTATCCGCCTGCCTGATATGCAAATGGACATGGTCAGGATTGGTATTCTTCAATATGGATTTTGGCCAAGCCGGGAAATTTTTATTGAATACCTCAAAGGCAATAGCATGAAAACTGATCCACTCAAGCGACTCATCACCTGGGAAAGTCGAATCATGAATGTGAAGCATATTGAGATGGGAGAATTTGTGGGATATGGCACTACTTTTTTATCACAAAAAGACATGAAGATTGCCGTGGTTCCGGTAGGATATTCTCATGGATTCAGCAGATCTCTGAGTAATCAAGGCAGGGTTTTAATCAATGGTATTCGCACCGCAGTGATCGGTATTGTCAATATGAATTGTATCATACTGGACGTGTCGGATATTGAAAACATAAAAATCAATGACAAGGTGACATTGATTGGCATCAATGGAAATCATGAAATTTCCGTCTCATCATTTAGTGAATTGAGCGATCAACTCAACTACGAGCTACTGACCCGACTTCCGGTAAACATACCTCGAAAAGTAAAATAGTTATGGCATATTTAAATCTGTACAGAGAAAAGCTCAGGAAGAATCATGCGTTTTTGGATGATATGTTCAAACGCAATGGAATTGAATGGGCCATCGTCACAAAAATTCTTTGTGGCACAAAAAATTTCATAGAAGAAACAATCAGTTTAGGAACGGAAGAAGTTTGTGATTCCCGCATCAGCAATCTTCGGATAGTGAAGGAGATGAGACCTGATATCCAAACAGTTTATATCAAGCCGCCTGCACTCGAGATCATTGAAGATTTGGTGAAATATGCAGACGCCAGTTTCAACACAGAATTTCGTACGATCAAGTGGATTTCTGATGAAGCCGTAAAGCAAAAAAAGACGCATAAGATCATCATCATGATTGAGCTTGGGGACTTGCGCGAAGGTATCATGGGTGATCATTTGATGGATTTTTATGCATCGGTTTTTCAACTTCCAAATATCACTGTCACAGGAATTGGCGCCAATCTCAATTGTCTGCATGGCGTGATGCCTTCTGCTGATAAGCTCATTCAGCTATCACTATATAAGCAATTGATTGAGGCCAAATTTGAACGAAAAATCCCTTGGGTCACTGGCGGCACAAGTGTTGTTATTCCTTTAATCATGAAAAAGCAAATCCCAAAAGGAATCAACCATTTCAGAATAGGGGAATCGCTCTTTTTTGGGCTTGATTTATTTACTGGTGAAGTCATCCCAGGTATGGAAGCGGATGTGTTCAAGCTTTACGCTCAGATTATAGAGATTACCAAAAAACCTATGGTGCCGACTGGAGATTTAGAAAAAAATCCATCCGGCGAAATGTACGTGGTGGATGAAAAAGATTATGGCCGCACAACATTCCGTGCCATTCTGGATATAGGGAGGTTGGATGTTGCAGAGGAATATTTGATGCCAGAGGATGAAGAAATCACTATGACTGGCGCCAGTTCAGATATGCTTGTGATCGATCTGGGCGATAATGAAAACAACTACACGGTTGGTGATTTGGTGCCTTTCAGGTTGAAATATATGGGAGCATTGGGATTGCTCAATTCCTATTATGTGACCAAAAATATCATTGATAAAAATGGTGAAATCGTACCACATGAACATGGAAAATAAGAGTCAGACTATCGTAATCAAATATGGTGGCAATGCCATGAAAGATGAAGCAATCAAGGCGTCTGTCTTGGATGATATTGCGGCAATACAAGCTGCTGGTCATCGGGTCGTGCTGGTACATGGCGGAGGACCTTTTATTAATAATATTCTCGCCAGCATGAACATTCAGTCTGAGTTTGTTGGCGGACATAGAAGAACCACAACTGAGGCGATCAAATACATCGAGATGGCATTGAGTGGGGAAGTAAATGCCTCACTTGTGCGACTACTTCAAGCTCGGGGTGTCAATGCAGTGGGACTATCTGGGAAAGATGGAGCTACAGTCATTGCCCACAAAAAATTTCATCAGGAAGGTGATAAGATGCGCGATATAGGCTGGGTGGGAGATGTGGAAAAAGTCAACCCGAAGCTTATTCTTAAGTTGTTGGAATCGGGATTTTTTCCTGTGTTAACATGTATGGCATCTGATGAACAAGGCAATGCTTTTAATATCAATGGAGACATGTTTGCCGGCCACATCGCAGGCGCCATTCATGCAGATCAATACATAGTGATGACAGATATAGACGGGTTGAGAAAAGACAAAGATGATCCCGATACACTCATTTCACATTTGAAAGTGAGCCAGATTCCTGGCTTAATGGGCACCACCATTGCAGGTGGGATGATTCCAAAAATTGAATCGTGCATGATTGCGATACAGCAGGGAACTGCAGAAGTACGGATCATCAATGGTACTGAAAAAGGAATATTGAAAAGGCTGATCAATGACAGAGAAGTGATCGGCACAAAGATTACAAACTGAAAAATATGTTGACAAATAAATCATTACACGAAATAGATCAAAAGCATTATTTGCCCACTTTCAAGCGGTATCCAATCGCATTGGATCGCGGAGAAGGCAGTGTGGTTTGGGATGTGGATGGCAATGAATATATAGATGCTCTGGCTGGAATCGCCGTATCCAATATTGGCCATGCGCACCCAAAACTAGTTGCAGCCATTGCTGCACAGGCTGCCAAACTGATTCATATTTCTAATTTTTATGTGAGCGAACCTCAAATGAAATTGGTGGAAAAGTTGGCGACACTTTCAGGAATGCAACGTGTTTTTCTTGGAAACAGTGGCGCAGAAGCTGCAGAAGCTGCTATCAAAATTGCCAGAAAATATGGAAGCAAAAATGGTAAAGGAGGAAAAATCATTGCCATGGAAAGTGCTTTTCATGGCAGGACCATGGCTACCATTGCAGCGTCGGGAAAGAAGGCGATGATGATCGGTTTCGATCCGATTCCGAAGGGATTCATGCATGTGCCTTTCAATGATATTGATGCATTAAAAGCGGCAATCACTGACGAGGTAGCCGGTATCATGATGGAGCCGATTCAGGGAGAGGGCGGTATTCGACCTGCGGATCAGGATTACTTGATTCAGGTTCGCGAACTGTGCGATCAGCACAACATTGCATTGATATTTGATGAGGTGCAATGTGGCATTGGTCGAACAGGGAAAATGTTTGCTTTTGAGCATTATGGCGTCAGACCTGATGTCATGACTCTTGCCAAAGGTTTGGGTGGTGGTGTGCCCATTGGTGCAGTGTTAGCCACCGAAAAAGTTGGGCAGGCGATTGATTGGGGCGATCATGGAACCACCTTCGGAGGTAATCCATTAGCGAGTGCAGCAGCATTAGCGGTGCTTGATGTCATCGAATCCGAACAGCTCTTAGACGATGTGACTCATAAAGGCAAGCAACTGATGGATAAGTTGAATCATGCAAAAACCGAATATCTGGAAATTGAGGAAGTCAGAGGCAAAGGGCTCATGGTCGGTATTCAGGTGAGCATCGACCCAAAAGTGGTTGTGAGCACAATGATGAAAAAGGGGGTATTGGCAAATGCCACGGCAGGCAATGTGATCAGACTTGTGCCACCGCTCAATATCTACCCCATCCAGCTAGATCAGATTTTGGATGTATTATTTGAATCGATTACTGAAAACAGAACATCATGAAGAAAATAGGAATCATAGGAGCGACTGGTTATACAGGTTCGGAATTGGTGAGATTGTTGATTCATCATCCTGAAGTGGAAATATCGATCATTACATCAGAAAGCCGTAAAGGAGAAAAATTCAGTGAGGTACATCCCCAATTTATGGGAATCTGTGACATTGTTTTGCAAAGCATCAACGAACTGGAAGACAATCTGGATGTGGTATTTCTCGCATTGCCACATGGTGTTTCCATGGACTTTGTATCCAAACATCACGACAAAAAATTTACCATTATTGACCTTTCCGGCGACTTTCGACTTTCTGGAGCAGCTGTTTATGAAGAATGGTATCAACTGAAACATATTTTTTCAACAGGTTTCAAAACGGCAGTTTATGGCCTGCCTGAGCTCCTTCGGGCGCAAATCAAATCTGCTAAACTCATAGCCAATCCCGGCTGTTTTCCAACCGCAAGTATTTTGCCCATTGCTCCTTTGGTCTCGGAAGGACTGGTAGAAGATCACATCATTGTAGATGCCAAAACCGGTGTAACTGGCGCGGGAATCAAAGCAAAGCCTGTTACACATTTCCCTAATGTGAATGATAATTTCATGGCCTATGGTGTGAGTACGCACAGACATTCCATCGAAATACAAGAACAGGTAAGCAGGCAGGCTGATCAGACCATGGAAGTGCTTTTTACGCCACATTTACTTCCCGTGGATCGTGGTATTTTATCTACGATTTACCTCAAGCCCAAAGGCAAAGTGACGCAACTTTTGCTTGATGCGGTTTATGAAAAATTTTATGGCGGTGAACCATTTATAAAACTGGTCAATGAGGTGCCTAACTTGAAGCAGGTGCGCGGAACGAACGATTGTAGGATTTTTGTAAAATACGATGAGCGAACCAACACCATCATTGCAATTGGAGTAATTGATAATCTGGTGAAAGGAGCAGCGGGCCAGGCCATTCAGAACATGAACATTGTTCTGGGAATTGACGAAACCACGGGGCTTAATCAAGTTCCATTGCAACCATAATGTTCATTTAGGTTATTAGAAAAATGAAATTGGAGAAAGGGAAGATTTCCAAGATCCAACAAACAAAAACACAAAACAATGCTACATAACATTACCAACGTAAGAGGAATTAAATGCTGGGGAGCACATACAGGAGTGAAATCCATGCGACGTGATTTGGCAATCATTTATTCTGAAAAACCAGCACAAGTGGCAGCTACTTTCACTCAAAATTTGGTTGTGGCGGAACCCATCAAGCTTTCAAAAAGGCATCTGGAAGAAAGTGGTCATGTAGCCAGCGCACTTATCGTCAATGCGGGAAATGCCAACGCTGTGACAGGTGAGCAGGGAAGATTAGGAGCCGAGGCAATGGCTGAAGCTGCAGCAGAAGAATTTGGAATCGAAAAAAATCAAATCCTAGTTGCTTCCACAGGGATCATTGGTCAGGAATTTCCGACAGAAGCCATCGTGGATGGGATCAAAGAGAATGTGAAGAAAGTCACTTCAAACTCACGGGCAGGATCGTTTGCTGCCAATGCTATTCTGACCACTGATACTTTTGCAAAAGAAGGGTTTGTTGAATTTGAAATAGATGGAATCACAATCAATATCGGTGGAATCGCCAAAGGATCGGGGATGATTCACCCCAATATGGCCACCATGCTGGCATTCGCATTCAGTGACATCAACATCACTCAGCCTCTGCTAAGCAAAGCTTTTAAGGAAGTGGTCGATGATTCCTTCAACATGATCACTGTAGATGGCGATACTTCAACCAATGACATGGCCTCCGTGATGGCCAATGGCATGGCGGAAAATAAATTGATCGAGGATGAAAATGATCCAAACTATCTCATCTTCAAAGACAAGCTAAAAGAGCTGATGATTCATTTGGCCAAGCTCATCGTTTCGGATGGTGAGGGTGCTTCAAAGTTTATCGAATACAAAGTGACCAATGCAACAAGCAAAGTAGATGCGAGACGAATGATTCGAGTTGTATCAGATTCTTCTTTGGTGAAAACGGCCATGTTTGGTCGTGACCCAAATTGGGGAAGAATACTTGCGGCAATGGGCAGAGCAAATGTTCCTTTTGATCCGGATCAGGTGGATTTGTTTCTGGGAAATGACAATCAGATAGTACAATTGCTGGAGCATGGAACACCAGTAGTTCAGGACGTTAATTATCTCAAAAGAATCCTGAAAAAGTCAGACCTCAAAATCGAAATCAGACTCAATAATGGTGAGGCTGAAGCGATAGGATGGGGCACAGATTTGACGACAGATTATGTCATGTTCAATTCGGTTTATACCACGTAGAATTTTTTTCAGGATATCCGTTTCGGCATAAATCGTTTCTGCAGCCATTTTCGAGCTGGTTCATCAAATAATTTGAGTGATCCATATGCCACAGCAATGCTGACGATTACTAGCACCAAACCTACAAGTAAACCTTGTGTCATTGGGATGTCATTGTTTGTGACCCATGCGATGTGGATATAAATCAAAGGATAATGCGTGATGTAAAGGGGATAAGAAATATCGCCTAAAAATTTGCAAAATATAGTAGCGTTTTTTCCCGAAAGCTCACCACCTGCACCAAGGGAAATGATCAAGGGGAAAAGTAAAATGATGCAGAAGGATTCGTACAACCCGTTCAACCAAAGCTGATCCGCGCCACCTAATCTTGGAACCACCAAAATACCAATGATCATCAAGCTGCAAATTAAAAATGCGTGATTGACATGAATCAATTTACCCATCCGCATGAGTAGCATTCCTGCCAAAAATGGATACAACAATCTGGTAAATCCGATTCTAAGCTGAGTACTGTCCACAGACCAACCGCCTATCACATCGCCTTGAGTGCCAAAAACAGTGTAGTGAACAAGCAATGCGGCTGCCAGAAAAACAAAAATGGCCAATACCTTATTGGAAAGTTTCCGCAATACCACTGCGTAAAGGATATTGGCGATATATTCAAAAAATAGCGACCATCCCGGTCCATTGAGTGGATGCATTTCCTGCCACCCGCGTATGTCCATGGAAGGCAAAAGTGGAATGAGTGTGAAACCTACCACCATCACCAAAAGCATTTTCCAAACAGGCGTTTCGCTGACAAGGGAAAATATTTCACAATCCTGAAAATAGAATAAAGCTGCACCTATTACAGATCCTACGATGACCATGGGTTGCAGGCGAATAAGTCTCCTTTTGTAAAAATCCCATGAAGTCATTTTGTCCCAGCGATCATCATAGGCATAGGCAACCACAAATCCAGACAATACAAAAAAGAAGTCTACAGCGAGATAACCATGGTTGAGCAGTTGAGTAAGGCGACCAGTGGAATAAGTCTCGAAAACATGGAAGATGACAACCATGATTGAAGCTACACCGCGAAGGCCATCCAGAATTAAATAATGACTTTTGCTATCACGCAGGGCATGTGAAGGATTCATGGGATGAGGTTATGTTGGTATCCCTAATTAAGTAAAATCTGAGCTGAAATAATGTCTTGAATGCTGATTTTTAATTTCGTTTTCGAGAGCCAATATTCTGACAGGGAGTTAATTCAATCAAAATCTTTCTGATTTTTACTTATTTTCGATCATACATTTTATCATCATCATGTCAGAAATTGTAGGGTTCCTTGCCGCATTTTGTACCACGATCGCTTTTCTTCCTCAGGCAATCAGAACTTTTCGCACCAAAAACACAGATGGGATTTCACTATCTATGTACAGCATTTTTGTGTTGGGTGTAATCATGTGGTTGGTTTATGGCATTCTCCTGAATGACATTCCTTTGATTATAGCCAACAGTGTTACACTTGCTTTGTCGGCTTCTATTTTGGTAATGAAAATGGTTTCGCTTGTAAATGAGTCGAAAAACTAAGGCTTGAGGTGTTGGCCTTGAGTGGTAAATGACAATCCTTGCTGACCGTAAGTAGAGATCATCACACATTCGAAATAAGGCTCGTTGCTTTGCGGTCTGATTGCCCAATCGAAAATAAAGTTAGCACCTGTTCCGCCTTCCCGATCTTCCTGATCGATCACAATTTCCACCGTTTCCATAGGAGCTAGAAAAATAGGTTTATCAAAATAAGTCCGGATTGCTTTGCCGGCTGTATTGTAATATTCTGCTTTGCTGATGTAAACCGTATCTCTACGATTCGTATTTCGCATGCTGATGGTGCTGGTGAGCGGATGTGTTTTATGCTCCGTTTCGCTGTAAATCTGTGAGTAGACAGAGAGATAGGTCAATCCTGAAACCAATGAATCTGGCATGAAATGACTGGCAGTTCGTTTGTCCCAGTTTATAGGATCAGTGGAGCTCAGCTCGGGAGCATTTTTGCACGAACTGATGAATAGAGAAAATACAATTAAGAGATTCAGATACTTCATATTCTTAAAATTAATTCAATTGCAGGGATTGAAGTAGGATGCTCTGTGATATTAATTATTTAAATCCCAATCGGACCGGAATAACCATTCAAACTAGCATTATTCAATTGGTAAATCTTTAATTCTAGTTTGAATCAATGAACTTAACTTACAATTCGATTTTCTATTTTAGACCATTAGATCAGCTATTTGCCGCTTATGATTCATGTTATTTTAATGCGCTCATACCGCGTATATATTGCCCTTATTCCGTTCTTTTTGATTTTGAATTTATCAGCTCAAGATAGATCTGCACAAATCTCTGGGCAATTAATGAATCAGAACAATGAACCGATTCCATACAGTACCGTAGCATTATTGGATTCGGATTCTGTGGTCAGAGCGGGTGTGGTCAGTGATTACAATGGTGAATATTTACTTCAAAAAATTAATGCAGGAACATACAGAATTATCATAAAAAATTTGGAGTACGAGACACATGTTATTCCTCCATTTTCACTAAAAGAGTCTGAGATCAAAAGAATCCCTACGGTTACTCTGGAGATGGCTAGTATCAAAATTGACGAAGTAGTTGTTACGGGTAAACGAGAGCTTGTGGAAGTTCATCCAGACAAAATGGTTTTTAATGTGAGCAGCACAGTAAATGCCTCTGGGAGCAATGGGCTTGAACTTTTGGGCAAAGCACCGGGTGTCATGATTGATCCTGACAATAATATCATTCTGCAGGGAAAAAGTGGTGTAAGGATTTTTATCAATGGTAGACCCAGCAGACTTTCCGGTCCAGATTTGGCCACATTGCTTCAAAGCATGCAATCCGATAATATCGAATCGATTGAGTTGATCACCAATCCATCAGCAAAATATGAAGCCGAAGGAAATGGAGGAATTATCAATATCAAGCTTAAAAACAACATCAATCTTGGCTACAATGGGAACATCATTTCCAGCTATACCAAAGGCAGTGCACCGCGCATGAGTAATGGCGCCACCTTCAATTATGGAAAGAACAAAATTGGTTTTAATTTGAATGTGACCCACTTCGACAATGTTTTTCAGGAAGGATTCATAGACACCAAGCTTCAAAGTGGCTATGAATTGAATCTCAATTCTTTGGAAAATATGAATAGAAATGGCCTCAATATTACCTCAGGTCTGGACTATACATTCAATGAAAAACATGCTATCAGTTTCACAGGAGCCGGAGTGCTTACAGACGGAGATTATAATCTTTTGAGCAACACCAGAATCATCGAGCAGCAAACTCCATTTACAGAAGAGCTATTGGTGTCAAAGACCCTGACCAATTATGTTTCTCAAAATTTTAATTACAATCTGAATTATACATGGAATATGTCCGAGTCGGCATTGATCAGTATGGATTTGAGCTATGGTTCTTTTGAAAAAGACAATCACATTGATCAGCCAAATACCTATTTTGAAGCTGATGGCATGACTGCAATAAGAGAAGTAAACAACGCTTTTGATCCATTCACCCAAATAGATCTCTACTCGATCAAAGCAGATATTGAAAAATCTTTTGAGAAACTAAAGCTTTCAGCTGGAACCAAATATTATCAGGTGCTCACCGAAAATGAGTTTTTGGTCAGCGATGTAGTGGGAGGTGAGTCCACGGTCAATGTTGATAAGAGCAATACTTTCAATTATACCGAAAAGGTGCTGGCATTTTATTTTGTTGGTGATTATCAGCTTTCGGAAAAACTCAAAACCAGTGCGGGTTTAAGGGTGGAAAATACAGCATCCGAAGGCGTGTTGGAAAGTACTCAGGAAACTGGGAATGATATTGTGATTCGCAATTACACCAATTACTTTCTTAATATGAGCATGTCTTACACGCACAATAAATCAGAAATCAGTTTGGGCTATGGCAATAGAATTACCCGACCGAGCTATCAGGATTTGAATCCATTCGAAAACAAAACCAGTGAGTTGGTGATTTGGAAAGGGAATCCTTTTCTCAAGCCTAACTACACTACCAATTATCAAATCACTTATGCATACAACCATTCTTTGGTTATTTCAAACACCTTCAGCATCACAGAAGGATATTTTGCTAGATTGCTGGAAATAGTGGATGAGACGAGTACATTCATTGTGCCTCGAAACATGAGAAAAACATCTACCAATGGGCTTTCGGTGAGTTTTCCAATCACGATATCCGAATGGTGGGATGCGTCAGCTTTTTTGGTATATAATCATTCTACGTACTCAGGGGAATTTGACAATGCCACAATCAATATCAAAACGGACATTTATAACATCCGTATGCAGAATAACATCATTTTGCCTGGGGATATTACGATGAATTTAAGTGCGGTATATAATAGTCCATGGATCTGGCGAGGATCAATTGTGATTGATAGAAATTATGGACTGGATCTCGGATTCAAAAAAGATTTTTTCGATGAGAAACTGCAGGTTAGGCTTACCGGAACAGATATTTTCAATACAAGAAGTGATTTTCCTTATACCGGGGATTATGGTGGCATTGACATGAGGGGCATTTACAAATCAGATAACCAGCGATTTGGGTTTGGTCTGACCTATAAATTTGGAAATCAAAAAATCAAAAACTCCCGTAAGAAAGGCGGGCTCGATGCGGAGCTGAATAGAATTTCTGATTGATATCTAAATTCAGATAAATATTAATCCTCAATCCTCAACCCATCGTGGAGCTCATTGGTGTCGGTGGACTTTCTTACAAATCCATGTTTTAATAACAAATCTTTGCACGAACCGATAGCTTTTACCAGACCATCACCAATTTTGTTGGTCTTCACTCCTTCGATGATTTCATCCACGATATGTTGCCAGTCCGACTGAACTACCTTTTTGCTGATTCCTTCATCACCAATCACCAGAACCATGTGTTCCTGTCTGCTGACGAAGATCAAAATCCCTACACGTTCTTCAGTTTCAAATACTTTTTCATTCAAAAATGCCTGCAACGCCCTTTGATTCACGCGCTGTGCTTGTCGCTCTTTGGGCACAATCCATCTTTTGGCAGCAGGGAAAATAATCGGAATTAAATAACCAATCGCGATCGCACAAAAGGTAACAATGGAAACCTCCATCGGGGTGAACCTAAATGGCAGCTGCCAGGTGAAAGACAAGAGACCAATAAGGATCACAGTGAAAGATGAAAGCAGGGTGCTCACATACCAGGAAGCTTCAGCGTAATCGTCGCTGGACCCCACAAAATAAGGAACGATTTCCCCGCAAGACACTGTCTCAAGGTCTTTAACAGCTTGCTCCACCGCCTGCTTTTCTGCTTCTGTAAATGTATATTTCTTAGCCATTTTTCTAATTTAATTACCAACCACCAGAAGCTCCACCACCGCCAAATCCTCCGCCACCGCCGGAAAATCCACCAAATCCACCACCTCCGCCGGAGTATCCTCCACCAGATCCAAATCCACCGCCCCAGTACATTCCGCCTCCACCGCCGCGTCCTCCATTGGATGGCACGCTTATAAATATTGCCACTATCGCTGAGATAAATATTGCTGCCACAAGCCCGATGAAAAACCAGCCCAGTACAAAAACGATCACGGCACTTATTCCCGTTGCTTTTCCTTTTCCGAGTTTTTTAGTGAGTATGGATTTAACAAATCCTGCAAAAATAAACCCGATGATTAGCAAGGGCATCACCAGACTTTTGGAAGATCGGGAAACGCTTCTGCTGTTTCCTGTCTTCACTACAGGTGGTAATTCTTCGCCACTCACTGCGCTGATCACTACATCCACTCCACTTTCAATGCCTTTGTAAAAATGCCCGGATCGAAACTCTGGTGTGATAATGTTGGTGATAATGCGCTTAGATAAGGCATCTGTCAATGCTCCTTCCAATGCATAACCTACTTCGATCCGCATTTTGCGATCTGTCATGGCGAAAAGCATGATGATCCCGTCATCCACACCGCCTCGTCCTATTTTCCAATCTTCAGCCAGTCGAATAGAATATTGTTCGATGGTTTCATCTCCAGTTGTTGGGATCAAAACGACAACAAGCTGGCTCCCTTTCTCTGATTCATAGTTTATAAGCTTTTGCTCCAGACTATTTTGCTCGGCAGAAGAAAGTGTGCCTGTCAGATCGGTGACCCGCTTCGTTAATTTGGGAAGGGCAACATCCTGCGCGAGTGTCGTAAAGCTTAAAAAAAATATTAGTGGTAGAAGTATCCGAATTTTCACAATCACGTTTGTTCTCTTATCCTTGTAACTTAGTCAACTCAAAGCAAAATTTAAATTGAATCGCAATGAATAAAAAATGGATAATACTAATAATAGTCGCAATCGCTATTTTTTGGATTTATAGTTCAGTAACAGGTCGCTATAATGGAATGGTTAGACTGGAACAAGAAGTGAAAACTGAATGGGCCAATGTGGAAACTCAATATCAAAGGAGATTTGATTTAATTCCAAATCTTGTTAATACGGTGAAAGGATTTGCAGAGCAGGAAAAAGAGGTTTTAATTGGTGTTACCGAGGCAAGAGCAAAAGCCACAAGCGTAACTGTAGATGCAGGAAATATTACAGCTGATAAATTACAACAATTTCAGGCTGCTCAAGGTCAGGTAAGTTCTTCACTTTCCAGATTGTTGGTGACCGTAGAGAAATATCCTGAATTGAAATCTAACCAAAACTTTTTGGAGCTTCAGGCACAATTGGAAGGGACAGAGAATCGTATTCAAGTTTCAAGAACTCGATTTAATGAAGCCGCAAAGAACTTTAACATTTACATCAGTTCTTTTCCTCAAATACTATTTGCAAAGACATTTGGATTTGAAGAAAAACCTCAATTTTCATCAGATCAAGGCGCTGAAAAAGCACCAACTGTGCAGTTTTAACCGAGTAAGATTTTTCAAAAAAAGAGCCGATGGTGTGAACCGTTGGCTTTTTTTGTTTCCTTATTGGAACTGGGATGACAGAACTTAATCAACCGAAACTTACCATCTTGATTTGATCCATTCTTGTTGCTGATCAGCATTAAGAAAGGTCCAGGCGACAATGCGACTGACTTTATTTCCCTGAGCCATTCGTATTGTTTTTACGTCAAATGCTTCCTCTTTTTCGAGTTTCGCATAAATGCTTTTGAGGTTTTCCTGCTTTGAAACTAAGGTTGAAAACCAGAAGCAGGAATCAGCGAAAATCTTGCTTTGGGCAATCATTCTTTGCACGAAAGCTTCTTCACCTCCGGCACACCACAATTCGTTGTGTTGCCCTCCAAAATTTAACTCCACCTTGGTAGCAGGTTGGCCACTTAGGTTACTAAGTTTTCGAATTGATGCGGCTGCAGCTTCTTTTGCTGAGCCATGAAATGGCGGGTTGCAAATGGTGAGATCAAAAAACTCATCATTGATAATTCCTTTGAAAATATCATTCCTATTCGACTGTAACCGCAGGCTTATATTTTCTGAAAGAGAAGGATTATTTTGTACGATTTCAGATGCGGATTTGATTGCTGCCGGCACTACATCAGATCCCACAAATGACCATCCATATGAGATATGCCCAATGATCGGATAGATGCAATTGGCACCTGCCCCAACATCAAGACATCTTATTTTTTCACCATTCGGAATCTTTCCATGATTGGAGCTGCCAAGCAAATCTGCGATATGATGAATGTAGTCAGCCCTGCCCGGAATCGGCGGACATAAATATCCCTTGGGAATTCTCCAATAATCGATTCCATAATGGTGCTTCAGTAGGGATTTGTTGAGCATGAGCACAGCTTCCGGATTTGAAAAATCAATAGACAAATCATCGAATTTATTGCGAATCACAAATGGGCTCAGCTCAGGGCAGCTATTGGTCAGGGCTTCAAAATCATAGCGCTCGCGGTGCTTGTTTCTCGCGTGAAGTCCTGCTTTTTCTTTTGGTCGGTTTTTCTTTTTTGATGACATATCTGTATCGTTAATCCTTGTTTTTAGATAAGAAAATCCTTTTTTGGATAATGACATCTCAGGAAAACTTACGGTTAAAGTTAGGAAATCGAGGCTTACAAAAATAGCTGGATATGAGAGTGCTCGTTGCAAACCCGAACTGGATCACGTTTAATTGAAAAAGTCTGAAGGTTTAGCTTCAGACTTTTTGATTTTTGCATAGTTATAAAATAACAGCCTTCGGAATCCATTTAGAATTTGAAGGGTCCAACTGCTTTTTCACAACCTTCCCAATTGATTTCGATGTTGGATGGATCGAGTAGCAGATCTTCGGGAGGCAATAGATCAGGAAATCCTTTCCAGCCAGCTGCAGGGCCATAAAAATGACCAGGTTTGGCCTCCTTGTCCATGGCGCAGCGAATAATACCTGTAGCTCCATCTTCTGCCGACTGAGCCTGATTCATAAAATCAGAAGTGCCATCCATACCTCCGTCAGAAACGGTTGTAACCTGAAGGTTAGTTGCCGCTAGTCCCGGGTGAGCAAGCAATGGAATTACGTTAGTAATACCAGCTTCCTTCAGTTTGTTTTTTAAACCATAAGTGAAAACAGCATTGGCAAGTTTGGTCTGATGATATCTTGCCCATCTTGGACCCTGGAAGCTGAGGTTTTCTTGTTCTGTGCCATCTCCACCAAGATTTCCTCCGTTTTTCTCAAAATATTTCTTTTCTAATGGCCCACCCAATCTTGCCATTGATGAATGATTTACAATTCTTGCTTCTTTGCTTTTCACAAGGAGTGGGAAGAGATCTTTGGTGAGCAGGAAGTGAGAAATCACATTCGTTTGTATTTGTACGTCATATCCATCTACAGTTGCATCATCTTTCAAAGCCATAACTCCGGCATTATTTACCAGGACGTCAATCACCGAATATTTAGATTTTATCGTTTCTACGGCTTTGTTTACGCTTACAAAGCTTTGCAGATCACAGTCTATGGAAT
Source organism: uncultured Marinoscillum sp. (assembly GCA_964353015.1). Taxonomy (GTDB): domain Bacteria; phylum Bacteroidota; class Bacteroidia; order Cytophagales; family Cyclobacteriaceae; genus JAMZMI01. Next base: position 11,894 of record CAYGUA010000043.1, on the reverse strand, counting down.
CAAACTTGCCATTTGGCACAGCCTCCAACAGTTGTTTGTTTGCTTGTTCTGCTCGGGCGCTTTTTCTGTTTAAAAGGAGAACCGTAGCACCTTTCTTAGCGATTTCTCTTGCGCACACAAAACCTGTTCCGCTCGTGGTTCCCGTGATGGCCACAATTTTTCCAGTCATGTCTTGTGAGTGATTTTTTATTAGATCTTCCAGATGAAGGGTTTTGATTTGGTTTGTCATATTGTTTTGTTTTAATTTTTTTCGTGATCCAAAGTTCTTTGGTAAACATTGACTTTGGGCACACGAACTGCTGACGGTCTAACACATAATGCAGAACTTCTAGTTCACATTTCTATATTCCGCAGGAGTTTGACCTGTTTTGGATTTGAACAATCTAGTGAAATAATGCGGGTAGTTGAATCCCAGATCATAGGCGATTTCACTGATAGACAATTCTGATCCTATCAGCATATTTTTGGCTCGCTCGATTACATATTCATTGATGTGATCTTTTGGTGTGCGTCCGGTTTCCTTCTTGATCAAGTCACTGAAATAATGCTGTGAAAGATGGGCTGCTTCCGCAAAGATTTGGATAGAAGGTGTGCCAAATTCGATAGCCCTGCGCTCCTTGTAGTAGTTCTTTAGCTGCTTTTCAAATTGAGAAACGATATCCTTACTTTGATTGGTGCGCGTATTGAACTGACGTTCGTAAAAGCGCAACGAGTAATTCAATAAAAGCTCCAGATTGGAGATAATTACACGCTGACTGTGATTATCGATACGCTGTTCGTATTCATTTTTGATGTTTACAATGCAATCATTCACTATTTGTTCTTCATTTTCTGAAAGATGAAGTGCTTCATAAACATCGTAATTGAAAAATGAATATTCATCTATGATTTCATTTAGATGAGTATTTCGGATCAGATCCGGATGAAAATAGAGCATCCATCCTTTGATATCTCCTTCCTGAATTTCCTTTGTCACAGTATACACTTGACCGGGTGCGGAAAAGACCATGACTCCTTCGTCAAAATCAAAGGTGTTTCGTCCGTACTCTACCCCACAACTTTTGTCCTTTATCGAAATCATGTAGAGGTTGGAAACAGATTTAGATCCTAATGCATTTTGGGGAACTACCAACTTTGATGCATCCAATAATGAGATCAATGGATGTGTCGGCTTGGGGAATCCGAGTATTTGATGCATTTCGTGGATCGACGCTATTTTTTTGATTTCTTCTTTCATGAGCTCATTAGCATGGTTCGACAAAACTCGATAAGCCGATCATCATTCATTAACACAAAATGCAGAATAAGCATCACAATATACTATTTCAACTTTGGAACATGTCATTTTGCTAAAATCTTCGTTAAATGAAAAATTGTTTTTTCAGGTTTTGCCAATTTGTGCCTTTGTAATTTTATCTCAATAGTTTTTGACATCAACCTAAATCCACACCTTATGCGAAAATCATTAGCTGGGTTGCTTTTCCTTTTGATCCTGATCAGCGCATCGGCACAAAAAACAACTTACAAAACTGAAAAGAACATTCAATATTATCCAGCTTCAGTTGCTGAGAAAGATACATATATGGCAGAGCGCTGTGTTCTGGATATTTATTTCCCAACTAAGCTTGAAAATTTTTCGACAATAGTGTGGTTTCATGGAGGAGGATTGACTGGTGGGGAAAAGTATTTACCTGAGGAACTCAAAGATCAGGGCGTCTGTGTGATTGCTGTCAATTACCGACTCTACCCAAAAGTAAAAGCACCTGTATACATTGAAGATGCGGCTGCCGCTGTGGCTTGGGTTTTTAAAAACATCACTAGTTATGGAGGAGATCCGTCATTGATTTTTGTGTCGGGGCATTCTGCCGGCGGATATCTGGCCAGCATGATTGGTATGGATCGATCGTGGCTGGCAAATTTTGAAATTGAAGCAAATGACATTGCCGGATTAATTCCCTTTAGTGGTCATACCATCACGCATTTTACTGTTAGGGAAGAAATGGGAATACCGGGCACACAACCTATTGTAGATAGTCTGGCACCATTGTATCACGTTCGCGCTGATGCACCTCCATTGATGCTAATTACCGGTGATAGGGAATTGGAGCTATTGGGGCGCTATGAGGAAAATGCCTATCTCATGCGCATGATGATTGTGGCGGGACATCAACAAACACGACTTCTGGAATTGGATGGATACGGCCACAGCATGACCCAACCTGCATTTCCTCTTTTACTTAAGGAAGTCAAGCGCATCGAAAAGTTGAAAGAAGCGAAATAGTTAAAAGTTATTGATATGAAAAATTGGATTGTCTTATTGATTTGCATTTTTTGCGTCGGCACATTGATGGCTCAGAGAACTGACAAATTGCCCAGGTTTTTAGAGGAACCAATTATGGCTGACAGCTCTTCAACTATCATGATACCTGTCAGGTATAACGAAGATTTGTTATCCTCCAGCAAGCTTGCCCTGGGCAATGATTTTTATGCGAATATTATCTTTTACAACTTCATCACGGACAGCACAAAAAGACTGTTTGAGGACGATACATTTATAAAAGGCTTTTCAGGCTACCAGCATTCTCTTTATTATGATCGGTCTGCAAAAAAGGAAAAACGTATGACGGGAAAGTGGATTTTTTACTTCGTTAAAGCGGTTGATTTTGATGACAATGGGCGAATAGAGACAACTGATCCATCTGTGCTTTATGCTTCCGATAAATATGGAAATCAATTACAGCCAATATCACCTCCAAATGAAAATGCAGTATCAATCAAGCTATATGAAAAACAAGGATTTGCCTTGATCAAAATGCAACGAGATATGGATAAAGATCGTGATTTCGAATTCAATGACAAGGACTATTATTATCTCAGGTTAGATCTGAATACTTTGGCAACAGGTCGAAAAATAGAGGTGCGGTAATAATTAATAGCCAAAATAGTGTTGGCTATTTAAATGTGATTCTGTTCTGAATGTAATTCGTATAATTATGAATCAATGTCCAAATCCAAAATCACTTTTGTGCCCTTTTTAGAAAAAAATAGAAAAACTAAGCGATTAAAATTGAATCACATTTTTGCTGATTTCAGCATGAAGAGGAAAGAAAATAACCTCATTTTTTCGTATTTGAAAACGTATTAATTGGCATGTATTGATTTTTATGAATTTTTCCTCCAACCCTAAAGGCTTTACTCAGTATACTAGGGTAATGTTGTTTTTGAACCGCACCTACTTGATGAAATCCACAGTCTTATTTTTATTCTTAATTGCCTCAATCAGACTTTTTGCTGTTGATAAACCTGCAACCGGTACTGTGCGAGATGCAAAAACTAACGAGCCATTGCCTTTTACCAATATTGCCATTGATGGAAAATATCACGGTACTGTTGCCAATGTTGATGGGCATTTCGTGCTGGATGTAGTCGGTCTGGAAGCAGATCAGGTGATAGTTTTCAGCTATGTGGGTTACGAAACACTCAGAGTAACTGTAGCTGAGCTCGCAGGATTAACAGAAGTTTATTTAAAGCCGGCTATTCTCAATCTCAATGCAGTTGCCATTTATTCCAAGGAATTGACCGCTAAAGATATCCTCGAACGTGTGAAGGAAAATTTCGAAGAAAATTATCCTCAAGTGGATCTGAAACAACGCATTTTTTATCATAAATATGAGAAAACACTCTGGCCGAAAGAAAACGAGTTTGTATTGAAGTCATCTGATTTTGTGGGTCTGGATAGGAAAACTTTCGAGGAAATTTTTGACCTCATGCCAGAGCAGTTTGTAGAATATCACGATGCAATCGTGGATATGTATAATGTTGATGGCGACAAGAAGCTTGAAGTAATCGAAGCGGTATCCTTGGAAGAAGGATCGTTGGAGAAATTGCAGCAGGAGGTGGAGCATAAGCTTGGAGCTTTTTTGGCAGATATTGAAAGCAGCCAGTCTAATCCTGATATTTACTTCAAATTTCGCAGTGGGATTTTCGCGGGTAAAATGGATGATGAGGAGGAGATGGAACCTGATTCTATTCAAATAGAGCAGAAAAAAGACTCTCTAAACTATATTGTTTCCACAGATCACTTGAAAGAAAGTATCAATCGTGTGATAAAAAGCTGGGCGGATATTGAGAGTGACAATTGGGAGTTCATCAATAAATCAGGGAAGTATAATTACAAATTAGAGGAGATCACCATTTTTAATGATGAGCTCGTATATCCAATTACTTTCACTCCTGAAAAGGGCGGTTTATTTGAAGGAAAAATGTACATCTCCACGGCAAATTTTGCCATTCTTCAGTTGGATTATGCTTTTGCAAAAGGCAAACAGGATGAAACTATCCAAATACTGGGCATTGGTCATTCGCTCGATTTTAAGAAAGCACGTGTGATTTTTGAGAAAGGTGAAGCTGGATATTTTGTGAAATACGTTTATGCCGAAAAAAGAGAAAAGGCATCTATCAATCGCGACTTTTCAGTGATGAAGAAGGAAAAGAGATTTTTCATAGATAAAGAACTAAATGAAATCAAAATGTCTGTTGATGTCAGCTTTGACATGAGTCTAAACCTGGAGCTTTTAATTCTCAATCGTGAGGCGCTAGCCTCCGATGAATTTGACAATGTGATACAACCAAAGCTTGCAAAATTTAAAAAGGAATACGCCTATTCTCCGGAGGTTTGGAATAATCGAACAGTGATTGCTCCATCCACAGAACTTCAGAAATTCAAACGGGCAGAATGATGGATTTCCAGGCAGTATTTGAAAATTCCAATTACTGTATTACATTTGTATTACAAATTGATTTGTCATGCTGAATGTTAGGATAAATAAGGATATGGAAAAAAAGCTGAATAGCTATAGTCAGCAAAATAATCTCCCCAAATCCACCATTGTGAAAGAAGCACTGGCCATGTATTTCAAAAAGGAAGAAAGTGCACAATCTGCCTATGAGCTGGGCAGTGATCTATTTGGTAGTGGTGCCAGTGGCAATACTGACGGATCTACTTCCTATAAATCCAAATTAAAACAGAAGATAGGTGAGAAGCATTCTCATTGATGCAGGACCATTAATTGCTCTTTTTGATAGGAGCGATAAATACCATCTCAAAGCTGTCGCGTTCCTGAAAGACTTCAAAGGCAAACTCTGGACTACCTGGCCAGTTGTCACTGAAGTAAGCCACATGTTGGATTTTAATACCACCGTGCAACAAAATTTTCTTACCTGGATCCAGAGAGGAGGGCTTCAGATCGTCGATCTGAATCTTTCAGATTTTTCACGATTGATAGAACTGACAGAGAAATTTAATGATGTGCCAATGGATCTGGCTGATGCGACTTTGATTGTCTCCTCAGAAAAAACGGGCTTCATAGAAATAGCCAGTATTGATTCTGATTTTTACATCTATCGTGATGTACGCAATCAATATCTGACTAATGTTTTTATGTGATTTTGGGAATTAATACTAATCCTCTTCCTTCAACAACTCGGGAAATTTGGCTTGAAATTTTTTGAGTCTTGGAATGGAGACGCTCCTTACATAAGGCTGATAAGGATTCCGCTTCTCATAATCCTGATGATATTCTTCCGCTTCCCAGAATTTTTCGAAGGCTATAATTTCCGTGGCTATTGGTTGATCGTATTGACCGGAGTTGTCAAGAGAATCTTTATATGCCTCTGCAATCATTTTCTCTTCATCATTTTGGTAGAAAATGATCGATCTGTATTGCAATCCAAAATCAGGTGCCTGCCCATTGACAGTCGTCGGGTTTTGTGAGCCGTAATACACTTTTACCAGCGTTTTGAAACTTACTATTTTCGGATCATAATAAACCAAAACTGCCTCCGCATGGCCAGTTTGCCCCGCACTAACTTGTCTGTAAGTAGGATTTTTCTCTTTGCCACCGCTATAGCCTGATACGGCTTCTTTCACTCCTTTTACACTTTCGTAGACGGCTTCTACACACCAAAAACATCCACTGGCAAAGTAGGCGGTCTCAAGTTCCTGAAGTTCAGTTGGAGTGGGCTTAGCTGTTTGTTCTGATTGATTGCTGTTTTTCTCCCCGGCCATGCCACATTGTGTGAGGCTCAGGCTTAGAAATAGAATGGAAATAGTTTGTCGCATTAGATTGCTATTGGTTTAATGTTTAATCGCATTCTTACTTTAAACTCATACGATGACAGAGTGTTACGACAATTCATACGAAACATCATCCGATGACTTCCTGCTGACAGTTGAGCGATGAAATTATGAGTTTGAAAAACTTGATTTTGATAAAAATGTCTGATGGATAAAACAATAGCTTTGCTGTTTGAGTAGTTAGATTTATAAAAAAAATTGAAGGTATGTGTTCGATTCTTTCTTTCAAGAAATTTTTAATCCGGATTGGATTCTTTTCACTTCTTAATCTGTCGATTTTTTACCCTACACACAGTCAGGAGATGTCAAATCTGAACATCAATATAAATAATATCAAGGAGGCAAAAGGCACGATGATGGTGGCTGTTTATACTACCGAAACGAAGTTTTTGGGTAAACATTTTTTCAAGTCTGCTGCTATTTTAGTGACTAAGGAAGATTCGCAGATATGCAACATAACCTTGCCTTTTGGTCAATATGCGGTGGCGATATATCAGGATTTAAATCAAGATTCCAGGATCAATAAAAATTTCTTTGGTATCCCGACCGAACCATATGGATTTTCTAATGACAGCATGGGCATGTTTGGACCGCCGGATTTTGAAGAGGCGGCATTTGATTTTAGAATGGATCAACAGTCAATTGATATTTCTTTAAAATGACTTAAGTATTTAAAGGCTAATCGTCATTATCTTTCTGACGGATATGAAGTCTTTTTTAAGAAATATCGGATATATATTCATTGTTTACCTGGTTCTTTCCGGCCTGATCAATCTCCTCAGGCAAGTTCATTATAATACGACTCCATGTAGAGAATATAGCTCTACCGATAACACTTCCCTCGATCGTGATCATTTCAGAAACTGGCAACTCCTGCAAACCAACAAGCAATTTTGCGCCAATTACCATTCGTTTGAATCAATTAGTCAGCAGCGCGGCGTGGAACGAAATGAGATAGCCAGTGCAGGACTTGATTACAATAATTATTGGGGTTCGGTATACCAGCATCTCGTAAATCAAAATAAGCCTTACATCAGATTTATCGCTGATTCGCTTCAACGCATTTCGGTCAATGAGAAATTTGATAGAACTGAATTTGCGTCTTTGGTGGTGTCTTTTGTGCAGGACATTCCATATAGTTATGTAATGGGCAATGATTGTGATAGTGTGAAAAAAAGCAAACATCCTTGTGTAGGTAATATGGCTTTCGGTATTCTATCTCCTTATGAATTTTTACATACGTTGTATGGCGATTGTGATACACGTGCGGTTTTACTTTATGCGCTATTAGAAGATTTGGGATTCCGGCCGATGATAGTAGTGAGCAACGAATATGGACACGCCATGCTGGCTTTGGATATTCCATCAGCTGGTCAGTTTATTATGCACAAGAGAGATAAATTTTATTTTTGGGAAACCACAGCCACAGGCTGGACCGCCGGAATGCTGCCACCTGACATGAACAACATTAATTACTGGAAAATCGCATTGGTCAATGAACTATAACATCGCCTTACTCGCCCTAATCGAAATTTTTTCTGCTATCACCATTGGCATATTCATTTTGGCATTGACCTATAAGCTGGTGCAGTTTGTTGGCGCCAGATATTATGGGATCAGGCAGTTCAATTTGGCTTATAGCATCTTCACTGCGTCCATTATCATATCAGTTGGGCTGATGGTGAGTGGTGTCATTCAACCGCTGATTTCTTCCTTTCGATTGCTCAATAATGAGCCGGATACTTTTGTGCTTGTATTCAAGTTTATGGGGACAGGATTTATTTACATCGCTATTGCTTATGTGGCAGCTGTTTTGATCGGTTTGATCAGTACTTATTTGTATTCGAAGATCACGCCAATTGATGAATTTGAAGAAATCAGGAACGATAATGTAGGCGTGGCACTCATTCTCAGTGCTATTTTAATTACGCTCACATTGTTTACAAAAAGTGGTGTCATGTTATTGATTGAAGCCATTATACCTTATCCGCAGTTGCCACCAGGAGGTTTTTGAGTTGGTTTTTTTGAAGAAATTAAAATACCAGACCATCGCTCGATCTGGCTTTAACTGCTACAAATAGACCATTTTTGCAGTATTGCTTCCTAAGGGAGTATTTTTACAGTTATGGTTAATTACGATACTAAAAGCTGGCTCCTGCTTTTTACTCTAAAATACAGCAGAGCCATTTTTGCGAAATTGTCATCTGCGATGCTCTATGTGGCGATTTACAACACATTTTTGGCCTTTATTTTTCATTATTTTGATATTCAATATGCCGGCACCACGGCAGTGCATAGTATCATGGGTATTGTACTTGGTTTCTTTCTTGTTTTCCGAAGCAATGGCGCATATGATCGCTGGTGGGAAGGTCGAAAAACATGGGGAGCGTTGGTGAACAATAGCCGAAACATGGCTATCAAATTCGCTGTGATGGTGCCCATGGATCACCCAAAAAGGAAGTTGATTGCTGAATGTATCGCGGCTTATCCGAAAACCTTGAAGGAGCATCTCAGAGAAGGAGTGGCCGAAGATGAAGTTTTAGCATTGAGAAGAAACCTTGGTTTGGATCACATACCACATATCCCAAATGCCATCGCAAAGAAGCTATTTGAAATAACCAATCAACTCAAAAAGGAAGGAACGATAGATGCAGAACAATACCGTGTTTTGGATAAAGAGCTGGCCTCACTTACTGAAATAACGGGCATTTGCGAGCGTATCAAGAATACACCTATACCGTTTTCCTACAATATTTTTATGAAGAAATTCATCTTGATATACCTTGTCACATTGCCATTTGCCTTCCTTACAAACTACGGTTATTGGACCATTATCATTGCTATTCTGCTCCTTTATGTCCTGATGAGTATAGAATTGCTGGCTGAAGAAATAGAGGATCCTTTTGGTTCGGATATCAACGATCTACCTACTGATGAGCTTTCTGAGAAAATCGAGCAGAACATTCGCCACATCATGGGGGATTTATCTGCCTGATTGATGATTGGATATTTCAAAAAGCCTTAAAAATTAAATCCAAAATGTAGACCGGGCTCACCAATAAAGTAGTTAGGCCACTTGTCATCCAATTGCTTAAACGAGTCGGGCATGGTTGTATGATAAGGACGATGTGTAATGTTAATGGATGGTTCAATAAAAAACCGGTCATCAAAGAGCTTAAAATGATAGCCTAATCGGTAGGTATTAAAAATCTGAAAGCCATTGTCAATTTTTTTGCCGTCTTCATCCACGAATGTTTGCCACGCATTCATTACATGGATACCCATATATAATCCTTTCCACCAAAAATGCTGATAGGCCAGCGCAAAGCCATATTCTCGAATGTAACCCGGAAATTTTTCTTCCGGAGCTTCAAAAGATTTTCCAAAAGGAATACCAAGCGACCAGGCATATTTCCAGGTCTTTAGCTCAATAGAAACAACATCGTTGGCCGACACGCGGTAACCTAAATTGAACTGCACAAAATCTGGTCTATTTTCCGGAAGGAAATTGCCTAACATAAAAAATGTACTGCCAACAAAACATTTTTTGTAAGTGCTGTCTTCTTTGGCGTACTGAGCTAGAAGTTGTGAACTGGCTGTAAATACCAGAACTATACCAAGAGCTAAAATCTTTCTTTGCATATCTCAAATTTTAATGGACTGAGAAACAAAGCTAGATGTGGCTTAAGCGAAAATTCGTTCACTTAAGTTAAGAAGGGCATCTTAGTCTTTGTTTTTTTCAAGGATGCGCGCTCTTAATCGGCTTAATGACTGTGGTTGAATACCTAAATAGCTTGCCAACTGGTGTTGAGGAATACGCTGGATGAGGTCTGGTCTTTTATGAAGCAAATTGAGATACCTTTTTTCTGGCGAGGAGGTTTTAAACGCGTCAAAATCAATTTGTTGTTTGGCCAAAAGCTCTTCTGATAATATTCTACAAAGCGTTTCAAACTTTGGAAATTTCTCAAAAATCGCAATTTCCATATCTGGGTTTGCAACTGTAAGTACAGTATCTTCAACACAAGTTATGTAGTATTCGGACGGTTTCTTATTGGTAACACAATGGGGAGTCAGTCCTTCCATTTCGGTATAAAAGGCAGTTGTCTTTTCTTCCCCATCTATGATATAATATTGTCGGATGCATCCCTTTAAGACGAAATAACCATCTTGTGAGAGTTGTCCTTCTTTCAATAAAATGGTTCCTTTTTTTTCCGATCGAAAAATGTCCAGGGAGATAATTGCATCCTTTTCTTCATTGGTCAGGGAAATGTATTTCGAGATAAATTCAAAAAGTAATTCTTGCATTTTTTTATACTGTTTGCCTTTGTAAGCTGGGCTAAAATTTCCCAAAAGTGCAAATATGTTGAATACTTCTTCATATTATGATTAGATCCTTCCCAATCCTCATTTTTCTCATAATTGATACTTGATCAAGCACTCAGCTTGTTATTAGGTACTTTCCAATCTCTTCAAGAAACAAAAGGTAGGAGGTATACCTGACGCAAGTGAATCATCTAATGATGTCCTTAGATTCACGTAATCTCTTCTACCTGAGGAGTTTATGCAAAATTGTACTTTTTTTATAGACTGTAATTATATGAGATTCACGGTGATGTTTGAACTGAAACAAGCCAGAAAGCACTTTGGCATATAACCGATAGCGATTGTTAAGTGTATTTTAGTTGAATTGTTGATCGTTTCTGAAATACACATTGTTCCATCCTACAATACTGAGTCCTAGACCTTCTTTGTTAGAAAGTTCAGTTGTATAGAAATCATTTAAGAGTTCGCCAGCTTTTGTTAGATCGTTCGAATCTTGATATTTAAAGTACTTGGCTGGAGCATTAGACCAATATCCATCTGAACTATGAGGATAAGGGACTTTACCATTTAAGGGAAACTCAAATTCTTCCAGAGTCAAGTTATTCTTTAGAAATTGCTCAAATTCATCACAAACATTTGAATCTTCAACCAGTGTTCCACAGAGGTACGCAAAAGAGTTTTCAGGGAATCTGAAGTAGGTGTTATATTCAAATGATGAAAAGGTTGATCTACTGGAATTGATCTTAACAGATGACTCGATAATAGAAATCAAATAGGTGTCTTTTTTTCCATTATTTGCAATGGTTATCATATCGACAGATTCATCAAGTTCAAAAGTTAAGATCGCAGGTCCGAAAGCTGTCAAACAAAGGTCTCCTATGTCAGTGCCCAAAATATCTATATTCAGAAGTCCATTTTTCAAACTGGTTTGTGCAATTATTTGATAATTGTAGCAAGGATATTGTTCCTCAGTCTCTACAAAGAATGTTAAGGTAGGCTCGGAGATTTCTCTGTTCGGGTAAGTCTCTCTAATATCCAATAGTAGATTAGAAGATATTCCTTCGTAGTTCACTTCTTCATTGGTACATGAGGTCAATACTAGTTGCAAGACAACAAAAAGGAGCAATATGTTTTTCATAAATCTATGATAATGAAGTAATGACACAAATACATACTTCATGGTTGCAGTCAATTACACTTAACGCCTGTGTATAAATTGTGCGCTTTTTGGAAAGTTAATGCTTCTGATTCTAAATAGCCAAATCTGCGAAATGGTCTATGATTTTTTTCTTCTCAATAGGCCAATTCGCAGAATTGGCGGGCAATCCAAAACCGCCTCCCTATCGTCTAGCACCGCCCGCGCATGATTTTATCACACCATGTGTGTGCCTTGAATGGTGAATGTAGCTCATGAAATTGAGTGTTCCAAAGGGTG
>CAYGUA010000042.1:0-32172 GCA_964353015.1 uncultured Marinoscillum sp. | reverse complement strand
ATTATCCATTATCCATTATCCATTATCCATTATCCATTATCCATTATCCATTATCAAATTCCCAGTACTCAATATCCTTTTCCAAAATCTAAACCGCTTTCTTCGCCATTTCTCTGGCTTCTGCTTTATTCTTGGAGTATTTGATGTGATCAGGTACGCTGTTAAGATCCCAGATTAGACCGAAAAAGGAAAAGAACTTGAGAATGTAGAAGGTGATGTCAATTTCCCACCAAAAGAAACCTTGACGTGCAGCCACTTCATAATAATGATGATTGTTGTGCCATCCTTCTCCTAGCGTAATTAGCGCAAGAATCAAATTGTTTTTAGACTCATCATTGGATTCGTATCGCTGCTTTCCGAACTTATGCATAATAGAGTTGATGCTGAAAGTGCCATGATAGAGAATCACTGTGCTAAGGAAAAACCCTATAAAAAGTGCTGAAAAACCTGCCGACGTAAACATCATCATGATGCTCCCACCATTGACAATGCCACCTAGAGCCATAACAACCAATGCCAATATAAAAGGAGGCACTAAATAGTTCTTATTGAGCCAAACCAACTCTGGATATTTAGAATAATCACCAATGATTTTATAGTCAGTTTCTTTGTAATCAGGCCCAATGATCCAACCAACATGGGAATACCAAAAACCATAATGTAACATTGAATGTGGATCATCATAAGTATCACTTGTTCTGTGATGAACCCTGTGATGCCCAGCCCACCACAATGCACCCTTTTGAGCAGATGTCTGAGCCATAAATGCAATTACAAATTGAAACCAGCGAGAAGTCTTGTATGACCTGTGGGCAAAATATCTGTGATAGCCACCTGTGACCCAAAACATCCGGAAGAAATAAAGGAATGCGCACATCGTCCAGTCAAACCACGTAGCTCCAGTGAATAAAGCCGCTAACGGAAGTAAATGAACAATGGCAAAGCTGATCTCAGTTTTAAGCTTCGCTTTATTTAATACTCTTGGTGATGTAGATGCTGTTGCCATGGTATTTGATTTAAATAATTACCAAAAAGGGTAATTAAGTAATATTGAATGCAAAGATAATCACCACAGCGGAAGTGGTTTAGGAATTGAAGTGATAATGTGTTAAAGTGTTAAAGTGTTTTAGGTTAACTGATAATTATTAACTGTTTACTGAAAACTGATTCTTACAATTAGAGTTCGCTCATTTATTTCCAAAAAATATTTTTTTCATTCATCTGTAACAATGCTCCACTTTATGGATCAAAGGGGAAATTTAAAACTTATAGATTATGAAAAAATTAACATACTTCCTAAGTATTTTTTGCTTCAGCTTTTTAGCTCAAAGCCAGCCAGCCATCTCAGTTCAAAAGGATGGAAAAGGGCAGCATGTCCTTTTTTTGCCAGGCTTTACCTCTCCGGGATCAGTTTGGGATGAGATAATTCTCAATCTGGAAGGTAAGTATGAGATTCACAAAGTTTCCTATGCAGGTTTCAGTGGAATAGCACCTATTGGTACTCCATGGTATCAGCCTGTCAGTGAACAACTCGTGAACTATGTGAAGGAAAATAAACTAAAACACTTGACCATCATCGGTCACAGTATGGGTGGTAATCTCGCTATTGATTTAGCAAAAGAATTGGGCTCCAAAGTTACAGGGCTGATCTTAGTGGAATCAATCCCTTGTATGCGTGAATTGATGATGCCGGGAGTGCCTGCCGCTAGCTTGCAGTATGAGAGCCCCTACAACAATCAGATGCTGAATATGCTTGATAATGCCTTTTTGCAGATGGCAACAGGAATGTCGCAAAATATGACCTATGATTCCACTAAAGTTGATCTGCTGGTTGAATGGATGATGCAAGCGGATAGGGAAACGTATGTTTACGGATATACTGATCTGCTCAAACTAGATCTAAGACCTGATCTTGCTGACATTAAGGTGGAGACGCTTATTTTAGGAGCTACTTTCCCTGAAAAGGAAATGGTAAGAGCCAACTATGAGCTACAATATGCTAATTTGAAAAACAAAAAAATTGTCCTTTTAGAAGATAGTAAGCACTTTGTGATGTTTGATCAGCCGGTGGCGCTCTCTAAGGAAATCAATAAATACCTGACGACCAATGTCCAATAATCAAACGATTTTCGAATCCCTCTTTAGAGACTATCAGGATATGGTGAGACAGATGTGTCTGGGATTCATGAAGGGTGACGAGGATTCTGCAGTGGATTTGGTACAGGAAGTGTTTATCAACACTTGGAGTGCATTGGATTCTTTTAAGAATACCTCTAGTTACAAAACCTGGATCTACAGAATTACGGTCAACACATGTCTCAAATACATTCGGAACAAAAAGGCAACTAGCCAAATTCGTATAGATCAGGTGGAGGAGCAACTAGCAGAACCCGAGAGCCAAAGTGACGTGATCGAGGATCAACACAAATCTCTCTTTCGTGCGATCGGACAGCTAAATGAAATAGATCGGCTTGTGATCATGATGGTCTTGGATGAATTGGATTACGAAGATATAGCAAGTGTCATCGGAATCAATGAAGGCAACTTGCGGGTAAAAATTCACAGGATAAAAAAGAACCTTAAAAAAAATTTGGAAAATGACTAACGAATTAAATGAACTGAAAAACCTCTGGCAAGATGCGAAAAAGGGTCAGCTATCCGCATCCATAGACGCGAATGAAATCATAAGCTTATCAAAGAAGAAGATGAAAAATGTTGTAAGCATGCACGTAAAGAACATAGCTACACTTGCCATCACCTTAGTTGGACTTATTGCCTTTTTTAAATATGTGGCGCCACTACAGGAAACACTCAGTCATGTTGGTATATTCCTGATGACGGGTGGTTTGATCGTAAGGATTTTAATAGAACTATACAGTATATACTTTTCCTCCCAAATCAATATGAGCACTTCGGTATCACAAAATAGCAACGCTTCGCTTAACTTTTTCCAGTTTAGGAAAAGAATTCATGGACCAGTGATGTACACAATCCTGGTAGCCTATACGATTGGTTTCTATATTTTGACCCCTGAGTTTAGCTTTTATTTCAGCACCACCATGATGATCTTAATGGATGCCTCTTATCTAGTCGGAGCAGTGATTGTAGGTTATTTCATCAACTTGGGAATCAAAAAAGAAATGAGCGACCTACGCGAGTTGCTCCAAATTCAAAATGAGCTGCACGGTGAATAGTATCCATTACCCTATGCTCAGTGTACCTTTACCAAAGTCCAAACAACAAAATCCGCAAAAAAAAAGGAGACGCAATGGTCTCCTTTTGATATTCAGTTGCTCAAACTTATCAAGGTTTGAAGGTTATCTTTCTCATTCGCAATGAAAGGGGAGTTACCTCCACATATTCATCTTTGTTGATGTACTCCAAAGCTTCTTCCAGAGAGAATTTTTTAGGTGGTGCAATTTTCATACTTGCATCCGTTCCTGATTTTCTCATATTGGTAAGCTGCTTTCCTTTCTGCACATTCACAGCAAGGTCATTCGCACGAGAATGCTCACCGATTACCTGTCCTACATAAAGCTCATCACCAGGAGCTACAAAGAAGATTCCTCTGTCCTGAAGTTTATCTATAGCGTAAGCTGTTCCTGGGCCTGTTTCCATAGAAACCAAAGATCCGTTCAATCTTTCAGGAATCTCACCTTTAAAAGGCTCGTATCCATTAAATCTATGTGTCATCACAGCCTCACCTGCAGTTGCAGTCAAAACTTGATTTCTTAAGCCAATCAATCCACGTGCTGGGATATTGAATTCCAAATGCTGGATATCGCCTTTTGGCTCCATCACTGAGAGCTCGCCTTTTCTCTTGGTTACTAACTCGATGGCTTTTCCTGAAACTTCTTCAGGTACATCGATAACCAGATGCTCTATCGGCTCATTTTTCACACCATCTATTTCTTTATAAATGACCTGAGGCTGACCAACCTGAAGTTCATAACCTTCTCTACGCATTGTTTCTATCAATACAGATAGATGCAATACGCCTCTTCCGTACACAAGAAATTTATCTTCACTATCAGTAGATTCTACTCTCAAGGCAAGATTCTTCTCTATCTCTTTCATCAATCGATCTCTCAAATGTCTTGAGGTAACAAATTTTCCTTCTTTCCCGAAGAAAGGAGAATTGTTGATTGTGAAGAGCATGTTCATAGTAGGTTCATCTACACCCACTCTTTCTAATGGTTCAGGGTTATCAAAATCGGTAATTGTATCACCAATGTCAAAGCTTTCGATCCCTGTCACTGCGCATATATCACCACAATGTACTTCCTCCACACTTCTTTTACCAAGTCCTTCAAATACGTGAAGTTCTTTGATTCTCACCCTTTTTATGGTGTCGTCTTTTTTAGTAAGTCCTAAACTCTGGCCTACTTTGATCGATCCCTGGTGAATTCTTCCGATGGCAATTCTTCCTGTAAACGAAGAGAAATCCAATGAAGTAATTTTCATTCTTAGTACACCTTCATTTTGAGGAGGGGCGGGGATCACGTCAAGAATAGTATCTAGTAAGGCATCAAGATTGTCAGTTTTTACTTTCCAATCGTGACTCATCCATCCGTATTTTGATGATCCGTACAATGTCGGGAAATCCAATTGATCTTCTGTAGCATCAAGATTGAACATCAAATCAAAGATTTCTTCATGAACCACATCCGGACGACAGTTTTCTTTATCCACTTTATTCACCACTACAATAGGCTTCAAACCTAATGCAAGTGCCTTGCCCAACACAAATCTTGTTTGTGGCATTGCACCTTCAAATGCATCTACCAAAAGAAGTACACCATCAGCCATGCTCAACACGCGCTCCACTTCACCACCGAAATCGGCGTGACCAGGAGTATCAATGATATTAATTTTTGTGCCTTTGTATTGTACAGATACGTTTTTAGAAAGAATGGTGATACCACGTTCTCTTTCCAGATCATTGGAGTCCAGGATCAAATCGTTGTTATCCTGTGTTCTTTTTGAGTCATTTGCTTGTGCAGCGTAGATGATCTTATCTACCAAGGTTGTTTTGCCATGATCGACGTGAGCGATGATGGCGATATTTCTAATTTTTGTCATGCGTCCTTTAAAAGAGCGCAAAGCTAACTCGTTTCTAATCAAAAAGATATTTAGCATGTAAAAAGAATATTACCTTTATCAGTTTTAGCTGATTCAAGAATATACTTACATGGTTTTTTCTGAGCGATTCTTAGCCGATTAGATAAATACTTATAGCCTATTTAAGCTGTGCGGAAAACTTGTTTTTCCTTTAAAGAAATTTCAAAATAGGCAAACCAGCCGGTAATGCAGGGCGAAACCAACCAATAAGCGGCAATGATCCAATTGCCCTGTGGCAACCACTTGGATAGTAAAAACCAATCACCCTGTTGATAGATAATGACTAGACCAAGAATGGAAACCAATAATTGCATCCACCACGCATGAATGCTTCTATCCATTAAAAGAGAGTAGGAAAAGATCATGGCATAAATGAAACATCCATAATAAACTGCTTCTGCAAAGGACAAATTCGCAATGTTGTTGAAAAGATGTAGCATCATCCCAATAGCAATGGAAAATTGAATCCATGACCAAGCATGGAGACCTGAAGATGAATTGGGGTTATACTTTTGGTGAGAATAAACGTCTTCAATGGATTCGATTGGATCTTTTTCAGCAACATCTTTTGGTCTCCAGCCAGTAGGCATAAACCATATAATCAATTTAGCTTTCCATGACTTTGTGCGCCATGCATCTTTGATTAGTTGCCAAAGATGAATGAAATTAATTGTTATGGGATTCCATGTTCTAAGCGGTCTTTTTACTCCGTAAACACACGGAACAGCATCTAATTCTTCCTGAAAGGTCCCGAATATTTTATCCCAAATGATAAAAACTTGTGAAAGATTTTTATCCAGATATTCTGTATTAATCGCATGATGCACTCGGTGATGAGAAGGAGTGACCAGGATTTTTTCTAAAAAGCCCATTTTGCCAATCAATCTTGTGTGATACCAATATTGTGCAAACAGATGAAGTGGCGCCACAACGCCAATTACTTCCTGAGGTATACCCAGCAAGGCTGTTGGGATCAGAAAAATTGTAAGTGTTGAAAATATCGTTGAGATGGATTGACGCAATGCGCAGGCTAAGTTGAACTCCTCACTGCTATGGTGGACGATATGTACATTCCAGAAATAATTTACCTGATGTGAGAGCCTATGATTCCAATATCCAGCGAAATCAAGTCCGATAAATGCCAATGCGTAAACTTGCCAAGTGGATTCAAAATGAATGATAGCAATATGATCTACCAACCATCCGTAAGATATTATAATGAAGGTAAGTCCAAGTACATCTTTGATTGCGTTGGTCACACCAGAACTCAGGCTGGAAAGTGTATCCATGCTGTGAATAACATTCGCACCTTTGATGTATGCCACGATACGCTCAATGATGAGCAGAATCATGAAAAAGGGGATGGCATAATTGAGGATAGCTGCGTATTGTTCCATCGGGGTGGAGTTGGATATGGAAGTAAAAATATAAAAAAAACACGCTTCAAAAGCGTGTTTTCATAATTGTCTTTTATGATTTTTCCTAAATCGGGTTCTTCCTAAATTTTAATAAAATGTTTTTGGAGGCTGGTGCCATCAGCGAATTTGATTGTGAGGAAATACAAACCTTTTGGGATAAATGTAAGATCAACTAAAGCAGTATGATTATTCATCATATTTGATGCAATAACCACCCGACCAGATTGATCAAATATCTGATAGCTGCTTATTTCATTCTGCGTTTTGATATTGATAAAATCAGATGCTGGATTTGGATAAATGCTAAATATGTGCTGATCCTTTTGACTGGTTTCAAGAACAATATCCATTAAATCAATGGCGGTATCCATCCAGGCCATTCGCTCAGTAATCCACGTTTTTAGATAATCAATTTCATCTTGGTAGGTGGTGCCAACATAATTGTTTGGGTAAATGTAAGTATCCAGTATAGGCCATTTTTGGAAATTTCGTTGTTGAGGAGCATCAAGAACAGTCGCCAATGAATCAATAGTGAAAAGGATTTTTGATGTTTGAAAAGGTCCATTTCTTAATGTCTGCCATCTGGTTTTGAAACTCAAAGCAAACCCAGGATCATCCATCAGTCTTTTCCACCAAAAGGGATTAAGTTCATCTTTTTTCTCACAGGTTTCATTGAAATCCATAACCCAACCTTCAACCAATCCTCCATCACAATAATCCGTATTGCCAAAAGCGAAATTAAACTCCCAAGGTGGCCCCATTACCAATTTGCCACCTTTGCTGTCCTTGTCTTTGTATAGATAAGCATCCTTTCTAAATCCATTTACATTTCTAGAGATCTCTGTGAGCAATGCATAATCGATGAAAGAAAGTGCCTCTATGTAATTGCTGTAGCCATTTTCAGCAGACGTAAAATCTTCACTTGCCAGCGCTTGCTCAAAGTCAGTTACAAAACCGGAGATATAATTAAACTGAGTGGTTGTGATGTCTTCAGGCTTGGGATATTCCATACGAAAGGTTATTACCTGACTGTCGTCTTGGGCATTTAATGGGGCGATGGGAGAGGTCCAGCTTTTTACATCCACTGAGTTGGATGCTTTATCAATTTTAAAAATGTAACCACCCGTGAGGTCATCCCCTGTGTTTTCATCGGTATTTAATTTACTGATATCCACTCTGTCATCATCTCTTTTGATGCTTTCCATAAATACAAAAACCCCTTTGTAATCATTATTAATGATCACCTCACAGAGTTGTACATCTGATCCATAATTGTTGGTTTTTTTCCAAAGGTGAAAGGTGAGATAATTCCTGATGAGGCTTTTGTCTGCATATGGGCCATGTATGATCCAGTCTTCTTCTTTTCCCATACCGAATAATGATACAGCAGTATCTTTCTCCAGGTTGTCTTTTAGCTCCATAGAATAGCTGGCTTTGTTCAAAGTCCATTCATCCGGCTGTCCTCTCAATTCAATCGCTACATTTAAATTAAATTCATTGGGCGTATCGGTTATTTTATTTGGTAGACCGGTGCTTTTGTTGATGATATTCAATGAGCCAATAATTTTAGGATCATCAGGGATCTCCACACCATTGGTGTTAATGATCACGATCGGTAGATTCGATGACTGAAAATCGACCTGAGCCAAAATTCGGGTGATACTTAATATTGATAATATTACTGTTAAGACTTTAATCTTACCCATTTGTCATTATTAAATTGAAACTTCGTGTTACGCGAATATTACTATAAATTAATTCATTGTTAAATTCGTGACCACAAAATAACAGTTTCATATGTTCGACCTCTTTTTAGAAGGAAATAAATACTACGATTATCCTTCTTTCGAAGTAGCCATTTTTTCACTACTTCTCGCACTTGCACTTAGCACGGTCATGGCATTTACGTATAGGATGACTTTTGGGGATGATCATTTTTCCAAAAGTTTATTTCAAGGGATGATCTTGAGTTCTTTGGTGACCTCCATGATAATGATGGCTGTTGGAAGTAATCTGGCAGTTGGTTTCGGGATAGTAGGAGCTGTGGCAATCATTCGATTCAGAACTAACATCCAGAGCCCGCGCAACATTGTATTTATGTTTGCCGCCTTATCTATAGGAATAGCAACTGGAGTGTATGGATATGCTGTTGCATTGGCAGGAACTTCAATTTTTTGTATCACGGCTGTACTTCTTTATTTTTCAAATTATCGAGTGAAATCCGCCGATGCATATGAAATTGAATGTGGAATTGATGATCCTGCAGTTCTCGCTGATTTCAGTTCAAAACTCAGCTTCATAAGTACCAATTTGGAGATAAATGATATCCGTCTACGAAATGAAAAATCTAAGAGATACACCTTCACTTTTATGCTTTTGGATGGTGTAGATATCGTTCAAGCCTTTAATGATCTCAGGTTGGAAGGTGTTGATGATTTGAAAATTACCCGCAAGAAAATTACTGAGCAGTTATGAAATTGAAGCGATATTTATTTGTTGGTTTTTGGTTGGTGCTTGTCGGTTTTCTGCTAGTTATTTCATTGCAATACAGAAGCAAAACAGAAGCTATGGTAGCGGTTGTAGAGTCGCAGATTACAGCCATCAGCTATCAAAAACCAGTGATTATTGAGAAAATAAATGTAGTGCCTGGCCATGAAGTGAGAAAGGGAGATACACTTCTTATCGTTTCCAGACCTGACTTGTCTCTTGATATCGACAAGAAAAGGAATGAGTTGGAAAGACTCCAATCACAAATATTGCAAGCTGAACAGGATTTTAGGAGTAAGGAAGCTTTGATCCGAATAGAAACCGAAGGTAAACTCAGTCGTCTTAGAATTGATCTAGCTGAGCTTGAGACCAAATTGAATCAGCAAAAATCAGTAAATACCAAATTAAAGGAAGTACTTGGAAACAATCAAAGTGGATCATTTTCGGATTCATTGATCATGCTAAAAGTCAAATCGATCAATCAGGAAATCGCCGAGGTGAAAAATTATACCTCTCGCGAATTTGAAAGGCAATCGATAAGATTGAATGATAGCAAGGAGTTGATTGAAAGAGATATTCAATTGATTCGACGAGAATTGACAGCTTTGGAGGGTGAATATACTTCCCTGGTGAAAACAGCCAGTTTCAATGGAATAGTGGGCGTTGTGGATGTGCAATTGGATGAGCTGGTACCGCCTTTCAAAACTATTTTATCCATTTATGAATTGAAGCCGACTTTAATAAAGGCTTATATGAATGAGTCCATATCCTATCCAATAAATACAGGGGACCAGGTTAAAGTAGTGTCAGAGAATAGACTTTATAGCATCGAAGGGGTCGTTCTTGAACTTGGAGCTAGAATTACAGATTATCCCGATAAAATTCAACCTTATCAAGGTGTCAAAAGCTATGGGCAGGAGGTTTTTATCAAAATATCTCCGGATAACCGTTTTCTGAATGGTGAAAAGGTATTCGTTTATCCTAAGGAGTTGCAATGAGACTATTTGTAATTCTTTTGTTTTCTACTTTATCGGGTCTGCTTTCGGCACAAAACTCCATTGAATCTGTTCTTTCATATAGATTGTCTGAACAGGAAATGACCGAGGTACTCGCGCGTGAGGATTTTTTAAAAACACATAAATTTAACTCTCCGTGGCTCAGAGAGCTTGATTTCAGGGTAAGATCAAATGATAGTGAAATTGGGTTGGAAGATTATCGATTGAGATTTACCTTGATCAATCCTCTGGAAATTGACCGCAATAGAGATTACCGAAAGTTACTTTTGAGTCAACAGGTTTTTGAGCGTAAAAAAACCATCAACAATGTCATGCTTCGTAGGTATGAAATTTTGCTCGAAAGTTATTATCTGGATCAAAGTAGGTCAATCAAAGAGAATTATCTAACCAATATTAAGGAGATCAGGGCCATCCTTATGGCTGAAGCTTTTGATTTGGGAGATGTGGTAGACCTAGAGCAGGAAATAACAAAAATTGAATTTCAACTCGCAGATATTGATCAAAAAGCAAGCGTGATCAAACGTTTAATTCAAGCTTATGAGCTATCTGATTTACCGGATTGGAGCGAATACTCCCTTATTGAAATAAGTCAAATCAGTTATATGATTGAAAATGATTTGAAGGATTCTGTTACGATGCGGATGATTTCACAAAGTCAAAAAATTGATCATACGACCAGTATTGTTGCAATAAAGAAAGCCGAGGCTTTTAGCAATATCGGATACATACAGGCTGAATATGACACGGAAAGGGGGAAAGTCTTAGATGATCATGTGGGATTTCAGATTGGTATTTCTGTTCCTATATTTAATAGTAACAAGCCAGACCTGCAGCGACGGGAATTGGAATTGATTGAAGATATGGCGGATATGAAACAAACAGTAGCCATTGAACAGGAGCAAACAGATTTGGAAGTTCTAAGGATCAAAGATTTGATAAGTCAAAGCCAGATGATTCAAGATAAAACTGCGGCTTTAAATGAGCTTAAATCCATGATGAATAAGACTTCAAATGGACTCAGTAGTTACAAGAAGATTGCTGATTACGACTTGTTTCTTTCTGAAAAGGCATCAAGTACCTATGCAGATATTTGTATGCGCTATATCAGGTTATTGCATACTTATGGTCGTTTGGCGGATGAGCCTTACGTGAATTTTATTTCTTCGGCGTTAAACTCCTTTGAAATAAAGGAATAAAGCGAAATTTAAAAATTGAGAAGTATTAAAGGGAATATTAGCGACTAAAACTCCCTGATTTGATTCACCTCTGATTCCTATACTCTTAAAGAAAGAAAACAGAACCAGAGGTAAATTTTATCAATTAAAGAACTTTCTAATTAATCTTCAATGATGACAACTTTTTCCATCACATCACCTTGTTTGATGGTGTCGATCACATCAAGACCTTCATAGACTTTTCCAAATACAGTATGGTTTCTATCAAGATGCTTGGTGTTTTCTCTGTTGTGGCAGATGAAAAATTGTGAGCCACCAGTATTTCTACCAGCGTGAGCCATAGAAATAACACCTTTATCATGGTGCTGATTCTCGCCATCTAATTCACAATTGATGTGATAGCCTGGCCCGCCATTTCCGATTCCATTTGGGCATCCTCCTTGAATCATGAAATTCGGGATCACTCTGTGAAAAATCAAACCATCGTAGAAACCACTTTTGGCGAGTTTTATGAAATTCGCCACAGCGATGGGCGCGTCATTTTCGTAAAAGTTAAGTTTCATTACACCCTTTTTGGTGTGTATCTCTGCACTCTTCATATTTGTTGGATTTTATTATGTTCCTGTTCTAAAGTTTGGCGAAGATACTTTAGCAGTCAGAATTAGGATAACTTTGTCAGCTTAAAACTTAAATATGGCCATTCCAATTGTTAAAATCGGTGATTACAACACCTTGAGAGTACTAAAAGAAACAGATTTTGGTATTTATGTTGGAGATGAAGTGGAGGAAATATTGGTTCCAGCCAAATGGGTTCCAGAAGGCACAGCGGTTGGTGACGATTTGGAAGTGTTCGTTTACAATGATTCTGAGGACAGAATTATTGCCACCACCATGACTCCTAAAATCAGAGTAAATCAATTTGCTTGCCTCAAGGTGAAGCAAGTCGCTTCGGTAGGAGCCTTTTTAGATTGGGGTCTAGAGAAGGATTTATTTGCTCCTTTTAAGGAACAGCAAGAAAGAATGGTAGAAGGGAAGTCCTACGTTGTTTATATGTACTTGGATGAACTTACAGATAGACTTGTGGCGTCTGCGCACCTCAATAAGTTTTTTGAACTAGAAAACATCGAATTGGAAATTGGTCAGGAAGTGGATCTTATGATTTATCAGGAAACAGATCTTGGATTCAAATCTGTGGTTAATGGCAAATACACAGGATTGATTTATATGAATGAAGTCTTTCAGCGATTAATGCCGGGAGATGAAATCAAAGGTTATGTGAAAAATATTCGTGAGGATAATAAAATAGATCTTGCCATTAATAAGGTTGGTTTTGAAAGTATTGAGCCAAATGCAGATAAAATTCTAGAAATCTTAAGAAGCAATGGTGGTGTTTTAAATCTGCATGACAAAAGTGAGCCCGAAGAGATTTACAAAGTGCTCCACATGAGTAAAAAGAATTTCAAAAAAGCTATTGGGACACTTTATAAGAAACGTTTGATCCTTCTCAGTGATACTGCTATCAAGTTGAAATAAAAAAAGCCTCGAAAGAGGCTTTTTTATTTCAAAATTTTAATGTGTTATTACATTTTCACCAAAGTGGCTTTGATATTATGTTCCAAAATCAACTCCTGAGTAAATTTCATTTGACCATGAGGAACGTATATTTGAAATACACCTTTTTTCATATGTGCCAATGTCTCAAGTAATTTCCATTTATTAACTAAATCACGAGTATTCTCAATTTTTTGAGCGATCTCAAAATATGCTTTTCCTTCATCTTTAGTAGCAGTTACGTCTGGTGTGAAGTTTACGTCATTTGTCTTTCCGATGATTTGGTGAGGGGCTTCATAATCCTCAATATCAGCTCTTATATCAGAATACCCTTGTTTTTTTACCCTGCCGATAACATCACCAAGTAGTTTGTTATAAGGGACAGAATCTCTGGATTGCAATAACATAATATTTTTTATTTGTTTGGTTTGTCTTAGTTGGTGTGAAATTTTCGCTTTAGAAAAGAGCACAAGCATTAAAGTTAGGTAAATAATTTCAATTTGATAGAAATATTTTTCCATATTAATAATTTAAGTCATCAAAATGATGGTTTTTTCCTTTTGCTGATAAATAAATATCGACTTCAGAGGTACCATAATATTTTTCCTGCGTTTAAAGGGAACATATGGATTGTGGAATGCTATTTGCACATACGCCATGCAATTCAATCGAATTAGCAAAAACTCAAACACAAAAACGAATTTTTTATGTTGACCAAAAAACAAGGATTACACAGTTTTAAATTGATTTTATCTGTGTTGGTAATTGGCCTATTGGCTGTATCCTGCAAAAATCAAAAGAAAGCCAAAGACAAATCGGACACAGCAGAAGTAAAAAAGGAGATTGCTGCCGAAATAGAAAAAATGGATGAGCCAGAAAAAGTTAAAATGGCTGGTCCGGTGCAAGCAGATAAAGCAAATTTGAAGACAGATCAGGTGGAAAGATATTTTGCCGCAATTGCAGAAGCTTCAAGTATCGTGGAGGCAAATAATAATATCAGAGAAGCCTTGACCATGTTTAGTTCATCTGATGCCATAGTGCTAATTGAGATTTACAATGGTGAAGATGTTACCGATTATGATGAACCTACCACCATCTCCAGGTATTTGAATTACATCAAAGATCAAAAGCGCAACTCGAGCAAAATTCAGGATGTTGTTTATGATAACAATGGCAAGATCAAAGAACTCGTTCTAAGAAAATCACTTTAATATTTTAAGTATAAACAAAATGAGAATCAAAAATATATTGATGAGTGCAATGCTCATGTTATTTGTTTTCGCAGCTATGGCGCAAAGCGAAAAGATCAGTCCAAAGAGAAAGCAGGCAATTGATTCATTGGCGCTAGAAAAAGTGAAAGATTTAAGTAAATACATTTCGATTATTGGTGATAAAAAAACTCCTTATTCGGAAGCCAATCGAGTGATGGATAGAGCAGAGGAATTATTCGCACCTGATAGTGAAATGGGTGTTTCCACTTTAAATTCAGAAGAAATATCATACTATAAGGTTAGGAAATATTTCGAAAGGTTAATGGCTCTGAATTATGACAAAGTCACTATCAAATGGTACGACATCCATTACATCAGTGATTTAGAGCAGCAACCTGATGGTAAATTTGTTGGAGTCATCACCATTTATCAGCGGTTTGAAGGTAAAACCGAAGATGGTCTGAGTTATAAAGACACAACCAAAAAAGATATTACCATCTACGTAGAAAAGAAGAAAACGCAAATTGCTGGACGAACCATCGAGTTTTGGGATGTGATGCTTGGCGATATTCGCGTGGCAGAAACTAGTTTATGAACAAATACCAAATAGGCGGACTTTTCTTGTTCTTGCTCATTAGTCAGGTTTCCTTGAGTGCTCAGGGAAACCTGACTAGTGAAATGGAGGCGCAAGAGGATAAATTGTATGCTGATACCAAGCAAGTGAATCAGTTTATCCGGCGATTCAACGGCGAAGAAGATGAAAAGGGAGTGAAGTATTATGAGGAAAACAGATTGTATCACTCCAGAAAGATCAGGCAGGATTTTATACCCTATTTGTTTGACTTGCAGGCTGCAATAGATCCTGCTCAAAAAGAATTATTCATGGATCAGGTGACAGATAAAAAGGATCCATTATTTCTTGATTTTCATTCAGATAGTTGGTTTGCGGAGGTAGCATGTGATTTTATCTACAAGGGAAATAAATCTAAAGTGATTCTTTTTATGGAAATACAGCAACAAGATCTGGGTTATGAGTGGATCATTTCTGATGTGTTGTTCGAGCCATTCAAAAAGGAATTTTCCAAGGATACTTCTACCAATAAGCCATTCATTCATCCCATGAGTCACGAGTTGGATTTTATGAATTTGAGAAAAGCGTTTCAGCAAAAATCAAACCCAGAGTCATACACAAAAGATGCGTTTCAACCTGATTTTGTAACGCTTTTCATATATGAATTGAAAAATGGCAACCTGAAATATGAGTCAGTTACCAACGTAAAGTTTCATTTTTTCAATATTGATGGTTGGTATTTTGAACTGGCCAAATTTAATAGGCCTGGAATGAATTCAGGTTGGCTGATCACCAATTTGGTGTCAATCAATTCAGAACAAAAACAGCAAATAGAAGCCTTCATTTATGATAAGTAGATTCGTCTCGATTTTAATAATATTTATTTTTTTAATTCCTTATTGGGCAGTGAGTCAGGAAAAGACTGATTCGCTGGCCCGAAAACAGGAAGTGGAAGGATTGATCAGCTTTTACAAATATTTACTGAATACTGTAGGCAGTTCCTCTACGAGCGTTCGAGACAAAGAGGTCATCATCACACAGAGCTACAAGAAGATTTTCAGGGACGATGATGTGCAGATAGAAGATGATCTGGATGTGGATAGAAGTGTGGTTACCAATAAGAATGTGCGAGCCTATTTACAGGATGTTGATTTTTTCTTTCAAAATGTCGCATTTGAGTTCGAGGATTATAAAATTGAAGCACTTGAAGGGGAATTTGGACAGATTTTTTACAAAGTATCATTTACCAGTCAGGTTGAAGGCACCACGTTGGATGGCGAATCATTCACTAAACGACAAAATCGATTTGTAGAGATCAATCACGATACAGAATCTGATGATCTTCGAATAGTAAGTGTTTATACCACGGGTGTAAATAGAGCCAAAGAATTGCGACTCTGGTGGCAATCGCTTTCAATCTCCTGGCGTGAGCTCTTTTTGGAAAAAGTCCCAATGATCGATTCTGTTTCTACTAGCTTCCTGAAACAAGTGACAGAATTAGACAGTCTCGATCTATCAGGAGGTAGTTTCTTTCTTGATTTGAGGCCAGTTTCAGAATTGAAAAAGCTTCAATATTTGAATATCAGTCAAACATCCATTCTTAGCCTTGAGCCGATAAGATCACTAATTAAGCTCAAAAGTTTAGATGCTTCCAATACTCCAATTTCAAATCTGGAATATCTAAAATATTGTGAAAATCTTGAAGTTATCAACTTATCTAAGACCCAAGTTGAGGATTTATCACCTTTACAATCGCACAGAAAATTAAAGCAGATTGATCTGTCTTATACCTTCGTTCGGAATTATGATCCATTGAAAATGATGATCTCCCTACAGGTGATCAACCTTTCCAATTCACTTTTTTCGGACAATGTCCAATTGGATGGATTAGTCAATCTGAAAAGTTTAAATCTGGCAAACAGTCATTTATCAGAATGGAAAAATATTGACTTGCCGCAATTGAATGTTCTGAACCTTAGCAATAATGTCATTACCGAAATAACTTCCTTGAAAAACCTCTCAAATTTGGCCGAGCTTTATATCAACAATACAATGGTGGGTGAGATTTCGGGATTGCAAAATCTTACCAATCTCAAAAAGATATATTGTAACAATACCAATGTAACTGATCAGCAAGCCACTGATTTTATGGAAAAAAAGCCTTCTTGCATTGTATTGGTGAATGGCGAAGCTTTGCGCAAATGGTGGGATGCGCTTAGTGAAAACTGGCAGGATGTGTTTTTGCAAAAACTTAAGATAGAAAAGCCACCAACACAAGACGATTTGGTGCGCATAGTAAATATTGATTCGTTGGATATAACCCGCGAAAATTTATTGGATAGCAACCCAATTGGCCGGTTGACCAGACTTAAATATCTTGACGTCAGTTATAATTTATTCACTGATCTCAAATTTTTGACAAATCTGGGATCTCTGGAGACGTTCGTTGGCAATGGATTGCCTGTTGATGATTTATCTCCAATTTCAAATATGGGATTATTAAAAAAATTGGAACTAAAATCCCAAACAGTTAACAATATTGAATCGCTAAAATTCACACGATCACTGAAGCTTTTGAATATTGATGGAAATGCTGTGCCCGAGGCGCAAGTGATAGATTTACTCAATATCAATCCCAATATTCTTATTATTTATAAGTCAGATGAATTATTAGTTTGGTGGGAAAATTTGGATGCCAGCTGGAAAAGAGCGCTAAAAAGGGCATTAAAATTTGATGGTGAGCCAACTTCAGCGGACTTACACATTTGGATCGAATCCGAGAAACTCAAAATTGAAAACACCACTATTGAAAATCTGGATGCATTGACAGCATTCGTTAACTTGAAATCCTTGACTATCCAAAATTGTTTGATTTCAGATTTTGGCTCAATATCAAGGCTCAACTCACTTGATCATTTGGAGATATCAGGCTGTCCTTTGATGGATTTAAAACCAATAAGTCATCTGAAAAATTTATCAAGTCTTAATGTATCAAATACTGCAATTACCACATTAAAGCCATTGGTGAGCTTGAAATTGCTAAAAGAAATCAATGCTTCGGGTACAAATATTAAAAACCTTAAGGGTATTTCTGAATTGTCTCGACTAGAGCGTTTAAATTTGTCGAATACAAGAATCTGGAAACTTGAGAGACTTTATGAAATTCCCACCATCAGAGAAATTATTTGTTTCAATACAAGATTGAGACAACACACAATTGATGAGTACAAATTATTAAATCCAGATTGTCAATTTACCTTTTATTGAAAGTGAAATCAACAATGAAATTTATCATTACCAAGACCCTAATACTTCTTTGCATTAACTTTTTATTGATCCAAAATGCAGTATCACAAGAAAAGGAAGTGAAACCAGCCCCAACCACAATCGGTGAATCATTTGATCAATTGATGAGTGAATATGGTACCTGGGATATTTATAAAGTTGTGCCAGTCACCAGGATGGAGCAGTTCTCTAAATCATTGACCGACACAATGAAATTAAAGGAGGCTAGAATCCAACAATTAGCTGGTAAAATCCGAAATCAACAAGTACAAATTGATGCCGCAAATGAGAAAATCGCTGGTTTAAACGAGTCATTAGAGCAAAGTGAATCAACAAATGATAAAATAGCATTTATGGGCATTGATTTTCAGAAATCAGGCTATCATGTGATGATGTGGGCTTTAGTTGCAATTCTGTTTTTTCTTGCGGCGTTGGCTTATTTACTTTTCATCAGAAGTAATAAACTCACCAACCAGTCACGTAAGGAATGTGAAAATCTGAAGAAAGAATTGGAAGATCAGCGAACAAAATCGCATGAAAACCAACTGAAGATCAAGCGAGAATTGCAAACTGCTGTGAATCTACTGACCGAACATGGCATTCGAACCTAATCGTGTTTGATTATTGAGCTACTGCTTGTTCTTCATTTCTAAGTTCTTTTCTTAGAATCTTTCCAACATTGGATTTAGGTAAGTCATCACGAAACTCAATAAACCTTGGCATTTTGTAAGCGACTAGATGATCGCGACAATATTTCATAATTTCATCTTCAGTCAGGTTTTTATTCGTCAAAACAATGAAAGCTTTTACCACTTCACCAGAAGTTTTGTGTGGTACGCCGATGACACCAACTTCAAGCACACCCGGAATCTGACTAATTACATTTTCTACTTCATTTGGAAAGACCTTCATTCCGGACACATTGATCATTTCCTTTTTTCGGTCTACGATTTTAATAAATCCTTCTTCATCGATAAAAGCAATGTCTCCAGTTTTGAACCATCCATTTTCCATGACATTGTCTGTTTCTTCAGGATTCTGCCAATAACCCGTCATAACTTGCGGACCTTTAGCCCAGATTTCTCCAAACTCACCTTGAGGTTGTAACTGGCCGTCTTCACCGATAATTTTTATTGCGGTTGATGGTACCGGTAATCCAATAGTTCCAAGTTTTCCTGTACCATCAATGGGGTTGCAGGTTAGGAGTGGAGAAGTTTCAGATAATCCATATCCTTCTACTATTTCATTGCCGGTTACAGATTTCCATTTGTCATAAACCCCTTTTTGCAAAGCCATTCCTCCAGCTACGGCTACTTTAAGTGTACTGAAATCTAGCTTTTGAAATGATTCTTTTTGTGCCAAACCATTGAACAAAGTATTTACTCCAGTTATGACACTGAATGGATGACTTTTCAGTACTTTGATGAAATCGTCCATTTTTCTGGGGTCTGTGATAAGAATATTTTTTGCACCGATACCGAGCATACCAAGACAATTGACTGTTAAGGCAAAAACATGATAGAGTGGGAGAGCGGTGATCGTTACTTCTTCGCCTTCAATGAGTAGCGGACGCATCCATGCATTGACTTGTTCAACATTGGCTATCAGGTTTCTATGACTCAAAGCAGCACCCTTTGCAACCCCCGTCGTGCCACCTGTATATTGTAGCAATGCCAAATCATTTTGTTTCAGGATAGGCTTACTGTAGTTGTGTTTCTTTCCTCTATGAATAACTTCATTGAAATCTATTGCCATCGGGAGTTCATAATCAGGCACCATTCTTTTCACCCTTTTGATCATGAAATCTACTATTGCACCCTTTAGATTTCCAAGAAGATCGCCTACCTCGGCAATGATGATGGTTTTGAGTTGTGGAGTATGTGGCAATACTTCCTGAAGCTTAAAAGCCATTGTGTTCAGAATAACGATTCCACTCGCCCCAGCATCCTGAAACTGATGTTCCATTTCAGAAGGTTTGTAGAGTGGATTGGTATTTACTACAACCATTCCCGCCTTTAAAATGCCAAACAAGGCTACAGGATATTGCAAAATATTTGGCATTTGAAGCGCTACGCGATCTCCTTTTTTGAGAGGAGTTTCATTGATAAGGTAATTGGCAAAGGAAGTGCTCAGCTCATCCAAATGCTCAAAAGTTAACTCAACACCCATATTTTCATAGGCGACTGAATTATTGAATTTTTGAACACAATCTTCAAAAAAATCAACGAGAGATTCGTATCGATCAGGGTTGATCTCTTTTGGCACACTTGAGGGATAATGTGCAATCCAGGGAGAATCGTTCATGATATTTTGGGTTAGGGTGCTTCGAACTTAGCCTTAATTAAGTCAAATTCCATCTCGAATACAATAGGTAATCATTTTTAGATTGCATTGTTTTTCAAGTATTCAGCTATGTTTTTGGCTACAATAGAAATCAATCTTCTTCTTGATTCAAATGCCGTCCAGGCAATGTGAGGTGTGATGATACAGTTTTTAAGATTAATCAAGGCATTGTCTTTTTCAGGTGGTTCGGAACAAAGGACATCCAATCCAGCACCAGCGATAACTTCATTTTTTAGGGCTTCAGCTAAATCAGATTCTACCACGTGACCACCTCTCGCCGTATTGATAAGCAAGGCAGATTTCTTCATCTTATTTAAAAAGTTGAAGTCAATCATGCCCGTGTTTTCTGCTTTTAAAGGCGAATGAATTGAAATGATATCACTTTCTTCTGCCAGATAATCCAATGTCACCACTTCCACATCAGCATACATTTTTGATGTAGCGTGATGGCTAAAAACGATCACTTTCATATCAAAGGCTTGGGCAAGTTTAGCCACAGCTTGCCCGATCTGGCCAAAACCGATGATTCCAATTGTTTTGCCAGCGAGTTCTATTGGAGATTTAAGCATATGACACCAATCTCCAGATTTGGTCCATCCACCAGATTTTACTTCTTCGTTATGAATTGAAACCAAACTAGTTAGTTCCAAAATCAGAGCAAATACATGTTGGGCTACTGCCTGAGTGCTGTATCCAACCGCATTCATAACAATTATGCCTCTTTCATCTGCTGCGACTTTATCAATATTATCAGTCCCGGTTGCTAACTGATGAATTAATTTGAGCCGAGGCAGTTCTGAAATTACTTCTTTAGTGATTTTAAGTTTGTTGGTAATTAATATATCTGCATCAATTGCCCGGCTGACCAGTTGATCTTGTGTTGTTCTTTGATATATAGTGACATCACCAATTTTTTCGATTTCTTCCCAAGATTGATCTCCGGGATTGGAATGAAAGGCTTCTAATATGACTATTTTGGCCATTATTTTGCTTTTAAACCCTCCGCTTTTGCGGCCAGTGCTGCGCCTATGATTCCGGCGTGATTCCGTGTTTTGGCAGGCACCAACTTTGTCTGAATATTAAAATGTTGACTATACTGATCAAACTTATTGCTTACTCCGCCTCCTAAAATGAAAAGATCTGGCCAAAATAGCGATTCAAGTCTCAATAAATATTCATTAAATCTCTTTGCCCATTCTTCCCAGCTTAGTCCCTCATTTTCACGTACCGAATCTGCCGCATAGTATTCTCCAGGCATGCCGTTTACGTGAACGAAACCTAATTCCATGTTTGGAACTAAATTTTTATCGATGAAAATAGCAGAACCGATACCTGTGCCTGCTGCGAGCATGATGGTCACGCCTTTTTGTTTTTTACCTGCTCCAAATTTCATTTCTGCAAGTCCAGCCGCATCCACGTCATTTACAAGGTGCGTAGGGCATCCTGTTATATTTTTTATTTCTTTTCCTGCATTTTTTCCAATCCAGGATTTGTCAATGTTGCTTGCAGTTCTTACTATTTCGTGCTGCACCACCGCTGGAAACCCACAGCCTATTACTCCATTCCATTTGAAATTGGCCACCAACTCACCAACTGTCGCCAGGACCGCATCCGGGGTAGCAGGTTGGGGAGTAGGGATTCTTAGTCTTTCAGTAATTAATTTTCCTTTTTTGGTATCTACAATTCCACCTTTTATTCCTGAACCACCAATGTCAATTCCTAATATCTCCATAGGAATCAAACATAATCATATTTCAATTAAAATCGTCTTTAAAAAGGGCTTTAAACTGGTAAGAAGTAGGTATTTGATTATAGCAGCTATTAAAATGAATACTTGATATAATATTTAAATTGATATTAATCATATCATAAAAGTCTGATGGTTAAGTGAATATTTAGGTGATATTGATTAGTTTGAATCTATTATAAATAGCAATAACCATGAAATTGAATACAATAGGTCGTAGAATTTTAATTGGAGTTGGAATTGTGGTGATGCTCTTGGGGGCAGCATTTATGTATCTGAATTATAGAAACAGAAATTTGAGTCCACCCGGAAATGTTGAACTATCTAACGGCGGGTTAACTGTTACGGTAAACTACAGCAGACCTTCAGTGCGTGATAGGTTAATATTTGGGCCTGAAGAGAAAAATGCGTTGCAGCCTTGGGGTAAATATTGGAGACTTGGCGCAAATGAATCTACTGAGCTCACATTAAATCAGGATGTGATTTTTAACGGTAATGCGCTTGCAGCCGGGACGTATAAAATTTATGCAATTCCTGGTGAAGAGAGTTTTGAAATTTTTGTCAACACCTCGTTAGGTGATTGGGGTGCCTTTGATCCTGATTCAAATCTAGATCTATTCTCAACTAATGTCTCTGTGATTCCAAATCAGCTTATAGAGCAACACACAATCAGCCTTGAGCCTATTGATGGGGGTATTTTGCTAATCATTGAGTTTGAAAAGGTACGTCTTGAAATACCTGTAATTAAAGCTTAGTCCTTAAGACTAAGCTTTTGTGGTTTCTTTCAATTCCAGATATTCATCAAAACTCATTAGCTTATCAATGATTCCGTTAGGGGTAAGCTCGATAATCCTTGTAGCTACGGTTTGCGAAAACTCATGGTCATGACTCGCAAAAATGACAGTGCCTGGGAAATCACAAAGCGAATTGTTAAATGCCGTTATTGATTCCAAATCCAAATGGTTAGTTGGCTCGTCCAACATCAAAACATTGGCACCTTTGAGCATCATGCGTGAAATCATGCATCTTACTTTTTCACCTCCCGAGAGCACATTTGCTTTTTTCAATGTTTCTTCTCCAGAGAATAACATTTTGCCTAAAAAGCCTCGGATGTAAACTTCATCTGCTTCACCTTCCGCATATTGTCTAAGCCAATCTATTAAGTTCAGTTTGGTGTCGAAAAATTCCGCGTTTTCGTTGGGTAAATAAGCGGTAGTAATGGTTTGACCAAACTTAAATGAGCCAGAATCAGGCTTCATTTCGTTGTTTAATATCTTGAAAAAAGCGGTGATTGCATTGCTGTCATCGCTTAGCACAGCGATTTTATCACCTTTGTTCACAAATAAGTCAACACCCTTGAATAATACTTCACCACCAATTGATTTGCTCAAACCTTCTATCTGCAAGATTTGATCACCAGCAGTCCTGTTTTGGTTGAAAATGATAGCCGGATATTTTCTACTAGATGGTTGGATATCATCCAGATTGATTTTATCTAAAAGTTTTCTTCTGCTAGTAGCCTGTTTTGATTTAGATGCATTGGCACTGAATCGTGCAATAAATTCCTGCAATTCCTTTTTCTTTTCCTCAGCCTTTTTATTCGCTGAAGCCCTTTGCGAAAGTGCAAGCTGGCTTGATTGATACCAGAATGAGTAATTACCCGTGAATAATTTGATTTGGCCAAAGTCAATATCAGCCACATGTGTGCAAACGGTATCTAAAAAATGTCTATCGTGAGAAACTACGATTACAGTATTTTTAAAGTCAAGAAGGAAATCTTCAAGCCAAGATATTGTTCTGATGTCAAGATCATTGGTAGGTTCATCCAATATTAGTAGGTCGGGGTTACCGAAAAGAGCTTGTGCAAGTAAAACTCTCACTTTTTCAGTTCCAGATAATTCTTTAACGAACTTGTAATGATCCGCTTCAACAATCCCCAGACCACTCAGAAGCGCTGCGGCATCAGATTGAGCATTCCATCCATCCATCTCTGCAAAATCTGCTTCCAATTCGGAAGCCCTTACGCCATCTGCTTCGGAGAAATCCTCTTTCATGTAGATAGCATCCTTTTCATGCATGATTTT
This sequence comes from uncultured Marinoscillum sp., assembly GCA_964353015.1. GTDB lineage: Bacteria > Bacteroidota > Bacteroidia > Cytophagales > Cyclobacteriaceae > JAMZMI01. Next base: position 8,163 of record CAYGUA010000042.1, on the reverse strand, counting down.
CCACAAGGTGCTATGACCCATCATCACTGTATCAAGTACAGAAACTTCATCAAATTCAAAGTGATTCTGCTTTAAAACAGCCATTCTCTTTCCATGGTCAAGTGCCACAGATCCACTATTTGGATCAATATCTCCTGAAAGAATTTTGAGAAAAGTTGACTTACCTGCTCCATTTGCTCCGATTACACCATAGCAGTTGCCTTGGGTAAACTTGATATTTACATCATCGAACAATATCCTTTTTCCATATCTAAGGGAGATATTACTTACTGAAATCATATTTATTTAGAATTTGAAGGCGCAAAAGTACAAAACACTTGAAGGAAATTGAAGTATTTAGGTTTTATTCCTTGTCAATTCATATCAACCAAAATGAATTGAATATGGCAATAATGACGTTTTCGAGTTGTTTGATGAAATTTTAAAGAAATCTTTTGGCTTGCCTTATCATCTTTAGCTCATTTAAGTCTATAAATACTGGAAAATATCCGCTTTTGCGGTGTGATTAAGCTAACTTTGCGGCTCATATAACAAAATCATTCTTTGAATAATTTCAGCAAATTAGGACTTTCAGATTCTATCCTAGAAGTCCTTGATCAAATGGGGTTTGACACTCCGACACCCATTCAGGAAAAAGCAATTCCCATGTTACTTACAAAAGACCCAACCGATTTTATTGGTTTGGCACAAACGGGAACAGGAAAAACAGCAGCTTTTGGATTGCCTTTAATTGACTTAATTGACGATCAGGATAAAAATACCCAGGCCTTGATCATGGCACCAACTCGCGAGTTGGGTCAACAAACTGCACAGCAACTTGTAAACTTTTCTAATAATAATAAGGATATAAATGTAGAAGTGGTTTATGGTGGAGCAGCCATAATGAACCAAATCAAAGCATTAAAAAGGCCTACGCAAATTGTAGTGGCAACACCAGGTCGATTATTGGATCTAATTAACAGAAAAGCCATAAAACTTGACCATGTGAAATATGTGGTACTTGATGAAGCGGACGAAATGCTTAATATGGGCTTTAAAGAAGATATCGATGAGATTCTTTCCCACACACCAGAAGGCAGAGTGACTTGGCTGTTTTCAGCAACTATGCCTGCGGAGATCAGAAGGATCATAAAAAAATACATGGCGAATCCACTAGAAGTAGCGGTGAATGCTGAAGAGAAAAGCAATAAGGATATTGCTCATAAGTACGTGATCACAAAATCAAACAACAGGATCACTGCTCTAAGGAGATTTTTGGATATCCAACCGGACATGAGAGGTATCATGTTTTGCCGGACAAAAATTGAAACGCAACAAATCGCTGATGATCTCGGTGCGATTGGATATGGAGTAGAAGCACTTCATGGAGACTTATCACAAGCACAGCGTGATGCAGTAATGAAAAGGTTCAAGACACGATCTATGCAGCTTTTGATTGCAACTGATGTTGCAGCAAGAGGCATTGATGTAAATGATTTGACTCACGTGTTGCATCATTCGTTACCTGACCAACTTGAAAGCTACACTCACAGAAGTGGGAGAACAGGAAGAGCAGGAAAGAAAGGAGTGTCGTTGGTGTTTATCAATCCACGAGAAAGTCGCAAAATCGAGGAACTTGAGCGAAGGATCAAAGTAAAGTTTGATCGTGTGGAAGTCCCAAGTGTCGAAGAATTAAAATCAAGCAGAATAAATAGTTGGGCTAGCCTGATCATTAATACGGACGTAGATCCACAGTCTGAGGATATATTAAAGCGATTACATGGTCAGTTTGCACATCTTGATAAGGAAGATATACTTAAGAGATTGATCACTACTCAGTTGGATCACTTGATGATTCAAAATGATGATGATTCGGACCTGAACGAAACTCAAGGTGGTTCTGGTGAAAAAAGAAGCAGCGCTGGTGGAGGTAAATTCCATAGATACTTTGTGAATGTTGGCTCTATCGATGGAATGACAAAAGCGGATCTTGTTCATTTTTTATCAGATTCTTCAGGTGTCAAAAGACAGTATTTTGGAGATATCACGATGCAAAAAAACTGTGCATATTTTGATGTTGACGGACAGCATGATACCGGACTGAGTCTAAAATTCGAAGGAGTTGAAATCGATGGCCGGAGCATCAGAGTAAATCGCGATGACGAAGGAAGGAAAAGAGAACGCCCAACCGAATTTGGAGCAGCGAAAAAACCAAAAAGCTATAGTAGATCAAAGCCAAAACAAGATTTTAGCCGAGGCAGAAAAAGAAGAAGATTTTAATAATCTCTTTCTTTATTTGTATTATTAACCTACCGGTGATCACACCTTATTAAACCTACCGTTTAAAAAAGAATAAATCCAACTGGAAAATAATTAGGGTAAGCGTTCTGTCAATTGTTTCCTTTGTGATTTTTATGCTGTTTCTTGCGTTTAAATTCAAGATAGAAGAGGATTTATGAGGAAAACTACTACGCACCGAAAGCATCTTTTGCTTTTGGTACTAATGATATTGTCTTGCCAGATTTATTCACAGTCATCCACCTCCAGAACCGTGAAGCTTTCTGGAAGAGTGACTAATGTGTGGACTGGTGAAGGTATATTTTCAGTTAATGTATATATAGAGAGTTCAAATGTTGGAACATCTACTGACGATAATGGATATTATGAACTGACAGTACCAAAAGGCACTTTTCGGGTTCTTTTTTCACGCATAGATTTGAATCTTGAATCTGTACTAGTTGATGTTATTGAGGATAAGACACTCAATATACAAATGAAGGAACAGATTTATAATCTGGATGCCGTCACTGTTTATTCGGAAAAACAAGATGCTCAGATAAAAAGTCTGGATGTAGGTAAGAGTACATTGAGTATTGAGCGTATCACTTCTTTGCCATCCTTCATGGGGGAAAGTGATGTTATTAAGAGTTTGATTCTCCTTCCAGGAGTTTCTACGGTCGGTGAAGGTTCTTCTGGTTTCAATGTAAGGGGCGGTGGTGTTGATCAAAATTTGATTTTACAAGATGGAGGACTTATTTTCAATCCATCGCATGTTTTTGGCTTCTTCTCAGTTTTTAATCCTGCAGTAGTAAATAATGCTACTCTTTACAAAAGTGGAGTTCCTGCAAAATATGGAGGTAGACTTTCATCTGTCCTCAATGTGGATTTAAAAGAGGGAGATTATCAGAATTACCATATGAATGCGGGATTGGGAATTGTCTCCAGCAAACTAGCATTTGATGGACCAATCATCAAAGACAAACTTTCATTTCTTATAGGATCCAGAGCATCTTATTCAGACTGGCTACTACAAACAGCCAAAGCCAGTGAATTTGCAAATAGTAGCGCCTCTTTTCTGGACCTAAACTTAAAGTTTTCATATATTTTAAATGATAAAAATAAGATTAGTTATTCTGGCTATTATAGCAAAGATGGATTCGGGTTTGCGTCTGATACTACTTTTGATTGGAGCACTTTCAACCATTCATTGTTATGGAAGCATATCATAAGTGATAAAGCTGTTTTGGATTTCAAATTAGTGAAAGGAACTTATGCCTATAATATTGATGATCCAGAAGGCTTTAATTCATTTGTCATCGCTTCAAGAATTGATCATTACACCTTAGGTACTGATTTTAGTTACGAATTTTCTCCACAGAGTAAACTTGAAATCGGGGCTGAGGCAATAGGTTATCGCTTTGCTCCGGGTACACAAAAACCAATTGATTCTCAGTCCGGTGTAGAATACATCAAAATTGAAAATGAAAAGGCATTAGAAACTGGATTTTATGTTGAAAACGAATATAAAATCACGCCTAAATTATCTGTACGCGGTGGATTGAGATACAGCGCTTATTTCAATTATGGTTCTGGTACAGATTATCTATTTGCCGCTGGTGACTCTAAAAAAATGGAAAATGTTATTGACACTGTAACTTATGATCAAGGTGAGTTAATTCAAAGTTACGGTGGTTTTGAGCCAAGATTGAATTTTAACTACTTAATCAATGAGTCAAGTTCAGTAAAAATAAGTTATAACAGAACACGTCAATATCTTCATTTGATCAGTAATACAGCAGCAGTTACACCGACAGATTTTTGGAAGACCAGCAATCGTTACATCAAGCCGGAGATTGGTGATCAATATTCAATTGGTTATTTCAAAAACCTACGAAACAACAGTATTGAAGTCTCTGCTGAGGCATATTACAAGCAAGCTCAAAATATTGTTGATTTCAAAGACGGCTCTAAACTTTTGATGAATGAATACATTGAAGCGGATTTGATCACAGGTACTTCGGAGGCATATGGTTTGGAGCTTTTTCTGAATAAAAAGACTGGTTCTTTGACTGGTTGGGTGGGATATACGTATGCCAGAATATTGCGAACAGTCAATGGTAAATATGAAGATGAGATCATCAATAATGGGGATCCATATCCTGCCAATTATGACAAACCTCATGATTTTACGTTTGCGATGAATTATGATAAGAATCCTGTAATTCGATACGGTATTAATTTCTCATACAGTAGTGGTAGACCCACAACTGTTCCCCTGGGAGTGCATAGTTTGTCTAATCTCACAAATGTGTTTTATTATTCTGAAAGAAATCAAAATCGAATTCCAGATTATCACAGAATGGATTTATCGATGACCATAAAAAGCAAACCTAAGGTCGATAGACTTTGGAAAATGAGCTGGACCTTTGCGATTTACAATGTGTATGGTCGAAAAAATGCATACAGTGTGTTTTTTGAAAACAAATATGGCAGTCCACCAAAGGCTTATCAACTTTCTGTACTTGGTAGCCCGTTTCCGTCACTCACAGTTAATTTTGAAATTTAGAATTCTATTTAGAAGCTGAAATATCATGATGAAAATCATTCAAATAATAAATACAAAAAGTTTGGCCCTTAGCCTGATATTTATTTCTATAACGGGTTGTATTCAGGAAATTGACTCATTTGGTGGCTCGAACACGCCTTTGATTGTAACCGGAGGAATTACAAATGAACTTGGTCCACATGTAGTTAAACTAGTTTTTGAAGAAGGATATAATACACTCCCAAATTATAGTCTAGTATCTAAAGCTGAAGTGAAAGTCATAGATGATTTGGGAAATGAAGAACTATTGACCTACGGCAGTTACGGGAATTTCAGCACTTCAGCGGAGTTTGCAGGAGTGATTGGTAGAAGTTACTACATCCAAATCACCTTAGACTCAGATAAAATTTATCAATCGGCACCTGAAACATTGCTTGACGCACCACAATTGGAAAATGTTAATTTTGAAACGGGTGAAGGACAAGTTGTGTTTAATGCGACTTACCAGGATGATCCCGAGGATGTAAATTATTACAGATGGAGATTTAAGGGTACGTATGAAGTCTTTTCGCCTTTAGCAGAACAAGGTCCAAATGATCTTGTGAAACTAAGATCTTCATGTTATCCTCCCAATATTTCAAGCAATAAGGTTGCATATTGTTGGGTTACTGAATTTGATAATGAATTTCTTAAGGTGACCAATGATCAATTTACAAATGGCCTGAAAGTTGAAAATCTGAACATATACAATGTGGAATTGACAAGAAAATTCGACATTGGTTTTATGGGAGAAATAGCTCAGTATAATCTCACTAAATCAGCATATACGTATTGGAATGCAATAGAAAATCAATTGGGAAATACTGGTTCCATTTTTGAGACCAGCAATTATCAGATAAAGGGCAATATTCGATCAGTTGACAATCCGGAAGAATTAGTTCTTGGAAATTTTGATGTGGCATCAGTCTCCAAAAAGATGGTATTTGTTGATATATACAAAGATACTTTTCCTCCATTGGAGTGTGTGACAAATGAGGCAGGTTGTTATCCTAATCACTGCATTAGCTGTATCAGCTATAGTCCATCATCGTCAAAAGTGAAGCCTGCATTTTGGCCATGATATATTTTAGTATTGAATCAGTTAGCAATAGCTAATAAAGTATCAAAATCTCTGTTTCTCGTTTTGATTTCGAGGTTCAAACCAAAGTTATATCTTATCTTTGCATTTGGTAAGCGGTAATACGCTCTTTGCGCAAGATTCCCCTGTCGGGCAAATTAGCATTGAACTTATTTCATCCCTCAAATCTCAACCAAACTAATCAAATACATTGATTCATGGTTGTCCCAAATAAATCAAGTCTCAGATAGTAAGTTTCTATTTGTACTAAGATTCTTTTAAATGAAGATGAGGGCCTAGGGAGCAAGAGCACCGCATTTTTTCATTCTAAAGACAACTACCATGGGCAGATCACAAAATAGCTTTATCAAAAAGCAAAAGGAAAAAAAGAAACAGCAGAAGAAAAAGGATAAAGAAGAGAGGAAAAAAGAGAGGCAAGAGAACAATACCAAAGGTGGCGATCTTTCTGATATGATTGCATATATTGATGAAGAGGGAAATATTGTTTCAGAACCACCTGAATAATCATATCAATATTATAATGTAAAAGCGAATTTGTATGAATTCGCTTTTTTTATGTCCGTTCCAATTAATTCGTTTAGAATTAATTAAGAATAAATTTTAGTTCTATCTAATTTGAATGGTAACTGGAAGCATTGACAAAATGAATTATATCAAAATGGTTAATTTGAAGTTTCGGATGTAATTCACTGAAAACCGAAAAATCATGAACGGTTAAATGATTTTGTTAATTTAAATATCAGATTGTGAGAAAATTAGGAATGATTGGTGGCACTTCATGGCATTCTACGCTCAATTACTACCGATATATCAATCGATTGGTTAATGATCAATTGGGAACTGATCACAGTCCTGAGCTTATCATTCACAGTATTGATATACAAATCATGCATTCCGGTGATTGGGATCTCATCACTGAGAAATTTATTTCAATTGCCAGATCATTAGAAGGAAATGGGGCAGAGGCTATTATTCTTTGTGCAAATACTACTCATAGGATTTTTGTGGAAATACAGAGGAATATTGATATTCCTGTAATACATATTGCTGATGCCATTGCAGATGAAGCAAAAAATCGAGATTTGTCAAAATTGGGGCTAATCGGCACTAAGCCAACAATGGCAGAGCCTTTCTTAAAAGATATGCTGATCAATAATTTTAATCTGGAAGTTGTTTTACCTCAAATGAATCAAATCGATAATATCCATAAGATTGTTGTGGATGAGTTGGTTCAAGGCATTTTTTCGGATGAGTCAAGGAGGATAATCATTTCTGAAATGGACTTGTTGTGTGAAGCCGGAGCTCAAGCGATTATCTTGGGATGTACTGAATTTCCTATACTTCTTCAGGGCCTTGAGTACAAAGTGCCTCTGTTAGATACGGCCTGGCTGCACGCAAAGAAGAGCGTTGATTTCATTCTTTCGTTTTGATTGCTTTTTAAGAATTAAAAGTTCTTTGAAGGGTTTTTAAAGAGTTATTGGTTTCTGTAAATCTTCAAAATTGGTATTGCAGTACTTTATTGCATCAAAATAGGTTTGAGAACTATTATACTATAGCTTTGCTACTTATAAAGCAGGAAGTAATCTTATCTATTCAATCCTAAGATTCTATATTTCATCCTTACGCCCTCCTTATTCATTCAAAGCAAATGGTTTAGCTGATTTAGATTGGCATTTAGGAAACTAGTAATTCAGCTTCTATAAATTATCATTTTTTTGTTAGGTCAAAATCTACCGTTATCAATGTTTATTGATAAATGGTGTAGCGTGCGATTAAGCAGTCTCTGAATGCCGATTTTAAACATTATAACAATTAATATTTATTACATTTTAGTATTACAATGAAAGAAGGAACAGTAAAATTCTTTAATAACACCAAAGGTTTTGGATTTATTAAACCAACAGATTCAAGTGAAGACATTTTTGTTCACGAAAGTGGATTAGTGGATGAAATTCGTGAAAATGACAAAGTTAAATTTGATGTGGAGCGAGGTAAGAAAGGAATGAATGCAGTCAATGTAGAATTGATTGATTAATCCCAATTATCACTAGAAATAGCAGAGCCATTGAGAAATCAATGGCTTTTTTGTTTTAATTCGATCAAAATGCTCAATTCATTCTGGGCATAAAAAAACCCTCTGAAAATCAGAGGGTTAAATTTTGGCGGTATGGACGGGACTCGAACCCGCGACCTCCTGCGTGACAGGCAGGCATTCTAACCA
>CAYGUA010000041.1:0-34008 GCA_964353015.1 uncultured Marinoscillum sp. | reverse complement strand
CCGTGAGTCATGGCAAGAAGCTCCCCTCCCATTCTTATATCTAACAAAAAGCTCATTGAAATGCCGTTCCAGCTGAATGAGTTGGTAATACCAGCAAGCCAATCAGGTTGATTATTACCAATAATTTTAGTTGGATCCTGCACGGGTTGTCCTGTTTCATCTATCAATGGTCGCCCTTCACTGTCCGTGGCATTCCCAATTCCTACTATCATCCCATACTGCTTACCTGCTATCGCTTGAACAGTAGCCACGTTCCAACTGTTGAGAACAAAACGCTCATAAGAAATGTCCTCTCCAAAAGCATCAACTTCACCTGTTTTTAGATGTATAACCCGGTTATTATTGGTGGACCAATTGGCAGCCACATTCCAACGAAACGCTTTATTAGCCAAGTTTAAATTCAAAACATCGGCACTCATGAAGATTTCCCAACCATTATTACGAATAAGTCCCGCATTACCAACTAAGGTTCCAAAGCCGGTTGCAGCAGGAATATCTCCATTCACTATTTGATCATAAGAATCACGTGTATAGTAGGTAATGTTAGCATTAACTCTGTTATTGAACAATCTGGCTTCCAAACCAACTTCAACATCCTCAGTCTCTTCATTTTTAAGATTTGGATTGTTTAACCTATTCGCCAGTCTAGCATAAGGTGCATTACCAGCGTAGTTTCCAATGTAATTATAAAAGGAATTCACAAAATAAGGATTAGCACCGCTACCTGTTCTTGCATAGGTAGCACGAACTTTACCAAAACTTAAAATTTTGTTCTCAGGAATGAATTCACTGAAGATCAAAGTACCACCAACAGAAGGGTAGTAATAGTCATTATTGGCTTTGGATAAAGTAGATGACCACTCACGTGTGATAGTTGCATTCAAATAGGCAAATCCCTTATAGCCCACATTCGCATAGGCATAAACTGAGTTTAAAACTGTCTCAAAATCGCCTTCGGAAGCAATCGTGTTTCCAGCATTATTCGCGATGCTTCTAACTGCAGGTACCGGTAAGAGTTGATCATTTACTGCCTGTCTGTCGGAATTCAATCTTGTATTTTGTCTAACTCCTGCTGTTGCATCAATCTCCAAACCTAAATTTGTCAAGGACTTATTATAAAGCAGCATGCCGTCGTAGTTCCAATTGGCTTGCCTACGATCATAATTTGAATAGCGACCATCCTGATCACCGCGTACATTAGGACCCCTTGGTGCAAAGTATGTGTATCCTGTAGAATTACGCAGATCGTTACCGACTCTTGCCAAGGCTTTCAGACCGGGAATAATTTCGTATGTCAATTCCCATTTACCAATTACCCTATCGCTTTTATCGCTGTTGTCATTTTCATAGAGATTCCAATAAGGGTTTCTGAATGGGCCTGCAGGGCCTGCAGGGATATTCTCATATCCTTCCTGCGTCTTCCATGGCACCAAATCAGCTCTTCCCAGATCAGGAGCCATAAAAATTACTGCATGTTGTGGATTTTGAACACCACCATTCTCTATGACCCGATTATTAACAGTTTCATTCACGTACATCAAACTGGCATCCAAATTCAACTTTTGACTTAGCTTTCTGGTAGCTCTCAAACTGAAGTTATGTCTGCTTATCTTATCTTGACCTGGCATTACCCAAGTTCCTTTTGTATTGGTATACCCAAACCTTACTGTTCCACCATCGGAGGCTTTGTCTATTGCTACAGAATTGGTAAGTGTCACTCCGGTCTGGAACATGTCGCGAACATTTCTCGGGTCTGCTGAATAAGGAACAATTTCACCATTTGGTGCAATAACATTATAAGCACCCAACAATGGGCCACCATAAGCGCCTCCAGCTACAGCAATAGGTAAACCCGTTTCATCATCAAATCCATTAGCACCATTTGTGCTAATAACACCATTAGCCCCGGTACCATAAGCATACTGATAGTCAGGCCATTGCATAACACTTTGAAACATGGTATTGGAATTGATAGAAACACCCCAACCTTCTTTTGTATTTCCTTTCTTTGTAGTAATGAGTATAACACCATTACTTGCCCTTGATCCATACAATGCAGTTGCGTTTCCACCTTTCAAGATTTCCATGTTTTCAATATCATCAGGGTTTATGTTGGATAATGGATCTCCATAATCAACGGGGTAATAGGTATCATTACCGCCCCATGATCCGGATTGTTGGTCTCCCGCAGTAGCATCCATAATGACTCCATCAATAACGTATATAGGATTATTATTCCCGAGCAAAGAAGAATTTCCGCGTATAACCACCCTGTTGGATCCTGTATTGCTCATGGAATTTGTTACCTGAAGTCCTGCGGCCTTTCCAGAAAGCCCTTGTAGAAAGTTGGACGTTCTGGCCTTGGTCAAGTCTTCTGTATCAACAGCTTGTCTGGCGTATGTCAGAGATTTGGCTGAACGTGAAATACCCATTGCCGTGACTACAACTTCTTCCAGTTCCTCACTACTCAGTTTCAAACCTACATCAATTACAGTCTCAGTGCCAATTGTAATTCGTTGGGTTTCATAACCGATAAAACTCAACGAAATAACACTTCCTTCTTCTACTGACAGTTTATAGTTGCCATCTATATCAGTTACTGTTCCTTTACCGGTACCATCTACAATGATGGTAACCCCTGGAAGACCTTCTCCATCTTCTGCAGAAAACACCCGACCGGTCACAATTGACTGATTTTGTGCAAATAGCAACGTCGAAACGAAAACCGCCAAGAGCATACTAAGTATTGCTTTTTTCATATTTCTAATTTTTATAATCATTTAATTATTTGATTGTTGCGCTGCATTACCACTCAACGTCAACGCCGGGGACACCACCGCAACATGATCCTGCAAACTGCCACTGCTCAACGTCACCACTAGTACCATCTGCAGATATTGAACCTCTGTACCAAATTCTAGCATCGTCAAAATTGCTCTCTCTAATGTCGTCAGGAGAAGGATTGTTGAAGTAAACTTTCCACTCGGTTGAGTTATCTTCAGCAACGTCGATAACCATATATTGATTGATATTTCCTTGAGTACCTCTACCCATGAACTGCGCGCTAGCGCCCGATTTGAATATATATCCCGTTCCTTGTCTGTTTGTTACATCGACAAGTCGCTTGTATAGTGTACTCCTATCCGTACTTTCTCTGGATTCAGTAAGGGTGTAACTAAGGACTCCATTAACAATCACCTTATGCTCATAGGCTGGTGTGGTGGCTTGAATTATGTACTCCACTGATTCACCATTGATAGCTGTGTAGCTGTAAGTCCTCTGCAAGCCAGAAGGGATTACCTCCACAGTGGCCGAAGGTGGAATATACAAGAGAGATGCCGTTTTTGACATCTCCGTATATACAGGATCCCATGGACCAATAGCTGCAGATGCATTTGTTCGAAGTAATCCATCTGATGTTGTCAACACGTCGTACAAACCTTCTTGAGAGAAGAGCGCGACTCTGTAAGTTTCAAATCCATCTGGTACAGGTATTAATGGCCATTGACCGGTCACCTCCAATGCTCCTGCTTCATCATAAATAAATCCTGTTCCTGCAATTGCACTGCCTGCCCAATCAGATTCGGTAATTAAATTACCATTCTCGTAATATTCAAAATAGCCACTGGATGAAGCGGTACTCATCTTAAACACAGAACTAGCTCCAGACGGACTCGAATCTCTTAAGATAGACAAGGTGTCGCTATCATTATAACTCCATGAAGTGGAGGAAGAGACGGCTCCATTTACTATTTCCTTAATAGTTCCAGAGGTAGTTGCCCCTACAAACTCTTCAGCTTCAATCTGCAGCGTATAAGTACCAGATTCATTAATATAACCTTGATGTTTGAAACCCTCCACAGTAGTTGATACTTGGTAAGCCAAATCTTGTCCACTTTTTGTGAAATGATAAACCAAAACCGGGCCTGACTCGCCTCCGACAGGTTCTGAAGAGGTACTTAGTGTTCCCTCTATGATATTCCCACTTGGAGTGAAAAACTTAAGAGCGGTAAGAAAATGTGCAGCGGCAAAGTCCATAGCCTCAGAAATAGGTTTAGCAAGTAGTGTATCTCCAGAAGCCTTCATTGATGAGCTATACGTCTCAATAAAAGTTGCTGGAACCAATACGCTGGACAGGCCAATCCCATAAAGTTCACTATTCTCCTTCTCACCAGGATAACTCACATCATCATTTCCACACCTCCACATAAGGAAGATGGTGATGAGCATAAAAAACAAAAGTCTGATATTTCTCATAATAATTTACCGGTAAAATTTAAACTCATTTTATTCAATGTTTAGATACGACATATATTTTGGTGTTTGAATTCAGAACACGTGTTAAACACAAATAATGATTCAGTACACGTGTAAGTCCAAAAGAAGTCACTTAATTCCACATTTCAAAAAAAAACGCTCAAATAATTTCAAAAAAAATACAGGACAAATAAAAATTAGGAAATTATCTGATCATTAAAACCGACATTTTTGTTAAATATACAATGATAAAAAAATTAACTCCTTATGCTGCCACGAATCACAATGTCTCCTGAAAACAAACTGTCTGGTACCAACCTGATACCCGATTCAATCATTTTTACTAACACTTCAACGGCCTTAAAACATGCATCTCTCGCTCGAATCTCAACTGTAGTGAGTGCCGGTTGAACCAAACTTGAAATAGCCACATTTCCATATCCAACCACACCCAAGTCATCAGGTATTGAAATGCCCGCTTCCTTACAAGCATCGTACACCCCTAATGCAATAGAGTCATTCACACAACAAATCGCCTCGGGTAATTCCTTGTGTGTTTGTAAGTACAACTGAAATGCTTTGTATCCGTTCTTTTGCCCCAAATTGGTTTCAATGATCAAATCATTAGGTACTTCCAAATTACTTTCAGACATGGCTCTTTTGAAACCCTGAAGTCGATCATAGTTAATATTTAAGTGTTGAGGCCCAGTTATGTACATTATTCTTCGGTATCCTTTATTAATTACAGCTTTGACTAGTTTGCAGGAAAGTTCTTCGTCATCAAAAAAGACACCCGGTGCGTCAAAGTTTCTTAACTTTCTATCAAAAAAAAGAAATGGTTTACTATGCTTTTTGATTAACGAATAAGACCTACTTGTCGTGGTATCAGAAGCTGTGTCAATAATTATTCCATCTACATTCATAGACAATAATGTTTTAACGCTAGAATACTCTATAGCTTCGCTTTCAAAAGACACCATCAAAAGAATCTTATAGTCCAAGACAGTTGCAGCTTTAAACATATCCTCTATTACCGATGAAAAGAAAGAATGATTGATTTTAGGAACTATAATTCCAATGGTTTGTGTCTTCTTGGTAGAAAGGCTTCTTCCAATTCCATTAGGAATATACCCAAGTTGTTCCGCGAGTTCCTTAACCTTCCTCCTTGTTTCCTCAGCTATATCCGTGTGATCTTGTAACGCTTTTGTAACCGTAACTCTCGAAACTTTAAGTATATCGGCTATGTATTGTTGATTTATTTTCAAAATAGATTCTTTAAGCCCTTAAATAAGTATAAAATCATCAGAAAACCTACCGTTCATTGAAGTTTTAATAATTTTACTTACACGTGTTATTTATTTTATCTATAATTGAAGCAAATTAATTATTTCAACTAAAGAACCCCTCTTATAATTGGGCGATTCACTTTTTGTTTTACATGTTTTACAAATATTAAATAAAATTCAGATGACCATAATATACGCCTTGATTGCGGTGCTCGCATGGGGCACATGGATTGCCCCTTCTCAAAATGTTACCATTCAAGGACAGCAGACACGAACATTTTATGTTACCATAGCAGTACTGATCTTAGCCTTGGTCGCCACCATCTTTGTGGGTTTTGAAGGACTCAATGGTACTACTTTTTTATATCCTTTTCTTGGCGGTTTGATTTGGGCCTTAAGCGGTTGGAGCGCATTCGTTGGTACAAAAAATTTAGGTATGGCCAAGGCTTTTGGTATCTGGGCTCCAATGAATATAGTAGTATCGGTGTTCTGGGGAGTTTTGCTTTTTGGAGAATTCACTGATGTGAATACCAGTGCGCTGATGTTAGCAATTCTGGCTTTTGTGATAATTGTCGCAGGTATTCTAATAATCATATTTGCCGGGGGTAATGATGAAGAATCCGAGTCAGGGAAATCCAAGGCGCTTGGATTAATCGGTGCGTGTGGAGCTGGCGTTGGTTTTGCGACTTATTTTATTCCTATTACATGGGGTAGCAAAAATGCTGGAGCCGCTTTTGAAGGATTTAATATGTGGATAGGCACTTTGCCTCTTGCGGTTGGAATGCTGGCTGGAAGCACAGTATTGATGATGGTATCCAAATCATCGCCAAAACTTGAAAAAGGAATAGACTATATTAAGGTTCTAAGTACAGGTTTTTTATGGGCGATAGGAAACTATGGTGCGCTTGCCTTAGTCGACATTATAGGTGCTGGCAAAGGATTTACCATCGCTCAATTATGTGTAGTAGTTAATGCGTTAGTTGGAATCTACATTCTCAAAGAACCAAACCCAAAATCCAAAGCTGCCAAACTCACTTTGGCTGGCGTGATTGTCGCCGTTTTAGGCGGTGTTTTACTCATGAATTTCGAATCACTAGTCAATTAATAAAATACATTTATGAAATTTGAATTACCAAAATCACCACGCGCGTACAAGAATCTCATTGACGGAAAATGGTGTGACTCCAACGATAAAGAGACATTTGAGCGCCTCAGCCCTGCTCACGATAAAGTAGTGGGTATCTATCCACTCTCAACAAAAATTGACACTGAAACTGCTATCGCTGCAGCGAGAAAAGCTTTCAAAAGGGGAGATTGGTCTGATATGGCTGGAAGTGAAAAAGCAAAACGTCTTCTTAAAGTTGCAGCTCTAATTCGTCAACATGCTGATGAACTGGCCTTAATTGAAACACTCGAAAGTGGAAAGCCTATCTCTCAGGCTCAGGATGAGATGGAATGGGCGGCAAATATTTGGGATTACGCTGCAACACTCTGCCGACACCAATATGGTGATGTCAATAATAATCTGGGTACTGATATGCATGCCTATATGTATCGCCAACCTATAGGAGTAGTTGGCATGATCACTCCTTGGAACTTTCCAATACTCATTATCAGTCAAAAGTTACCTTTTGCCCTTGCTGCAGGCTGCACAGCGGTCATTAAGCCATCCGAAATGACTCCAGGAACGACCATCAAATTGGCTGAGTTATGCCAAGAAGCTGGCATTCCGGACGGTGTAGTAAATGTTTTAGCTGGATATGGTAACCCTGTTGGGCAAACGCTTGCCGAAAGCATTAATGTAGACATGATATCGTTTACAGGATCAACCAGTGTTGGTAAACGTATTCTTGCAGCTTCTCAGCACAACCTGAAAAAAGTATCCCTTGAATTGGGTGGGAAAAATCCCCAAATAATTTTCCCTGATGCCGATATGGATGCTGTCATTGACGCAACAGTTTTTGGGGTGTATTTCAACATGGGGGAATGTTGCAATAGTGGTAGTCGAGTACTTATCCACGAAGATGTGGCTGATGGCTTTATTGAAAAGGTTGTATCTCATGCCAAAAAAGTAAAGGTTGGTGACCCGCTGGATCCTACTGTCAAGGTTGGGGCGATTATAAACCAAATGCAAGCATCTAAAATCATGGACTATATTTCTTCTGGAAAGGAAAATGGTGCTAAAATAGCATTAGGAGGCGATAAAATTCATACAAGTAAGGGAACATACATTGAACCAACAATTTTTACAGGGGTCAAGCCCGAAATGGCTATTGCAAAGGAAGAAATTTTCGGGCCGGTTTTAACTATTATCAAGTTCAAGACAAAGGAAGAGGCTATAGCTATTGCCAATAGTACAGATTATGGTCTTTCTGCAAGTGTATGGACAAAGGATCTTGACACGGCCATGATCATGAGTAGAAAAATCGAAGCTGGTACTGTATGGATCAATAATTTCATGAGTGGTTATCCTGAAATCTCATTTGGCGGATTCAAGCAAAGCGGACTTGGGAGGGAATTAGGTAGGTTTAGTACTGAGGAATTCAGCGAACTGAAGTCCGTTTTAATCCACATTGGGTCAAAAGGAAGTCCTTGGGTCAGCTAGGCAGTCTTCATTAGTTAGTTCATATGAAAGAATCATCATGTTTAAAATAATAAGTTATAAAGAGGCTGCAGACCTTATCAAAGACGATGTTGTCCTTGCTATTGGGGGTGCTGGTGCAGGGCACGCTGTTCCAGATAAAATTCTACAGGGTATCGGTGAGCGCTTTAAAGAATATGGACACCCAAAAAATATCACATCAGTTCACCCTTGTGGTATAGGAGATAATGATTCACGTGGGTTGAATCATATAGCTCAGGAAGGGCTGATCAAAATGGATATTGGAGGATTTTGGGGCAATGCCCCCAAAATGGTTCAATTGGCTAAAGAGAATAAGATTCAAGGATACAACTTGCCTCAAGGTGTACTTAGTCATTTAATGAGAGCTAGCGCATCTGGCAAGCCAGGTGTAGTTACAAGTGTTGGTTTAAACACCTTCGTAGATCCAAGATTGGAAGGTGGCAGAATCAACGAAATAACAAAAAAGGATCGAGTGCATGTAATTGATCTGCTTGGATCTGAGTACTTATTTTATGAAGCATTCAAGATCGATGTGGCGATCATCCGAGGAACTTCCATCGATAAGGAAGGTAATATCACAATGGAAGAAGAAGTCGGTTCATTTTCCATGCTTTCAATAGCACAAGCTGCGAAAACAAACAAAGGGATCGTTATTGCTCAGGTAAAAAACATCAATTCGACCCATTGTGATCCCGGACATGTTAAAATACCGGGAGTCCTGATTGATTATATTGTACAGGTGGAAGATCAGACAATGACTTTCATTTCAGATTTTGAGCCTGCTTTGGTGAAGCGAGACATCTCTTACCAAAGTGATGAGCTTCAACTCGAAGGAATAAAAAAATTGGTCAGTCGACGAGCAGCGCAGGAATTGCGTGAAGGAGCCTTTGTCAATCTAGGTTATGGTATGGCGGATGGTGTTCCTATTGTTGCGCAGCAGGAAGGCTTTGATCAAAGTCTTGTTTTTATGATAGAGCAGGGGCCAACTGGTGGTATTCCCACTACTGGTCTCAATTTTGGTGCCATGTACAACCCCAGTTCAATCATCGACGATGGGTATCAGTTTGATTATTTCCAAGGAGGCGGTCTGGATATCGCTTATCTTGGGTTTGCCCAAATAGACGAATCGGGTAACGTGAATTCCAGCCGTTTTGGCAATGTACTTACTGGTTGTGGTGGATTTATTGACATCTCGCAAAATGCCAAAAAAGTTGTTTTCTGCGGCTCCTTTGCTGTAAAGGCAGATTTAGAAGTTAATGAGGAAGGAATAAAAATAAACCACCCTGGTAGATTCAAGAAATTCATCAAGGAAGTAGAGCAAGTGACATTTTCTGCCAAGTATGCCCTTAAAAATGAACAAAAGGTATTGTATGTTACCGAGAGGGCATTATTTGAGTTGACTTCAGATGGCCTTCTCCTATTGGAAATTGCTCCTGGAGTCAATCTTCAAACAGATATTCTGGACTTGATGGATTTTATACCTAACATCAGTAATGATCTTAAAAAGTATAATCTGGGTGTTTTTCAAGGTAAGTCTATCAATCAATCTTCTACAATCCACGGCTATGTCTGACACCATTCTAACATCGTTATTAGGTGGGCTATTTACAATTACCCTCAACAATTCCCAAAAGCACAATTGTATGGGCATGGAAATGCTATATGCATTAGAAGCCGCCATTAAAGAAGCTCAAGCTAACAGCGACATAAAAGTATTGGTCATTACTGGTGCTGGCGAAAAATCCTTTTCAACAGGAGCAAATATCAAGGAGTTTAATCTTTTAAGGGGAAATCAAATTAATGATTGGATTCTGGAAGGGAATAGGATATTTAACTTGATAGAACAACTTCCAAAGCCAACCATTGCGCTTCTAAACGGCTATACAATGGGGGGTGGTCTTGAATTGGCACTCTGCTGCGATTTCAGGATTGGAATGAATAACACTTTGATTGCTTCTCCTGAAGTCAAAAATGGATGGTTACCAGGCTGGGGTGCGATGACCAGATTGAGACGGCTAGTGGGAGAAGCTACAGCTAAAAGAATTATTCTCCTCTCAGAAAACATTGATGCAAAGGCCGCAATTGAATTAGGCATTCTTACAAGAATCGTCGATACGAATCGAATGGAGGAAGAACTTCACGCATTCCTTGATCCGTTGTTTAGCCTAGATTTGGAAACCTACTCGTTGGCCAAATCGGCTCTTATGGAGGATAGATCTACGACAGGTTCAGATCTTCACTTCGATGTAATGGCCGCTCATTTGGCCAAGTCAAAGTAATCATATCAATTATTAAATAGAATCAAGTGCAAATCAATCAAAGCGTATCAGCTAGTACATTAAAACCCGCTCTTTCAAAGTTTTGGGAGCTAGCCAAACATAAAACCAACATGATTTCAAAGGAATATAACGAATCACAAGGTTCTCCTGTTTTCACTGTAAAAGGCAAGTATTCTACACGTGGGTGGACAGAATGGACACAGGGATTTCAATATGGAATTCAGATATTAACTGCCGAAGCACTGAATGACACAAACCTGTATCAATCAGGCAAATCGAACACCATTAATAAAATGGCCCATCACCTCAGTCATTTTGGTGTTCACGATCATGGCTTTAATAACCTCAGCACATATGGTAATCTGCTTCGCTTGAGCCATACTGGTCAATTTGTGTTGAAAGAGGAAGAAATACTATTCTATAAGCTCGCTTTGAGTCTCTCAGGCTCGGTACAGGCCAAACGTTGGACAAATGTAAAAGACGGGGGGTTTGTTTATTCATTTAATGGCCCCCACTCTCTATTCATCGATACAATCAGAACCGTGCGAATTCTTGTGGCTGCTCATCTTCTTGGTCATCGAATGTTAGACGAGAATGATGTACAGATCGACCTCTTGAACAGGGCTTTGGTTCATGCTAAAATTACAGCAAAGTACGCCGTGTACTATGGTGAAGGAAGAGACAATTTCGACATCTTAGGTCGTGTGGCACATGAATCGATCTTTAATCTAAACGACGGCAACTACAGATGTCCAAATAGCCAACAAGGCTTCTCTGGGTTTACCACTTGGACACGAGGATTGGCCTGGGCCATTGTCGGTTATGCTGAGTTCCTTGAGTTCCTTGGAGACTATCAAGGAGAAATAGAAGGATTGGATGAAATCAAAGAAACCTTCAAAAAAGCGGCTATTTCCACTTGTGAATTTTACATAAAACACTCAGCTCGGGACGGAATTACCTACTGGGATACTGGCGCACCCAACATTCATCAGCTTGGTGATTATCAAAATAGAGATTCAGAGCCGGTTAACAGTTTCGAGCCTATTGATAGTTCTGCTTCCGCTATCGCAGCACAGGGTTTCATTCGTCTCGGAAGAATTCTCGAATCATCCGACAAAACTACAGCAGATAAATACACACGAACAGGGTTAACCATCCTTCAAACGCTTCTTTCGGATAAATACCTCTCTCTTGATGAAACTCATCAAGGAATCCTCTTGCATTCTATCTATCACCAACCGAATGGCTGGGATTACAAACCAGAGAAAGACAGGGCACCTTATGGCGAGTCTTCTATGTGGGGAGATTACCATATGGCAGAATTATGCCTCTTGGTCGATAAAATGAGCGAGGGTAAATACTATCGCTATTATGATGGATTGTTGTAAAACCAAACAGCCATTTAGAAGATAAAATGATGCAAAACAAGATCACCACTTTCGTATTACTGCTAGCGGCAACATTATTAATTCAGTGCGCTCCACAGAAAGATACATTTATATCATCCGGCTTGGAAGATGTGGACGAAATCAGAAAGCAAATTAAGATGAATCCTACCTCGGAGGAAACATTTGAGGAGCGACGTGCGACCCTACTCAGATGGTATCGCCTGTTGTGGCGTCAAGGCATTGACCTTGACTCTTTTGACAGCCTTGCCAACCTGGTGGTAATCAGTGTGGAATCAAAATCATCTGACTTTCAAACCATAGATGACAGCTATATGCAACTTGAAGCAATACTGACTAACCCAAAAAAAATTAATGAAATAGCCTCAGGAATAACTGAATCCATTATTGACAGCTCCCCTACTGATTGGCCGTACTTCTACGGAACCCAAGCAGAAAGAAGAGGTTTCTCCCCGGATATAGGTCCTCAAACAGGTAAGGTGGCATGGAAATACCCTAAAGGCTATTACTGGAACGCACCGCCTGTACTGGAAGGTGACAAAATCTACGCAAGCAGTCCCGGTATAGACGTCAATGCCTTTTGCATTGATCAAAAAACAGGACAAACGCTGTGGAGAGGAAAGCAAAACGGTCTATTGTTTTATGTAGAGCACGCATCGAGATGGTCTCCTTTAATAACTCAAAATTCCGTTTCAATTCGTGTGGGCTATGACTCATCAGCATTCAGAATATTCGATAAGCAAACTGGTCAAAGACTCGACCAAGCTAAACCAGAAGAAAATGGATATATTCCTTATTATCGCAAGGGAACTAATCTCATCCTGGGAAATGCAAGTGGTAAGGATATATGGTCATATTCTCAAAATGAATTTTATGCTTCCGAGCCTTTGCTGTCAGATAACCAAATAGTTACACTCACAAGATCGGGAAAAGTATCGCTATTCGATATATCAAGCAATATTCCACTTTGGATTACAGACCTAGAATCAGCATCTGGCGGCTCATTGGCCGCTAATTCTGAGAACATCTTTGTTGGTACAGATGACTCCAAGATTGTAAGTCTAGATCGCAAAAGCGGTTCAATCAATTGGACATTTTCTGCAGAAATAAAAGACTCAAGAACTAGACAATTTTATTCGAACGCACTTCTTCACGAGAACTTATTGTATATAGGTGGTGTAGATGGTGTTGTACGCTGCATTGATCAAGACACCGGTTTGGAACAATGGAATGTTCAGCTCACTGATTGGATCAGATCCCGCCCGCTTATTCTGGGTTCAAAAATCTATGTGGCCACACTTGACAGTAAGCTACACGCCATCGATCTTAAAGGTTCTCACGAAGTACAGTTTAGCACCAACCTTGGTCAACATGGAATTACCACCGATTTGGTTGGAAATGACAATGGTGTAATCGCTATCGGGCGCGACTTAATGATGTACTCTGCCAATCCAAAAGATGGAAGCATCAATTGGAGTAGAGGAATAAAAGATGGTGCCTGGGTAGATGGGGAATACTATTTCGCCGATTGGAGTGGTGGACTACTCGGTTCGCCAACAGTTTTCGATGGCATAGCTTACATTGGGGGCCCTGATGGTTTTGTGAATGCCGTAGACGTGGAAACAGGAAAAGAAATCTGGAGATTCGAAACCAATAGTACCACATCCATTGCCCCGACAGTAGCTGAGGACAAGGTCTTTTTCGGCTACCTTGGAGCCACAACAGAGCATTATGGATTTGACAATCCTGGTGAATATTTTGCTGTTGACCGTATGACAGGTGAGCTTATCTGGTCAACTACGGCATACAAAAGAATATGGGTAAGTGCCGTTTACTCTGAAGGCATACTGTTCATGGGAAATACGGATGGCCATGTATATGGAATCGACCCTGAAACTGGCAGACAAATCTGGACTTACTTCACAGGAAAAAACACATCGAAAGAATTCTTACCAGAAGACACGCCTTTTACTCATGGATTCCCAATGGGGGTGTATTGTGTCCCTACATTCGACGAGAATAATTTTTACACAGGCTCATGGTCAGGCTACTATTTTGCTTTTGACAAAAAAACAGGAGCCCTAAAATGGCGTTGTTCGACCAAAGGAAATGATTGGGGCGGATTACCCGACTCGGCTGCACCTACACTGTGGAATGGCCATCTTTATGTGCAAAAAAAGGGTGGAGCCATAGCGGCTATAAACATTGAAACCGGAGAAGTAGAATGGGAATGGTGGAGTAAAAGAGGCTATTTATATAACGGTACTCCAGGTGCTCATAACGGCCGAGTTTTTGGCTCTATAGCAAGAAAAGTAACCCTGCTGCCTTATGATGCTAAAATGGTGGCATTCGGCGATGTTGCTTCAGGCAGTAAACAACTCTGGGAACAAAAAGACCTTGGCGGATTAACGGCTCCTGTGCTTACCGAAACAGATCTAATCACAGGCTCATCGGTAGATGTATTCATCACATGCCTTGATCAAGCCACGGGCAGAATAAAATGGAGGACATACACAGGAGGCGAGATGATGGAAAATGTGCCCGCTATATATGGAAACAAAGTGCTTGCATTAAGTAAAAATGGCTATCTATTTGCCATCGAATAACCAATATATGAAGACTTAATGAACGAACTCACAGGAAAAATAAAAGCCACCATTCGAAACTTCGGACCCGCCTTTTTTATCATAGGATATGTAGTTGGGACTGGTAGTGTTACCTCTATGGTCGTCTCTGGTGCCAATTATGGGCTTAGCCTATCCTGGGCACTTTTACTATCGTGCTTTTTCACCTACTTCCTATTGGTAGCTATCAGCAAACTCACACTGGTTTCGGAAAATACGTTGATGTTTAATTTCCGTCAAGCTTTTGGAAAGCCGGTAACAATATTCATTATAACCGCTCTGGCTGTCTCCATCGTCTCTTCCTGTATCGGTATTATGGGAGTCGTTGCGCAGGTAGTGATAGAATGGTTTCGAATTAATACTTCAAATACTGTTGAAGCTCCCATCGTCGGAGCTCTTTTTGTCGTGGTACTAATCGGCCTTTTTTGGACGGGTAAGCATGACACTTTTGTCAATATCATGTCGCTACTGGTGGCATTCATGGCCATTGCATTTGTTTTCACGAGTATCATGGTCGTGAGCGAAGCGGATCAGTCTCTGGTGGAATTCTTTCCCTCCACAGCAGGTATAGAAAATACAGGATTGGTACTGGCAGGTATGGTAGGCACGACCATGGCCGGTGTATGCCTCGTCTCACGAAGCATTCTGGTTCAGGAGCAAGGATGGACAGTAGCTGACCTCAAAAAGGAAAACAAAGACGCGGCTACTTCAATGACTTTGACTTTTCTGGTAAGTCTCGCCATCATGATCAGCGCAACAGGTACCCTCTATTTCAAAGGGATTTCTGTTGATA
Source organism: uncultured Marinoscillum sp. (assembly GCA_964353015.1). Classification (GTDB taxonomy): domain Bacteria; phylum Bacteroidota; class Bacteroidia; order Cytophagales; family Cyclobacteriaceae; genus JAMZMI01. Next base: position 18,740 of record CAYGUA010000041.1, on the reverse strand, counting down.
GCCCGACAGACATGATGCAAGCTCTTGGGCCATGGGCCGGAAAATTTGCTCTGACATTGTTTACACTAGGTATTGTTGGAGCAGGACTTTCTTCAATTTTCCCTAACCTGTTGTTATTCCCTTGGCTACTGGCTGACTACAACAACACAGAAAGAGATATGAAGAGGCCCCTTTTCAAGGGACTGGTTGTACTGGTTGCTTTGAGTTGTTTAATTGTACCAGTCATGGGTGGTAAACCCGTCTGGATTCTGATTGCATCTCAAGCATTAAGTCCTTTCGTAATGCCCCTAATTACGGTCTTTCTCATCATTTTGTTAAATAACAAAAAAGTCATGAAAGAGCATACGTCCAAGCCCTTTATGAATGTAATGCTTGGGTTAACGCTCATTTTCAATTGTGTTATGTTAGTCGTGGCTATTCGAGGTTTTCTATCCTTTGTTTAGCTATATCAACTGTCGAGAAAAACAATGACCTAGAATTATCTTCACCTTATGATGTGTACAAGAATTACCATCCTTCAAAGCGTCATGACGATCTGGCCATCCTTTATTTCTCGGGACAACCTTGAAAATATATGTTCAATAGATATTTCGGAAGAGCAAACATACCGCCTAATCAAGGGCTTAAACCAGAGACGTAACGCTCCAAAATTCAAGAATGGCTAAAGCAACAATTATTCGATATTTAATAATGACTGTTTCATTTGTTGGAGTGTGGGAAGGGACTGCACAAACAGAAAAGGAACTATCTGAAATTGATACCCTCTCAGGTGTGGTCATCTCCTCTCCGCTTGTCCAGAAATCTCTCATGAAGATTCCTACTACCTATGAGCAAATAAGGGTAACCAACGTCATCAATAGGGCTGGCAACTCTGCTATTCCAGCATTAAACTCAATGGCCGGAGTGTATGTCCAAAGTGGAGCCCTTAATACCAATCGTATAACTATTCGAGGAGTTGGTTCCCGAAACCCTTTTGGCACCAACCGTATAAAGGCGTATTATGCAAGCATACCACTCACGGGAGGTGATGGCGCGACAGAGTTAGACGATATTTCGTCAGACCTGGTGAGCAGTATTGAGGTATTAAGAGGTGGAAAATCCGCATTTTACGGTGCTGGGTTGGGTGGAATCGTGTTACTTAATCCCGCAAGCCTTGTGCAAGATGGATGGGGTGCATCGGTGAATTCCCAAGTAGGTAGTGATCAACTACGGCAGGTTGGATTGACGCTGACTCATGGAAGCGAAAAAGTCAATAATCTACTCAGAGTTACACATGACAATTTTGGTGGATGGAGAGAAAATAGCGTCTACAAACGTCAAAACCTGTTATTCATCCAGGATCATAAGGTAAGTTTTGGAACACTCAAGCTACTGATAAACGGTACCAACTTATACGCGGAAATTCCTAGTTCGCTAAATCTGGAAAACTTTAATGATAATCCGTCAAGTGCTAACCAAAACTGGCAAAATGTAAATGGTAGAGAGGAAAACCAAAAATTGCTTGTCGGTTTAAACGGCCAAATGAAGTACGGAAACTACCTGAAGCATGACATGACGCTCTTTACCAACTTGTATAAAGGGAAAGAATTCCGTCCCTTCAATGATTTAGAGGATAACAATCAGAGGTTTGGTATCCGATCAATTCTTTCTTTTGAAAAAAATGACTTCAAGGCTCAATTTTTATTGGAAGGGTTTAATGAAAACTATCAGTGGAGAACCTTTAGGACTGGTACGGATACTCTGCTAAATAACCATGAGGAGGAAAGAACTCCCATCACGCTCGGCCTGCAGATAGGTTACGAGATCAATGATGTGCTGTATCTAGAAGCAGGCCTTTCATCTAACTTTTTGGAATATAAGGTAAAGGACATCCTCCGTGGTACTCCTTCGGATCAATTTGCTTACGACAATATTTGGTCTCCATTTATAGGACTCAGCTATTCCGTCAATGAGCACCTTACCTTCTTCGGATCTTTTGGTCATGGCTTCTCCTACCCTAGTGTAGAAGAAACCCTATTGCCGGGCGGGCAGAAAAACCCGGATCTAAGGCCTGAAATCGGACGGACTGAAGAAATTGGTATTCGCTTCTCAGAGCCTAATAATCGACTGGCACTCAATGCCAACGTATTCTTCATGCAGATTGACGATTTACTCGTTTCAGAGAGAATCGAAAATGATGATTTTTTTGGCGTCAATGCAGGGACAACAAAAAGTAGAGGTCTTGAGCTTAGCTTGATAGGAAAAATTTGGTCAAGCTCTACTGCTTGGCTCGGAGAAGTACTACTGACAACAAATACAACATATGCCCTCTATGAATTCGACGAATTCGTTGATAAGGGAGTTGATATTTCTGGCAATTCCCTCCCAGGACTTCCTAACTTCATCAACTTCAGCTCATTAAAACTTTCTTTATGGGAAAACTTGACTCTGATTTTGGATCATAATTTGTATGGAAAACAACAACTGAATGACGAAAATACAGTGTCATTGGAAAGTTTCAACGTTGCGAATACTCAGTTAGGATATCGCTTTGAAAACAAGCTAATTTCCGGAGAGGTAAACCTATCCATAAATAACGTTCGCGATGAGCAATATGCTGGCATGGTTGTAGTCAATGCTTCTTCCTTTGGGGGAAACGCTCCGAGATATTATTATCCCGGTCAACCGAGGAATTATTCCTTAGGCTTAAAACTGGTGCTTTAAGCAACAATTAATAAGAACTAAAAAAAAAGAATCAGATATGAAGAATAAAAGACAAAAAACCAAGACACTTTATTATCCACTGGTACTGGTCGTCCTGTTAGGCTTGATAAGTTTCGCGGCTAATGCGCAAGATGCCGTTTTAGCCGAAAGTATGAAAAAAGGAAAACTAATCTATGAAACCAATTGCCAGGCCTGCCACATGGCCAATGGCGAAGGACTAGCAGGAATTTTCCCTCCTTTAGCATCTGCTGACTATTTACAAGATCTCCCTAAAACGGTCGAGAGCATCGTAAAAGGTCTGACAGGAGAAGTAACTGTTAATGGCATCAAATACAATGGAACCATGTCTGCTATGCCATTGAGTAATAAGGAATTGGCCGACTTATTAAATTATGTTTATAATAATTGGGGAAACGAACCAAAAACGCTTTCCGCCGCAGACATTGAGATAATCACATCCAAATAGAAAACCATGAAAGACTCTAATCTCATATCAGTCGAACTAAAAATTAACGGAGAGAAATACTCAGTTGACATAGACCCCAGCACTCCGTTGCTCTGGGTTTTAAGGGATCATCTAAATCTGGTAGGTACCAAATATGGTTGTGGTATAGGCCAATGTGGTGCATGCACCGTTCACTTAAATGGCACAGCAGTACGGTCTTGCTCGCTACCCGTTATGGCGGCCTCTGCTGCAGAAATAACCACAATAGAAGGGCTTGCTGGCGATGAATTACACCCCATCCAACAAGCTTGGATAGACCATGACGTACCACAATGTGGCTACTGTCAGGCCGGACAAATAATGACCGCTGTTTCCTTACTTCGTCAAAACCCCAAACCAACAGACGAACAAATATCGTCTGGTATGCACGGAAACCTTTGCAGGTGCTCTACATACAATAAAATTCATGGTGCAATTAAATCAGTCGTTGAAAAGTTATGAAAAGCCTATCCTCCAACTCAATTTCAACCTTGAATAGACGCAGCTTCATAAAGGTCAGCACCTCTGCTTGCGGTGGATTGCTTCTATCCTTCAATGGTTTAAACGCTTTAGCAGCCGGACTTTCCGAAAAACCAAAGACCACTGCCAGCCTGAACGCCTTTATCAAAATTAGTCCGGATAATACTGTAACCATATTTTCCCCGAACCCTGAAATAGGTCAAAATGTGAAAACTTCAATGCCTATGATCGTAGCGGAGGAACTAGATGTGGATTGGAGTTCAGTTATTGTTGAGCAGGCTGGTTTGAATACCGACATGTTTCAACGTCAGGTTGCAGGTGGAAGTCAGTCAATCCGGCACAGTTGGTCGCTGCTTCGCGAAGCAGGCGCCACTGCCAGGCAAATGCTTATCAACGCAGCTGCGAAAGAATGGAAAGTAAAATCAGAGCTACTGGTCGCTAAGAAAGGCTATATAACAGGACCAAAAAGAAAAAAATGCTCCTTCGGAGAAATGGCATCTCTTGCCGCCAAGCTGCCTGTACCTGAACAAGTAGCATTAAAGAATCCTGAAAATTTTGAAATAATTGGGAAGGGCACTAAGAATATCGAAAGTGCTGGAATTGTTGTCGGAAAGCCACTCTTTGGCATTGACACTAAAAGAGAGGGAATGGTCTATGCCTCGCTGCTTCAGCCTCCTGGCTTTGGCATGGAACTTAAATCCTACGATGACACAGAAGCACTTCGGATCAGTGGCGTTCAGTCAACAGTACAAATTGACAATGCGATTGCCGTAGTGGCCAATTCAACTTGGAGTGCCATGCAAGGACAAAAAGCGCTCAAACCAGTATGGTCCTCTCCACTTGCTGCTGAAGGAAGTGAAGTGCACAAGCAGAAATTATTAGCTCTTACCCTCTCTGAACCTCAAAAAGTGTTTAAGAAGGAAGGTGATTTGGAAACCGGTTTTGAAGAAAGTGATTTCGTCATCGAAAGAACCTACGAGGCACCCTTTCTGCCTCACAACCCACTTGAACCTATGAATTTTTTCGCACATGTAACCGATGAAAAGGTAGATCTTTATGGACCCATCCAAACTCCGGAAAATACGCGAAAACAAGTAGCAACGGCACTGGATCGTCCAGAGGAGGAAATTTCTATCGGTCTTTCACGAATGGGGGGCGCATTTGGGCGCAGACTGATCGGCGACTTTGTAATTGAAGCCGCCAAAATCTCCAACAAAATTCGAAAACCTGTACAACTTGTCTACTCTCGCGAAGACGATATGACCAAAGGCTATTATCGACCTGCGGCAGCCTATAAAATTAAGGGTGGTGTAAAAGACGGGATTCTTCATTCTTATCAAATTAATGGAGCCATAATAAACAGTAGAAATGCCGTCCGTCAAAACAATTGGCCCTATGGAGCTGTAAGTCATTATAGCGCGGCTTCAAGCAGGTTAGATAGCGCGATTAGCGTGATGGCCTGGCGAGCTCCAATAGCGAACTTCCTGGGTTTTGCAGAGCAGGTTTTCATAGATGAATTAGCAGAAGTGGCCGGAAAAGATCCTGTGGATTTCCGCCTTGAAAGTTTAAACCTGGCCTTGAGAAGCCCTAAGGATGAGCTCGATTACGAACCTGATAGACTGATGGGTGTCATCAAATTGGCCGCTGAAAAAGCTAATTGGTATAAAAAACCATCAGGCACTTTTCAGGGCATTAGCGCCTATTATTCTCACAACTCCTATGTGGCAGAAGTAGCTCAAATCAAAATAGTGGATGGTCAAATAAGCATAATTAAAATTATCGCCGCAGTGGATTGCGGAATTGTGGTAAACCCAATTGGGGCAGTTAATCAAGTTGAAGGAGGTATAATTGATGGTATTGGACATGCCATGTTTGGAGAAATCGCATTTGACGATGGTCAGCCACAATCCAATAATTTTAACAATTACCGACTCATTCGAATGAAAGAGGTTCCCAAAGTGGAAGCTCATTTCATCAAAAGTACAATTGATCCGACAGGGCTTGGAGAGCCTTCGCTCCCACCTGCTGCGGCTGCCCTGGCTAACGCCATATACGCGGGAACAGGCAAACGTCTTTACAGCCAACCATTCAGCAAACAAGGCATCACCCTTATTTAATGAAAGAACTGAAATCCATATTGGCCCAATATGAGAAAGCTCAAGATCAACCATTGGTTCTAGCCACAGTCATTTCGGTAGAGGGTTCTTCTTATAGACGTCCAGGAGCCAGAATGCTCATCCAAAGTAATGGAGAGTGGACAGGGTCCGTGAGCGGCGGTTGTCTGGAAGGAGATGTGTTGAGAAAATCGAGGAGCGTTTTAAAGAATGGTTTACCTACGGTGGTGTCTTATGACACCTCTCTGGAAAATTCTGCCTTTGCAGTCAACCTCGGGTGTGAGGGGGTGATCAGCATTTTGTTAGAACCTGTGCTAAAGGAAAAGAACCCATTGACATTCCTGAGCAAGATTGCCAACAGAGCAGGCAAGCATGCACTTTGCACAGTTGTTCGATCTGAGTTAAATACTGATTTAATTTCTCAAAAAGCCTGGATGAACGAAAAGAATGAAATTATCAGCGAGATCAGTGATAGTAGGCTTTCAAGTCTGATCGAAATAGAATTGAGTCAACTGAGGAGTGATGAAAGCTCCAAAATGATATTATCCAATGACATTGACCTGCTAATCGAGACGTTTGAGCCGCCTATAAATCTGCTGATATTTGGTGGAGGGATGGATGCTAAACCAGTTGTGAGTTTTGCTCATTTACTTGGCTGGAATGTACAAGTATATGATGATTGCATCGCAAAGCTATTGCCTGTGAATTTCCCAAACACTCGTCTTTGTAATTGCTCAGCTGATCAAATAGCAAAAGAGGTCACAGTTCAGGAGAATACAGCTGCAGTGCTCCTATCGCACAACTACAAATACGATTTCTCTGCACTAGAAATGCTTCTGAAAGAGCCCACCTCATACATTGGTATTCTTGGTCCTCAAAAAAAGATGAAACGTATGATACATGAGCTTATGCTAAAAGGAATTGAGTTGTCAACTGAAGATAGAAAAAGAATCTATGGTCCTGTCGGTTTGGACATTGGGGCCGAAACCGCTGATGAAATTGCATTATCTATCATTTCAGAAATAAAGGCGCATTTCAGCAATAGAAATGGTGGTTCTCTAAAACACAGAAATCAGCCCATCCACTCGAGACCAGAGAATGGTCATATTCATTTAGATCTCACTAAAAGTGCGACAATCTGATAGAGAGCCATGGAAAAGCGCATTGGAGTCATTATACTTGCCGCAGGTCAATCTTCACGATTGGGTCAGCCAAAGCAACTCCTAACAGTCAATAACGAGACCTTTATTGCCCGCACAGTAAACTTAGCCAACCAGTTTACCAAACAAGTGATTACCGTGCTGGGACACCAGCCGGATAAAATGAGAGATGCACTAACCGGTTCGGAAACAAAAATATTGGTCAACAAAGAATGGCGAAACGGCATGGGGTCTTCATTAAAGTCGGGGCTAAAGAAGGCCCTAGAAGCCTTCCAACAGCTCGATGGGATATTGATACTTGTTTGCGACCAACCTGGGTTGACATACACGGTATTAGAAAAACTCTTGAATGAATTTAAAAAAAGCGACGATATAGTGGCTTCAGTTTATGAGAACATAGCGGGGGTACCTGTTATTTTTGGAAAGGATCACTTCGATTCACTTCAACGAATAGAAGATCACTCCGGAGCAAAGGCATATTTGGATAAGCATAAGTTCATAGCAGTTGAATTTCCTGAGGGGGTGCTCGACATTGATACCCCAGAAGATTTACATCAGTTTTTAAATATGTAATCCATGAGTTTAAATCAATTTCTAAAAGCAATCATTCCATCAAAAATCAGATACTCAATTTTATGAAACTGAAATACTCATACTTAACTGTAGCAGTGGGGTTAGTGTTATTCATCACTCAATCCTGTAATCAAACACAACCCAAAGAAAAATCTCCTTATGAACCAACTACACAGGAAAGCAAAACTGAACGTCTATATGAACAGATATACGATGCGCTCCTGATAGAAGATGTAAAAGGAGCGATTCGCAGTTGCGATGAATTAATTGCTCTGGACTCTAACATCGCCAAGGCATACTATCTCAGAGGGGATGCCAACATGTATGAGAACAACTACAAAGAAGCCATTCCCGATTTTGACAAAGCTGTAGCCCTGGATCCAACCTATACGCAAGCCTTTTACCTGAGAGGATACGCTAATTTAGGTTTGGGCATCTATGAGCAAGCTTTGGCAGATTTCAACGAAACTATAGATCTTGATCCTAACCATATCCGTGCGCTGATCGATCGTGGAACTTGTTATGTGTTAATGGGTGAAGAAGAGAAAGGGTGTAATGAACTAGCTCAAGCTGCAGAGATTGCCGTGAAGATTGATAAAATCAGAGTAAATAAAGCATTGGAAAAATACTGCCAGTAACAGAAGCCTTTCATTTCTCGGCAGGTAGATTGATGGACATAAACCTACCGCTATCAAGATCACAAATAATTAATCCCGCTTCATTACCCGATGTATATCCTCACCAACTTTAATCACATACAAACCATTTTCATGATTGGATAAGTCGATTGTAGCTGTTCCCTGACCAGAAAATACCAAAGAGCCGGCAAAGTCATAAACAGTAACATTCTCTGATAGCTTTATTCCCTTGATAGAAACATAACTACTAAAGGGATTGGGATAAACAACAGACTTAATTACCTCAACATTGCTCAACGGAAGGATACTCACCTCAGCAGTGAGCGTAACCGCACGATTGGGCATGGTCACTGTCGTGTTTTTGCATGTAATGCAAGCCACAAAATCAACATCACCATTCCATTGAACAAATACCTCTCGCTCCGAGACCATGGCAGAAATTGGCACCATTGTTCCCTCAGGATAGGTACCCCCTCCTGTACCATCATTGACTGTAAGTGAGTATTCAATTAATTGGAATGTTGCTGTTACTTCCACATTATCGTTTGGTATAGTGACCGTAGCGTTTTCGCAAGTGCGACAATCCAGATCACCAAAATCACCATCCCATTGTACGAATTCATAGCCTGATGGAACTGTAGCAGCAATCTCAACAGATGTTCCTGCGATATACGCACCACTTCCAGTCCCATTATTGACTGTAAGTATATATTCAATCGGAACATTGCCAAACGTTGGCCAGGCACTAAAATCCCATGTTGCATTCGCCCATGCCCTGAAACTGTTGAACACAGACTCATCGATGACATCACCATCTTTGGCAATATCTAACAAACTAAACGCCGCATCCACTTCCACGGCATCCTTGTCACCGGAAATAAAACGGCCGTGATTATTTCCATAATCCGTAAACCATCTTCTATTGTAAAAGAAACTATCACCGAAACTATTATCCTCGTTTAGCGCACTAACAGGCACTGCGCTACGCTCTTCCAGTTTCATGTATCTTTCGCTACCATTTGATCCCCTCGTCATGGACTCTTGCAAAGTTATTCTGGGCCCCCATTTATCGTTATCGGTGAGGTATTGCAACCGCTCAGTAACTTCAGAAATAAATACATTTCTGGCCTTTCTCGTAAGACCATCATGGTAATCGTCCAATCTATCAAATAGCATGGTTTCCTCACCATTTGGAAATTCATTCGATCCATAGAGCCTCCACGGACTTAGTTCGCGCATATTCCAACCAGCATAACCACCGGTATTAGATCCTGAAACATTAAAATCATTTGTTCTTTGCTCTGCTGCTTTCAGATAATTTTGTAGAAATCTGGCAGGTTCCATAATCCCCGAGGCATAACTCATTTTGTTTACGTGCATGAGGTTATAGGCATTATCGTTCGGCTCCACCGAATTGCCAAGTCTATGGCCTGGTGTAATCGTCAACTGTACCTGATACCAAACTGAGGAAAGGTAAATCCCCTTCAATTCTGCGACGGATAAATGGTTATCATTTCCATCATCGTCAGCCCACCAGTAAGACCGTCCTCTGTCACTTGAGCTGACGTGCGCTGCATTCTGAAATACGACCCAGTGCTTTGTAGGCCATTGGAGTGCTTCTATATCAGCAGCGTCAATATTTTCATAATTGGTTATTTTGTGGAGGCCGTTTAAATGCACGAGCTCAAAAGTTTTGACACCTACATAAGCTCCCAAGTGCCTCTTTTTCTCTTCAAAAGAAACGTTCTTCGATGCAGAACCCTGGGCGTAAGAATTCGATGGAAATTCAGAATTCCAGATCACCTTCGAAGGCGCTTCAACCAATTTATTTACTGCCGCAAACAGTGCATTGTTGTTATGACATCTGCAGTTATCTGATTGCTGGGCCAAAGCAACTCCATTGGCAGCATCTGCTCTGGCAGTATGGTAAGCGGCATCTATGCTATTCCATTCGTCATTAGCTATTACACCGTTCACGTTACCCGCATAAGGTCCGCCATTTGCACGCAGGTCTTTGGGATGTACTCTTGGCAACCACTCGTTCCAATCTGGAAATTGAACCGAGACTCTCTGTGTTCTGATATTGGTGTTTTCGCCAAAATCATTTATCGCAGTGCGGATTTGTTCCTCAGATGGGTTTGACGATCCAAATAACTCTGTAATCATATCTGCATCAGAATCAAGTACATTTTCGAGTCCCTGACCGGCCGCCCACTCATCAGGGTCATTATCCGCATCGGGTCCCGGCTGGAAGGGCGGCTGCCATGGTCGGCCATTTTCGGATTGCCAGTCAGCATTAAGATCTCTGATATATTGAGCAATTTTTTGACCTTCCTCCCTACTCAATGCATGAAAAACGGAGCGGGCCTCAATCGATTTATTGGAATAATTAAAGTACTTGAGATCATAACCACTCGAAGCATGGCAATCTGCACATGATGCGGTAATATCTACACCTGAAGGGTCCTTCAATATGCTCTCTTGTTCCCAGAGGGTTTTTCCCTCAGCAGCCTCAGCGCTAGCCCCGGCACCAAAAGGACCTACCCAACCGGACGGATCCTCCTGTATTATTTCTGTATCCGTTAATAAGTCTTCACCGGATACCCCTCCACGGAATTCCATCGCCAAAATTCTATATCCTAGCGTTTCAGAAGCAGGCTGATAATTGTAGCGGAATTGCAAGGTATGGCTCCCTGCACCAGAGAGCCCATCAATTGGTGTAATAAAACGTACCGTACCAAAGCCACCACCCAATCCACCATAGGCTTCATCCTTTTCATAACCCGTGTAATCAGGTGCACAGTCTTGCCAGTTACCACCATCTACACGGTAACTCATTTCAATTGCAGCATTCAGATTGTTTACCTGCAGGTACATGTGGGTAGCTCCGGCGTTCACATTTATCGTCATTTCATCACTCAGGTTATGGCTATCATCCTTGTAAAGGAATACCTCAATCGGATACTCGATAACGGCCTGAGCAGAAAGCGTAGTTGTGAAAACAAAGTACAAAATGATAGAATAGAGTTTTTTGTATAAATGAACCATTATCAGTTTGTTAGATTTAACTCAACATGATCTAGAATTTCTTCGATAATCACAAAATTAAGTATAAAATATTACATTTTACACGTGTAATTTACGAAAAATTAGATTCTATGATTTTCACTTTCACGATTGTATGTGCTCGCGTATACAGTATTTTGTTTCCCAATATTGAATACTCATAAAAAAACCTGTGACCTTAATGCCAAACTCGGAATTCCGAAACCAGCTATTAAGATCACAAGCTCTTTGTACTATCGGTTTTTAAAACCGGCAGGGTTTACTGTTTAATTATCTTAAGCTCTCTGTCTCCTACTTTGACTAGGTACAAGCCCCTTTTCACTTCTGATAAATTAATGGTCGAGGTTCCTATGCCTGAAAAGATAACGGCACCAGAAAGATCATGCACCCGCACAAGATCAGTTGCCTTTACGCCCTTGATATTAACTTCGTCATTAAATGGATTCGGATATACACTAAATTCAATCGTTTCTACTAGTTCTTCTGCTGGTTCACCTGATTTTCTGGCTCCTGCACCAGATCCGATCACCCACTTTCCATCAGCACTTGGAGAATTACCCAGATCAAGAGTACCATTGTTATTTTCCAAATAGAAAATCCCTCCATCTCTGCGATTGATTAGGTAAAAGGTACCGTCATCAGCAGAATCATCATATTCCCATTCCGTCCGGGTATTGGTACTACTTCTCGTGCCAATATCAGGGTTTCCATCTTCTTTAGACAAGTTTCTACTTGTATTGGAGGTGTTTTTAATAATAAACATACTTGCATCACTTGGGTGCGCCGTGGCATTCCATAACATGTGATTATCAGATATATTAACTGTCGCTAGCTCCACCTCATTACCCTGATCAATCAATATTAGTCCCAGACCGTCTACATCACTTACAATCGGTTGATCAACAGGTGGCCAGCCGGCTCCCCCGCCACCAGGGCCATACGTAACGATAGTAACATCCTGATCGCTAAAAAAATTGGGAGAACCATCTGAAGGAACGCCTGTAGCTCTAAACCTGTAGGTAGTACCAACCGTTAATAGTCCGGTGGAATGAGGACTTACATAGGGAGCAGTGTTATCGTTATTAAGTGATGTCCAAGGAGGTATGACATTACCTGAACCATCAAGCTCAACATACCAGAATTTCACTTCTGACAAGCCACTACCGGTTGCTGAAAGATTAATGTCACTGTTAGATACTTCTAGATCTCCATTAACATCTAGATTAGGGACGCTAATCACACAAACTGGGTCACCACCACCACCGCCACCAGTAGTGGCTCCTCTAGAGTAACCCTGACTTACCAAATCATTTAAGAGGTTTCTTAGCTCATTTGCCTTTGCAGTGTGAGAACCAATAACATCATTGTCCTCTTCACGATCAGTGCTTACTTGGTACAGCTGTTCATGCAGCTCTTGATTTTGTCGGCTTGATGACATGTAGTAAGTACCACTATTAACATTTGGAGCCGTTTCCTCACCATTTATAAACTTCCATCCATCATGTACGATAGCCTTTACACCTTCAAAACTCATTAGAATCATTGGCCCTCTAGGTATTTGACCTGCATCATCTATCCAAGATTTATAAAAGCTATGGCTATCTCCTGCCTCTATGCTTGGAGCCGCCAAACTAAGTCCACGCATTTCGATAATGGAAGAATAAAAATCTACCAGATTCACAGGTTCATTAGAAACTGTGCCTGCAGCCACTTCTCCTGGCCACTTGATAATGAATGGCACCCTAAAACCAGCATCAAAAATCCTAATTTTTTTACCCCTTAGGTTATCATTAGGTTCGAATGTTGGAGAACCATTGGTTCTTTCAAGATCGTTACCGCCTGCAGATTGATCTGTTCCACCATTGTCAGAAGTAAATATCACAATGGTATTGTTCGTGAACCCATTGTCCTCCAAAGCATCCAATACGTTCTGAACCGAGCCGTCCAATTCATTTATGTAATCACCAAAAACTCCCATACCCGGTGCACTGGTGCCATCATAGTCAGGATGTGGTGTAAGGTCGGTATGTACAGCATAAGGTGTCAGGTAGAGAAAAAACGGTGTACCACTTGTTTGATCACCAATCCAATCCGCTACTACTTCATCCATGGCTTTTGCCTCAAAATATGCCGAATTGTAAGATGGGTTTACACTAGCGTGATTCTTATAACTATATGCGAAATCAAAACCGATTTCCAAAGCTGCCGCTTCATCAGCCTGACCTACCACATTAGTGCCACTTCCCCCTAAATGCCATTTACCAATGAATGCGGTATTATATCCGTCATCGTTTAGTCGCCTGGCGATATTTGTGCTTGATGGAATCATATTAGGATCACCAGACAATTGAGTTCCATATTCTCTAATATCCCTCCAATAATATTGGCCGGTAAGCACGCCATAACGAGTAGGAGTACAAACTGATGCCGGAGAATAGGCATTCGTATATTTTTTACCATCATCTGCTAGGCTTTGTATGGCTGGTGTGGTAACATGCTTTAATCCATTGGCGTCTACACCCGACCCATAAGGTTCTGTGGAACCAAGGCCCAAATCGTCTGACATAATAAATACAATGTTGGGTTTTGGTGATTGTGCGTGCGCATTCATTGTTGCTACTACCAGATAGCAACACATCATGAATAATCGTAATTTTTTTGACATAGTGATTGTTTGTTTGATTGTGAGAAATTTGATTTTAAAATGAAAAGAATAAAATGACTGTCTCAATCCGCCTGTTGGCATAAAGCGTCTTGAAGACAGCCACTTTTTTAAAACATAGCTGGTAGGAGAAAATTAGTTTTTAATGATCCGTTGGACTGTACCGGCTGCTTCGACCAAATACACACCCGGTTTCAGTGCAGACAAGTCTATAGTAGATACGCCTTTGCCTTTGAACACAACCGCTCCGGATACATCGTAAATGTTCACCTGATCTTCAGCCTTCACACCCACCAGTGTGATTGCCGCCGTAAATGGATTCGGATAAATACTGAATGCTATGGCCTGATCCAATTCCTCCACAAACTCATTCGCTATTCTGGCCTCAGCACCCTGACGTGTGATGGTCCATTTGTGCTGATTACCAAGAGTTCCCGGGTTATCAACTAACTCAAGGTTTCCTGAGTTGTTTACCAGATAAAACAACCCTCCACCGTTTCTATTTATCAGGTAGTAAGTGTTGGAACCTTCTCCAGTGTTTTCGGCTTCCCACCTTACTCTATCGTTTTGAGCTCCGCTGCTCCTTGTCTCTACTACCGGGGCACCACCATCTTCTTCCTTGGACAGTCTTCTGTTGCTTCCGGAAACATTCTGAATGTAATCGTAAGTCGCATCTCGCTCCACAGCCGTCCACAACATATCATCATTTGTTGTCAGTGAGGCTAATTCTACGGTGCTATTGTTAACGAACTTCACACCCAAGCCTGGCGACAATACACTGTTGATGGTAAACTCTACCGAAGGTTCGTTATCAGGCCAGAGGTCACTGCCACCTGCTGCAGCTACTACGGTTATAGAGAGGGCATCAAAAATTAAATTATTCAGTATTCCACCTACCCAGGCTTCAGCCCTAAGGTTATAAGTGCCGGCTCCTGCTGATACGCTCACATTAGACCATGAATAAGGAATCGTTGAGTCATCACCCTCACTTGTCCAACTGCCAGATGGTGTCTGCATCCAAAGTCTAACTGAGTCAACTGCGGCCGATGCATCCACAGCCACATTGAATTTGGAATTCTCCACCATTGGGTTGCCACCATCTTGGGCAAGGTTTGATACGGTAGGATCAACCGAAGCTTCAATGACGTTAAAGAATGCAGAGAAGGCATTATCTGCTTCCGGTGCAACTATGGCCAATCGGTAGCCTTGGTGTACAGTTGGAATCGTAAGACCCGTCCATAGATAGCTCGTCCCACTCTGAGGCGTACTCAAATCTGTCCAAGTTCCAGTGGGAGAATTGTCTGCATCAGGAGTAAACAATCGTAAAGTCGCAAACGCTATGTTTCCTGTGGAAGAACCTGAAATATCAAATGACTGGTTTTCAACTATAGGTGTAGGTAAAGCGTCAATTGTAAGGGTAGGTGCAACCACTGTTTCCGCACCTACTCTCCATATCTCGTCTGGACCCGCCGTAGTGCTTGTGCCCAGCACACCGCCAGCGTGACTTAGATATAACTTATCAGGGCTATAATTGTACTGACACTGCAACGTAAAAGTGCCATCCGTCGGATCTACTACCGCCTCGAATTTTCCTTTCGTGCCTGTGAATATAATTAGTCTAGAGCCAATAATGCCTGTGCCTTCAATTGTTAGCCTGGGGTGACTACCACCACCCTCGTTATCAAGGTAATAATCGCCTCCCCCATCTGGTGTGGCTGTCCATTTCATATCATCGTTTGTAGTGACAGCTATGAGTTCCAGATTATTCTGAGAGATGAGTCTTAATCCCAGATTACCGTTCCCAACACTGGTAATGACTTCATTGTCAGGTGGCCAGGTACCGCTACCAGCTCCTACTCCTCCGCCATTCCATACTGGCCAATCGGTTAAGGTAGACCATGTGCTTTTATCCCATGTTGCATCAGCCCAGGCTCTGAATCTATTGAACACATCCTCATCTATCACTGTACCATCTTTCGTGAAATCCAGCAGTGAGTAGGCTGCATCCACTTCTACAGCATCTTTATCGCCTGTAAAATCGCCCGAAACACCCTCACCCCACCTTCTGAAGTAGATGAAATCGTCATTTATATCACCAGTAGCTGATAATGCGCTTTTAGGCTCGGCACCTTCCTCTTCTATCCTGAACCATTGACTAAAGTCGTTCCCTTTGGTGGTAGATTGCGTTAGCGTTATTCTAGTTCCCCATTTATTGTTATTAGTATGATCTTCTAAAACCTGCGTCACTTCATCGATAAATACGTTTCTAATATTTTTAGCAAGACCTGTACCTAGCTCATCGAAAAGTTTGGTTTCCAGTCCATCCGGAAATTCATTAGACCCGAATAGCCTCCATGGACTCAGTTCTCGCATGCTCCATCCCTGACCTCCATTTCCACCTGCATCAACTCCAGAAACTTTTCTGTTTTCAGCATTTTTCATGTAATTCTGAAGGAACCTTGCAGGCTCCATTATGTCTGAAGCGTTACTCAACTTATTGACATGCGATAAGTTGTATGCATAATCATTAGGTTCCGTTCCACTTCCCATCCTATGTCCGGGCGTTAATGTCAGTTGAACCTGATACCAAATGGAAGACATATAGATACCCTTTTTTTCAGCACTGGATAAACTGGCGTCATTGCCGTCATCATCGTCCCACCAGTATGAAGTTCTTCTCCAGGATGAACTGACATGAGCCGCATTCTGAAACACTACCCAATGCCTTATTGGCCATTGAAGTAGTTCAACATTGCTGGGGTCAATACCATTGTAACTATTTATTTCGTGCAAGTCATTTGTCTGAATAAGCTCAAATGCTTTTACCGAAACATAATGACCCAGCGACTTGTTTTTCTCCTCGTAAGGCACTTTTTTCGAATTTTGCCCACCCGAAAGAGTATATGCCTGTGAAGGAAAATCCGAGTCGCCCGCACCTTGGCTTACTGCTTCTACAAACTCGTCTACTACCCGAAACAACTCATTGTAATTGTGCTTTCTTGAGGAATTGGCGCCATCTGCAAGAGCTTGTCCTCCCGTCAATTGAATTGCATCATTTGCCGTTTGAAATGCGGCATTTATAGCAATCCATTCGCTATCGGTTAATATTGCTTCGGCGATTATATCTTTAGAAACATCTACGACTTCAGGAAGATCCTTGGGATGTACCCTAGGCAGCCATTCGTTCCAATCAGGAAATTGGACTGACAGTTTTTGTGTTCTTATATTCGTATTGCCTTCGAAGCTGTTGAGTACAGTGCTTATTTCACCTTTAGTTGGGTTTGAAGAGCCAAATAGAATTGGCAACATATCTGTATCGGATTCCAATACAGCATCCAGTGTCTGGCCAGCAGCCCACTCATCAGGGTCAATGTCTGCACCGGGCCCAGGCTGGAAGGGCGGGTTCCATGGACGACCATTGGATGATTGGTAAGTAGATAAATCTCTAATGTATTGCGCAATTTGTCGTCCTTGCTCATATGATAATCCATGAAAATTTGCTCTTGCTTGAATAGATTTATTGGAATAGTTGAAATACTTCAGGTCATAACCATTCGATACGTGGCAATCAGCACATGTTGCTGTGATGGTCGCACCATTGACATCTTTAAGTACGTCCTCAGGATCTCCAGTTGTTCCCTCCCAGAGGGCTTGACCTGCATTGGCCTGACTCGTATTATTTGCACCAAAAGGACCGACCCATAACGCAGGATCTTCATCCGTTTTTCCATTAGTGAACAGATTGGCCTGACCTGGGCTGTTCGCCTCCCAAAGCTCCATCTCCAATATTCGATACCCCGATTCCTCTGCGAATTTGTTAGGCTCGAGTTCATGCTCAAACCGAAACTGAATCTGGTAGCTTCCATTGGCATCAAATCCGGTAACAGGTGTAACAAATTGGTTGGTACCAAAGCCACCACCCAAACCGCCATAGGCGGCATCTTTAGGAAATAGATCCTGGTTTGGAGCAGCAGTTTGCCAACTTGTGTAAGAGGCCCCATTAGGCCTCACGCGGTATTGCATGCGATTGCCATCGTTGAGGTTGTTCACCTTTAAATACAGATACTCTGTACCTGCGGCATCTAAACCAGCGACTGTTACGTCAATAGCGGCACTTGCCTCATTCCATCCACCGCTCGCATTTCGTTCCCTAAAAACCTCTATGGGGAAGGTGATTTGCGCAAAAATTGTGGTGGTAAAAAGGAAAAATGAAAGAACTAAAAGGTAGTGTTTTCTAAGCAGATGTAGGTTTTTCATATTCATAATTTTCGTTAATAATTCGAATCTACAAATATTAATTTCACAAAAAAAAACTTTTTGATTAAAATATTACACGTGTAATTATAATTTATCACACGTGTTATTTACTTATTTAAAGAAAAAGGTTAATCTTTTTCTAACTTTTCACATAGACCGCATTAAGCTATTCATTAAAATCAGTCAATTAAAGGGAGATTATCTAAGTTTTCACAAACTGTGTTGGTGTATTGGTGTTGTCCTTATTAATTGTTCAAAATGCCATTTAAAAAATGCCCCTTTTGAACCGGCCATTGCCCAAAATACCCAGACATTTTTATTCGGAGATTATTATTACCGCACAACATTCTTTTAAGGAAAATAGTCATTTAAATTTCTTTGAGTAGTGGATTCATTTTGCTTGAGAAGTGAATTTTCTTCAAACAAAATCAAGATATACTTTATTAACCCCAGTAAAAAAGAGAATAGACAGCAATGAACGAAAAAAAGAGGTGTCTTTGCGCTGATCAATTTAATATTGAAAGCTTAAAAAGATACCAGATACTTCGTTCGTTTCCGAACGGTTTCCGAGCTAAAAAGAAAAACCCCTCAGATGCGCTTTTT
>CAYGUA010000040.1:0-41029 GCA_964353015.1 uncultured Marinoscillum sp. | reverse complement strand
CTGTTTCTTGTTCACTGTTTCTTGATCACTGATCTTTGTTCACTGAAAACTGTTCACTGTTTCTTGTTCACTGAAAACTGTTCCCTGCAAACTATTCCTCCGGGATCACTATCCAAAGCACGATATAGGCGATGACGCCTGGAAACCCCACACTTAGTACAGATAGGGCGATATATCCGATTCGGATCACTGTCGGATCCACGTTCATGTATTCTCCTATACCAGCGCAAACCCCCGCCAGCATCCCATTTTTTGATCTTGTAAGTCGTTTTGTCATTGCTTTTTCAGTTATCAGTTATCAGTTATCAGTTATCACCTTTTCCAGATACTTTTGACATTTATCAGTTGTCAGCTACTAGCTATACGCTATTTATTTACTTATTGTTAATTGTTCACAGTTCCAAATTAATTGATAACTGTTCCGTGATCATTGCTCACTGTTCCGTGATCATTGCTCACTGTTCCCTGCTTATTGCTCACTGTTCCCTGAAAACTGTACCTTGCTCACTGCTCACTGCTCACTGGACACTGTGCAATTTTAATTCAAAAGTTTTGTAAATATTTTCAAGACTCTGGTGGCAGGACGAAGATTGATATTATTGTCAACAGCTTTAGGGTCTTCAGGGGATTCGGAAGGAGAAGGGAGCATGACCGGCTGTGTGGTTGGATTAGCAACTCGAATGCCTTTTTCCAGCAAATCGGAATTGAAAGAGATCAGCAAGGCGATCAATATGCCCAGTACAAGAAGGAAAGTTCTTGTTCGGTTTCTTTTAAGTTTTTGTTGGCGAGTGATCATAATGATCATTACTTTACAACCCCTGTGCCAAAAATTGCAAAGCTCAGTTATTCAGCTAGTTAGGTACACCAAATCGAGAGGCTATTTCGAATTGTGTTCGCCTGTGTACACTGTTCTAATGCTAGCGGACATTTTTTTTACGGCCTTTGGCTTTTAACAGTTAACAGTTATCAGTAAACAGTAGTCAGTTACCAGTTACCAGGTTATCAATGTTAATTGCTCACTGCTCATTGTTCCTTGTTCACTGTTCACTATTAATTGTTCACTGCTCATTTACCACTTTCATCTTTCCATTCCCCACTTCTAACTACCAACTACTCAATACCATGTACCTTATCACGGCTTTTGGCCATTAGCAGTTATCAGGCACCAGTAATCAAGTATCAGTTACTTATTGTTCGCTGATCACTGAAAAAACTGATCACTGTTCCTTGTTTCCTGCTCATTGTTAACTGTTCCCTGCTCACTGAAAACTGTTCCCTGAAGACTGTTAATTGTTCACTGTTCCCTGTTAATTGTTCCCTGTACTTAAAACCAAAAAACCCCATCCATTTCTGAACAGGGTCCTTAATCAGGGCAAAAAACAATACAACACCGCATCAAATGATGATTTCGCCTTCACTGGCAATGTTTCCATTGCTTACTTTCTCAAACTTGAGACTTTGAGTTATGGCTCTCAGGCGTGGACCGGGACGAAACCTGATCGCTGCTTTTTTGATGTTAGCCGCAGAGAATCCGGTCTTGTCATCAACTCCATCACTTGATAGCGTCAGATACAAAGTGCCCAAATCACTTAGGCGAACTTGACGACCATGGATCAGCTGAAGTTCAATCACTTCTACCAGGGTAGCCAGCGTCCCTACTACGGTTCCATAGTTGAGGTTGGACACTTTACTGATCAATTGTGCAAGCTCGGAGAAGGTGATATCGTCACCGTTTACGATGTGGGCATAGTACTTATTTGGGAGGGTCAAATCCCTTGGATTCGAGCGCTCCACTAGTTTATAACTAACAGACATTATTATAGTATTTAAAATGTAAAAAAAATATGAATAGATCCTTGAAGAGCGCGCTGTGGGGATTTAATTTGTATTAAACAAAGAATATGCCAGAAAGTGGCGTTGCATGGTAAAGAATAAAAAAAATTGAATTTTTATTTCCGGGGCGCAAGATGCGGTGGCATCAGTTCGAACCTGCGGTTGTATCACCTTGTACTTGCGGTTGTTGGGGGTACCTACCTGCGGTTGTAGGGGGTACCTACTTGCGGTTGTGTGACCCTGAACAACTTGTTGTTCGAGGTGCTACCTGCGGTTGTTCGGGGAGATAGGTGCGGTTGATGGGTAATATTCTTAATTTGACTTCATTAAAAGCATGCTTAACCAATTTTACAGTTATCAGTTACCAGTTATCACTGTTAATTGTACCCTGTTCCCTGCTCACTGTTCCCTGAAAAAACTGTTCACTGTTCACTGCTCACTGTTTTTGTGGCTTTTGGCTTTTAACAGTTAACAGTAATCAGTTACCAGTTGTCAAGTATCAATGGTCAGTTATCAGTTACTTATTGTTCGCTGATCACTGTTCCCTGTTCCTTGTTCCCTGTTCCCTGTTCCTTGTTCACTGTTCACTGTTCACTGAAGTCTGTTCCCTGTTCGCTGGATACTGTTTACTGCTCATTCTCCATTCTCAAAATCTAACTACCAACTACTATATACCATGTACTTTTCCACGGCTTTTGGCCTTTGGTTTTTAAAAGTTAACAGTCTTCAATTTTAGTTCTCCATTATTAATTTCATTCCAAAATTCCATGTCCTCAGTACCCAATACCTGTACTTTTTGTTGGCCTTTGGTTTTTTAGATCCTGTTAACTGAATACAGCTCACTGCTTATTTTGCACTTTTCATTTTCATCTTCTTAAATCCATGTACTCTGTACCCAATACCATGTACTTTTCACGGCTTTTGGCCCTCCTTTGCTTGCACTTCGGCGGGTAAACTTTTGGCTTTATGCAGTTAACAGTTATCACAGTTCACTGCTCACAGTCTAATTCCATTTTTAAATTCAAAAGTTTTGTAAATATTTTTAAGACTCTGGTGGCAGGGCGAAGATTGATATTATTGTCTACTGATTTAGTGTCTTTGGAATACTTGGAATGAGAGGGGAGCATCACCGGTTGAGTTGTTGGATTAGCAACTCGAATTCCTTTTTCCAGCAAATCGGAATTGAAAGAGATCAGCAAGGCGATCAATATGACCAGTATAAGAAGGAATGTTCTTGTTGGGTTGCTTTTATCTTTTTGTTGGCGGGTATTCATAATGATCAAATTTATTCAACCCCTTTGCCAAAAATTACAAGGTGCAGTATATCGATAGGTTATAGGGTAAAAAATAAAATTTAAAGACAATAAGTGTCTGAGTTAGAAAAGGTATAGGATTCAATCGGACAATATATTTTCTAATGAGGCGCAAACCTAAATTGACATATTGCTGACGATAATTGTTTTGACATTATAAAAAAGGGTTCTGTGATTAATGTTATTTCATTTTTAATATGAAGTATGGAAGAGCTATTAAGTCTGAATATGATATAATTATATATAATGTAAATAAATAAGACTCAAAAGAATGTTTAACATTGGTACCTATTTATTGAATTTATGTCTATCCAATCGCAAGATTCTTATCAATTTCACAATGCCACTTGATGTAAAATGGCATTCAAAAAAGATCAATTGGTATTTTATGAATAAATGAAAGTTCGGATTTCACTCTTTTTTGTCTTTACCTCAGATTTAAATCTTGTTGATTTTGATTGATAGAGATAATCGAATTTATAAAAGCTTATCACATAAAATATCATATAACGCACAAAAAATTACTTAATCCATTAATGGTATTTTACCAACTATTTTAACACTTTATTTTGGGTGTTTTTTATTTTTTTTTGTGAATATCACTCCTGTTGACAACCAATAGATTTTAAAAAAAAACACAAAATTCACATGATCCAAGAATTAAAATCGTATACTAAAAGTTAATGATTAAATCTTTTTAACTACCTGATAATCAATAGTATAATATTTTGTAAACGAATCTTTAGAACGACATTCTCACGAAAACATTGTATGATAAAAAAAAAATTAACCAAGTTTCGTTTCTGAATCATTGGATAATTCCGAGAAGCCCGCTATTTTGCCAACTGATTTGAAGTAACTCATTCACCGCGATATGAAAATGATCAAAGAATTCACCAGCCAATATTACCGTCGAGGAAGCACTATTTCTTCGGCAAACCAATCCAATAGAATTATGAAAAATTTCTACTTACAACATATGAAAGCTTTAACAAGCCCATTTGCAAAATCAATTCTAACGATCCTGTTTTTTGTGGGATCAGTTATGGCAGTTCATGCTCAGGATGTGACTGTTGGTGCAACCAATGGCCAGGAAGGGGGAACTGATGGTTTATACACCTTTACAAGGACTGGAGCTACTACCTCAGCCTTGACGGTAAATTTTTCATTTAATTATGGTTCCAGTAGCGCAGAGGCGGCCGATCATGATGTGACCATTACTTCTTGGGATATTCCAATCGGTCAAGCTTCGGTCGATTTACCAATATCAATCGTTGATGACAATATCATTGAGGGAGATGAAAATCTCGTTTTACAAATTGAGGTAGGCTCGTATAATATTGGAGGAGCAAGCTCAGCAACAGTAGTGATCTCGGATGACGCGAATGATAACGCTCAAGTTAGTTTGACTTTCAATCAGTCTTCAGCAGCAGAGGGTGGGACTGATGGATCTGTTACAGTAAGCTTGGATGATATAGCTGGTCAGCCAAAAACTACAAAAGCGGCAATAACAGTGAATTTGACAAGATCAGGTACTGCAACTGCAGGATCGGATTATACTTTGGGTTCTAGCATTGTTATTCCGGCTGGTACTGGAACTTCCGGTGTAACTACAGTTGGAGTACAAGATGATGCGTTGGCTGAAGGTGATGAAACTATAACTTTAGCAATTGCGGCTGGAACTGGATATACCTTCCCGGGAGGGTCTGATTCTGGTAGCATTACCATTACTGATGCTGACAATACAATTACTGTTTCAACAACAGGAAGTTCACAGGAGCCTGATGGTTCAGGTGGTAGTGCGGTATCTGGAGGATTTGTTTTCTCATTGCCTGGTGGAGTTACGGCAGAAAGAGGTTTCACAGTTAATTACACAGTCAGTGGTACCGCATCCGGATCTGACTATTCTACTAATGGTTCTGCAAATATTGGAGCAGGTGAACAAACTTCAGATCAAACTAATGCTTTCACTTTATCTATTAACTCTGATAATCTTGCAGAAGATAACGAAACAATAATTGTGACTTTGGGCACTGCGGCATCAGGAGACAATTATGGAGTAGGTGGTTCTGGTACGGCTACCCAAACTATTACTGAAGCAGCAGAAGATGTTACGTTTACTGTCACTGCAAGTGACAGAACTGAAGCTAATGTTGGTGCAGGTGCCCTATTTACAATCGCTCTTCCTGGTGGTGTAACAGCTGCAACTACATTCACAGTAAATTATGACATTACAGGTACTACGGATACTAATGACTACACATTTGTTGGATTAAGTGGTGGATCTTCTTCAGTAACTATTAGTTCAGGCAATAGTGTGACTGTAGGTGCTGCGGTTGATGATATGCTTGCGGAACCGAATACAGAAACTGTTATACTAACCCTTGCAGCTTCTACTGGTGGTTCTGAGCCTTTTTATGTTGATAATGGGAGCACGGATACGGCACTTATTACCGATAATGATAATATCATATCGGTGGCAACATCGGGAATTTTGGCTGAACCAACTACTGGCACTGAAACTAGTGCTGCTTTTGTTTTCAGTCTTCCTACAGGTGTGACTGCACAGAGTAACATTACGGTTAATTACACAGTTGCATTAGGAGCACTTCTTAGTGCTAGTGATGTAACCATTTCAGCAGGTGCTAATACAGCAACTATTGAAGCAGGTGATAACACATCGGATCAAGGAGCTGCTCCTGAAAAAATTGGAATTACAGCTGATAACCTTGCGGAAGGTGATGAGGATTTGACAGCAACTGTTACCGCAGGGGGTGCTGGAATAAATAATTATGCAATTGCTGCTGGTCCGAACAATACTGTAACTGCGGTTATTGATGATATCGATGATGCAGTGCTTCGAGTTTCTTCTGCAACAGATGGTGCAGAAAATGCTTCAAACGTAGTGTTTAATGTTGCCCTTCCTTCAGGAATTACAACTCAAAGAGATTTGGATTTTGCTTATGAAATAAGCGGATCTTCTACAGCCATCGCAGGATCAGATTTTACAGCTCCTTCTGGTGCTGCAACTATTGGTGCTGGACTAGGAAATGTAGATATTACCATCACGGTGCTTCAGGATGCTTTGGCTGAAGCTACTGCTGAAACAGTTATTTTAACACTTCTTGATGATACGGGAGACGGAACAGCAAATGATGTTGGTTCGGATAACATTGATTCATATGATCTTGGCACTGATGATGACAATACGGCAACAATTGCTGAAGAAGCAGCCGATGTTGTTTTAACTGTTACTAAAACTGACGGTACGGAAGGTGGAACAGACGGAACAATCATTGTTAGTCTTCCTGGGGGAATTACTGCACAGGATGCTATCGATATCCCAACTGCTCTAACAGGTACTTTTTCTGGATCAGATGTTGGAATTGACGAAACGCTAGCTGGAAACTCTGGTAATATTACAATTGCATCTACCACTGGTTCAACTACAACTAATTTAGTAATTGCTTCAGATGATTTAGCTGAAGGAAATGAAACCGTAATTGCTACAATTACAGCGCCTTCTGGATTTACTAGTGTTACTAATTTCGCTACATCTACTATCTCAGATGTTGATAACGTGTTTGAAATCACTGCATCGACTGACGCTACTGAAGGAAGCACAGGAACTTTTACAATCAGTTTGCCAATGAACGTTTCCGCTCAAGCTGGGACAGATTTTACGATAGAATATACAGTTGCTAATACTGCTCACTCTGGTAACCCTGTTACAACTGCTGGGGATTATGATATCACTACAGGTAATGTTTCATATACATCAACTGATGGTAATTCAAAAGCAATAACTTATACACCTACCGATGATAATCTTGCTGAAGGTATTGAAGATTTTACTATCACTTTAGGTAGCCGTTTGTCAGGTCCGGTTTATACTACTACTGGTTCGGCTGCTACTCCAAGCATTAACGACAATGACCACACTGTGACATTTGGTACTACCACGGATGGTACTGAAGCCGGCGGTGGCGGTAGCTTCACAGTTACTTTGCCAGTTGGTAAAACTGCTGAAAGAGCAATCGTTGTAGCTGTGACAGAAGATCTTGGAAGTGCTCAAACTGCGATTCCAACAACTGATTACGTTTCAATAGGATCAAGCATCACTATAGCCGCAACAACTACTTCAAAAACGGTAGATCTTGTAATCGTAGATGATGAGATCATAGAAGGTGACCAAACCGTAATACTTGGTTTAGATGCTGCGACAGCTATTGGTGACGGTGAGAAATATTTGGCAACTGCAACTTCTCAAACTGCAACAATAGGGGATGATGATGATGACGCAGTAACAGTATCTGTTGATGCCGTAGACGGTGGTACTGAGGACGCTCCAGCTGGTAAATTTACAGTGGCATTTGAAGGAGGACTATCCACAGAGGCAGATTTTGATGTGAATGTTTCTGTAGCTGGTGCTACTGCCAATCCTGCTGAATCAACCGATTCAGGTTTAGATTTTACTGGACCTTTTACGGTAACGATTTTAGGCGGTACGGCTGATGTAGATGTAGCTTATCTTGAACAATCTGATAATTTGGTTGAAGGCACTGAGGTGTTGAGAATGACTGTGGAGACGGGTACTGGTTATACACCAAGTGTGACCAATGCCACTTCTGACGGTTCTATAATTGATGCTGATTTTGCTCAAATTGAGGTGTCGATTTCGGCTGCTGCTGTGGAAGCTACGCAAGCTGGTGAATTAACTTTCAGCATTGAAACGCAAACACCTGCAGTAACTTTCGAAAATGAAGCAACTATCAACTATAGTGTTGCCTTAGGAGGATCTGCTGAAAGTGCTGATCATGGTTTAGGTGGAATTGGTACGGCTACTATTGCCGCTGGTCAATCAAGTGGTACAAAGAGTATGGGTATCGTTGATGATGCAATAAGTGAAGATGATGAAACATTTAAGGTAACAGTCACATCAGGTACAAACTATACTGTGGATGATGACGGTACAACTGATGCTGATGACGGTGATGCTGCCGTTTTAGTTACCATCACTGATGATGATTTGCCTCCATCTATCAGTATTAAGGATTTTGCAAATGGTGCTGAAGGGGATTTGGGAGCAGCTGGTGCATATTTTACTATCGGTTTTCCAACTGGAGTTACCAGTGAGACTGATGTGAATGTATTGTTTAGCATTAACAGTCAGGGTAATGCGTCAAACGGTACTGCAATCCTTTCAAATAGTGAAATAGGTATTGATAGTTATGGCGGAGTTGTTACGATCACTGCTGGTCAGAACGAAGTAACTCTATATGTTGATGCCGCTGAGGATGTGCGTGTAGAAGGTAATGAGACATTGACTTTAACTTTAACAGCAAATCCTGCTGCTTACTCTATTACTGGTAATTTGAGTGAAACGATCACTGTTACGGACAATGAGGCTACAGGTGTAGGAATTACTGCTGCTGCTGGAGTGGCTGGTGTTGAAAACGGAACAAATGGTACATTCTTGTTTGATATCGTGGGTGACTTACAACCAGGTGGTGGTACGATCACTTTGAATTTCACAATAAGTGGAACCGCAACGGATGCTGATGTTGCAACTGTTGCCAGTCCTGCAGATTATGATATTAATGCAATTACGATTAATAACAATTTAGGTGCTGGTGCTACTTCAACTTATTCTTTCGCAATTACACAAGATCAATTGGCTGAAATTACGGAAACAGTAATATTAACATTCACTAATGCAACGGATGCAAGAGGTCAAACTTGGCCTATGTCTGGTTCGGTTACATTGAATGTGCTTGAAGATGGCGTGGATAATATATTGACTATAAGTACTTTAGACGCCTCCATTTCAGAGGGTGAAGGTTCTTCTAGTATATTAAGAGTTGAATTGCCTACTGGCGTTACTCCACAAAATGATTTGACAGTTCCTTATGTGATGTCAGGTGAAGCAGTTAGTGGTACTGATTATGTTTTAAGTAATCCTACTTCTGTAACGTTTACAGCGCTTACCGATAACAATATTGATATAAGTGTGACGCCTACAGATGATGACATTGTAGAGCAAACAGAAACCTTTATAATCACAGGTAGTGCAGTTACGGGATTCACTTATGCTGATGCTACTGAAACAATTACATTAATTGATAATGATGACGCAATTGTCACGGTCACTGCAGGAAATAATGGACAAGAAGGCGTTAGTGCTGCTACATATACTGTTTCTTTAGAAGGTGGTAAGACAACTGATACTGACATCTCTGTAAATTATGGTTTATCAGGTTCTGTAGAAGGATCGGATTATACAGATGGTGGTGCTGGTATAGCTACTATTCCAGCAGGTTCAGGTTCAGTTACTGTAACAGTCGCAATTGTCGATGATAATGTGATTGACGATAATGGTGACGGACAGTTTTCTGTTGGATTTCAAACAGAAACTATGACCCTTACTTTATCAGGGGTTGGGACTATTGATAACGCTGAATCAATAAGTACTACAAGCGATGCAACTGTTTCAGTATTGGATAATGATGTTGCGAATGTGACTATTTCAGGGTCAAATGGAACTGAGGACGTACCAGCAGGTAGCCAGTTTGTTTTGAATATTGCGAATAGTAAAACTCCTGAGACTGATATGACCATTTATATTGCTCGTGATTTTTCTGCATATACCGCATCGGGTAATGATATAACTTTGATAACTGATGTAGATAATGTTGCTACATTTTCAGGTGATAAGGTCTCTTCTGTAGTCTTGTCCGCTGGAACATCATCGGTTACCGTACCTTACACGGTTGCAGATGATGATCGAATTGAAGGCACAGAAACATTCCAATTATCACTTGACAACACCTTGGTAACCTCAATATTTACTGGTGATGCAGTACCAGTACCTGCTCAATATGGATACAACGTGACGACAGCTACTGCAACTGCGTTGATTTTGGATAATGATGATACTGAGTTGTTTTTTACAGGTGATTTGTCACAAGTTGAAGCGAGTACTGGTAACTTAACTGTGTCTACAACTAACGGAAAATTCTTTCAAAATGATTTAGAAGTGACATTCACAGTTAGTGGTACTGCAACATCTGGGGTTGATTATACAAGTTTTGGTACATCGTTCATAATTTCAGGTGCGGTTATTGGAACAGGCCTAACAACCTATGATATTCCTATGGGCATCATAAATGAATCTATTGTTGAGAATGATCAGACGATAATAGTTACTTTGACAGCCACAGATAATGCACTAGCCACCATCGGAACTCCTGCTTCAGGTACTTATACAATAGAAAATGACGATACTGCTACTATTCAAATATCGAGCACTGTTCAAGGAAATGAAGAAGGTGCGGTTAGTCCTGTTATAAATGTGGAGACGTTGGCTGGTAATACAATCGAATATCCTGTAACTGTTAGTTTTACATCGATATCCAGCGTCAATGGAGCAATTGCGGGCTCTGACTATACTACCTTAACAAATTTTGTTTTCCCTGCAGGAAGTGCTACTTCTTCTTTTTCTGTTGGTATTACAGATGATGATATCATTGAAGGTTCTGAGACTGTCAATTTCTCACTTGCTGCAGCTACATCAAGCTCAGATGTGACCGGAACATCGTCTAGTAGTTTCAATATTCTAGATAATGATAATGCATTTATAAGTATCACAGCTACGGCTGATGGTTCTGAAGAAGGCCCTGTTGATGGTAACTTCCGTATTAGCTTAGATGGTGGAAAAACAACTGATTCTCCAATAACTGTGAATTTCACCATTGGTGGAGCAGGTAATGAAGCTACGGTAGTAGATGACTATTCGGCCATAGGTACTACGGCTATAATTGCTGGTAATTCATCAGATAATTTTGTGGATGTCACCATTAGCGTAGTAAACGATGCGCTTTCTGAAGGTGAAGAGGTTGTTACAATGACATTAGGTGCTGGTGATTATAGCTCAGGAGCACAGACTTCAGATGTTGTTTCAATTTCGGATAATGATGCGGTAGTTCAAGTAACTAAGACTTTGGACGGTGTTGAAGGTGGTGCAGATGCAACATTCTTATTTCAGTATTTGGATAGTGACGGAGGTTCTGTAATCCCTGATGGTGCAGCGATTACTGTAAATTTCACAGTATCGGGTGAAGCAAATACTGCTGAAGATTTAGGTACTGCTATATCTGGAAACCAGCAAATAACTATTCCAGCGAATGATGGTGAATTTACATATACTATTAATCCATTAGATGACAATGTAATGGAGGGTACCGAAAATTTAGTTGTTACTTTAACAACCGGTGCTGCCTATAACGTAAGCGTGGCGAACCCAAGTGCTACGGCTTCAGTTACGGATGCAACTACATCTACAAGCATTGTATTTACAGATGCTGCAGGATTGCTTCCAGATGATATTGGTTATGTACCATATGAGATTACTGAGGGCGCAACTGGAGACAATCCAACAATTACTATTTATGCCAAATTAGTAAATAAGGTTGACGAAAATATACGTGTAAGTGTTGGTGCAGGTGATGATGAAGCGACTGCAGGAACTGATTTTGTGAGTCCTGGTGGAACATTGGTTTTTCCAGCAAATTCTACCGCTCTTCAGTCTTTTACGGTACAAATTACAAGTGATAACATATTGGAGGATGATGAAACATTCGATCTATTCTTGTTCAATCCTAAAAATGATGATACAGGATTGTCTGTAGTTTCTGGAACAATTGTAGTCCCTTCTACCTTGGCTCAGGTCACGATACTCAATGATGATCAGGTTACTTTTGATTTAGATCAAACAGTTGCTGTTGCTGAAAATGGTACGTCAGTTACTTTAACAGTAACAAGAACCGGTGAGGTGGAGTCGTCAATAACTGTCAGAGGTACAACTGCAGATGGTGATACACCAGATAATCCTGCAGTAGCTGGTCAAGATTACACTGCTAAAAGCGCAACATTTGCTTTCACTGGTGTCGGCGTAACTGAACAATTAACTACAACAATTACAATCTTAAATGACAACACAGTTGAAAACGATGAAATATTCGAATTTTCATTACAGAATATTCCAGCTCTAATAACTTTTGGTGAAACTCAAATTGATAAGAGCAATGTTGTTTTCAATACAGGTGATATCAATAATCCTGGGATCATCACTATCCTTAATGATGACGCTACCGAGGTTAACTTGATAGCTCCTCTTACCTCAAGTTTAGAACAGGATGCCTCTGGAACATTACATACATACACAGTTACCTTATCAAATCCAGTAGATGCACCTCTGGTATTAAACTATGCTTTCCTTGATGATAATGGGGATGCAGCAGGTATAACTTATTTAGCTACAAATACTGTTGATGGAGGTGTTGATTACACCGGTACAGATGGTACAATTACGTTCCCAGCAAATACTACTAACACCATATCATTCACGGTTACTGTAATAGGTGATAATGTGGTTGAGTTAGACGAATTGTTCATAACAGAATTGTCTATCAACTCAGCTGGTACACCTTCTCGTGCTGATGCAACAACGAATGTGGCTGAACCTATTGCGTTTGGTGTGCAGAATTTGGATTACACCATCACAAATGATGATCAATCTGAAATCTCTATTAATACTACCGTGTTAGATGCCGAAGGTGGAGACGGTATCGTTACATTGACACTCTCTTTATCTAATGTCTTGGATCGGGCTGTTGATATAGATGTAACTGTAAATGAAGTAGAGGCATTATTTGGTGATGATATCGTTGCGATAACTGATCCAATTACGATACCTGCATTAACTTCATCTGTTGATTTCACAGTTACTGTTGTGAATGATAATGTTGTTGAAGATGATGAAACTTTTGAAGTGGTCATTGACGATCCATTAGCTGACAACACATTTGATACCGCCTTTGAAGGAGGTCCAGCTTTCACAATCGCCACAAATAGTACAGCTGTTGTTACATTGGATGATGATGATGCTACAGTTATAACAATTGCGGCTCCTGCTGACAATGATGTTATTGAAGGTAATACACTTATATATACAGTAAATTCTACAACTGCTGTAGAAAACGGCTTCACTTTAGATTTCACAGTAACAGGTTCAAGTTTAGATCCTGCATCGGGTATTGATTACACTTCTATTACTCCTGCCACTACGCTGACTTTTGTTGGTACGGCCAATGAAAATCAAACAATTACTATAGTGTTGGAGGATGATGATTTAGTTGAGGCTACAGAAGAATTTACAGTCACTTTAACTGATTTATCTGCTACGGCAACTAGTAATAACAGAGATGTGAGTGTTGATGCTGGAAGCGATTCGGCTTTAGGTGTTATCGAAGATAATGATGTAGCTACGGTTACTATAGATGACTTGACGACACTTGCTGAAGGATCAACAGGTGGTGATAATAATTTAACTTTTACTGTTACTCTTGATGCTGCTGTTGATGCAAGTGTTACTGTTCCATACACAATTGGTGGAACTGTAAATGGTACTGATTATAACACACCATCTCCAGTAAATGAAGTAGTGTTTGCTGCTAATAGTGCTGCAGGCGCTACCGAAACTATAGTTATACCTATAATAGAGGATGAAACTATCGAGCCAGACGAAACATTGACAATTACCTTAGGAACACCGGTCGTAGCGGGTGATAGAACTGTACAAAAAGGAGCAGGTGGTACATCTGTAGGTACAGTAACTATAACAAATGATGATTTTGCAGTGCTTTCAATGACTGGTGCAACCACTGTATCAGAAGGTATTGGTTCTGTTACCTATACCATTAGTTTGAGTCAACCTGTTGATCAAGAAATTAATGTTGATTTGGTCTTCAGTAGCACTGAGTTGACGTCTGGTTTAGATTATGCTGGTGGAGCTGATGCTAACAAATTGGTAACATTCGCCGCAAATTCTACTAATGATCAGTCGCAAACTTTCACTTTCACCAATGATATTTTGGTTGAAAACGCTGAAAACTTTAAATGGACAATTACTGAAAGAACTGGTGGTGATGAGTTGCCAAGTGCTGTAATTATAGCTGATGGCACTGGTCCAAATATTGATGGAGATTTATTAGGAGAGATAACTACTGATATCACTGATAATGATGCCGCTCAAATTAGTTTGGTAAGAACCCAAGCTGCTTTTAACGAAACTAATGCTACTTTTAATTACACATTCAATATTGTAGTTGATAAGAACATTGACACTGACATCACAGTGAGTTATTCTACTGATGACGCAGCAGGTACCGCAACTGGTACAGATGAATCTGCAACATCTTTAGCTGGTGAAGATGATTATGTGACCATAACAGGTGCTACTCAGGTTATTAATAATGCGGGTTCGTATCCTATCACTGTTACTGTACAAGGTGATAATGTAGTTGAGGCTGATGAGACGTTTGTGTTGAAATTATTGACACTCGATGCTTTAGAAGTTGAGGAAAGAGCAATAACACTGGCTCCTGGTGCCAATACACTGACAAATAATATTTATAATGATGATCAATCAAGTGTTTCTGTTTCTTTTCCTGATGTGGATGAAGGTGATGGTACGGTCTTGGTAAGTATTAGTTTGACTAATCCTGTCGACATTGATTTCACTTTAGATGGTATCCCATTAGATGGTAATGGCTATAATCAAGACACTGTAGAAGAAAATGCGTTGACAGGTAGTGATTTTACTCCAGATGCTGAATCTCAGGGTACATTAACGATACCACGTGGGGATGTTTTATACACATTGAATATTGATATTGTCGATGACCATGTTGTAGAGATTCCACAAGAATTGAGATATTATATAGATAATTTAGTTGCACCTGGTAGACAGCACGGTGTGAATGGTGTAAATGATCAGGGAGTTGAGATTCTTATTGGAGCGGGCTCAGAAGGTCAGCAAACAACACCATCGCTGATTACTGATAATGATGCTGCATATTTTAATATAGACAGTCCTACTGAAATTCTTGAAGGTAATTCTGGTGATCAAACGTTGACTTTTACTGTAACTTCTACAGGTGCTGCTGACGGAACTGGAGGATTGAAAGAAATTGACATTCCAATCGATATCTTTTATGAGGTAACGTTAACTGCAGCAACTGGTCAAGTAAATAATGATGACTATACGGATCCAGAGGTCCTTTCGGGAAAAGTTAGATTAGCTAAAAACACTACGTCTGTTGAAATCCCAATAATAATTCATGGTGATTTAGTTGTTGAGCCTGATGAAAATATTACTGTGACATTGTTGAGTTTCAGTGAAGTTCCGTCTGGTGGATTCTATGAAGGTGTTAGAGATATTAATCTTGGTAATACTGTTGCTGGAAGTTCTACCATCATCAATGATGATGCTTTAGAAATTTCAATTGCTGGTACTGGTACAACTGCTGGTATAGTAAGTGAAGCTGACGGGGAAGTAGGTAGTGGTATTGAATATACTATTAGCTTATCAAAAGAGGCAAGTGAGACTATCGAAGTTGACTTAGAATTTAGTACGCCAGCGATTGTTGGCGGTACTGTTGGTTTTAGAGCAGGTGGTGTTGATTATGTTACTGCAGATGCTGCAACTGTGACTCTTACTTTTGCGGCTGGAACAACAGACCAAACTTATTTCTTCCCATTTGTTGATGATGCCTTGGTAGAAGAAAATGAAACGTACACCTTATCATTACTTGACATTGTTGCACCGAATCTCGATTTAACGGACGATACAGAAGCTACTGATGGTCGTGCGGAGATAGATGTTACAATTAGTGCAACAGAAGGTTCATTCGAAACGACTGTGGATGATGATGATGCTGCACAGGTAACTATTAGCAGTACTGTAACTAATCAAAATGAGAGAAATCCTTCTGATGTTCCTTCCGTCCGGGTCTTTACCTATAATGTGACTTTGAACGCTGCTGTGGATAAGAGTTTCACGGTGAACTGGGAAACTCAGTCTGGAACGGCTACAATTGGAACTGATTTTGAGGAAATAATAAGTGGTGATTTGACTGCTGGATCAGTTGGTGCCTTAACCCTTAGTGGTGGCATAGGAACTACACCTATATCTGTGGATGTCTTGGCCGATAATATCGTTGAAGCCAATGAAACATTCCTGGTTGTTTTAGATCAGCTCGTAGATATTGGTACAAGAGACATAACCTTTGGTGCTACATCACAAATCACGTCAACTATTATTGATAATGATGCAGCTATTGTAACAATTACGGATGACCTTACTGGAAATGCATTAGATGAACTGGACGCGGCTGATGGTCCTCAAACGGTGACTTATACTGTTACATTAAGTAATCCTTCTGATCAAACGCTTACGGTTGATTGGGCCACAGTAAATGGAACATCTACAGTTGCTGATTTAGATTATTTGGCTGGAGGTGCTGAATTGAGTTTTGCTCCACTTGATTTAACTAAAACTTTTACAGTAACTGTAAACGGAGATGATAAAGTAGAGTTAGACGAAAATTACCTGGTAAGATTATCCAATCTACAGACCAATGGAAGAAGCATTACATTGTCTGGAGCAGGTTCAACTTTAGATTTGACTACTACAATCACTAATGATGATGCTGCGATTGTATCTATTTCTGATGCAACAGTTGTTGAAGGAAATAGTGGTTCAAGCAATGCAGTATTTACAATGACATTAGATTTCCCTGTTGATACTCAGGTTGATGTTGATTACGCGACTGCTGATGGCACAGCTTTCAGTACTGATGGTGGTGATGCTGGTTCAGGTTTGTCTGGTGATTATCAAGCTACCACTGGTACTGTAACATTTAATGCAGGTGTGAAAACACAAACATTCTCGGTTCCTGTAAATGGTGACTTGAAGGTTGAGGACGATGAAACATTCTCCATAACTTTAACTAATCCTGATGTAAGTGCCGGCGGAAGAGATGTGTCTGTTGCTTCTGGTGGTGCACAGGTTGGTGTTATTACCATTGAAAATAATGACAATGCGGAATTGACGATTACTCCGCGAGCTATTTCAGCAACAGAGGAAGACGGTACTGATGCTGCTGGTAATTACGAATTCGATGTAACGTTAAATGCGGAAGTTGATATACCGTTCAATTTGTCATACGACAATGTTGATGTTCTTGTATGGACTGAGGGATTGGCAACTGACCAGGATCTAGGTTTATTATCTGATCAGGATTACTCGTTCGTTTTAACACCTATGACTTTCAATGGTACTGATGGATCAACAACAGCCTATACGGAAACTAGATCTTTCTCTGTAACAATTGGTCAAGATATTGTGGTTGAAGGCGATGAAAGTTTCACTATGGTGATAACTGATGGAGATATTGATTTTGGTGGACCAACACGTGCCGTGTCAGTCTCTGGTAGTGGTGAGGCTATTGGTATTATTACTAATACTGATGCAGCGGAAGTAGACATTAATGCTGCTGTAGCTATTAATGAGCCTGATACAGGATTTTCATCTGATGCAACATTTACAGTTACTTTAAGTGCTCCGGTAGATGTTCCTGTTACTGTTGAACATCTAACTATCGATGGAACTGCAACAACTTCTGATTTTGACTTTACAGATGAAACTGGTACAACCACGTTTGCAACCGAGTCTACTACAACTCAAAACATCTTAGTTTCGGTTGTTGGTGATGACAAAGTTGAATTGAATGAAACATTTGATGTCAGAATTCAAGATATCAAGGCAAATGCTGGCGCGGTTACTAGAAATATTTCAATTAATGTTTCTCAGGAATCAGCTACTATTCTAAATGCTACTGATAATGCCAATCTAACTATCAACGATATTATGATAGAAGAAGGAGATTCAGGCACCAAAGCTTTCAGTTTCACGGTTACATTAAATGGTGAAGTTGATGCTCCTATCACTTTTGAATATGCAACAATCAACGGTACTGCCTTAGATGTGATTGATACTGGTGATGGTAATTCTGGTCCTGATTATAATCCTGCTACAGGTACTGTTTCAATTGCTGGTGATGCAAATGATGTTGATCCTAATTTAGATGGGGACAATGATATTAATACAAGATTGGTTACCGTGCAGGTTAGAGGAGACGAAGATTTTGAAGGTGATGAAACCTTTACTGTAGAGTTAAGTAACCTCAATCCAAATGGTAGAACCAATCTTACAATTGCTGATACTCAGGGAACTGCAACTATATTGAATGATGAAAACCCACAATTTACTATAGCTGATGCAGCTGATGTAACAGAGGGAGACGCAGGAGATCCTGATGCTACTATGACATTTGCTATTACTTTAAATCAAGGTAATGGAACTTTAGGCGATCCAGATTACAGTGTTGACTACTCGGTAGTTCTTGGTAGTACTACTGCCGATGCTACTGAATATACTTTATTGGGTAGTGGAACAGTTGATGGATTTAATGCTGGTAATTTGACTCAGAATATCACGCTTGACATAGTTGGTGATGATTTGGTCGAAGGTGATGAAGTTATCGTGATCACTTTAAGTAATCCTGTTAGTGATACTGACGGAATTCCTGGAACTGACGTGGAGTTAGACCCTGCTGCGACACAAGCAACAGGGACGATTGTTGATAATGATCAAGCGATCGCTTCTTTCGTTGCTGGTGAAATCACTGAAACTGAAGAAAGCACATCGATTGTATATACGGTACAACTTTCTACTCAGGTAGATGAAGATGTAACTGTTCCAATTTCAATTACTGGTGGTACCGCTGTACTAACAACTGATTATTCTGTCGAAGGATCAAGTGTTGTGGTATTAGCTGAAACTGATAATATTACTTTCACCATTACATTGGTTGATGAAGCTATCGTAGAACGTGATGAAACGATTGAATTGTTGATAGGTACTCCTACAACTGTTAATCCACGTGATGTTATAGCCAGTAGTGTTACAGATGCTGCAGGTACTGATCCTGTGGTTGCAATTGCAACTATTGAGAATACTGATCAGGCAACTCTTGAATTGACGGCTGTTACAGCTACAGTTCCTGAAAATTCTGCTAATGGAACCAATGATTTGGTATTCCAGGTGACACTTGACAATCCAGTTGATGGAGGTATCACCTCATTGCCAGTGTCTTTCACTCGTAATGGTAATCTTACTCTTGAGGATTACGAACCATTGTCCCTAGAAACTGAAGTTACTTTCGTAGGTACAGCCGGTGAGGTCAAAACTTTGACAATTGGTATTTCTGATGACAATCTTGTTGAGGGTACTGAGACATTTACGTTGGCTGTTGCTGATGTGTCTGCGTCTGAAGTAATGACTGACTTGAATCCATTGGATATTACCACTCTCAACACGGATGACACTGGTACAATTACCGATACTGATGCTGCTACAGTGCAGTTTGTAATCAGTGACATATCAGTATCTCAGGATGAGAGTAGTGCATCTACCATGACTTTTGATATTCAAATGTCTAATCCTGTTGATGAAGCTGTAACGGTTACTATCGACGCTATTTCTGGTAATGCTACTGAAGATGATGGCTTGAATGGACTTGAGGACTATGAAGATTATAATATTGCAGCTGTTCAACAAATTATTGCTGCAAGTACCTTGGTAGGTCCTGTAACCAATACATCTGCAACATTTACCGTTAATATTAATAGAGAAACTGCGCTCAATTTGGTTGAGCTGGATGAGACATTCACTTTAGAAATACAAACAGTTACATCACCTAGTGGTAGAAATTTATCAATAGGCACACAAAATCAGGCGCAAGGCGAGTTGGTTAATGATGATCAAACTACTTTGTCTTTAACATTGTCTGGTGCAGGTGATAATCTGAACACAAATGAAGGTGATGCTGCGGCTAATTTAGATCTTGGATTTACTTTAAGCTTAAGTAATCCTGTACAGGATGGATTACATGTGTCATACTCAACTGTGGACGGAACAGCTAAGTCTGATGGTTCTGGTGTTGGTACAAATGACTTTACTGCCATACTTCCAACTGCGTTTGAATTTAATGCGACTGATGATAAAATAACAGTTGAGAATCAGGCAATTAGTTTGGTATTAGCAAATGATGATGTCATTGAAAGCGCCACAGAGCAATTAACACTTGTGGTGTCTTTGGTGTCAGCTGATGGTGGCATAAGTCTACTTGATAATGTAACTGTTACTGGTGCTACACAAACAATTACTATTACAGATGATGATGAAGGTATAGTTACTTTTGATGGTGGCGTTACTGGATCTGAAAATGCTGCTGGTCTTGGTGTAAATACGAGTTTTGTTTATACATCTACTATGACTAGAACAGCAGGAACTCCGTCGGCTATTGGCTCTGTGATTGTATCGGATATAGATATTACTATGCCGGTAAGTGTTGATGCAGGTGATGCATTGTCCGGTGGTGTTGATTATACATTGCCTTTATCACCAATGACATTACTAGCAGGTAATTCTGCTTCAGAAAATTATTCTGTGACAATCATTAATGATGTAATTGTTGAGGCAGATGAAACGTTTGATATTGCTCTAGGTACAGTGAACCAGACCCAGCGTGCAGTATCCTCAACTGCAACAGCAATTAGCAGTACGATTGAAAATGAAGATGCTACAGAACTTGTGTTGAGTTATGGATCAACTGCAGATAATGTTGGTGGAAGTGTAACTGAAAGCAACGACGGGGAAACACGAATTTTCAACTTCAACATGGCCTTAACGAATCCTGTTGATCTTGGTTTCTCAATTGCTTATGCTACCGAGAACTTTGTTGGTGCGAATCCTGCTTTGGCTGGTTCGGATTATATAGATAATGATTTGACAAAGAACTTTGCTGGTTCGAATGGTGAAAATCAAGATGTGGATGTGACTATTACTGGTGACAACACTGTTGAAAATGCATCTGAATTCTTTGAATTTATTCTAAGTACAATCGTACCTAATAAAGCGGGTCTTGATATAACTAAGATTGTGGTTAAAGATGCAATAGGTGGATCAGTTATAGATAGAGTGTTAGCGACCATTACGGATGATGACGCTACAGACATATCATGGGCGAGCACTGCTATTTCACAAAATGAGGAAGCAGGTAATATGACATTTGAAGTCACATTGACCAACCCAGTTGATATTAATGTTGATGTAGCAGTTGATTTTGCAGCTGGAACTACAGAATTATCAAATACTGATTTCAGTACAGATCCTTCAACAACTCAGACGTTAACTTTCACACCTGGTCAGTTGAGTAAAACTATCATAGTACCAGTATTCAATGACAACATCGTTGAGATAGATGAGACGTTCACTTTTGAGATTACAGGATCATCAACTGCAAGTACTAGAAATGTAAATGATCCTGCTGCTATAGATGCTGTATCGACAGGAACAATCGTCAATACAGATGCTACAGTTATTACATTGGCAGGAGCTGATGTAGCAGGAGCTGAGGCAGATGATACAACAATAGAATTCACATTGACTCCAAGTGCACCAGTAGAAGGTGGATTTACAATAACTTATACTACAGCAGACGGTACTGCTTTATCAGGAGGAACAGCTTTATTAGGTGGGCTTGATTATACTGCTATAACAGCGGGTACACATACTTTTGCTGATGGAAGTGTAACAGCACATACTTTCAATGTTACCTTGATCAATGATGAGGTAATAGAAGCTGCAAGTGAGTCATTCACTTTATCGCTTGGTACTGCTACACCAGTTCAGGCTGTAAGTAGTTTCATTAGCACAAGTGGTGCTACTCAAACAATTACGATAGCTGATGATGACAGTGGAGAGATCGCATTCGAAACGTCTACAACAAGTGTGGATGAAGAGACCGGGTCTATCACCTTCAATGCTTCATTGAAAGAAGCTGGAGTTGCGATTACGTCAGATGTTAATATTACCATTCCTATAGCTGCTATTTCTGGTACGGCGCTAGGTAGTGGTACTGACTATACTTTACCAACACAGCCATTGACAATATTGGCCGGAACAAGTACAGGCACATATGTTGTGAGTCTTACAGAGGATAATATTGTTGAACGTGATGAAACGTTTGAATTAGAACTGGCTGCTCCTACGCAAGCCGGAACAAGATCAGTTACATCTTCTGCTACTACGATCACTGGAACGATAGTTAACACAGATGAGACTGCTATCAGTTTGGTCTATGGTACAGGTGATAACACGGCTGGAAACATTACTGAAGGTGCTACAGGCGAGACAGGAAACTTTGCTTTTGAAGTCTCTTTGACTAATCCTATTGATGGTGGATTTACAATAGATCATGTAACCACTGGTGGTGCTACTGAAGGAGATGCTACTGCAGGATCTGATTTCACTGCTAATAACAACACGTTGAGTTTTGTTGGAACATCAGGCGAAACTAAATCTGTGAATGTTGTTATTACTGGAGATAATACGGTTGAAGAAGATGAAAGCTTCACGTTTGATCTGAGCAATCTTAGTTCAGTATATAGTTTGAACGCATTCATATATAATGATGCTGGTACACCTGCTCTATTCACAACAGATACGGAAACAGCAACTATTGTAAATGATGACGCTACAGACATATCATGGGCGAGCACTGCTATTTCACAAAATGAGGAAGCAGGTAATATGACATTTGAAGTCACATTGACCAACCCAGTTGATATTAATGTTGATGTAGCAGTTGATTTTGCAGCTGGAACTACAGAATTATCAAATACTGATTTCAGTACAGATCCTTCAACAACTCAGACGTTAACTTTCACACCTGGTCAGTTGAGTAAAACTATCATAGTACCAGTATTCAATGACAACATCGTTGAGATAGATGAGACGTTCACTTTTGAGATTACAGGATCATCAACTGCAAGTACTAGAAATGTAAATGATCCTGCTGCTATAGATGCTGTATCGACAGGAACAATCGTCAATACAGATGCTTCAGTGATCACTTTAGTGGCTGTTGATGGTGATTTAGAGGAAGCGAATTTTGGAACGGATAATTTATTCAACTATAATATCACTTTGAGTGCACCTATAGATGGTGGCGTGACAATTGCATATGCTACTGCTAATGGCACTGCGATTGCAGGTGGAAATGCTGCTATAGGAAATGATGATTATGATGCTGTTTCATCTACGCATGTTTTTGCTAGTGAATCAACAACTACTGGTTCGTTCACTATTACTGCAAATCAGGACGATATTGTGGAGACAAATAGTGAATCATTTACTGTTTCTCTAGGTGCGATTACTGGTTTGGTAAGTGGATTAGAAACATTTGTTACTAAAACTGGTGGTCCTTTCACCGCTACCATTGATGACGAAGATCAGGCGGTTGTTGAGTTTAATGCAGCTACCCATACAGTTACTGAGGGTGGAGCAGGAGATGCAGCTACTTTATCTGAAACTTATCAGATTAACTTGAGCAAGGCTTCTGATGTACAAGTTGTAGTTCCTTACAACATTGTAACAGGTGGAACAGCAGTGAGCGGTGCAGTGGATTACACTTTACCTGGTTCTTCTGTTATCATTCAGCCTGGGGATCTATCAGCAACATTTAGCGTATCTATTATTAACGATGCTATTGTGGAATCTGCTGAGACTTTTGAATTAGAATTAGGTGTTCCTGCGCCGACAACTACAACCACACCTGCTACTAGCGCTCGTGAAATTACTTTGGATGCAGCTGGTAATCTGACCACCTTGACAACTATTGAGAATGCAGATATAGCTACAGTAACATTGACAAATGTTATTGCTACAGTTAATGAGGCTAATGCAGGGGCTGTAAATCTTACCTATAATGCTACTGTTGACAATGCAGTGGACGGTGGTTTTGATTTGGATTATACAACAAATGATGGAACAGCTTTCGCAGGAACCGATTATACGGATAATGATGGAACACTGAACTTTAGTGGTTCTGCCGGTCAAGCAATACAGATTACGGTAATTGTTTTGGGTGACAATGTAGTAGAGGCCGCTAATGAAACATTAACTGTTGCTTTGGATGGTGCATCTTTTGTAGCTCCAACAATCGCTACTTCATTCTTGAATGTTGCAGGAAGTCCTAAGACGGGTACAATAACGAACGATGATTCATCAGTTGCTCAGATAACTGCATTGACTAGAACTGTCAGTCAGAATGAAGAAGTTGCGACTATGAGATTTACGGTGGAATTGACAAATCCTGTAGATGTAGATGTAACTGTTCCATTTAATATAAATGGTGGAACTGCAGTTGGTGGAGGAACTGATTATACAGATCCTGTAACTTCAGTAACATTTACAGCTGTTACTCAAACGACAGCCAATGTAGATATCACAATCAATAATGACGACATTGTTGAATTGGATGAAACTATTACAATTGATTTAGGAACTACTGCTGACCTATTACTAGCTGGTAGCGTTGTTAGATCACTTACTACTGCAAGTGATGGAAACTCTTTGGCAACTGGTACTATTGTTAACACAGATGTTGCAAAAGTTACTTTAACTGCAGTGACGGGTACTGTGACTGAAGGTGATACTGGAACCACGGATTTAGTTTTCACGGCTTCATTAGATAAGCCTGTCGATGGTGGTTTAACAGTTGCTTATGCAATTAGTGATGTGACAACTTCTGTTTCTGGTGCCAATAGTGATTATACAGATGTCACTGTCTCAACTGTTACAAATGAACTGTCATTTGACGGAACATCTCCGGGAACGCAGACTATAACGATAGCCGTAAATGGTGATGATCTGGTAGAGGCTACTGAAACTTTGACAGTTTCATTGGATAATATTGTGCCAATAAAGGTTGATGCAGGAGACTTGTCTATAGCTGGATCGCCTAAAACAGGTACTATAACTAATGATGATGCTGCCAGAGTGAACTTTGTAGCTACAGCTGTTTCACATGAAGAGGAAGGAGGAAATATCCAATTTACAATTCAATCAGATTTCCCAGTTGATATTGATGTTGAGATTCCTATTACGATAACTGGTGGCACGGCACAGGCACTTGGTGTTGATTATACCATGCCTGGTACAGCTATAACATTGAGTGCACTTTCAACTTCTCAATCTTTCAATGTTGCAATGAACAATGACAATATTGTTGAGGCTGATGAAACATTTGAGATCACTTTAGGCACTCCGATACCTAATACATCAACATCACCTGCAAGAAATGTGAGCAAAGCAACTTCAGGTTTGGTTGCAATAGGTACGATACTTAATACTGATGCCGCTACAATTACATTGGCACCAATTACAGCTACTGTAAATGAGTCTGCAGCTGGAGCAACTAACATGACATTTAGTGTAACACTAAGTGCTCCTGTTGATCTAGGTTTCGATTTAGCTTATTCTACGGATAATGTGACAGCATTGGCTGGTTCAGATTATCAAGACAATGATGGAACCTTAACATTCAATGGCAACACGGC
Source organism: uncultured Marinoscillum sp. (assembly GCA_964353015.1). Classification (GTDB taxonomy): domain Bacteria; phylum Bacteroidota; class Bacteroidia; order Cytophagales; family Cyclobacteriaceae; genus JAMZMI01. The sequence goes on along the minus strand of CAYGUA010000040.1, from coordinate 15,515 downwards.
TGGAGAGTCTAAACAAATAACCATAGTTGCAATAGGTGACGCTGTGGTTGAGGCCAATATGGAAACATTGAATGTTACTTTAGGTTCAATAGATCTCAATAATAGTTTAATAAATACGGCTAAGGTTACATTGGTTTCTAGTCCTCAAGTTGGTACCATTATAGATGATGACATGACGACCTTGTCGATTACGAGTGTCTCAAAAGTTGAAGGTACTGCTGCAAATCAATCACAGGTTGTTACAGTTACTTCTACAAATGCTGTAGATGGTGGGTTTACTTTGGATGTACTTTCATCTGATGGAACAGCAACACTAACTGATACTGATTATGTTGAGGTTAATCAAACCCTTACTTTTACTGGTACGGCGAATGAAAGTAGAACATTCACTGTGAATTCTGTGGCTGATGCTAAGGTAGAATTGGATGAAACATTCACGGTAATGATGGATGCTTTCCTAGGTTCTGTTGTAGGTTCTGATATAGATGATTACATTTTGTTGGATGACGCTGTTGTTACTATAGAAAATGATGATCAGTCTGTATTATCAATTGGAACGCCTGTGGCACTTGATGAAGGAAATACTGGTGATGATACCAAGGTTACTTTCACTGTAACTTTAAGTAATGCTGTAGATGAAGCTGTGACGTTCACGTATGAAACGGTAGACGGTACGGCGCTTGTTGGTCAGGATTACGCCTTTAAAACGAATACATTAACATTTGATGGATTAACTGCTAACGACACTAAAACTGTAACGATTGATTTAGTTGAAGACTTAATAGTTGAAAGTCCGACTGAAGCGTTCTCGGTTATGTTATCAAATTTGGTAACTAATAGGAATGTGATTCTTACGGGAGGTGCTTCTACTATTAGTAGTAACGCAACAATTAATGATGATGATGCTGCAACAATTGATATCAGTGCTGCATCTGTGAGTGAAGGAAATAGTGGAACGACAAATATGACATTCTCGGTGGATATGACTGGTCAGGTTGATAGTGATGTTATAGTCTCTTACATTGTCACTTCAAGTAGTGCAACATCAGGCATTGATTATATAGTGCCTGCAACTTCATCCGTGACTTTGCCTACTGGATTGAATAGTACTGGTTTAATAACTGTGCCAATCATAGGGGATAACATTGTGGAACTTGATGAGACATTTACAGTATTGTTGACAACAACTAATGCAGGAAGTAAAAATGTAAGTTTAGTAACCTCAAGTGGTACTGGTACAATTACAAATGATGACTCTGCATTAATAACTGTTGAACCTGTTTCAATTACCGAGGGTAATAGTTCATTTAGTACTATGACATTCTCAGCAACATTGGATAGTGACGTGGATCGATCTGTTTCAATGGACTTCACTACGGCTGATGGTTTAGCCATTGCAGGTGAAGACTTCTTGAATAATAGTGGGACGTTGACCTTCAATGGTACTGCAAATGAGGTTAGAACATTCACTGTGCAGGTAATTGGAGATGTTATAGTTGAGGCTGATGAAACATTCGCTGTTAACTTCACAAATTTGAATGCGGGTGGAAGATCAATTACGATACCTACGTCGACAACTGGTACTATACTAAACAATGATGCTGCTACTCTGGCTATCAATAATGTTACACTCAATGAGGGTAACAGCGGTACTACTGCATTTACCTTCGATGTTACTTTGACGGGAACTATTGATCAATCAATTACTGTGGGTTATGCATCTGCTAATGGAACTGCGAATGCACCTTCTGATTATGCAGTATCTACTGGTACGTTAACGTTTGCTGGAACAAGTGGAGAAAAACAAAGTATCACGGTAGATGTAGTTGGAAACCTTCTTGTTGAAGAAGATGAGCAATTCACCATTAATTTGAGTAATGTACTTGCGGGTGGTAAGAATGTTACGATAGCAACTGCAGTAGGTACTGGTGTAATTGTAAATGATGATATAGCTCCTAAGATTGTGGCTAGTCAGACTTTTGATGTATCAGAAGGTGATATGAATGGATTCATTCTAGGATTTGTTGCTACTGAAGATCTGACGCTTGGTAACCACGGATTTAACATTGTGAGTGGAAATATCGGAAATGTGTTCACAATTAACAGCGATGGTCAACTGTCAGTGACTGATAATACAACCTTAGATCGTGAAACTGTAGCTCAGTATACTTTAACTATCAATGTGTCAGATGGGGTAAATGATGGTAGCGGTGATGTAATTGTAGATGTCGCTGATGTAAATGATAACAAGCCTGAAGTACAAGCAGCTGAGTTTAATTTGTCTGATGGTGCTGCCTCTGGTGATGTGGTAGGAACATTAATTGCAACAGATGCGGATCTAAATACAAGTTTGATTGGTTGGTCTATCACAAGTGGTAGTGAGGGTGTTTTCGCAATAGGGTCACAAAATGGAGTGATTACCGTAGCGGATAATGCTAATCTTGATTTCGAAACAACTCCAGTTTATTCTTTAGTAGTTACAGTTTCTGATGGACTTCTTACAAGTGAGTCAGTAACAATTACTATTAATATCACAGATACGAATGACGCTCCTACTGGTATTATCATAACTGATGTAGAAGATGATGATCTTGATCCTGCAACTAATGATGTGTTTGAATCTGTAAGCGGTGGTACTTTAGTTGCTACATTCGAAACTGAAGATGTGGATGTAAATGACACCCACACATATACTTTAGAAGCTGGTTTTGGTGATAATAGTTTGTTTAGGATCGATGCAGGTACCAATGAGTTAAGAACTAGTAGTTTGCTTGAGTCAATTGCGAGTGCAGTCTTAAATATCAAAGTCACAAGTACTGATTCTGAAGGCGCATCTATTGATCAAGAATTCACACTTGTTTTAGTTCAGGATCCAAATCTTGGTTTAGGAACAGTATATCAATTGTTAACTCCAGGTCTAGTTGATGGCCTCAATGACACTTGGAAAATTGAGGGAATTGAAGCTTTCCCTAGTGCGGAGATAGTTGTAACTGATAAATTTAATAACGTGGTTTATCGTGTTACTGGTTATGATGTTCCATTTGATGGAAATAAAGGAAATACTGAATTACCAACTGGTGAGTATATTTATGAAATACTTTACAAAGATGGTTCCGGTAGAAAAGATGAAGGAACATTGTTAATATTGAGATAATTCACCCACCTTAATAAATAGTAAAATGAAGAAATTAATAATTATTCTCGCAATTGCCTTATTTGGTACTGCTACAGTGTTCGCTCAGGATTATCCGGGTGTTACCCAAAAATACAGGTATCTACCATATTTTAGTCCAGCTTTGGCCGGTGTAAATGATTACGTGGATATAAATGTGGGTTTTAATTTTCAACCTTCAGGTTTGAATAATTCCATGAATACTAATTTTTTTAGTGGGTATTATTCAACAGGGGCGAGTCAGAATTCACATAATTCTATTCGAGGTACTCAAAGTGTCGATGATTTCTATAGCAGACGTAAAAGTGTAGGTATGAAATTTGGGTTTGGAACTGCTGTATTTAATGAAAATACAGGATATGTTGGTAAGACTTATAATAGCAATACTGTAGCCATACATGTGCCAATTGCTGATCATACTTATCTAAGTTTTGGAGTTGCGGGTGGTTTTAATTTTGCAAATGCAGACGTAGCTAAAATTGAAGTAGAACGTCCAGATGACCCTGTCTATCAATCATATCTGAATGATGGTAAAAACACATCTTATCATTTGGATTTAGGTTTGGCTGCTATCTCTGATGATTTTTATGTAGGTGTTGGATTAAATAATCTGGTGAATGGTTATATGTCCGGAAATGAATCTTTAACTAGAAAGATTATAGTGATTAACTACATGGGGGGTTATAGAGTATATCATAGCAATGATCTTGAAATTTTGGTTATGTCAATGGTGAATACTCAATCAAATTTTGATTTGTCATGGAACGCAGGAGTGCGTGGTAGATACAGACAAATTTTGATGGCTGGTGTTAATTTTTCAGGACAAGGAACTGTTATAACACAATTCGGAATTCAGATTAGTGATTATATAAATTTTGGATATGCTTTTAGTTATAGAAGTTCATCAACGGCAGTTGTAAGTTCAACACATGAAATAGGTATAGGAATTAGATTCCTAAATAACAATAAGTATAGCCCAATCTGGTAATTATGAAAATTAAAATATTCTCTTTATTATCTTTTTTTTGTATTGGGTCGTGCTTTACGGTCTATTCACAAGATGTGGACTACAGGTATGAATTTTCATCACTGAGATTGTTGGAATCACCAAGTGTGAATTCTTATGCAGAGGAAATTAATCCAATATACAATAGAAATTTTGATACATTGTTTTTTGTTAGATCTCATCACAATGAAAATGTTGGTAGAGATAAAATTAATCAGGATATATGGTATTGCTCACTTAAATCTGATAGTTGGTCTGAACCAATCAATTTCAAGGAATTGAATAATTCTGAGAATAACAGTATTGTGGGAATAGGTACTAAAGCAGAGACCTTATATTTACTGAATAGTTATACTGCTAGTGCGGTTAGAAATCGGGGTATTGTTAAGACTAAAAAAGTTGGTAATACTTGGTCTATGCCTATGACTATTGATTTGGAGGTTAATACAGAAAACAATTTTTATTCCTTTTTCATCAACCATGATGAAAATGTGATTTTAATTACCATGTTTAATGGAATTTCAGAAGGTGAGGAGGATTTATTTGTTAGTTTAAAAACCGAAGAAGGTGATAGATGGAGAGATCCAATTTACATGGGATACGAAGTTAATAGTGCTGGCTATGAAACTTCTCCATTTTTAGCTGATGATGGAAAAACTATGTTTTTTACGAGTAATGGATTTGGAGGGTTTGGAGACGGAGATATATTCATGTCTAAACGTTTAGATGATAGTTGGTCAAATTGGAGTGTACCTCAAAATCTTGGAAAAAATGTTAATTCTGAAAAATTTGATGGTTATTTTTCACTTTATTCTAATGGAGAATTTCTCTTATCAAGTAACAGAGATTCAAAATTTAGCGATATTTTCAAAGGTAAATGGGAATTGATAGAGGTTCCTAAACCTTCAAAAGTTGAACCTTTACCTTTACCGGTAGAGAAACCTTTAACGAAAGAGTCGCTACCAAAGAACATTGAAATTTATTTTGATTTCAATTCTGTAAATTTTGATAAAGATAATAATTCAGAAAGTATAAAGGCTGTTTCTGATTATTTGGTAAAGAATCCAAAAGTAGGATTGGTAGTTGAAGGACAGACCGATCCTATCGGTGATGATACATTTAATTTGGTGCTATCTCTTAAAAGGGCTCAAGCAGTCACTGATTATATTAGATCTTTTAATAGTTCACTTCCAAAAGATAGAATTATGATAATCCCAAGTGGCGAGTCTAAATCAAATGCAAGTCACGATGAAAGCAGGAAAGTTTTGATAAAATACATAATTCTGGAAAATTGATATTGAGTAAAAAATATATAGTTGTAAAATGAAATCTTAAAAACCTGACATTTATGCCAGGTTTTTTTAGTTAAACATAGTTGTTATAATCTGTTCTATTTAAGTCAAGTAAACCGATAGTATATCAGTAGTATTTTTTTGTTCTATTTGTTTGAATCAAAATATCTGCTGGTTTATCATAATTGAATTTGAAGTTGTATCGTTAGGACATCCACATGTTCGTTTTTGGAATGAGTTTAAAAAAGCACCAAGATGAACTTTTCTTTAGTGACCTCCGAAGGATTTAAACGTGTCCGACTAGGAGCGTCCGGCTAGGACTTCAACCGTTCTGATTTTTTAATTAGACATAAAAAAAGCACAAGTATCTACTTGAGTTTTCGTGACCTCCGAAGGATTCAAACGCGTCCGGCTAGGACTTCAACCGCTCTGAAGTTTTTTTATTAGACAATAAAAAAGCCCAAGTATTTACTTGAGCTTTAGTGACCTCCGAAGGATTCAAACCTTCAACCTCCTGAGCCGTAATCAGGTGCTCTATTCAATTGAGCTAGGAAGCCATTTTTAAATCTTGCTGCAAATTTAGTAATTTGATCATAAAGTGCACGTTACTGAGCTAGGTTTTAAAATAGATTTTATCTTTGCCAAAATTTGAAAAATATGAAAAGATTTTGTGGGGTTGTTTTGATGTTGTTGTTTGTGGGATTTTTATCTGCTCAGGATAAAGACAGACCTACACAGCCTGACTTGCCTGGTGATTTCATGATTGATTATGGATTTAGTTTTTGGAATAAGAAATTGCCGGATCTTTCTACTAAAGCAATTGGTTCAAATTCTGTAAGTCTTTATTACAATAGAAGATTTGAATTGAATAGTCACTTTTCTTTTAATCCTGCAGTTGGATTTGGTTTTGAAAAATATTCTTTAGCTAGTCAATATACCTGGGTCAACGAATCTGGAGTAATCTCTTTGGACACTATTTCTGGAGTTTTTCTGACTAAAAATAAATTGATGGCAACTTATTTTGAAGTACCATTGGAAATCCGTTATCATCCTTTGGGAACAGTAAAAGGTGAAGGTTGGTTTATTGGAGTTGGCGTTTTGGGTGGTCTCAAAATGGGCTCACATACTAAAATAAAATATGACGTAGCTGGAGAAACATATAAAGAGAAATTATATGACAGTTTTGATTTGACCAGCTATCGATATGGGCTACAATTTAGATTTGGGTTTAGAAGTATTCATTTTTATTACAAAACATATTTAAGCGATCTTTTCAGTAAAAGTCCGGATGGAACGAGAATTCCTCAAGGTTCTACAATAGGAATTAATATTAGTGGTTTCTAAGCGTAGAAATATGTGCCTAAAAAACAACTAGCAAATCCGAATATCGCCCCAATCCATATTTCAATTGGTTCATGTTTTTGGAGATACAAACGAGAAGTGGTTGTTAATCCAGCTGCAAGGAATAATATAGCTAAGACTCCATTAACTGAAGTGTCCATATAATTTATTGAGATTGCTGACATGATGCCGCACAATCCCCATATAGCTGCAGCATGTATGCTTATTTTCTTGAAAACAGAAAGAATACTCAAGCTTAAAATGAGCAATGTAGTAATCATCATAATGGCCACTACAGAAACAGAAACATGCAGTTTGCTATAGAACATATATGTACTGAATCCATAAAAACAAGCAATCAGAATAAATGGCAAAGTGCGCTCACTCTGTATAGTAATATCCAGATTTCCAATCCTTCCTGTAAATTTCATCATCAGGAGACTCAATGCCGGAATGACAGCCGTAATGAGAAAAGTAACGCCAATCAGATAGGGAATAAATTCTTGAAGGACCGGGCTGTAAATGGTGGGCACAAGTAAATAAAGTAAAATACTTGTGTATGTGGCCATAAGAAGTGGATGAAAAATGACCGAAACTAATTTCATGATGGCCACCAATACTATAGTTGTTTCCTTAATCGAGCAACAGGTATATTGAGTTGTTCTCTGTACTTCGCCACCGTTCTTCTCGCTATATTGTAACCTTCAGCTCGCAACATCTTCTCCAGTTTATCGTCAGACAATGGTTTTGATTTTTTTTCTGCTTCGATAAATTCTTTGAGTTTGTTTTTGACTTCTCGGCTACTTACATCTTCACCTGAATCTGTTGAAATCCCTTCTGAGAAAAAATATTTTAAGGGATGAATTCCAAATTCAGTCTGAATGCTTTTGCTGTTTGCGACTCTCGATACTGTAGAAATATCCATATTGATGATTTCTGCGATATCCTTTAAAATCATTGGCTTGAGTTTGCTTTCATCGCCTTCAAGAAAATATTCATATTGAAAGTCAATGATCGAATTCATGGTATTAAGCAAGGTTTGCTGACGCTGTTTGATAGCATCAATAAACCATTTTGCTGAATCCAGTTTTTGCTTGATAAAAGAGACAGTCTCCTTCAATTTTTTATCTCTCTTGTCACTCTTATCATAAGCGTGGAGCATTTCTGAGTAGGATCTGCTTATGGACAACTGTGGAGCATTTCTTGAATTTAAGGTCAATTCTAGCTTGCCATTGTTGTTGGTAAGTAAAAAATCAGGAATTAAATATTGAGTTTTTACCATATCCTCACCGACTCCTCCGGGTTTAGGATTGAGTTTGGTGATCAGATAAATTGATTCTTTCAAGTCATTTTCATCATCTACATTTAGCCGTTTTGCGATTTTGTCGTAATGTTTCTTTGAAAATTCATTAAAACATTTTTCAATAATGAGTCGGGCAATTTTTACATGTGGATTTTCTTCATCTTTTCTTTCTAGCTGAAGCAAAAGACATTCCTGTAGATTTCGAGCGGCAATACCTGCAGGGTCAAACCCCTGGATCTTATAAAGCACATTCTCAAGTTCTTCAATATCAGTCTCAACACCTTGAGAAAATGCCATATCATTCACAATAGCTTCTAGTTCTCTTCGGATGTATCCGTCAGAGTCAATACTTCCAATTAGTTGCTTGCCTATGATCTTTTCTCTATCTGATAATTTGATATATCCCAGCTGGCTTATTAATAGTTCGTGCAAGGACGCGCCGACTGATATCGGCATTTCTCTCTCTTCTTCCTGTCCGTTTCCATCGCCCTGCATTTTGTAGCCAGTATAGTCGTCTTGCAGGTATTCTTCTATGCTATCTTTTTCAGAATCATAATCATCATTTTCATATTCCTGATTTTCATCCTCATACTCTTTCTCAGGTTCACCTTCTTCCAATGCTGGATTGATCTCCAATTCTTCCTCTATTCTCGCATCAAGCTCAGCTGTAGGCACCTGTAGCAACTTTATAAACTGTATTTGCTGCGGAGATAACTTTTGACTGAGACTTTGTGTTAATCCTAATTTTTGCATAGTGATTTTACTTATATCAAAAATATCATAATTATGCTATTCTTTGATTAAAACCCTAAAATATCGTTGTTTTGCGCTACCATTTTGAGAATCAAACAACAGGCAATCGTGAAAGAAAAAAGGATAAAAATCAAGGAAGTTCTCACAACTGAACCCATCGGAAAAAACATTACCGTAATGGGTTGGGTCAGAACCAAAAGAGAAAGTAAAAATGTAGCCTTTATTGCTTTGAATGATGGTTCTACGATTCTAAATCTGCAAATAGTCGCTGATGCAGAAAAATATGGTGAAAACATCCTGAAGAAAATCACAACAGGAGCAAGTATTTCTGTGACAGGTGAAGTGGTTGCATCTCAAGGACAAGGTCAGACTTGTGAACTGGTAGCTGGAGAAATAACAGTATTTGGTGAAGCTGATCCTGAAGTTTACCCTTTGCAACCAAAAAGACATAGCCTTGAGTTTCTTAGAGAGATTGCGCATCTCAGACCAAGAACCAATACTTTTAGTGCAATCATGCGCGTGCGTCATGCGATGGCATTTGCTGTTCATCAGTTTTTCAACAACAAGGGATTTACCTATATCAATACTCCAATTATCACATCTTCAGATGCCGAAGGTGCTGGTGAAGCTTTTAAAGTGACGAACTTTAATTTGAGCAAAATTCCATTAAACGATACTGGTGAAGTTGATTTTAAAAAGGACTTTTTTGAAAAAGAAACCAATTTGACTGTATCCGGACAGCTGGAAGGTGAACTCGCTGCAATGGCATTGGCTGAGATTTATACTTTTGGTCCTACCTTCAGAGCTGAAAATTCAAACACCACCCGCCACCTTGCTGAATTCTGGATGATAGAGCCTGAAATGGCCTTTTATGATCTAGATGACAATATGGAGTTGGCCGAGGAAATGCTTAAATATCTGGTTCAATATGCGCTGGACAACTGCATGACGGATCTGGAATTTTTGGATAAAAGAGCAGTCGAAGAAGAAAAGAGCAAGCCAGAACAAGATCGAAATGAGCTGACTTTGATCGAGCGATTGAAATTTGTACTTGAAAATGAATTTGAGCGCTTGAGCTATACGGATGCCATTGAAATTCTAAAAAGATCTAAACCTAATCAGAAGAAAAAATTCCAATACCTCATTGAAGAATGGGGAGCAGACCTGCAATCTGAGCATGAGAGATTTTTGGTAGAAAAGCATTTTAAGAAACCTGTTATTCTCTACAACTATCCCAAAGACATCAAGGCATTCTATATGCGCCAAAATGATGATGGGAAGACCGTAGCTGCCATGGACATACTATTCCCAGGTATTGGCGAGATCATAGGTGGTTCTCAGCGTGAGGAGCGTTTAGAGAACCTTACCGTACGTATGACAGAAATGGGAATCCCAGTGGATGAAATGTCCTGGTATCTGGACACCAGAAGATTTGGTGCGGTTCCACATAGTGGATATGGACTTGGATTTGAAAGAATGATCCAGTTTGTAACAGGTATGGGAAATATCCGTGATGTGATTGCATTCCCAAGAACACCTGGAAACTGCGAGTTTTAATTTCTTTTTAGTCATTCATCCCTGAAAATTCTATTTTTGATCTAAATCAAAAGAATGTTTCAGGATAATTCCCCATTAGCAGAAAGAATGCGTCCGTCCAAGCTCGAAGACCTGATAGGTCAGGAGCACTTGGTTGGTGAAAAAGGTATTTTGCGTAAATCCATTGAAGCGGGACGCATACCATCCATGATTCTTTGGGGACCACCGGGAACAGGAAAGACCACACTTGCCAATATTATTGCGAATCAGGTCAAGATGCCCTTTCATACCTTGAGCGCGATAAGTGCAGGGGTGAAGGATGTGCGGGATGTTATCAACAATATCAGAAGTGGGAGCAAGGCCATTTTATTTATTGATGAAATTCATCGTTTCAACAAATCACAACAGGATGCGCTACTTGGAGCAGTAGAAAAAGGAAAGATTGCCTTGATTGGCGCTACAACTGAGAATCCAAGCTTTGAGGTAAATGCTGCCCTTTTATCACGAACTCAGGTATATACCTTGAATCATCTGGACAAGTCTGATCTGAAAAGGATCGTGGATAAGGCATTGAAGGAAGATCTTGAAATGCAGGAGATTTCTGTTTCATTGAAGGAATCAGAAGCATTGTTTAATCTTTCAGGAGGTGATGCACGAAAACTGCTCAATCTGCTTGAGTTAGTTGTCAAATCAGAGAATAGCAAAAAAGTGATCATTACCGATGACAAGGTGATGGCAGTAGCGCAACGAAAAACAGTACTCTATGATAAGAAAGGGGAAATGCATTATGATATCATTTCTGCCTTTATCAAATCTATCCGCGGAAGTGACCCCAATGCTGCTGTGTATTATTTAGCAAGAATGATAGAAGGAGGTGAAGATGTAAAATTCATTGCAAGACGCTTGCTCATTTTAGCTTCTGAAGATATTGGCAATGCCAATCCTACAGCTTTGGTTCTGGCAAATACAACCTTTCAAGCAGTGAATGTGATTGGCTATCCTGAGTCAAGGATCATACTTTCCCAATGTGTCACCTATCTGGCATGTTCACCAAAAAGTAATGCCAGCTACATGGCGATCAATCAGGCTCAAAATGTAATCATGAAAACAGGTGATTTACCTGTGCCAATGGCGATCAGAAATGCGCCAACTAAACTGATGAAAGAGTCAGGTTATGGAGAAGGATATAAATATGCCCACAACTATGACAGCAATTTTGTGGCAATGGAATTCCTTCCAGATGAGCTAAAAGAAACTGTGTTCTACGATCCCGGAAAAAATCCAAGAGAGGAAGAAATGCGAAAATTTCTAAAAAACCGCTGGAAGGAGAAATATGGATATTAATCTTTTAAAATAGCAGTTGCCTCAATTTCAACCATCATTTTGTCATCAATCAATTTGGAAACCTCGACCATGCTTGTGGCCGGTTTGATTGTACCAAAAAATTCTCCATGAGCCTTGCCAGCTTCTTCCCATTTGGAAATGTCTGTAACAAAAATCCTTGTTCGCACTACATCTTCAAGTGAAGCCCCTGCTGTTTTCAATGCTTTTTGAATGATTTCAATGCAAAGTTTTGTTTGCTCATAAAGCGAACCATCCAAAGTTTGGCCATCCTTGACGGGAGCTGTTCCTGATACTTCTATTACGTTTCCGATTTTTACTGCACGGCTGTAACCCACTACATCCTCCCAAGGCGAGCCTGATGATATGTTTTTTCTTTCTGTGTTGTTATTTGACATGTTCTAAGATAATTTGAAGATGTAAAGCAACTAAATCATGTTTTGATTTTCACCAGATCAATGAGGATATGAAAAAATTATTTTTAGTCATGGGAGTGTTATTGGTTCATTGTCTGACAGCACAGTCTTATAAGGATTCAGCGGATTATTATTTTGATCGGGCCAGATCCTTCCAATACATTTCGTTTGACAGCATGAAGTTTTATGCGGGTAAATTACATCGGCTGGGTTTAAAGAATCAGGATAGGGCTTTGATTGCCAAATATCACGCGGTAGTTGGGGTTGCATTGGAAGAACAAGGAAAATATGATAGTGCCGAAGATCATCATCAAAAGGCATTGCAAATTGGCTTGGTTTTAATGGATTCCAACATTGTGTCAGTTGCTTATCAGCATCTTGGAGTGATTCAGAAGGATCTCGCCAATTATGACAAAGCACTCGAGTATTTTCTTGATGCCGCCAAAATATCCGAGAAGATTGGAAAATATTACACCACAGCCATGTCTTATTTGACTACTTCACAAATCAATTTTTCCCTTGGTCGGTATGATGAGGCTTTAACATATATTTCTAAAACAATAATCATTGGTCAAGAAAGTCAGGATACCACCATAATCTCTGGTGGATTTGTTGAGAGAGGCAATATCAAAATCATGACGGGAGATCTTGATGGGGCTTTGTCAGATTACATCCAAGCAAGAAAAGTGATGGAACTTGCCAATATCCGCGATGGATATTCCGGGCTTATTGGCAATATGGGGGCTGTTAATTTTTTTAAAGGAGATTACAGAAAAGCGTTACAGTATTATCATGAATCAAAAGACGAAGCGGAGATTTCCAATGATCCCATCATGATTGGTACAGCTTTTCAAAGTATTGGAGAAGCTCATATTTACCTGAAGGAGTACAATCAAGCGGAAACCAATCTAAAAAAAGGCCTGGAGATTTTAACACGACTTGGCAATAAATCTCTGATTATCACAAATTATCAATATTTATATGATTTGGAGCAGGCCAGAGGCAACTACAAAGCAGCCCTAGATTATTTCAAGATGAAATCAGTTTACGAAGATTCTGTTTTGAATGAACAAACCTTGAATAGAATATCTGCCCTAAAGATTCAATACGAAACGGAGAAAAAGGAGCAGGAAATAAAAAGCCTACAGGCTCAAACGCAACTTGATGCACTTGAAATTCAACAAAAAAGAAATCAGGTAATCGGTATTTCCATTTCAGCAATACTGTTGTTAATCGGTGTTTTGCTCTATACCAGCCGCAGGAGATATAAACTACGAGCGCAACTTGCCGAAGAAAAGGAGTTATTGCAAAAAACCAGATTCAAAGCAGTGATCGATGCGGAAGAAAAAGAACGCAAGAGAATCGCACAAGAACTGCATGATGGCTTAGGTCAACTTCTTTCCACGGCCAGAATCACCATCTCGGGTGTTGGAGAAGCGGATGATAAAAAGGTGAAAAATGCCTTAATGCTCGTAGATCAATCCATCGATGAAGTACGCAGTATTTCCCACAACCTGATGCCAAATGCGTTGATTGCAGTAGGACTAAAATCGGCCTTGATGGGGCTTGTAAGAAAAATCAATGAAAGTGATCAGGTGAAAGTTTCACTAAATATAGACGGTGAATTGTCGTTTGATGAATCAAAAACAATTAGCATTTATCGCATCATTCAGGAGGTGATCAATAATGCTTTGAAATATTCACAGTCAGAAACCATAACTATCGGTATTCAAACAGATAATTCCCAGATGAGACTGTCAATTGTGGATCAGGGAACAGGTTTTGATACAAGCCTAATCAGTGAATCTAAGGGGATCGGTTGGAGTAATGTTTTTTCTAGGGTTGATCTTATTGGTGGAACAATCAATATTTTCTCCAAACATGGAGAAGGAACAACAGTTAAAATATCTATTCCAAATCAGAGTGTTTATGATCAAGCTGCTTTAGGGTGAAGCAATTTGTCTTCTCTTGAGGCATAATCCACGTTTTTTAAGATTCACTTCCTCTTCCATTAGGTAAATATTTGATATTTTGTAATATCAAACGTACGCCAAAATGAAGTTAAGTTTTTTAACAGCTCTTATAGTCCTGTCACTTTCCGTTCAAGGACAATCAGTTATAGACAGTCTTGAACAATTGCTGAACGTTTCTGCAGATACTACCAGGATTGATGTTCTGACCCAGCTAGGATACAGATTATTTTATAATGATCAATTAAAAGCAGCTCAATATGCCCGATTGGCTATCCAGGAAAGTGAAGCATTAAATTATCCGAAAGGCAAAGCATCCGGTCTATACATCAAAGGAATCATTCATGACATCAATCATGTGACGGATTCATCCGAGTATTATTTTAAGCAAGGATATGAGTTGAGCAAGCAAAATGGGTTGATGTTTCTGGAAGGAAATGGACTCAACAATCTCGGTATGATGAATTGGAATATGGGTCAATACAACACCGCATTAAATTATTTTCTTGAAGCACTTCGCGTTTATGAAGCTGACCACAACGAGAAAGGGATTTCAAAAGCAGTTAGTAATATTGGTTTGATATATCAGGAACTGAATCAATTTCAAATGGCTCTGGTGTATAATTTCAGATCACTTAAGATGCGATTGAATCATGACAATGATGACCATATTGCCCGGTCTTACAACAACATCGGAATATGTATGAGGAATATTGGTTATCCAGATTCGTCAATTTTTTATATAGAAAAAGGTATTGAATATGCCACTGCTGCAAACAGCAATCAGGTGTTGGGTTCTTTATATGATAACATGGGCAATGCCTATGATGACTTAAAAGAAATTGACAAGGCTATTGACACGCATATGAAATCCTTGACTTTCAAATCAAATGGTGCTTTCGAACTGGTTGCTTCGTACACCAATTTAAGTTCGCTATTTTTAAAAACTAATCAAAGCCAAAATGCTTTAACCTATGCATTGAAGGCTGATTCGATTATGAAAGCGAACAATATTCCGAATGTTTCTGTCGATAATTATTTTAATCTAGCCAATGCCTACTTGTCATTGGGTAAGAAGGATTCTGCGATAGCGTACTATGAAAAATGGCGAATGATAAATAATTCTTTGCATGGAGAAGAAAGCGCAAAAGCAGTTGCAGAAATGCAAACAAAATATGAAACTGAGAAAAAAGAACAGCAATTGGCATTTTTGGAAGAGGAATCAGCATTGAAAGACAAAGAACTTTATCAATCAAAAATCATCACAATAATGGTTGTCATATTAGCGCTCGTTGTAATCCTTGGGTTGATGGCTTATAACAGTCGGCGTAGATATAAACTGCGAGCGCAACTTGCCGAAGAAAAGGAGTTATTGCAAAAAACCA
>CAYGUA010000039.1:13962-45240 GCA_964353015.1 uncultured Marinoscillum sp. | reverse complement strand
AAAATGCTCAAATCTAAGCACCTTAATTTCAATGTTTTTTAGGTTCACTATTTGGGAATCATAAATATTTGGGGTTACAACCGTCACTCGATTTGAAATTAAATTGAACTTTTCAAATTTATTTTTAAAATCAGTAATTGTTTCTCCAGGACCCAAAAACCTACAGTTTGAATTAGTCAATAAATGATTTCCTACTAATTGAGCGTTAAAATGATCTCCATGAAAATGAGTAGCAAGAATGAGGTCTATCGATTCATAGGGATATTTTGCCTTTTCGATTTTTACCTGTTCTTCATCTGACAATACATCCAAGTAGTCAAATTCTCTTTTAAACACGCCATCGATAATGATATTAAAATTTTCAGCCTTAATCAGCACGCCTTCATTAGCCAGATATTGTATTTCTAGTCTTTGGGCCTTAAGAAACTTTGGCTGAAATAAGATTACAAGTAAAAGTAATGTAGAATTAATCCGACAAAATACGCTCATCTATCTTCTATCCAATTTACTCCACTCCCATATAATCAATCACCAGATTGGTCATGGACAGCAATCCTGTTATCAAGGCAGCATCACCGACATAAAAATCGGGTGTGTGATGTGGTGCAGACTGAGCCAAATCCACATCGGCAGGACAGCCGCCAATCTTGAAAAATAATCCGGGCACCTCGTTGGCAAAGAAGGAGAAGTCCTCCGCTCCTGTTGCTGGTGGCACGAGGTGAACATGGTCTTTACCTACGACACGCTCGAGCGTCGGAAGCATCTGAGCAGTGAGTTTTTCGTCATTAAATGTTACGGGGTAATGTGCCGTGTATGGCAATTCCACAACGGCCTCCGCTCCCATTGCTTGGGCCGTGTGCGTGACAATCTGGTTGATGCGTTCTTTCACCATCACCTCATCGCTTGCCGAAAGGGTACGAACTGTTCCTACCAACACTACCTGTTCCGGAATGATATTGGAACGATTTCCTCCATGAATGGAGCCAATCGTAACTACGGCAGCATTTTCTGTGACGTCCACATTGCGGCTCACCACCGTTTGTAAGTTGGTAATGATTTGCGCCGCTGTAACTACAGGATCTACTGAAAGCCACGGTTTCGCGCCGTGCGACGATTTACCTTTTACAGTAATTTTCAAATCGTTTACCGCTGCGTATATCCCGCCTGGCCGGTAATCAATATGTCCTACTTTCTCCTGTGCATTGATATGAAGCCCGAAAATCACATCCACTTTGGGATTTTCCATGACACCTTTTTTCACCATCATTTCAGCTCCACCTTCTTCCCCTTTAGGCGGGCTTTCTTCTGCTGGTTGAAAAATGAATTTCACTGTACCTTTTAGATCAGCTTTCATGGATGAAAGGATTTCCGCTACGCCCATCAGGATCGCCACATGTGTATCATGACCACAAGCATGCATGACACCCGTTTCTACACCTTCGTATGTTGTGACCACCTTGGATGCCCAGGGAATCGGCACACGCTCCACCACAGGCAAACCATCCATATCTGCACGGAGCGCTACGACCGGGCCAGGCTTTCCGCCTTTGAGAAGTCCAACTACTCCCGTGTGCGCCACACCGGTTTGCACTTCAATCCCGAGGGATTTGAGGTGTTTGGCGACCATTTCAGCCGTTTTGAATTCGCGGTTGCTGAGCTCGGGATTTTGATGGATCTGATGTCTCCATTCGATGACTTTCGGCTCGATATTTTTAGCCAACTTTTCGATGGTGATGTAGGAAGCTTGATCCTGAGCTTGACCAGAAAGTGTGATAATGGTGATGAAGAGACAAATGATGGATTTTTTCATATAAGCGTTTTAGAACTTCATCAAATATATAGAGAAACACTTTTTAGTCATTGTTACTTCTAAAAGTCATGGGTTTAGATAGCACGAGGCTTCAGTAGAATGGAAGATAAACAATCAATCAGCTCTTAAACGTACCGCTCGTCCAAGGCAAAATTCTGTGGGAACTTCGGAGCAATGGTGGCATAATAATCCATGATCAGTTTCATGTCTGCATTTAGATCTCCTGAAGGCATGAAACACATACCAACTCCTGTAATCAGCTTCTCATAATCCATAAAAGCCAAGCAAATCGGTAATTTCGCCTGAACAGCAGTGAAGTAAAAACCAGTTCTCCATTTCGTATTTTTTGAACGGGTGCCTTCTGGTGTTACAATCACTGTCAGAGGACCGGCAGTCTGATCAAAAAGATTGGCCATGTATTCGGTCATTCCTTGTTTCTTCATTCCAGCCCGATCAATCCAAATCGCTCCCAGATCTGATATTAACTTGCCTAAAGGAAAAAAATTAAATTCCTTTTTGATGGTAAATCGAGGCTGCAATCCCAATTGATCCATGGCGCTTACTGCATATACAAAATCCCAATTACTGGTGTGTGGAGCAGCAATCATCACACATCGATAAGCTTCCGGTGGTGCAGGTTGCTGCAGTTTCCATTTGTGAATGCGGAAGAGCATTTTGAATAATGATTTTAACATGATTTAACCTTAGTTGGGAAAATAGATTTAATGACCGAACCTGTCGCCAAAGATTGCCGATCAACGTCTTTAACTGGCATTCTTGAATTCAGGCCTACAAGCTAGACACTAAACTCGAAATAATTGATTTTGAATTTCAAAGGTCCTTGAATTTGGCAACTTTCATTCAATCACCCTTTGGTCCGGGCTGGCATGATAGGTTTGATTTGCACACCGTTTAATCTGGGAAAAGCTCCTTTTTTCTTTTCTCCATCTCTGACGCAATCACGCGCGCATCTTCACCTTGTTCATTAAGCTTCAGAATTATATTTTCATAGCTTTCAGCATCTCTGTCCTGACTTAATTTGAATACCGTATCCATCTCAATGATCTCAATTTCAAAAGCCACGATTGCATGCATCACTTTTTGCTTAAACGCTAAAGGCAGGTTATCAAAAACGGTGGGTGACTGATGGTTCTGATTTTCGAAATGTAAGCTTGTCATTCTAAGGACATCTTCAAGGGCATTGTCATCTAAAAATCGAATGATTCCTTTGACGTGCACACTCATGTAGTTCCAGGTAGATGCAGTGTATGGATTGCTGTACCAGGTACCACTCACATAGGTGTGTTTCCCTGTAAAAACGGTCAATACATTTTGATTATGCAAAAAAGCCTTGTGGTGATCAGTGTTTTTCATGATATGTCCCCGCAACACTTTTCTGCCATTCAGTTCTTCAACAAAAACCGGCACTTGCGTAACCACAGGCTTGTTTTCTGAATCACATCCTGTTAAAAATGCAAAAGGATACTGATCAATAAATTCTTGAATAACCTGTTCTTTGTGTTCTTTGTGGTGCGGGAGATTGTACATTAGTTCTCTTCGTTACTGTCCTTTGTCTGCTTTTGACCAATGGCTATGGCGATACCAACACCAATTGATAGACCTAAACTAATCCATAAAGCTAAATCATTTGTCTTTACACCCATGAGGCTGCCAATGGCTACTCCGATTGCAGCACCGAATGCTGCTCCTATTGGTATTAATTTTTTAGTTTCCATTTTTCAATTGTTCTTTTTTCCTGATAATTCATTTAGTGACTATAGAATGATATTCAATTTCTGAGTTCCTCCATGTCTTTGATGATTTCATCGAGCTTTCTAATGACGCGACCGTATATCATATTCAAATCCCATTTGTAAATTCTTCCTCCGAAGTATGCCGAACAAACGATAATTAATACCACACCAAGCAATCCATACAGTGGTAGCCCAAACACAAGCAACATGTCCGGATGCTTCACTATTAGTTCATTGACCAGGTTTTGTCCTGGAACGTCTCCTCCAAATTCACCAAACCAGAAACCTGCAAACACTGACAAAAAAGTGAGCGGATAAATAAATCTGGCTAATTTCTCATTGGTTGCAATCTGCTCTTTCATCCAGCTATCAAAGGTTTTTAGGTATTGAAAACTGTTCACATTTTTATCAATTTTGTTTAACCCCTTCATCAATTTCATATTGATCAATACGAGGATATTTAAGATGATAAACATGCCGATCCCCATATATGGAATCTTAACTAAATAAGAAATCAAAACAATAATGAATGAACCGAAGAATACGGCGATAATATTTGTTTTGAACATTCTGGTGAACTTATCCACGATGTGTTCTGACTTTTTATTGTATAGGTCATTCAGCCTAGGTGCGACAAGGGCATTGCTATCTAAAAATCCTTCTTTCCAAATTGATTCAATTGACTTTTCCATCTAATAATTTTTTTAATCGTTCTTTGATTCGTTTGATTCTCACACCAATATTGTTGGGATTGGTGCCAATGATGTCAGCGATTTCCTGGTATGACTTCTCTTCCAGATAAAGCAAAATCACTCCCCTATCCAATTCAGATAGTTGCCTGATGGCATCATACAAATGATCAAGGGATTCATCAGCAAAAGCAGGATGATCTTCTGAGTACGCTACCGGCAGGTAATCAGAAGCGAAATGCTGATGGTTATTTTTCTTTTTCTTAAGAAGCGTCATGCACACATTCAGCGACAAGCGATATACCCATGTAGACCATTCGGATTGCTGGCGGAAGTTGTCTCTGCTTTTCCAAATTTGTAAAGACACTTCCTGGTAATAATCTTCAAAATCCTCTTGTGTATTCGTATATGCCCGGCAGATCTTGATGATAATCGCGGCATAAGGTAAAATTGAGGCTGAATAAAAATCGCTGCTCACTACTTTTTTTCTTGTTTAGTGGCTCAAGTCAAAATTTATTACACCGTACTTGAATATTTTTTAAAATATTTGATCAGATTGAATCGAGACAATTCACCTTGGCGTGTCGCTGTGAAGTACGGATATGTGACAAAATAGCACTTAATCGTGTTTTATTCCCAACATATCTATCATTCAATCAATATTAATTGGTAGGGATGTCAATTTAAGAGATTGATAATTGCGATAAAATTGGCCTTTATTTTTTCAAATTAACGGGAGCTGTTCGATGCTGAAATACCTCGCCATTATTGAGGATGTAGGTGACATCAACTGAGAATGAATTATTGTTTGTTGGAGCCTCAGTTAATCTCAGCTCAAATGAATCAAATCTGACACCAGCTGCATTGACAAGTAGATATTCTTGCAATGACACGAACGTGTCGAAATCCACTGTAGCACTACTCATGTCGTGGGTTAATACAATGTCATTCAGAACAGATCCCGCTTGATATTTTTCATTGTAATCATTCACTGTTTTGATGATTACAGTATCTACTCCTATTTTGTCACCATCTTCACCTGCTTGACCACAAGAAGTAGCCATCAAAGTTCCACTGAAATCTCCAGAAATTGCAGAAATATAACTAACCTGAAATCCGAACCGCACAAAGAACTTATCCCAGCTTACGGCCTGGGTATCATTGAGTGATTCCCAGGAGTATGAGTACGTTCCGCCGCTGACAAATTTAAGGTTGACTGATTCGAGACCATTGATTTTAAAATTTGAAGGAACAGGCTCACAACCACCATAGATACATGACATTATCGTGGATCCTAAAAGGCAAAAGACGAAAGTGAATAGTATTTTTGATTTCATGGTAATCTTAGTCTGCAACCTATTAACTCCATTTAATATTTTGCGGGCTCACCATTGGTCAAACTCTCTTTGATGAAATTCCTTAGATCATCATTGGCGGATTTCAGATCTTCTTTCCGTAAATACATCATGTGGCCACTTCTATAACCTTTAAAGGTAAATCGATCTGATAATTTACCACTGGGATCCAACTGCCACATAGAATATTTAGAGTTAAAATAAGTAGTCGCCCCATCGTAATATCCTGCCTGCACCATTACTTTCAAATATGGATTCTGAGCCATTGCCTGACGGAGCGCATCTCGGGTATTGTTGTTATCCGTATCCCACGGATGCACAGATCCAAACATGTTGTATTTCACGTCTGTTTTGAATTTCAAATAATCACGGATGTAATAGTTGATGGCTGGCGTGAATGAATGCAACCACGATGTAAGTTCAGGATTGTAATCTGGTCCTGATCCAGCATCCATCCTATCCAATCCCAAATATCGGGAATCCAGTCGGCCAATTGTATTTCCGGTTTCGTCGCGCAACAATTCTTTCCAGAAAAATTGTGTTGGGACATCCAGATTATGCTGCAATACTGATTTTTCAGATAAACCAGAGTAATAGGACATCTTTTCTGCTATTTGTTGTCTCTCTTCAGATGAAATGGAACCTCCTTTTGCCAAAGCAGGCATTAAACTGTTCAAAGTAAAATCCTCTACTTCCGGTAAGATTTCCAACAGATCCTTTTGCTGCAATGCGGGTGGTAGCATTTTATGATACCATGCCGCAGCTGTGAAGTATGGCAAATTGAGCGATGATGATATCGGTGTATCAGAGTAGAAGACATTATAATCAGCAGGGGAAACCAGAATGACTCCATTCAGATACATCCATTGATTTTCTTGCAATTCTAAGGCTAAACCGGAGACCCGTGTCCCGCCGTAACTTTCGCCTATGAGATATTTGGGAGAAGTCCAACGCTCATTTCGAGTAATGAATGTATTCAGCCACTCAGCAAGATATTTGATATCGGCATTGATCCCGAAGAATTGTTCCCTTTTTACCTCATCTCCACTTTCAGGAATGGTTCTCGAATAACCAGTATTGACAGGATTTACATAAACGATATCAGCCACATCCAATATAGAATTTCGATTTTCATGAACGCCATAAGGTTGTATAGGATAACCTTCATCATCAATATTTAATACGTAAGGCCCAGTATAAGCCACATGCATCCAAACTGAGGCTGATCCAGGTCCTCCATTGAAGGAAATCACCAGCGGACGGTTGTTGGAATTTGTGGTTGTCTTTTTATAATAAGTATAAAACAAAGTGGCTATCGGCTTCCCTGCTTCATTCCAAACAGGCTGTGTTCCTGTTGTAGCTGTGTACGAGAGCTTGACACCATTTATGGTCGTTGTGTGGTTGGTGATTACTGTGGTGTCAACAGCAATTGTTCTGCTCTGTGAGCTTGCCCAAAATGAAGTGGGACACATTAAAATGAATAAAAAAAGAGCTTTTCTCATGATTGACCTGATATAATTTGAAAGATCACTTTCCACCTAACATTAAAAATTGATGGGTTTTGGGAAGTCAGTTATCCACTAGTGATACTTGTCATGCAAACTACTAAAAATCAAAAGAGTTTAAAGGGTATTGAATACCAAAGATGAGATGCAAATGACTCGAAGAAAAATACTGGAGATCACTTCAGCTAGTTTGAAGCGATCTCCAAAAATTCGTTTTTGATAAAAGAAATACGTTTAAATCTTATTCTGATCCATCGCCTTCTTCATCATTTTTTCATTCATCACAGCTTGCATTTGCAATGGACTGTGCTTGGCCATCCATGCCATCATCTTATTCTTGCCGCCAGGAATGGATAGAAATCTTTTTCCCAATCCATTCAAACCTGTTTCCGCCACTATGGAAGGATCCATAGCCGACATTGGTGTTTTTCCCCAGTCTACGCCATTATCAGCTATCATTGGTGTATTCGTTAAACCAGGAGACAACACGGTGACATTCACTCCTTTTGTTTTCAACTCACCATATAAAGAAGCGCCCAAACTTAGAACATATGCCTTAGTTCCGGCATAATTGGCGAAATATGGATTAGGCATATGACCCGAAAGGCTGGAAATAAGTAGGATGCCTCCCCTTTTTCTTTGAACCATTGCCTGACTGAAATGATGCGTTAATTCGAGCGTAGCAATCACATTGATTTGAATTACTTTCAGCTCACTTTCAAGCGCCGTTTTTTCAAAGGCACCATTCACCTCGAAACCAGCAGCCAGCACCAACAAGCCAATTTCTTCTTGTATTTGCTTTACTTTTTCTAATCCAGCTGCTGTAGCCAGATCAGCAGAGACATATTTGGTTTCAATACCATATCGTTCCTTCAGTTTAGCCGCGTGATCTTTTAGCTCAGCCTCCTTTCGGGCAACCAACACAATGTTCATACCTTTTGCCGCGATTTGGCTCGTGAGCTCTGCGCCAATCCCTGATGTGGCTCCTGTGATCAGCGCCCAGCTTCCGTATTTGTTTTTAAAATCCATGCTAATTACTTATTTGTGTTGATTCCTATGATTTGATAAAGTGGATCAGAAGCCATAATTGCTGGCAACATGATGCCTACTCCTATTGCTCCCCACCATGATTGGAAATAGATGCCCAATGAAATAGCAGCCAGGCCGAGAATAGCCCTAATTATCTTGTCAGTTTTTCCTACGTTCTTTTTCATGACTATGTGATTTTATGTTCAAATCAAAAGTCATTAATAACCTGACCAATCATTTTACAGATTAGGTCAATTAATAGTCAGTTTAGCTCAAACGGTATTCGGAAGGAGATTTGTTGGTTTGACTTTTGAAAGCGCGGTTGAAAGTTGTCAGCGAATCAAATCCCATGTCATAAGCAATATCAGAGATACGCAATTCCTTGTTTTTCAGCAGCTCAATGGACTTATTGATCTTCATCATAGAAAAGTATTTTAACGGACTCTCGTTGTAAACTTCTTTGAACTTCCTCTTGAAAGTAGATACACTCATGTGACAAAGTCTGGCCAGCTCATCCTGACTGAGATTGGCGTAGAGATTGCTTTGAATGACTTCTTCGAATTTGACAAAATTGGGTTTAAACATTGAAGCCAGAAAATCCAGTTCGGAAGGTGCTTCTACAGTTTTAGTCATAAGAATGATGAATTCTCTGAGTTTGTTTTTGATCAGCTCTTCATCAGCTAGCTCAGGATGATCAAGCAGAATATTGACACCATCTCGATAATGCTGAAGCAGCTGATTTACCTGTACTTGCTTTAAATTGAAATCTACAGTGTGAGATGATTTTTTAATGTCAAAATCAAAGAGGTTTTGCACCAGTTCCGGATAAAGCATGATACCGACTACCTCTACATCGTCATTCTTTTCTCCCTGTTTCCTCGCTGTTTCATAAAAATAGTTGAGGCATTTTGCTAGCAGGGCTGTATCCTTATTGATCTCCAGTAATTGGGTTTGGGCACGCACATTGAATCCGCCTTGATTCACAAAAACGAAGCACGCTTCATTTTCGTGGTATTCTTTCGGCAGTCGCTCAAAATAAGGAACACATAGTTTTTGAAAAACAACACGCCCTTTATATTCTAATGTTTTGAGACTGTATTCCAAAGTTTGAATAATTTAAGATTGATGTTTTTAGAAGTTAAATATGATTCATTTGAAACTACATACCCATGTTCCAATACACAAGATAAGGAATAAGTACTTTTCGGTTTTACAATTGATTTTTGACTAATTGCATTATTTCAGTCTGCACTGCAAAAGTCCTTTTGAAATCCTCTAAATGATTGGCCGTATTCTGTAAAACGATGAGATTCATGCCTGTTTTAGGATAATAATAGGACGCTGTAACAAAACCCGGTGTATAGCCCAATGCTCCGATTTGTATGTTTTGTTCGCCATCTGAAAAGAGTAAGCCATATCCATAGTCCACAGTATCAAAAATCGGATGGTTCCGTGTAGCGTATTTTGTTGTCATCAAATTCAAGGTCTCCATTTTCACCAATTTTCCGGAATGCAACAATTGATTCCATTGATTCAAATCCATAGCTGTAGAAATAAATGAACCTGCGGCGGCATAGTTTCTTAAGCTCTCTATGGAATATTCCAGAACACCCTTTTCATTTTCCTCATATCCTTTTACGAGATTTTGATATACACTATTTTCAGGATGGAAAGTGTTTTCTAATCCATATTGATCGAATAATTCCGAAGACAAATCTTTGAATGATCTACCTGATTGCTTTTCAAGAATTTGTGCGAGCAGCTCAAAACCTAACTGCGAATAATGAAATTGCGAACCGCTCTGAAATTCCAAAGGTTTATCTAATCCGACAATTCCATGTGTATGAGTGAGTAAATGATGAATCGTGACTTCATTTACCCAAGGTTGATCAATATCTGCTAAATATTTATTGATTTTATCACTGACGTCTAAATTCCCTTTTTCGAATTCCCTCAAGACTAAGACTGCCGTTATTTGCTTACTGATAGAGCCAATCACAAATTGATCGTCAAGGCTCATTGGTGTTTTGTTTTCTAGATCAGAGTAGCCCATGGATTTAGAATATATCGTTGCTAAATCTTGGGTTAAAAGCACTACTCCGTTGAAATGATTGCTATCTAAAATGGAATCTATTCTTGAGATTAAATCAGGAAATTTTTGCGCTTTTTCCTTCTCATTTGTTCTACATGAAGTAAGCAGAATAAAGACTATTATGATCAGGGTAAACTTCATTGTTGGTACTGGGTACATTTTGATCGGTTTTGGACTTACGGACGGATTCAACTTAAATCTGATACCTTTTGAAAAGACTTTTAAAATGCTGGATCTCAAAGAAATTTTCCCGAATTTCACTCATCTGCGCTTGGTAATATCACCTTGAATCTACTTCCTTTATCCATTTCACTTTCAACACTAATTTCCCCATCATTAATTTCAATAATCTCCTTGCATAAGGCCAATCCCAAACCTGTTCCGATTTCATTATCCGTACCATAAGTCGACTCTGGATTATTAAAAATTTGACCTAGTTTATCAGCGGAGATTCCTACTCCATTATCTTCAAAGATGACCTCAACATGATCGGAGATTTTTCTCAAATCAATTGTGATTATCCCACCAGAATTAGTGAATTTCAAGGCATTGGACACCAAATTGCGCACAATAACCTGAAAGGCTCGTTTATCAGCTTTCAAAAAGAGATTTGACTTGTTGATGAAATTAATTTCAATATCCTTTTGTCGTGCATTTGATTGAAAAAGTTCTACAACTTCTAAAATTTCATCGGTTGCATTTAGCTTTTCTTTCTTCAAATACATTTTTTTATTTCGAGCCAATGTCCAATTTAAAAGGCCATCTAAGACGGTGCTCATATTGGCAGAAGTGATCAAGATTTGCTCCAAAATTTCAGAAAATTCCTCCTCAGTTAAGTCATATTGCTCATCCTTGGCTATTTGTGAAAGCTGATTCAAAGTTGCCAAAGGACTTTTCAGATCATGGGAAATAATGGACAAAATCTTGTCTTGCGCTCGTAAACTTTCATCCAACATAACCACCTGTGACTCGATCGTTTCATTCTTTAGTTTGAGATCAAAATTGACCTTTTCGATCTCAGAATATGCCGTAAAGAGTTTTAGCCCAAATTGATATTTATAGTCGGAATAAAAATAGGTACCCAAACCTATTGGCACCAACATAAGATTGGATGTAAGGAAATAGGCCATTTCTGGTGATCCCATATTCCAGAAAAACACGATCCCCAACCACAGACAAAAACCTAAAACAATATTGATCAAAGTTTGACGCGCACTCCAGGTTAAGAAAAGAGCAGGAACTAAAATGATAGGGATGTTGGTCAGGATATTTATCAGAATGAAGTCTGGAAAACTATAAGCCGTCACTAACGCATTTGATAAGAATAATGATTGGTAGCAGAGATGACCAAATGAAAATGCTCGAACCAAATTCCTTTTATATAGCCAATACCATACTGATATGCTGAACACCGGCAGAAGTCTAAATACCAA
The DNA here is from genome assembly GCA_964353015.1 of uncultured Marinoscillum sp. GTDB lineage: Bacteria > Bacteroidota > Bacteroidia > Cytophagales > Cyclobacteriaceae > JAMZMI01. The sequence goes on along the minus strand of CAYGUA010000039.1, from coordinate 33,573 downwards.
TTCGAGTGGAAGAATTACATCCAGAATATATGAATAGAGAAGTGTTCCTCCTGTGTATGTGATTAGGGCAACTGCAATAGAGATGATTATCAATTCTTGAAACTTCTCCTCTGACTTTTTATGCCATTCTTCCTTGTACATACCTGATTTTTCAGGTTCAACCGAGCTAATCATTCCTTATTAAAACCCTGATAATTTAAATTGCCACCACCTAAATAGACTTGATCATTTGTAATATATGTATAGTTTGGAATTGTTTGGGTCAAATGAAAAACGTAGGATCACAATGAAAATGTAAGAAATGTCTGGAAATCCATCAGTTAGAAATATCAAATCTCCCCCTGAATTTATTTTGTTCATTATGTTTTTTTTCAGTCTTGAAAAAAAACATAAAAGAATGGAGCAATTAAATAACAGACAGCAAATAGCTGAAAATACTATAACAGCAAGACGATATAATGATATTTGGACTTACATCCGGATAGCACGTGCAACTAACATCCTGGTGTTCTTCAAGGTTTCCACATATCGTTGGAGTCTTTCGCTATTGAGCTCATTGGTGAAAATCATACTAGATGGCTCACAAAGCAAGGCGATAGTTGAAAGATCCAACTTAGCAAATTGACCATTGATCTTGGCGCAGGCTTGGTGCATTTTTATTATGTCATCATCGACCATGTTTTCAGCACCCTTTTCGGCAAGAAAAGCGGCCATAAAATCACCAATTGATTTTTTGACTAAATGACATGATGCGATCATCACCTGATCTTTGTGCGGACGGTTGAGTTCTTCCAATACCTCCTCGTATTCAGTCTCGGCATTGTGCATCAGATTGTTGGTAAGTAGTTCCATGATATAATGTGTTTTAGGCTTTATTTCAATGAAATTAGAATAATCGAATCAGACATTAGCTGATTTGTGACAAGGTGAAATCAGACTTTTGTCAAACTCAAACCAATCCTGCGAAACCCATAAAGGCCATACTCAGAATACCAGCCACGATCAATGCTGCCGGTACGCCTTTCATCGCAGCTGGCAAATCAGCTGACTCCAGATGTTCTCGCAAGCTGGAAAAGATCACAATGGCCAGCGTAAAGCCCAAAGCATTGGCTATGGCGAAGATTACGCTCTCCATCAGATTGAAATCCTGCTGAATCACCAGGATGGCTACTCCCAAAATGGCACAGTTTGTTGTGATAAGCGGAAGGAAAACTCCTAATGCCTGATATAAATCAGGACTGACTTTTTTCAGTACGATCTCCACTACTTGCACCAAAAAAGCGATGATCAAAATATAAGCTACAGTCTGTAAGTACACGATCTCAAGCGGTACAAGTATGGCATGGTAAATCAGAAAAGTCGCAATCGTGGCAACAGTCATGACAAACAAAACTGCACCTCCCATTCCCACTGCGGTTGAGGTATTTTTAGAGACTCCAAGAAATGGGCAAATCCCCAAAAACCTCGATAATACGATGTTATTGATGAAAATAGCCGAAATCAAAATAATGAGATAATGTTCCATGATTAGCTGTTTTGTTTCCTCCACTCAAAAAATCCAATGATCATCGCGAGCACAATAAATGCACCAGGTGCCAGTATGAACATAATGATGCCATCCGCCTCAATGATTTTAAACCCAAAGAGTGAATAGTTTCCTAAAAGCTCACGAATGCCTCCGAGCAAAGTCAGCGCGAAAGTGAAACCCAATCCCATACCCAATCCATCTATGGCTGATGACAAGATGTTGTTTTTCGATGCAAAAGCCTCCGCCCTACCTAATACGATACAATTCACAACAATCAAAGGAATGAACAAACCCAGTTGCTCATGTAAGGCTGGCAGGTATCCGGCCATTACCAAATCAACCACCGTCACAAAAGAAGCAATGATGACAATAAATGAAGGAATCCTGACTGTTTTTGGAATCACGTTTCGAACCAAGGAAATAACCATATTGGACATGGTAAGTACAAATAAAGTCGCCAATCCCATTCCCATTCCATTGATTGCTGTGGTGGTCACTCCTAATGTTGGACAAAGTCCAAGAAGGAGTACCAGCACGGGATTTTCCCGTAACAATCCTTTGAGAAAATTTTCCCTATTGCTTAGCTCCTGTTTCATCATTTGTTTGTTTAAAGGCATCAATGGCCTGAGTTACAGCATCACAAAAAGCACGGGAAGAGATGGTTGCTCCTGATATTGCATCAATTGTTCCTCCATCCTTTTTCACTTTAAATTCCTCACTTTCCAATGTTTTGCCAATGAACTGAGAAAGAAAAGCCTGATCCGTGATTTTAGATCCGAGCCCCGGAGTTTCTGAATGACTCAATACCTCTATCTTTTTAATTACACCATTTGGATCCAAACCCACCATCAACTCAATCTTTCCGCTGTACCCTTTTTCTGAAGTAGCCTGCACGGCCGTAACACTCATTTGATCTTTAATTTTAGCAGGATAAAATACCAATTTCTCAACTTTGAGATTCTCAGTGTTTTCGGCTTCATTTCGGTGACCCTTTCTATAATGATGACGATGGTTCTCGCCTTTTTCTTTGAACACATGATAAGCATCTGTCAAAGGATCATTGTCGTAATTACCAACCACAGACTCTATCGCTCTCATTTGTTTTTCAGCTTTTGCCTGTGCAATGGGTTCTTTGGTCCATTTATAAACAAATCCGAGAGAAAAGGCTGAAACACCAGTGACTATCACCAATGTCACCAATAAACTTATCATGGATGATTTTTGAGGACTCATGATTGAGCGGGTTTGTGACCATATTTAATTGGCCTGGTATATTTATTAATCAATGGAACCAAGGCATTCATTATCAGAATAGCAAATGACACCCCTTCCGGATAGCTACCAAAAAGTCTGATCAATACAGTAATCACTCCGATCCCAAACCCAAAAATTAACATGCCTTTGTGAGTCAATGGTGAAGTGACATAATCTGTTGCCATGAATATTGCGCCAAGTAAAACTCCTCCTGTAAGTACATGAAAAATTGGATTAGCATAAGATTCCCGATCTATCAACCAAAAAATGGCAGTAAAGGCAAACACAGTGAAAATCATAGAAACAGGAATATGCCATGTGATAATCTTGCGATAAAGCATATATATCAATCCGATCATCAGCGCTAAACCTGACATCTCGCCAAGCGAGCCTCCCTGAACACCTAAAAACAAGTCAATATTGGAAGGCAGCTCAGTCATCAAGGCTGTAACAGGAATTCCCTGCATCACGCCTTCTTTGAGTACGCCAAGTGCCGTGGCACCTGTTACGGCATCTGTTGCGGTCTGGATGGACAATGGCCAACTGGTCATCTGCACAGGAAATGAAATGAGCAAAAACACCCGTCCAACCAATGCAGGATTGAAAGGATTGTTTCCCAACCCACCAAAGCTCATTTTGCCAATGCCGACAGCTATCGCGCAACCGATGACAATGATATGCCAGGGAAGATTAGATGGAACATTGAAAGCCAAAAGCATCCCAGTGATTACAGCTGATCCATCGAGAATACTTGCTTTTTTCTTTAGAAAATATACGCTGATCAGGTTTTCAAACAAAGCACAGCTGATCACAGCAAGGAGCGTCACAAACAAGGCATCAAAACCAAAATTGTATATAGCGAAACCCAATGCTGGTAGCATGGCAATGATAACCCCACGCATGATTTGGGGCACAGTCAGTGCATTGTGAACATGGGGCGATGGTGATACGGTCAGCAATGAAGTACTCATGATGTCTTTGCTTTTCTGATTTTGGTTTTACCAAATCTGATATAGTCGAGTATAGGTCGGTTGGATGGACATATGAATGAACAAGAGCCACATTCCATACAATCGAGAATGCTTTCTGCTTTGGCTTGATCCGTGTTTTTACCTTTGGCAAGCAAAACGAGCTTCAATGGCTCCAAACCCATCGGGCAAACCTCAATGCATTTACCACAGCGAACACAGTTAAATTCTTCTGCCCGTTTGGACTCCTCTTCTGGTATCAACAACAAACCGGAAGTAGCCTTAGCAATTGGCACTTCCAAATCATTCAACGCTTTTCCCATCATGGGACCACCACTGATTATCTTGCCTGTGTCCGCTGGAATACCCCCAGCCGCAGCAATTACTTCTATAACGGATGTCCCTATTCTTACCATAAAGTTTGATGGCTTTTCTACGGAAGGACCAGTGACAGTCACGACCCGTTGGATGAGGGGCTGATTTTTTTGAACGGCGAGATAAATGGAATAAGTCGTGCCCACATTATGAACTAAAACTCCCACATCGTGAGGCAAACCACCTGATGGCACTTCTCTACCAAGCACCGCTTCAATCAGTTGTCGTTCACCGCCTTGTGGGTATTGAACCTTCAAACTTTGAACTGAAATCCCCTGATAATCTTTAGCTATTTCGGTAAGTAAATCGATGGCATCCTTCTTATTGTTTTCGATGGCAATGATGACATTATTTACACCCAGAGCCTTCATCAAGATTTGCGAGCCAACCATGATTTCATGAGGTTTCTCCAACATGATCCTGTGATCGGCGGTCAGATAAGGTTCGCATTCCACCCCATTGATGATGATGGTGTCAACATTTTTTCCTTCAGGTACTGATAGTTTCACATGACTTGGAAAAGCCGCTCCACCCTGCCCCACAACACCTGCCTCCATGATTTTGGCGACAATTTCCTGAGGTGTAAATGGAATGGTTTTGATCAAATCCTCAGACCGATCAATATTCTCCATCCACTCATCATCCTTTACTCGGATGTTGACGGCCATGTGCTTGTAGCCACTACTATCCATCACAGGATCAATTTTCCCAACTTTACCAGAAACTGACGAATGGATATTGGCTGAAACGAAACCTTCATGAACGGCAATCACCTGACCTACTTTGACTGAATCACCTCGCTCCACCACAATTTTTGGTGGCGCACCTATCTGCTGATAAATTGGAATGGTTACACTTTTTGGTAACGGAAGATCTACAATTGGACTTGTTGCCGAAAGCTTGTTATCATCCGGATGAATTCCTCCTTTGTGAAAGGTTTTATTATGATCAGAATCAAACAACATCGTCTTCTGGTTTATTATTTGAGGAAATATTTTGGGAAGTAGCTGCGCCCTCTGCTTTCAGTTTCATTCTAGCTTCCTTCTCTTTCGCAAGCCGTTTCTCACGCATTTCTAATAGTTTTTCCAGGTTTTCTAATGGCACATTGTCAGCATGGATGGTATGCGCTTCACAAGCGACCACACATTTTTTGCAGAGATTGCATTTTTCAAAATCTATACTTGCAAGATTGTTTTCAATGGTAATTGCCGCTGGTTTGCATTCATCCACACATTTGGCACAACCCGTACATGCTACGGAGCATTCCTTTCTCGCTACACCTGATTTCTCCTCATTCTTACACGCCACATAAATGCGTTGGCTTTTTCTACCCAATGGCCACAACTCCAAAATGTCTTTTGGACAAGTAGTCACGCAAGCATTACAAGCTGTGCATTTATCTTCAATGACAACTGGCAGCCCAGTGATGGCATCCATATACATGGCTTCAAACTCACAGGCCTCTACGCATTCACCCAGACCCAAACAACCATAAGCACAACCGTGATCACCACTATAAAGTGATGATGCTATGGTGCAATTGGGAGCTCCATCATAGATATTCGTTTGACTTCTGGTTTCAAAAGAACCGGAGCACCTGACTACTGCGACATATGGATCTTTCTCGCTAACTTCTTTTCCCAAAATTTCCGCCACTTCCTTCATGACAGGATTACCTCCTACAGGGCAGTGAAATGGAGCCAGATCATCTGCAGCAACAAGTGCATTGGCAAATCCACTACATCCAGGATACCCACATCCCCCGCAATTGGTATTCGGAAGGGCGTCCATGATTTGTTCTAGTCTGGGATCTTCAACTACTTTGAATCGATTGGAAACAAAATAAAGAATCACAGCGGCGACAATTCCCAGCGCCACCAATACCAGAACCGTATATAGCACTTCATTAGTCATAAGCGCGTAATTTTTAGTTGAAAACCTGATTTCAGGCTTTTTCTGAAGAGTGATAGAATAATGAAATATGGGATCAAAAGCACGAGTGCGATCAATCCCAATATGGATTCCTGAATGTGGATTTTGCTACCAATGACGATCACAAGAACCATAAGAATGAATGGAAAGACATAGGCCCAAAAAGTTGCTTTCAAACCAGATGAAGATGAAATCTCCATATTTACCTGTTGCCCAATTTGGTAACCTTGATTGTTCACAACAAATCGGTTTCGCTCCTCATCATCCACACCACAATAATCCTTCATCTGACAGGAGTGACAATTGTCCGCCTGTATCACCTGAATGGTGGCTATTTGGTCAGTACAATGAGTGACAATACCTTGATGGGCAATATGTTCGTTCGCATTCATAATATCCCGGGTTCACCGGTATGATTTACAAAGTATCAGGCACCAAATCCCTCACCCTTTAGTTGTGCTACCCAAGTAGCCACGCGACCATCTGTCATTTCACTTTGGTTGTCTTCGTCTATAACCAGACCTAAGAACTTGCCATCTATCACGCTTTTAGATTCTTCAAAATCATATCCATCAACAGGCCATGAACCAACAAATTTTGCTCCTGAGTCAGCAATACGTTCGTGAATAATACCTGGTGCATCAACAAAAGTATCGGGATAGCCATCTGCATCACCTAAACCCAGGTATGCTACCATTTTCCCTGTATAATCCACCTCTTCAATCTGATCGATAAATGAATCCCAATCTTCTTGTAGCACTCCAATATCCCAGGTAGGACATGCTAAAATGAGGCAGTCATATTCTGCCATATCATCAGCTGTTGAAGAACTTACATTGTGCATAGAAACTATATCTTCCCCGCCAAAAGCAGCTTGAATTTTGGTACATACTCGTTCAGTATTACCTTCTGTTGATCCGTAGAAAATTCCAATTTTTGCCATCTTATTTAATTTTTAATTATGTTAAACTTCTTCACCATTTTTAGGATGATATTGCATGAATAATTCTGATTTCATCAGAATATCCACATACTGCGCGCGCTTATAGGCGAATGGATCACTGATATTTGATTTCGCAAGCTTACCTTTAAAATCATTTAAATTTTGATATCCATTCACACGCATCCATTCGCTCATTTCTTCAAGCATTTTAGCGATATGTGAAATTCCTTTTTTGTAAATAGCGCTTACAACTTGTACTGCATCAGCACCTGCCATAATCATTTTGATCACATCTGGTGCATTCATAATTCCGGTATTACTAATTATTGTCGCATTGATGTTTTCAAAAAGCAAGCCTGCATATCGAATGGAAAGTCTGTTATCCATACTTGAACTAAAATTGTATGGGAAAAAATGCTCTTGTTTTTCCAAATCAATATCGGGCTGAAACAACCTATTGAACAAAACAAACCCATCCGCACCTGCTTCATCCATTTTTTTGATTACTCCAAAGGTGTTGGTATAATAAGGACTCAATTTGACTGCAACAGGAATATTGATCACAGACTTGACTCTTTTCAGCAAGTTGATTTGATCACCAACGATGCTCGTTCCACTCTTATTAGGATCAATAATGTTGGTATAAAAATTAAGTTCCAATGCATCAATGCCCGTTTCGGCCATTTTGATGGCATATTCTTCCCACGTATCTTCGAAAATACAATTGAGGCTACCAATTACAGGTATTTCAAGAGCATCCTTAAGCTGTCGTAATTTCAGCAGATGCTCCTGCGGACCGGCATGACCTAGCTTTGGAAATATGGAAGCATGCTCTGCATCCCAATCTTCATACATGCCCATCTCTTGCTCCATGGCATACGATTCCAGCTGTATTTGTTCTTCAAACAATGATTTGTAAACAATCGCTGCTGCTCCGGCTTCCTCTAACCTGAGAACATGGTTCAGGTCAGTTACCAAATTACTTGCACCAATAACAAGTGGATTTTTTATGGGAATTCCCAAATATGTGGTTCGTAGATCAATCATGGATTGGTTCGGTTAAAGGGTTTTCAATGTGCTCTTCATGATCAGCTTCAGCACCAAGATGTTTCAGCTCTTCAAATCTTCTTATGTTATCTTCTTTTGCAAGTGTTATCAGCCTTTCTGCTTCTTCTGGATTTGACCTTTTCAGAGTTTTATATCTGATCTCCTCTTCTAAGTATTTGTCAAAGTCACTTTCCACAGCAGGACTATCCCAGGTGAATGGTGAAAGATTTTGTTCTCTCAATTCAGGATTGAAACGATACATTGGCCAGTAGCCACTTTGCGAAGCTCTTTCTGATTGTTTCTTGGCAAGCTGCATGCTGTAACCATGAGCGATACAAGGTGAGTAAGCAATGATTAATGATGGTCCGTTGTGCTGTTCTGCTTCTACAAAAGCCCTTGCTGTTTGCTCACGGTCTTGTCCCATATTGACAGATGCTACATAAGCATTGCCGTAAGATGTCATCATCAATCCGAGGTTTTTCTTTCCTAGTTGTTTACCATTCGAAGCGAATTTAGCAACAGCTCCTCGTGGCGTGGCTTTAGAAGATTGACCTCCTGTGTTAGAATAAACTTCAGTATCAAGCACCAGCAGATTTACATTTTTATCGGATGCCATGACATGATCCAGTCCACTGAACCCGATATCATAAGCCCATCCATCTCCTCCGATGATCCAAAGCGATTTTTCAACCAGGTAATCTTGTAACTCAATTATTTTGGCTATAACAGGCTTGCTTTCTGGTGTCGCATCTTTCAACGCGGATGGCAGCAATTCCCTAATTTCGTCCGCATGGGATTTAGCTAATGTTGTCACCTCCTTCCAAAGGTCAAGCGATGTTTTCAAAGCTTTTCCCAGTTTGGTTGTCGGGTGCAACTTGAGATAATGCTCAATATTTGATTTTAGTTGTTTTCTATTGGCATCCAATGCCAATCTCATTCCAAAACCATATTCTGCATTGTCTTCAAAAAGTGAATTGGCCCATGCAGGTCCTCTGCCTTTGCTATCTACAGTATAAGGTGTGGATGGGAAAGTTCCTCCATAGATTGAAGTACAACCTGTGGCATTGGCAATGATCATGCGATCTCCAAATAGCTGTGTAGCCAGATGAATATATGGTGTCTCTCCACAGCCGGAGCAACATCCTGGATATTCAAAATAAGGTTCTTCCTGATTGAATTCCGGTACAAAATCAAATTTTGCTGCCCACTTGGCGGTGTTTCCTGGCCGACCTCTGTTTTCGAGTTTTTTTGTTGCTGTAGGTATCGTGCCATTAAGCGACATCAACGAAACTGGGATCAAATCTCCTTTTAGTCGTAAAACCGGATCCATTACTTTTTCGGCAAAATCTCCAGATCCTGCAGGAACGACCTCTTGAATAGACGCATTCTTTTCTTCTGCTTGTGCTGCTGGGATTTTAACCTCAACAATCGCATCAACGGAAGCATCGATTGCTTTCCAGTTCATTTCCACAATTTCAGGGCCTTTGCGCATGAATTGTTTTTCGATGTATTTTTTGATGAGTTCGATGGCTTCTTTTTCTGGTAATACACCTGATAATTTAAAGAAGGCGGTCTGCATCACTGAATTGATCCTTCCTCCCAGTCCCACGCTTTTGGCAATTTTGGCTGCATCGATAGCAAAGACTTTGATTTTCTTATCTCTAATAGTCTTTTGCATGTCAGCTGTGAACAGATCAAAGATTCTATCTGGTTGCTGACTGCTGTTGATTAGGAATGTTCCTCCTTTGGTGATTCCTTCAAGGATATCATATTTGCCAATATATTGCGGTCTGTGTAGTGCCACAAATTCAGCTTTATTCAAAAGATATTCTGATTGGATTTTTTCCTTGCCAAATCTCAAGTGTGATACGGTGTAACCGCCAGATTTATTGGAGTCATATTGGAAATACCCCTGCACAAATTGATCGGTGCTCTGACCAATAATCATAATTGAATTTTTATTGGCTGATACCGTTCCATCAGATCCGTATCCCCAGAATTTACATCTGATGATTCCTTTTTGCTCAGAATCAATTTCTTCTTTAACTGGAATGGAAAGATGTGTCACATCATCATTGATACCTACGGTAAAATCATGCCAGCCACCTTGCTCCACATGATCAAATACAGCTTTCACCATAGATGGGGTGAATTCTTTGGATGACAAACCATACCGTCCACCTGTGATGGCTACATCTGCTCTGCCTTTAAAAGCAGCGACAACATCCAAATAAAGTGGTTCACCTGGTGCTCCTGGCTCTTTGGTTCTGTCCAGCACAGCAATCTTTTTAACTGATTTAGGAATCTTGTCCATGAATGCCTCAACAGAAAATGGTCTGTAAAGTCTTACTTTGATGGCTCCTACTTTTTCACCTTTGGCAATGAGATAATTTACTGTTTCCTCGATGGTTTCAATTCCAGAACCCATCGCAATGATGATTTTCTCAGCTTCAGGATGTCCTACATATTCGAAAAGCTCATATTTTCTTCCAGTTTTCTCGAAGAACAAATCCATGTAGCCTTGCACAATGCCTGGTGCGTTTTTATAATATTGATTTACTGTTTCTCTGCCTTGGAAATAGACATCTGGATTTTGAGCTCCCACTTTGCAGACAGGATGTTCAGGTCTTAGTCCTCCATCTCTGAACTCCTCCACATATTTCATTTCGAGCATTTCCTTTAGAGTGTCATAAGGAAGAGAAATGATTTTCTGAATAGAATGAGATGTTCTGAATCCATCAAAGAAATGTATGAAAGGGATTTTTGATTTTAATGTTGATAAATGGGCAATGGCTGCCATGTCTTGAGCTTCTTGTACATTATTGGCTGCTAATAATGCAAATCCTGTTCCGCGTGTGCTCATCACATCTGAATGATCGCCAAATATTGAAAGGGCCTGAGCTGCTATCGATCGGGCTGAAACATGGAAAACTGTCGGCAGCATTTCTCCGGCAATTTTGAACATGTTAGGAATCATCAGCAGCAAACCTTGGGATGCTGTGAAAGTTGTGGCCATTGCGCCACCAGATAATGCACCATGAATGGCACCAGCTGCTCCCGCCTCTGATTGCATTTGAATGACGTCTACTTTTTCACCGAAAAGATTGGTTTTACCAGCCGCCGACCATGCATCCGCTTTTTCTCCCATATCCGATGAAGGAGTGATTGGATAGATAGCTGCAACTTCACTAAAAGCATACGCAATATTGGAAGCTGCGGTGTTCCCATCTGTGGTAACAAATTGTGAGTTTTCCATAGGAATTGAACTTTACTTGTATCAAAATTTACAAGCTTGAAGCTCGCCACAGTACGACTCTTAATTAATGGGTTAGGTCATTTTTCAAAATGATTTATATCACCAACATGCTTAGGTGATTTACTAACAACATGGATTGATAAGAAAAAAACAGGGTTTAATTCATCTCAAAGCAGTTTTTGCTTTGGCCCAGCATTCTTTTGCTATATCACAATAAAGCAAAGCTTGTTGCCACCGATCACCATATTCTAAGAGTTGGTGCTGATTGTTGGATATTAATTGAGCATAATAATATTCGGAAGGAAGTAATTCTGGGGTGAAAATAAGATAGTCGCCAGGCCGGGCTGTTTTCAGAAATCCTATAAAAGCTCTTGTCCAAAACATTTTAAAATGATTTACAAAAGGCTCATCACCATTAACAGTTACCTGAATGCATCCGGGATTTCCGATTCTGCCATGCATGAATCTTACCCGATCCAATACTGGCGTGATAAAATTGAGTTTTTCCTCAAAATCTCCATTGACCATCTCCAATCCCGTGTACCAATGAGAAAAGTCTCCATTGAAACGAACCTCCGGAAATCGCTTTACCATCTCTACGGTTCGCCACATGTCCTGAGTAACCGTAGCGCGATGTGTCTCTATATAAATAGGAAAATTGTTTTTATTGGAGGTTTCTAAGACGTACGCAATCAGGCGATCCATTTCAAGATCAGATTCCATTCCCCAGCCAACATGGATTGTTGCACAATCATAAGCCTCTGAAGTCCATTCTTTGATTTTATTGTCGAGCTCGCCGACTTTATTCATTCGAAACTGGCCGGTGAGCCTCAAACCTACCTTTTCACATAAGTCAGGATTTCCATCCTGCACACCTTCATATCCTGCTTGCTTTATTGCCAGATGTCTTTGTTCATCGGTAGCATTAATGGGGCCTTTTGAAAAATGGGGCAAATCGTGGCTGTTCCAATAGTTCAAGTCGAACCTCAGATAAGGCTCGACCTGACTACCATCATTGGTATTCTTGATCATTAAATATTATTGGATGAACAGCTTCTTTTTGATGCCTGTGCTTGAAGTGATTAGATATAGACCTTTTTCTACCTTTACTGCATTTCCACTTCCTATGAATTTCCCAGACAGATTATAAACCATCAGGCTGCCTTGATCAATCATGATCGTGTTATTTTTTACATAGATTGATTGCTGCATGTTTTGAAGACGATTTGCCAGAGGAACCACTTCCTGAGAAGCAGAATCAGCTACGATGGTGATTTTATGTACTTTCACATATTGGCCTTTTTGAGCGCCCAATGATTGATCATCCATGTTAGTCATAAATCTGAGGATAATGTTATTTGTTTTTGAATCCGCAGCTATCTGTGCGAAATCAACATTATTTTCAGCATTATAAACCGCTCGATATCCTCCATCAGATTGCACCACATCAGCAATAAAATAATCGAATACGAAGGTCTCTCCACCGTCTTTAGAATATTCTATAATGTAGGGAATCTCGCGAGAGGTCTGAATGTGCACATCGGGTGTGGTTTCCATCGTAATGGACTGTATATTTCTTACTGATGGACTCAGTATATAACTATACCTCATCTCGGCATCAGCTGTGTCCACTCCTGGTCTCATCTGGATGAATCCTTTTGATACTGGTGGATCTAATACTGATTCATATTTCGCATCACAAACCGGCAAAATAATACAGTTCTTATAAGTGAATCCTTGCTGTTCCCCACTCTCGTTGTGCAAATCATAAAACACACATGGGCCACTAATTTCACCACATCTGTTTTCCTTCTGATACCTGCGCTCATAATCTTCGAAATCAAAATCTGCAGGACAACCTGCTACATAATCATCAAGTCCGTCATTGTTAAAATCATAAGTAACACCACCAAGAAAAAATCCATCATCATGTGGAATTAGATCACCAGAATTGAGTGTAAACTCAACTTGTGAAAAGCCATTGAAACCGCAAAAACTCAGAAAACAAATTGAAAAAAGGTTGTAAATTTTATTCATACTATTAGGATTAAGTTCACCTAAAAGTACGAGGCATGTATTACCTAACTGTCCTGCGCTATCCTCTTAGATAACAGAAACCCAACAAGGAATATGACTGTAGTTCCAATTACGATAGTAAGATTGACATGAAATGGATTTTGCAAATACTCCATAAACCCATCCGTAAAGATCATAGATGAAAGACTCATCCACAGTATGATTAAAACGCCAACTGCTACGCCAATGGCAGCATTTATACTAGTAGCCTTTTTTGAGAAAAAGCCAAGCAGAAATAGTCCCAACATTCCACCGCTAAAAATGGAAGCCAAAGACCACCATGCATCCAAGGCGCTTTTAACGTTGATCATGGCCACAGCTACACTGATCCCAAGAACTCCGAAAATAAATGAAGACAAATAGAGCACTTTCATACTTGCTTTATTGGAAGCATTCGGGAATTTCCTTTTGTAATAATCCGTGAGGATAATGGTAGCTGTACTATTGATACTCGTGGAAACGGTGCTCATCCCGGCTGCAAAAATGGCTGCAATTAGCAAACCTGTGAAACCTATCGGAATCTGATTGACGATGAAATGCGGGAAGACTTTATCTCCTGTAATGCCCCCAGGCAATAACTCAGGTTGTGCTTCATAAAAACTAAACAAAGCCGTGCCGATGAAAAAGAAAATCATGGAAACAGGTACATATAGCAACGATCCGAATAATGCAGAAGACTTGGCTTCTTTCTCAGATCGGGCGGACATGTATCGCTGCACATAGTTTTGGTCAATGCCATAGTTCTGCATGTTGATAAACAAACCATATATAAGCATCACCCAAAAAGTTGATTCCGAAATGCTCAACTTAAATGAACCAAGACTGAACTTGTCGCTCGCAGCTGCTATCTCGAAGAGCTGGCCAGGACCTTCTGGCATACCAAACAATAGCAGCCCTGCACAAACCAAAGCACCGCCAATCAAAATAATTCCCTGAATGGCATCCGTCCAAATCACAGCCTGAATACCACCGAGCATCGAATAGACAATTACGGCAACTCCTGTTACGACAATGATGGTAGCTATGTCCCATCCAAACATCAAATTAAGTGGAAGCACTAGTAAGTATAAGATTGAGCCTGTGCGCATCAGCTGAGTGAGGATGTAACAGATAGATGCATATCTACTTGCCCATAATCCAAATCGCTGCTCCAAATAAGTGTAAGCGGAAATACTATTGACAGATCTATAAAGCGGAATAAAGAATTTGACCGCCATCACAGCTGCAAACGGGATGGAGAGACTAAAAACAAATGCATTCCAATCAGAAATGTATGCTTTACCAGGAATAGCCAAAAAACTAATACTGCTCACAAACGTGGCAAAAATCGACATGCCAATCACCCAGGATGGTAGCTTGCCTCCACCCGATGTATATGCATCACTGTCTTTGTTTCGGAAATAGAAGCTACTCCCAAATGCCACAATGGCAATCATATAGACGAGGAATACGGTTAGATCGATGTAGGATATATTCATTTAAAAGTTCCAAAATTCAAAAAACAAAACGCAAATAATTTCCAAAAACAAAAACTCAAATGACCAAATGGTTACTTCGATTTCTCAATGATTGCTGAGAATATTTTCTTAAGCTGATTGGCCTCACCAATTAAATTAACCAGTTCATCTTTCGCATCAATATTATTAGTTTCAAGAATAAGTCTTAAAAAGTAGGCACTCTCTTTCGCCTCCTTACGACAAATTTTTACTCTCATCAAAAAGTCCTTTTTACTCAAGGCCTCATTCGCTTCAATGTAATTAGCACCAACTGAACCAGATGATCTTACGACCTGTTTTGAATCTTCGATATTTGCAATTGTTTTTCCTAATACTTTAACAAAAATTCTTACTCCTTTGGCAAACTGATAAGTCCTTTCTTCAAGGTCATAAGTTGGTTTTGAATTTGAGTTTTCAATCATTGTTCATTGTTTGTTTTTTGAAATTTGTACTATGAAATTTAATAAAACAAAAAACAATGGCTACAATATTTACAAATACTTCTTTGTGAAAACATCCATCTCCAACTTCTCTATCCTTGCTTCGATCAATTTCCGATCTTCGGCACCAAATCTGAAGAATGGTTCCGGCAAATAATCATCACAAATTCCCAGCACGGACAATGCACATTTCAAGCCTTGCAGATAAGTAGACGAACCGTATTTCCCAAGAGAATAAATGGCCGAGCTGATTTCAAGTACTTTGTTTCTTAAAACTTCCAGCTTCGCAAAATCCTTGTTCACTGCCGCCTCATATTGTGCGACATATAGTTTTGGAAACATGTTAGCGCCTCCGTTCACTCCACCAGCTCCGCCAAGCAAAACTGCATCAGCTGTAATCTCCTCAGGTCCACAGAATATCGGAAAATCCTTATCCCGCAATTGATACTGCACAGATCGGATATAATTCATGTTTGCTGAGCTGTCCTTTAAACCGATCACATTATCGCTTGCTGCTGCTACCACTTTCACCGTGCCAGGATCAATGACTGTCTTGGTGTGAACGGGCATATTGTATAAGAATAATGGCAATGGCAACTTATTGGCCAGAGCAGTAAAATAATGCGTCAGCTCAGGTTGTGAGGCAGCAAAATAATATGGTGCTACTGCCACAACAGCACTCGCGCCACAATCAGCAGCCTTTTGGGCAAGATTTACACTTTCAGTAATGGAAGTATCCGCTACACCAACTAGCACTTTGGTTCTTCCATTTACCAATTTGCACACTCGCTCCACCAGTTCCTCACGAAGTTTGATGCTGAGATGACAAAATTCGCCAGTAGTACCAAGCACAAAAATACCGGACACATCAGCGATCAAAATGTGATCAACCAAACGCTCCAATCCGGCAACATCCAATGTATCTGTATCTTTTAGTGGCGTAACCAACGGAGGAATAACTCCTTTATACTTATCGAAATTTGTCGTTTTCATTATTTCTGTTTGCTAAAATCTTTTAGTCAGGTTCATTCAAAATCCGATGGAGTTTCCTCCATCTACAGGTAATACTGTTCCAGTAATGTAGCTGGCAGCATCTGATGCAAGGAATAAAGCCGTATCTCCTATTTCAGATGGATTCCCCATTCTACCCATCGGAGTTCTTCCGAATACCTTGGCTTTCCGCTCAGGATCACTGTTCAAAGCCTTATCAGTCATCTCGCTGTAAATAAATCCTGGGGCAATGCAGTTCACTCTGATCCCGAGTGGCGAAAGCTCAACTGCCATTGCGCGTGTCATTCCTTCGATGGCTGTTTTAGCTGCAGAATAGGCAATGACTTTTGGGATTCCGTACTGTGCGGCCATCGAGCTGATATTGATGATACTGCCTGACTCTTGTTTGGTCATAACCTTCACCACTTCTCTGGATATTGAAAAAACGCTCAGTAAGTTGGTATTGATGACTTGAAAAAAATCATCGTCAGTCACTTCAGTAAACGGTTTCTTCATGTTGATGCCCGCATTATTCACAAGGACATCAATGCTCCCATGTTCTTGAATGATTTCAGTAATCAACATTGGAATAGTACTCAAATTGGAAAGATCGCAGACTTTATAATATGCATTTGTTCCTATTTCAGAAACTGCTTTTTTGAGCTTTTCTTCATTCCTCCCAACGATGATTGTCAAATATCCTGCAGCAGCCATTTTCGTAGCAATTGCTAATCCAAGACCGGACCCTCCACCTGTGATTAAGGCTAATTTGTTTGATTGACTCATTTATTTGTAAGCTTAAAAATAGCAGTTCGAAATTGATCAATATTCGTTGCATCACTGTCCCTCGCTATCATGTAGAAAGTATAACTATAATCACCCGATGGTATTTGATATTTATCTAAAGGAGCAGCCACTTCAGACCAGCTGTCATTACCCCCCACTCCCATTTGTTTGAGGTCAATATTCAAGGTCAAGTAACCAGGATTTTTCAATTCATAAATGTGTTTGGCTTCATTGATATTTTCCTCGTCATATCGCCATGCGCTCATACTTAGCAAGCTATCGGCAACTATAAGCAAACCATTTGATATATCTGACAAATACATCCAACGCACATCAGTCAGATTTCCACTTTCTTGTGGCATGGGATAAGGTTCATTGATCTGGTCAATATCGGCATTATACACCGCGGCATCAAAACCATAAGATCTATCAGCATAATTCTCCAAAGGTCCTTTGCCAAACCAGGTGATATTTTCGTATTGATTTTTGATGCCAATTTGCATGCCTATTTTGGGGAGATTTGGCAAGGTGTCATTGGCATGGAGTAGATAATCAACCTTCACAACCCCATTTCCGGTGATCGTATAATTCAAAATCACTTGCGCCGCGCCTGCAATCAGGCTATAATCAGCTTCCACACTCATGCTGCCATCATCAAGCAGTTTCGATTCAATAGATTGAAGCTCAGGACTGGCTTCATACCAAGTCTTAAGTAGTTTATGCGGCTTCCAACCTTTTCGGTCATTGTCTGTCAATGGTCTTTTGAAATGTGGCAACAAGGGAGCAAAAACTTGTTCCTCTCCTTTGAAAAGATAAGAGCTCATTGCGCCGTTTTCTTTGTCAAATGCGATCCTGAAATCTTTGCCCGAAAAAACCAAAGCAGAATCATTTTCAGTTTTCGTAGGTATAGCTTTTACACCTTTTAAAGTTGAATTCACGAGAGGAGAAAGTGAAAATTGATTTGACGCAACAACATGTCCTTTACTCGCCCATGGCTTATTTTCTTTCAACGTCCATACAATCTCGCCGTGATATTCACAGCCTTCTGCCAACTTGGGTATATAATTCGAAATATCCAGAATCAATTTTTCACCAGGCTCAATTGAAATGGTCGGTACAAGCTTTTCACTCAAAAGATTGCCGTCCTTCCTCATTCTAATGGAGACATTATAGCTCCTGCTATTGAGCTGTGCATGTCGATTTTCTATTTCCAGTTTTCCACTTCCCAAATAGGTAGATTCAAGGGGCTGATAAACACGCTTGCATTCAAACATCGCTGCTTTTGGTCTTCCGTCTGAAGAGACAATTCCATTGAGACAAAAATTGCCGTGATGTCTTTCCTCACCAAAATCTCCTCCATAGGCGAAGAAATCATTGCCCAACGAATCTTTTTTAAGCAAACCCTGGTCTTTAAAATCCCAGATGCAGCCACCGATCATTCTTGGTGTAGATCTAAACTTGTCCCAAAATTCCTTCATGTTTCCTGTAGAGTTTCCCATCGAATGGGAATATTCCACAAAGATGATCGGTCGATTGTCTCCTTGCTGATTTGCCAACAGATCTATCGTAAAAAGACCGGGATAAAAGCGACTCACCATATCCACATAAGGCTGATCCGTTGGCACCTGAATGCGATGCGAATGGTCTTTCGGATAATCAGGATGTCCGGGAGGAATGTAACCCTCTGCTCTGTGATTGCCTTGAGCAGGTTCATAATGCACCGGACGAGTTACGTCAAAATCGTGAATCCATTCGGCCATAGCCGCATGATTGGGTCCTCTTCCCGCTTCATTTCCCAAACTCCAAATGATCACACTCGGGTGATTCTTGTCACGCATCACCACGCGGGTGGCGCGCTCCATGTGAGCATGCGTCCAGCTTGGATCATTGCTCAGCTTTCCTCCTAATCCGTGTGTTTCCAGATTGGCTTCATCCATCACAAAGATGCCGTATTGATCACAAAGCTCATAGAAATAAGGATCGTTGGGATAATGGCTCGTACGGATAAGATTGAAATTGAATTGCTTGATCAAACGAACATCTGCCTCAATATCTGCACGTGAAAGCGCCTTGCCTTTTACCGCATCGTGATCATGTCGATTGATACCATACAGATAGGTTACCTTTCCATTGATCAATAGCTTGCTATCATCTTTAGAAAATTCGATACTTCGGAAACCTACTTTGCAGCTTTTAGCTTCCAGAATATTTCCCAGCGTATCTTCCAAGGACATCACCAGGGTGTAGAGATAAGGCGTTTCATCACTCCAAAGCCTTGGGTTCTTTACTGAATCTTCCAGCAAACCAAACTTCACATTGTCGAGTCTTGGATACGATTCGTTGATGATGTCCGCTGCTCCAATGGTCAATGGATTTTTGAAAACTACATGACCATTCTTATCAAAAAGTTGTGCTTTAAATTGAATGTTATTTTTCACCGTTTCTCCAGTGAGATTATCCAATCTTGGTCTCAGACTAAAAATGGCATCCTGATAATTTTTATCCAATTTGGTTTGATAA
>CAYGUA010000039.1:0-13952 GCA_964353015.1 uncultured Marinoscillum sp. | reverse complement strand
TAATGGAAGTCAGCGATTCTCAGTTTTGGCTCAGCCAAAAGCATGACTTCACGTTGAATCCCACTCATGCGCCAATGATCCTGATCTTCCAGATAGGCTCCATCGCTCCACCGAAGCACTTGCACGGAAACAATGTTTTCTCCTGGTTTCAGGTAGGCAGTTACATTAAACTCTGACGGCAAACAGCTGTCCTCGCCATAACCCAGCAAGTTTCCATTTACCCAAACTTTAAATGCTGAACTCACTCCTCCAAAATGAAGTGTGATGTTCATATTTTCCCAATAATCAGGAACAGAAAAGGTTCTTTGATAACAGCCCACGCCATTGTATTCCTGTGGTACAAATGGCGGATTGACCGGACGAAACGGATAAACCGCACTGGCATAAATCGGTATATCATATCCTTTCAGTTCCCAATTCGATGGTACCTCGATCTGATCCCAACCTGCCACTCTGGATTTATAAAAATCCTTTGGTGCCTCCCCTGGATTTTTAGCATAACGGAAATCCCAGTTTCCATTCAATGACTGATATCGTTTTGAAATCTCTCTATCGCCAAGTAAGGCCTTCTCACTGGTTTCAAATGAATAGGCAGTCGCCCGAGAAGGATCTCGATTGAGTGAAGTAATCAAAGGGTTTTCCCATGGATTGAATTCATAAATCCCTGGAACGCGGGGAATTCCTGCAGGCTCTCCCGTTACCGTTTGAGCGAACGTACACGGTAAGATCAGAATGATCAGCAAAAGGGATGAAAGAACTCGAATCATTTGTTGCTTATGTAAGGTTGTCAAAATTGATGAATTGGCGGTGGTATAGTATCCCGTAGGATCATGTATGCGGGATTGGGTTTTTTTGGATTGGGGAATGGGGATTTGGAATTTTGGATTGGAGATTGGAGATTTGGAATTGGGGACTGGGATTTTTGGATTGGGGATTTTTTGGATTGGGGAATTGAGAGGTTCTTGCAGTTGCTTGGCTTTGCTGAGTGATTTTTATTTTTCAGGCATTCTGCCTGCATTCCCCAAACCAAATGTGATACTCTCAAACCCTACTATTCAACCCTAAGGCTTTCAGTTTATTAGTCACTCGGCAAAGCCGAGCGAGTGCGTAAGTTATGACCTGTACGATTGTCTCAGCAACTAAATTGATATATTAAGCATTTGCTCAATCTGCACTTTGTTGTTTTTGCCAATCTAGAAAAGGTTTTGGATTGCTCCCACGATAGTTGAATGAAGCTACAAATTGGTCAAATATTGGTTGATAGTTAATGTAGTCATGTCCACTAAATGTTGAGAATACAAAAACTAGAACCGAAAATTCGGTTTCGAGATAAATGACTTCTTCTTTGTAACGATCTTCAAGGTTCGAAAAAGAAAGCATTGTTGCATCAATTATTGCCCCTGTTTTACCTATCTCTATTTGTTCATAACTTAGATTTGGGTACTTCTTCCTGAAATTAGCAATATCCCCATTTAGAAAAGATTTTAAATTCTTGTTGTTCTTGTCTTTGTCATACCCTTTTGCATACATATGACTTTTTGGAGTTTTATTCTTATCAGCACTAGAATACATGAGCGAGACTAACCCAATTTTGGATGCCGCTTCCTTATCATTCACCCAGCCTTCGGGAGTTAAAACCGTGAAAATATGTTTTTCACCATAAATAACATTCACTTCAGCCTGTGCCTGCCCGAAAGAGTTAAATGCCAAAATCGCAGCGATTAGAAGGACCAGATATCTCATGAAGATGTAGAAATTAATGCTTACAAACCGAATATGCGACAAAATACTCTATCCACTAAATCACCAATGTAATTAATCCATTTCAAATGTTCTTTACAGCACTGGCCTAATGCTTCACATTGTGTTCAATCTTGCTAATTTTTGATCTAAAAAATGGGAAGGTATTGTCTAAAAACTACCACAAGCTCTCTAAGAATCATAATTGTGCAATCTAAAATTCCCAATCCATAAATCCTAAATCAAATCCCAAATCCTAAATTCCCTCAATCCTAAATCCCAAATCCCAAATCCGACAATCTCTAAAGTTTCGCAATTCTCTTTTCAATACTCCTTCTTATCCCAGGAGATAAGGTGTCCAAATATTCCGGCTGTGTGAGGAAGGTGATTTCATTCTTCAATTCGGGGTATTTGGCTGCAAGGTCTGATATATAGAAGAAAGCAAAATGCCGTACCGACGGGTTTTTGCCCACTGCCTCCCAAATGCTCATACAGCGATCAAATAACCTTCCTTCCTGATCATCTGTAAGCTTGATCTTGACAAGAATCTTGATCAATTCGCGCTGATGTCCGTCTTTTCTGTCTCCAATTGTGGCAATGATTTTATCCGCATGAGGTGGAAGTCGCACATCATTTTTCTTTGTGCAATGTCCCAGTATCCAGGCTGCACGCCAGCATTGTGGTTCATTTGATGACAAGGCTATTTGCATGGCCTCCTCAAAAGCTCCGTGATCTCCATTCACCTTTTCGATCATGGCTTCTTTCGAAATTCGGGAAGCAAACATTTCTTCTAATGCTGTCATGGATCAAAAAAAGTAGAGGTAAAACCATCCAGAAACTTTCATGTTTTGAAGTGCAAACTCTTTGGTTCTGATTTTTAATTCCTCCTTTGTCATTCATTAAAAATAACGAGAAGAACATTAATTAGCCATCCCAAAATCTGAAAATCGCAATTCAGCAATCCAAAAATCCGCAATCAGCAATCCTAAAACCCCAAATCCTAAAATCCCAAAATCCTAAATCAAACCTCGGTCAAAAGTTCATCCTTAAACCCAAAACCCCAACCCGGTCTGTTGTGTGGTGATGCCATGCCATTTTTGATTTGTATTGGATGATCAATGAGCGGATCGATCCAGTCGAAAGACTCTGCTCCTGCGCCATTGGGAATGGTACAAAGCAGTGGGATATCATAATCCTTGTAATAATGCGGAAGTACAGGAATATTGTGTGCTCCAGCCAAAGCAGCGCTATCTCTCCACGCTTCTACCCCGCCCAATCTAAGAATATCCGGCTGCCAGATGTCAATGGCGTTTCGTTGAATGAGCTCACGCAGTGGCAATGTGGAATATTCACGTTCGCCCATGGCAAGTGAAATACCTGCTTGATTTTTCAACAATTGATAACCTTGAAAATCGGTATGATCTATCGGTTCTTCAAACCAGTGAATATCCAAATCACGAGCAGCGCGAGCCAAGGCCAATGCGGAAGGCACGTCCATTCCCTGATTGGCGTCCATCATGATGCCTATTTCATTGCCCACCGCTTCGCGTACCAACCTCAACCGCTCCAGGTCTTCCTTCCAATCGGGCTTGCCTACTTTGATCTTTACAGATTTGAAACCTCTCGCTTTGTAATTACTTACTTCATCTATGAGTTCCTCAATGGAATATGAAATCCAGCCTCCACTCCCATAAATCGGAACCTCAGTTCTTGATGTCCCCAACACTTTCCAGATTGGTTGATTCAACGTTTTGCACCAGGCATCCCACATAGCAATGTTAAATGCCGCTTGCGCCCATCGGTTAATTCCCTCCTGTCCGAAATACTCGTTGAGGTGATTCAGTTTCTGAAAGACCTTAACAGTCTCGTTGATCTCCTCTCCGACGATTGCTTCACCCACATCCTTCAATGCTCCAAGAATGGCATTTGGACTGTATTGAAAGCTGAGCAAATACGATTCGCCCACCACACCCAATTCGGTGTGGATGCGCAGCACCAGAAAGGATATTTCCGTAAGGGTATGCGTAGCATCAGCAATGGGTCTGGCCATCTGTGCAGTGGCTTTGTAAAGTGAATATGATTTGATTTTGCTCATTTTTGTTCAATTAGTTTTCCCAAGGCTATGCCTATACATTCACATAATTTCTGCGGAAATCAGCGGAATCTGCGTGAGTTGTCACATGACATTTTGCCCGCAGATGACGCAGATCAACGCAGATTTTAAATCCGAAATCCCGCAATCGAAAATTCCCAATCCCTCAGTTTCCATTAAAGAAAACATACAGTCCAACCATCACCACAATCAATGCGATCCACAAAATCCAAACGGATTTGCTTGGCTTAGCTACTGCTGACATGTCCAGATCGTGTTCTACTTGCTGCCCTTCTTTGTCAAGGGAGGAAATCACCCACGCTAGGATCATCAGAAACACAAAAATGTAGAAAGACAACAACAAGAAATGTGGCCAAAAGTCATACTCGGCGGATGGGAAAATCCATAGATAGAAAATACCTGTTCCGATGCTGATAATTGTTCCGCCAGCCAAAATGAAGTTGGCTGCTTTGGTGGTCATTTTCTTCCACAGCACACCTGTCAAAAACACAACGGACATAGGAGGCGCAATGAAACCTAGTACGGCCTGAAACACATCAAACAAGTTCAGCCCTTTGATACTTTCAATACCCAAAGTCATAACTATGGCCATACAAGCGCCAATAATGGTCACGATCCGTCCAATTTTCACAATCTGTTTTTGTGTGGCTTCTGGTTTGTATTTCTTCACATAGATGTCCATCGTGAACACGGTACTTAATGAATTCAATGCCGAATCAATGGTGCTGACCAATGCCGCAATCAAAACTGCCATCACAAGTCCGGTCATTCCTGCAGGAAACAAGCGGGTCACCA
The DNA here is from genome assembly GCA_964353015.1 of uncultured Marinoscillum sp. Taxonomy (GTDB): domain Bacteria; phylum Bacteroidota; class Bacteroidia; order Cytophagales; family Cyclobacteriaceae; genus JAMZMI01. Next base: position 9,304 of record CAYGUA010000039.1, on the reverse strand, counting down.
TGGTCATATAAGCTTCATCAGGGTTTTCCAGATTTGGAAATAAGATAAAACACACAATTCCGGGAAGGATAAACAAAGCCACATCAAAGATCTTCAACCAACCTGTGAAGTTTGCGCCCATCTGTCCTTGTTTTAGATTTTTCGCACCAAGTACAGATTGCACCATGCTCTGATCGGTACACCAAAACCAAACACCCATCACGGGATAACCCAACACAATGGCCAGCCATGGATAATTTGGATCGTCCATCGGAAGAAGTAAATTCCAATATTCTGGCGGTGCTGCCTCATAAACTGCGACTGGTCCGCCTGCTTTCATCACACCGACAACAGTCAATGCTCCTGAAACCAAAATGAGTAAAATCATCTGGAAAACATTAGTATAAGCAATGGCCTCCAAACCTCCTGCAATGGTGAAAAATCCAGCGATCAACACCAATACAATTACTGATAACCAAAGCGGAAAATCCAAGATCTGCCCGACAAGAATACCACCGGCATACAGCGTGAGTGAGAGCCACGAAATCAAAATGGTAATGGAAGTGTACCACGCAAGAATGTTTCGTGTGGATTGTCCAAAACGCTTGCCCATAAACTCAGGTAAGGTTTGAATGTTGGCTTTTAGATATCGCGGCGCAAAAACGACCGCCAATAGAAAAATAAACGGAAACGCATACCAACCGAAATTACCTGCCACGATCCCAGTCGTATAACCAATACTGGCGGAAGCAATGAGCATAGACGGCCCCACATTCGTACCCCACATGGTGAGACCGATGCTGTGCCAGCCAAGTGATCGTCCGGCAAGAAAGAGATTTTCATCTTCTCCTCCGGCTTTCTTTTTCACGAAGCTAACCCAGTAACCTATCCCGATGAGTACAACGAGATAAATGCCTACGATTACAAAATCAATGGTCTGGAGGTAGTCGTTTATGTTTTCCATTTACTGGGGGTTAGGTTATGGGTTTTTGGATATATTTTTTTTACCAAAGGCCAAGAGCCTAAGGCCTAACGCCTATTTCAATAATTTTCCATTCACCACAAATGGTTCTGCCAAATAAAGTGGCGTTCCATCTGCAACGTTGATTGGTTCTGCAGAATATTGCATCAGCAAAACCCTTCTAGATTTGTTGGTATTGTTTGAACCACTTCTGTGGAAACAAACACTTGAAAAAAGTGCAATATCACCTTTATTCAAAATGGCAGGTACTCCCGGATTTTCACCATGATAACCAATTTTATCATTTGTTCCTTCTTCCAATATATGATCAATTCTGCGATCTACGCCTGCATCTTCGTAAGATAAAAGATAAACCGTTCCGTTTTCCTCTGACACATCATCAAGCGGCATCCAGCACGAAAGATAAGGTTTGTGATCAAAATCCAAATAGCCAGAATCCTGATGCCATGCGAATTTCATCCCTTTGTCCGCAGCTTTTACCACGAATTGCTCCAGGAATAAATAGACATTATCGCCCAATACAGCTCGGGTGATGGCTTCCATTTCTTTACCGTAAAGAAGCTCCTGCATTGGCTGGCTGTCCTTGTTTTTCATCGCAATGAAATAACGCTTGCCTTTGTGGTTGATCTCATCGATCTCCACTCCTTTTGCGTCCATTTCATCGTCTTTTTCTTTGATGTATCTTTCACATTCATCCTGAATTTTCGTGATCATTTCCTGAGAAATCACATCTCTCAAAATCACATAACCATCTTTATGGTATTGATCAATTTGTTCCTTTGTAATCGCAACGCTCATTTTCTTGTTGTTAATAATTTTGAAATTCAGTTATATCAATCCTTCCAATCCATATTCGCGGATCGTTTCATCCACTTTTTCTGGCTTGCCGGACTTTAAGGTTTTTTCCATGGTTTTCAACAACGCGATTGTACCAAGTCCTTCCTTCAAATCAGGATAGGCGGTAACCCCATTGGTGATGCAATCAGCGAAATACTCTAGGTAATTGTTGTACTCTCCTGCATGGTGGCTTTTGCCTTCAAACCGGAAATAATGTTTGATTTTTTTCTCCCAGGTGATCATCTGCTCCTCACCATCTTTGGTGGTCACCGCATAACGCAAATCCATATAATCTCCCTGACTGCAGCCTTCTGTACCACGGAGGATGCAACTCATTTCACTGTCACGAACTACGGGCTGAATCGGGCCGGAATATGCTCCTGAAATTCGTGCTACTCGTCCGTCTTTCGCCTTATAAATAAAATGCATGGTGTCTTCATTTTTCAAGCCACCAGCTTTTCCGTTGGCGCTGAGCATGCCATAACCCATCACTTCATCGATCTCCGGAAGGTACCATCTGATAAAATCCACCGGATGACTCATGCCGCCATAAAGCCATTTAAAAGCATTTTCCAATGCCCATGGCTTGTTCAAAAACCAACGATGATCGGCGTGATAATAGGCTTCTACTGTGATCAGATCTCCAATCAAGCCTTTTTCAAAATCAGCTCTTTGTCTTTTCATGGGTTCAAAAAACCGACTACTCTGACCAACAAATAACCTCTTTCCAGTTTTTAATTGCAGCTCCATCAATGCTTTGGCCTCTGCCAAATCATCCAAAAGCGGCTTGGTGCAAATCACATGTTTGCCAGCCTCCATGCACATTCTAATATGTGTCCCATGAAGTTTGTCAGGCGTATAGATCCCGATGGCATCTATCGTCGGATTACTGAGTAAATCCTCAATATTGGTCGTGTAGTTGTGAAAATCGAATTCCTTCACCCGTTTCTTACAGAGCTCCAGATTCAAATCACAGATTTGTACCAACTCAATTTTTGAGCTGTTGAGAGAAGCCGAGATCGTGCTGCGTCCTTCTCCTAAACCAAGTATGCCTAAGCGTAACATTGTCTTTTGTTAATATACGTTTTCAATAGTTGAGTATTTTCCAAATTCCTTCAAAGGAATCATCGATTATCAATTGCGTCGTTTTGGATAAATCCATATCATCGGTACAACTAACCTTATCCAGATACACGGATATCACGGCCCCTTTTCTCACCCAAACCGGCATCTCTTCGAGCAATGTTTCAAAATCCTTCAGCCATTTTCCACCGGTTGTTTCTTCGCCATTAAAAAAATTGATCCACTCACCTTCCGGTAGATACACATCTCTTTTGTTTTGGGAATTCATGATTGGAGCCACCAGAAAATCATCACCGAAATAATATTGATCATCGATGTGCCAGCACATCTTGTCCTCCTGATGGTGAAAGATCAAAGCCTGCAATACTGGCGAACCCGTGGTGGTGGCCTTCTCACTTTCCTGAAGGATGTATGGAATCAAGGCATAACGTAAATCCCACCAATCTCTGATCGTGTCTGCGATGTTTGGATATTCGTAAGGTTCCCTTTTGGAGGTGCCGTGATAACGAAGGTGTGAGGAGAACACGCCAAACTGCGTCCACCGAACATATAAGTCGTCGGGTATGATCGCATTCATGAAGTTTGGAACGCCATGAAAACCCGGCACATCGTGACTCCAAAAGCCGAAACCGGAAAGACCAAGATGTAAACCTCCTTTGAGCGAACCAGCCAAACCGTCCCAGGTACAAGCCGAGTCGCCACCCCAATGAAGCGGGTAACGCTGGCAACCTGCCCAACCAGCTCGCGCCCAAATGATGCCATCGCCTGTTATATCTTTGGTGATCTCATAAGCCGCCTTTTGATAAAGAAGCGCATAAAGATTATTGAGAAGCTTTGGCTCCATGCCGTGATAGACCGCATCGAGATGAATCTCCTCACCAAAATCCGTCTTGATACAAACCACACCCATTTCCAGTAATTCTTTCAACAAACCTTTGTACCAATCAACCGCCTTGGGATAAGTGAAATCAATGGTTCCGGCATAATCCAGCGCACTGAAATTGGAGCCGCCTTGTTCACGGGAATCCAGCAGCGTGCCGATGTATTTGTTAGCCACAGCCTCATCATGCTGCAAGGCGTTTTTGGCGATATACGGCATTTGCCAAAGACTCACCCGAAAGCCATCGTCTTTTAATTCTTTGATAAATCCAGCAGGATCAGGGAAGCGTTCGGGATTGAATTTCCATTCACAAAGCCAATCGGTCACAAACCAACCGGTATCGATGTGAATGACATCACAGGGAAATTTTTCGGCTCTTAATCGATCACAAATGGTTTTTACTTCCTCTGCAGAGAAATAAGTCATCCGACTCATCCAAACTCCAAAACTCCAAAGTGGCGGCATGGATGGAAATCCTGTCAACTGTTTGTAGCCGAAAAGGATCTCATCCGGATCAGCGCCAGCGATGAGAAATACATCCAATACCGGATGCTCCACGAGTAGCTGCGCTGATCTGGTGGAATGATCCGCCAATGAAAATTTGGAATAGGCAGAAGTATGAAGAAACAAACCATAACCCGCACTCGACAGGTAGAATGGAATGTTTTTGTATGTACGTTTATTGTTGACGCCCTGCCCATCTTGGTTTTTCAGCTGAAAGGTTTTTCCGGAAAGATCCATTTTCGCAAAGCGCTCACCGGTTCCAACAAATGCTTCATCGGGTTTGGTTGCTAACGAAAAAGTGATTCGATCGGGACTTCCGGCTTTTTCAACAAATGCCAAAGCCATGGCGTCATTCCTGGCTGGGAAAAACTGATCCTGTGCACTTGTGTTTATGTTTTTGTCTCCATCAGGGAAAAAGGAAACCTTGAAGCTTTCATGTGGTTCGGGAAGCAGATCACTCCAATGGTCGGTGGCAGGATCGCTCAAGTCAAAAATCGCTTTGGTGACACCCTGACTGTTTTTCACAATCCAGCGATCCGGCTGTTTTTCGAATGAAAGTGGTTCCGGTATTAATCTGTGATCGAGCTGCAACATCTCGGAGGATTCGGGAACCTGCTGACCAATGCCGATACTGGCGCGAAGGATCTTATCGCCCAAAGCGCTTAATACGAGCTTGTAATCCTTGCGTGGTGAATCCAAGTCAGGAATGATATCCACACTAGGGATGTGCTTTTGGAATGGAATGGTGACAATGACCTTCCCATCCATTGCTTCGATAGCTGTGGGCTTGCAGGCTTTCCACAAGGCCTCCTTCTTCTTTAGAGAAGGATCAAACTCGAGGAAATCGAATAACTGATAGTTTGTTTGATTCATTTGCCCACTTCAGGATTAATTAATCCTCGAAAGTAAGAGTTACAGAAACAACCATATGCTAGATTTTAACAGCGAACGATTTTGTAAATGGAAAGAAAGTGATAATTAAAATCTTGATGACTGAACTTTAACCAAACTTTCATTTCTGAAGCACCTTGCACAGGAATTTTTATTATTCTTTAGATATAAAAATATGGAAGTTTTGTGAGGATAAGCCACAACCCTTGGCTTAGTTTTTTAATATAAAAATTTCCCAAAAACTTCAATAAAAGGATCCCGATTTACCACGGTATAGAAGAACAAACCACCTAGCCAACCATGAAAGATGCCAAGTACATAAACATTTCTTCCTTTGAGGTATATATATCCGTAGAATAAGGCAAGGACAAATGTCCCAATAATCAGCCAATTATAGGGATAATGGATTGCACCAAATAGAATTGCGGAAAGAAGAATTATAATGGGAGTTTTCAAACTAAAACTACTCATGTCTTGTAAGTTTCCGGCAACCAGACCAATTACTAAAAATTGTTGAATAATGCCCCAAATAGGATATACAATTAATATTGGTACGATGTGCCATGAGAGCATAATGGTTCCTTGATAGTAACCAACAATAAAAAATAGAACCACTGAAAGTACACCAAAAGGTAGGACAAGTCTAAGAACCTTGTTGAAATTGTCTGTCCTAAACCCCCAGTAAGCCATAATACCCTTTGTCAATTCTTTCCTCTTCCATATATAAAATGTCCAAGCAACAATTGACACCAGGATAAATGGAAACTTAAGGTTCAAATAATCCATAAAAATGAATTTCCCAATGCCAGTTGCCAGGACTGCAACAATTTCAAGTTTCCTTCTTCTGTCTGATATTTGAATTTCGTCAGTCATTTTAGATTTATTAGCGTCTAACTATCGGTTTGTGTACCCATAGCTGGCATGTACAGCCAAAATAGCGGAATTGCACCACAAGCACTTCGAAATCTATGAAAAACTGCGTTTTGAAAATCTAAATCCAGAAGCACGAAGCTATCTTGAAGCGATGAAGTTTCAGAAAGTGCACTGGAGCGGTCAAGTCCAGATGAAGCTGGCAAAGAGGCCGTTAGACACATAAAAGATAGCGTTTGTTATTTGCCGGTTTTATTTCCCTTCTTCCTCATCGATTTCTCCGAATTGTTTTAAAAGTTTTTGGTGTTCTTCTTGAGGTAGTTCTCTTAAGGCTTTTCTAACCTTAATTGAGGTCTCTAAGAGTTCTGCTCGTTTGGTTTCGATGATTTCGTTCGAATCACTTTCATGTTCCGGTTCGGGATATGTCAAAAGTTTAATGTCGTTTCCGTTCACAATATGAGAATTGACCAATTTTACAATCTGCTCGATTTTTTTATCAGGATTCTTATCAATGTTATTGTCCTTTTTCAAAGCAGTTTTATGTTGTTCAAGTGCCTTTCTTTCAATCTCAATAGGGATATTTTTTAAAAGTTTCTTCTCTCGATTTTTTTCATCCGATTCCAATTCTTTGTTGCCCGAAAATGCCTGTGTTATTGGTTTGATAATTTTTTTGTATGACAGATATGCAGCATAACATTTAAATCCAACATTGAATAGGTCGACCAAATTAACAGCTAGGTCAATATCCAAATTCACTACAATGTCAATAGAACCATTTTGAACTGCTGCAATCTGAATATCATCAGGGGAATCACTTGTCAGAACTTGATGATAAATTGGAAGAATTCTATTCCATGCACTCAAGACTTTAGTGAACTCTTTTAAGTTGGTAATTGTCTTGGTGTCTTTAAATATGATTGAAATGAGTGCCTTTTCTTCTGCTGTTATTTCTTCTTGATCTGTGGTTAAATAAGGTTTTATCCAAGCCTTTATGGAGTTGATTTCATTAATGTTCTCTTGTAATCTTTGATTGAGTTGTGTCAAAATTTGCTGCAACTGTGCAAAAAATTGAGCTTGATCTATTTCCTTGTTATCAATTAGAGCGTGAAGCTTGTCGTAAAAATCAGATTCAGTAAAAGGTCTGGGTTTATCTTTTATCAGAAGTTTGGGCAAAAGTTCGGGCAAATCTCCTTCCAATATTTGGGTTAAAGTTTCGTATACCTTGTTAGCAATATCTCTGAGGGATACAATGTTGTTTTGGTTGTTAGGCATGCTGTTGACATAGTCCTGAACATCTCGCTTGAATCCAGTTTCGACAATCTGTGATTCAAAATCTTCAATTATAGAGTTTAAGGTTTCAATGTTCATATGTGAGTTCGATTTGCAGTTTTGGCATATAACGTCCAGATATGGCATGTGCCTCTGTACTCTCTAAATATCTACCAAAATATCTGTTTTGCATGTCATGTTCAAATGACGCAATAGAGGCATGTGCTATATCATTTGTTAGCAAGACTATTTTTTATTAATCTGAATAAGTGAATGTTTCCATTCTCTGATGTTATCGAAAGTATATATATACCAGAAATTAATCCTGATAAATTTAGAGTGATTCCTTGCACATTATTTAGGCGCTTATCTTTTACTAAATGGCCAGACAAATTGAATAATTTCAATTCACCATTAAATTGATTGTTGAAATCGAGTTGAATAAAATCAGTCACTGGATTAGGATAAACAACTAATGACATTTGTTCGATTTCTTCGCTTAAGGAGGAAAGAACTTTACATTCTTCAACGGAGAGGGAAAGATGAACTATGCTATCACATTCAGAATCGTTGACCGATGGGAAAGTTTCTGTGAATACTCCGGATTCGTTTAATAGCTGGTTTCCGAAAATAAAGGTTTCACCCTCACAGATAGAAATTGCTTGATTATTTGATATCTGCTGTGATTGCAGTATGTTAAAATAGGTTGCAATTTTTTTATCTTTGCCAACAAATTCACTTGAGTCTATTTCTATGACTAACAATGTACCATCATTGTTACAATTCATGTGGCTCTGTAATCTTCTACCCGATTCTTTATTTCCGACTAGTGAATCACTACTAGAAACCCAAGCATTATTGAGCCAGTCATATGTTCTTATAACTCCAGCACCGTCTTGGTAAAACTGATTGCCAAATATGACTCTATCACCTGAGGAGCTGATTTTCAATGACGTAACTCCATTCACTGATGAATCAATCTCGGCTCCCTTTAATTCCCAATTATTTTCTTTCCATGAATATACTTTTACCGCTCTTTGCCTTCCAGCAATGCATAATACTTTTCCCAATGAATCTAAATCCAGTGATTGACCGATAGCGTCATATTGGTTTTCACCAAAGAAGGGTGTCCCGCGCAATTCCCATTCGCCTTCCAAAAAATCGAAAACCTTCACTTGACCAATAGCTTCTCCAACATAGTCACCTGAAGAGTTTTTTATGTTCCCAGGAGCTCCAATTGCTATTGTTGTACCTGTCGAATTCATGACAACATTTGATGCATGACTCATGTCATGATCTCCATAAATTGTTTGTCCCAGCTGTGTCCAGGATTCCTCTTGCCAACTAAAAACTTTAACGTATCCTCCTGTATTATTTGGCCCTTCGGGAAGACCTGAGTTTGATGAAAAATCGAAAGCTCCAATCGATATAATATCACCCGTAATATCGCAACTTAAGTCAGACCCAAATAAATGATCGTTCCCATCCCCAACAATAGTTTCTCCTTTCTTAACCCAAGCATTTTCTGTCCATTTATATATGTCTACCTGACCTACAAAGCTGAGACTTCCCAATAATAGAGTAGTCCCATCATAATTGTGTTTTATAGCATATTCGTCAACACTAATCGGTAATTCAAATGAGTCCCCCAAATTCACCCATTCATTGTCAACAAGCCGATATGATACCACATGATTGCCTTCTATTTTAGTTAGTATTTCTCCGTTACCGCTAAGACCAAAGTAACCATATGAAATATATTGGCAAGATCGCTCCCAAATTCTGTTTTGTGATAAGGAAGTGTTGAAGCTGATTATAAGAATAGCGACTAAATAAACCCTGAGTATTTTTTTATTTTTCATTTCTTGCTAACAAGTGAATATAGTGCCTTTTATGCACTATATCTCAGTTGTAACATTGTGCTTTATATTTTTCGTTAAAAATTGAATATCAATAAGATAGCCGCTTTTAAACGCTTAATAAGCGTTGGCACACGGATATATAGTGTA
>CAYGUA010000038.1:0-45282 GCA_964353015.1 uncultured Marinoscillum sp. | reverse complement strand
TTCAAGTGTGTGGTACTTATCATTAGTTTTACTTTGCTACTAAGATATATTTCTTTCGCAATTTTTTTCTTCCCTGACCATTTTTTGTGATCCGGTCCTGGAGGTCGAGCGGTTCAGTAATTCCATAGCAGTAAGCTTAGCAGTGGAAGAATGCTCTAGTGGAGGCAGTATTTTGAACCCAGAAGCCAGCGCCGAGATGGCTATGCCAGCATTCCGATTTCGACATTTCTCTAGGCAGAAAGCCCCTCCTTATTCCTCGTAAATATCATATTCCGCGGAGATGGATTTCATGAGTTCTGCATCTTCAAAGTCACTATCAGACAACTTGGATAGTTTTTCCAAGTAGCGGTCAAACTGGCCATTTTTGAATATGGTGAGCATTTTGCCGCCCTCTACACATTTTGCGGCGTGCCAGACATTGGGCGGAACGGTAACGGTATCACCAGGTCCTGCTGTGATCGATTCATCGTCAAAAATCAATTCTACCTCTCCTTCGAGGATATAAAAAACCTCAAGGATCAGGATCATACAGTACCTACTGTTGCCTCGTTGACCGATGTGGCCACTCAGGTCACAGAGAAAGATTGGAATCGATTCGTGACCGCCAGAATCTCTGGTTGGGCGGCATCATATTTTGACAATGGACAAGCGATCTGGACATCAGCCGATCAGCAAGCATCGCTTTTTAAAGCGTGGAAAGCGGAAGCTGAAATGGATCGCACTCCAGAAATTACTGGTTTAAAAGGATTTAGAAATGCAGTAAAAACACTTCCTAATGATCCATTGGAAGCAGTTCACTCGTCTCTTGAAATCCTTGAAATATCGGATCAAGATCTGCCAAATTATCTGCATCGCTTGTTGCTTAAAGTAGGAGGATGGTCCGCCTATGCGGCTCGCCTCGACTGGGACAGTGAATTGTATGGTGGAAAAGATGGAAAGTTAATCGAGTTCCTTGCTGTGCTTGTTAGCTGGGAAGCGTGTCTCTTCATTACTCTTGATAGTCCAAAATTAAGAGTGAAATGGATTGGCGCCAAAAAGGCTCTTTCGGCCGCAAAACCTGAAAATAATCTTTTGGATCAAAAACTCATTTTGCAAGAAGCATTTGATCTGGCTTCACAGCGTGAAATCATTGAGAAATTTAAGGGAAATGATGGCAGCAAAGTCATCGAGCCAAAACAGGTCAAGGCACAGGCCATTTTCTGTATCGATGTTCGCTCTGAAGTGTATCGCAGAAATTTGGAACTGGTAGATCAGGGAATTGAAACCATCGGATTTGCTGGATTCTTTGCCTTCCCGATCAATTATATTCCGATTGCTCACGAAAAGGGAGAAGCTAATTGCCCGGTTTTGATAAAAACTGGACCAACGATTTTAGAAGAAATGAATGACAATGATGCCAACCAGATTGCATATCAAAGTCGGGTGCTTAAAAATCAAGTGCGTAAGCTTTGGAAATCCTTAAAATCCGGAGCAGTAACATGTTTCAGTTATGTCAGCCCTCTAGGACTATCGTTTCTTCCAAAACTTTTCACGGATTCTTTTGGACTGACACGACCTGTTCCTCATCCTGAAAAAGCAGGATTATCGAGTGAATTTTCAAAAACCAAAAGTATCAGTTTGGAGGTAGGTCATCATCACGGGGAAACTGTAGGCATTCCAATGGAGCAACGCATTCAAATGGCCAAAAATGCTTTGAATGCCATGTCCCTGACCGAGAACTTCGGAAAGTTTGTCTTAATCGTCGGTCATGGCGCCACCACAGTCAACAATCCACATGCAACTGGCTTGGATTGTGGCGCATGCGGAGGCCATTCGGGTGAGGCCAATGCCAGAGTCGCGGCAGCAGTACTCAATGATAAAATGGTGCGTCAGCACCTGAAAGATCAAGACTTAGCCATTCCAGACAGCACGGTATTTTTGGCATGTCTGCATGACACCACCACAGATGAAGTGAGCATTTTCAACGAACATGAAGTGCCAGCAAGTCTTGAGAAAGAACTTACTGAGTTAAAAACGTCATTGGCTCAAGCGGGGCATGCTTCTAGAACAGAAAGAGCTTTGAGAATGTCCACTGAAGGAGATGTGGATGCAGCGGTGATAGGACGAAGTAAAGATTGGTCACAAATCCGCCCTGAATGGGGTCTTGCTGGTTGTTCTGCTTTTGTAGTTGCCCCACGAGAAAGAACCAAAAATATAGATTTTGGCGGTAGATCATTCCTACATTCTTATGACTGGAATAAAGATTCGGGATTCTCCATACTCGAACTGATAATGACTGCACCAATGGTTGTAACCAGCTGGATAAACTTGCAGTATTTCGCCTCGACTGTCGACAATAAAAACTTCGGTTCTGGCAACAAAACCCTACATAATGTGACTGCCGGACTGGGAGTTTTAGAGGGATATTCAGGAGATCTGCGAGTGGGATTACCTATGCAGTCCGTTCACGATGGTGAAAATTATCAGCATGAACCAGTGAAACTCAATGTGATCATTGAAGCTCCAATTGAAGCCATGAATGAGATTTTGAAAAAGCATCAATCGGTAAGAAATCTTTGTGATAACCATTGGATTCATCTACTAGCGATGAACAATCAAGGTCAGGTTTCTCATCGATATGAAGGGAATTTGAATTGGGAAAAAATATGATCTCGTTTGGCCTATTATATATAAAAGCAATGACTTTTTAATCTGAAGTAGATAAGGATTAGTCATTAAGCAAACTTGATTACACAAAAGGTAGCCTGCACCCCAAGCGCTACCTTTTTTATTTCATTCCCAGAATTCAATCAAACAAGTGAGTATTAGTTCATAGTTTCAATTACCTATGACTTACGATTGATAAATTAATCACAATAGATCAATAAATAAGGTCTGAAAAAAGTCTAGAAACTATGAACACTTCCTTCTCATTTTAAGAATTTGATTCTCAGGATTTTGACTCGTTGTTAAAAATGAGTTTGAAACTTTGGACAAAAGTTGCCGAATCTGATCTTAGAAATTTGTTAGAACAAGTCCATGTGCGCAAGCATCAAAAAATTCTCATTTCAAAAAATTCAGAAAAGCAAAACATCGGATTTGCCATTTTCTCAATCAGAACCGACTATGTGGAAGGCTCCAAAAATACCCCGACAGGATATCTGGAAGGTATATTTGTGGAATCAGATTTCAGGAAGCACGGCATAGCAAAGAGATTGGTCGAGTTGGGAGAAGTCTGGCTTAAAGAAAATGGCTGCACCCAAATCGGTTCTGACACCTGGCTCACGGCAACAGCATCAAGAGATTTTCACAAGAAGATCGGGTTTCGGGAGGAAGAAGAGTTGGTTCATTTTTTAAAAGATATTTGACCTCACCTGATTGAAGACACGTATCATATCGCCTTTAGACAATCTACAAAGCTTGATCAGACTGGCTGTATTAATCAAATTGAATTAGCATTTAGAAAGGATTTAAGTTCATGCGAAATGCTTTTGCAAGATTTGGATGAAAATGACCAAATTGCGTGTGACTTCAACAAATAACAGGCAGATCAAAATGAATTTTTCACTTCAAATGCGCGTCATCCATCGATATCTTGGTTTTTTTCTTGCAGGTATCATGATTGTTTATGCACTCAGCGGAATCGTCTTGATTTTCAGAGATACCGATTTTCTGAAAAATGAAAAAATTGAAAGCAAGCAAATAAAAGTAAACGCCCAGGCTGATGAACTTGGCCAATTGCTTGGCATGAGGAAATTCAAAGTTTCCAAGGAAGATGATGCCACTATCTATTTTGAAAATGGCAGTTATGACAGGGCCTCAGGACAGGCTACTATCACGACCATGGTTTTACCCACTGCGCTTGAAAAAATGACCCATCTACACAAGGCACGTTCCAGTGAATCATTGTTTTACTTCAATATATTTTTTGGTATGAGTTTGCTGTTTTTCTCACTATCAGCATTCTGGATGTACACCCCAAAAACATCCGTTTTCAGGAAAGGTATGTACTTCGTTGCGGCCGGTGTTTTGTTGACTTTTATTCTATTGTATTTCAAATAAGGAAGGTTTGATCAAGTAGAAAATTCGGCTAACATTTAGCGGACGTTTTGAAGAATAAAAACCAGCGAACTTCCAAGCCAATCATTTACTTTTTATTTGTCAAATCCCTACTGGACAGTCAAGGATACATTGCTGAATCGTAATGTTTAATTTGCCTATTATGATTATAAATGATCACAGGCAAAGATCCCGAAAGACCCCACGACCTACTATTATCTGGTTGTTTTTTTTGGTTTTGTTGTGTCAATCCTTAACCGCACTGGCCAAGACTGGAACCTGGCAGAGCGCGGTAACCGGCGGCTATATCAACTTCACAACTACAGAGTCTTCAAAACCATTAAAAGATGCTTCCGGCAGTTACTTTACTGTTGTCTATTTAGAGAAATTAGGATTCGATAAAATTGGCCAAAATACCAATGCCGAAGATGTGGCCTGGTTACTCGCAAAGGGTTATCGCGTCATTAAATTGGATTATGATAATCATTCAAACGCCATTTCCCCAAAAATCAATGACGACATCATTAAGATAAATGATGAGATCGCTTCGGGATCATTTTGTGGATATAGCAATAGCTCAGGCTACAGATCATATATTTTGTTTGAAGGTTACAGGATCGCACGGGATGTCTCCTATTTCAAGGACAATCCCACAGTTTACAACACTTCTACGTCATACATTGATGGCGATTCATTGCACATGGACATCATCTATCCGGCAAATGCCTCAACTACTGTTCCTATTGTTTTATCATTTTCCTACAGCAATAGTTACCCAACAAACAAAGATCAGCGCGTAAATCTTGGATATACTTTCGCTGGATTCAATGATTCATTTCTGGAAGGAGCTCCAGCTGCCGGAATAGCATGGGCCATTGCTGATCACCCAAAATATTGTCCGTGGGGAGGTGGGAAACCTACTGAAGGTGCGAATGACACGTATAAATCCTATCAAGCCAATCCGGATGCAGCCCAAAAAGTGAAATCTGCTGTGCGGACACTTCGTATATTGGGCGAATCTCTAGGTCTATCTGGAAAGATTGGAATCTATGGTTTTTCGCGTGGGTCTGATGCCGGATCGATGGCTGTTGGCGACTTGTCTGTGGCGGCTTTTGAAAATGCCGGATTGAATATTGGGACTTCAGATGATGTACAAGCTGCGGCGCTTGGATCAGGTGTATTTGATTTCACACAGATTTACAATTCTCTTGGAGATGGGGATTCAAACCTCGAAACAAGGTGCCCATGGGCTTGGGGACCTTTGTCTGAAAACTATGAGCTGTGGCAATCGATGGGTTCGGCTAACCTGGTTCGTACCAGCGCATCTGCACCCGTGCTTTTTTTCTACAATACTGACGATAGTCATTATTATCAAGACCAAATTAAACATTTCAAAAGCAGGTTAGATGCTATTGGCGTTCCTACTTCATCTATCATCAACTACGGAAAAGGTCATGCTGTTCCGCAAACTACTACTGCGCTTTCTTCCTTATACAGATTTTTCAATCAATACCTTTCCCCATCTGGATTCACTCCAGTAAAAAAAGATTCTACTGAGATTTGTGTGGTCACCGCAGATCTCGAAACGGGTAAAAATATGGTGGTTTGGGAACGAAAAAATGGTTTTCATATCAAAGAATACAAGATTTATAGAACACCAAACCAAGGAGACACTTATGAGTTTTTAGGAGCTGTTTCGAACAATGAAATTTCAGTATTTGTAGATGAGACTTCAAATCCAGGCAAAATGAAGTATCGCTACAGAATCTCAATGGTCGATTCACTGGATCAAGAATCGGCTCCTGGCAACTTTCACCAACCTATTTTACTCAATTACACCAATTCCCAATTTGGCGCCAGCTTAATCTGGGAAAGCTACCATGTGGAAAATAAACTGATAAATTTTACTACGATTGAAATATATCGCGGCAAAGATTCAACTCAACTTGAACACATTGCAACAGTTCCTGCTCATGAAACCGAATATCGAGATTTAGATTCTTTGGCATATGTCGCAAGGATGTATTACCGAGTTGGAGGTGTTAAAATCGATGCTTGTTCAGCTTCTTTTGAGAACCAAAGCGATTCAGAAACCTACCTGCAAAGCGTATCCAATCTGGTGACAAATGGGTTGAGTGAGCCATTGAAAAAAGTGAAAACATTCTCCCGAAATACCATAGAATTAAACGTGTCTCCAAATCCTGCAACGGATAAGTTAGAGGTGGAATTCAAAATGAAGCGACCCGAGGCAGTTCAAATATCCATTTGCAACATCGCTGGCGAAATGATTTATAGTTCTGAAAAAGAATATTTCAAATCATCCATACAAAATGAGATCATCTGGCTTGATGATCTCAACCCTCCAAAAGGTATTTATTATGTGCTTGTAAAAGGTAAATCAACGCAAGAAATTCAAAGATTTATTAAGATGTGATGAGTACATTTTCTGTAGGAAATTTGGTTTTTTTCTTATTTAAAATTGAAAATATCTCACCTACACAAAACATTTCTGTTCAAGGAACTTTAACTAAACCAAAAACGAGCCAATAAGAAATCTTACAAAGTTTTCTGTTTGACTATCAAATGCCACCAATAATCGAATCTGAAACCAATCATCGCCAGCTCCACATTAGTTTTGATCCATACAATAAACTTTTATGGTCATGATACAGCTACATACATCTCAATACTCCGCTTTCAAAGTGTTTTCAACAATCGTGAAAAAAGATTTGGAAATGAATCCTGCTAAAGACACTCTTTCCTCATCCGTATTAATGATCGGTCAGGATTTCGGATTTTGCAAAGATGAAATCAGAGAAATTTCAGAAATGTGTTTGGAAGAACTTAGGAGAAATTAATTGAATATTTGACTTACATAAATTGTAACAGTTGCAATCAAAATTTTGTGATTTCAGTTCCACTTTAGCTCATTTCTGTCCAGCCAATATTGTTCTGGGGTCATTTTGAGTTTGGTCAGCTGATCTAGCTCATTTGTTGTAAGTTCAATTTGGGTGGCTTGCAAATTGGAGAGTAAATGAGCTTCCACAGCAGCTCCACTCAAAACCATATTTACAAATGATTTTTGAATCAAAAAAGCCATAGCTACCGCATCAACATTTACATCATAATTTTTGGCAATTGCTTTGAGGGTTTGATAATATTCCGATTGACAGTTGCGATCAGTTAGTCTTCCATTGGCCACAGCTTCTTTGATGATTGTTTTGAGACCCAAGTCAGTCGCCAATTTTAAAGCCTCCTCCGCAGATTGATCCAATAAATTATAGGTTGCTTGCACCGAATCGAAAAGAAGTGCACCACCAAATCGCACTTGTAATGCAGCTTTGATGACTTCCGATTGCTGTGGTCCACTTACAGAAAGACCAATCGAATATCCTTCAGATTTAATTTCAACTAAGCGATCCAAAACCGCTTTATTCTCCAGCACACCACTCTCAAAGGTGGCCGAATGGACTTGATACAATTTTAGATATGGATCAAGTCGAGCCTTACTTTCTGGCCATTGAAGATTCAAGCGCCCGATCGTGTGCTCTTTGATCTCATGCTTGTCGGCATTTACAGACCAGCCTGCTGTATAATAATATCCCCATTTGGAGCCTACAATGATGTCTATAGACTTGGTTTTTTTCAACCAACAGGAAAGAAACTCCTCAGCTTTACCATAAGATTGTGCTGTATCAAAATATCGGATTCCCAAAGCATAGGCCTTATCAAGCATAGCATGTGTTTGGCTTTCCATACGAGATTCATCATAATCCTGATGAAGATCTTCTGCATGACCCAGGTTGATGTAACCTGGTCTACCAAGGGCAGCCAGACCAAGACCGAGTTTGGAGATTTTATTGGCCATTTTTATCATAAAACACAACCCCAACTCGCTCTATATGATCTTTCAAATCTTGATTTTCAATCTTAGAATAAACCGATAGGTCAATTTTATAAGGCAACATAAGATCATCTAGGGTATTTTCGATTAGCAATTGATCTGACACTGTCAATTCTCCTATAATAACCAAATCAATATCAGACCCATTTTTAAAATTACCCATTGCACGTGATCCATAAAGGACAACCTGATCTATATTTTGAAATTGATCAAAAACGCTTAGAATAGCTTTCTTTGTTTTTTCTAATAACCCAATATCTAGCTTATCCAGTGTTTTCATTTTTGATCGATCAGGCTATTCATTTTGTCTTTGAAGGCTATCAATAACTCAAAATAGGTGGTTAAAATTTTCATTGAAATCTCAGTTTCCGTTGCTTCATTGTAGGTATGGCTCGACATATTTCGACTTTTGATCATTTCCATCCAATTATCACCATCTTCAATTATTCCAGCGCTAAATGCTTCTCTTGTCGCATCTCTTGCTCCAGAAATTTCCGTGTTTCCTTGATATACGAAATAGTCTTGCATGACATTCCATGCCAATTCATGAGTGAATTCAAAAGCCTGAATCAGCCCTTGCTTCTCTAAATCGGTCAGCGCTCTTTCCTGAGACAAAGTTACAGCCTGAGAAAGTCGATCAAATGCTCTTAGATAATTCGAAAATCGCTGTTTCCAACGGATATCATGATCTGTCATGAATCAAAAATAACAAATTCTATTTCGATCCTTCAATAATGGCTTCCACCACTTCAGGGTTTAGAAGCGTTGAAGTATCTCCAAGCTGATCATATTCGCCAGCGGCGATTTTTCGTAGAATCCTACGCATGATTTTACCTGATCTTGTTTTCGGTAGTCCAGGGACTATTTGCACTTTGTCTGGCTTGGCGATCGGCCCGATGATTTTGCTTACTGTTTCGCGTATTTCATTTTTCAGATTTTCTTCTGTTCTACCTTCCATATCACAGATAGCAAAGGCATGAATACCTTGTCCTTTCACGTCATGAGGATATCCCACTACTGCCGATTCGATCACCTTCGGGTGCTCGTTGATCGCGTTTTCTACTTCAGCAGTTCCCATTCTATGGCCACTTACATTGATCACATCATCTACCCTACCCAAGATTCTCAAGTATCCATCATGATCTCTTTTGGCTCCATCTCCAGTAAAGTACATGCCCTTGTAGGTGGAAAAATAGGTTTGTCTGCATCGCTCATGATCGCCATATGTGGTACGGATGATAGAAGGCCATGGAAATTTGATACAAAGGTTTCCTTCTACATTATTTCCTGTGAGTTCTTTTCCTTCTGCATCCACAATCACAGGTACAATTCCTGGCAAAGGAAGTGACGCATGTGCAGGTTTATTTGGCGTAATCCCAGCAAGTGCGGAGACCATGATGCCACCGGTTTCTGTTTGCCACCAGGTATCTACAAGCGGGCAATTTCCTTTTCCAATGTGATCATGGTACCAATGCCAGGCTTCCTCATTAATTGGCTCACCTACTGATCCGATTACTTTTAAGGAGGTTAAATTATACGGTTCGATTGGGTCCAGTCCATGGGCCTGAAGTGCCCGAATGGCAGTTGGTGCCGTGTAAAATTGATTGACTTTATGTTTGTCCACTACCTCCCAAAAACGTCCGGCATGTGGATAGGTAGGAACTCCTTCAAACATTACTGTGGTTGCACCGGCAAGTAGCGGACCATATACGATGTAGGAATGTCCTGTAATCCATCCAACATCAGCGGTACACCAATAAACATCACCCTGAGTATATTGAAACACATTCACGAATGAATAATAGGTGTAGACCATGTATCCGCCAATAGTGTGCACCACACCTTTTGGTTTGCCTGTGGAACCTGAAGTGTATAAGATAAAAAGCATATCCTCTGCGTCCATTTCCTCCGCCGGGCATTCAAGCTTTTGACCTTCAATAGCATCAGACCACCAAATATCTCTACCTGGCTTCATTGTTACTTCGGTCCCAGTTCTTTTCAAAACAATCACCTTCTCCACACAAGCGCATTTTTCTACAGCCTCATCTACCACACCTTTTACATCAATGCTTTTGCTTCCGCGATAATTACCGTCAGAAGTTATGATCATTTTTGCTTCACAATCTATGATCCTATCTGCCAATGATGAGGAAGAAAAACCAGCAAAAACAACCGAATGAACAGCTCCTATTCTTGCACAGGCTATCAAGGCAATTGCTGCTTCTGGCACCATAGGCATATAAATAATGACCCGATCACCTTTTTTCACTCCTTGCGCTTTGAGTGCATTGGCAAACTGACAAACTTTTTCATAAAGTTGTCGGTAGCTCAGCGTAATGCTTTCGTCACCTGGCTCGTTGGGTTCCCAAATGATTGCAGGTTGATCGCCTGCGGTAAACAGGAAGCGATCCAGCATATTTTCGGTAATGTTGAGTTTTCCATCAACAAACCATTTGATATCCGGTTCATCAAAATTCCATTCAAGGGTTTTTTTCCAGGGCTTTTTCCAATGGAAGGATTCCGCTACACGTGCCCAAAATTCTTCAGGTTGTAGCACACTTTTTTGATATTCATGAATGTAACCGCTTAAGGTTTGAATTTTGTGACTCATGGGTAATATTGCTGTTTTAATTCAAAAAATATAAAGTTAATCAATGATGAGTGGCTTCACCTGCTCCTCTTGGGAAACGAATGCTTTCCACCATTTCTTGAACCTCCAGAGGTGGTGCCGGGTAGAACCTTGAGATCCCGAAGGAAAACACAAAATTCACCAACATGGCAATACTACCAAATCCTTCAGGGGAAATGCCAAACCACCAATCTTCTTTTCCGCCACCTCCGAAATAACCAAATTTAAATTTGACCATATAAAAAAGCATCAGCAAGATTCCGACTACCATGCCGGCAATAGCGCCTTCTTTGTTCATTCGTTTGTCAAAAATCCCAAGGATAATTGCCGGAAAAAAGGAAGCAGCAGCCAATCCGAAAGCAAGGGCTACTACCGCCGCAACAAATCCTGGTGGATTGATGCCAAAATACCCAGCCACAATCACAGCCATCACAGCACCTAATCTGGCCCAGATCAACTCGCCTTTTTCAGAAATATCTGGCTTAATTTGTTTTTTGATCAGGTCATGTGAAACACTGGCCGAAATGACTAACAACAATCCAGCTGCCGTAGACAAAGCCGCAGCAAGTCCACCGGCTGCAACGAGGGCAACAACCCAATTTGGTAAATTCGCAATCTCAGGATTGGCCAATACCATGATGTCCCGATCGATCGTCAATTCATTTTTTTCAGCATTCGCTAAATACTGAATTTTTCCATCCGCGTTTTTATCGTCAAACGCAATCAATCCAGTTCTTTCCCAGTTTGTAAACCATTCTGGAACCGATTTATATTCTTTGTTAGAAACAGTTTGAATCAAGTTGGTTCTTGCAAACGTGGCAATGGCAGGGGCAGTGGTGTAAAGAATAGCGATAAGCAAAAGCGCCCAACCAGCCGAAACCCGTGCATCACGCACATTTTTTACTGTAAAAAATCTTACAATAACATGAGGCAGCCCCGCCGTACCCACCATCAGGGCAAATGTGATACAGAATACGTCAATCATTGATTTCGATCCTTCGGTATAGGCAGCAAATCCCAATTCTTTATGCAGACCATCAAGTTTATCCAACAGATAAGTACCATCTGCCACCTTTCCTCCAAATCCAATTTGAGGTATTACATTTCCTGTAAGCTGAAAGGATATAAATATGGCCGGAACCATAAACGCAAAAATCAAAATACAATATTGAGCTACCTGGGTATAGGTCACACCTTTCATACCTCCTAGTGTTGCATAAAACAAAACGATAAACATACCTATATACACTCCTGTCTCGATTTCCACTTCCAGAAAGCGAGCGAAAACTACGCCTACACCACGCATCTGGCCCGCCACATAAGTAAATGAAACGATGATCGCGCAGATCACCGCCACGGTTCTGGCGACATTGGAGTAATATCTGTCTCCTATAAAGTCAGGTACGGTGAATTTCCCAAATTTCCTCAAATAGGGAGCAAGTAATAATGCAAGCAAGACATAGCCGCCAGTCCAGCCCATGAGGTAAACTGCACCATCATACCCCATAAAAGAGATAAGCCCCGCCATAGAAATGAAAGAGGCTGCCGACATCCAGTCAGCGGCTGTAGCCATGCCATTGGCTAGTGGAGAAACGCCTCCTCCAGCTACGTAAAAATCTTGTGTTGATGAGGCTGTGGACCAAATTGCGATCCCGATATAAATAGCAAATGTGAATCCCACAATTGCGAAAGTCCAGGTTTGTACATCCATGATTCCTATTAAATTTCGTCTACATCAAATTCCTTATCCAGCTTATTCATCAAGCGGACATACACAAATATCAGGATCACAAACACATATATTGAGCCTTGCTGTGCAAACCAAAAACCGAGTTTAAACCCTCCAATTCGGAATTGATTGAGTTCATCTGCAAATATGATCCCCGCTCCATAAGAAACAGCGAACCAGATAGAGAGCAGGATCAACAGGTATTTTAGGTTTCGCCTCCAGTAGGCTTTCATACTTTTATCTTTCATCAGTTAGTTTGGATTAGTCAATCTCGAAAGATAATCATTTTCTGAGATGAGAACCTTCATGTACTTTCGTGCAAAATGAAATCATCCCAACCAAATGAAGAAAATACAGGTCTATGGAAGAACACTAAACAAAGCCACTTTGAAAAGACTATTTATAATCTTATTAATTATTACGGGATGCAACAGCGACTCTGTTGAACCAATATTGCAGGATGCTATGGCCGGAATCAATTTCGAAAAACTACAAGCTGGCGAATCGTTTTATTATGCAGGATATCAAGCGAGTTGTGGCAGCACTTTTGAGTTTACCGGAGATACGCTTCAAATAGAAGTAATTGAATCAAATGATAGCATTTATCTTAAAGAAACTTTCACCGCTGGGAGTCCATCATTTGGTGAGAGTTTTCAGCATCAAATCATTCCTGGCTCGGAATATTTATTGATTCCTGAAAGATTCAATTCTCGGCTATTCAATTTTTATGGAAATGACAGCCTCTTTTTGAAAAAACAGCCTAACGCGACGTTGGCGCAAAATGGCTGTAAGCTTTATATTGGAAAGGAATTATTTACAGGTGAGCAAATAGGCAAAATAGAAAACTACAAAATCGGGCCAATCCAGATTTCGAATAAAAAAGGCGTCTCTTGCGTTCCTGTCTTTCTTCAAATGGATGGCTATCTCATCTATGATCAATATTTGAACCTCTCACAGGTAGTTTGGGAAGATGGGCAAGTATTCGGCTACTTTGCAATCTCAAAATAGGTATTCCGACATTATCGCGATCCCCGCACCAAGAAGACTGATGAGAATTTTCTTAAGCCCAAAACTGTGATTGGGACTTGATTCCACAAAGATGGTGGTGGAAATATGTAAAAAGCTCCCAGCTACGATTGCAAATAATATGATCAACACATCGTGGGATAGATCCAATATATATCCGCTCAGCAATAAGCCTATCGGTGATGCTATACTGAAAAGAATCAAAATAACCCACTGAGATCTGGTCATTTTTTCTCCGGTTTTTAAAGTAGTCATCAAGGCAAAAGCTGCTGGCACTTTGTGAAGCAGTATTCCAGCAAGCAGTGAATAAGATTCATTTTTCTCGTGAAAAGGTGAATCATGCGTGAGTAGCGAACCTTCCAATAGAGAGTGCACTATCAATGCAATTACTATTGACCATTTGGAAGAACCAGACAGCTCATGCCCTTTGTGCAAATGCCCGTGCTCGATACCCGACGAAAAATATTCTAAAAATTGTTGTAGAAAAAAGCCTATTAGCACATAAAGACCAATCTTCATTGGATTGAGGCCAAATGAATAAACCTCAGGAAGGATATGAATGATTGTGATCGAAAAAAGAAATGAACCAGCAAAAATCAGCGGATTTCGAATCGTTTCAGGCTTGAAATCAAGGGAGTTGGACAAGAGACCACCGGCTAGCGTGCTTATGATCAGGATCGCAATAACTAGGTTCATAATTGTGTCAGATATATGAGGCGCTCGCTTTTTTCCTTTTTGTATTTACCAAGTGAATAATTGCCAAAAACAGATTTTACTTTCAAGCCTGCATTTTCAAAATACTCTAAAAAATCCGCTCTTCTAATGGCTCTTACTTTTTCTTGAAATCTATGGATTGCGCCTGAGTCGTTAATAACAATATCTTTATAAATAAATTCCCCGTCGTAGCTCCTTGAAATATTGAATTTGATCCCATCGATGATTTTTGTTTCGGCTTCTACCAGATCATTGATCACGGCATATGGATTAAGAAAATCCAACAGAAAATAGCCGCCATTTTTCAAACTCGAAGCAATCGCTGAAATGGCCTGTTGATCTTCTTCCCGGCTATCAAAATAACCAAAACTGGTAAAAATATTAAAAGCAAAATCAAAAGTTTTCTCAAGATAGACATCACGCATGTCGTATTTCACAAACCTCAAATGCGCGTTGCTGGATTGATTGGCTAGCTCGATATTTTGAGCGGACAAATCAAGTCCTGTTACATCAAATCCTTTTGAATTGAGATAGATGGAATGCCTACCACGACCACAGGCCACATCGAGAAATTTAGAATCTGATTCTGGTTTTATCCTTTGAATCAAACTATCCATAAATAGCTGTGCTTCGGTGACATCTCTGGATCGATACAAAATGTAATAATACGGGCTATCAAACCACTCCCCGAACCATTCGCGTTTATTCATGCAGCAGATTTGAATTAATTAGCTTCTGTAAATTGATGATTCATTTTCACTCTTCAGCCAATTGGTTGGTTTTATTAAGATCTACAAATGGAAGTAAACCTGGTGAAACATAGCTGGCCAGCGTTCCATCAGCCTGCTGATAAATCAGAAATACTTCCAAACCATTTGCATTGGCCAGGGATTTAGACTCTTCTAATCCCAACACCATAAAAGCTGTAGCATAAGCATCTGCCGTCATACAATCTAATGCAAAAACGGAAACACTCAGTAGATTATGGTTGGTATTGTAGCCAGTTCTAGGGTCGATGGTGTGGGCAATGATTCGATCTCCCATTTTGTAATAATTTCGATAATTTCCTGATGTAGCCATCGATTTTCCATCAAGCCCAACTATGGCCAACAACTTACGTTCATCATTTGCTACAACCGGATCTTCAATCCCGATTTTCCAGGATTTTTGTTTATCACTTATTCCTTTGGCTCGAACCTCTCCTCCTATTTCTACAAGATAATTTTGAATATCATTTGATTCGAGCAGCATCGCCACCTGATCAACGGCATAACCCTTGGCAATGGCACTGAAATCAAGAAACATCAGACTATCCATGGTCACCAGATCATTTGAGATCTTAATCTTATTAAATCCAATTTGTGACATTAAACCACTGATTTTGGAACTATCAGGCATTTCCAATCTTTTATTTGGGCCAAATCCCCAGGCATTTACCAAAGGCCCCACAGTAGGATCAAATGCTCCACTGGTTTGGGCAAATATGGTTTCACTTGTTCGAAGAACATCCATGAGCAAGCTTGAAGGATTCGTCACACTTCCTTTCAGATTTAAAGTAGAAATTTCTGAATCTGGAATGTAGGTAGACAATGATTCATTAAAAGCAATGAGGGTGGAATCAATTTTTGCTTTAGAAACATTTTCTTCAGCGTAAAGATATTTCACATTGTACTCGATAGTGCCCATCGTGTATCCTGTGATATGAATCAATTTTTGATCCGGCTGGGAGTCAAAATATCGGTATATGGCGCCAATCACGACCAAAGCCACTATACCTCTAAAAAAAAGCTTTCGTTTATCCAAAACTGAATTTTCGGTAAAATTAATCTGAATTTGGTTGTATCGACTTCCCACTCAATAAAACTTCAATAACTTTACGACAACCCATGGTTATTGTCAGACGAAATGGGTCAATGGGACTATTTATCAGGAATAAAATCAATGAGAGAGGATTACCTGCGTAGCGATGAGGAAGAGTTAAACTCAGCTGAAAAAGAAATAGAGCGTGCGCTGCGCCCTTTAAGTTTTGATGACTTTGCTGGTCAGGACAAGGTAGTGAGTAACCTCAAAATCTTTGTAGAAGCTGCAAAAAGACGCACTGAGCCTTTGGATCATGTGTTGCTTCACGGCCCTCCAGGATTGGGAAAAACCACACTTTCCAATATCATCGCCAATGAATTGGGTGCAGGAATCAAAATCACATCAGGCCCAGTCCTTGACAAACCAAGCGAACTTGCCGGCTTGCTCACAAATCTGGAAGACCATGATGTACTTTTTATTGATGAAATACATCGCCTCAATCCAGTTGTCGAAGAATATCTCTATTCTGCGATGGAAGATTACAAAATCGACATCATGCTTGACAGTGGGCCCAATGCTCGCTCAGTTCAAATTGCATTGAATCCATTTACATTGATTGGTGCCACCACCCGATCCGGCCTGTTGACAGCACCATTGCGTGCACGATTTGGGATCAATTCAAGACTGGAATATTACGACGCAAAATTACTGACCGGTATCGTAGGTAGATCTGCAGATATCCTGAATACACCTATCGATCAGGAAGCGGCGTATGAAATTGCCAGACGCAGCAGAGGAACCCCAAGAATCGCCAATAATTTACTGAGAAGAACCAGAGATTTTGCCCAAATAAAAGGCGATGGCTCTGTGACTTTATCCATCGCTAAAATGGCTTTGAATGCATTGGACGTAGATGATCACGGCCTGGATGAAATGGACAACCGCATATTGGCAACCATCATTGAAAAGTTTAAAGGTGGGCCCGTCGGTCTTTCTACCATTGCAACTGCATGCGGCGAAGAAGCAGAAACCATCGAGGAAGTCTACGAACCATTTCTCATCATGGAGGGCTATATCAAGCGAACTGCCCGAGGTAGGCAAGCTACGGAATTGGCTTATCAGCATCTGGGGAAAATCCCGCCACAGCAAATGGGAAGTTTGTTTTAATTGATCGCCTTTCTCATCTTTTTCTCGGCAATAAGTGCATGCTCACTTTCTGTATAAAATATCAGAGAAGGATCCATTTCTTCCCTGATAATCATGGCTTTTTGTAATTTGAAAGTCGGCTGTTTTTCGCCTAACCAAAATGAAAGCTGCTGAAGACCTACCATCAGCATGATGAAAAATAGAGATTTCAGTGTTTTGACTTTCATATGCTTTCAGTGATCTCTGGAAAAATCTTATAAAACATCAACCAGGCCATAAGTAGGGTTAAACCTAAGTTGAGTAACTGACCACAGAAATAAAGAATGAGTGGTTTACCACCCGAAAACTGATGTTTCAATTCACTGAAATTGGTCGAAAGCCCGATACTCACAAAAGCGAGGCAAAACAACCAACCACGTATGGCTTTGGTAAAACCAAAAAGATGTTTTTCAATCATGATTTGAGATAGATCCGGACTCATCGCCTGCTGCATAATCGAGAAAAAGATAGATGCACCGATAAACCCTAAAATGAATTTCGGAAATCTTGTCCAAATCTCTCCCGCAGAAATCTTCTGACCTGCTTGATTATCGACTTTAGTAGACCAGTAAACTGCCACGGCAAATGCAATGACACCAATCAAAATGTTTTGGATCATTTTGATGGTTGCGGCCACATTCAATGCTTTATCACCCAAAAAGGAACCAGCAGCAACAACAGCCCCTGTCGCATCAATTGTGCCTCCGATCCATGCTCCTCCCAGCACTTCAGGCATGCCAACTGCCTTAATGAAAATTGGCATGACTACCATCATGATGGAAGTAAATACCATCGATAATCCGATGGCTGTAGTTAATTCTTCTTTTTTGGCATTACATGCGGCAGCTGTTGCAATAGCTGCTGACACGCCGCAAACGGACATATCCGCGCTAATAGTGATATTGAGCGATTTGGAACCAATCTTCAGAATGCGCTGACCAAACCAAAAAGTAGCTACCAAAACAATCGGTGTGACAACCCAAGCCACAAATATGCCCGGCAGACCGATGGCTAAAATCTTCCCGAAAAGCACTTCTGCTCCGAGTAAAACCAAGCCCATTTTGATGAAAAGTTCATGCTGCAGTCCTGCTTTGATCCAAATCGGAATTCGAAAAGTATTACTGATGAAAATACCCAATACAATGGCCCAAAGCGCATAACCCATGCCTATGGTTTTAAAATCTACTTGTGCGGACAGCACATTGGCTACTAATCCAATAACAAAAACAAAGGCAAATCCTTTGATAAAGGTTATGAACTCCATTTTGACTCTAGTCAAACCTAAACCAATCAAACCCGCTAAGACCAGAAACAAACTGGTAAGTCCGATGAAATAATTTTTACCTGAAAAAGTATTGAGTGGATTGTAAGTCCATTTTTGCAGTTTGGCAGTCATCAGCGCAAGATGATCTGTCAGCGCATTAGATTGAACCATAAAAGATTCTCCTGCCTGATGCGCATTTTCAGGATAAGGAATAGCTACAAAAACGACAATTGAGAATAACAGTACGATCACCCCTGCAGCAATTGCCACTAAATCTTCCGTCCATTTCATGATTCAAAATTTCCCTGAAGATATCAATAATTCTAAAACTCAAGGATGAGCCTGCTCAGCCTTCGTTAAATTTGATTTATGAACAACAAAGTGATAATAATCTATTGCAAACAATGCCGCTGGATGCATCGTGCCACGTGGATGATGCAAGAACTATTCACGACATTCGAAGAAGAATTGGATGAAATTTTACTCAAACAAGGCACAGGTGGCATCTTTGATATTTATGCAAATGACAAGCTGATTTTTTCCCGAAAGGAAATGGGCCGATTCCCTGAAATCACAGAACTCAAGCAATTGGTGAGAGATCATTTTGCGCCTGATAAATCCCTTGGTCATTCAGATAAGAAATAAGGCTGTTAACTTTACCCGGTGAGCCAAACCCACCAT
Organism: uncultured Marinoscillum sp.; assembly: GCA_964353015.1. Lineage (GTDB taxonomy): Bacteria > Bacteroidota > Bacteroidia > Cytophagales > Cyclobacteriaceae > JAMZMI01. Next base: position 26,312 of record CAYGUA010000038.1, on the reverse strand, counting down.
ACCCATCTAATCAAATCCATAGCGACTGAGCTTGGTTTCTCCTTTTGTGGGGTAGCCAAGGCGGAGTTTCTGGCGGAGGAAGCGCCAAAACTGGAAGAATGGCTCAAACGTGGTTATCAAGGCAAGATGAGCTATCTCGAAAATCATTTTGAAAAGCGTCTGGATCCAACCAAACTCGTTCCCGGAGCAAAATCTGTCGTTTCGCTGGTTTACAATTATTTCCCAAAATCTGATCGGGCCAAGGATGAGTCTTTCAAAATAGCTAAATACGCTTACGGTCAGGATTATCACGATGTGATCAAGGATAAGTTGAAGACTTTTATGGATCGCATTCAGGAGGAAATCGGGGCGGTGGAAGGAAGGGTTTTTGTAGATTCTGCTCCAGTACATGAGCGCGCCTGGGCTGCAAAAAGCGGACTTGGCTGGATTGGGAAAAACTCATTGTTGCTCAATAAGCAGATGGGAAGTTTTTTCTTCCTGGCTGAATTAATCATTGATTTGGAGTTGGAGCCTGATGGCCCAATAAAAGATTATTGCGGTACTTGTACGGCATGTATGGATGCCTGCCCAACAGATGCAATACCAGCACCTTATGTGGTGGATGGAAGCAAATGCATCTCCTACCTGACGATTGAGTTGAAGGAGGAAATACCAAAGGAATTCAAAGGAAAAACAGATGACTGGGTTTTTGGCTGTGATATTTGTCAGGATGTATGTCCGTGGAATCGCTTCTCCAAGCGACATCAGGAACCCGCTTTCGAGCCACAAGGTTGGGAGAAATTTTCAAAAAAGGACTGGCAGGATATGACCGAAGAAGTGTTTCAAAAAGTCTTTAAAAAGTCGGCTGTGAAGCGTACAAAGTTTAGTGGGCTGAAAAGGAATGTTTTATTCCAAGAGAAACCTTAATTAAAAAGTAAAAATCCTCTAAATAAGAATGAGTAAAATATTTTTCTTTTCAGGACTTGGAGCAAATGAACTGGCCTTTTCTAAAATCGGTGATTTAGATTATCCCAAAATTATGGTCGGCTGGATAAAGAATCATAAAAATGAATCACTCAACTCATACGCCAAAAGACTCATCGAAATTTATAAGATCAAATCAAGTGACTACTTAGCCGGCCTTTCATTTGGCGGTCTGATTGCCCAGGAAATTGCAAACATATTAGGCAATTCATCTGTCATTTTGATTTCCAGTTTTCGAGATAAATCAGACTTAAAATTTGTCTTCAAATTTGCTCTAAATCTCCGTTTGCATCAAATTTTCCCGATGATCAAAATCCCTATCATTGAAGAAATTATTGCCAATATTCTTAATTCTGGCTCAGCAGACAGCAAAAAGGTACTAAAGGAGATGATCAAAACAACGGATTACAGACTAATGAACTGGTCAATAAATAAAATAGCAGAAAGCAAATTTGATCCTAATTCCAACATCACTCTTTTCAATATCCTTGGAAATAAAGATAGAATCTTGTCAAGATGGAGTAATCCAAACTCTTTTATCATTGACGGAGGAAGTCATTTTATGGTTTATGACAAAGCTGATGAACTGACAGAAATTCTAGCTGAGATCCTCAAAAAGTCTGAAACAAATAATTAATTGTCGTTAGCTAGTTAAACCCAATAACTTTGTTTCAATTCTCTACCAAATGAACATCCTATACATCATTGACATCCTCGGTACCATGGTTTTTGCCATCAGTGGCGCCATGACGGCTTATGAAAGGAAACTTGATGTGTTCGGTATTTCGGCGGTAGCTTTTATCACCGCTTTGGGTGGTGGAACACTGCGAGATGTACTAATCGGAAGCACGCCAGTAGCGTGGATGAACAATTCGCTTTACCTGATCATGATCCTGGCCGGAATCACCCTCGCTTTGACTTTCAAACAAAAACTGCAAAAACTCAGACGCACGTTTTTTCTGTTTGACACCATCGGGATTGCTGTATTCACAGTATTGGGATTGCAAAAAAGTCTTGATATCGGCATTTCGCCAACCATCAGTATTCTTATGGGAATGGTTTCAGCGGTCTTTGGTGGCGTGATTCGCGATATCGTCTGCAATGAGATTCCTTTGATTTTCCGTAAGGAAATTTATGCGCTGACTTGTATTGCGGGTGGAATGCTCTATGTTGGTTTGATTGCATTAAAAGTTCCTTCAGAAATCAATGTAATTAGCACTACAGCCTTTATCATCACTTTCCGAATATTGGCTTTCAAACTAAAATGGAAGTTGCCTAATTTTTAATCTGGTCAATTCAGTCCTAATGTGAACCCAAATCGATTTTGGATGCGATCGTATTGATTAGCGATCCTATATTGATCCCGACGAATAATTTCTTCACGGGTCCATTCATATTTAGTCGACTGATTGTTGAAATCAAAAATATCTCTTCTAATGTAAAACTGATACATAAAGCCAAAATCCCAATTTTCTCTTTCGATTATTCTGACTTCTAACTGAATCTCCAAGCCTGCAGTACGAAAATTTTTGAATTGAAAAATCTCCTCATTAAGAGAGCGATAGTTTGAATCAGAATAAACTACCCGATCAAAAACTATCTTTTTGGAATCGTGACCCACTGTGAACTGAGGTGCCACTTTATAGGAAAATCTACCTACATCCTTTCGATATCCTGCGCTTAAACCAATTTGATTTATTACGGGTTGGTTTTGATAATTATTAGGATAATTTTTATAATCAGAAACATAAAAGGCATTTGTCCTGAAAAAAACATCCGCATTAAATCCTTGCCAGATTCGGCTATACGCCAACTCCAAATTAGATATAGCCCAACCAATATCCAGATCCACCCATGCTCGAATTCTATCTTTTTCAGTAATGGATTGATCTATTTGTAGTCTGATATATTCATCCCATCGGCTTAATACTTCATCAGCACCGTAAGATGCGTCCTTGTTGTAATCAACGACCCTATCAACATAATAGGTCATTGCATATTTTCCTTGACCATTTACATATAAGACAGCCAGAATGCACCCAAGAAATAAGAAAAATTTCATTTCAATTCGAGATCAAGGGTGTCAGTCAATATGCGTTGATCACTGAGGTGTGTTTTCACAATTAAAGTTACATTACCTATGAGTAAAGAATCACGATATGCCAGATTTATCTGATAGATGTCTGTTTTTTTTAGGTAAGAATCCACATTCTGAAATAAATCATTGTCAAAATTTTCTACTAAAAATTGATCCGTTATCTCCTTCAGTGTATCAGATAGTTGCCAAATTTCAATGTTTTCAATATGCTCTGTCAGTCTCAATATCGGATCTGCACATTGAAAAGCAAAGGCAGAATTTATGAATAATGATCCGGAAATCTGGGCATATAGATCTATGCTGTCACTTGCAGATAAAGCAAGGTAAAGTCGCAAGCTATTTTTGTCTAGTGGATATTCTTTATATATACCTGTATTTTGTATTGTGTTCACAGAATAAGCATATATAACAGCACGGTCAACAGGCGCCTTAATAATGTATGGATCACCACATTCCATAAATAAATCACACGATGGTAGCAATGCAAGCAGATGCAGGGCAAGGATTAACACAAAAGTGAAAATGACTTTGGTTTTCATATTATTGAAATACAATTATTGAATAGAAAATAATGAGTCTGTTAACTGCGGATAAGCACTTGCCTTAGACACAACATTAGTAATTTTCGTTGAAAGCTTCCCATTCTTATCTCTTAGTAAATTCAATTATCATTAATTTGCGCAGGATTTCGAAATACCATTAAATGACGGATTACTCCAAACTCAATGCAATTTTACTCATTCATTGCTCTGACCGAAAAGGTCTCATCGCAACGGTGACTCGGTTTCTGACCGAACATGATGGAAACATCGTGGATCTGGATGAGCATGTGGAAAAGGAAAATGGAATTTTCCTCATGCGTGTGCAATGGGATCTGGAGGGTTTTGACATCCCAAAAGAAAACATTCAGTCAGTATTTGAAGCTGAAGTAGCAAGCAAATATGAAATGACCTGGCAGCTACATTTTACTGATAAACTGCCACGAATGGCTATTTTCGTTTCTAAAAGCTCACATTGTCTCAACGACATTCTGGCCAGATACTATTCAGGCGAATGGCAAATAGAAATCCCGGCGATTGTATCCAACCACATGGATCACCAGAAGATGGCCGAAAGGTATGATATTCCGTTTTTTCATTTTGAGATCAATGCAGAAAACAAAAAGGAAATGGAGGCTCGGCAGATCGAGCTCATGCGCAAATTAAAGATCGATTTTATCGTGTTGGCAAGATACATGCAGGTGTTAAGCGATGATTTTATTGCTCATTTCCCAAATCGCATTATCAACATTCACCATTCCTTTTTACCAGCCTTTGCGGGAGCCAAGCCTTATCACCGAGCACATGAGCGTGGTGTCAAAATCATTGGTGCCACCAGCCATTATGTAACCGCCGATCTGGATGCTGGACCAATCATTGAGCAGGACGTGGTGAAAATATCACACAAGGATTCTGTAAGTGATCTTGTGAGAAAAGGAAAAGATCTTGAGAAAATCGTTCTTTCTAGAGCGATCTACACCCACCTGCAGCGCAAAGCACTTGTCTATGGCAATCGAACGGTGGTATTTGATTAACATACACTGAAAGTTCCTTTCTAAACCCAATTTCCAAAACCCCTTGATCATTTCAAACTGTACGCTTTCGGTTAGTGGTTGTACAAAATCGGACAGGTATTTAGAGGTAAATACGGTCTATCCATCATTTTAGCGATGTTTTTGTACTGGCATGTTTATTGGCTTTAGAATGCGTTTGTAATCAATTTCAAAAAATCAATGCTCGATTTAAGAAGCTTGTATAAGCTATCAAAAAGCTGATGTTTGATTTTGGGGAAAACAAGATTTTGGGATTATCCAAAAAATATCTACTACACCATGTTAAAAAATTATCTGAAGGTCACCCTGCGCAATCTGCTCAAGCAAAAAACTTTTGTTTCCATAAACGTACTAGGTTTGGGGCTAGCTCTTGCCTGCTGTATTGTGGCCTATCTTAATTCTAAATACAATTGGGATTTTGACAAAAACCACAGAAACATAGACCACATTTACAAAATCCATAATCTCCGAGAAAATCAGGGCGATTTAAAAGAATACGGCCGGGTACCAATGCCGATGGCTGAAGCTATTAAAAATGATTTTGCCGGTGTTGACAGGGTATTCCGTTTTGAAAATCACGTGTTTACAGTTCGAGATGCAAGTCAGGAAAAAGTTTTTAACACTGCCCTGGCTTACGCAGATCCCGGATTTTTAGAATCTTTTACATTTCCGCTGATCAGTGGGAACCTGGATGCTTATCATCAAATCGATCGGACTATTGTGACCCAAGAGTATGCGAGGAAATTTTTCGGTGAAGAAAACCCTATCGGAAAGGTGATCACAGTTTTTGACGATACAGGAATGAGTTTCAATTTTATCATTGGTGGCGTGGTGGAGAAAGCTCCACATAATTCATCTGTTCATTTTGAAATGCTGGTTGGATTCGAAAATCGATTTCGAATGTACGACGACAATGTAAAAGGAAACTGGGGAGCCTTCGCTCAAGCAACTTTCCTTTATTTCAACAACCCTTCAAAGGCAAAAGAAATTGAACCACTTTTATCCAAATATATTCCCATCCAGACAGAAGCCAGACCAGACTTTTTAATTTATGAGTTTCTGTTGAGCCCGATGAACAACCACGCACACATTTCTAATGATGTTCGCTGGGATGTGCTTCGTGATGCAGGTCCTGCTGCCGCAATAGTTACACCACAAATTATGGCTTTGTTGATATTATTAGTGGCTTGTTTCAATTTCACCAACACTGCGATTGCCACTTCTAACCGCCGTTTGAAAGAAATAGGCGTAAGAAAAGTAATGGGCGGTACCCGCAAGCAACTTATCGTCCAATTCATGACTGAAAATCTGACTGTTTGCTTTTTAGCCATTCTGATGTCTATAATTATGGCTTCCTATCTCGTGCCGACATATAGTGCAATGTGGGAAGGCATGGATCTTGAAATGAACCTTGAAAAAGACTATAAATTATATCTATTTCTAGGATTATTACTCATTTTCACTACGCTTCTCGCTGGATTATATCCTTCAATTTACATCAGCAAATATGAGCCTGTTAGGATCCTTCGTGGCAGCTTAAGCATCGGTGGAGCTGGTCGACTTACAAAGATTTTATTGGCATCTCAGTACACATTCACTGTTATCGCCATTTTCGCAAGTATTGCTTTCATACAAAATGCGAGATACCAAAACACCTTAGATATGGGTTACAATCGGAACCAGATCATTGGTGTGAGTTTGTTGAATCAAGATCAATATCAAAAAACACTGGCATCAATGACTGCAAATCCAGATATTATTCAGGTTGCCACTGGCAAAAACCATATCGGTCGCGATGATTATGGTCTTATTTTAAAAAATGGAGATCAGGAAGTAAATGCAAATATGTTGGATGTGGGCATAGGTTATATAGAAACTATGGATTTGAAAATTGTGGCCGGAAGGTCCTTTTCAAAAGAACTGGAGGCGTCTGACAGTCAAAATTCAATCATTGTTAATGAAAAAATGGTGGAAGAATTTGATTGGACTGAACCTATTGGCCAAAAAATCACAATCAATGACACAACTACACTTACTGTAGTTGGAGTTGTGCAAAATTTCTACATGTATGGATTTTGGGCGCCTATTGAGGCTGAGGGTATTCGACTGAAAAGCCTGAAATTCCAAGATGATGGAACTTATAGCTTTTTGATTGCCAAAGTAAACATTGACAAAATTACCGAAGTATACGAGTATCTGGAGCAAGACTGGAACAGTAAAATTCCGAACAAAATCTTTGCAGGTTTCTATCAAGATGAGCTTTTGCGCGGAGCAAAAGAAGTAAATAACAATATAACCATGATATTCAGTTTTCTCGGAATAGTCGCCTTTATCTTATCAAGCCTTGGTCTCTTCACCCTTGTTTCCATCAACCTGATCAAAAGAATTAAAGAGATTGGTGTAAGGAAAGTCTTAGGTGGAGGAATAGGCCATATCATTTATCTCATCAATAAAGATTATTTCCTATTGCTTCTGATTTCATCTGTACTAGGTGTTACTCTTGGTTACGTTCTGATTGATGCCATGATTGCCTCAATATTCACCTATTACAAACCGATGGATTTCTTGACATTCTCGATTCCTATATTTAGCATTATCAGCATATCACTCACCATCGCAAGTTTGAGAACGTTCAAAACGGCTCAAGTAAATCCTGTGAAGGCGCTGAGATATGAATAAGGAAATCAGGCAGATTGACAATATTCCATGATGCCATCTTTGATTCGCTGGAAGGTTTCAGTGCGCACTTCTTCATTTTCTTCGAGTAAAGTGATTCTGAAACCGAGCAAATCAGAGCAAAATGATGATATCGGCACAATACATACCTGCTTGGCAGCAAGCAGGTAATAAACAAAGCGCTTGTCCAATGCCATCTCTTTCTGATCAAGCCATTCCTCCAAAAGTCTGGAAACCTTAGGATCCTCAATGGTGAGTTTTTGATTTTCATTCAAAACTCCAGGCTTGAAAATCATGGTGTTGTAAAATGCTCCATTTGTCTGATTGAAGGTGATGTAGGGGATATCTCCGAAAATCTCATTGAGATATTCGCTTCTTTTCCCAATTCGAATGTTCGTTTCACGGATAAAATCCGGATAACGAGGATCCTGCATCATTCGCGGAATAGCTCGCTGTGGTAGCTTCGTGGAGCTTACCTCAATCATTTTGGCATTGTCAATCGTCTGACACAATCGTGCAAACTCTTTGTTCCTATTTTGATTGTAATATTCAGCCCATCCACATCGTGCTCCTGGCCATGGAAATTCTTTGGAGATTCCTTTTAGGGAAATACCCGGCACATCTCCAATTACTTCAGCTAAAGTAACTGTTGAAGCTCCATTATAGACGATGTTCATATAAATCTCATCGCAAATGATGAAGAGGTTAAACTCACGTGCGATCGCCACCATCTGCTTCAATATCTCACGCGGATATACCATCCCTGTAGGATTATCCGGATTGATGATCAGGATTCCTACAATGCTTGGATTGTATTTCACCTTGTTGTAAAGATCATCCATATCAGGATACCAGTTTTTCTCTGGATCCAGTTTATATGTGATTGGCTGATGATTGGCATGTCCTGCCTCAGCAGATGAATGCGTAGAATAAGCTGGTGAAGGCCCTATCACTCTGGAAGTCGGCAATAAGTATTGGTATATTTTCTGAATGGCATCACCCAATCCATTGAAAAAGGTAATATCCTGTGGTTCAATTTGAACACCATTACGTTGATTATTCAGATCGGCCAAAAACTTTCTGGTCTGAAGCACGCCTTTAGAATGGCTGTAACTATAGGTGTCATCCTCAAATAACAATCCCGCTATCAGCTCCTTCATCCACATTGGAAGTTTTCGGTTTTTTTGAATGGGATCTCCAATATTTTCCCAAAAAATAGGATAACCGAGCAATTCAAGTTGCTCTGCCTTTCTCACTATTCCTCTTATCTCATAGGATAGTTCATTCGCCCCTTCTCTTAAAAGTTTTTGTCGCATGCGCTAAAAATTCAGATTGCGAAGGTAGAAGAAAACGAAGTTTATTTAAAAAAGACAAAAACTTAATTTATCAAAAGACAAGAAGTCCAAATTTCATTTTGCAATGAGTCTCTTTAATGACTCAAATGAGGCTTTGCCCCAGTTTCAACATCGATCATCTTTTCATCCTTATACAAAAGCCCTAACTTCGCGCCTTTATTTCACGGTCATTTACCCCTCCGACCAACAAAAAATATCAATGAAAGCATATTTTCAACTATTCGATCTCAGTCAAAAAGTAGATTATAAAAACGAAATTCTATCTGGTCTCACCGTGGCACTGGCGCTTATTCCTGAAGCCATTGCATTTGCGCTGATCGCTGGCCTTTCTCCACTTACAGGTCTATATGCTGCGTTTGTGATGGGTTTGATCACTTCTATTTTTGGAGGTCGACCAGGTATGATTTCTGGTGCAACAGGTGCCGTTGCGGTGGTGATTGTAAGTTTGGCGATTTCTCACGGAGTTGAATACATATTCGCAGCGGTGGTGTTGGCTGGCATCTTTCAAATTTCTGCTGGCTTGTTGCGATTGGGTAAATTTATCCGTCTGGTACCACAGCCTGTAATGTTTGGTTTTGTGAATGGATTGGCCATCGTCATCTTCATGGCGCAGCTGGATCAATTCAAAGTGGCTGATGCCAGTGGCGTTTTGAGTTGGATGGCAGGCAGTCAATTATTTATGATGGTGGGACTTGTATTGATTACGATGGTTATCATTTGGGGTTTGCCAAAAATCACCAAAGTCATTCCAGCTTCATTAACGGCCATTTTAGTTATATCCGGAATTGTGATAGGTTTTAATCTTGACACCAGAACCGTGGGTGATATTGCTTCTATTTCTGGTGGTTTCCCTCCTTTTCACATTCCAGCCATTTCATTTACCTGGGAAACGCTTCAGGTAATTTTTCCTTATTCATTGATCATTGCTGGCGTTGGCTTGATCGAGAGTTTATTGACGCTTAATCTGATAGACGAAATCACACAAACGCGAGGAAGAAGTAACAAAGAATGCGTCGCACAAGGAACTGCCAATGTGCTGTCAGGACTGTTTTCTGGCATGGGAGGTTGTGCCATGATCGGTCAGAGTTTGATCAATATTTCTGCTGGAGCGAGAGCGCGGCTTTCAGGCATTGTAGCAGCTGTCATGTTATTGGTCTTCATCATGTTTGGATCAAGTCTGATAGAAAAACTACCTATGGCTGCTCTCACCGGATTGATGATCATGGTATCTATCGGAACTTTCGAATGGGCCAGTTTGAAAACCTTTGGCAAAATGCCGCTTCACGATGTAATTGTGATCGTGTTGGTTGCTTTGATCACAGTTTTGCTTCACAATCTTGCTTTGGCCGTCCTCATCGGTGTAATAATTTCAGCTTTGGTTTTTGCGTGGGAAAATGCCAAAAGAATCCGAGCAAGAAAATATACAGATGAAAATGGCGTGAAACATTATGAGATTTTTGGGCCACTTTTCTTTGGCTCGGTGACGGCTTTCAATGAAAAATTTGAAATAAAAAATGATCCCGATGAAGTGATCATTGACTTTGCGGAAAGTCGTGTAGCAGATATGTCCGGCATAGAAGCGCTAAATAAACTTACAGAGCGATATGCTGCTGAAGGCAAAAAAATTCACTTGAAGCATCTGAGCGGCGACTGTAGAAGACTTCTTAAAAATGCTGAAGAGATCATAGACGTGAATATCATCGAAGATCCACTGTACAATGTGATGTCGGATAGATTGTCTTAGTTTCGTCGGAACTTGTTTATTCTTTTGAAGGTTTGAAATTCAAGATGGAAATACAACAAGAAAATAACGAGAACAAAGGCAGGTTTTTCTACAAAGAAGATGGGAAAATCTTAGCCGAAATGACCTATTCATGGGCTGGAACAGATCGGATCATCATCGATCATACTGAAGTCAATGATTCACTCAGGGGAAAAGGAGTTGGTGAGGCAATGGTCAGAAAGGCTGTAGATTTTGCCAGGGAAAAAAGTATCAGCATCATTCCCCTTTGCCCATTTGCAAGAGCCACTTTTGGCAAACATGAAGAACTAAGGGATGTGCTTTAGTGAAAATGGTTTATCCAAAATAACTTTCCAGCGGCTCCCAATAATATTCATACCAGGCTTTTGCTAATGAGTCATTCAAAGCTTCAGGAACATCCGAATGTGTAAAGGTAATTAGCGTTCCATTTTCCTTAGAAGTCAAAGCTATTTTAATGATGGAAACATATCCTTCCGGCCACTCATCTTCCATGGCTACCCAGGATTGAACGATAAGCTTACCGGGTTCTAGTTCCAAATTTGTAGCCAGAATGTAACCATCAAACATGGTGCATGCGCCACCTATCTTTTTGGATAATTTACAAACTGAACCGGTAAAGGCTGAATGTTTGCTGCTACTCATGTAAGCTTCATAGACCTCCACAGGATCGATATCCTGTAAAAAATACGTTTGATCAATAGTTGCCATGGCTTTTAAGATTTCTATAAATTTAGAAAAAGAAATTAATAACCCTTGAGCACTGTACTCGCTCGGCTTTTGCCTAGTGAAGCCTATGTTAGGAACCTTGCATACATTCCTTTCCTCCAAATCGATCACCTCAAATCAGTTTAGCTCATTCAAGCCTAAGACTTCAAAAATATCAATCGCTCGGCAAGCCAAGCGAATGCGTGAAATATTTGATCTGGAAAAATCATAGTACATATCGCATTACAAAACTGTTTTAAGTTAAACCCACAAAAAAACCGTCACAAACAAATGCGACGGTTTCAATTTTATTTTGACAAGCAGATTTTAATCTGCCTTTATCTTTTCTGCAAGTACGGTTACCTTATTATTCAGAACTTCCACTATGCCTCCATCCACAACGAATGTGATCCATTCTGTGCGCTTTTCAACTTCCTTTTCCATTTTGATATCACCTTTACCTAAAGTAGAAATCAATGGAGCATGGTTGTTCAATACCTGAAAGGAACCATCACTGCCTGGGAAAGTGGCACTCTGCACCTCACCTTCAAATATTTTTTCGTCCGGTGTAACTATTTCTAAAAACATAATTCTTTGTTTCTGTCTCCAGGTTCACCACGGTGGTCTGAAGTTGCTATGAAATATTAATTACTTCAATTAATAACTGTCGCTACGCTTATGCGTTGGCTTCAGCCATCAATTTCTGACCTTTTGCAGTGGCTTCTTCGATTGTTCCAACCAAGTTGAAAGCAGCTTCAGGAAGCTCATCATGCATTCCGTCCATGATTTCTGTAAATCCTCTGATCGTATCCTTGATATCCACAAGCACACCTTTCAAACCTGTGAAAGCTTCTGCCACGTGGAACGGCTGAGATAAGAATCTCTGAACCCTTCTGGCTCTGTGCACAACCAATTTATCTTCATCAGAAAGTTCGTCCATACCAAGGATGGCGATGATATCCTGAAGTTCTTTGTATCTCTGAAGTAATTCTTTCACTCTCTGAGCACAATCATAATGCTCAGCACCCAATACATCTGCACTCAAAATTCTTGAAGTTGAATCCAAGGGATCCACAGCAGGATAAATACCAAGCTCAGCAATTTTTCTTGAAAGTACTGTAGTAGCATCCAAGTGAGAGAATGTAGTGGCAGGAGCCGGGTCAGTCAAGTCATCCGCAGGTACATATACGGCCTGTACTGATGTGATTGATCCATTTTTAGTAGAAGTAATTCTTTCCTGCATCAGACCCATCTCAGTAGCCAATGTAGGCTGATAACCTACCGCTGATGGCATACGACCAAGAAGAGCAGATACCTCAGAACCAGCCTGAGTGAATCTGAATATATTATCAACGAAGAAAAGGATGTCTTTTCCTTGTCCTGTTCCATCTCCATCACGGAAATATTCAGCAATTGTCAATCCTGAAAGTGCAACACGAGCACGTGCCCCAGGAGGCTCATTCATTTGTCCGAATACGAATGTTGCTTTTGATTCTAATAAATCGGTAGTAGTTACTTTAGAAAGATCCCATCCTCCTTCTTCCATCGAATGCTTAAATCCTTCACCGTAGTTTACGATTCCAGCCTCAATCATTTCACGAAGTAAGTCATTTCCTTCTCTTGTTCTCTCACCTACACCTGCAAATACAGATAGACCTGAATAAGCTTTGGCGATGTTGTTGATCAATTCCTGAATCAATACCGTTTTACCAACACCAGCTCCACCAAACAAACCAATCTTTCCTCCTTTGGCATAAGGCTCAATCAAGTCGATTACTTTGATACCAGTATAAAGCACTTCAGTTGACGTAGACAAGTCTTCGAAACGTGGAGCACTTCTGTGAATAGGCAATCTTTTCTTTCCTTCTGGCTGTGGCATGCCATCAATAGCCTGACCAACTACGTTGAACAAACGACCTTTGATATCATCACCGATTGGCATTGAAATAGGAGATCCAAGATCTTCTACATCCATTCCTCTCATCATTCCGTCTGTCGCGTCCATCGCGATAGTTCTCACTGCTTCTTCGCCCAGGTGCTGCTGTACTTCAAGAACAACTTTGGTTCCGTCAAGCTTTACAACCTGAAGTGCATCCAGGATTCTTGGAAGTTTCGATCCTTCTGCATCGAATGTTACGTCAACAACAGGTCCGATTACCTGGGTGATTTTGCCTTTATTAGCCATGTTTTTTGATTTAAAGAAACTATTATTCGAATCGAGTGCGAAATTAAACTAAATCTGTTTAAGAGAAAACTTCATTAGAGAAAATCACGCTTTTAATAAAATGCGAAAAGTTGTGCCTTTGTTGATCTCACTGGATTTGATGAAAATTCTGCCTCCATGGTAATTTTCAACAATTCTCTTGGTCAAAGCCAAACCAAGTCCCCAACCTCGTTTTTTAGTCGTAAACCCGGGTTTAAAGACCTGATTGAGATTTGATTTGGAAATCCCCTTGCCTGTATCACTGATGTCTATGGCTACATTGCCTTCATTGGCTCGAAGAATTTTTATTTTGATCTGACCTTTTCCTTCCATCGCATCAACGGCATTTTTGATGATATTTTCTATCACCCAGGCAAAAAGAGATCCGTTCATTTGCGCCTGTATTTCCTGATTTGGAAAAATTTCTATTTCCATTGATACTTTGGTAGAAATCCTTCTCTCTAAATAGCTCGCTACTTCAATTACCCTTTTGTACACATTTTCACTCTTGAGCTGAGGCGAGCTTCCAATATTGGAAAATCGCTCTGTGATCATACTGAGTCGATCTACATCTTTGTTTAGCTCTTCAAAAATCTCAACATCCTTCGGATAAGTCATTTTAAAATACTCTACCCACGCCATCAAAGATGAAAGCGGCGTGCCCAACTGATGAGCCGTTTCTTTGGCCAAACCTACCCAAACCCTGTTTTGCTCAGATGTTCTGGAATAATTAAAAACGGCGAAAGTGATTAACCCAAAAATTGCAATGATTGACAGCTGCACATAAGGATAATATTTCAGCTGAATCAGGAGCGACGAATTGCGATAATAAATGTATTTGTAGCCGTAAACATGGTTTTCACTGTCATTGAGCGTCACGATAATCGGCTCACGTTCTGATTTCATTTTACTGATTTCATCAACAAGATAAGATCTTCGGGTTTTTTGCTCTTCTATTTTATCCGCCTTAGGAAGATTTCTGTAAAACTCCGGATTTCCATTTTGGTCTGTAAGTATTACAGGGATGGTGGTATTTGCCTGAATCACCCGCTCCAGAATCAACACCAAATTGACAGCATCATTTTCATTGGCCAAATATTCGAGTGTACTCGCATAAAGATCTATCTGCTTTTTTTCCCGCTCCCTGATCTTTTTAACAAGTGTATTGGTATAAATCACCGAACCAGCACTGATAATCACAGATATGGCAAGCACTACCCATTTGAAACCAGTCTGGCTATTGTATATACTGAAACTTTTTGATTCCCTTTTTGAGGCCACCTGCCAATGATTTAGATGCGTAATTTAGCCATTGTACTTAGATTTGACATACATTCATATTTGGTTTGACCCATGAAACCCAATCATAAAAATCTGAATTTTATAATATACTGAATGAGAAAGATGTTCCAATGAAAATTTTGCTCCGTTTATACTCTATTTATTTCTACATCATTTTTATTGTGGCCTTCATAATGATCATCCCTGTGATATTGATTTTGGCTCAGTTCAAAAAGCTGGAAAATGCAGCCCTGAAAGTCAATAGCTTCTGGTCCTGGATCTTTTTCAAGCTTGTATTTATTCCGGTGAAATTCCACTACGAAGAAAAATTGCGAATGGGTCAGAATTATATTTTCTGTGCCAATCACTTTTCATATATCGACATTCCTGTGATTGCTGGCTTGCCTGTGCCATTCAAGTTTATCGGAAAAAGCTCCATCAAACGTGTGCCGATTTTTGGTTACATGTTTAGCAAACTCCACATCACGGTGGATCGCAGCAATGTGAAAAGTCGTGCCGAAAGCTTGCAAAAAAGCCGTAATGTTATCAAAAACGGATTCAACATTACATTTTTCCCGGAAGGAGGAATCGTTACAAAAAACCCTCCTCACATGGTTAATTTTCGGGATGGCGCATTTCGATTAGCTGTAGAGGAAAATGTAGCCATCGTGCCTGTGACCATGCCGGACAATTTCAAAATATTGCCTGATGACGAGTCTTATCTTTTCCGACCACAAAAATGCAGAGTCATCGTGCATGCGCCGATTTACCCTGCCGACCACAATCATGATATTGAAGCGCTGAAGGAAGCCACCAAAAAAGTGATTGAAGATGAACTACTCGGGCATCATCCTGAAAATGTCGGTTCTGTTAGCTAATATTGTGGCAAATCTTTGATACAAGCCTAGTTTCGGTATGAACATTGACAAGGAAACCTTACAAAAAATTGCGCATCTGGCACGTCTTGAACTGGATCCGTCCAAAGAAGAGCAGATGAAAAAAGATCTGGAAGAAATCCTGGATTGGGTGGATAAACTCAATGAGCTTGATACGGATGGAATTGAACCATTATCCAATATGTCGTTCGAAGTAAATGCATTCCGTGAGGATAAAATAGTGGAGCCATTGACTCAGGAACGAGGGTTAAGAAATGCACCAGATCGTGAAGGCGACTATTTCAAAGTGCCAAAGGTGCTGGAATAATCAAAAATGAAAGGCGACAAATTCCTCTCAAATTTTCTAATCATATTGTATGCGGCCATCATCGTTGTGATGGCCTATTTTTATTGGGCAGGAGCGGACAGCTCCATCGACTGGAAAGTAACGACCCATGCCGAGCCCTCCACATTTTCGGCACACGATTTCCAAAAAGGACCATTTCAATTTTCGTTAAGTGGCGATTTTTATTCTTTGACTGAGTCATTCAGCGCTGGACCTATCGAGCGACACCTGACCAGAGATGGAATATTCCTGGCATTGACATGGCTTGGAATCTGCCTGCTGCTCAGCCTGTCCACTTATCTGTCCAGAATATGGTTTACTGGTGTTGCGGGTCTGTTTATTTTCATGATTATCAACCTGCACTTGTCTGAGGTTGGCATTTTCGGATTTAGTCAGTTTTCATTTTGGGGAAATGTCATTTTAATCGCGCTATTCATTGCACCTGCTTATATTTTTCAGGCTTTCGCCAAATATGTAAGCTTCTGGGTTCGCATTTTGGTGTTCATCTTGATTTCAGCGGGAGTGATTTTATTTTCTGGAGTTGATCCGATGCAACTTCAAGAGCAACTCAATATTGGGCTTTATTTCAGCATGATTGTGCTCATGCTTTTGTTCTTACTGATCGTGGCAGAAGAAAACGTTTTTGGGATTTTGTACCTGATCACCAAAAGCAGAGGTGGAGAACACAATGAAAAACATTTCTCTGTTTTTTCATTGATTTACCTTGGATATGTAGGTTTAGCCTATGGCAAAAAATCAGGTTTGATCAAAATGGAATTGCCTTTTTTTGATCCTTATGTATTGCTGATCATCTCGTCAGCTGTGGTGATCTGGAGCCTGAAATACAAACGTGAACTTTATCAAAATCTCTTTACAGAAAACCATGCGTTGCAAATGCTTGCTGCGATCGGTTTGACAATATTCAGCTATCTCGCTTTGGCCTTTGCGCGAGGAAATGATCCCGTCTTCGAAGGATTCCATTATTTCATCATTTATGCCCATCTCGGATTTGGTGCATTCTTTTTCTTTTACATCATTGCCAATTTTGTAAATCCATTGATCAAAGGTCTCCAGATTTATAAAGTGGCTTACAAGGAACAAAACCTGCCATACGTCACTGCTCGGATTGGTGGCTTGATTGCAGTGGTTGCCTTTTTCTTTCTCGCTGATAAGGAACCATTCAAGCTTTTTCGTGCTGGACATTACAACTATCTGGGTGAACAAGCAGAGCTGATGCGTGAAAATGCTTTGGCTGATGAATATTATTTCGAAGCAAGTGTATATGGATACGATAATCATTTTACACATTATAAAATAGGCTATCGCAATCTTCAAAAAGGAAAAATTAAAGACGCCAATTTTCAATTTGGTCGGGCGGCATTGCGCTTTCCCACACCTCAAAGTTTCATCAATCAATCCAGCACTTTCGGTTTACTTAATGAAGTGACACCATCGCTGGTTTCATTGGAATCTGGTTTACGTTTGTTTCCAGGCAATAATGCCTTGCTGAATAATCTGGGACTGATCTATACGGATTTAGGAAAATATGAAAAAGCGGGAAGCTATTTTCGTCAGGCAGATGAGCGTGGCGAATGGAATCACGCCAATACGGTGAATCTCCTGAAAATCGGCATGGGAGAAGACCTAACTGAAGATTATAACAACGGAAATCTTGCGGTCAAAACCAACGTGCTAGCAAACGCCATCAGCTTGAATCAGGAGTTGCCGATAGCATTTACCCCAGAAAATGTAAATCTTTCATACCCGCTTCATCGCAATACTTTTCTGATCAACAGTGCGTGGTATTTCAACGATATTGAAGCGAATCAACTGCTCAATGAAGCCACTATGAGCCCGATGGATGAATCACTTTATGAGCATAGTGTACATGCTTTGGCGCTTTCCACCTATCAAAATGGCAACATCAATCTGGCAATAAGAAAATTGGATCAGCTGCAATATCAAGCCAAAACTGAAGATCAAGCCAAATATCTGAATGAGCTTGGGTTGATTTGTCTGGAGCAAAATGCCCCTGATCTGGCACATGATTTCTTCAGTCGGGCAATTGAACTGGGAAATATTGATGCTCAAATGAATAAGGCAGTGGCCCTGCTGGAATCGGGCGACTTTGAGCAGGCAATCAACTGGCTGCAAAATATCGCTCAAACGGATACCACCAAAAGCGCGTTGGCTGATCAGTTTACGTCGATCCTCACAGGAATCAGAACAAGCCTAACCGCTGATCAAAGAGCGATTCATGCATATTATAAATACAGTGACTATTCTCCTGCAGAAATCAGCAGTCTGGTTGCTTCGCAATCAACATATTATGTAAAAACGTTTTGGAATAAAATATCAACCGAACTGCTCAAATCAGAATCTTATGAGCAGCTGGCAACTTATTTTTCGATTTTCAAACCTGCACTTGAACCATCAGATTACGAGGAATATCTAGGAATTATAGCTCTGAACAAGAATCTTGGCTTAAGTGGTAAAAGCCCGATTGCTTTGGCTCTTAATCAGGTTGATTCGGTCAGGACAAGCAGTTTACATGATTTAGCCAATAAAAATGCACTTAATTCTCCTTTTGTTCTGGCTGTAGCCAAATACATCCAAAAGGATGATCTTCAACGTTCGTACGACCTGCTTGTGGATGCCATTGATCTCAATCCTGACAATATCGGATTGCTAAAAGCCTA
Source organism: uncultured Marinoscillum sp. (assembly GCA_964353015.1). Taxonomy (GTDB): domain Bacteria; phylum Bacteroidota; class Bacteroidia; order Cytophagales; family Cyclobacteriaceae; genus JAMZMI01. Next base: position 7,758 of record CAYGUA010000038.1, on the reverse strand, counting down.
CGCTTTTGCTGCGTTGGAAGTGAGATTGTCAGCATATGCTCAGCCTGCCTTAAATAAATTATCCAACTTGATGACGGCAGAAAGTTTTAGCGATTTCCAGAAAAGCTTCAATGAAAGAAAATCAGCCCTGGAAAAGCTAGACGACAACTGGTAACCTCAATCCAGTAGGACGGCAATGCCCGCATTTAGCGCGATGGTGGAAGGACCCGATCCATCCTGACCAATAAAATTTCGATTTGTTCCACGATATAGTTTCGGTTCCAATTTCAGAGATACATTTTGTTGCGGTGTGAATTCACACGCCAGACTAATTACGTGCATATCAAATGATGCCTCACTGGCATTGATTAATAATCTGTCATTGTCCTTTACATATTCGTATCGCCCGGCGATCCTTACCTTTTCCATGATCTGATCACTGATTATAGCTGTCAGAAATAGCGTCTCCTTAAGGTTGCTCACAGAATCTTGCCTGGTGTAATCTATTATTCCCGTAAGGGAAACTTTATTGCCGGGAGCATAATTTATGACCAGATTGTTGTGAAAACGCATAAGATCAGCACCAATCATGGGTCGTTCATTGCCATAATAATTGCCATAACTAATCAATAAATCCTCTCCTATTTTTTGATCCACTGCCATGCCCACAGATTTGTGGTTATTGGTTTCTGCCATGTTTTGCCAGCCGTTCAATAACACAAAGCGTAATGCAGTTGCTTGGCTCACATCCCATGAGTATTGCATTCCCATCTGATAATAGGGCGTGTATTCTGTAGCCAAAGCAGGTGATAACAACTCGCGATCAATCGCCAAAACGCTCTCATAGCCAAAATGCCCACCCATCACACCAAAATCCAGCCAGCTGTTTTCTGAAATTTGATAGCCCAGATTTGCTCTATGGATCATGCGATAAAACTGGTCCGGCTCTCCACTGTAATTATTGATGGGATAGGTCCCCAGCTGCAAAGCAAGTTCTGAGCGAATTTTATCCTTTTGATAACTTGCCATGATCCAGGCGTGGTTGAGATTAAACTCGTTGTGCCGATCATATTGTGTCACATACAAACGCTGATTCACAAGTGGATGACTCAAATCATAAACATAATATCCATCCAGATAGGCAGAAAAATTTAAGGGATTTTCTTGTGCGTGTGCCTTCCTGGTAGATATGAGAAGGAAACCAAACAGAATGAAAATTAGGGTATTTCGCATGGGGTGTGATGCTTATGGTTGATTTAAATATACACCATTGCGTTTTAGATTGAGTTTGATTTTACTGATTTCAATATTTTCAGAGTTGAAAGAGAAGCAGCATTTATATTAAGAGATCTACGAACCAATCAAGAATAAATTCTTTCATCCAACATCATCCCAATAGCTACCGAAGCACACTCTTATTTTTCACATAGTAGCACAATCCCACTGTCCATTCTGATGCGTTCATATCTTTCTTTTTGGCTAATATTGGTTTGTGGCTGTATTGATAACCGCCAGACAGGTACAGATTTTTATGCAGTTTACTATCCACTAATAGCTTGTATCTCACTTGTATGAAATTAGTTTGAGAATCATACTTTTCTTTATTCTCAAATTGTTTGTAGAACTGTGGACCAATACCTGCTGAAGGAACAATTTTAAACTTCCCTCTTCTGGAAAGATCTATTTCATAACCAATCGTACCAAAAAGGCCAGTAAACTGATATTTTGAAGTAGCATCTATCTTTCCTTCATAGCGATTAATGATTACCCCAGTCAAAACCTTATTTCTCGATTGGTAAGCCAAATCAAGTTAATAACCCATCCCTGATTTTGATATTTCGTCTAAGGTTCGTTTTTTCACATCAAGGACATTAAGTTTAATATCGGTAGTGTAACTAAAATTTGAATTGAAAAATCCAACACTCGGATTAAATCGAACGATGGTTCGATCGAATTGAGCATTTGCTGTAAAGTGTGAGGCAACAAAAAGAAATAGAATTAAAATAAATCCAGTAGGTTGGAATCGCATATGAGGTAATAAGTAGCAGTGAAATTTCAAATATAGGGGCTACAGGTCTGAATTTCAACAAATAATAAAAGCCTAAACTATTTAAATCCCTTTAAAACGCTCCCAAATATTTCCTGAAAAACCATTCCAGCGTAAGGAAAAAGATGATTACCCAAATCACCCATAGGCTGTTGATCAAAGGAAACATCTGCTCTTCGGTGCGGATCAAACTCTTGAAATTGGCATTTTCCAGCTGAGCCGCCAATTGTGCTTTTTCAGAAAAAGGGAAATAACTACCTCCGGATTTCTGCGAGATTTGTCTGAGTATCTGATGATTCGCTTGCAGGTTTAAACTTTCGATTTGTGTCTGATTTACCACAAATTCACCTTTTTCAGTCAATGTCTTATTGCCAGTTTTCGTGGTGGCTACATATTGATACACTCCCTGCTCCATCCTGCCAAGATTAAATGAAGAAGTGACTTCACTATCTACCAGCTCAACGATATTGACCTTCCCGGATTCATCTGTGAGTTTCAGCTCAATCGTATTTCCATAGCTTCTTTCGTAGATCTCATTGTACACTTCAGTATCAATAAAAACACGATCATTTTCATTAAAAGCGGATAGCCTTGGCTTCACCACAAATTGTTTTTTGTTCGACTTAATGCTGAGGTATTGGATCGTTTTAAGCACCAACTCATCAAACAGATCAGATCTGTCCTTGAGCCCGGCCTCTTGCAATCGCCATTGCCACAGCCCGCTCCCCACAGTTACAGCGTTTTTGATGATGCCGTCATCATAATAAAACATGAGCGGCTTTCCTGTGTCAATGGAACCTACTTTTTGCGTGAGCAAAATATCAACCGGACCACTCAAACCGTATTCTCCAAACGGCACATTCAATGGTGGATAGTTTTCAAAACGATCAAGGAAGTCATCTTTTAATTTGAATTTTGAAAATGTAGTCACCAGGCCAGGACGCACATTGTCGGTCTGTCTGCCTCGCTGCTGAATATTGAAATACATCAAAGATTGGTTGAGTCTTGGAAGGGATTTGCTCCCCAAAATGTACCACGTTCCTGACGTTTCTACTTCAGGATATTTTTTTCCAGAAAAAGCATTGTGCTCGATGAGCACATCATATTTTTTCTCCAATTTCTTTTCTGACACTCCGGGTATGTATAGTTCGGTTTCATAATTCGCAGAGCTAGCCAGCACTTTCCTGATGGCACTGATGTCTGGATGAGGAGCAGGCGCCACAATGAGGATTTTCTCTTTTCCCTCAATCACATTGATATAAATGTCTTTTTTATTATTTGCAAAAGAAGATTCACCTTCAAGTTGAGTCAGATTAATGACCAGATGTTTTAGACCTGCATCTGTGGCATCAAGATTAAAGTCGAGCACGTGATTGGATTTGGAAAATGTTATGGTTTTCTGATCCAGGATTTTCCCCTTTTCTGATATGGAAAGGTTTACATTGGAGCCGTCATATCCTTTTTGTTGTAGTTCAACTCGAATTGGAAATTTGTTTCCCTGATAAGCTATTTTATTGTTGCGCACTTCACTGATAGAAATGTCTTTCGGAGCGATGGTATCACCCAGTCCGAGCGTATATACAGGATAGCTGAAATTTTGGTATTGCGGCAATGATCCTTCGTTGATGATGCCATCACTGGCAAGCACGACACCCGTCACATTTCCACCTTCATAGCTGATTTCAATGTCCTGAAGCAAGGTTCCCAAATTGGTGGTTTTGCTGTTGAAACTGATGGTGTCAATCTCAGCTGGTTGTAGGGATTTGAATCCAACTTCATAATCAGAAGAAAGCCGCTCGTATGTGGAAGCAAACCAATTTTTAATTTCATCCAAATCTTCATTGCTGCTTCGCAGTGCAATGGACTCAGAATTGTCCAGCGCCAGAACGACAATTGGCCTGTCGGTATGATTGACAGAAAGCATGAGCAAAGGATTGAGCAGAAGCAAGGCGATGAGAAAAAGTGACATCATCCGCAAGGCACCCAACATCAGACTGACATTGCGAGACCAGGGTACCTGTTTTTTGGAATAAAGTATAAACGCCAGCCCAGCACCTGCGAGAAGTGCCAGGGCTACCCAACCAAAAGGTACGTCAAATGAATACCAACTATTTTTCATTCAATTAAATAAAGAAGCCGTTTTCAACACACATGCGAAGTAAACGGCCTTATCAAGTCTATGTTATTTTGATCAGGTGAGCATTCCGCCATCCACCTGGATGGTTTGGCCTGTAATGTAAGCAGACAAATCAGAACCAAGAAAAACGCAGGCATTGGCCACATCTTCCGGCTGACCTCCTCTTCTAAGCGGAATAGCATCTCTCCAGCTTTGAACTACTTTTTCATCCAGGGCATCTGTCATTTCTGTCTCTATAAATCCAGGAGCTACTGCATTGCATCTGATTCCTCTTGATCCAAGCTCCAATGCGATCGATTTGGTAAAACCAATGATGCCGGCCTTAGAAGCAGCATAATTTGACTGACCCGCATTTCCTTTCAATCCCACTACCGACGACATGTTGATGATTGAGCCACTTTTTTGTTTCATGAAGGTTCTTGCTGAAGCTTTCACCGTGTTGAAACAAGATTTAAGATTTACCTGCATGATCTCATCCCACATTTCTTCAGACATTCGAAGCAGCAAATTATCACGGGTGATGCCCGCATTGTTTACCAGAATATCCAGCTGACCAAAATCTGCAACGACAGATTCAATCAACTGACCAGCAGCAGCAAAATCAGAAGCATCAGAGCGATATCCTTTGGCTTTTACACCAAATGCCTCAAGCTCAGCAGCAAGTGCCTCACCTTTTTCTACACTGGATAAATAAGTAAAAGCCACATTGGCGCCTTCTTCGGCGTATTTTATCGCCACGGCTCTGCCTATTCCTTTTGATGCGCCTGTGATCAGGGCTGTTTTTCCTTCAAGTAACTTCATAGGGTTATATAAGTTCATTTAATAGATTTACCGAACTGGTCGGTAAAACTATACCATTTGATGAAAATATATCGCAACTATATTGTTGCAATCCTGCCCATTGTCCTTTTTTATCTCTTCTGCTGTTGGGATGGCAACCTGCATTCTCCCGACTCAGAAGGCTATCTGGATTTTGCCAAAAATCTGTGGAATCATGGCTTGCTTCAAGATTCATCCGGCCAACCGATGATCTATTGGCCGCCACTTTTTGTGGTCTTTTTGTTGCCAGCTGTCGGATTTCCGAAATATGTGATTTTGTTGAATCTTTTCCTGCTCATTTATCATCAATATATCTGGGTGAAAATCGGCAAACGACTGCTCGGATCAGCACCGGGCTTGATCTTCTACGCTACATTACTCGGTCTAAACACGATGATATTAATGGTGGCCGTGTATGTATGGAGTGAGCTTTTGTTCATGGTATTTTTCGGTACAGCGGTTTTCTGTTTATTACAATATCAGCAACAATTACAATTGAAATATTTGATCGCATTTGGCCTTTCACTTGGAGCCGGTCTGCTCACAAGAAATGCAGGTGTGTTTTTATTGCCTGGATTCTTTATCGCTGGATTTTATCTGTTCAAAGAATAAAGTTTGAAATGGTACTTCATCGTGCTGGTCATCGCTTCGCTGGGTAATGTGATTTGGAATGTTCATCAGCTATTTGTGCTCGGTAATCAATTTGCATTACAGGAACTGATCCCTCAATTGAACATACAAAAATCCATGATACTCACTTTTTCGGAGCTGGGTTATTTCTTTTGGCCAGGATTTGCCCGGGATTGGTTTGCGGCATTATTGGGATTGACGGGCTTCTTATTTGTGATTTTGAGATTTGGCAACCAACAAAAGCAATGCTACTTCCCTGTATTGATTTTCACTTCATACATGCTTTTCTGGTTTGTGATTCCAGCAAGTCGCGATGATTTGGGCAGACTGCTTGCACCGATAATGCCAGTATTTATCCTTTTATTTTACAGCAGAATAGGTGATTTTTTGAAAAAACCGCCTATGAAACTCATTTTCTATTCGATAAGTTATTATCTCATAGTAATTTCGCTGCTTAGAATAATCCGTAACACAATTACGTGGAGTAACATCATTTAAAATCAAATTCAATATGTCAAGTTTTGATCTCATAGTAATAGGTAGTGGTCCTGGTGGATATGTCGCAGCAATTCGTGCTTCGCAATTAGGAATGAAAGTGGGAGTTGTGGAACGCTCTGAGCTTGGAGGTATTTGTTTGAACTGGGGTTGTATCCCTACAAAAGCATTGCTTAAAAGCGCACAGGTTTTTGAATATATCTCACATGCAGCCGACTATGGGATCAGCGTGAAGGAACCAGTAGCTGATTTTGGTGCCATGGTAAAAAGAAGCCGTGATGTGGCTGCTGGCATGAGCAAAGGAATTCAGTTTCTCTTTAAGAAAAATAACATCGAGCAGATTCAGGGATTTGGTAAACTGACAAAAGACAAAAAAGTAGAGGTAACGGACGAAGCTGGTAAGAAAACTTTGTATGATGCCAAAAACATCATCCTGGCGACTGGTGCACGTTCGCGTGAGCTGCCTGCGCTTCCTATAGACGGCAAAAAAATAATCGGCTACAGACAGGCGATGGTGCTAGACAAGCAACCTAAAAAAATGGTTGTGGTTGGTTCGGGAGCGATCGGTGTTGAATTTGCTTATTTCTACAACTCCATAGGTACAGAAGTAACCATCGTTGAGTTTCTGCCAAACATCGTCCCTGTGGAAGATGAAGAAGTATCAAAAGCATTGGAAAGAAGCTTCAAGAAGAATGGCATCAAGATCATGACTTCAAGCGAAGTGACCAAAGTGGACACCAAAGGCGCGGGCTGCAAGGTGACAGTGAAAACGCCAAAAGGTGAGGAAAATCTGGAATGTGATGTGGTACTTTCTGCAGTAGGTGTGGCTACAAATCTTGAGGGAATTGGTCTTGAAGAATTGGGCATCAAACACGACAAAGGCAAAATACTTGTCAACGATTATTATAAAACAAACATAGAAGGCGTTTACGCAATTGGCGATATCGTGCATGGTCCTGCATTGGCGCATGTAGCTTCAGCGGAAGGCATCATCTGTGTAGAAAAAATCTCAGGAATGGATGTGCATCCATTGAACTATGGCAACATCCCAGGTTGTACTTATTGCTCTCCTGAAATCGCCTCTGTAGGCATGACAGAAAAAGCAGCCAAAGAAGCTGGTTACGAAATCAAAGTTGGAAAATTCCCATTCTCAGCATCTGGTAAGGCAAGTGCCTCCGGAGCAAAAGACGGTTTTGTGAAAGTGATCTTTGACGCAAAATATGGCGAATGGCTCGGCTGTCACATGATTGGCGCTGGCGTGACTGACATGATCGCTGAGGCGGTAGTGGCCAGAAACCTGGAAACTACAGGCCATGAAATCATCAAATCGGTACATCCTCACCCAACCATGTCAGAAGCCGTAATGGAAGCTGCCGCCGCTGCTTATGGCGAAGTGATTCATATCTAATTGGGGATTTAGGAGTTTGGGGATTTAGGAATCTGGGAATTTAGGAGGTTAGGATTTTAGTAGTTGGGTTTTTGGGAGATCCTTAAACCTTAAAAAACAATATCAAAGCCGGTTGCGAAAGTGACCGGCTTTTTTGTTGGGATTAGTTGGGGATTTCTTAGAAGCAATCCAGCTATTGCCAGGGATCAAACTTCCCTTTCATATGATCCTGATATTGGATGATTAGCACTTTTTGTATGGGCA
>CAYGUA010000037.1:39905-46033 GCA_964353015.1 uncultured Marinoscillum sp. | reverse complement strand
AACGAGTTCATGACCTGATTCTAAATGAAGGAGAAGAAACACTTTATACCGGTGATCTTGATGTGTTGGAAGGATCAGTAGTCAGTAGTCAAACCATCATTGCATCGAGATCATTTGCTGAAGATGTATTATTCACTCAAGCGGGCAGTCCTTATTCCGGCAAGGTCAACATTGTTGAAGGTAGTATTTCTGAAAATAATCCTGAGTTGGTAATTTCTGGTAAATCGCTGCTACATAGTGCACCATTAACAACCATGGCATTCAATGAAGGGTTTTTCGGAGATTATGGAAAATATATCGTCACAATAGGACTGATCATGTTTGCGTTTAGCACCGCCATTTCCTGGTCATATTATGGAGATAGGGCCGTGACTTATCTTGTTGGGCCAAAATATGTGATTTATTATCGTATCGTTTATGTCATCGCATTTTTCTTTGCAGCCTTTGCTGATACGACCATCATCTGGACTTTTGCCAATATCACAATTGCATTGATGACCTTACCAAACTTGATTGGTATTTTACTTTTAAGGAAAGAGATGAAAGAAACAGTCCGTCAATATTGGATTGATTTCAAGAAAGAATGGGAGTAGCAATGTTGCTGCAGTTGTTAAGGATTATTTTTCAACAACTTCCAATCGCGCATGATATTGATCGCTTCACGCAAGGTAGCATCTGATCCCACGGCATAGATCAACTCATCTTCAGTGTCCGTGCCGAATTGGGTTACGCCGGAGACTACTTCCAACTTGAAGTTGTCACCGATTGCATAGTCGTATTTTGTAGAATCATAGTCGTTGAGGTGCGTAGCTTTCAGGAATTTCTCAACAGTCAATGGGAGTACTTTGGAATTGGTCATGGCCAAAGCGATAGAATCCGAAAAAAGTTGAATTTCGCGATAAATAGGATTGTCGGACATTCTCAAATCACTGCTCTTGCGTAAGGAAGTTTTTGGTATTTGTGTTTTGGATGACTTGACTTTTACTTGTTCGTCCAGCTTGTTGTTTTCCAAAGAATAATCGTAAAGTGTCTCACTGAATAAAGCTGGTGGGAAACCATCAGGGATTACAATATCAGGTCTGATTCCGGTCTTTTGAAAAGTAGTGCCTTTAAGATCGTAATACCTCAAGACTGTCAATTTTAATGCGCCAAACTCCTGATTGGTCATAGGATATGCGAGTGGACCCATCAGCTGACCCGAAGCTTTACCGAAGGTTTGGTTTCCCAAAATCAACGCGCGATCATGCTCCCTGAGCATTGAAACGAGCATTTCAGAAGCGGAAGCCGACATGGTATTCACCATCACAATGAGATTGCCATTGTAAATCATGCCTTTTTTTTGATCCTTTATTACGATGCGCTCGTTTCTCGATATTTCCTGAATCAAAGGGCCTTTGTTTACAAAAAGCCCAGCCAACTCTACTGCTTCATGCACAGAACCTCCACCATTAAATCTCAAATCAAGTATCAACCCATCAATGCCACGATCATTAAACTTGACAATCTGTTCGGCAATATCTTGTGAGCTGTTAGAGTTCGGATCATCAATATTTCTATAAAAACTAGGAAGCGAAAGATATCCCACCCTTATCCCATCCTCAAGTATCAATGACCCAATTTCATTGCTGATATTTTCTATCAATGACTTCTTGATGATGACTTTCACAAGACTTCCACTTCTCTTTTTAAGACTGAGTGTAATTTCTTCAGGAGTAGGGTTATTGAGCAGATTCATCAGTTCTATGGACCCAATGCAAGCAGGATGCATCTCCTTGTCGTTGTATTCAATCTTCAGGATTTCGTCTCCTTCACTGATCTCATCGATATCAGCAGCCGCGCTTCCCGGCACTTTTCCAGCGATGATATAAACACCATTTCGCACTTCATCTATGACTAATCCTGTAGAAAAGATTTCTTCGCTGAGAGAAAACTCGAATTCCTTCATTTCCTTGAGAGATAAATAGTTGGTGTGTGGATCGAAGCTGCTTGCGATCGCTTTCAAATAAACATCCATAAACGACTCCACCAGTGATGAATCTGATTCCAAAAGCTGCGATATTCGGCAGGCCTCCATTTCTCTGATGTTGGCAGTTAATTTTTCTTTTTTAGAAATGAAATCATCATAGGAGCCGTTAATAGAATCAAGGGATGTTTGATAATCTATCAGCGTCAGATATTTAATGCGTCTTCGGATTTTGTTTATCAGCTGCGCTTCATTATCCACATACTCCATTTTGTTTAATGATCCGAAAAGAATGATTGAATCGGGCTGGGAAAAATCATTCTCCCACATGGCATCAGCTTTGAGCACCGAGTCAAATTGCAGTACTTTTTCCTTGTATAAATCAAAGATGTCATTGGCGCTTATGCAAGAACCCAATACCAGTTCCAGAATAATTTTATGCTGTTGATCCTTAATGAAACCAACATCAGTTTTTGTAAAAAACACACCATAGTAATCAAGTCCCTGAATCAATTCGCTTACTATTCGCTCGCTTAATTCAATGCTACTCAAATGCTCATTGATGTGATAATTGGTGATGGTGTGATAAAGTTGTGTAGTGCGGATACATTTCTCTTCATCAAGAGACTGTGCATTGCCGATCAAACCAAAGGAGATATTAATTAATGTGATCAAAATCAGAAATTGTCTCATTGGTTTGATTGAGCTATATGCCTTGAATAATGTGATTTCAATGTTAATCCAATCATTTCAAAATATCCTCATGGCTACATGTAAAATGCCATTTAAAAGAATAAATGTCCAATGAAAAAAGATCATGAATAAGGATTGAATCCATTCATCTATGTTTGTTTTAGTTTAACACAAAATGATGAAAAAAATACTTTTGATGATTTCGCTGATGTCTGCGATGATGGCAACCACGGCTCAGAAAAAATTGGTGAAATCTGTCACTAATGAAGTGAAAAAAGAAGACCTGGAATCTCATATTTATTTTCTAGCTTCTGATGAAATGCGCGGAAGGATGACTGGAACGCAGGAAAATCTGATTGCCGCAAGATATATCGCGGAGCAACTCAAAGTAAACGGAGTAAAGCCAGTGCCTGGTTCTGACACCTATTTTCAACAGGTTTCTCTGGTAAAAGCTCAACCTCCAAAAGTGGGTACTTTGTCAGTTGGTGATTCCCTTTTCAATATTTGGGATGATTTGATTTTCATTACAGCTACTGATGCGAAGATCACAGGAGAACTCATTTATTTAAATTTTGGTCTTGAGGAGGATTTTGAGGGTAAAGATGTAAAAGGTAAAATTATCATTGCTAAAGCTGGTGACGGTGGAAAATCAAGAAGTTCTTACGGACTGACCAAGAAAAAACTAGCTATGGCTCGCGACAAAGGTGCCTTGGCATTGGTGGAGCTTTACAGGCCATCTCGCATACCATGGAAATTGTTGATTAACTATCTGTCTGGTGATCGATTTGACCTTGATGGCGGTCAGGAAATAGAAGCATACAATTCAATATGGTTGGTAGATGAAGGAGCATTATTGGATTATTTTAAATCAATGGAAGGTCAGTCTGTCACAATAAATGTGAAAGGCTCAGCGCAAGAGCGTGTGAAAGTGCCTAATGTGGTTGGCTACATCGAAGGAACTGATCCAAAACTAAAGGATGACTACATCATGATATCTGCACATTTTGATCATGTGGGTGTAAAACCAGTTCTCGCAGGCGAGGATTCTATATGGAATGGTGCACGTGACAATGGAATTGGTGTTGCCAACATGCTCAATACAGCTAAGTATTTTGCGCAGCATCCACCAAAAAGATCAATCGCTTTTCTGGCATGCAATGCAGAGGAGGTTGGTTTGTTGGGGAGCCAATGGTATTCCGAAAATCCTACGATTCCACTTAAAAACACCGTGTTCAACTTCAATACAGACACTGGCGGATATGATGATATTAGCAAAGTAACCATCGTTGGTTTTAACAGAACTAACGTGACACCTTTCTTGATAGAAGGAGCAGAGAAGTTCGGTTTGGAAGCCATTGATGATATGTTTCCGGAAGAAAATTTTTATGACAGGTCAGACAATGTAAGTTTTGCTGCCAAGGGAATTCCAGCAATTTCTTATGGTCCTGGTGTAGTTGAAAATGCAGATGAAATCAACAAATATTATCATCAGCCGACTGACGAGGCGAACACATTAGATTATGATTATTTGATCAAATTTTCGCGAGCATACATTTATACACTCGGAAAAATTGCCAATGCAGAAATGAAATTGTGGTGGACTCCTGAGGATAAATACGAGGAGGCGGGCAAAAAACTTTATGGTGAGTAAATTTAGTTTTAATTAGTTGAACAACTCGGCTACCGGTTTTCCGGTAGCCGTTTTTGTTTTTAGGCGATTATGATGTTATTCAATAGCCGGATCCACAACTTCTAATCCCTCCATTGAGAGCATGTGTTTTGGGATGTTTTGCAAAATATATTTTTTCAATATTTCTAAAAATCGCTCCTTATCGGCTGTATTGCGCGTGATCAAACCTATTTCCCTTGCTTTCTTTTCGATAGGTGAAATATTGAGCTCCTGATCTTCATTGAGGCTGATGGTAGTCAGCTCTGGTAAGATGGTAAAACCACCATGATTATCGACCATGCGTATGAGTGAATCGATGGAGTTGCATCTATAAACTACCTGCTTGTGTTTGCGGCCAGATTTTATTTTACAAAAATCATTGACCTGATCACGAAAACAATTCCCCTCTTCTAAAAGCCACAAATCCTGAAGATTGATTTCATCAACCTGTAACGTGATGCCATTGAGGTCTTTGGATGAATAGAAATAAAATTTCTCGTAAAACAATGGTTCTGATCGGATGCCAAATGTGGTTATTGGTGTGGAAATAATCCCGGCATCCAGTTCACCAGATCTCACGTTTTTGATCACATCCTGGGTGATAGCTTCCGTAATATCAAGTTTGAAATCGGGATAATCTGCACTGAGAGATTTACTGAACAAAGGCACCAGAAAAGGCGATAACGTGGGTATGATCCCAATTTTAAGTTCTCCTTTAAAATCTGTGTTTTTTGAAACCGAAAATTCACGCAGTTTCTGAGCCCCAGTCACAATTACTTCTGCACGTAACAAAAATTCTTGTCCATCCTCCGTTGCAGCTATTGGGGTAGCAGACCGATCAAATAATTTGATACCGATTTCATTTTCAAGTTTTTGGATTTGTGCGCTTAATGCTGGTTGCGAAAGAGATAACTTACTTGCAGATTTGCTGAAACTTCCATTTTTTAAGATGGATAGGGCATATTCGAGCTGAGTTAATGTCATAAGAAAAAGTTATAGCTTCATAAAATTAGGCTATAAATATCTATTCATCTTTGCACGCGTAAATAAATAAAACATTAAATAATTATAAGTGATGATTGAATTAGCAGAAGATAACTTACAGACAATAGTAGAGGACAATGAGATGGTAATGGTGCAGTATGGCGCTACCTGGTGTGGAAATTGTCGTTTGACCAAGCCAAAGTTTAAAAGGTTGGCTGGAGAAAATGAGAACGTTAAATTTGTATACGTTGATGCTGAGAAGCTACCCATGTCAAGAGGGTTGGCTGAGGTGAAAAACCTACCAACATTTGCTGGTTTTAAAAATGGGAAACTTGTCTCTCAATTAGCTGGAAATAAAGAAGAAACAATCAAAAGCGTCTTAGATGAAGTTACCAATAATTAAACACATCCTTGAATTTGTAGAAACCAATGATGAAGATTGGGTAATCGAAACAATCGAATTGTTGGAGCATTTATCCGAATCGCCTTCACTTAAAGATGAAGAGCTTGATGTTTTGGGCGAATTGCTTTCAAACCTATATGGTGCCCTTGAGGTGAGCAAAGAAGTGAAAGGTGGTGCATCACAAAAAGATGCATTGAATGGATTTATGAAACGTGTCGTCGGTTCCATTGACAATTGATTTTAGAAATAAATGAATAAACTTTTTGAGTCTTGGTCTTTTTGATCAAGACTTTTTTTATGATAAAAATCACCAATGATTTAACTGATTTTGACCTTAAAAAACTAAATCAGATTCTTGTCTGACAGGCATCATGTCCTTAGCTGGTGGGTGGGCTTAGCTTTAAAAACTAAAAACA
>CAYGUA010000037.1:0-39895 GCA_964353015.1 uncultured Marinoscillum sp. | reverse complement strand
TGACCACACAAAGCCTACCTGTGTCCTCCACTTTTTCTTATGAGGACGTATTGATCGAAACCAAAAAATATTTTGATAATGATGAACTTGCTGCAACTACCTGGATCAATAAATATTGCATTCGGGATAGGCAAGGTCGATATACGGAGCTCTCACCTACAGACATGCACAGGCGCATGTCTCGGGCATTTTATCAGGCCGAATCAGCATACATAGCCTTGAGTAAAGAAAAATTGCAGTTGCTTTCTCCATATGGTTCCAGACGTGCTCCTTTGACAGAGGAGGTGATTTTTAAGCTTTTCAAAGATTTCAAATATGTGATTCCCCAGGGTAGTGTCATGTCTGTTTTGGGCAATCCTTATGTGGTGGCTTCTCTATCCAATTGTGTGGTGATCAAAGCGCCGGTTGATTCTTACGGAGGCATTATGTACACAGATCAACAGTTGGCACAGTTGAGCAAAAGACGCTGTGGTGTTGGGTTTGATCTCTCTACGCTTCGTCCTAAAGGCTCTTCTGTAAAAAATGCTGCAGGTACTTCCAGTGGAGTAGTTTCTTTCATGGAGCGATTTAGCAACACAACGCGCGAGGTGAGTCAGAATGGCAGGAGAGGTGCGCTGATGTTGACCATGGATGTGGCTCATCCTGATATAGAATATTTCATTACCGTGAAGCAGGATTTGACTAAAGTTACCGGGGCGAATATTTCTGTACGTCTCTCAGATGAATTTATGAAAGCAGTGGAAACCAACAGTGTTTTTACTCTTCGCTGGCCGCTGGATGTGCAGAATCCAGATGTCAAAAGAGATGTCTCTGCACGAGATCTATGGAATAAAATTATTCATTGTGCTCATGGTACAGGAGAGCCGGGCATTATTTTTTGGGATCGTCAGCATCATTATTCTACTTCTTCAGTTTATCCTGATTTTCGGAATGAATCCACCAATCCATGCTCGGAAATCGCCATGCAAGGTGGGGACAGTTGCCGATTGATGGCCATCAATTTATTCAGTTTTGTGGATGGAGCATTTACTTCAGAGGCCAGTTTTGATTTTGAAAAATTTTATCAGGTCACCTATGAATCACAGCGATTAATGGATGATTTGGTAGATCTGGAGCTCCGATCTGTCGAAAATATATTGAAGAAAATTGATGAAGATCCTGAGCATGAATCTGTGAAACTAGTGGAGCGGGAAACATGGAAGATGCTCTGGGAAAATGGTAAGAAAGGTCGACGAACAGGGCTTGGATTTACCGCACTTGCTGATACACTTGCCGCAATGGGATTGAAGTTTGATGATGCAAAAGCGGTTTCCCTTATCGAAAAAATCATGCGAAAAAAATGTGAAGCTGAGTTTGACAGCTCAGTAGATATGGCAATTGAACGTGGGAGTTTCGAGGGATTCGACAAAGAAATTGAGCAGACCTCTGAATTTGTGCAGTTTCTATCAGAGAGTTTGCCACGGACTTATGATCGCATGATGAAATATGGCCGTAGAAATATTTCCATAAGCACAGTGGCGCCAACGGGAACGGTGAGTCTTTTGGCTCAGACTTCATCAGGACTTGAGCCAGTCTTCATGACTTCATATAAGCGAAGGAGAAAAATAGCCACCCCAACCGCAAATTCGGATTTCCATTTTAAGGATGAAATGGGAGATATCTGGGAGGAATTTGATGTGTACCATGCCAAGCTCAAATTATGGATGGAAATGTACCCCAACAAGCCTATTGATGCCAATCCATACAAAGGCTCTACAGCCAATGAGATTGATTGGAAAAGACGCATTGAAATACAATCAGTCATTCAGAAATATGTGACACATTCTATCAGCTCTACTATCAATTTGCCAGGAGATACTCCGACTTCTTTGGTTGGAAAAATATATTTGGCAGCATGGAAGGCTGGATTAAAAGGCATCACGGTTTATCGCGATGGTTCAAGGTCAGGAGTATTGATTAGTAGTGAAGAGAAACAGAAACCAACATTTGTAGAAACAAAAGCACCAACCAGACCAGTAGAGCTTAAGGCGAGTATTCTTCGTTTTCAAAATGAACATGAACATTGGCTTGCATTCATTGGCTTGCTTGATGAAAAGCCTTACGAAATATTTACTGGCCAGGCGGAAGATGCCTTTGCTTTGCCAAACTGGGTGAAAGAAGGCTGGATCATCCGAAATGTGGATGAAAAGAATGCCAGCAGATACGACTTCCGATTTGTGGATCGCCAGGGATATAATGTAACAATTGAAGGCCTATCGAGGAGCTTCAATCAAGAATATTGGAACTACGCCAAGTTGATTTCTGGTATTTTGAGACATGGCATGCCGCTCGTAGATGTGGTGCACCTGATTGACAATCTGAATTTTGATAAAGACTACATCAATACCTGGAAAAATGGAGTTTGTCGGGCATTAAGGACTTTTGTGCCAAAAGGCACGGTGAGTAAAGATCATCTATGTCCAAGTTGCGGGGATGAGGCAGGATTGATATTCGAGGAGGGTTGCCTCAAATGCAAAAGCTGTGGCTACACAAAATGTAGCTAGAGCTTTTTGCAGTTTAAGGCTTGTCAAGGCTTAATACTTAACCAGTTTTTTGGAGAGGGTTTTATCACCTTCCTTGAGCTTATAGAAATAATTCCCTGCGGGCAGTGTACTAAGATCTACTTCATGACTGTGTATACCTTTTGGTAGGTTCTGATCCAGAATTTGCATAATCATATTGCCCTTTATATCATAAAGTTGCAGGCTTACATGCATGCCGCGACTTGAAAAATCAATTGTGGTGATGTCACGAACTGGATTAGGGTAATTTTGGGACAATTTGAAATTACGCAGATTCTGCGTTCTCAATACATTTTCGAAGATTGGCTTGCCAATCAACTTGATATATTCAAAGTCTGTTCCTACCACACTGCTTGCGTCGGTTTGGCTCATGTCAAACAAATCTATGAGCAAGGATCCATAGACTGCCCTGAAATCTATTTTCCACTCAAGGTTGTCTTGTGAGCTGACATCATCCGGAATTTCAGGGTTTTCCCCGTGTATGGTGGGGTTTACTTTATTTCCAAAGACCATCACTGGGGCAGCTTCGCCATGATCAGTGCCCAAACTGTCGTTGGCTTTGATTCTTCTGCCAAATTCTGAAAATGTCATGGCCACAACCCGATCTCCAACACCCAATTTGTTGATATCATCCATGAATGCGCCAACACTTTGCGATAGCTCATTCATAAGCGCTGTATATCTGCCAGTCATTGGATCGTTGGTCTCCACCTGTGCATCATGAGTATCAAAGCCACCAAGCTTGACTATATAAATTTTGGATCTTAATCCACCGGATATCAATCTGGCCACTACTCGTAGCTGTTCTGCCAGCTTGAAATCTGGATAAAGCTCACTTAGATTGTTTCCTTTTTCTGCCGCCTGACTGATCACTTCGCCATACGCATTTGATTGCTCGATGGACTGCATGATAAATTTTAGCTCATTGCCGTAGGCATTATCCGGAATTTCGGTGGGATTATCCTGAGTCGTAAGCTGAGAAAGCTTATTCAAATTTGCAATAGCAAAGCTCATATTCACATTGGAACCCTGACAAGTATTCGATACCAATGTGTCGATCGTAATAGCCAATGGATCAGGAAATGATTCATTTGGATAATTTTCAGGAAACTCAGGGTGGATTTTCCCAAGATATCGGCCCAACCATCCTGTGTTTTCTATCACATCAGATGCGGACCCGCTGGTCCATATATCCGTTGATCGAAAATGAGATTTATTAGGATTGGGATAGCCCACATTTTGTAAGATTCCCATCTTTTCCTTATTAAAGAGCGATTGCATTTCTTTTAGTGAGGGATGAAGTTTCAAATCATCCACACCATCTATTGTCAATAAGCTGGATTCAGGAATCAGGATATTTTGTCTGGCGTTGAAAAGTTTGCTGTATTGATCTATGGGCACAAAAGTGCTCAGGCCATCATTTCCACCATTCAGTTGAATCAGTACCAGAACATTGTCATTGTCTCCGTTGAGATCATTTAGCCAATTCCACTTGCTTCCATAAGCTGCTGCTACTTCAAAACCACCAACAGTCAGTGGAAGACTTAGAGCAGATTTTTTTATAAAGTTTCTTCTGTTCATGGTCACGCAAGTTGGATAGCGGGTAAATTTTTAATTGCGATCAACAGATTCAGAAGTTTGCCTTGCACGGCCTGCTGTTTTTCTGCGTTGGTTGGATCGTTTTTGTAGCTGCTGTATTCCAAAGTCCATTCGAAATCGGGCAATCCGGGAATCAGTGCTTCTTTGAGTACGTTTTTGGCCTCTTCACTCAATGTTACAGGGAGCAACAAGGCTGTAAATTGGGTGATTACTTCATTGGGATCAGATGGATTTTCAAGTTGATCCAAAATTTTAAAAGGGTTCACCTTGATGGCTACTCCATTTTTTTTGATGCCATTGGATGAAAGCAGTTTATTTACGAATGCGTCCCTTTCTCCCAGCGTAACCGCCGAAATCCATGTACGATAAAAGGAAGGCTCCTGATAATAGGCTTTCCAGCCGGCAACATCTGGCGGATCTGAAACACTTTGTAGCTGAATATTTTCCGAATTGAATATTTCAAACCAAAGATTATAAAGAGGAAGGAGATCATTTTCAGATGGGAAATCCACTTCAAGCTGACGTACAAACCCGATATTAAAATCTATGGGACTTTTGATCTGAGCACCGACGAAATTTTGATCAAAAAAATGTTCACTTTCAAACAGTAGCCTTAATGCTGGCTTTATTACAAAATTGTTTTCTCGTAAATTTTGTGCCATGGGCGTGATGATGTTCAATTCCACCTCATCACTAATATCATAATAGAGAAACCATCTGTATAATTTTCTGCAGATGTGTTTGGCTGTTTCTTCTTTATCAAAAATCATCTGAATCAATTCCTTGTATTCGAGATCTTCACCATTTATAATGGCTTTATTTCCAAATATTTCAGAAAACACTTTCTCCCCTTTGTCATGTCTGGATGAAGTGTATTTGACCACATTGTAAGGATTCTTGGCAGTTGTAAAACCAGAAAGCACACGTGCGGCTTGTTGTATATCGTGTTCCGTGTAGTTTGTGTAATTCCCTTCCGCAATCAATGGTCCCTTACCAATGCTAAATAATTCAAGCAATTCCCTCGCGTAATTTTCATTTGGGGCGCCATTCTTATTTGTGTTACCATTTAGGTAAATAAGCATGGCGTGGGAAACTGTCACATCCTCCACTAATTTCTGGAAGCTTCCAAACGCATTTTCACGAAATAGATTCGCGTTTTCATAGGTGCTGCGCGCATCGGCTATGTTATCCATTTCGGATACAAAATGATTTAACCAAAAGAGGCACATCTTTTCTCTGGCAGATATGGTTTGGTTTAGCAACACTCCCTGATACCAGGCTCGATAAGATTTTTTCCTTGGAAATTCTTTGCCGGAGATATAAGGTTTATCCACCCAGGTTGTTCCAATTGGAGTCTCTGGATCGTCAGTAAAATAGAAATTAAGCGGTGGGTCTGGCAGGGTGCTGTTTTCATCAAGCAATAAATCCAAAGTTCCAGACAAACCAAGTTGTTCAGCTTGCCTGATTTCGCTCAATTTTGGGCCAAACATGGCACGTCGCAATAAATGTCCGGCGCTGGTTTGATTCCAGGGTCCGGCATATGTAGCAAGACTATATGTGATTGTAGTGCTCAAAGTAGTTGAATTTCTTTGAGAAATTTAATCGTTTTTATTTATTAAACAATCATTGGTTAAGTTTTATGGACGATTTGGCAAATTTGTAATGAATTTATACTGTTAGAAATCCTAATTTATACATAACAAAAAAGGCCTCAATCAATCATTGAGGCCTTCTTGAGAAATGTTGATGAACGATTACTTCGCAAATGCCACCGCTCTAGTTTCTCGGATTACAGTCACTTTAATTTGTCCAGGATACTGCATTTCCTTTTCTATTTTCTGAGAAATATTGAATGAAATATCACTAGCCTGAGCATCTGTGACATTTTCCGCATCGACTAATACACGAAGTTCACGTCCCGCCTGAATGGCATAACATTTATTTACACCATCAAAGCTCAGGGCTACACTTTCCAGCTCCTTCAATCTTTTTAGGTATTGCTCCATGATTTCACGTCGTGCACCTGGTCGGCTACCTGAGATAGCATCACAAGCTTGCACAATAGGAGATATCATTGACGTCATTTCTATTTCGTCATGGTGAGCACCAATGGCATTGATTACCTCGGCATTTTCCTTGTATTTCTGTGCCAGTTCCATGCCTATGATTGCGTGTGGCTTATCTGGCTCATCAGGATATACTTTACCAATATCATGAAGCAATCCAGCTCTTTTTGCTAGTTTAGCATTCAATCCAAGCTCTGATGCCAACGTACCACATAGCTTAGCCACTTCTCGTGAGTGCTGAAGTAAATTCTGACCGTAAGATGATCTAAATCTCATGCGGCCTACATACTTGATAAGCTCAGGATGTAATCCATGAATACCTAAATCAATCACTGTACGCTCGCCAATTTCTACTATTTCCTCCTCAATGTTTTTGGTGGTTTTTGCTACGATCTCTTCTATTCGCGCCGGATGAATTCGTCCGTCCTGTACCAATCGGTGAAGTGAAAGTCTCGCTACTTCACGTCTTACCGGATCAAAACCGGAAATGATGATCGCCTCTGGTGTGTCATCAACAATAATCTCAACTCCTGTGGCAGCTTCCAGTGCTCGGATATTTCTACCTTCTCGCCCGATGATTTTTCCTTTGATATCATCACTTTCGATGTTGAAGACGGATACACAGTTTTCAATGGCGTGCTCTGTTGCCGTTCGCTGAATCGTCTGCAACACAATCTTCTTGGCTTCTTTGGTTGCGGTCATTTTGGCCTCTTCCATGATGTCCTTGATGTGTGCTGAAGCATCCGTGCGGGCTTCATCTTTCAATGTTTCAACGAGCTGATTTTTCGCTTCTTCAGCTGTGAGATTAGAGGCTTTTTCTAATATGATGATCTGCTGGTTTTTCAGCTTTTCAAACTCCTCTTTCCTGCGCTTCACAATCTCGAGTTGAGCGGTCACATTTTCTTTCATCGACTCAAGCTCAGCTTCAACACGCTTGTTCTGCTCTATCTGTTTCGAGATGGTAGACTCACGTTGTTTTAGTTTGTTTTCATTGGTGATGATCAGATTTTTCTTTCTGTTCGCCTCCTCTTCAAACTCTGTCTTTAGCTTCAGGAATTTCTCCTTTGCTTCTAAAATTCTATCTTTCTTTATGCTCTCTGCGGTGACTTCCGCTTCTTTGATAATGAGCCTTTTTTGCTCCTCAGCTTCTGCGACCTTTTTTGTAAGGGATCGTTTGAGCAGGATACGATCAACACCGACACCCACGCCGATACTGATAATGCCAATGATGGCAACTAGGGTAATATCCATTTTCGCTTATATATATGTTTAGCGCATGATGTCTGGATGGATCATGCAGAGAATGGGGTGTGCCGACTTATAATAAGGGAATCAGATTGCCTGACCGATCAATTGGCTGATATTGCGAATCTGGTTTAGGGCTACTTCATCGGTAGATTCGGATTTTTCATCCTTTTTCATCTTATCTACCAAAAAATCAAACGCCACCATTGCCAGCAGGTCTTGATGGTCATCTATACCAAATTGGTCTTTGTAGGATTTGATCTTTTCATTGATCATTTTTCCTGCCTTTCTGATACCTTCCTCATCCTCGGCCTTCACTTTCATGGGATACTCTCTGTTCCCAATTTTCAGCTTTATTGATAATTCTGTCATTCGGTATTACGCTTCACCCAAATGAGCTATGCATTTATCTATTTCCTTAATATAGTCATCAATCACTTCCTTCAACTCTGCCGTTCCTCTCTCCTCGACGCTCATGCTTTCTACAATTTTACTAATTTTAGCTTGATTTTGAAAGTTTGATAAATGAGCATTGTGTGAATCCAATTTGGATTTCAGATTTTCATTGTCAGATTTCAATCGCGACACTTCAGATTGTAGGTTTGAATGTTCCCCAATAAGTATTTTTACCTTTCGTTCAAGGTTGTTCAATTCTGTTCTGAGAGTCTCGTTTCCCATTTATTTTCTGATTAATGCTCCAATTTCACTTTCAAAAATATTGATGAAACCAGTCATGGTTTTATCAATTTGTTTATCTGCCAATGTTTTTTCTTTGTCTTGAAGATAAAAACTTATTGCGTAAGATTTTTTTCCTTCCTCTAATTTATCTCCTTTATATACCGAAAAAACATTTACCCGATTTAATAATTTTTTTTCAGACTTGAAAGCTAATTTTTTAATCTCCTTCAAAGTAACCGCATCATCAATCACGATTGAAAGATCTCTTCTTACTTCTGGATATTTGGATAGGCTCTCAAATTTATATTTGGTACGTGCTGCTTTTACTAGTTTTTTCCATGAAAATTCTGCATAAAATACTTCCTGATTGATTTCGAAATATTTTGTGATTTTCGGATTCAACTTACCGATTTTACCAATTGGAGAGTTGTTTAAGGTGATTGTCATCCCATATGCAAAAATCTCATCGTTGATTTCATCCGCATCAGTTTCATTGATTTTCAAAGCGCCCAATACTGCATTTACTGTTTGAAGTAAATGATGAAATGTTGATGGCTTGGCTGGAGTGTTCCAGGTTTCTTCGTTTAGGTCACCTGTCAGATAAAAAGTGAGTAATTCGGTTTCTTTGTATTTTTCACCTTTTTCGTAAACTTTTGAAAACTCGAAAAATTTAAGATTCTTTTGACGTCTGTTGATATTGTGACGAACCGATTCCAATCCTGTATAGATCGGCGTGGTTTTCATATATCCCAGCTCTTCGCTTGACTTATTTAATATTTCTACCGGGCCAGTTCCAACTGGAACGTTTTTGAAATATTCAGGATTGGTAAGTGAATTGGTTTGAATTTCTGAATAGCCAATTCCAGCTAAGAAATCCGATATTTTTTCCTGTAGCTTATAAGGCTCTTTTTCATTGAATGATGCGAGATGACCTGCTGAGATTGTCTCTTCAAGCGGTATGTTATTGAATCCGTAAATCCTTAAGACTTCTTCTACCAAATCTGCTTCTCGTGTCACCTCACTTCGGAATGGCGGCACAATGGCTGTGAACGCTGAATCAGTGATATTTTTAGTTTCAATATCCAGAAGGTTGAGGATGGAAATGATTTTTTCGTCAGGAAGTTTTTCACCTATCATTCTATGAAAATTATGATAAGTGGTTGGGATTTCGACTGGATTAATTTTGGTTGGGTAAATGTCGATGTAGTCTGAAGCCAATGTGCCGCCCGCTATTTCAAGAATCAATGCTACAGCCATATGTAAAGCTGGCATGGTCATTTCAGGATCTGTGCCGCGCTCAAATCTGAATGAAGCATCAGTGGACAAACTATGTCTCATGGCTGTGGCACGTACCCAATCAGCAGAAAAATAAGCGCTTTCTAAAAATATGCTGGTCGTGTTGTCTTTTACACCTGAATCTATACCACCAAAAACTCCGGCTATACACATTCCGCCTTGATCATTGCAAATCATAAGATCATTTTCATGCAATGTTCTTTCAGCTTCGTCGAGGGTCTTAAATTTGGTTCCTCCTGCCAATGTTTTTACGATTATCTTAGATCCCACCACATCAGCATCGAATGCATGCATAGGCTGGCCTAAGGACATCAATACGTAATTGGTGATATCCACAATGTTATTGATAGGAGAGAGCCCAATGGCCTTCAATCTCCATTGCATCCAATCCGGTGATGGACCAACTTTTACCCCTCTGATAGTCACGCCTGAATATCTTGGACAAGCCTGAGTATTTTCCACCACAACTTCTATCGGGCGATCATTCTTAACTTCAAAGGTTTTTGAATTCGGAACTTGAATTGGTCTATTGAAAAAGGCCTTGAGATCCCGAGCGACACCAAAATGGGAAGTTGCATCGCCGCGGTTCGGTGTTAATCCTATTTCGAAAACATGATCTTCACCAGATTCAAAAAGTTCTTTGATAGGAGTGCCATTGGGCTTATCTGTGTTCAAAATCAACAGCCCGTCATGACTTTCACCCAGTCCAATTTCATCTTCGGCACAAAGCATGCCTTCGGATACTTCTCCTCTAATTTTTGATTTTTTAATCTTGAATGGCTCTCCAGATGAAGGATAGAGAGTGGTATTGATGGTTGCAACAATGACTTTAAGGCCAGCAGCCACATTTGGCGCACCACATACTATTGACAGTAACTCATCTGTACCTACATCCACTTTAGTAAGTTTGAGTTTGTCGGCATCAGGATGTGAGGTACATGCTATTACTTCCCCTACAACCAAGCCGTTGAGCCCACCAGGTATTTTTTCTACCTGATCAATGCTTTCAACCTCCAATCCAGTTTGGGTTAAAGCTTCAGAAATGACTTCCGGCCTTTCGTTTATTTCTATAAAATCTTTTAACCAATTGTAAGAGATTTTCATATGTATCGTGACTTTAATAATTGATCGGCAAAACTATTAAAGTGGGTGGTAAATGCCTTATGAATTAATGTTTATAATCCTTTTCACCTGCCTCGATGGCTATATTCAAAATATTTTCGGAGGGTGGGAGCGGGCAAGTATAGCCGGGGGCATACGCGCAATATGGATTGTAAGCCAAATTGAAATCAATTGTGATATTATCCGAATTGCCAATCTCAAGATCCAGATACCTGCCTCCACCATAAGTGGATTTTCCGCTGGTCAGATCAGCAAACCCGGTGAAATAGTTATTCATGCTTCCAAATCCTGTTGCTTTTAAGATCAGCAGCTGAAATTCTTGTCCTTTCATTTTGAAATTTGCTATAGCGAATTTGACAAATACATCTGTACTGCCATCATTATTTTGAATCACCACTCTCTGAATGTTGGTCAATCTTTGAAGCTTCGCTCGAACCTTATATTCTTTGGTGATGGGATAATAAGTTGGCTCTATGTATTCAATGTTGTTGAGCTCAAATGGACTTTGGTCAGAAGATTTCAAAAAGGAAAGTTTTTCGTTTCTTTTTGCTGCTACCTTGTTTTGATATTCTTCCTCTGATCCTCCATTTAGTAATGTGTAGCCTATGATTATAATGATCACCGCGATCACCGGAACTATGATTTTCTTCACTGCCCTCTGTTTTGGTTGCCTTCAAAAGTACAAACCAAACAAATGAGATTCACGATATTTAATATGGGTGAATCATTCTGGCTAAAGAAAGTTACCGTAATAACCCTTTTGCTAAGGTTTTAAAACTTTAAAAAACATGTTTCTTGCTTAATCAACACATAAATTCTCAATCAACTTTTTTGAATGTCATGGAGAGACGCATTAAGATCTCGGCTTATTTCTAAACTAAAGAACAGATTCGTCAGAAAAGCTGTAAAATCCATCATCAGTAAATATGATGTGGTCTGTAATTGGAATATCCATCACTTCACCGGCTCTTTTTAGTTTCCTTGTGATATTCAAGTCTGCCTGACTTGGTTTTTTATTTCCGGAAGGATGGTTGTGAACTAAAATTATAGAGCTGGCAAGTTCTTCAAGTGCATGTTTCATGATGATTTTAGCATCCACCACGGTTCCAGATACACCGCCAGCACTCACTCTTATTTTTTTGATAATCTCATTGTTGCGCTTCAACAGGATAATCCAAAACTCTTCATGGATTTGGTCCAGCAGGTCTGGTTTCAGATACTCATAAGCATCTTCGGAAGATCTGATAAAGGGTTTCGCTACTCTTTCGGTTTCTTTTTTTCTTCTGCCAAGCTCTAATGCGCTGACGATGGTTATTGCCTTGGCTTCACCGATACCCTTAAATTTCATCAACTCTTTCACGGATAGTCTTGCCAATTTATTCAGATCGTGATTGTATTCCTGAAGAATGATCTTGGCTACATCTACTGCCGACAATGTTCTCGTTCCTGATCCAATTAAGATACCAATCAACTCAGCATCTGATAATGTGGATTTGCCTTTAAGTAATAATTTCTCTCTGGGCCTATCGGCTTCTGCCCAGTTTTTGATTGAAAGTGATGGGTTGTTGTGCTTTTCCATTACATGTAAAAATGGAAAATATTACACAATAAAAAAACCCTATTCAAACTAATGAATAGGGTTTACAGTTTTTGTAAGTCTGTAACTTATGCTAAAGCTTTTACTTTAAGAGCAAGCTTAGACTTCAAGTTTGAAGCCTTGTTAGCATGAATAATGTTTTTCTTGGCCAATTTGTCGATCATACCTGACACCTCAGTGTACAATTTCTCTGCCTCAGTCTTATCTGTAGTCTCTCTCAATTTTTTGATGAAAGTTCTAGCAGTTTTATGCTGGTAACGATTTCTCAATCTTTTTGCTTCGTTTGATCGAATTCTTTTTAATGCCGATTTATGGTTTGCCATGAGCGTTTAATTCTTCTAGCTTTTTAAAGGAGTGCAAAGATAGAATAAATGGGAATTAAAACAAATACATTAAAAGATCTAATGATAAAATTATTCGGAGAAAATTTATTTACTTTCATAATCTGATATGAAACGACTTTTATCCATTGCCATTTTATTCATTTTAATTCCAATAATATGTGGCTGGGGCTTTTTTGCCCATCAAAGAATTAATCGCCTGGCAGTTTTTACATTGCCACCAGAGATGATTGGGTTTTATAAGAAAAACATCAATTATCTCACTGAAAAGGCAGTAAATCCTGATATGAGGAGGTACATCATCAAGGAAGAGGCCCCACGTCATTATATAGATCTTGATGAGTATGGTGATAGTGCTGTTCACAAATTGCCAAGGTATTGGTCAGATGCTGTGGCGAAATACACTGAAGATACACTTAACGCTTACGGGCTTGTGCCTTGGCATGTCAATCTTGTAAAATATCAATTGACGAAAGCTTTTTTGAATAAAGATATGGATCGGGTGCTCAGATTTTCGGCTGATTTGGGTCATTATATAGCGGATGCTAATGTGCCTTTGCATACTACTTCCAATTATAATGGTCAACAAACAGGTCAGGTTGGTATTCATGGTTTTTGGGAATCACGTCTTCCTGAGCTCTTTTATCAGGAATATGATTTGTTAACCGGGCATGCGGAATATATAGATAATACGCAGTTGGCTGCATGGAAAGCGGTGGAGCTGGCCAATCTGGCATTAGATTCTGTTTTGCTAATGGAAAAGGAGCTAAGTCAAAAATTCCCTGAATCAAAGAAATACAGTTTTGAAGAGCGAGGAAATAGCACGCTAAGAGTTTATTCTTATGAATTTTCCGATCAGTTTCATAAGAACATGGATGGTATGGTTGAGAGACAGATGCGACGAGCTGTAAAAATGCTTGGTGATTTTTGGTATACCGCTTGGGTAGATGGTGGGCAACCTGATCTGGATCTTTGGGGATTGCAGGAAGAGGTGGAAGAAGAAGTGATCGATGAAACAGCAAACATAAAAGTTAGAAATCACGAGAGCGGCGAGCAAGTTCCCTGAAAGCCTCTAGGTTAAATTAGTTTCTTTTAATTTCTGATTATTTGAAAATATTTGAGTAATTTTTCGATTCGTACCAGCGAATATCTCATTATGCATTTAAAAATTAGAGGAATTCTAATTGTAGCTATTTTGTTTCTTATTAGTTTGCCCAGTATTTCTCAAGTATCAGATATTGTAGAAGACGATATCGATTTCAAATTATTGAAGTGGCATTATTCGAAATACCCTAAAACGACTGCCATGTGGAAGGTTTTGAAGGTCCAAGGTCAACCGGATGTATATCAGGCTAATTTTGTATTTCAATCCTATCAAACTATCGTATTGTACACACATGAAGGTGAAATAATTGAGGAAGAAGTGGATTTGTCTAGTAATGTACCAGTTTCGATTCTGGCTTATTTGGATGATTTCTATTTGAAATACAAGGTCAATTCCTATGTGAGAATTACTGATTTTAAATCTGACAGTGAAGTGACTTATGAGATGAAAATTAAAAGCAAGGAGCGGGGGGTTGAGCTCATAGAATTTGATAGCAACCTGATTCCAATTGATAATGATCTTGTTAGTAGATCGAATTGATCGCTAACCGTTTAACCCAAATAAATGAAAAGGCCTTCAATTTTGAAGGCCTTTCCTTTTTTAATGGGTTTTAAGTCTTATTTGCCGGCAGCATAAAGTTTACTCACTTCAGCCCAGTTGATTACATTAAAAAATGCATTGATGTAATCAGGTCTTCTGTTTTGGTAATTTAAATAATAAGCGTGCTCCCAAACATCTAATCCAAGTATAGGTGTGCCTCCACATCCAACACCTGGCATCAATGGGTTGTCTTGATTTGCTGATGAGCAAACTTCAACTTTGCCACCTTTTTGTACACAAAGCCATGCCCATCCTGATCCAAATCTTGTGGCTCCAGCTGCACTGAATGCAGTTTTGAAAGCTTCAAACGATCCAAAGGCAGCAGTGATGGCTTCTGCCAATTCACCTGTAGGTTCGCCACCACCATTTGGACTCATTACTGTCCAGAATAGTGAATGATTCCAATGTCCTCCGCCATTGTTTCTTACGGCTGGCACATCCATGTGATTTTTGATCAAATCGTCAATTGATTTGCCCTCCATTGGAGTGCCTTCGATTGCCTTATTGAGGTTAGTAATGTATGCGTTGTGATGTTTGCCATGATGGATTTCCATTGTGGCTTTATCGATATGTGGCTCAAGTGCGTCATGAGCATATGGTAGCTCAGGTAATTGAAATGACATAATTATTAAAGTTTATTATTAAAAAATCAATTTGTATTCGAATATAGAACATTCCCTGCTAGGATTTGTTCCCTCTTATTTTTTGAAAAAAAGATTTTAGCAATTCTTCTGCCTCTAAAGCCATTATACCTCGAGCTACTTTGGATTTAGGGTGAACGATTTTTGAACTGATGGCATTGTATCCACGCGTTTCATCACTGGCGCCATAATATATTTTGCTTATTTGGCTCCAGTACAAAGCGCCTCCGCACATGACACATGGTTCGAGCGTGACATAAATAGAACATTCGTCCAGATATTTTGATCCAAGATAATTTTGAGCTGAAGTGATGGCAAGTATTTCGGCATGAGCCGTTACATCGTTTAGCTTTTGAACCTGATTATATGCTTTAGCAATGATCTTGTTTTGACATACCACTACAGCTCCAACAGGGATTTCTCCTTCATCAAAAGCTTTTCTGGCTTCAATCAAAGCCAGCTTCATGAAATGCTCATCGCTATATACAGTCAATTTGTCCATTACCTCATTTAATTCGGACACTTTCCATCATTTCATTGGCAGTGACTTGCCATTGTGCTCTTGCTTTGATGTCACATGTGAAGTTGAATAGCAACACACTTTTATCATACACAGTGTACATGATGTAGGTATATTTTCCCACAGGCCCGCTGATTCCTCCAAAAGTTTTATCCTCGTCACTCACTTTGGATATGAATTCAAATATTACAAATTCCCGACCGGATATTTCACGGATTTCCTCTTGAAGAAATTTAACCTCAGTGAATAAGTTCTGAATATTGGCTTTATAAAAATCCTTCACGATATTCAAATCATTTCCAGCCCATGGTGTACTGTTTTTGTTAATACCCAAATCAACTTGTCGGTCTTGGCTTGTGAACATGGCAATTGGCTGCCTATAAGACACATATTTATTATTTATCTCGGCCTCTGTCATTGCGATGAATGACGTAGGAATCTTCATCGAGATGTCATTTGTGATTTTTATTCGATCCAATTCGATTTGAGCGTTGAGTATTTGGTGATAACTCAGAAATATAAAAAGTGCAGTTGCCTTCAGGAAAATCTGCTTCATGGATAGGTTAATTTTATTTTATCCCAAAGCTAAAACTATTGTTAAATTTGCGGCTGTTTATTTGAAACTGATTAGAACAAGATACAAATGTTACGAACACACACCTGTGGAGAGTTGAGAAAAGATCATGTCGGACGAGTAGTTACCCTTGCTGGCTGGGTTCAGAGAGTACGTGATAAAGGCGGTATGATCTGGATAGATTTAAGAGATAAATACGGAATTACTCAATTGATCTTTGAAGAAGGCAAGACTCCTGCAGCTGTTTTGGAACTGGCAAGACAAGCGGGAAGAGAATTTGTGATTTCTGCAACTGGTGAGGTGGTTGAGCGTGTTGCCAAAAATGATAAAATTCCAACAGGACATATTGAAGTGAAAGTTTCGGAAATGTCTTATCTCAATAAGTCTAAGGTGCCGCCATTCATGATCGAGGATGAAACAGATGGAGGAGAAGACTTGAGAATGAAATACCGCTACCTTGATTTGCGTAGAGGTGTGGTTAGGAAAAATCTTGAACTGAGACACAAGATGCTTCAGAAAACAAGAAATTATCTGAATGATCAATTGTTTACAGAAGTGGAAACTCCTGTACTAATTAAATCTACTCCTGAAGGTGCAAGGGATTTTGTTGTGCCTTCAAGAATGAATCCAGGTCAGTTTTATGCATTGCCTCAGTCCCCTCAGACTTTTAAGCAGCTATTGATGGTTTCTGGATTTGATAGATATTTTCAAATTGTAAAATGCTTCAGAGATGAAGATTTGCGTGCAGACAGGCAGCCAGAGTTTACACAAATTGACTGTGAGATGTCGTTTGTGACAAGGGAAGATATATTAGATACTTTCGAAGGCTTGATCAGGTTTCTGTTTAAAGAAATAAAAGGAATAACGCTGGATAAGCTGCCACATATGGCTTATGCTGATGCAATGACTAAATATGGCTCTGATAAGCCGGATCTAAGATTTGGAATGGAATTCGAAGAGCTAAATGATATTACCCAAAATAAAGGTTTTGTTGTTTTTGATAATGCGGAGCTTGTAGTTGGGATCAATGCTACAGGTTGTGCGGAATATACGCGCAAGCAAATTGATGAGCTTACCGATTTTGTCAAAAAACCACAAATAGGTGCGAAAGGATTGGTTTATCTGAAATACAATACTGATGGCACTCTTAAGAGTTCTGTTGATAAATTTTATTCTGAAGAGGATTTGAAAACCTGGGCAGCAAAATTTGATGCCAAGCCGGGTGATTTGATTTTAATATTGGCTGGTGATGCGGATGCAACAAGAAAGCAGCTTTGCGAACTTCGACTTGAAATGGGGAGCAGATTAGGTCTTCGAAGCAAAGATAAAGTTGCAGCAGCCTGGGTTGTAGATTTTCCGCTGCTCGAATGGGATGAAGATTCAAAAAGATTTCACGCCATGCACCATCCGTTTACTTCTCCGAATCCTTCAGATATGGAACTACTCAATACCGATCCGGGAAATGTAAGAGCAAATGCTTACGACATGGTGATTAATGGTGTGGAAGTAGGTGGTGGTTCTATCAGAATTCATGATCGCGATGTGCAGTCACGGATGTTTGATGTTTTGGGCTTCTCCAAAGAAGATGCTCAGGCACAATTTGGATTCCTAATGAGTGCGTTTGAATATGGTGCTCCTCCACATGGTGGGATTGCATTTGGATTCGATAGATTGTGTGCATTATTCGGAGGTCAGGATAGTATCAGGGACTTTATAGCATTCCCAAAAAATACTTCTGGGCGTGATGTGATGATTGATTCTCCAAGTCATTTGGATCAGGCTCAGCTGGACGAATTGGCTCTTGAGCTACAACCTATTGTAGAAAAATGATCAATATTTTTATCAAACGAGTGTTTTGCTTAAATTCAGGAAACTTTCACTGCAATTGACATGACTGGAAAATTTATTCTTTACTCTACACCATTTATTTTGCTTTTTTTAGGTGTTGCATTATTTGAGCCGTGGATCTATCGTCAGATCACCAGCTCAGAAATTGACGAATCACTCAAGGACAAATATGTTGAAATAATTGCCCACAAAGGTGCAGCTGGACTAGCTCCCGAAAATACTTTATCGTCGATCAAGCTGGCTTTGGATATGGGTGTGGACATGATTGAACTGGATGTTCGAAATACCAAGGACGAGCAGATAGTTGTTTTTCATGATGAAACAGTGGATCGTACTACCGATGGTACTGGTTTGGTTCATGACTTCACATTGGAAGAACTAAAACAGCTTGATGCAGGTGCATGGTTTGGAGATGCAAATTATGTGGGAGAAAAAGTGCCTACGCTCCGTGAAGTATTGGATTACATTGATGGAAGATGCAAAGTATTGCTTGAAATTAAGCACATGGATCATCCTCATTATGATGATTTTGCTGAAAAACTAATCGATGTTATTCGTGCTGAAAAGAATGGATATGATTGGGTGATCCTTCAATCATACGAAGACAGTTATTTGGAAGCAGCGCATGAATACGATGAGCATGTGCAAACGAAGAAACTATTGATCGGTGAAGAATCAACTCCATTGATTGCATTCTATATGGAAACAAGGTTGCACCTTGGTCGCGCAAAGTTGGAAGGCAGGCTTTCTGCGT
This sequence comes from uncultured Marinoscillum sp., assembly GCA_964353015.1. Taxonomy (GTDB): domain Bacteria; phylum Bacteroidota; class Bacteroidia; order Cytophagales; family Cyclobacteriaceae; genus JAMZMI01. Next base: position 21,348 of record CAYGUA010000037.1, on the reverse strand, counting down.
TGAATCCAGAATTCACTACTTTATCAACAAGAAGAATTTTTAGAATGCATGCTCATGGATTTAAAGTATATACCTATCCTGTAAATACGCGTGAGGACATGGTGAAAATGATGCATATGGGTGTTGATGGTATTATCACAGACCATCCTGAGGTTATGCTTCAAATAAGAAAAGAGATTGCAGCATTATAAATGATGTAGACTTTTAATATCTACTTCAGCAGCCACATAATCCAGCGAGTCCCACAATTTATTGAGAAGTATAAGCTCATAAATTTGGGATGCTTTCTCCACATCCCCCTTAAACATGTACCAATTCCCTATACCGTAGGCCAAAATTGGGGATAGACTATTGTCGCTGTTCTCTGCGTAAGTTAGCACCTTGGCTGCTTCATATTCGCCTTTGTAAACCAAGAGTCGATTCAGATAGTCTACATTCTCAATAACCTTCATTTTTTTATTGATCGGAATAAGCAGTTCCTCGGCAGCTTTTTGATTGCCGAGCTTTCTATATGTCAGGTAAAACCAGTCAGTAGCTAAAACAAGCAAATCATTGTTGTTGCTGTAAAGTAGGGATTGTTTAAATGATGATATCGCCTTATCATAACTTCCTTTTAGGTAGTGGGCTACCCCTAGATGGAAAAAAATATTGAACTTATCATTACTCAGAGATTTGTCGTATCTGTTTGGAATCCCATCTTCTTCCAACTCGTTTTTTGCTGGTCTTGAATAAAAAGCTGCGCGCTGGAGGTCCTCTACAGCCAGATCAAATTGCCTTATAGTGAGATACCGGTGACCTCTGTGGCGAAGTAGTCTATATGAAGTTGGGAATTTTTCCAGACCAATGGAATATATTTTGATTGCTTCATAATACAAACCCGAATAAGCCATCCAGCGTCCGTACCAAATAATATTGTTTAGATCATCAGGATTTTTATCAAAATTGCTTTTTGCTTCTGCCAATTTTGCTTCACGCATCTGTCTGTCTCTTGCTCCCATTTCACGAGGAGGAAGTGGCGTGCCAAAAACTGTAAATACAGTATTAGAATCGATGGTAACATTGTTTTGGGGAACCGTATAAGCCTTTACGGAATCATTCTTATATCCTTTGCTCGACTGGGTTTCAATACATCCAGCAAGCACAATGAATATTACTATGATACAGAGATTTTTGATCATGATGATTTTTACGGCTTATACAAAATAAGTGTTTTTATAGCATTAGCCAACAAAACAATGACGAAATAGTGAGTTGAAATATCCTTTAAATCCAATGAACTGAGTCATGATGCTTTATGATAGCTTTCATTTTGGAACCTCAAATGGACAAATATGCTTTTAAGCAAAGTAATATTCTTTCCTGTGATGTAATATCAAATGGAATACCCATGTTTGATAGTGAAGAGGTTGGATTGTATTAATTTTGCCGCTTTCCTACTTTCGCCCAATTGGACATATGAGTACAGCCAAAGGAACATTCAAAAAACTGACAACACATCGACTTCTGGAAATGAAGGAGCTTGGCGAAAAAATAGCCATGCTTACAGCCTATGATTATTCTATGGCACGTATTCTTGATGGCGCGGGCATTGATGTGATCCTGGTTGGTGACTCAGCCTCAAATGTGATGGCTGGAAATGAAACTACTCTTCCGATCACATTAGATCATATGATTTGGCATGCAACTTCCGTTGTGAAAGCAGTGAGCAGGGCATTGGTTGTTGTGGATGTACCATTCGGAAGTTATCAGGGCAATAGTTCTGAGGCGCTGCGATCTTGCATCAGGATAATGAAAGAATCCGGTGCACATGCTGTGAAAATGGAAGGAGGAATTGAGATAAAGGAGAGTGTAGGTAGGGTGTTGTCCGCGGGAATTCCTGTGATGGGACATTTGGGTCTTACTCCTCAGTCAATTTATAAATTTGGAACATATAGCGTCCGGGCAAAAGGAGATCAAGAAGCTGAAAAGCTGATTTCCGACGCGCACCTACTAGAAGATCTTGGATGCTTTGGAATGGTGCTTGAAAAAATACCTGCTGAGTTAGCTGGGCAGGTTTCAAAAGAATTAAAAATCCCAACTATTGGCATTGGTGCCGGACCTGATACAGATGGTCAAGTGCTTGTAGTTCATGACATGCTTGGCATTACTCAAGATTTCAAACCTCGATTTTTGCGTCAATATGCAGATCTGAATAAGATCATCAGTGAAGCAACAGCGAGCTATATCAGTGACATTAAATCCAAAGACTTTCCAAACGAAAAGGAGAGTTATTAATCATAATTAGAAATACGCTTTTCAAGACATGACTAAATCGCCCATGACTAAATCACCAAAAATCATCTACACAAAAACAGACGAAGCTCCTGCCTTGGCAACTTTGTCTTTACTTCCAATTATCAAATCATTTACCGCTACAGCTGGTGTGGAAGTTGAGTTAAGGGACATCTCACTCGCAGGAAGGATTCTGGCTAATTTCCCTGACTACTTATCTGATGATCAGAAAATTGGAGATGCGCTTACAGAACTTGGCGAATTAGCGAAAACACCGGAAGCCAATATTATCAAGTTGCCTAACGTGAGTGCATCTATTCCGCAGTTGCAGGCGGCAATCAAGGAACTTCAAGCTAAGGGTTATGACATCCCGAATTATCCGGCAGAACCAAAAAATGATGCCGAAAAAGCCATTAAACTGAGATATGCTAAAGTGCTTGGTAGTGCGGTAAATCCCGTTTTGAGAGAAGGTAACTCGGATAGACGGGCTCCAAAAGCAGTGAAAGAATATGCCAAAAATCACCCACATTCAATGGGGAAATGGTCTTCAGATTCAAAGACACATGTTTCTAGCATGTCTGAGCTGGATTTTTATGGTACAGAAAAATCTGTGACTGTAGCCCAGTCCACAGATGTGAAAATTGAGTTTGTTGGTGTTGATGGTTCATCAAAAGTGCTCAAGGCATCTACACCGTTGAAAGCAGGTGAAATTATAGACTCTTCTGTATTGAATATGGCGGCTTTGAAAAAGTTCATAGCTGTGGAGATTGAAGACGCCAAAGACAAAGGAGTGCTGTTTTCACTACATATGAAGGCTACCATGATGAAGGTATCTGATCCTATCATTTTTGGTGCGGCTGTTACAGTTTTTTATAAAGAAATTTTTGAAAAATATGCTGACTTGTTCGCTGAGCTTGGCGTTGACCCTACAAATGGTTTAGGTGATGTTTATGCGAAAATCTCGGGTCATCCTAAACAATCGGAAGTGGAAGCGGCCATTGATGCGCTTTACGCAGACAAGCCGGATTTGGCCATGGTAAACTCCGACAAAGGCATTACCAATTTACATGTGCCAAGCGATGTAATTATAGATGCTTCCATGCCAGCGATGATTCGAACTTCAGGTCAGATGTGGAACAAAGCAGGCAAGCCACAAGATACCAAAGCAGTAATTCCAGATAGAAGTTATGCTGGCGTTTATCAAGCTGTGATTGACGATTGCAGAGCCAATGGTGCTTACAATCCTTCAACAATGGGAAGTGTGCCAAATGTAGGTTTGATGGCACAAAAAGCTGAGGAATATGGCTCACATGATAAAACTTTCCAAATGGATGCTGCCGGATCAGTGAAGGTGATTGATCAATCTGGAAAAGTGCTACTTGAGCAAAAAGTTGAATCTGGAGATATTTTCAGAATGTGTCAGGTGAAAGACGAACCAATTCAGGATTGGATCAAGTTGGCGGTCAATCGCGCAAGAGCTACGGGCATACCTGCTGTATTTTGGTTAGATGAAGGCAGATCTCATGATTTGGAATTGATCAAAAAAGTGAACCAATATCTTCCGGATCATGATACATCTGGATTAGAAATATTGATAAAGTCTCCAATAGAAGCCACCAAATATTCTGTAGAAAGAATCAGAAAGGGCTTGGATACCATATCGGTGACGGGCAATGTGCTTCGAGATTATCTCACAGACTTATTCCCAATTTTGGAAGTGGGCACAAGTGCCAAAATGCTGTCTATTGTTCCCTTGATGAATGGTGGTGGATTGTTTGAAACTGGAGCGGGTGGATCAGCACCTAAACATGTACAGCAATTTCAGGAAGAAGGTTATCTGCGTTGGGATTCACTTGGGGAGTTTTTAGCAACTGCTGTTTCCTTGGAGCACCTGGCAATTACGTTTAACAACCCAAAAGCGCAGGTTTTGGCTGACACTTTGGACGCTGCTACATCCAAATTTCTAGAAAACGATAAGTCTCCAGCTAGAAAAGTTGGTGAGATTGACAACAGAGGAAGTCATTTTTATCTGGCTATGTATTGGGCGCAGGCGTTGGCTGCTCAAAATAAAGATTTGGAGCTTCAGGCCAAATTCAAGGATCTGGCTGAGAATCTTGCTACCAATGAAGCGAAGATCAATGAAGAACTTATTGGATCACAAGGCAAGGCGCAGGATACCGGAGGTTATTACCATCCAGATTTTGATAAAGCATCAAAAGCCATGCGACCAAGTAATACATTTAACCATGCTCTGGAAGCGATTTTGTAAAATATAATTTTGTAAGAAGGATTTAAAACCCGATCAATCAAAGGTCGGGTTTTCTTTTGCCTGACAAATGTTTAATTATTTTGAAAAATCAAATAATACGAAATAATCATTGGTTTATCCTTTTTAAAATGAATTAATCATCGGTCAATTCCTTGCAATGCGATATCTTATAAAATGTTTGAAAATATTTAATTTGTATTAAAATGCTTGATTTATTGTGAGTATTGTATTTAATCGATCAATGTATCAAGGATATTTCATTGAAATACACATTCTGTGCTGGCTCGTCATATATTGCGATTAGCTAATGACAATTTTACCTAACCAGCACATTTATGAATTTCATTCTAAGCGATGCTATGTCAGCATCCAATTTCGTCACACTTGACAATCTTTGGATTTTATTAGCTGCCGCCCTGGTGTTTTTTATGCAGGCAGGATTCAAGGTCCTTGAAACAGGCCTGGTCAAACACGAACACAGATCAGGTATTGGCGTCAAAAATTTAATGGACTGGGTAGCTGGGAGTTTGGCCTTCTTCCTGATCGGTTTCGGTTTCATGTTTGGATCATCAAGTTCAGGTCTGATAGGGACAGATCATTTTTTTGGGTTTGGTTATGAAGATGGCTTCACCTTCACCTTTTTTATTTTTCAACTCGCATTTGCGGGAACAGCTTTGACCATTGTGTCAGGCGCCATGTCTGGTAGAACAGCCCTCTTACCTTATTTTATTGCCTCTTTTTTTACAGCAATCGTTGTTTATCCTGTTTATGGACATTGGGCCTGGGGAAATTTGTTGATCGCATCCAATGAACCATGGCTAGCCAGTTTGGGATTTATGGATTTTGCTGGATCGACGGTTGTGCATTCCGTTGGAGCCTGGGTTGGATTGATAGGGATCTATATGGTTGGACCAAGATTGGGTCGCTTTACAGCAAAAGGCAAAATTCAGCCGATTAAAGCATCGGATTATTCTTACAGTATTTTAGGTGTGATGATCCTGTGGTTGGGTTGGTGGGGATTCAATGGAGGAAGTACATTGGCATTCAATGAAGATGTGGTCAAAATAATTTTAAACACAAATATGGCAGCAGCGGCTGCCTGCCTGAGTGCATACATCCACGTCAAACTTTTTCAAAAAAATCAGGATGCTATTGAAAAAATAATTGGAGGAGCATTGACCGGTTTAGTTGCTATTACTGCATGTTGCAATGTGGTCACGCCACTCACGAGTATTATCATTGGATTGATGGCTGGGGTGATTCACAACTATTCCTATGCCTTTATCAGTGAAAAATTAAAACTGGATGATCCAGTCGGGGCTATTCCCGTCCATGGTTTTGGTGGAATATTTGGCACACTTGCGGTAGCACTTTTTGGAGAGTCAGAATTACTCGTTCACAGTCGCTGGACGCAGTTGGGTGTACAGTTCTTTGGGATTTTGGTCTGCCTTGTATTTACTACGAGTATTGCTTTCATTGTTTTCAAATTAGTAAAATATTTCTTCGGGTTAAGGTTGTCGCCAACAGAAGAAATGGAAGGATCGGTCTTCAGGAATAACGATATGGCTGTGGCTTTAGAGGATTTGCCGGAGAGTACCGTGAGCCAGGTTTCGGTACGGATCAGTGATCGCTCTTATAATTTATTTTCGGTAAGGGAATATTTAAATCTGCCCCGCGAAACGAGAATGACACTCATCAAGGCTCAAGGTGTTCAGTATTTGGATGATAATGGGCAGGCTGTACCACCTCTGGATGCCGTCCGATATTTGGCTGGCGTGCTTGAAGGTCAACGCGATGAAGTGGTTTCTGAGCGGGAAATCATTGAAGGTTTGACAACTGCGGAGCAATCAGATATTATTGGAAATATGCAGGACGTGCTCCTTGGGGAAGAACATAATATTGTGAGCATTTTTCCAGACTCATTTGTATTCTTCAGACATAAAAACAAAGTATCAGGAGATTTCTATTGGCACGGTAAGGAGAAAGGATATAAGCTGGCTGTGGTTTCTTCATGCACTGATAAAGATATTCCGAGTGCATTTTTATCGGCATTGACTATCTCCTTGTTGAATGAAATAGTGGGATTGAAAAACATACTTCCTCCAGAGAAGATCTTGGAATATCTTGATCAGAAATTGATTTTAGCCTTACAACAATCGAATAAAAAGATCAATGATTCTAAGGGGATTGAATTAGGCGTTTTTATCGTCAACACGCACGTTGGGAAAGCATATTATTCCAGCGCTGGATCAAGTATAAAATTGTTTGTAAATAAAACAGATGGTCACATTGAGGAATATCATGGATTGGATATTCCACTAGGAAAGCCAAGTAATAAACCAAAACCATTTGAACGGGAAACTATTTCTTACCAAAGAGGGGATGCTTTTTACCTATATACAAATGGGTTTGGTAACCAGCTGAATCAGGCAGGGAAACGATATACTGGATCGAAACTCAGATCAAAATTTAAAGAAAATGCAGAAAAGTCCATGATCCAACAAAAGATTCTTTTGACTTCAGAGTTTGAGTCATGGAAAGGAAAAGAAGATCAAACAGAAGATGTACTAATTATGGGGATTAAATTTTAATCCTCATAATTGTCGTGGATGTGCGTATGGAGTTTTGAAACCACATGCTCCAGTCGGTGTTTCAATCTGGATGATTTTTCATCACTTGCTAAAAAATGTTTCTTTTCATCAGTTGTTTTCAGAAAGGCGTGGTATTCAAACATGGAGATGGTGTTCACTTTTCCAGCATAGGAGGTCATTTTTTGACCCATTTTCACTTTGTTGATAAATATTTTATCAATATCGGGGTAGTTGATTTTTTTCTGCTGAAACCTTCTGCCGAAGATTAAAATATACTCAGAAATCGTTCGTGATTGTGGATCGATTTCTAATATTTCATAAGAGGACCAAAAAAAAGGAATGGCCATTGAAATCAATATAGCAAAGATAATGGCCAGATATTCCGGTAAATATTGAAAACAAATGGTAATAAGCAGCAACGATAAAAGTGCTCCACCAAATCGAATGTTGAACATAAATAGCCGGCCTTGATTGATGCGAACCTTATTCATTGGATTCTTTGATCAATGTGAATGACACTGAGTCTTTGCCCAATAATGTTAGCTGGTCATTTTCAATTCTAAAATTTGTTATTTCACCCAATCCAGGTATGATTTTAATGTCAGCTACCTCTGGACATATTTTTTTAGTAGCCGACATAGCCTGAAACTTTAAGGAACTGCCAATTGCCTTATAATGTCCAAAAAACTGATTGCAACCATCATTTCCGATAAGCTTGACTTCATTCATGAATTTGAGTGAGGCAGATGTGATGGAATCTGATTTATTCAGGACAAAGATCCAGTTTCCAATTAGCTCTTGAGGATTTTGCTCTATTTCAACTTCGGGCATTTGGACTGTAACCGGTTCTTTTTCTTCAATCTTGTCGGTTTGTTTATTTAAATTTTTACAACCAATAAGTAGCATGATTGCCAATAATGGCACCAAATTTTTCATAAATTTCAATTTATTACATTTTTATAAAAGTAATTTAAACTCAATAGATTGCTCGTTAGTTAATGATTTATGGAGAAAGAAATTTCTTTGTTTCCGCTCAATTTAGTTGCCTTTCCGGGTGAGCATTTGAACCTGCATATCTTCGAACCGAGATATAAGCAGCTGATAAATGACTGTCTGATGGAAAAGTCCACATTCGGCATACCCTCATATGTGCTCAATAAAATAGAGTTTGGAACCGAAGTGAAGATTATAGATGTAACAAAAATTTATGACGATGGCCGAATGGACATTAAAACCGTTGGCGTTGGCATCTTTAGAGTTGTAGAATACCACAATCAATGGGATTCCAAACTTTATGCGGGTGGCGCAGTTGAGATGCTCGATTTCAATTCTGAGCGCGATGAAAAGCTGCATATTGAAATTGTGGAAAGGCTCAATGAGTTATTTCAATGGCTCAAAACTGAAGAAGAGCTGAATTTGACATACGAATCAAGTATGTATGAGGTCATCCATAAGATTGGACTCAAACTCGACGAAGAATATGCCTTGCTTTCGATGGAATCAGAATACAAGCGTCAACAATACATCATCAGACATTTAGAAAATCTTGTGCCCATGCTCAAGAGGGCAGAGGAAGCCAGAGAAAAAATCCGAATGAATGGTCATTTCAAGCATCTCGACCCGTTGAAATTCTAGGCATTGTGTAATTTGCAACCATGATTGAAGTCTCAGGTTTTGGTACGGTGCTGTTATTCCTTGTCGGCGGAGTAGGTTTTGTGCTGGTCACTTTGCTTGTAGGCAAAATCTTACGGCCAAGCAGACCAAATGAGGAAAAAAATACAACCTATGAATCTGGTGAAGAACCTGTAAGTACGGCGTGGAACATTTTTAATGCCCGGTTTTACATTATCGCTTTGATATTTTTGCTTTTTGAAGCGGAGATGGTCTTTTTATTTCCATGGGCCATTGTGTTTGGTGATAAAGAAATGATTGCGAATACAGATGGTCTTTGGGGCTGGTTTTCCTTGATAGAAACCTTTGTATTCATTGGCATCTTAGCATTGGGTCTGGCTTATGTATGGGCCAATGGTATGTTGGAATGGGTCAAACCAAAGCCTAAAAATTCCGAATACAAATCAAAAATACCTTCCGACGCATACAAACATCTGAAAGCTTAATATGGGATTGTTGGATCAAAAATTCGGTCAAGGTGGTGTAATTATAACCAAAGCGGATGATCTGCTAAATTGGGCGAGATTGTCAAGTTTGTGGCCAATGGGTTTTGGGCTTGCCTGCTGCGCCATTGAGATGATGGGTGCGTACACTGCGGGTTATGACATGGACAGATTTGGTGTGATTCCACGTCCTTCGCCTCGTCAATCGGACGTCATGATTGTGGCTGGCACGGTGACATTCAAAATGGCGGACAGAATCAGAAGACTTTATGAACAAATGGCAGAGCCACGTTATGTGATTTCGATGGGTTCTTGTGCTAATTGTGGCGGACCATATTGGGAGCATGGATATCACGTAGTGAAAGGAGTTGATAAAATCATACCTGTGGATGTCTATGTGCCGGGTTGTCCACCTCGACCTGAAGCGTTGATTGGTGGCTTTATGAAACTGCAGGAAAAAATCCGTGGAGAATCCATGATGAAGCCGGAAGCCTTGAAAAAATTATTGGAAAAGAGAAGGGTAAAAGCATGATGACTTTTTCAGAATTAAAATCACACATTGAAGTAAATTGCTCTGGAGCTGTAATCAACGAAGATCTCAACGCCACACCACAAGCATTGATCATCAACCCCAATAGCATTGTAGAAGTTTGTGCTTTTCTTCATGCCAATCCAAAAACATATTTTGATCAACTGGCTTGTCTGACTGGTTTGGACAATGGTCCGGAAGCTGGTACGATGGAGGTGATTTACAATTTATATAGCATACCACACCAGCTTTCATTGATGCTCAAATGTGTTTTGGATCGAACAAAACCCGAGATAGATTCAGTCTGTGAAATTTGGCGAACAGCCAACTGGCATGAGCGAGAAGCTTTTGACCTTGTTGGAATCACATTTTTGAATCATCCAGATCTCCGAAGAATTTTATTACCCGCCGACTGGGAAGGACATCCACTTCAAAAAGACTACACCGAGCAGGAGAAATATCATGGAATAACAGTGGTTTATGATCGGGATGATGAATCGATGGGGAAGGAATAATTATTAATAAATAATTGAAAATGGATTATTTAGATAAAAGTTAAAAGGTGAAAGTTTAAAATATAATTGGTTGGCAGAAAGTATATTAAAATCAAGGAGTTATGATTTTGGATTGAAAATCGTGAAAACACTTTATAAACTGCAATCTGAAAAAAAGAATTCATTTTAACCAGGCAGCTACTACGAAGTGGAACTGCAATTGGGGCATTAATTGAAGAAGCAGGAAATGGTGAATGAACCAGAGATTTTATTCATAAACTGGCCATTTCAAACAAAGAAGCGAATGAATCCAGATATTGGCTTAGGCTGTTACGGGATTCAGATTTATTAGAGAAGGAAGTAGCTAATCAGTTGATTGTTGATGTTGAAGAAATAATCAAAATGTTAGTTACCTCGATCAAAACAAGCAGGAGGAAGCTTGAAAAGACATAGTGGATTCACTTTAAACTTTTAACTATAAGTTATAAACTTTTTAAAAGAGCTTGAACATACAATACACATACGATCCTAAAAATTTCACGAATTCAGAGCCTACTGTTTACAAGGAAGGTGATTTGAAGTCTGGTGAGATGTTAATCAATATTGGTCCGCAGCATCCATCCACGCATGGTGTTTTGAGATTGGAAGTGATTACCGATGGAGAGATAGTGGTTGATGTGGTGCCTCATCTTGGCTATTTGCATCGATGTTTTGAAAAACACGCTGAATCTGTTCCGTTCAATCAGGCAATTCCATACGTGGATCGAATGGACTATGTAGCGGCTATGAACAGCGAACATGCCTGGGCGATGGGTGTAGAAAGGATGTTAGGCATTGATGATAAAATTCCAAAACGGGTAGAATATATCCGTGTACTTGTGGCGGAGCTCAATCGTCTGGCTTCACATTTTGTTGCGATTGGTACTTACGGAATCGATATTGGAGCATTTACTCCATTTCTTTGGATGATGCGTGACAGGGAGCATATTTTACGCATGCTCGAATGGGCGTCAGGTGCACGTATGCTCTATAATTATATCTGGATCGGCGGTTTATTTTACGACCTTCCTGTCGGTTTTGAGGACAGATGCAAGCAATTTAGTGCCTATCTAAAACCAAAATTGAAGGAAGTAGACGAGCTGCTCATCACCAACAAAATATTCATAGACCGAACAGCCAATGTTGGAAATTTACCAATGGATTTGGCTATCAACTATGGCGTGACAGGCCCCATGCTCCGCGCCTCAGGATTGAATTATGACCTGAGAAAAATTGACCGTTACAGCGTATATCCTGAAATAGATTTTGATATTCCAGTAGGAAAAGGTGAAATGGGAGCTGTGGGAGATTGCTGGGACCGAACATGGGTACGTATGCAGGAATGCAAAGAGTCTTTGAGAATCATTGACCAATGTCTGGAAAAACTAACAACAGACCACAAGAGAACCCGAGATTTCGATCCAAGAGCCCTCGTGCCCAAAAAAATCCGTCCAAAAGCACAGGATTTTTATGTGCGAGCAGAAAATCCAAAAGGAGAATTAGGCTATTTTTTCCGCACAGATGGTCGATCTGATATTCCTGTACGTTGCAAGGCGCGGGCATGTAGTTTTAATAATCTTTCTGTTCTTCCCGAAATATCCAGAGGAGTGATGATAGCGGATCTGATAGCCATCATTGGTTCTATTGATTTTGTTTTGGGAGAGGTCGATCGTTAATTTCTGGAAACATCTTTTTATACCTCAATTCGATTTGAAAACTTACCAGTTTACCAACTGAAATAGCCCATTTACTACCTCTGCATTGACTACCTTTAAAAGATGATTCCGATCTTAAATGCTGAGCAAATCAGGAATGCCGATGCTTTCACCATCGCCAATGAACCGGTTAGTTCTGTGGATTTAATGGAGCGAGCAGCTTCATCTTTTGTGGAAATTTTCTCAAGTCTTAATTATTCAGGTTGTCGTCTTAAAATTTTCTGTGGAACAGGAAATAATGGCGGAGATGGTCTTGCAGTTGCGCGTTTGCTTCTAGAGCAGGGATATCATGTGGAAGTTTATACAACTGGATATTTAGGCAAAACCACAGAAGATTTTCGGCACAATTACGACAGGTTTCTCAAATTGGCTTATGCCGAACATTTGGATGATTCAGCAGCCTTTCCGCTTCTCGATGAAGGGGATGTTGTTATAGATGCACTTTTTGGTTCTGGACTCTCAAGGGGTGTAACAGGATGGTACGGTGACTTGATCGAACACATCAATCAATCCAGTTGTGAAATTGTGTCCATTGACATTGCATCAGGCTTATATAGTGATCAGCCAGCGGAGAAAAGAAATATTATTAAGCCGTGTCACACCATTAGCTTTCAGCTGCCAAAACTGGTTTTTTTTCAGCCCGACTTGCATGAATATGTAGGGAAATGGCATGTGACCGATATTGGTCTTGATAGGTCTTTTATTGATAGCCAGGAAACGGATTTCTATTTTACAGAATCAAAAGATATTAGTGCGAAACTCAAAACCAGAAGCAAGTTCATCCACAAAGGAGAAGCAGGAAGAATGTTGCTATTCTCTGGAAGTTTGGGTAAAATGGGTGCAACCGTTTTGGCTGCCAAAGCAGCTATGCGATCGGGGACCGGTTTGTTACAGGTGCATGTGCCAGCTTGTGGTGTACACATTATTCAGACAGCTGTGCCTGAAGCCATGGCTAGTATGGATGAGTCGATGAATTATTTGTCTGAAATGACGGATACATTTAGTGCTTCGGCGATTGCTGTCGGACCAGGAATCGGCACTTCCGAATCTACAATGGCTGCTTTCAAATCCTTACTTGAAAATACGGATAAGCCGATCGTGATTGATGCAGACGCGATCAACTTGCTTTCGATGAATCGAGCATTGCTTGGTTTGATTCCAAAAGAATCTATCCTCACTCCACATCCGGGAGAATTCAAAAGACTAGTTGGAGAATGGCACGATGATTTCCAAAAGCTTCAACTATTGAGCAATTTTTGCAAATCACACGAAGTAAATATGGTGCTTAAAGGCGCATACTCAGCTGTTTGCAACACGGATGGAAAGGTCTTTTTTAATCCTACCGGAAATCCCGGCATGGCTACCGCAGGAAGTGGTGATGTGCTTACTGGAGTAATTGCATCCTTGCTTGCACAAGGCTACAATCCAACAGATGCTCTAATTATGGGTGTTTATCTACATGGCCTTGCCGGTGACATGGCAGCACAACGAGTAGGATTTCATTCACTAATTGCTTCCGATATCATCCAACATCTTCCAGATGCGTTTTTAAGCATTCAGAGATATTAACTACTTAAAAATCAATTAGGTATCAGAATATTTATATAAAACCAGACAAAGGTTCAAATGGTAAAAAATGTTAATTAACACAGTAAATGGACTTTTTTATTGAAAAAAAATCAGTTAGACATTGAACATTGCTGAAAAAATTCCGTACTTTGTAAGAACATGCGCAATAAGCTCATCATATCGACGTTTGCACTTCTTCTCTCACTAGCCGGTTTCGCGCAAGCAGAGGAGGGATCGGTGGTGTCCGCTGAAAGAAATTTGGTGGTCGAACCATTCAACGTTACCAATAAGATTGAGATTTATCCAAACCCAGCTGTTGAATACCTTATCGTAAATATTCAGCACAATACCTTAACTCATACTGAATTTGAATTGCATAGTATCATCGGTAATGAAATCAAGATTGATGCTGAAGACTTAGGTAACGGGAAATTCAAAATACCATTGAAGGACTTTTCTTCAGGTTATTATTTCCTTGTGGTGAAAGATGAAGTTTCACGATTTAAGCAAGCGTACAAATTCCTTAAAAAATAATTTTTTTTATTCTCTGAAATAAATGAAGCCTTGGATCCGATCTGAGGCTTTCTTGTTTTGAGCCAGGTTTTTAAGTATTAAGAATACGTAATGGAGTCTGGCCTTTCCAATTCAGTTGGATAGATGTCTGGTTTCAACATTGCCCAATTAAAAATGAAATGAATAAAACTCAAAACAGAGATCCCACAAATAAGATTGTAAGTTTAACGTCAAACTACCTCTGCTTCAATCGCTCCAAATAAAAAAGGCCATCTGTATGACGGCCTTTTCAATTTGATATTTTGTTCAATCTTAATTCTGCAGTCTGGAATAATATTTTTCAAACAGCGCCTCATATTCTGATGCCTTAGCGCGATCACCATATGCTCTATATGATCTGGCGAGCTCATTCAAAGACAAGATTCTTTTTTGCAGCTCCATCTGGTCAGTCAGGTTATTTTCAATAATGTACTCAAGCATTTCCGAATTTTCCTTTGAAGTGATAGAAGCAATATAATCCGCAAGATTTCTTGCTTCATCCGAATTCACTTCTCCCGTTGAATCAGTCAAGTTAGACAGCTTATCAATGGTCAATAAAATTCCAACTTGTTGGATATTGAAATAATCAAACGGAATGGACTCATTTGGCATCACATCAAGGCATTTTTTCACTACCCCGAGTGCTCTCTCATATTCACCTTTTTCAATCAGATTTTCTGCAAGCGTATTGAAGGTAGATCTGTGATTCAGACAGAAATTTCTGTAGTCTTCTGAATAATACACATCAGGATTGTTCAATTCACGCCAATGATATTTGTTCATCACATTCTCATACATCAGCTCGGTATTGATATTATATCCTTGCGGATCAGGGTTCAATACAGGCGTAAGTCTGTAGGCGATACCTTCCTGCACTACGTACCTTCTCAGGTTATGATGAATACTTGACAAAGAAGTGGTATTGAAATAGATCGGTCGTTCCCAATCTGCATTCACAATAAGGTCGAGTACGGCAAGATCATTTTTCTCCAATCCTCTGCCTTGAATATTCCATTCCATTCTACTCTGAATGTCCTTTTCCATGTATTTCGGTACAATTCCCAAAGAAATCACCTTGTCCACATCTACATTTAGGAACATTTTCTTGGCAGGCACAGAATTATAGAAACTACCATTTTGAAGTGGAATTTGAAGTTGTGGATTGTTCTTCTTGATTAAGTCCAGATAGATCTTTGCATTGATCGCTCCTTTTACACTCGGATTCTCCACCACTGGCAGATAATCGTTGATTCCACCTTGCTTATAATGCTCAAGCGTCAAACTGAATGGTAAAGCTTTAGATTCATAAGCATCACGCATCATTTGACTGATATACCAATCCGTGTTGAAGTAGCTCAAAACGATCACACGAACATCCGTTCTGTAACCTTCCACTTCCTGAGCGTACCATAGCGGGAAAGTATCATTGTCGCCTCCAGTGAAAATAATGGCATTTGGAGCGCAGCTATCCAGATAATTTTTAGCAGAATCCACAGAGAAATATCTGTTTGATCGGTCATGGTCGTCCCAGTTTTCGGTGGCCATGACAGCCGGAATGGTCAAGCCGATAATAACCGAAAATGCAACGACTACTTTGCCATTTTTAATGATCGATTTCAGCATTTCATAAAGAGCCAGCACTCCAAAACCTATCCAGATAGTGAAGACATAGTAGGAGCCCGTATAAATGTAATCTCGTTCGCGCGGCTCAACCGGCGGGGAATTGAGGTAGAGTACCAGCGCAATTCCTGTTAAGAAGAAAAGCAATAACGTGACGAAGAAATAATTCCGATCTTTTTTGTATTGAAAAAACAATCCCAGGATTCCCAGAAGGAGTGGGAGCGCGTAATAGATATTTCGGCCCTTGTTATTGGCAAGTGTATCAGGCAGCTTGTCGAAAGCACCTCGGATTCCTACCCAGTTGGCATCCTGAATGTCAGATTCTCTCCCGGCAAAATTCCAAAGAAAATAGCGCATATACATTTTGCCGATCTGGTGCTTGAACATGAAATAGATGTTGTCAACAAAATTTGGTTTTTCTCCAGGTTTCAATCCAGTGATCGCCATGTATTGCTGCTTATGCGGTTCTGCGCCGCTATACATCCTCGGTAGAATGGTCGTATGCTTTGGATCATAGACATAATCTATTTTTTGATCCTTAACCACATATTTATCTTTTCCTCTCGTGTAAGTCACACCGGTTGATACCTGATCGATTACCTGCGCGGTATAATATTGACCATGAAACAAAGGACGGCTACCATATTGCTCCCTTTTCAGATAAGATACGAATGAGATGATATCATCAGGATTGTTTTCATCGATCGGAGGATTGTAGCTACTTCTGATTGGAACAATGGTATAGGAAGCGTAACCTATCAGGATGAAAGTGAATGCCAATAAGATGGTGTTCAGGGTAAGTTTGCTGTTTTTCTCTGAATAATAGATCCCGAAGATCAAAGCACCAATAAAGGCAACACCAAAAAAGATCACCCCGGATCCAAATGGAAGCCCAAGTGAATTCACAAAAAATATCTCAAACCAGCCAGCCAATGATGGCAATCCGGGGATGATTCCGATCATCACAGTCAATATGATGGCACTGGCTGCAACCATCGTCAGGATGATTCCATTTGTGGTTACAGTTTTATATTTTTTGAAATAAACGATTAATGCCAAAGCAGGAATGGTCACAAGGTTCAGCAAGTGAACACCAATGGAAAGACCAACCATGTAAGCAATCAATATGAGCCATTTGTTGGCATCAGAATCATTTTCAATATTTTCCCATTTCAGGATGGCCCAAAAAACAAATGCTGTGAAAAACGAAGACATGCCATAAACTTCGGCTTCAACTGCTGAGAACCAAAAGGAATCAGAGAAAGTACAAGCCAAAGCACCTACAAGTCCAGCGCCCATGATCAACCAGGTTTGCTCTGTGGTTTCTTCACCTTTATTGATTTTTAATACTCTTTTCATCAGGTGAGTGATGGACCAAAACAAAAACATGATGGTAGCCGCACTACTTACCACACTGACCATGGTTACCCAATAAGCTACCTGAGTCACATCTCCACCGGCAAGCATGGAGAACAATCTACCGATCAAAAGGAAAAAGGGAGCACCCGGAGGATGAGGTACTTCCAGCTTATACGAACAGGCAATAAACTCCCCACAATCCCAATAGCTGGCAGTTGGCTCGATGGTCATAGCATAAACCACTAAGGCCACAATGAACATCACCCATCCAATAATTACGTTAATCCTTTGATATACCATCGTTTAAATTTTCAGTCAGACTGGCGAAATTAGTAATAATGCCAATTAAAAAGGTATGAATGCTTCTTATTATCCTATTAGAATAGCCGTGCAAACATCTGAATACATTCGTAAAAGTGCAGGAACAGGTTATGTTAAAAAACTAGAAAAATTGTGAGAGCTTTATTTATATACTATCAGGTAGAACACCAGCCAGATAAAAAAGAACAACACATAGGAAAATGTGACGATGAGCGCGGAGATCTTGAGTTTCTTTCCACTCAGCCAATAAATACCTGATACAAGCAGCAACCAATAGATCAGCTCAAAAATATTCAACGCTTTTAGCGGATAGATCCAGCGACCATTGAGATGTTGGAAATCAAAAAAATCAATGACTGCTAAAGGATAAAAAGCAACAAACTCCTGATAACTCGGATCAGTAACGAAGATCAAAAACCAAATAATCTTCAGGTATTCTGGCACAATAAAGACCAACTCAAATAACATCACCATTTTCCATAGTTGGGCGAAGGTGAGCCTGTAGCCAAACATGAAGCAGCCTACCCAGATGATGAATGTCGTCAATGAAAATTTCCATGCGAGAAAAAAAGGTACTGTCAGGTATTCCAATCCAAAAAAGAGATCGAAAATCCACATTTCGCCCCTGTCTTGGAGAATTTCAAAGGCGCCTATCTCATCAATGATGAGCATGCGCTTGAGCAGGAAGCTGGCAAAATAAAGCAAACAAATGGATAGGAATAACCCAACGCCATTAA
Source organism: uncultured Marinoscillum sp. (assembly GCA_964353015.1). Lineage (GTDB taxonomy): Bacteria > Bacteroidota > Bacteroidia > Cytophagales > Cyclobacteriaceae > JAMZMI01. The sequence goes on along the minus strand of CAYGUA010000037.1, from coordinate 3,168 downwards.
CTGAATACCAATTCGTTAAAAAAGCCTCTCTTTGTTTTTCTATCCACCTCATGCGACTAATTTCGTAGGATAAATTTAAATGCAGTGCATTTTGGAACAATACTTGGAAGATGGCGTTTGGCGAATGAGAGCGATATGAGGCAAACCCTTCTTTTTTTCATTTTTATACTGACCATCTCTGCTTCCCAGGCACAATCCAGGGAGGCTGAAAATGACAGTTTATATCAATACAGTCTGTTGACCAACCCATACGTGCAGATGGAGGCTACTGAAGCCATCAATGACATGTATAATTTTCGGTTTGACCGATCCCTCAGACATTTCAAATATTTGAAAAAACAATACGGCTGGCATCCGCTCCCATATTTCATGATGGGATTGAACTATTGGTGGAGAATTGTGCCTGATTTCAAAAATGAAGAATTTGATAAACCCTTCCTTGCTTACATGGACACCTCCATTGTGTTGGCAGAAAGACTTTATGAAAAGTACAACAAAGTGGAAGGCGCCTTTTTTCTGGCGGCTTCATACGCCTTTATCGGTCGATTGTATTCTGACCGTGGGGAATACAGTAAGGCAGCTTTCGCTGGAAGAAATTCTCTCAAATATCTGGATGAATGCAGAGGACGTGATGATTTGAGTCCCGAGCTTTTGTTTGGTGATGCCTTGTTCAATTATTACGCAGAATGGGTTCCGGAAAATTACCCCATGCTCAAACCCATCATGCTCATGTTTCCTGACGGAGATAAGAAGCTCGGGATCGAGCAGCTCAAGACGGTGGCGCGAAATGCATTTTATACCCGGACGGAAGCCCAGTATTACCTGATGCGGATCGCGTATTTTGAGGAAAATGATTTTGCAACTTCTCTTCAGGTAGCAGAATACCTCAACAAAACTTTTCCAGACAATGCGTATTTTCATCGGTTTTATGCCCGGCTGCTCTATCAGACAGGAAAATACAGGGAAGCCATTCCCGTTTGTAAATCCATCCTCAATAGGATAGACAGTGCACAAACAGGCTATGAATACAATTCCGGACGATACGCTTCTTTTTTTCTGGGTTTCATCTATGAGATGAGACAGGAGATGGAGCTGTCCAAATCCTATTACAAATTGTCAATGGAATTTGGTGAAGCGGCAGATGCCACGGACATGGGCTATTATTTATATTCCGTGGTACATTTGGCACGAATAGCATACAAGGAAGAAGATCTGACCGCCGCAAAAACATATTACGAAAGAGTGAAAGAAATCACGAAGCGGAAGGATGCGCAAAACAAAGAAGCCCGCGAAAAACTCAAAGAACTGAAATAATCAGATGAAAGAGCCACATCAATACAACATACTCATCACTGGTGGAGCCGGATACCTGGGGAGTTATCTCGTATCGCAACTTTTGAAAAATGATTTGATCAACGAGCGACTCATTGTTTATTCACGTGATGAGCTCAAGCATTTTGATTTAAAAATTAAAGTCAATGGTGATCCTCGGGTCAGGTTTGTAATTGGTGATGTGCGGGATCAGGAGAGACTCAATGAAACCATGAAAAACGTAGATGTGGTGATTCATGCTGCGGCCATGAAACATGTCAATATCTGTGAGGAAAATCCATCCGAATGTGTGAAAACCAATATTCACGGTACGGAGAATGTGATCAGAGCAGCCAGGTCGAATGGCGTCAAACAACTCATTTTCATTTCTACCGACAAGGCCGTGGAGCCATGTTCTGTTTATGGAGATTCAAAACAAGTAGGCGAAAGGTTGACATTGAATGGTCATTCCGTTGAGATGGAAACGCTTGTGCTTCGTTTGGGCAATCTGATCGGATCCAGTGGCTCTATTGTGGATAAAATGCGCAAATTAGGAGAAAATCAGGTTTTCCCAGTTTACAATCCGGAAATGACCCGTTTTGCCGACAGCCTGGAAAATGCCTGGATGCTGACAAGGAAAGCATTGGGAGGAGGCTTTGGCGGATGTGTGATGGTATCAAAACTTCGGGCCATCAATATCATGGATTTGGCACAATGTCTTGCAGATGAAGTGAAAGTGATGGGAGGGGAAAATAGGAATTTTGAAAAGAAACATGAAAAACTGGCCTCCGATCAGGAGATCAGCCGACTACTCGTGAACGATCAATTTTATATCCTTCCTGCGGAAAAACTGAATCAGGATCAGGCATTGGAACAATACAGATCATTGCCCGCTGAAATGATGACCTATGACTCCAGAGAGGTGGAGAAACTTTCAAAAGGAGAAATCATGCAACTGGCAAAGTCCACTGCTATGGAAAGTGCCAATTGGGACTGAAAGCAGGCATATTTTGAGCTATATTTGAAAGCCCTGCTGTGGGGTTAAAATAGATTTAATGGAATCAGAAATCAATATTTCTTTATTTGACCAAAGAATTTTCTGGGATGTATCCTATCACGATCTCAGTCTTGATAAGGATGCTAATTTCATTATCGAACGTGTTTTTGATCGGGGTGATGTGCCAGATATCAGGAACTGTCGCAGACATTATGGCGATCAAAAAATTACTCAGGTGCTGCTTAACGCAAAACATCTATCCAAACATCGGCTTTATTTAGCCAGTGCCATCATTGACAGACCTATTACCGATTTCAGATGTTACATAAACGCGCAGTTGACCCAGAATTACTCTCCATATTAATAAAGCTTCAAGCACATCCGGCATTGTCAAATTTCGCGTTGGCAGGCGATTCGGCTTTGGCGTTAAAATATGGTCATAGGATATCTGTTGATCTTGATTTGTTTGGGAAGGGTGACACAAATGAAATTTTTTTAGCGCTTGATGAACTCTTCGGCGGTGAGATTCAATATGAAGATGTTCCCGGACAATGGGCAGTTTTTTGTTATATCAAAGGGATAAAAGTAGATATAATTCCATATGATCGTCCATTGGTTTATCCATTAGAATCTATCGAAGGTATTCGTTTATTTAGTTCTCAGGACATTCTCGCCATGAAAATAAATGCCATCCTGGGGCGAGGATCAAAAAAGGATTTTTGGGATTTGTATGAACTCATGCAACATTATAAACTAGAAGAAATTACAACATTCTATCAACAAAAATTCCCTAAACAAAGGTTGCTGATTTCTATACCACAAGCCATAACTTATTTTGATGATGCGGATTTAAGCCCTGC
>CAYGUA010000036.1:0-47562 GCA_964353015.1 uncultured Marinoscillum sp. | reverse complement strand
GCAATAGCAATACAACAGCCACTGGCACAATTAACTATACAATTGATAATACAGCTCCAGTAGCAACCAATATCACCATTTCATCTGATAATGGCATAAACTCATCTTATGCAAAAACAGGAGATGTTGTTTCCCTGAATTATACTCTAGATGATGATTTGACGGGTTTACCAATTGTATCATTAAGAAGTGGTGGTGCTTTAGTTAATTCAACACCATTATCTATTAATACGGGTTCATTCGATTACGAAACTTCTTATTCTGTAGCATCCATAGATTTGAACGGTGATGTCACATTTACTCTCAGATTTATTGATGATGCAGGAAATGAGTCTATTATATACAGTAATGTATCAGGAACAGGACTTACTTCTTCTGTTGTGGTAGACAACACCTTGCCAATATTGACATTTTCTGACTTGCTTTCTAATCCGTCCAACAATGATCCTTTTACTATTACAGCGGTATTCAGCGAAATAGTGACAGATCCATTGATTGCATCTTTTGATATTGCAAATGCTACAATAACTGCTATAAACGGAACCAGTCCCAACTACACCATAGATATTGATCCTTTTAATAATCAGGATGAAAATATTACCATTGGTTTAAAAAACGAACAAGTGACTGATAGAGCTGGAAATGGCAATTTGGCATCTACTATATACGTGATTGATTTTGATGATGTACCTCCTGTCATATCAGCATCTACCAAAATATCGGGAAGGGATATCACGCTTACTTCGGGTTTGAATGAAGCTGGTAATATATATTATGCTGTTGTCGGAAGAGGTGTAGCTGTGTCAAGTATGGACTTGAAAAATGGAACTGGAAATGTTGCCAATGCAGTTGCTTCAGGAACAATAGCCTTCCCATCAGGTGGAATTGATTTGGTTGAAATAATTACAGTAGACAATGATCGGACAGATTATGATCTTTATTTGACATCTGAAGATTATGTTGATAATCTCAATTTATTACCTGCGCCGCAGGTATTCGAAGTAACATCAGGTGGAGTGGTCATAGATGCGCCAGAGCTAGTTGATATTTGTTTGGAAGGAAATTACTTTTCCCTACCAGATATCGTTATCGATGAGACCATAAGTACGGATTTTAGGAAGTCAGCATCAAATCGAACAATTATTTTCGAATTACCAGAAAATTTCGAATTTAATCCAAATGTTGGAACTATATCAGACAATGGGCAGGATTTAGATATAGATGCCGTTGGTTTGGGCTTAAAATACAATTCAAGTCGTACGAACTTCACTATTACTTATAAAGCACTTACAGATGTATCTCTTGATCAAATAACAATTTCAGGTTTGGAAGTTCAGGCGTTAGGAACCAATGCTGTAACGCTTGCGGAAGTTTTGAGAACAGGTGGTTCAGGGGATATTTATTTAGCTAACGAAGGCGATGGAGCCGTTTTTGCCAACCTGAGCACAATTGCACCTTTTGATGCACCGCAGATAGTTACTTCTGCTACTGGTTTAGAAACTCAGCCATATATAATCGAAGGAAATGGTGGTGTTCTTGGGGAAGTTTTGGGTGATGCTGTGACTGTGTATAATTATGATGATATAATTGGTGCGATTTCGCCAATGACTATCAGTGCATTGACCGCAGGCAATGAAATTAAAATATACAGCGATGAGGGATTATCCAATATGATTCTGTCCTATAATGCTTCAGCTGAATATTCTCCTTCACTTACCGATTTGGGATTAGCCAATATCAATGTTGGCTTAAATTCTTTTTGGATAACAGTAACAGATAACAAAAGTTGTGAAAGTGCAGCTTCTTTATATTCTGTTGCAATCATCAGATTTGAAAATAGTGCTTATACGACAACTTTCTCAGATGATAATCAAGTTGGAACAACACTGAAATTTAGTAATCCCACAGGTCACATTGTTAGCTTTGTTGGAAACGGACTTACTAGTTTCAATTCTAATAACGATTTTATTGATCCTATTCAAGATGGGTATTCAGTAAAATTTGTACCAGCTGCATCTGAAGCAGGTAGAGATACTGTTAGATATACTATTTCGAATTCACTAGGAGTTAGTGCCTCTCTCAAAATCCCATTTTTAGTTCATTCTTCTACGCAAGTTTTTGAAGATTCGAATATTAGCCAATTTGGATTGTGCAGAGATATTGAGACGCTTACATTTAATATTATCGATGCAGATGCAATTGATTTTGCTGGAGATATAGATGATTCAGATCCTGATTTTCACTCTATTAGGATATATGATTTCACTAACAATGTCAAAGGTCAAAATTTGACTAGCGAATACTTGTCTATGTCAGCAGATACTTCTGATGTAGGTAATCCAACATCAAGAATGGGTTGGGAATTTGATCTAGCAGCAGCTGATGCTTTCTTCGGTACTAAATACAACATTCGCTTACAAGTGGTATTAGTCATCGCAGATGATATAACTGGAACTTTGACAGAATTATCTAAAGAAGCAGTAAATATTTACAGAAACCCTGAAGTCGAAATAATTAATGTCAATGAATTCTATTGTGAAGATGATGGAGTATTCAATATTCGAGCGAGTATTGGTTCTGATGAAGGTGCGTCGATTATTGATATAAATGATACAGGATATCAGCTATGGAAACATGATGGCACGGATTTTAGTACTTTGATTCAAAATTACTCCGTTGCAACCTTTAATCCTGGAGATTTAAATCAGAATGGAATTGACTATACTTTGGAAGATGAAACTGGTACTTATAAAATTATTTATGAAACAGATTTGTATACTTCTGCCAATTGTATTTCTACTGCTGAGGTAATATTCACGTTATCCAGTAAGCCGGAAACCCCAGTGTTAGCCAATGACTTTTCATCTATTGGATCTTATGATGGTATTGATACCTATTTACTTGAGTATTGTGAGGGGGATTCTATCCATAACATCGTAGCTTCTTTTGACCCGCTCAACGCAGACGTCAGGTTTAATTGGTATAACGATATTTTGGGGTCAAGTCAAATATCTCTGGGGCTTGATAAAGATGGTAATAATGATACTTTAGACGTTGCCAAAGCCTTTTATGGTGGCGTATCTCGACCAACTGGCAGACAAACCAAAGAGTTTTACTTTACAATTACTGATCATATTGGATTAGCTGCCGGATGTGAATCTGAAGTGCAAAAAATAATTATCGAACTATATTCAAAGCCAAATACGCCGACTGTCACATTGGCTCCAAATTCTGGGATTACAAATTCGTCAAACCGGTTTTTATTATTTGATGCATACAACTATGAATACTGTGTTATAGATGGAGATGAAGCAACTCTCGATCTTATATCGTTAAATAACTTGCTAAACACTGAGGTACCAGCCGAGAGTTATCTCAGATTATTTGATGAAAATTTAAATCCATTGGATTCATTATTATCAGCTGATTTAATATTGGATCAAAATGATTTGTTGAGCTTATTTGGATACACTCCGTTGGGAGAAACATCTCTTACTTTTTACATTTCTCAGAGGAACTTTGATAACAATTTCCCAGAAGACATGGGAGCTGAATTTGTAGGTTGTGAGGGCGAAATGAGAGAGTTCTCCATCAATATCAATACAATACCAAGCAAACCCGATACTACTTTGTTTACAGGTCTAAGAACTGATTATTATTTATGTTCCGGGGATATCCTAAACAATATTGAAACTCCAAGGGAAGAAAATATAGTATATCGCTGGTATTTGGATGAAGGTGGCGTTCAATCGACAACTCAAATTTCTGTGGCAGCATTTAATGATCAGTTTATCAAACAGTCCGAATTAGTGACTGTAGGTTTTAGCAACATTGCAACAACCACTTCTCAGACTTATACCTACTGGGTGACTCAGATAACGGATAGTAATTTGGGAACAAACTTTGCGGGTTGTGAGAGTGAAGCTTCAAAAGTTAGCATAACCGTCTTTCCTGACCCAACTACTCCTTTGATCAATGGGGCTACTGATCTCGAATTCAGCTATTGTATTGGAGATGAGCTTTCAGTAGAAAACACAACAATGCGAGTGATTGGTGAGCCGGGTTCCAGGTTTTTCTATTATCTATCTGATGAAACACGTGCAACTAGGGGAGGTTCTCAGGTTTTGAAAAACGGAAATGTGATTGAAAGCGGTACTTTGGATATATCATCATTGGATTTATTTTTCTCTAATGTTGCCAAAAATGAAACATTATACTATTTAATTTCTCAGGCCAACAATGTTACTCCTAATGGCTCTGAATTCGCAGGTTGTGAAACCGAAGAGTCTGAAATGTCTTATATAAAAATCAATATTTATGATATTCCATCAGTTCCAAAAGTTTCGGGATTACCTAATTCCTTTAATGTTGTTTTTTGTGAAGATGATGTGACCGAATCTGGAATCACTTTGATTTCTGAATTGAATACTGGAGAGCAGGTAAATTGGTATACTGATTTTGATAATGACAATGTTCCTGATAGTTCATTACCTGTTTTTGATGGATCGATTGCAACTTCCTCTGATTTGGGACTGAACGGTCTATTAGGGGGAGGGTTTTATAAATTTCTGGTTACTCAAACACAAGATATCAATGGAGGTGTTGACGGTTTTCCAGGTTGTGAAAGTGGCGCGTTGACTGTTACTATATTGGAAATGCCAGATGCGCCGCAAGCTGTTGATCCAGATCCTATTTGCAGTGATCTGGTGACACAGAACTCAATAGGAATTGATTATACAGGTGTAGGCAATGAGATTGGGTCAAGCCAATTTAATTGGTATGATAATCAAATGAATTTAATCCAATCTACCAATCCTGGTGATCCTGGTACTCAAAATACTTATGCCAGAGATTGGAGGCCATTTGCGTCTGCGAATGAGAGATACACTACCACGATCTATGTGTCACAACAGGTATCTTATAATGGTACTATTTGTGAAAGTCAAACATCTCCTGTTGAAGTCATTATTCAGCCTAGACCTATCATTCAGCCTGTAATTGAAAACGGAAATGAAGAGGAGTTAAATGTCTTTAAGGCTTGCGATAGTCAGGATGTGATTCTAGAATTAAAATTGGATAATCTACTGATTAGTGATGCAAATATTACTTGGTATGGTGGAAGGTCTGCTCCTGGTGAGATTTTGACAACTGGGACAACCACACTTGTAGATCCAAACACAATCCAATTTGCTTTCCTTCCGCAAAATGAAAATAATATCAACGATAACACATTTAGAGAAGGAAATAACTTCATCAGAGTTGAAATTGAGTATAAAGACTCACCTACTGGGTTAGAAAACTGTCTAGGTGAAGCATCGAGAGTATTTGAAATGGGATCAAGACCAAGACCTGAAATGAAATGGGAAGGTATTACACAGAATCAACCAACTGACTTTATTTTCAGAGATGTTAATCCAACTGTAAGTGCTAACTATCAGATAGAAGTTGTACAGATGGATATACCATCGCTTGGTGTTTCACTTTCACTTGATGATCCTCTGACCAATGGTGAGACGGACACATTAACTTACACATTTGCTGATCCAGGGACGTATCTTGTGGAAACTTATTTCTTATCGAATACATTTTGTGATTCGACGATCACAAGATATGTCACGATCCTCGAACAGGTTTCAGTCGCAAATACTGAAAAAATTCTATATAATTTTGACAATGGAAACAGTGGATGGCTAGTAGATAGTGCATCTGTAGATGGCTGGACGAAGCGATCAACAATCACTTGGGAAATAGGAGTAGAGAATGCAGCATATGGTGAACTTTTTTCAGGAAACAATACTCCACATTGGGCAACTGTTTTGGATGGCGAGTATAAATCAAATATAGACGAATGGATCTATTCTCCATCTTATGATTTGAGCCAGATGACATTGCCAACTATGTCCTTTACGCATGCTAGAGAATTAAATACTCAAGATGGTGTGGCTCTTCAATATAGCATTGATGATGGACGTAATTGGGAATTACTCGGTGATTATAATTCAACTAGTTTGAACAGTTCAGGAAAAAACTGGTACAATGCAGAGCAAATTTCAGGTGCGCCAGGTACAGAAAATGGTGCTGCTAATCAATCCAATATAGATAGGGACGGATGGACAGATCAACAAGCATGGTTAGTCACTGCCCATAAATTAGAACCATGGAATAATGTAAGATTCCGCTTTGTTCTAGGAACTACGCCAGGTTTGAAATTAGATCTAGATGGCTTTGCATTTGATAATTTCCAAATTTATAGCAGAGACAAAATAGTGCTGATAGAACAGTTTTCTTCACTTGATAACCAGGTGAGTGTTGAAGCTCTGGATTCAATCAATAGTAGGCTTACTAGAGGCATTAAAAAAGATGGCATATACCTGAATTATTTTACGTCAATTGCAGGTACTCCTGATGTATTGAATATCAGGAATAACACTGATCCAGGAGCCCGACTTGCCTACTATGGTATTTCTAGTGTTCCAAAGTCAGTGATGTCAGGTGATATTCAAGAAAACAATCCGGAATCAACCAGCGCATATGATCGTATTGGGTGGGATATCAATGATTTCAATGCCATTTCTCTTGATGAAACAGGCTTTACAATCAATGATATTGTATTTAGTGGATCAAGTCAAGAGATAGGAGTTTCAGCGAGCTTTGAGTCTAGATTTAATCTAAACAGAGAGGATATGGAACTATCTTTTAGGTTCGCTATTGTGGAAGATATCTATGGGGAGGATATAAATGATGAGTATGGAATTGATACAATAAAGAATGTTCTACGCAAGATGCTACCAAGTGCTGGTGGATTCACCTACGTGGGTAAGGTTGTAGAAGGACAGTCTGATTTTGGCATTGATTTCAAAACTAAATGGAATATCAGCGATGTATATGATCCAAATAAGCTGAAGGTAATCGTATTTGTGCAGATGGATACTCATGACCCTGATACTGGATTACCAAAAGGTACCATATTGCAGGCCAAGGAGGTGAAAGTCCCTCTTGGAAAAATTATTCCAGATGACACAAATATTACAGCAACACTAAGATTTAATTTGGATCAGTTCAAGGTGTTACCAAATCCTGCTGATGATCACTTTGCGCTAGAATTTAATTCAGAAGCGAGAGAAAATTTGAATTGGATATTGTACGACCAATCAGGAAGAGATGTGTTGAATGGAGTTATTAAGAAATATGAAACCTTGATTGAAGTTCAAGTTCAAAATCTCCCAAGTGGTATTTACATGATTCATGTTTATAATACTCATGGGGTGTCCTCTCCTAAGAGATTGATCATTATACATTAGAGATATTAACTAGAATTAATATTTACAACTAGCCTTACTAGGTTACCGATCAGGCCAGTTTAATTTTTACCCAAAGCAATCTCAAACCGCTCTATTTTTCTTCCAATCTTCCATCTGCATGAATAGCAAATCGACCTTTTGATTTTTCATGGACTTGATCAGATTTTGGCCAGGGCCATCCGCCAAATTCAGTTCGCTGGTATTCTCTGATTACTTCTTGTATCTCGGCATTGCTATTGGTTACAAATGGGCCATACTGTACCACTGGTTCGTTGATCGGTTTCCCTTGCAGCATCAGAAAATGACTTTCCATCAGACCATTTTCTATTGATGTGATTTGATCTGCATGTGTATCAATAATGACATTTCTTCTTAAATCTTCACCATCCACTTTCGCTCGATCACCTTTGAAAAAGTAAAGAGATCGGTTGACACCTTGAGTAGCAATTGGTATATCCCATTTGGCACCAGGTTCCATTTTTATCACCCAAATATTCACTTCATTTTCGGGCCTTGCTGCCCATGAATCAGGTGCTGGCTTTGGTGCTTTTGCTTCATTATAATTACCAGCGACGACTGTAATTTCTATAAACTTTCCTTTTCCATCTTCTACCGAAACCTTAGGTATTGTTTCATTCCATAACATTGCAAAATAAGGTTTGGCCTTTTTCTTGGATTTGGGTAGGTTCAGCCAAATTTGAAATAATAGAAAGGGATTTGGTTCATTTTCTTTCAACAAAGGAAACATTTCCGAATGTTGCACCCCAGAACCTGCTGTCATCCATTGAACATCGCCATTTCCAAATCTCCCAGCAGCACCAAGAGAGTCAGCATGATCTACCAGTCCTTTTTGCACAATTGTGACTGTTTCAAATCCACAATGTGGATGGGAGGGGAAGCCGGGGACAGTACTGCCGTGATACATGTTCCATCCATCCAAACCTTGAAAATCCTGACCTATGTTTCTACCTCTAAGTGAAGCTTTTGGGCCCATATGCTCATTTCCTTCAGGATAATTATCTTCATGATAAGCACAGAAAATGAAAGGGTCTTGCGTTTGCCATGGAAATCCCAGCGGTTTGGTTGCTTTTATGGATGATTGACTCATTTTATTTTTTTTTAAGTGTAACAACCAAAGTGGTTAAGAAGTTACATGTTGATACATGAAATATACAATGCATTTTTCACACGCATTAAAATAATTGCTTTGCGAAAATAAATAGGCCTATCTTCGCATCGTATTTAGAACGCATTCGACAGAACCATCAGCGTTTTGTCCTAAATCATCCACTTATTTAAAATTAATCTTCACGACTGGCAGAGTGCGTCCAGCTCTCGAAAATTATTTCTGCTAATAGCGGAACAAACAAATTATATGTCATTTGAATCATTAGGGTTGTCCCAATCCCTGTTGCATGCAGTCAACAAAAAAGGATACAAAGTGCCTTCACCTATTCAGGAAAAGGTAATTCCAAAAATTTTAGAAAGAAGAGATATACTCGCATCAGCACAAACAGGAACAGGGAAAACTGCCGGTTTTGCATTGCCAGTTTTGCAAATATTGTCAGAAGGTCAGCAGCGTACCAAGCCACCTATTCGTGCCTTGATACTCACACCTACTAGAGAACTTGCTGCTCAGGTGCATGAAGATGTGCGCACATGTGGAGAGTTTTTACATCTTCGATCGACGGTGATTTTTGGTGGAGTTGGAGCTGTTCCTCAGATCAAAGCCTTACGTGATGGTGTTGATATCTTGATTGCTACTCCGGGCAGGCTTTTGGATTTGATTAATCAACGAGCACTTAGTTTATCCAAAATAGAAATACTCGTCTTAGATGAAGCCGACAGAATGTTGGATATGGGTTTTCTTAGAGATATCAAAAAAGTATTGGAGATGGTTCCTGAAAAGAGACAAACCTTGCTTTTTTCGGCCACTTTCTCAAAGGAAATTAAGCAACTAGCTCAAAGCATTTTGCATAATCCTGTTTCTGTGGAAGCAACACCTGAAAACACCACAGTTGAAAAAATTGATCAGAAAGTAATTTTGGTTGATAAAGTCAAAAAGGCTGATTTAACAGTAAAGTTGATCAAGGATGGAAACTGGAGCCAGGTTTTGATATTCATGCGTACAAAACATGGAGCAAATAAGCTTGGAAAGAAGCTATTGAAAAGTGGTTTGGCCGCAGCGGAGATTCATGGCAACAAAACACAAGGAGCACGAACCAAGGCTCTTGAAGGTTTCAAGAATGGTACCATCAGAGTTTTAGTTGCTACTGATATTGCCGCTAGAGGATTAGATATTCCATTGCTTCCTCATGTGATCAATTATGAATTGCCTAATGTGGCTGAAGATTATGTACACAGAATCGGTCGTACGGGTAGGGCAGGAGCGAGCGGAGAGGCCTTGTCATTGGTTTGCTCAGAAGAGGTTGATTATTTGCGAGGCATTGAAAATTTAATTGAGCAGAAAATAACTCAAATAAAGATTGAGGGATATGTGCTTTCAGAAGATTTTAGCACTTCAAAACCTGCTGCCAAAAAACCGACTTCAAATGGACAAGCCAATCGACCAAAGACTCAGAATAATCCCAATAATAAGCGTAAATTTTATAGAAAAGCCAGATAGATGCTGGTAGATGTTTAATGACTTAACACAAAAGACGCCTGAAAATTCAGGCGTCTTTTGTCTTTAATCGCGATTTTTTTCTTTTCGCTTGGCCTCTTTTGCCGCACGTTTTTCCTTCAGAGTCTTTTCAGGAGCCTTTTTAGTAGACTTTTCCTTGTTGGTTTTTTCTTTGTTAGACATTGAATTGTTAATGAAGTGGCGGGGCTATTATTGGGGCACCCAATCCCAGAGTCTTGGATCATCTTTCAGATCAAACAAATCAGATGTAATTTGGATAATATTTTATTGCCGAACTAGTCCGATAACTTACTTATTTTCAGTTGTTTGATCCGATTGCCCAACATATTTTGCTTACAATATTGTTTATTTTAGAAAAAATAGTTTTATCCATAATTAAATGTTTACCTTGCCCTCTTTTAATACAAATAAAATTTAAGATGAGTACTGGAACAGTAAAATTCTTCAATGATGCCAAAGGGTTTGGTTTTATCACTGAAGACGGATCAAAGAAAGAACATTTTGTACACGTATCAGGATTAGTTGATGAAATCCGTGAGGGTGACCAAGTAGAATTTGATCTACAAGAAGGAAAAAAAGGATTGAATGCAGTAAATGTGAAAGTAGTATAATTACTGCTATTTAAGATAATTGCAAAGAATCGGCCCAATCTGTTTACAGATTGGGCTTTTTTTATGCCCTTTTGTCTGAGACATCAAAGTTTCAATTCTTAATCTTCATGATTTGGTGGAGATGATACTGAGGATATAGCAATATCCAAGCAAGTAAGGCTGGTTTATCCTATTCTTATTTAAGCGATTTAAATGATGCAGTTTCCTTGATGAAATTCATTAGAATCACAAGAAAACTGCATCATCAATACAACTCTGAGGATTAATTCAAAAATGAATATCGAGCTGCATAGTCCAACATTTGTTGAGTGAAGTCATCTGGATAAGCGATATTCACATCAGTGATTTCACCTTCATCATTCATTACAGGTACAAGTTCAGGGTTGATAAATCCACCATAAGGTGAAGATTTCAGCTTTTCGTATCGAGCCAATACTTCATTATGAATTTCGCTATCCACTTTCACACCATAGTTTTCTATGAGTGCACGGCCCGCTTCATAATCACCTTGAGATTTTATCCTTTGGATCTCCCTAAGAAGCTCTCCAAACAATGACTTCAATTTGTCATAATCATTGATTACAAAATAGGTTTTGCCATCAATTGTTTTTTGCTCAATGACATTTTCAGCCTTTCCTTTTTCATATGCCCATTTGGCAACAGCCTGTCTGTTTCGCATGTGTGCTTCTTCGATATCCTTGCCTTTTTCCAGTCTTCGCAACTGAAGCATCATTCCATTTCTGATATATGAGTCATATTCTTCTTTGCCCACTTCCAGCGATGGAATCAGACCCAACTCCACAAGTTTTTCGTCCATAATAAAGTAAAGGGCTACCAAATCAGCGCGTGCTTCTTCCAGTGTTGATCGATAGCTTTTCAATGTTTCATTTGGAGTGCCGACTCCTGGCTCTAGTTTACCCGAAGCATGACCAATTACTTCATGTAATGCAGTATGCATTTTATCACCAAGCTCACCATGTTCTCTTGATCTCTTGATTTCTTCTTCATTAAAGGCAAATTCTTCAAGCGAGCCTTTTGTACCTGCTTTGCTGTAAGCATCAGTGATATTGCCAAGGCTTACTGATTTGGATCCATGTTTTGCTCTGATCCAATTGGCATTTGGTAGATTCACGCCAATTGGTGTAGAAGGAGAGGCGTCACCTGACTCACTCGCTACATTCACCACTTTGTAAGAAACACCAGTCACATTTTCCTTTTTGTGGTTATCCATGATCGGGCTGTTGTCTTCAAACCATTGCACATTGTCAGCGAGTACTTTCATTCTAGCGGATGCTTCAAAATCGTTGATTTGAATGATACTTTCATAAGAACCACGATATCCTTTAGGGTCATTGTAAACTTCTACAAAGCCATTGATATAATCTATGTCTCCATCAGTAGCAGCTGTCCAAACGATGTTGTAATCATCCCATACCTTTAGATCACCTGTTTTGTAATATTCAATCAACAGTTCCAATGCCTTTTTTTGAGGTTCATTTTCCGCAACTGTGGTTGCTTTTTCCAGCCAATAAATAATTTTCTGAATTGCAGAACCATACATGCCGTCAGCTTTCCAAACTATTTCCTGAAGTTTTCCATTTTCATCTTTGGTCATTTTTGAGTTGAGACCATAAGAGAGTGGTTCGTCCTTAGATTTGTTTGGGATAGCTTCATAGAAAGCATCTACCTCTTCGGCCGTAATATCTGCATCGTAAAAATTGGTAGCAGATCCTTTCAGAAGACCTTTGTCAGGATCCAGATTTACCTTTTTTGCATCAATATTTGGATCAAAAAGAACATCAACTATTTCATTATCGAGCGAAGTATTAGTTTCGGATAGCAAGGTTTGAAAATATTCTTTTGAGAAGGCGGGCACAAATTTTTCATTTGCATAATGATGGTGAATGCCATTAGAGAACCATACTCTTTTGGTGTAAACCATGAAATTGTTCCAATCATCAGATGATTTGTCACCTTTGTAATTCAAAACAATGTTTTCTAATGCCTTTCGGATCGGCAAGTTGAATCGGTAGTTCTGATCATAAATGATATCCCTTCCAGATAAACCCGCTTGCGACAGAAAATAAACCAGTTTCTTCTGATCCAAAGAGAGTTTTTCGAATCCAGGAATTTTGTATCTGATGATTTTTAAATCAGCGAATTGCTCAGTCAGGTATTGGAAATCGGAACTTTCATCCGTTGTTTCCTGAGGAGTTGAAGGTCCCTGACACGAGAAAATTACTAAAACTGAAAATAAGAGTGGGTAAATGTGCTTTATCATGATTGAAAAGTCTAAAAGTTGTTTGCCGCAAGTAACTAATAATTGACTTCTCAAAAAATGAAATATGTCAGTTGATTACCCATTTTTTGATAAACGTACTGACAGTAGTTGTAACGGTAATGACTTGATTTATAGATGCTTTTATTGGTCTATTTTTAATTCATCTATATCCTGCTGAAGTGCCTTAAGATATTGGCCAAATGATCTTCGATTTAACCACTGATTAAAAAAATGTGAACCAGGTACCAAAATTGTCAACGGCATCAGTAGCACGATCCAATCAAAAGGATCATTCAAAAACTGTGTATTTGGATTGTATAGAGTCATTCCCAATAGGAATCCCGCCACTGAAGAAATTGGATACAATATAAGACTTATCAATTCTTCAAATCGTATGATGTTGTGAATCTTCGTTTGAAATAGTATCAAGGTGGCTAGAAGACTTTGAGACATATCCAGCTCTGTTTTAAGTAATTTATTTTCCTGAAATAATAAAATACTACCGATGAGGTAAGCAGTTGATAGGATTGCAATCAATATTTGAATTGATAGGTGCGATGCAAACGGAATAAAGGCAGTTGAGATCAAAAATAGAGATACACAAAACCAAAGTCTCCTGTACACCTTCCTTTTCAGCTGAGTCAAAGTGTGATTTGATCTTGTTCTGATTGCCTTTGCGATAGTTATGTCGTCAATCAAACTATGTGCACTGATTGGGGCTTTTACCCAGAGTTCTTCAAGCGTTTCCATATTCAGGATTTAGTTTTTGCTTCAAATTTTCCTTGATGCGATGAATTTTTACTGTCACATTGTTTTTGGTAAGTCCTAAGATCTCAGCAATTTCTGAGTTGTCGTAACTTTCCAGATGTAGTGTGATAATGGTTTTATCGACATCTGACAACCTCTTTATTTCCAAAAGCAATCTTTCTGTTTTATCAGATGTCTCCACCAACTCTTGCGTGACTTCATGATCTTCGAGCGACGTTAGAGAGATTCTTTTTTTCCTTTTCTGAGTGAAAACCGTATTCAATGCCACCCGATATAACCACGTAGAAAACGTTGATTCTTCACGAAATCTTGAAATTGATTTCCATGCCTGGAGATGAATTTCCTGTGCCATGTCCTCACGCTCCTCTTTATCATCAAGATAGAGATAGAGAATTTTATGGATAATTCCTGAGTGCTTTTTTATAGCAAGAACAAAATCCGCTTCAGTCAAGGTGATGTGAATTAGGTAGCATACTTTTGCGGCGTTAGTATTTAAACGCAGCTGGGAAATTACAAGGATTTAAAATATTATGGCAAAAGCAATCAATGTTCTTAAAGTCATATCGGCTTTTGTGTTTTTGGTAACTTTACTTTTTGTTTATTCCTTTTTGCCAGTCATGGTAAATCTCAACCCGGAAGACTCAGGTTGGTTGGTTCATAAGGAATATTTTTTCTACAGCATACTTACTGTGTTTATTCTGCTCAATATTTTTCTATTGATCTTAGAAAAAATACTTAATGGATTCATTTCGAATGAAGAAATAAGGGCTTGGATTAAAGGTCTGGCTTTTGTGCTGAATTTATATCTTTCGTTCATTATTGGTTACATCGGAGTGATGAATAATGCGGGTCATTTCCAGAATGGAAGTTATTCATATCTCAATTTCTTGGGGCCAATTCTTGTTGCCGGATGGATTGTTGGACTTATTTTTTTAGTCTTCAATAAGAATAAAACAGCTTGATAGCCAATATTTTATAGTTTTCAAATTCAATCATATCCTTAATAGGGTGTGGAAAACTCTGTCTTTGCGGTAGTGAATTTTTGTATAAATTTCGATTTGTGAATCTGATTCAGGATTTACAATTAATCATTTTTCGATAAAATTAAGATGGCAGAAGTACAATATACTGAGGACAGTATTAAGTCACTGGATTGGAAAGAGCACATTAGGCTCAGACCTGGGATGTACATTGGGAAACTGGGAGATGGTTCAGCTCAGGATGATGGTATTTATGTATTGGTGAAGGAGATCATCGATAACTGTATCGATGAACACATGATGGGTCATGGGAAAACC
Organism: uncultured Marinoscillum sp.; assembly: GCA_964353015.1. Lineage (GTDB taxonomy): Bacteria > Bacteroidota > Bacteroidia > Cytophagales > Cyclobacteriaceae > JAMZMI01. Next base: position 32,659 of record CAYGUA010000036.1, on the reverse strand, counting down.
ATCAATATAAAGGTGACTGAAAGCAGGGTAGAAGTTCGCGATTATGGGCGTGGCATCCCTCTTGGAAAAGTTGTTGATTGTGTATCCAAAATCAACACTGGTGGTAAATACGATTCTGGAGCTTTTCAAAAATCTGTTGGTTTGAATGGAGTTGGTACCAAAGCGGTTAATGCGTTGAGTACTTATTTCAAAGTGCAGTCATTTCGTGATGGACAAACCAAAGTTGCAGAGTTTGAGCGGGGAGTATTAACCAATGATGCCAGCATTACAACTTCTACAGATCGTAATGGAACAGCTATTGCTTTTGAGCCTGATGACACCATTTTCAAGCATTATCATTTCATACCTGAGTACTTGGATAATCTCCTTTGGAACTATGCATTTCTGAATGCTGGGCTGACCATCAATTTTAATGGACAGAAATATCATTCCGAAAAGGGGCTACTGGATCTGCTCAATCGAAAATGTGACGAGGAGTCTTTGCGCTACCCAATCATACATTTGAAAGGCAATGATATTGAAGTTGCCTTGACCCATGCCAATCAGTATGGTGAAGAATATTATTCTTTTGTAAATGGACAATATACCACCCAGGGAGGAACTCACCTTGCGGCTTTCCGCGAAGCGGTGGTGAAAACAGTCAGAGAATTTTATAAAAAGGATTTTGATGCTTCTGACGTGCGGGCTTCCATTGTGGCGGCTGTAGCTGTACGAGTGCAGGAACCTGTATTTGAATCACAGACCAAAACAAAGCTTGGTTCGCAGAATGTGGCGATTGATGGACCTACAATGAGGTCTTTCATCAATGACTTTTTGAAAACTGAGCTAGATAATTTTCTACATAGAAATTCTGATGTAGCCGATGCGCTTCTCAAACGTATCATCCAATCTGAGAGAGAGAGAAAGGAAATAGCAGGCATCAAAAAATTAGCCAATGATCGAGCAAAAAAGGCTAACCTTCACAATAAAAAATTGCGCGATTGCAGGATTCACTACAATGACAAAAAGGTCGACGAGGATCAGCTTGAAAATACAATGATCTTTATCACTGAGGGAGATTCTGCAAGTGGATCCATCACAAAATCAAGAAATGTTCAGACACAGGCGGTATTTAGTTTGAGAGGTAAACCGTTTAACTGTTTTGGACAAACAAAGAAGGTGGTTTATGAAAATGAAGAATTTAACCTGCTTCAGCATGCCTTAAATATTGAAGATGGACTGGAAGGATTGCGATATCGCAAAGTGGTGATAGCAACGGATGCCGATGTGGATGGTATGCACATCAGATTATTGCTTTTGACCTATTTCCTTCAATTTTTCCCAGAGCTGGCAAGAAATAATCACATCTATATTTTGGATACGCCTTTGTTCAGGGTGCGAAATAAGAAAAAAACCATCTATTGCTACAGCGAAGAGGAAAAACGCAATGCCGTAGAAGAGCTTGGAAATAAACCCGAAATCACGAGATTTAAGGGACTAGGTGAGATTTCACCTAGTGAATTTGGAGCTTTTATCGGCGAGGATATCAGATTAGAACCTGTGATCCTCCAAAAAGAAACCAAGATCAAAGATCTGCTTCGATTCTATATGGGCAAGAATACACCTGAAAGGCAAAAGTTTATCATTGACAACTTGAAGGTAGAAAAGGATATCGTAGAACAAGAAGTGGTTTAAACTGGTTTTAATAGCTTACTCAACCCTAACTAATTTTAATATGATGAAGACATTCAAACACCCCATTTTGATTCTTGCCTTGATGTCCCTTGGAATTTTTATTTCTTGTGATGGAGGAGATAGTGAACCTGATTTGAATATTGACCAAAGCTTATTGGTATCAAAGGAAAAGGTTCATACCTGGCTCAAAGGTGATGTCAAGGGATTTTTATCTAGCTCTGGATTAGATGTGCCACTCGATAAGATTTTATATGATGTAGATATATATGATGTAGAATATCTTACCCTTTACAAAGGGGAAATGATTACGGCATCAGGACGGGTGTTTTTGCCTGTTACTAATGAGCGAGTTTCAACACTCTGTTTCAGTCACGGAACCATCGCTGCAGACGATGAAGCAATGACCAACTTAAAAGTGGGGGCAGGCACCACTATTTTGCTAAGCGGATTGGCCTCTATGGGTATAGTTACCATTGCGCCTGATTTGATTGGTTTTGGCTCGTCTTCATCATTTTATCAACCTTATTTTGTGTTAGAACCAACCGCAACTGCCACTATAGATAACATCTATGCTTCCAAACTATTAGCTAATGAACTTGGTGTTTCGACAAATGCAGATTTGTATTTGGCGGGATATTCTCAAGGCGGTTATTCTACCATGGCCACTCACAAATATATTGAGGAAAAAGGGATTGAATATTTTGATTTGAAAGCCTCATTCCCTGCCTCAGGTGGTTATCACATCAAAGGTGTTCAGGATTATTTCCTTGGTAGAGAAACATATCATCAGCCATATTATCTGGCTTTGGTTGCTCAAGGTTATTTTGATTTCTACGATTGGGTTGGTCAGCATTCGCTTGATTTATTTTTCAACGAACCTTTTGCCACAGAAATACCTGATTTGGTAGATGGCACCTATTCAGGAGGAGAAATAAATGCGATGCTCAATGATACGGTAGCTGTTTATATCAAGGCTGATTATATAATCAATTCAGGCAGTGATACATATAAATTTTTGATAGATGCCTATGATGAAAATAGCCCTATCGGATGGATTCCGAAAAATTCAGTGTTTATGTACCATGGTGATGCAGATACAACTGTTCCTTATCAGAATTCGGTTGAGGTATTTAATTCCTTCATGACAGCAGGAGCATCATCGGATATAGTATCATTCACTTCTATTCCTGGCGGTTCACATGCTACAGGTGTAGGTCCTTATATAGAAGACTTTATCGCAAAAGTGATTGCGATGGAAAATAAATAGCATGAAGCAGTCACTAACTTTCATATTGCTTTTATTGTGCATCATTGGATCAGCACAATACAAAAAGGAAAATCCATTGGTTCATACTTATTCCATTGTGGCCTTTGATCCTGAAACAGGTGATCTTGGAGTAGCAGTCCAATCGCATTGGTTTTCAGTAGGAACAGTCGTAACATGGGCAGAACCGGGAGTTGGAGCAGTGGCAACACAATCTTTTTCAAATCCGGCATTTGGGCCACAGGGGTTAGCATTGATGAAATCAGGACTGTCAGCGGAGCAGGCATTGAAGGCCATGCTTCTGGCAGATGATGGAAGGGATTTCAGACAAGTGGGTATCATTGATGTGAATGGAAATGCTGCCAATCATACCGGGGCAAAGAATATAGCGGCAGCAGGCGGAATAGTTGGGAAGAATTATGCAGTGCAGGCCAATATGATGGAAAATGATAAAGTTTGGTCGGCTATGTCGCAAGCTTTCGAGTCAGCGACAGGTTCGTTGGCTGAAAAAATGTTATTAGCTCTGGAAGCCGCCCAGGCTGTTGGAGGAGATATTCGCGGCAAGCAATCTGCGGCTGTTTTGGTTGTTTCTGGTATTTCTACTGGTAAAATCTGGAAAGACACCAAGGTAGATATCCGAGTGGATGATCATGCAGAGCCACTTTTGGAGCTTAGGAGATTGCTCCAGGTTCATCAGGCTTATGAATATATGAATGCAGGTGATGTAGCCGTCGAAGCAGGTGATTTTAAAAAGGCCAGTGAGCTTTATAGCGTAGCAGAGGAAATGTTTCCTGAAAATTTAGAAATGAAATATTGGCATGCTATTAATCTGGCCAATACGTATCAGCTAGCAGAAGCCTTACCGATGTTCAAAGAAGTTTTCAGCAAAGATCCAAACTGGAAAAAGCTTACGCCAAGGCTCATAGATAATGGCGTTTTGGCTGTGGATGAGAAGGAATTAAAACAGATATTAAAACAATAACTTGATCTTTTAAATCAATGAGTGAAGAGGTGATGAATGAAGATGATGGTTTGCAGGCTGTACTTCCTGTTTCCGGAATGTATCAAAATTGGTTTTTGGACTATGCATCTTATGTAATTCTTGAAAGAGCTGTTCCGGCTGTTGAGGATGGGTTGAAACCTGTTCAGCGACGAATTCTTCACGCTATGAAGGAACTCGATGATGGTCGGTTCAATAAGGTGGCTAACATCATCGGTAGTGCCATGCAGTTTCACCCACATGGTGATGCGTCAATTGGTGATGCCATTGTCAATATGGGACAGAAAGACCTGCTTATTGATATGCAGGGAAACTGGGGAGATATACGCACAGGTGATGGTGCTGCAGCTCCTAGATATATCGAGGCAAGACTTTCCAAATTTGCATTAGAAGTCATCTTCAATCCGCAGACTACCAGTTGGCAACTATCTTATGATGGTAGAAAGCGTGAGCCAATCACTTTTCCTGTAAAATTCCCTTTGCTGCTTGCACAAGGGGTAGAAGGTATTGCTGTTGGACTATCTACTAAAATTCTACCTCACAATTTTATTGAAATCATAAATGCATCAATCAATATCCTGAAAGGAAAAAAGGTTCTGTTGTATCCTGATTTTGAAATGGGAGGAAAGATTGATGTGAGTGATTATAATGACGGAAAAAGAGGAGGACGAGTAAGGGTAAGAGCGAGCATTGAAGAAATTGATTCAAAAACGCTGGTGATCAAAGACATTCCTTTTGGAACAACCACAACCTCGCTGATTGACTCGATTATCAAAGCTAATGATAAAGGAAAGATCAAAGTCAAGCAGGTAATTGATAATACGGCTAAGGATATTGAGATTTTGGTGAAGTTAGCTCCCGGCACTTCTCCTGATATCACCATTGATGCGCTGTTCGCATTTTCTGATTGTGAAGTGTCTATTTCACCCAATGCCTGTATCATACATCAAGACACGCCCAAATTTGTGGGAATCACAGATATTCTGAAACAATCAGTAGATCAGACGGTGGATCTTTTAAAGCAAGAGCTGGAGATCAGGAAGCAGGAGTTGATGGAGAGAATGCTTTTCTCATCGCTTGAAAAGATTTTTATTGAGAATAGAATCTATCGTGATATTGAAGAGTGCGAAACATGGGAGGCTGTGCTCGAAACAATAGATAAAGGTTTAGATCCTTACAAACCTCAGTTTTATCGCACAATCACACAAGATGATATCATTCGTTTGACCGAAATAAAAATCAAGCGAATCTCTCGATTTGATGCATTCAAGGCTGATGAGCTGATGCGTAGATTGGAAGAGGAACTTTTGCAAACTGAACATCATTTGGCAAACCTGACTGAATATGCGATCGCCTATTATCAAAATTTGCTCGATAAATATGGTAAGGGCCGTGAGCGAAAAACGGAAATCGCAAATTTCGATACTATCTCTGCCTCAGTGGTAGCGGCAAATAATGCCAAGCTTTATGTGAATAGAGCCGACGGATTTATAGGCTATGGTATCAAGAAGGATGAATTTGTTACTGACTGTTCGGATATAGATGATATCATCATTTTTAGAAAAGATGGAATATGTCAAGTCACCCGTATTCAGGAAAAGGTTTTTGTGGGAAAAGACATCCTTTATGCCGGAGTATATGAAAAAGGGGACGAGCGCATGGTTTATAATTTGGTGTATCTCGATGGTAAATCGGGAAGAACCATGATTAAGCGTTTTCAAGTATTGTCGGTAACCCGCGATCGGGAATATGATCTAACCAAAGGAGCAAAAGGATCTAAGGTGCTCTATTTCTCAGCCAATCCGAATGGAGAGGCTGAGATGATTTCCGTGTCTTTGACTCCTGCGAGTAAGGCACGTAAAAAAGTTTTTGATTTTGATTTCGCAGAAATTGAGATAAAAGGAAGAGGAGCCGGTGGCAATATCCTCACCAAGTATCCTGTGAGAAAAGTCCAATTCAAATCTGCAGGTGTTTCTACATTAGGTGGTTTGGATGTGTGGTATGATTCAAGTGTAGGCAGACTCAATACAAACAAGCGTGGAGAATTTTTGGGCAAATTTCAGCCTGAGGATAAAGTTGTTGTCTTTTACAAGGACGGCACGTATGAACTGACCTCTTTTGAAATGACCAATCATTACGAGACGAATCAAATATTGTCTTTGGGGAAATTCAAACTTGATCAACCTGTCAATGCGATACATTTTGATGCAGACAGCAAAATATTCTACATCAAACGATTCCTGATAGAGACGACTACACCAAATAAGCGCTTTGCATTTATTTCTGAAGGAAAAGGATCGAAGCTATATTTTGCTAACAACTCAAATAATGCACAGGTAGAAGTGACTTATAAGGATGGTAGAAACAAAGAGACCAAAGAATTCGATCTAACCGAATTGATTGATATTAAAGGTTGGAAAGCCATTGGAAACAAGTTTCCTATACAAACTATACAATCAATAATCTTGAAGCCTGAAGCACAGGAAGAGGAAAATGAAGATGTTCAGGAAGACGAAATAATTTCAGAGGAAAAGAGTCCAACAATCGATTTGGAACAATTGAAAAGTTCGATCAAAGACGAAGTAGAAAAAGAAGAAAACCAACTCGGTTTGTTTGGGGAGGATAACTAGCACCGCTATTGCATGAAGTTTATCTTGAGGGGAATTAAGTACTTGTTTATTTCCGGTATGGCTGTGACTTTATTGGTCATTGGTTTGAACTTTTGGGTCATTGTATCCACGGAAAATCAGGTATATCATCGAGTAGATCAGCTACCTCCAAATAAGGTGGGTCTGATACTTGGTACCAGTAAACGCACTTCTGATGGTGATCCTAATAAATATTTTCATGAAAGAATAAATGCTGCGGCAGAACTTTATCATGCTGGTAAAATCCAACATATTATTGTGAGTGGAGACAATCGCACGGTCTATTACAATGAACCTAGAGATATGTACAGCGCACTTGTAAATCTGGATGTTCCGAAAGGGGCGATCACATTAGATTTTGCTGGCTTAAGAACCTTAGATTCCATTGTGAGGGCAGAGGCGATTTTTGGTCAAAAGCGCTTTACCATAATTACTCAGGATTTCCATTGCTACAGATCCCTTTTTATCGCAAATTATTATGGATTTGAGTCAATTGCCTATTCTGCCGATGATAAAGAAAAGCTTCCATTGTCCTTGGCCATTAGAGAGATTTCAGCGCGTTTTGCGGCTGTTTTAGACTTGTATGTTTGGAACAAAGCGCCAACAATTTTAGGAGAGAAAGAGAAAATTGATTTATGATTGAAAGGTCGATTTCAACTCGGCTAGAACCTGTTGGGCTTCCTTAATTATTTTCTCTATCTGTAATGAACTGGTACTATTGGAATTCTTATTGATGGCTACTATATCGGATTGAGAGTCAAAACCAAGCATTTCTGTAGTTGGTTTAATCTGATGTGCCAACTTTTGCATCATCACAAAGTCTTTTGTGTCAAAAGCATCTTTTAATTTGTCAATGTTTGTCAAAACTGATGATTCATACGTAGATATAAAGTCGCTGATAAACTGCTCATCTCCGTCACTGATCGAAATTAGAAACGTAAAATCCATATTCTCAAAATAAAAATGGAAAGATAGGCTAATTTGCCGGCACAGTTTTATGATGAAAAAGTTAATATTCACCCCAATCATCCTGATACTAATTATCACTGGAGGATTTTTCTTTTATTCCAAGCGTCCAAATCTGGATGTTGATGAGTATAACGTTTTGAATAAATACGCGAACGTATATGCCAGTCCATCGGATACTTTGACTATTTCCACATTTAATATTGGATATTTATCTGGCATGACAAATAACCTGCCTATGGATAGACAGTATTCTTTGTTTCAAGACAACATGAATAAGGCAATCTCTGTTTTTAAGGCGCTGGAATCCGATATTGTCGCATTTCAAGAAATTGATTTTGATTCTGATAGATCCTGGAATATTGATCAATTGGGAGTATTGGCTGAGGCATTAACTATACCAGAGGCTTACAAATCAATCAATTGGGATAAGAAATATTTGCCGTTTCCTTATTGGCCACCCAGTCAGCAATTTGGTAAAGTGATTTCTGGTCAGGCAACTCTTTCAAAATATCCAATCAAGCTTTACAAGACTGTGATACTACCTGAGCCGGATGAAAAATCCATCTTATATGATGCCTTTTATTTGGACAGATTGGTGCAAGAGACGGATTTAATTATTGGTGATAGAGCCATTAAGGTGCTCAATGTTCACTTGGAGGCTTTTGATGAAACTTGCAGAGTCATTCAAGCCGAAATTGTGAAATCTATTTTTGAAGAATATGCTATTGATATGCCCGTCATTTTGCTAGGAGACTTTAACAGCTCCCCATATTTTGAGAAAAAGGAGAATAAGGCTATGGAAGTAATTATGCAGTCAAAATTTATCAAGAGTGCAATTACCAATAAAATGTATCTAGAGGAACCAAAGGACTATTACACGTTCAGCAGTATTGATCCATATACCATGATTGATTATATACTTTACAATGAAAATTTCCTAGAATGTCTTGAAGCGAGAGTGGTAAAGGAAGCGGGTCAGGTATCAGATCATTTGCCAGTCACAGGGAAGTTCCGACTCTTCACGGAAATTGATTGATCTTTTCTCACTTCGTCCGTCCTTTTTTATTATTTTCGAGCAAAATTGTAATTAATCTAACATGATCAAAGAATTCGAAAAACTGAGAGAAGACGAGATAGATGTGTTGTTAAAAGCACCAGTCTATGTTACCATATTGATTGCCGGCGCAGATGGTGAGATTGATAAAAAAGAAAGACAGGAAGCGATCGAATTGGCCAGAATAAAACAAAGTAAGGCAAGAGCAAAGCTTGTAGATTATTATAAAGTAGCTGGCGAGTCTTTTGAGAAATGGTTTGGTGAGATGATGACTGAGCTACCATCTAAACCAGAAGACAGAAACCCTGTGATCACCAGCGAATTAAGAAAACTCAATTTCATTTTACCTAAGATAGACAAGCAATTTTCAATTGAATTTCATGCTAGCTTAAAAGATATCGCTAAAAAAATAGCAGAAGCTTCTGGCGGTGTGTTAGGATATTTGTCAATTTCTTTCGAAGAATCTAAATTGGTGGAGTTGAAAATGATCAACGATCCATCGATTTAAATCTTTCAATAAATCAATATTTAAAGCTGCCATGCGCAGCTTTTTCTTTTTATAAACGAAATTCTATTGTACAGAACAAGCATCGTTGCTCCCTTGCGTTTGGTTTTTTTGATGTGGCTTCTATACAGCGCTCAGGATTACTTTAACATTGATCTTGGATTTCTAGGCGTGCTACCACGAACCTTCAAAGGACTTTTGGGCGTTTTTACTGCACCCTTGATTCACGGTAATGTCACACATCTTATTTCAAATACTTTCCCGGTATTATTTTTAGGTGTGACGGTATATTATTTCTACAATAAGATCGCGAGTAGAGTGTTTTTACAATCCTATTTTTTCACGAATATCCTTGTTTGGATTTTTGGGCGGGAGTTTTATCATATTGGTGCAAGTGGTTTGGTCTATGCGCTCGCTGCTTTTTTGATTTCTTATGGATTGTTAAAAAGAGAAACGATAGGCATCATCATTTCAGTTGTTATTTTGATAAGCTACGGAGGATTAGTATACGGCATTTCACCTCAAAATTCATCCATCAGCTGGGAGTCACATCTTTTTGGTGCTATCGTCGGGGTAGGCACGGCGATTGGTTTGAGGAAAGTTAAAACTTCTGATTAATACTAATATATTTAGTTAAACTAAAAATATTAGCTATTTTTGATCTATGATCAAAGGGCAAGGCGCACAATCAAATCCACAAAATCCATTCATAAAGTTAGAATCCGTCACTGAGCATTGGGAAGGTATAGATGAATACGATCCAGATAAAACATCTGAAGTCGAAATTTTCTACGATTCCCCAAAAAATGTCTTAAGCAGAAATAAAAGTGAAGACATAGGATTTGAATACTCGATTAACCCTTATCAAGGTTGCGAGCATGGATGTATCTATTGCTATGCCAGAAACTCACACACTTATTGGGGATTCAGCTCGGGATTGGATTTTGAGCGAAAAATTATTGTCAAGATAGATGTCGCAAGCAAATTTGAGGAGCGCATCTTAACAAAAAACTGGAAAGTCCAACCAATCATGCTTTCGGGAAATACGGACTGCTATCAGCCTGTGGAGCGCAAATATGAGCTAACCAGAAAGTTATTGATGGTAGCTTTGAAATACATGCATCCTGTCACCATCATTACTAAAAACACATTAATACTGCGCGATTTAGATCTTTTGACAGCTTTGGCTGAATTGAATTTGGTTCATGTCACATTCTCTATAACTACCATAGATGAAAATTTGAGACAAAAGCTAGAACCGCGGACCGCATCTGCCAAAAAGAAACTTCAGGCCATTGAAACAATGGCCAAATCCAAAATTCCAATCATGGTGATGAATGCGCCAATCATACCTGGCTTAAACGATCATGAAATACCTAAAGTAGTGCAGGCAGCTGCTGATGCTGGTGCTTCTGATATCAACTATACTGTAGTGAGACTGAATGGGCAGATTGGAGATATATTCAAAAAATGGATTGAAGAAGCATATCCTGATAAAGCGGCGAAGGTGCTAAATCAGATCAAAGAAATGCATGGAGGAAAACTCAATGATTCTGAAGCAAAACAGCGTATGTCTGGCAGTGGCAATTATTCATTGATGATCAATGAGCTTTTCCACAAGAGTAAGCAGCGATATTTTCAGGATAGAAGATTGCCTTCGCTCAATGTGAGTCAATTCAGAAGAGGAGGGAATTACAGCTTATTTTAAGTCATCTTAATGCTTATAAGATGACTTCATAGTGTAAGGTTTAATGGAATTAAGAAAGGTCGATTTATTGAATTTCCTTCAGTATGGCTAGGATGTTTTTACTTTTTTCAATAAAGTAATATTCCCCGGTTCCGTCCATATCTACCCATAATCCTTTTTTAGTGAGTTTTTCGCTTGGTTCTGGTTCGTAATCTTGTGAAAATACCTGCTCCATCAATTCTTGCATTTTTGACCAGGAGATTGACTTGTTGTTGATTGTGCTTTGAAGGGTTTCAAATTGACCTTTTATCAGATATTCATCCGATCCAGAGTCGAATTTATGAATAAGTTTCACATTGAGAGGAAGCTCTCTTTTGGCTTTCTCATAAATGGCCTGAATCAATTCCTGTATTTTAAAATCCCAGTTATCAACATCCTTAGCTAGTCCCGATTTTTCGGCATCTCCATTTTTAATCCTGAAGTGCATCCAAATGTGTTCGTGGCTTGAAGTATCTTCAAGTTCAATTGAGTTCAGTTCATTCATTCGACTCACCCAGGCTTTTCCTAATGTGCCTTTCCATGTGAAATCATCATCGTTTGAAAAACCTTCTTCCAATATTTCTTCCTCTGTGATGGTATCCCTATTCAGGTATTCCATCTCAAAATTTACCTGCACTTCTTTTTCTGATAACTCTAAATCCAGGGTGTAGCCAAATGCGAAAGGAGGAGGAAGAAGTAGCGTTTGGTAGGAGATTTTAATATTCACGATTTGCTTTTTGAAGTGTTAATGTTCGATTGATTTTTCCTGTATCTGTGTATGCAAATGATTCTAAAAATATCGTCTCTTTAGGAGTTGCATATTTATTAAGATCCCCAAAATTAAGATTATTGTAGTTCATCTTTTCATTGGATTCGATTATTAAAACGATCCGCTGACCTAATTTTTCATCCTCAATTCCTGCAATAAAAAATGGATCCGATATCTGATCATTGAGAATAGATTCAATTGTCTCCGCAGAAACTTTGAATCCTCCAGTGTTGATCACATTATCTGCTCGCCCGATCCAGTTAAAATGTTGCCGATCAACAATTTCCACTAAATCAGTAGTTTGCAGCCATTCATTATTTGTGACAGTACCTCGTACTTTCAGTCTGCCAATTTCATCCGTTTCAATACTGGCATCACCCAAAATTTCAAATTGGGTTTCTGTATTCAGGTCCTTTAAGGCAAAATGAGAAGCCGTTTCAGTCATCCCATAGCTATGAAAAAATCTGGTATGCTGTGCCTGCCTCAGTTGAGTTAAAACCTGATCATTCAAGGCAGCACCACCTATAATCACTGTTTTTACTCGACTAAATTGTTCTGGATTTTCCTCTAACGTTTTTTGGATCTGCAGCGGCACCATGGATACCAAATCAAAATGTGATTGACCAATTTTGCTCAGTGGGTTGGATTCAGGCTCTATGATAGTGAGGTTATGTCCACCTATAATTGCCCGAATTACAGCCATGGTACCGCCAATGTAATTTGGGTTAATGCAAATGAGACTTTCTTTAAATTGATTATCGGGATCGAGTTTTTTGAGGGTTTGTCTGGCGCTGTATTCAAGAACTTCTTTGCTGATGTTCATTATTTTTTGTTCGCCTGTAGAGCCAGAAGTTTGAAATGAAAAGCTGATTTCGGGACTATGCCATATATTTATTATCTCTGCAATTCTGTTTTCGAATTGAGAATAGTTTTTTTCAGTTATTTTTCCGCTTTCCAGAAAGCCAAGGTTGACCTTTGTTCCCTTTATTGTTACCAACATAATTATTAAAAATTGCAAGACCCAGAAAAACATCTTGTTGAGCGCTTACGAAACAAAGATAAAGGTGCATTTGAACACATCTTCAATGAATATTATGGTTTGTTGAAATCATATGCTATGCGTTTCATGGAAGAGCAGGCAGATGCTGATGAGGTCGTACAGGAAGTTTATGTTAAATTTTGGGAAAAATGCGAAAGATTGGCGCCTGATTCCTCTATCAAAAGTTATTTGTATAGGTCCGTTCACAACACATGTCTCAATTATATCAAGCATGAGAAAGTGAAAGATTCATACAAGCAGTACGTCATTGGATTTATGGAGGAAGCTTATGATGCTCATGCTGAAGAAAAAAATACAGATGGCATCCAGTTGAAGATCTATGAAGCAATTGATAATTTGCCACCGCGATGCAGTGAAATTTTCAAATTGAGCAGATTAGAAGGGCTCAAATATCAGGAAATAGCTGATCACTTGAATATTTCAATCAAAACTGTGGAAGTACAAATGGGAAAGGCCTTGAAAGTATTGCGGGATAAGTTGAGCGATTTAAATAAGTGAAATTGAAAAGGGTTTATGGAATAGCGATCGCCTTAATCTTGATGACAGCCTCAATGGGTTGGTGTCAGACAGTAGATTCTATCTCCGTAAAATTTGATAATCTTCCTCTTGAAATAATTTTAGACTCCATTGCTCACAAATCGTCATACGATTTTTCATATAATGCTGAAATCATACCCCCGGGCACACTTTACACTTACAAGAGATCAAAAGTGCACATTGATGATTTACTCAATTTGCTCCTCATCGGTACTGGGCTGGATTATACCAAATATCAAAATCAGATTATCATCAAACTATCCAATGTTGTGGATGTTGAGATTGGACCAAACCAACGAATCTCAATTGCAGGATGGGTACGAGAGAACGGATCAAAAAAGCCAGTAGAAGGCGTAAATGTCTACATACAAGGTAGTACCATAGGAACCACAACTGATAAATATGGAAATTATCGGTTGACCAATTTGAGTCCGGGTAACTACATTGTCGTTTTCTCACACATAGGGTACGTGACGGGATCATATAATCTGAAAGGCGAAAATGATGTTTCGTTTGTGGTCAATGCGCTTGTTGAACCCCGAGTTGAGACGCTTTCGGGTGTAGAAATCGTCTCTGAAAAATTTGTAAACAGAAATTTTGATCGTTCCCGCCATTTCGAAACCTTCAAAAGAGAGCTTTTAGGTACGTCTACAAATGCCTCATTATGTGAGATTGAGAATCCTGATATGTTGGACTATACGTACAATGAAAAAACGGATTTTTTACAAGTAATCGCAAGTGAACCAATCATAGTCAACAACATGGCTTTGGGTTATAAAATTATTCTTGATCTTGATTTTTTCAATAAAATAGAAAGCAAAATCAACTTTCATGGTCAGGCGCGCTACGAACCGCTTGATGCGGATTCGCGCAAGATGCGCAAGCGTTGGAAAAAGAATAGGATTGCAGCTTACAATGGCTCCATGATTCATTTTTTTAAATCTTTGGTAAATAATAATCTGGAATCTGAAGGCTTCAGTATTGGCATGACAAAAAGTGTTTCTGATGGTGATGAACTATCTGCTGTGAATAGAAGAGATTTGATAAAACGATCAGACGATAGCAATGATTGGGTGCTTACTTTCAAGGATTATTTATTTGTAGAATATAATAAGGAGCCAGTCAGCAATATCTATTTGAGTGAGGTGGAAGGGAGTCTGGCTGATGATCCTGAGGCATTGGTTTTTAGGGATCAGGAGAATGGAGCACCCGGTCCTCAGAAATCACTTATTAAGCTAAGGAACGGTAGTTTATTGGTTGATAAAGATGGTAAAATTGATGATCGACTCTCGGTTGTGTCATATGGTTATTGGTCATGGGAACGTCTGGCCGATTTGATGCCAATAGATTACGATCCAAAGAAGGATATTTTTTAAAATAAAATAAGGGGGCGGGCAATTTAGTTTGTTCACCAAATGAGCATATATACATGGAAGATTTACTAACAAAATATTTTTTTGGTGAAGCTTCAGAAAAAGAGAAGGAAGAAATAATACAATGGAGAAATGCGTCTGAGGAAAACAGTCGTCAATTTCTTGAGTTTAAAATGATTTGGGCAGAAACGACCAAATTTGAAAAACCAGACCCATCTATTCTTCAATCCATCTTATCTGAAGAGGAACCACAGATTACTGTAATCCCGATCTGGAGATCCCGATTTTTCCAATTGGCCGCATCGCTATTGCTTGCTTTGGGGTTGGTATTCACAATTTATCAGATCAATCAATCTGGTAATGAGTTGCCAGGATTTATGGCTGTATCTAAGATGGAATTACCGGATGGTACAGAAGTGTATTTATACAAAGGGGCGAGTTTGAAAGCTGGGGATTTTAAAGATATCCGGCAAGTACAACTTACAGGGAAAGCCTATTTTGACGTAATGAGAGATGAATCCAAGCCATTTGTGATCTTGACTGAATCTGCCAAGGTCGAAGTGCTAGGAACTTCATTTGTTGTCAATTCAACTGAAAATAGTGATATGGCTCAGGTGTTGGTGGAATCTGGAGTTGTTGCATTTTCTGCGCTGAATGATGAAAGTGCAGAAAAGCTGTTGCTGACAAAAGGAGAGAAGGGAAGTATCGTTTCTGAAATTAATAAAATTGAAAAGTCGGTAATTAACGATGAAAATTTCCTCTCATGGAAAACCAGAAAGATATCATTTAAAAAGTCGACGCTAGATGAAGTATCTCGTGTACTTGAAGATGTTTATGATGTGAATATTGAATTTGAAGGTGATAATCTTGGAGGATGTTTGCTCACGGCTACTTTTCAAGAAAAGAAGATTGATGACGTGATCAAAATTATTTCGGAGACCTTTAATCTTCGATCTAAAATCAGTAAAAATACTATCACATTCGCTGGTAGCGGATGTCAATAGCGGTGAGGTGGAAAGAAGGCTGGCTCTTTGAACCAGCCTTTTTTGTTTATGGGAATTTCGGGAATTTCTTAAAATCAGGATCACGTTTTTCTAGAAAAGCATTTTTACCTTCCTGCGCTTCTTCCATCAGATAAAACATCAGTGTAGCGTCTCCAGCAAATTCCATCAGGCCTCTTTGTCCATCAAGCTCCGCATTTAAACCTCTTTTGATCATTCTGATTGCCATCGGGCTTCTCTTCATGATGGTCCTGCACCAATCAACAGTGGTTGCCTCCAATTCGCTTAATGGAACTACCTTATTGACCATGCCCATGTCTTCAGCTTCTTTCGCAGTATACTGTTGACATAAAAACCATATTTCACGTGCTTTTTTCTGACCTACATGTCTTGCCAAATAGGAGGATCCGAATCCAGCATCAAAACTACCAACCTTAGGTCCTGTCTGGCCAAATTTTGCATTGTCAGAAGCAATAGTCAAATCACAAACCACATGCAATACATGTCCTCCGCCAATTGCATAGCCATTGACCATGGCGATTACAGGCTTAGGAATCTCTCTGATTCGCTTGTGTAAATCCAGAACGTTTAGTCTTGGCACACCATCCGTACCGATGTAGCCACCAACTCCTTTTACGTTTTGATCTCCACCTGAGCAAAATGCTTTGTCGCCAGTTCCAGTAAGCACGATCACGCCAACTTCCTGCATCTCGCGAGCAATGTCCATGGCATCTATCATTTCCTTATTTGTCTCAGGACGAAATGCATTATACACTTCAGGTCTGTTGATGGTTATTTTTGCGATACCTTCAAACAATTCGAATTTGATATCCTCATATTCCTTGATTGATTTCCAATCGAAATTTGATTTTGTCATCTTATGATATATTTCAATTTGTATTATTAATTCATTCTTAAAGCATCAAAAACTGCTTTTTTCAAGTTGGTAAAACTCTCATCATTGATAGTTGGATCTGTAAATATTTCAAGCAATTTAGGTGTTTTATCATCTTTGAAAATCAACTCTAATGCTGATTGAAGTGAGTTTTGATCTTTGGCTATGTGGTAGTCAAAACCATATTCCAGCGCAGTAAATTTTGCGCTGTGAGTATGTCTTGTTTCAAAATGTTGTTCCAATTCCGGCATAGCTGCTGGTCCTTTGATCAATCTGAATATGCCGCCTCCACCATTATTGAACACTATTATCTTGAGTTTAGACAAATTATATTGATGGAAAAAGGCATTTCTATCATAAAAAAAGCTCAAATCACCAGTCAGCAGAACGACCGGTTTATCGCCAATGATGGCATTGCCCACTGCTGTTCCATTTGATCCGTCTATCCCGCTGGTTCCTCTATTTGCAAAAACCTCAATATTGTTTGCCAGAGCATATTGAAAGAAATTTGTATATCTCACAGCCATACTGTTTGCAAGATGTAAGTCTATTTTAGATTTTAGATTTTGACAGATGGTGTAATAACCAGTAGTATCCGAAAATAGTTGAATTTTTACGCTTTGTTCAATCGCTTGCTGGGTTCTTTTCTCAAGAGTCAGCCAGTTTTGTTTGTAATTATTTGCTAGCTGTTCGCTGAAATCATCCTTTTCTGTGAACAAGCTTATTGCAGCTAAAGCTGCCGGTGCATCCACTTTAAAATGGTGTGAAAGTGTTTTGAAAGTATCGCTGATTTGATCAGTGTCTTCAAAATGCCAATGCTCTTTTGGTTTATATTTTCTCAGAAACAGTTTTAAATTTTTAGAAATCAATGACTTTCCAACTGTAATCAACAACTCAGGGCGCAGACTATCTAGCTGTTCATCTGTTGCATTGGATAGAAATAGATCCTGAGTTTTTACATGATTATTACCATCACAATTGCTAATAATGTCCGAAATGATAGTTGCATTTTTGATAGCTTTTAATGATGCAATAATTTCTTCATTATTCTCAGTTTGCCCGATAACAATCAGTTTTTTTGAGCATTCAAGCCATTTGTTTTTCAATGAAGCAAAATCAAACGACCTCTTGATTAATCCATTTTCAATGATCCTCACATCCCCAAAATCGAGCTTCGTTTCCGTCGTAGGATAAAATGGCTCTCGAAAAGGAATATTGATGTGTACAGGTCCAAAGGGTGGGGAAGTAGCCAGGTTTATTGCCTCATTGATTTTTCTATTAAATTCCCATTGGGAATCTTCATGGTTCAAATCAACTGGCAACTGAAAAAATCCTTTTGTGAAGTTGGCCAGAGCATTTGATTGATTGATAGTCTGTCCGTCTCTCTGATTGATCCATTCGGGTGGTCTGTCTGCTGAAATCACAATCAAAGGCACTTCCTGATAATATGCTTCCGATACAGCAGGTGCATAATTTAAAAGCGCTGAACCCGATGTGCAGCAGATGGCCACCGCTTCTCGCGATTTTAGAGCCATTCCCAAGACGATAAATCCAGCTGATCGTTCATCAACAATATTGTATATTTTAATATCCGGATTTCTTGCAAAAGAGATCGTCAATGGTGCATTGCGTGACCCAGGAGAGAGCACCATTTTTTTAACACCCTTTTTGGAAAAAATTTGGGAAATATTGTAAATCGTTTGGTTCATTCTGCCTTTAGCGCGCTTAGGAGGGTTTTCATTTTAGAGTTTGTCTCTTCCAATTCTTTAGATGGAATAGAATCTGCAGTGATGCCAGCTCCGGCATACAATCTTGCTTTATTTCCAACTAATTTCATACATCGCAAGTTTACGAACAAGCGGGTAGCGTTTTCGTAATTTACTGGGCCTATAAATCCACAAAACAACTCGCGATCAAAGTTTTCAGTTTCATTGATGAATTGATGTGCTTCCTCACGAGGGAATCCACAAATTGCGGAGGTAGGATGAAGCAAATCCAACATGACATTTCCCAAATTGGGTGAATTGGTTGCTTCCATATCCACGACAAATGATGTTTTTAAATGTGCCAGATTTCCAGCTCTTACCGTCTTTGGGCCAACTTCATCAAATTCTCTCAAACGAATCTTTTTGAAACAATCGATGATATATCTACTCACCATCGCCTGCTCCTCAATCTCTTTTTGGGTCCACGCAATGTGCGCCAGATTTGTGTCCGGTTCTATAGGCTGGGTGCCAGCCAGTGCATCTGTGGTGAATTGCCTTCCATTTTCAATTGTCATCAGTCGCTCGGGAGTGGCGCCCATCCAAACTCCATTTTCAGGTGTTGATAATATGTAGCAAAAGGCGTTAGGATATCTCGAATTAATCTGTTCAAAAAAATTATATGGACTAAAGTTTGAAGGAATATCAAAATCCTGATATCTACTTAAAACGACTTTTTGCAACAATCCCGTTTCTATTGACTTCAAAGCCTTTTCAACATGCTCTTCATATGCCTGGGAAGCTTTCAATTCATCAGATTCTTTGTTGAATTCAAATGGAACTGTACGATCAATGGTTTCTAGAAAATTTTCAATTTTAGTCGAGGATATTTTGGGGTTGATTTTTAATTCTGGTTGGCTATTTGTGAATATCACGATGATATCTCCAGCAATTTTTCTTGGTCTCGGTGGATGAGAATCATTGTAGGCATTCACAAGAAAACATTCCGATTCATTCTCAATGGACCAATCTTCGCTATTGGACTGTTTTTGATCTTGCGCGGAAAGATCAATCATGAGATATGCTTTTTCCGCAAGAGGGCTTCTCCACATAGCAAATGGATAAGCTGTGTTTAACAGTTGAAGTAGAAACTTTTCAGCATGTTTTATTGCCTGCTCTAATGATTGGACAATCTCCATAAGCTATTTTTTATCTATCACGGCAGCCGTCAATCTACTTACGCAAACCATGTTATTATTTTCATCCTTTATTTCAATGGACCAGACATGTGTCTTTTTCCCCAGGTGAATGGCTTTGGCAGTACCAAATACATACCCTTCTTTTACAGATTTAATGTGGTTGGCATTCACTTCTAGTCCCACTGATATTTGTTTTCCTTCCAAAACCAAATTAGAAGCAACACTGCCCAGTGTTTCTGCGAGCACAACCGATGCTCCTCCATGTAACAAGCCAAAGGGCTGTCTGGTTTTATCATTTACCGGCATTTTTGCTATGAGATAATCTTTGCCAAATCCCGTGAATTCAATTCCTAAAAATTCAACCATGGAGCCTTTTGCCATTTCCTGAAGCGAATGAAGGTCTGTATTTTCAGGAATCATGATGTTTGATTTATGTAAGACATTGATCAGTGGACGAAATTACCAAGATTGTGTCAGACAATCGACTAATGTTTGGGTCATTATAAGTTGGAAGTAATAAGTTTGAGGCTGAATATTCTAAAAATCTTATGAAGATATACATCATCCGTCATGGTGAAACGGAATTCAATAGGTTGGGCATGGTACAAGGATCGGGTATTGATGCATCATTGAATGAAACTGGACAGAAGCAGGCCAATGCTTTTTATGAGCAATATAAAGATGTGAATTTTGATGAGATCTATGTGTCGCGGCTGGTCAGAACTAAGGAAACGGTAGCTCAATTTATTGAAGATGGCAAACCTTATGAAGTTGTAGAAGGGCTGGAAGAAATCAGTTGGGGAAATCAGGAAGGAGTGGCTTTCACACCGGAAACTTCAACCATATATCAGCAAACGACTCAGAGGTGGATTGAGGGCGAAATTGATCTCAAAATAGCTGGAGGTGAAAGCCCAGTAGAAGTTATGGAACGACAAAAACCGGCCATGGATTATATTTTGGGTAAAAATCAAAAAACAATTCTCATCTGCACACATGGTAGGGCAATGAGAATTCTTCTCACATGGCTCCTCAAATACCCATTGTCTTATATGGATAATTTTGCTCATTCAAATACGGGATTGTATATACTCGATTTTACTGGTAATATGTTTACCGTAGAAACCTTCAATGATACTTCGCACCTTGCGAATCTTAAATCTCTAGTAACTCAAAAATGAATTGATCGATGATATTGAAAGTACTCGGATGTGGAGATGCATTTGCATCAGAAGGTAGATTCAATACCTCATTTCTTCTGAAGGGCAAAACTAAAAATGTGCTGGTGGATTGCGGGGCATCAACCTTGATCAGGATGAAGCAGGAGGGAATCACTCCTTTGGATATTGATGTGATCGTAATAACTCATTTTCATGGCGATCATTACGGAGGCATACCCTTTCAGATGATCAGTAATAAGATCGAGTATCAGCGCGATAAGCCATTGACTATTTGTGGACCCGCTGGAATAAAGGAAAAAGTGATGAACCTGCAGGAAGCACTCTATCCCGGTACCGGTATTTTGTTTGAAGAAATGAATGTGTCATTCAAAGAATTTATTGCTGATGCTTGGGTGGGATTTGCTGATATAGATGTTTACGCCAAAGAAGTTCTTCATTCTCCGCTTTCGCATCCACATGGTGTGAAAATCAAATTCGAGGAGAAAATATTTGCGTTTTCCGGTGATACGGAATGGACGGACAGCCTCATCGACTTGGCGGATGGAAGTGATTTGTTTGTCTGTGAATGTAACAACCTGACGAAAGATTCACCAGGACATTTATCTTACGCCACATTGCAAAACAAGAAATCTCAATTCAATACCAAAAGGTTGCTGATCAATCATATGGGATCAGAGGTGATCAAAGCGGATGATCTTGAGATAGAGCGAATGGAAGATGGGATGGAGGTTGAGTTTTAGCAATTGATCGTTAAATAATTCAAATATCAATTCAATAAAATCGATTCTATCATTTGGTTTTACGAGCTTAATGGACTGCTAATTTTGCTAAATATTCTTGAATATATTCCTCTTTTCTCTTGAGTCTATACTGCATCACCCAGCGTGGATGTGGGACGGTTTCAATTTTTTGAAAGAGTTCATATTTATCATTCAGAAAAGTAAGAAATTTTAAATTCTGACCTTGACCTATGCAAAAGGCAATTTTTCTGTTGATTGGAAAATCCATTTGATCTCTTATCTTTTCAACCACATAAGATTCGAATAGCTTTTTGAAATTATCAATATCATAATAGTTCAGATTTTTTCCATGACTTACAAAACCTAATGGAGATATGGCTGAGATATAATATTTTGAATAAAAAGCCGCCGGCCCCCCATAAGCAGATATGATATCATAGATAAAGCCGGATGAAAGCTCCTGTTTCTTATCGAATGGATTCGCTATACCACAATGCTCCGCAAGCCTCAGTGGATCCGTA
Source organism: uncultured Marinoscillum sp. (assembly GCA_964353015.1). GTDB lineage: Bacteria > Bacteroidota > Bacteroidia > Cytophagales > Cyclobacteriaceae > JAMZMI01. The sequence goes on along the minus strand of CAYGUA010000036.1, from coordinate 10,843 downwards.
AAAGGTACACCTGTGATACCGCCTCCAAATCTCCCGGGATTGATGCCAAAAAGTATAATTCGCTCCTGCGTATCAGAATAATATTTTTGATAGAAAGCCGATGCGTATTGCTTGGAAAGCTCATCCTGATATGGATTCATTACTTCTACATCCGCTGGCAGATTTTTAGGTGGTTCAAGTAATTCGCAAAACCTTATAATTTTATCAGCTATAGTCATAATTGGAATTTAGTATGTGTCAGGGTTTTACTAGACAGAAGTATGAAATTTCTTAGCTTCGTGTCGTAATGAAGCGAGATTTTCGATATTATATCATCCATAAACCGTATCAGGTGCTTAGTCAGTTTACTGATGAAAATGGAAATCCCGGTTTAGGAAGTGTGTATAATTTGCCTAAAAACATCTATCCAGTTGGTCGATTGGATCTGGATAGTGAAGGTTTATTGATATTAACAGATGATAAATCAATTAATAATAAACTCCTCAATCCCACCCATCAACACAATCGTACCTATTGGGTAGAAGTGGAGGGTGTTCCTGATCATCTTGCCCTTGCGAAGTTTGAAAAGGGATTGGAGATCAAGTTCAATGGAAAGGCACATAAAACCTTGCCATGCAAAATCGCAATACTTGATTCTGTCAATTTACCGGAGCGCGTCCCACCTGTCAATTACCAAAAACATCCGATCCGATCGTGGCTTGAGATCAAGCTTATGGAAGGTAAGAACAGGCAGGTGAGAAGGATGACTGCTGCCATAGGCCATCCTACACTCAGATTGATTCGTGTGGCAATTGAAGATTTATCACTCTTTCCTCTTCAGTCCGGAGAAATTACCCAGATATCTCAGAAAGCTATTTACAAAAAGCTAAAACTCTGAAACAATCTACCGCTCATATTTGGTGTAAATTCTAGTGAAATATCTGATTATTTTTTTGAGTGAATCATGCAATAATGTGAGGTATAAAAAAATGGTCAACAACCAAATGACTATCACATTGAATACTACCGTATCAATTCTAAAAGGCCCAATTTGCTTTTCATTTGCATAGAAATGCGCTCTTCCAATGTGCGTAGGTGGTGCTTTGAATATCGGATCTTTTTTCTGAACAAGATGATCACCAACTATCACAATTCTATCTAAATCACTTCGGTTTTGTACCAGATTGGACATGCTTTCATTGTGATTCTTTTTCATAAGATCCAGCACTTCCTCTTTGCCAATTTCAGCTACAAGATTAGCATAGATGGCATCTTTTTGTTCCATGGCCGTTTTGTATTCGTCTTGGAAATGATCTCGTGCTTTGCCCAAATATGACATCAGACGTCTGCCCGTTTTGGTGTTGAATGTTTTAGGGTTCAAAGATATTTCAAATGGGAACTGCACATAACCATGCAAAGTATGCAGCTCATTTACTTCATTTTTAATTAATCGAAAATCATCGATATACAAATCATAGCGACTAGAATCCTTGATAATTCTCATAGTCAAGGCTTCTAGTTTCGGGATCACATAGGAGCGCTGAAAAGATGCCTGACTGGCCTTCTTTTCTGCTACAAAGAAATGTTTTTCATATGCATTGTGTTTGAATTGAGCCACGGCCATGGCCTCATAAGCCCATCTCGAAACCATAATATCGCCAACGAAAGGAACAAATTCTTGTCTGGCTATATTCTTTTGTAGCTCATCGAATTTGATCATCGCACCGCCAAGAAGAAGCTGTGGTACCAGTATGAAAGGTATAAGAATGTATATGGTAATGATAGAGTTCAAGGCAGATGAAATATTCAATCCGATCAGGTTAGCAAAGCAAGTTGTCGAAAACAGAATCACCCAATAATAAAATGTAAGCCCATTTATTTCCAAAGCAAAGTTACCCACCAGTACAAATGCCAATGATTGGATGGCAGAAAGCATGAAAAGGTAGAAAACCTTGGCATTGATATAGCTGAACCTGCTGAGGTTAAGGAAAGACTCCCGTTCCAGAATTTTTCGATCTTTGAAAATTTCTTCTGCAGAAATGGACATTCCTGTGAAAAGCGCCACCACAACAGCCATGAATAGATATACAGGCAGGTTTTTATTGTCTTGTAATGTGTATTCTCCACTTGGCGTGTATTTTGAAAAATAACCAAGAATCAATGCAAGAAATGGCGTTTGTAATAAGCTGATGATGATGTACTGCCTATTCGAAAGCTTAGAAAATAGATTTCGTTTTCCGAAGATTGCGAACTGTCTGTATAAACTAGGAATATGGAAATTGGAAGGTGGTAGTCTTTCCAAATATCGCGGTTTCTCGGTTCGTTTGTTTTCGATATTTACTTTGTATTTCTCATACCATTCTCTTGGAGAAACCCTTCTCACTTTAGTGATTTGCCCTTTATCGTCTATTTCTTTGGCCTCAATTATTTGCAGAATTTGTTCTGGAATCACATTGCCACATTTCGTACATTCACTTTCTGCAGCATTTACTTGCGTACTCATGGTTTTGAAATAAACTACCGCGTCGACAGGATTGCCTCGATATATTGGGAATCCACCTTTATCCAAGATCCACAACTTATCAAAAAGCTTGAAAATATCAGAAGAGGGTTGATGGATGATGCAAAACACCAATTTTCCTGTTCTGGCGAGGTTTTTCAGCAGCAACATCACCTTTTCAGAATCCATCGAGGATAGTCCGGAAGTGGGTTCATCCACGAAGAGCACTGATGGTTCACGCATAAGCTCCAAAGCGATATTGAGCCTTTTTCTTTGTCCTCCGCTTATATATTTATTCAATGGATCGCCAACCTTGAGGTCTTTGATTTCCATCAGGTCCATTTCTTCCAGAATTTTATCTACGGTAGCTCTGATTCTTTCATCAGAGAAATCACTGAAGCAAATTTGGGCATTGAAATAGAGGTTTTCATGAACGGTCAGTTCATTAAATAACATGTCATCTTGAGGCACGTATCCAATCACACCTTCATTTGAAGCTCGGTGTATCGTGTATCCATTGATAGAAATTTTCCCCCCAGTTGGTGAAATTTTCCCGTTGAGCAAATTGATGAGTGTAGATTTTCCCACTCCACTGCCACCCATCACGCCAACCAAATGGCCGGATTCCACAGCAAAATTGAACTTATGAAGACCGTTGGAACTTCTTTTGAATTGAAACTCAAGGTCTTCGCCCATCATGACAATTTTTACCTTTTGATTGTCATTGATAAATTCCTTGATGATATCCGTTTCGTAGATGGGACGAATGTTAGGGCCTTTGATTATGGCTCCAGCTTTCAGTAGATAAAATTTATCATTTACGAGCTTATTGCCTTCAATGTATAAGTTAAGTGGACCTGTGTATTTGAAGACGAAGGTGTTGACACTGGAGATCCGATATACCAATATTTCCCCAAAAAGATTCTCCACATAAAGATGCAAAAAATCATCTTGACCAGGCGTTTTGATGCTTTTCTTGCGCATCATCCACGCAACCTCTTCAGGCCATTCGGTCATTTTATTGTTGATGATCAGTGTATTTTGAAATTCAAGACCTTTTTTTTTGGGGTCAGTAATAAATGCGATCAGACCATTTACTTCTTCTTGTTTCAAGTTGAAGTTCATGGCAACAAGGGAAATAAATTCATTTTCCCGGGAAGAGATTTTTTTGTCAGCATTAATCAGCTCAAGAAGCTGCATAAATACTACGATGCGTTCTGCATATTGCAGCTCTTTGTTTAGCTGATTACAGATTTTGGCAACCTGTAAAATAGAGGTTGGGTCTATTTCAAGATCCGCTTCTTCATCAGTTCCGGCGTTTTCTTCACTGTAAAAGGATAAATAATCATGAAATAGCCTAAGATATTCATTTGTCAATTCTTGATTGAGATTGCGCTTGAGATAGGGCTTCACGATCAATTCTGCTGTATCTACAGCATCGAGATCGTCCTTGGCACTTTCGATTATGGCAAATAAATGGACAAGCGCATTGATGATTGATTCTTTCATAGGAACATAAAAAAAGCCTCCGAGTGGAGGCTCAATTTATCTATAATGCTTTTAAATAACTAACCTACAATGCTCCATCTAATCTCAGATATACTTGAAGCAACATCTTTAAATTGACCTTCTGATATTTTAGTTGATTCACCTAGTTGCTCATAAAACAAATTGATGTATCTAAGATTTGGAAGAACCTTTGCAACATTTTCATCACCAGAAAACTTTTCAAGCATGGCGGTTAATTTCTGAACCTGTTCTTTCTGATTAGCTAGCACATTCATTAAATCAGCCTTATTTGCGCTATTTTCTATTAGCTTGGTCGTGATGTATAAGCCTTCAATGACACTTCCTGTCACAACTAGAATTGATGTTTTCTCATCTCCATTTTGATTTAGATAATTGTAAGTATCGTAAAATGACTCAGTAACAATTAATATCAGCGAATCCTTGTTTTCAATGTTAGCTTCAATTCGGCTGACAAGATTCATATTAAAAGCTGTAGTGATATTTAAATCCTCGACCAACTGCTTGGATACTTTAAGATACTCCATAGACTCCTGAGTCTTATCGAATGTACTTGTGTAGCTTAGGTCAGCGCCATAGACACCAAGATTGATTGCTTTTTGCCATTCTGCAATATAATTGGATGCATTTTCTGGAGAGTTGGCAATGCCAGATGCAAACTCTGCATTGGCTTCCTCTAGCATCTTAGAAACTTCAAATGCTGTTGGAATAGGGTATTCAAATGTTTTCTCAACGAAAGCTTCAAGCGTTTCTTTTTTCTCGGCAGCCTTTTCTTCTGGTTTTTTACTCGTAGAGCAATATGTGAATATGATCGAAAGGAGAGCAAGAGCGGAGATTTTAGTGATTTGTTTCATGTGTATGGATTAAATCGAATTTTTGATTTCATTCAAAATTAATGAGTCGAAACACTTTTAAGAACTAATTCTTTAGATATTTTCTAACAGTTGCTAAGTTGCGACCATATTTCACTAAAATTCTCAAATGCATTTTATCTCAAAAATTTCTAATGAAGTAGAGTTAATCCAGCTCACTTCAGATAATCAGGTGCTTTTTTCAGTTGCTCCGGCACATGGAGCAAGACTTACAGAACTAGTATTTAAAGCAGGAAAGGTATATCATTCTGTACTTTGGGAAACTACGCCTAATGATTGTATTACTGGTGCATGGAGTAAAAACGAGATACTTTTTCCTTTTCCGAATAGGATAGAAGACGGTAAATATGAATATGAAGGAATATCTTATCAACTTCCAATCAACGAAGTTGAAAATAACAACGCCCTGCATGGCATGGTTGCAAATGCCAGATTTGATGTTGTTGAACAGAACGCCAGTGATAATGAAGGATATATCACATTGAGGCATAAATATGATGGCTCAAAAAAATATTATCCATTTCCATTTATGCTTGACGTGACTTATAAATATGATGTCGAAGGATTTGAAGTACTCTTCGTGGTTCAAAACACAGGAAAATCTACTTTACCATTTGGTTTGGGCTGGCATCCATATTTTAAACTATCCAATGATGGATTGACAGGAGTGAAATTGATAATCCCAGAAACTGATCATCTTCTCCTCGGAAAACGTAACTTACCAACAGGAGAAATTCAAAATTTCAGCTATTCTGAACTTGAATTATCTGATTGGAATCTGGATGATTGCTTTCGTTTAAAACAAAGCGAAGTTTCTTATGAACTTTGGAATGAGTATATAAAACTACTTATGTCTGGATCCGAAGAGTTTCGATACCTGCAATTATTCACTCCAGAAGGTTATGGAACAGTTGCCATAGAGCCTATGACTTCTGGTGTGAATGTATTTAATAACAAAGAAGGTTTAAGATATTTGAAAGCTTTAGATTCATTTCAAGTTTCCTTCAAAATCTCTACTTAACATTGGTTTTTCAAAAATGGTGAAATAGATCATATGTTTTTCCGTTGTTAACAAAACCCATAATCACTAACAATGAACCGAAAAAAGACTTATCTGGCAATTGTCATAGTTGCCGTGGTTATAATTCTTTCCTTCTTTTTGATCGGATCCGACAATGATGATTCAAGAAACATAGTTGTTGATGTTCAACACGGTAAATTTCGAATTGAAGTTAACACAACAGGTGAGCTGGAAGCAAGAAATTCTACCTATATCATGGGACCCAGCTCTCTCCGTAAATACAGAATCTATCAAGTCAATATTCAAAGCATCATCCCTGAAGGTACCTATGTCAAAAAAGGACAATTTGTAGCATCCTTGGATCCATCTGAGCTAAATAGCAAGATCAAAGACAGCCAGATTCAGGTGGAAGATAAGGAAACTAAAATGCTTCAAACAAGACTGGATACAGCTCTCCAAATGCGTGAAGCAAGGGACAAGCTATATAATCTGGAATTTGCTGTTCAGGAAAAAGAATTAATCATGGAACAGTCGCAATATGAGCCACCTGCGACAATCAAAAAAGCGGAAATTGAATTGGAAAAAGCCGTGAGACAGTTGGCGCAGGAAAGGGAAAACTACAAGATAAAAAAGCAGCAAAATGTGGCTAAAATGCAGATTGCGCAAAGTAGTTTAAAAAAAGAGCGCCTGGATATGGATGAAATGCTCGAATTGCAACGCGATTTCAACATCAAGGCACCTGAAGATGGGATGCTTATCTATCGCAAAGGTTGGGATGGAAGGCCAATGAAGGAGGGAAGCCAAATCAATACGTGGGATCCTGTAGTGGCGACTTTGCCTGATTTGTCTTCCATGAATTCTGTCACATATGTAAATGAAGTGGATATAAGACGAATCAAGCAAGGACAAATAGTGGAAATTGGATTAGATGCATTTCCAGATAAAAAACTCACAGGTGTTGTAAAAGGTGTGGCCAATGTAGGTGAGCAAATGCCGAATACAGATTCAAAGGTTTTTAAAGTAATGGTCGAAATTGATAAGATTGACAAGACATTGCGACCGGGAATGACCACTAGTAACAATATCATTACACAAGAAATAGATGACGCATTATTCATTCCATTAGAATGTCTCCACAACTACAAGGACAGTATATCTTATGTTTATAAAGAAAGTGGGCTGAGCTACATAAAGCAGGAGGTTCAAATAGGAGAAACGAATGCAGATGCAGCTCAGATCTTAATTGGTCTGGATAATTCTGACAAAGTTTATCTCACTACGCCTGTCAATTCTGATGATCAGGAAATACAGTTGTTGGATGAATTAAATGGTAAACGATACAACCAAGAACCTGAACAAGAGTCAGAACCGATACAAAAGGCGCCCAAACCTAATCGCCCGAACAAACCGATTAGCTAAATGAATCAAAAAATACTTACCAGTTTGTGGATTGCACTAGAAGCTGTTTTAGCTAACCGTGTTCGATCTATCCTTACGGCTCTCGGAATTATCTTTGGTGTTGCGGCGGTCATTTCAATGTTGGCCATTGGCAATGGGGCACAGCAGGAAATACTTGAGCAAATCAAGTTGGTCGGTGTAAATAACATTGTCATCAAGCCTATTGTAGAACAATCAGAGGAAGATTTGTCCAGCGAAACCGGCGGAGCGAACGACAAAAAAAAGTTTTCAACCGGACTGACCAGTTTTGATAGCGAATCCATCAAAAACGTGATCCCTGGAATCTCGCAAATTAGCCCGGAGATTATTTTGGATACCTATATTATCAATAATGGCATTCGCAGATCTGCTAAACTTGTCGGTATCGAACCGGCGTATTTTGATATTTTCAATTTTCAGATCGCGTCTGGCCAAAACTTCACGGAGCAGCATCTGATTAGTGGTGCATCGGTTTGCATCATTGGAAAATCTATCAAGTCAAAATTTTTTCCAACTGAAAATCCAATCGGTAAGTTTTTGAAATGTGGAAATAACTGGCTGACAGTAGTTGGTGTTTTGGATGAAAGAGTAATAACTACTTCAAGCATCAGCAATTTGGGCATCAGAGATTATAATATGGATGTTTATATCCCAATACAAACAATGCTTTTGAGGTTTGAGAATAGAGCGTTGGTCACACAGGAAATGCTACGAAGAGCTAATGTTGTCAGCCGGGATAATGGAAATTCTTCAGAAGATACTAGAGCTGCTAATTATCACCAGCTTGATCGGCTCGTGGTGCAGGTTGAAAAAACAGATATGCTCGTTCCGATGGCAGACGTAATAGCCAGAATGCTGCAACGCAGGCACTATGATGTAGTGGATTTTGAAATTGAAATTCCTGAATTATTGCTAAAACAGCAGCAGCGAACCAATGATATATTTAATTATGTACTGGGTGCCATAGCAGGTATTTCATTACTTGTGGGAGGTATTGGTATTATGAATATCATGTTGGCTTCTGTTCTGGAGCGGATCAAAGAAATTGGGTTGAGGTTGTCCATAGGTGCTCAAAAGAGTGATATTGTTTATCAATTTCTTTTTGAATCCATGACAATTAGTGTCACCGGAGGACTTATAGGAGTAATTCTGGGTGTGACCATTGCCTTCTTGATCAGCTCACTTGCACATATTCCTACAGTCATCACCATCGGTTCCATAGTCTTATCATTTGGAGTTTCTGCCACAGTAGGGCTAGTTTTTGGAATTGCACCTGCCCGGAAAGCTGCTTCTCAAGACCCGATACAATCTCTTAGGTATGAATAAACTCATCGTATTTTTTCTTGTTTTTGTTTCTTTAATCTGTCATGCACAGGAAAATAAGCTCACCCTCTATAATGTAATAGAGCTGGCTAAAGAAAACTCTATAGCAGCAAAGGCAGCTGATACGCGAAAGGAAAATAGATATTGGCAATACAAGTCATTTAAGGCGAATTACAATCCTACTCTCAACCTAAGAGGAAATCTTCCTGGATATTCAAGACAGTATAGAGGGATAGAGCAAAATGACGGTACCACCAAATACACCAGCATTGAGCAGGTGTCATCAAGCCTTAATCTTGGACTGATACAACCCATCACGGCTACAGGAGGAACACTCAGTGTAAATAGCAGCCTCAATCAGTTTGGTAATTTGATAGCAGATGGTTTTGATGACCAATACCGAAGTACTTTGGTAAACATCAATCTCCAACAACCGATTTTCGGATTTAATGATTTGAAGTGGGACCAGCGCATCGAGCCGCTACGGTATGAAGAGTCAAAAAGATCTTATGTCGAAGAAATGGAGTCCATCTCACAACAAGCGACCAACCGATATTTCAATTATTTGGATGCTCAAATCAATCTCCAAATCGCTCGTTTCAATCTTTCTAATAATGAAACCAACTATAAAATTCAGGAAGGTAGATACAATATTGGTACAGTTTCAAAAGATCAACTTCTTCAGGTGGAACTACAGCTTCTCAGTTCACAGCGAGCTGTGATACAGGCTAATCTCGATCTTCAAACAGCGAAATTGGCTCTTAGAAGTTACATTGGATTGAGGCAGGAATCTGACCTGGAAATTGAGTTGGTTGAACCAGAAGAGCTTCCAGATTTTGATATCGAGATGGATCAGGCTTTAATGTACGCCCAGCAAAACAGATCAGATTTCATTCAATTTGAGCGACGCAGAGTAGAGGCAAATAGAGATGTTGCTCAAGCAAGATCACAGAGGTTTCAAACCAATCTCAATGCGTCATTTGGTTATAACCAGGCAGCTGGAAACATCAATGATGCGTATCTTAATCCGAATGATGAGCAAGTAGTAAACGTTAGTTTGAGTATGCCGATTTTGGATTGGGGCAGGAGCAAGGCGCGATATGAAACAGCAAAAGCCAATCAGCAGCTTACAGAATACACCCTTGACCAGGAAGGTCAGAATTTTGAACAAGAAATTTTTACATTAGTCGGACGGTTCGAGGTGTTGCGTGCTAATGTTCTGATATCCAAAAGATCCGATGAAGTGGCCGCCGAGCGATACAATGTCACACAAAATAGATATCTCGTGGACAAATCATCCATTACCGACTTGAATATAGCACAGACACAAAAGGATGAAGCGAAACGTGCATATTTGAATTCTCTACGTCAATTCTGGGATGCTTATTTTCAGCTAAGACGACTCACCTTATATGATTTCTTAAATCAACAGCTTCTTTACACAGAGGATCAATGATTTTTCTAGCTTTGCCTTAGATATGGCAATATTACCTAAATATAGGATCCTTACTGAGAGCGAATTGCAGGAGTTGGAGCAGGAATTCGTCAATTTTCTCATAGTCAATGGCATCACTGCCGATAAATGGATGGAAATCAAAGAAACGGATATGGATGCTGCCGAAGATATGGTCACCTTGTTTAGCGATGTGGTGCTAGAAGGAGTATTGAGAAAGATCAGATTTCTGGAAATGAGATCCAAGTTTGACATCAAGACTTTCCAATGTCTGGATCAGAAGATCGTTCTGGTGGGTATGAAATCTGAAGAGAATAACGTAGATTTTACTGATCAGGAGTTTCTTCAAAAATCGTTGACCTCACCACCAAAAGGCATCAAGGTTTATACCACTGAAAAACCATACAAAGAGGATAGGCAAATAGAACTGTTCCAAATGATCCAGACAGGGTGTGAAATCGCAGATGGCAAGATGTTTAAGATGCTAGCGATGTGCTTGGGATGATTTGGGTTTTTTGATTTGGAGCTGGAAGTTGAAAATAGAAAACTTATGGAACAAAAGATCAGCGAATTACATATAATCACTGATCACTGATCACTGATCACTGTTCCCTGTTTACTGAATACTGTTCCTTGATCACTGTTTACTTGACGTATTAATAGTCAAATCACAAAATTTAATTATCCATTATCCATTATCCATTATCCATTATCCATTATCCATTATCCAT
>CAYGUA010000035.1:0-48320 GCA_964353015.1 uncultured Marinoscillum sp. | reverse complement strand
TAGTCAAAACGATCGACAACACCACACCGAATGTAGGCGAAGATGTAGTGTTTACCTTGACAGTTAACAACGCAGGACCAAGTGATGCAACAGGCGTATTTGCAACAGATGTATTGCCAAGTGGTTACACGTTTGTAAGCTCAAGCGCAACAGTTGGAACTTACGATGAAAGCACCGGAATCTGGACAATAGGCAATTTGGCCAATGGCGCTACAGAGACTTTGGATATCACAGTGAATGTGAATGCAGCAGGCGACTATACCAACAGTGCAAGTGTAGAAGGCGATCAACCAGATCCAGATAGTCCAGATGATGAGGACACTCCAGACGATCCTGTTATCCCAGTACCACAAGCAGACCTGAGCATAGTCAAAACGATCGACAACACCACACCGAATGTAGGCGAAGATGTAGTGTTTACTATCACCGTAACCAATGATGGTCCAAGTGCAGCAACTAATGTTGTTGCGACTGACGATCTTCCTTCAGGTTACACGTTTGTAAGTGCAACTTCCACTGTTGGAAGCTATGATGAAAACACGGGCGATTGGATAATCGGAACCATGGCTAATGGAGCTGTTGAGACTTTGGAAATTACCGTGACAGTTAATCCTACTGGTGATTATGCCAACACCGCCACGGTTTCAAGTGATACGGATGATCCAGATCCAACTCCTGGAGATGAAGAGGATACTGAAACTCCTATACCTAATTCAAATAGACCACCAATCGCCAATGACGATCCATTTACGATTGATGAGGATACAGAATTGATAGGAAATCTATTGCCAAACGATGAAGATCCAGATGGAGACGATCTTGTGATTAATACAGTTCCTGTCGATGGCCCTGATCATGGTACATTGGTGATCAATCCTGATGGCTCATTTAGCTATACTCCGGATGAAGATTATGTAGGCTCAGACACATTTGTGTATGAAGTTTGTGATGATGGTGTTCCTGCCAAGTGTGATCAGGCTACTGTGACAATCACAGTTGAAGAAAACAGATCAATTGACATTGAGGTCAATGAAGTTTGTTTGAGCGATGTTCCTTACGTGGAATACACCATTACTGCGGTTGGTTTCACGCCAACAAATGGAGCAACAATCACATGGAAGAAAATGGATGGTACAATCGCGGAACAAAACACCGATCAGCCATTGACTGGTATGTTGTTATGGCCAGGAGCAAAAGTAGATGCAGATGGCAAGCCAACTGATTGGCCAGGCTGGGATTTGGTTGATGGTATCTGGGTACAGATTGCCGATGGGCTGAGACCAGAAATGATGCTTGAAGTAAGTATCAATCCTACCAAAACAGTGACTGTTTCTTACCCTCCAGCGACACCAAATTGTTCAGCTAACCCTAACAATTCACCAATCGCTAATGACGATCCATTTGAGACCACATGGGAAGAAATTGTTTCGGGTAACCTAATCACCAATGATGAAGATCCTGATGGAGACAATCTTATTATCAACCCAATTCCGATTGATGGTCCTGATCATGGAACATTGGTAATCAACCCTGATGGCTCATTTACCTATACGCCTGAAGATGGATTTGTAGGAACTGATATTTTCATCTATGAAGTATGTGACGATGCGGTTTCACCTCAATGTGATCAGGCTACTGTAGAGATTGTGGTTTTGAAACCAAATACAACTCCAGAAGCACTGCCTGATAGCTATCAGGTTCAGAATTGTATTTTCGTCAATGGCAATGTATTAGACAATGATTCGGATCCGGACAATGATAATCTTGTTGTAGGTATGATCCCTGAAGTAGATCCAACAAATGGAACTGTCACAATTTCGCCAGATGGTAGCTTCAGATATACACCAAACAACGGATATGTTGGTACAGATAGCTTTACGTACATGCTTTGTGATAATGCTGAAAATCAGAAATGTACTTCCGGTGAAGTAACCATTGATGTTATTGCACCACTTGATTCGGATCAGGATGGCTTGTTAGATTGTGATGAAATAGGGGATGATCCAGATAATCCAATCGATACTGATGGTGATGGATTACCTGATTATAACGATCCTGATGACGACAATGATGGCATCCCAACTGCAGAAGAACTTGATGATCCTGAAGACGATTGTGATGAAGATGGTATTCCAAATTATCTGGATGATGCGCAGTATTCATGTGGTGACTTGCCGGTTTCTACCATTGTCACACCGAACAATGACGGGTTTAATGAATTCATGCGAATAGATGGTTTGGATGAGTTTGATGACAACAGCATCATCGTCTATAATCGTTGGGGTAATGTCGTTTTTGAGGTAGATGGATATACAAGCGATCCAGCGGATGCGAAGACCTTCACAGGTTCTTCAAATGTGCGAAACTCAGCCCAAAATCTTCCTGACGGTGCATATTTCTATGTACTCAAACTTGTAAGAAATGGTAAGGAGCGTGTTCAAAAGGGCTCATTTGAAATAAGAAATTAATATTATAGATATTAAAATGAAAAGACATTTTTTAGTTCTAATCATCTTTTTCAGCTTGCTTAGTTTTCAGGGGAAAGCACAGCAGCAGTTCATGATTACACAATACATGTACAATGGACTTGCCATGAATCCGGCCTATGCAGGTATTCATGAAGGGATCAGTGCTAGTTTTCTTACAAGACATCAATGGGTGGGTATTGAAGGTGCACCATCTACTCAGTTTGTGAGTATTCATGGACCTATGAAATATCAGCCCATATCTCTTGGAGCCGTGATTTACAGAGATGTTATTGGGGTTAAAAAGGAACATACCGCTTATTTCAGTTATGCATATAGGATTGGAATCACAAAGGATATTAAGTTGTCTTTTGGTATTCAAGCCAATTTCCATCAGCTAAATCAGGATTTTATTCTTGGCGCGGCAGATGATCCCAATGATCCATTGCTCTTAGATGATAACGCCATAAAATTCAATACCGGCGCAGGTTTGTTGCTGCATTCAAAGATGTTTTATGTTGGGTTCTCAATGCCTCAGATGCTTAAAACCAAATTCGGATCTCAGGAATTACCTTCAGCTAGTCGACTGGTCCAGCATTATTATGTTACCGCAGGCTATGTTTTTGGACTGAAAAATGAAATAATTCTGAAACCAAACATTTTGATCAAAGCTGTTGGAAATGCTCCTGGTCAGCTGGATTTAAATATGAACGTTTTACTTAAAAATGTGCTTTGGCTTGGGATCAGTCATAGATGGAAAGAAAGTAATGATATTTTGATGGCTCTTCAGATCGGCCCACAATGGCAATTGGGCTATGCATTCGATATCAACAACAATGATCTTAACAGAACATCGCATGAAATCATGATAAACTTTATTGTTGATTTCCCTACTTCCAAAATTTTGACTCCAAGGTATTTCTAATATGAATTCGATAAAAAAAGCTGTTAACGCTGTATTAATATGTCTTTTAATATCAAGTACGGCATTTGCTCAGCAGGTGGAAGTGCCTAAAAAATATGATCGGAGCATCGGCAAGGCGAATGCCCTCTATAGCTCATTCGTTTATATTAAGGCTATTGAAGAATATAAAAGGTCAATTAAGATAAGTGACCATGATTTGGATTTTCCATCATTAAGAATCGCCGATAGTTATCGATTGATAAATAATATAGAGGAATCACTGAAATGGTATCAGAAGGTGGAAGACAAACCAGTCATGACAAAACAAGACATGGCCAACTACGCGCAATGCTTGATTCTGAATGGTGATTATAAAAAAGCCAAAGATATTGCTAATGAATTGGGAACGTCCATTGAGCGGCTGGACCAGGCCGATAGAGCAAATGAGATCAAGATCGATACAGCGGCTTATTTCATGGAGAATATTGTAATAAATTCAGACAAGGCCGATTTTAGCCCGACCTATTATCAAGGAGGTATCGTGTTTGTTTCGGCAAGAGAAAAAGAAAGAAAAATCCCACTTCCGCAAAACAAATATTATTGGGACGAATCATTTTTCCTGGATTTATACTTCACGCAAAATACCGACAGCACTGAGGATTATTTTTCTAGATTTAGCACGAGAATAAATACAATGTACCATGAAGGACCTGCCGTGTTTTATGGTGATGATAAGAAAATTATATTTACCCGAAATAATTTCAATCAAGGGCGCAGAACGCTCAGTGATGATGGCGTGAATCATTTGAAATTATACTATTCCGAAATATTGCCCGGTGAAGATAAATGGTCCATACCAACCGAATTACCATTCAATAGTGACGATTATTCTGTAGGCCACCCAACAATCAGTAGTGATGAAAAGCGGCTTTATTTTGCTTCTGATATGCCGGGAAGTGTAGGGAAGACAGATATTTTCTTTTCTGATTTCCGCAATGGCGAATGGTCCATACCTGAAAATATGGGGTTGAAAGTCAATACCCAGGCGGAGGAAATGTTCCCATTTATTTATCAGGATTCCATACTCATTTTTGCTTCTAAGGGTTTACTTGGTATAGGCGGATTGGATTTGTACAAAATCAATCTCAACGATCCCAACGCCAAACCTGAAAACATGGGTCAACCATTAAATTCAGAATATGATGATTTTGGTTTGGTGATGAAAGGCAACACGGGTTATTTTTCAAGTAACCGACCAGGAGGAAAAGGCAATGATGATATCTATCGTTTTATCTATACCGAAATCATTCCGTCATATATTGTCGCGATTCGAGCTGTCAATGCTGAGACAAAAGAGATCATTAATAATGCCATGTTGACAATTAAGGATTCAATCACTGGAGAGTTGATTCAATATAAAAAATTGATGGATAGCACTCAATATTATAAATCACTGGAGAATATCTCTTATTTCGCGTCAGCCAGACATCCGGAATATTTCTCAAATAGTCTTGCTTATCGAGTAGGTGAAGATTTGGAAACTGATACTTTGTTTTATGAAATTCCTCTCGAAAAGATTGAAATTGGTAAGGCCATCGAGCTGGAAAACATCTATTACGATTTAGATAAATCTGACATCCGGGCAGATGCTGCCATTGAGCTGAATAAATTGGTCGCTATTTTAATCGAAAACCCAGATATCAAAATTGAGCTCAGTTCACATACCGATTCCAGAGGTAGTGACCGTTACAATCTAAAACTCTCACAGCGAAGAGCAGAATCTGCCGTGGCATATATTATCAGTCAGGGGATTGCTGCGGAGCGTATCACAGCCAAAGGTTATGGAGAAACCAAACTCGTCAATCAATGCTCCAATGGCGTGAAATGCTCCGACGAAGAGCATCAAAGAAACAGACGTACAGAATTCAGCGTGACGGAAAACCTCTCAGGTGTTGAGGTAATAGAGCATCACTAAAAAGCTTTTACTTTTCAAATAAAAACCGGATAGCATTCTGAACAGTGTGATTCCGGTTTTTTGGTTTCCAGATAGCCGATAGCATGGTTCTTTGAGGGATATTTTTCATCTCAATAGATTTGATCCCGAGCTGATACCCATCTACAAGTGAAGTTGGCACAATTGCAACACCCAGTCCACTTTCCACCAATTTGAAAATCGAAAAAGCGTGAACTGATTTATGTGAAATCAAGGGCAGAAATCCCTGATCCTGGCAAATACTGATGATTTTATCATAATACTGCGGACTGTAATCGCTTGAAAATAAAATGAATTTTTCGTCGCGCAGCTGGCCGATATCTGTGAAATTCACTGAGTCCAATGGATGACCTGCTGGCAATACAACCGAAAAGGTATCTTCATGAACAGGAACCATCATCAACTCTGTCGACACATTCGAAACCCGCACAAAACCTATGTCGAGTTTATCTTTCTCAACCGCATCAATCTGTGCTTGATTGGGCAGCTCTTGCAATGTTGTGTGGATATCTGGAAACTTCTGATTCAGTTTCAACATCAGATCCGGCAATACGTGATGAATGGCCGAGCCGACAAACCCAATGCGGATCTCACCTGATTCCCCTTTGTCCATCAACTCCACCTGGCGTTTGGCAGCTTCCAGATGATTGAGGATAAAATCAACCTCGTTTTTTAGATATGCTCCCGCAGGAGTGAGTTGTACATTTCTTTTTGTGCGCTCAAAAAGCCGGGCTTTCAGTATTTCCTCCATTTGTGAAATCTGCCTGCTCAGCCCTGGTTGAGCAATAAAAAGCCGGTCTGCAGCTTTTCTGAAGCTCAATTCTTCCGCCACAGCTTGAAAATATTTGAAATGTCGCAATTCTAACTGATAACTCATGGTTATTGATTGATGATAATATTGGTATTTATAGTTATTAAAACTAACACGTAATTTTGAATCAACACTTGTGGGCGATTATATAAAATCACTTCAACAGCATGGAAAAGCTTTTTGAATATGGCAATCAGAAAATGACAGCAAGTATGGCACTTGCGATTGCCCGTGGCGAATGTCAAGGTTTGCTCAATCAAAAGACTTACGAGAAAATCAATCACAGCTACCAGACAGTAAAGCAAATAGCTAAAGGGGATAAAGCTGTTTACGGTATCAATACAGGCTTTGGCCCTCTGTGTACTACCAGAGTTTCCGCTGATCAGACCAGCCAACTCCAAACCAATCTGCTGATTAGTCATGCGGTGGGTCTGGGAGAGCCAATTGCGAATGAAATCGCCAAACTCATGTTGATTCTGAAGGTGCAATCATTGGCACAAGGTTATTCTGGGGTAAATCCAAAAACGATCGAGCGAATTATCTGGCACATTGAGCATGATTTGATTCCGGTTGTTCCATCTCAAGGTTCTGTTGGCGCTTCTGGCGATCTGGCGCCTTTGGCACATTTATTTTTGCCTTTGATTGGAAAGGGAAAAATCGAGTTTCAAGGAGAAATATTTCCAACTTCTGACATCTTTCAAAAATTCAGCCTTGATCCAATTGAGCTAGCTCCAAAAGAAGGTTTGGCATTAATCAATGGCACTCAATTCATAGCCGCTCATGCAGTAAAAATCATTGAGCGCATGCAAAACCTGTTGTTTCATGCCGATTTTTCAGGAGCGATGATGATCGAAGGTTTACTTGGTTCGGTCGCGCCATTTTCTAAAGAGCTTCACGAGTTGAGACCCTTTCACGGAAATCAATATGTCGCTGGCCTCATTCAAAGGTTGCTTCACAATTCTGAAATTGTGCATTCTCATCACAATTGCGCTCGCGTACAAGACCCGTATTCCTTGCGCTGTTTGCCTCAGGTACATGGAGCTTCACGAACTGCCTGGCTGCATCTGAAGGAATTGCTCGAAATCGAACTCAATGCCGTCACTGACAATCCGGTCATTTTTGAAGACGATCATACGATCAGCGGTGGCAATTTTCATGGACAACCTTTGGCGATGGCCATCGATTATGTCTGTCTCGCTGTTTCCGAAATCGGCAATATTTCTGATCGGCGCATTTACCTTTCTCTCACGGGAGATACTCCTGGCGTTCCTAAACTGCTGATGAAGCAAACGGGAACAAATTCCGGATTTATGATTGTGCAATACACATCGGCAGCTCTGGCAAGTGAAAATAAAGGGCTTTGCTTCCCATCGAGTGCCGACAGTATCCCAACATCTTTGGGTCAGGAAGATCATGTGAGTATGGGTTCGATTGGTGCAAGGAAAGCACTCAAAGTCATTGAAAACACTGAAAAGATCCTGGGGATTGAATTGATGTGTGCCGCTCAAGCACTTGATTTTCATGCGCCACTCAAATCGGGTAGGTTGATGAGCGCCATGCACGACCATGTGCGCTCGAAGATCAGCCACATAGAAGCAGATCAAATCATGCATGAAGACATGGAAACGGCCATTGAGATGGTGAAAAGCGGTGATTTGCTGCGAATCGCCAAAGAAATATCTGTGTTAGAAAATTTTGAATCGCCGATTCCTTCGGCAGCACTTTTTGAAAACTACTGAGAAATGAAACGATTGATCGGACCATTCACACAACTCATCACCATGGACAAAATGCCTTTAAAGGGCGCCTTGAAGGATGATCGTCTGAATTTCATTCCGAATGGAGCCATGTTGCTTGATGGAGACACCATCATTGCAACAGGTGATTTTGAAGCTTTGGTGAAAATTCATGCATCAGATGCAGAATTGATCGAGTTGCACGGGAATAACGTGGCAATACCAGGTTTTATCGATAGTCATACACATATTTGTTTCGCTGGAAGCAGGGCAGGAGATTATGCATTGAGAAATGCGGGAAGCAGCTATCTGGAAATTGCAGAAAAAGGTGGCGGTATTTGGGACACAGTAACTAAAACCAGAGCCACCACGCAACAGCAGTTGGTGCTTGGAATAGTAACACGAGCCAAACGTCATTTGACCGATGGCGTAACCACTATTGAGGTGAAAAGTGGATATGGACTTTCGGTAGAGGAAGAGTTGAAAATGCTTCGAGCGATCCAAAAGGCCAATGCGCTTAGTTTCCCTGATTTAATCGCTACTTGTCTGGCTGCTCACATCATGCCACGGGATTTTGATGGAAATGCCAGTGAATACCTGGAAAACATTTACAAAGAATTATTTCCTCAAATTATCAATGAAAAATTGACACGTCGAATAGACGCCTTCATTGAGAAAGGTGCCTTTAGCGAAGATGATATTGCTCCCTATTTTAAAAATGCAAAAGACCATGGATTTGATCTCACTGTACATGCAGATCAATTCAATCCTGCTGGAAGTAAACTGGCAGTGATGTACGGCGCTGTGAGCGCAGATCATTTGGAAGCAAGCACGGAAAAGGAAATCAAGATGATAGCCAAATCGGATGTTGTAGCTACAGCCTTACCCGGTGCATCTCTTGGTTTGGGATGTGGTTTCGCGCCAGCAAGAAAACTGCTTGATGCCGGAGCTTGTCTCGCAATTGCCAGCGACTGGAATCCCGGTTCTGCCCCAATGGGGGATTTGCTTATGCAGGCTACAGTTCTTGGAGCATCAAAAAAACTAACCAACACAGAAGTACTTGCAGGTATCACATTCCGTGCAGCTCATGCACTGAGACTAACAGATCGGGGAATATTGGCAGTTGGGAGAAAAGCAGATTTCCTGATTTTTGATGTGGATCATTATAATGAGATTCTTTACCATCAAGGCAGGTTAAAACCATCAGAGGTTTGGAAAAACGGTCAGCAGGTTCATAAGATTTAATGTCATGGATTTCAAAGAACAAATACAACAAGGATTGCCCAAAGTCTTGCCTCAAATACCGGAAATGGATCCATCCATCAGCCGGGCACCAGTAAGAAAGGATCTTTTGACAAAAGAAGAAAAGCGATTGGCCATCCGCAATGCCTTGCGTTATTTTCCAACCGAATGGCATCAGCAATTGTCGATAGAATTTGCACAGGAACTCAAAGATTTTGGCCGCATCTACATGTATCGTTTTCGTCCTACATATGCGATGTATGCCCGCCCGATTGCTGAATATCCAGCCCGCTGCGAATCGGCAGCAGCCATCATGCTCATGATTCAGAATAATCTTGATCCCAACGTGGCGCAGCATCCTTACGAACTGATAACATATGGGGGAAATGGAGCGGTATTTCAAAATTGGGCGCAATATCTACTCACCATGAAATACCTCGCAGAGATGACCGAAACGCAAACGCTTCACATGTATTCCGGTCACCCGATGGGACTTTTTCCATCCACCAAAGCCGCCCCGAGAGTAGTGGTTACGAATGGCTTGATGGTGCCCAATTATTCCAAACCGGATGATTGGGAGCGATTTAACGCCCTGGGAGTAACCCAATACGGACAAATGACTGCTGGTTCATATATGTATATTGGTCCGCAGGGAATCGTGCACGGCACCACGATCACGGTCATGAATGCCTTTCGCAGAACCCTGGGAAAAAATGAATCTCCCAAAGGCAAATTGTTTTTAACTGCCGGATTGGGAGGTATGAGTGGCGCGCAACCAAAAGCGGGCAACATAGCTGGCTGCATCACAGTCTGTGCAGAGGTCAATCGCAAAGCCGCTTTGAAGCGATACGAACAAGGCTGGGTAGATGAGTTGATCGCCGATATGGAAATGTTGATCGAGCGAGTGAAGCAGGCAAAGGCGGATAAAGAAACAGTATCTATTGCCTTTGTGGGCAACATCGTCGATGTTTGGGAATGGTTTCACCTGGCCAAAATCCATGTAGATATTGGCTCTGATCAGACTTCCTTACACAATCCATGGGCTGGTGGATATTATCCCGCTGATCTTGGATTTGATGAAGCCAAAGAGCTGATGAAAACCGATCCCGACGCTTTCAAAATCAAGGTGGAGGATTCTTTACGCAGACAAGTAGCGGCTATCAATAAACACACCGCCAATGGCACCTATTTTTTCGATTATGGCAATGCGTTTCTACTGGAAGCATCACGTGCCGGAGCAGATGTGATGGCTGAAAACAAAATGGATTTTCGCTATCCTACCTATGTTCAGGACATTCTTGGGCCGATGTGTTTTGATTACGGTTTCGGACCGTTTCGCTGGGTATGTACTTCGGGAAATCCTGCCGATCTCGAAAAGACTGATCGCATCGCACAGCAAGTAATGGAAGAGATGCTGAACGAAGCACCAGAGGAAATCCAGCAACAATTGCAGGACAATATCAAATGGATTCGCGAAGCGGGCGCAAACCAGCTTGTGGTGGGTTCGCAGGCGCGGATCCTGTATTCAGATGCTGAAGGACGCATGAAGATTGCTTTGGCATTCAACCGTGCAGTGAAAGCCGGCGAGCTCTCTGCGCCAATCGTGCTTGGGCGTGATCATCACGATGTGAGTGGCACAGATTCACCTTATCGGGAAACTAGTAACATTTATGACGGCAGCCAATTCACTGCCGATATGTCCATTCACAATGTGATTGGTGATAGCTTCCGTGGGGCAACATGGGTTTCTATACACAATGGTGGCGGTGTAGGCTGGGGAGAAGTGAGCAACGGTGGATTTGGGATGGTGCTGGATGGGACTGAGGAGACCGACGACCGCATCAAAAACATGCTGTTTTTTGATGTGAACAATGGAATTGCCAGAAGGAGCTGGGCAAGAAACGAAGAAGCAATCTTTGCGATCAAAAGAGAAATGAATCGTTCACCAAATCTCAGAATTACCTTGCCAGCAATCGTTGATGATACGTTAATCAATAAATTGTTTTAATGTTTTCCTGTCATTTCGATAGAGAAGTAATCTCCTAATCAGAAAACAATTAATCATCTCTTAAACCTAACCTTCATGCCACATTACGCCGCATCAAACAAACTAAACTGGACAGGTCGCAAGTCCGATGAACCGCTTTATGTTTATCAAAAGATGCAATGTATTGATCTGGATCAAAACTTAACTCCCTTTGATCGTCGGACAATTGCTTTGCTTGGATATGCCTGTGATGAAGGTGTGCGTAGAAATCAGGGTCGGGTAGGTGCGAAAGAAGGACCAAATGTTATCCGGCAGATATTGGGCGGATTTGCTGATCACATGAGGGAAAATAGCAGTCTGATTGATTTTGGCGATGTGGTTTGCGATGATGAAAACCTGGAGCGGGCACATGAGCTGATTACGCATTACACCAAAAAACTCCTTGATCTGAATTGCTTCCCGATCTTGCTCGGTGGTGGGCATGATCTGGCTTACGCTCATTTTCGTGGTATCACAAAGCATTTTGCAGACAGAAGCCAAAAACCAACCATCGGTATCATCAACCTGGACGCCCATTTTGATTTGCGCCAAGTGGAAAGCCAACGCAACTCCGGCACACCTTTTTTCCAGCTGGCTCAGGAAGAAACTGATTTTCATTATCTGTGTCTGGGCATACAACAACTGGCCAACAACAAACAACTTTATGCTACAGCCAGACAGCATGGCGTTAACTACATGGATATAGACCAGTTTCAAATGACCAATTGGCAAGCCATTACAGAATTACTTGATGGCTTTATTTCTAGCATAGATTACATCTATCTCACCATTGATCTGGACGGCTTTTCGAGTGCCTATGCGCCAGGTGTAAGTGCCTCTTCCCCGATGGGTTTTGATCCAGCTATGGTGCAAAAGGTTGTAAAATTGATCCTGACATCTCAGAAACTCATCAGTGCCGATGTAGTTGAGCTCAACCCCTCATTTGATAAGGATAACCAAACAGCCAGGTTGGCCGCTGGGCTCGTTTATCAGTTTCTGTTTTATGGCCATTCATAGATCACGTCTTTCCGTCTTTTGAAAAAGCTTTCGGCGCTATTGTTTACGAAAGAATATTCCGTTATTTTGGAGGAATGAATTGGAATGAAACAGATAGTGTATAGTGCACTATTTCCGTGTGCCAACGCTTATTAAGTATTTAAAAGCGGGTATCTTATTGATTTTCAATTTATTACGAAAAATATAAAGCTCAATGTTACAACTGGGATATAGTGCATGAAAGGCACTATACTCACTTGTTGGCAATAATTGGTACAAAGACAATACCGAACCTTTCTAGCAAAAATATTTAGTTGCGCATGTGAAATCCATTCTTTTGTTCACCTACTTCAAAAGAAAAGTAGACTCTGATTTTGCATTGATAATTCTTGATTAGTTGATTCTCTTTCCAATTTATAATATCCTGCATTTTTTTATCTTGCTATATGCAAAAGCTCGGTTTATGGAAATGACAGAATTCACATGCTAATTGTTAACATCGTAGGGATTACTCTTCTCGCCATCTTCTTGCTCTTTATTACTAGTAAAAAGGACAAGGAAGTAAGTGATCTTTTGCTGGCCATTATAACGTTGCTTTTTGCCGGCTACCTGATCTCCGATATTTGGATTCAGCAAAGCCTTTCCATTTGGAGCTTCGCTTTTCAGTCTATCGTATCATTTATTATGTTTTTTCCATTCCTACTCTATGCTTTGTATTTGATCGATCCAGATCATCAGATAAAGAAAATATGGTGGTGGTTCGCATCTTTTGATATAATACTCCTTGTCTTCATTTTATCAGATCTGTTTGTTTTCAATGACTATTCAACCCAGCAGATTGTTAAGTTGTATACAGATCCGCCTTTTATTTACCATGTTCTATATAAGGGTCACATAGTATATGATATAGTTCTCATTTTTTGGTACTTGAAAAAACTCAGATTATACAGTGCTAAAATCATGGACTACTACTCCAATATTGAGCACATAAGGTTGCAATGGGTGAAGTATTTTTCATGGGCTTACCTCACAATTAATTTTACTACTTTGATCGTATTTATACCCTATAATTATGGATACATTGATAATATTCAAATTCCATTTTTAGTGATCAATTCAGCATTTGTCTTTTGGCTATTCTACCTCATCTATAGTGGCATCAGGCAATACACCCTGGCCAACTTCAGTGAACCGGATGAAAAGGAGCAAGTAGCGATTAAAAAAAAGTACCAAACATCCTCCCTAGCTGAGGAGGAAATGAATTGCCTTTACAATCGCATTCGTGAGCTATTCGAAAAGGAACATGTTTTTCATGATTCTGAATTAAAGGTCCAAAGCATTGCCCAACAACTAGAAGTTACTACGCACAACATCTCACAAACAATTAATTCCAAAGCTAATATGCCGTTTTATGATTTTGTGAATCACTACCGAGTCGAAGAGCTGAAACAGCATCTAGCTAATCCGGAAATGAAGAAGTACACAATTTTGGCACTAGGTCTGGAGAGCGGATTCAATTCCAAAGCTTCACTAAATCGAATCTTTAAACAACAAATAGGTCAAACACCTAAAGAATATCAGCTTCAGAATGCCTCCTGAATAGCCTTTTCTAAAAATTGGTCTCAAATCAGCGTCTGAGGCGCAATGCATTATTATTAGCGATTCATTTGTATCAAAAAATTTTACAAATGAAATCAAAAGCAATTCTATTTTGCGCTATTCTACTAGGTACAATAGCGCAGGCTCAGCACACTAAATCAGAATTGACCAATCGGGTCAACCTCCTTTTTGGCATGAATCAGCTACTAGTAGACGGGTTTAATGTAGAGGGAAACGTATTCTACAAACGATTGGCGTTTGACTACTCACACGGGGTATCACTGGACTTCACGAATGATCTACTGAATGGCAACGAAGAAGATCAGGGTTTGGCGGTTCACCTGCCTTATACCACAGGGTTTGGAATCGGGTACCGACTCACAGAATGGTTTAACCTCCGGGTAGAGCCCAAGTGGCACAGGTTCGAATTGTACTATGAGGGTGATCCTCAATCCAATCAAAATCGCATAGGAGCATACACCACGTTTACACTTGGCCTAGGGGCGTATGTCACTTGGATGCCATTTAAGCACAATGACAATGCACTAAAAGGAATCATGATTGCTCCAAGCGTCAGATACTGGCCAAAGTTGAGTTCCACTCTGGACGGTGATTCCTTTGACTATGCCAACAAGATTACTGGTCAAACAGAGACACATGATGCAATGGAAATTGGTCTAGGCAACACTCCATTGATAATAAATGTAAGTGTTGGGTATTCGATTAAATATTAATTATCAGAAATCATGACTAGCTATAAAATTTATCTATTTGGCTGCTTGTTTTGTTTCGCTCACGTACTCAGTGCTCAAAATCTGTTTATTCAAGAACAGCAAAATACTGATAAACGATTTCAGGGATTATACACTGGAGTTTCTTTTAGTATCCAAAATATTTTCGGTGGGGCATTAATAGATGACCTCGATGTATTGGCTCAGAAGTCCGGATTTGTCTTAGAGCTTCTGGCAGGGTATCGACTTCAGCTATTAGATAGAAGATTGGTAATTGGTGCAGAATACCTATATGGGTTTACAAATGGTGACATGACTATCCAGGATCCTAGATATTCATTCGCGGTAAACTATCAAAATGATCAGCAGATTGGCTTGTCCTTGAACGTGGGGTATGCATTTGGTGAAAGTCGTGACTATCTGGCATATTTCATGATTGGTCAAGGTAGAAGAAACTTTGACATATCGTTTACGGATCAGAGCGGAATACTTTACGTGCAAGAAGACCAGCAAAACTTTGACCGATTTGGGTTGGGATTTGAATCCAACATCACGAACAAAATTTCGGCAAGGCTAAACGCATCCAAAGTTTTTGTCGACTATGGTGATTTGAAAGTATCTCAGGATGTGGAGGATAAGTTGGATTTCAATCTGGCCCTTATTTTCCAGCTGTAGGCATTTGCATGATATAACCTATCAATTCAATCGAAACAAAAAATCTTACAACAATGAACAAAATGGCAATAACAATCTTATCGATAATCTCCACTCTTATAATAATAACAGTTATTTATGGAAGTGCGCAGCAAAAGCAAGTAACTGCTGAAGTCATCATTGAGGAACCCGTTGAGAAAGTATGGGATACCTGGTCAACTTTCAGCAATGTAGAGATGTACGTCCCCATCATACACGAGGCATACACCATCAGTGATATCGTAGGAGGTTTGGGTCACGCACGAAGGTGTAAAATTTCGGAAAATGCCTTTGTGGAGGAGGAGATTGTTGCCTGGGATCCGGGGACATCCTTCGAACTGAGTTTACGCAAAAAACACGGAGTTCAAATTGATGAGATGAGTGTTCACTCTGAAGTGGAAACCCATTCAGAAGGCACCAGGGCAAAAATTACTATGAAGTACAGCATGCGCGGACTATTGAACTGGCTACCTATTCGCAGCTACATGAGACAACAGGCCATAGATCATCTTTTAGGACTTAAGTACTTCTTAGAGAAAGGCCATCGAGTAAATGAGAATACTATTAAACTCATGAGAGAAGCCTACTCCAATTTCTATTCAGCTAATTGAAACTAAACATACTAAACATCAAATCATGAAACATTTCAAACATACTCTTTTTCTTTTCGTGCTTGCCCTATTATTTGCCTGCAACAATGAGGATGAGGTGAATCCAACTAGTCTTACAACGCAAATAGATTATTATTTAGAGCAAAACCAGAGTGCTTCTGGACCTGGGTTAAGTATCCTTATCAAACATGAGGGAACAATTGTCTATGAACGTAGTAAAGGTCTGGCGAGAATGGTAGATAGCCAAGTTATTAATGGAGACACTCAATTTAGGATCGGCTCTATCACGAAACCAATAACTGCCATTGCTATTATGAAATTGGTAGAAGAGAATAAGTTAGAATTAACCGATAAACTCCTCACCTTCCTTCCAACGCTTCCATCAAACTTTTCAGAAATAACAATAGAACATTTACTTACACATCGTGCAGGTTTGCGAGATTACATAGATGATAATAGTGATTTAAGTACCTTAAACAATCTACCTACCTCAGCAGTACTTAATCTAATAGATGGCTCAGGATTGGAGAGTCTAAAATTTGAACCCGGAACAGCTGGTGATTATTCGAATACCGGTTATGTGTTTTTAGCCTTGATCATTGAAGAAGTAACTGGTATTTCCTATCCTGAATTTCTGAGTAAGGAAATATTTAGAGCTATTGAGATGTCAAACACATTTGTAATTTCCGAGTCTGAACATCTTGGAGATAATGGAGGTAATTATGCCCTCTCTTTCGGGACTAACCTGAACGTTCTAGGTTTTAATTCGCTCATCTATGGAGCAGGAGGAGTGGCAAGTACAGCTAATGACATGATGCGCTTTACAGATGCTTTGCTCAACTATGAAATTATTACCAAAGAGACACTGGATCGGATGACTCAAACCTATAGTTCAATACCAGAATATGGTGATTATGGATTGGGTTGGTTCACAGGCACAGGAAATTATTGGCATTCGGGCAAATATAGCAGCACAAATGACTACTGGCATTTGGGTGGGTTTGATGGCTACCGTACTGTTCTTTCCATCAATCCAGATCTTGATCTGCAAGTTGTAATCCTATCTAACAATGGGCAAGCAAGTCAGGATCTATTCCTTGAGATTTTACGAATGACAAGGATCTATTTCAAACAAGACAAATGAAAGTAGTCATATAATCCATTGCGATGTAAAACCCATTTCAATTAGAATAATAAATCACTATGAAGGTTTTTAATAAAAGTACATGGAAGAGGCATGCCAATCCTTGGAGCGGCTGGACAAGAGTATGCGCTTTTTTTCTGTTCCCTATTCCATTCTGGTTTCAGTCTTGGACGGGATTGGGGTTGCTACTACTATTTTTTGTCATTAATCCGCTGATTTTTAATGAACCAAAATCGACTAATAATTGGATGAGCAAATCGATACAAGGGGAAGAAATTTGGACAAAAAATGGACTTTTTCAAAAGGACTTCCCAACGCTGTTAAACGTTCTGAATGGCCTATTCTTCTTTTTAATGATCTATAGCTCATATAATCGTATGCTTGGTGATACAATACTTTCAGTAGTGCTATCAAGTGTCTTTAAACTTTGGTATCTGGATCGAATGGTTGTCATTGCCAATGAAGCAAACTTGTCAAACAACAAATACTAAAAACGAAACAAAAAATTCAATAGTCCATTTTGAAACGTCAAAAGTTGAAACAAAACTTAAAATTAGATTATGAAAAATATTTACTTAGCACTTGCGATTATTGGCTTCATTTCACCAAGTATTCTTGTACTATTTGAGTCTGTAGAAACTGGCAATATTTTGCTTTACACAAATCCAATTGCCACAATTGAAGGAATGTTTGCCAATCGGATCTCAACTATATTCATGATTGACCTACTCTTTGCAGTCTTTGTTTTCTTTGTGTGGACATATGCTGATGGAAAAAACCATAAAATTAAAAGAGTGGGTTTAGTTTGGCTACTAACACTGTTATTTGGCCTTGCTGGAGGATTTCCTTTTTATCTCTTTTTAAAAGAAAAGACTATTGCCAACAAACACTATCATCCATAAGCTAATTGAGCTATTTGCAAAGGCTATTGCGATGAGATACTTTTATAGATATTTGAACAGACCAGCTTACGGATGATAGTTGGCCGTTAGAATTAGAATCAATTGGCCTTCTCGATGGAATCAGACTACTATTCAAGACGATACAAAAACAAAGAATCAAAAGAACTTGATAACATTGCCAACAGTGAAGCATACGAGCAAGATGCGAGATTAGGGGCCATTCGAGAACTTGAACGTCGAGGTGAACTAACTGAGAGTCAGGAAAGAATAAAATCAGATATTCTCGGCGAAATTGAAAAAACTGTAACTAACCGTTCTGTAACTAAGGCCGAACTTAGATACAAGACTTTTTGGTTGAGATTTTTCGCGGCGATTGTAGATGGAATTGTACTCTGGCCTCTCGGTTTTTTGATTCTCTATTTACACAATTTGAACATTGAATTTTTGAACCCAGTTGTGGATATTATCAGTTCCTTTTCTTATTACATATATTCAGTTTTATTACATGGTCTTTTCGGACAAACAATTGGGAAATATGTACTAGGTGTTAAGGTCTTTGACGTGAATGAGGAACGAGGCATAACAATGAAACAGGCTTTCATCAGAGACTCAGTTCCAATTGGTATTACAATATTTTACTACCTCCTTTCTTTTATCCCGTTCGAACTAACTTTCTCGATGATCCTATTTAGTGCGTTCATTAGCATGGTTCCTCTACTTTGGTGGATTCTTGAAATTTTCTCGATGCTATTCAACCAACGTTCTCGCGCAATTCATGACTTAATTGCTAAAACGGTTGTCGTACGAACTGAATAAAATTGATTCTAACAAACCTCTAGATTCACACCAATGAATAGTTTCAAGATTAGGACATAGCTTGATGTTCTAAAACTATGTTTAACCAGAAAGGATAGTGATAGGGGAACATTAACAAGATTGGAATAATGCATAAATTCTTCATTGGAGTAAAATTGACCTTTTTGATTAAATTAATGAAATATGCGGTCACTCCAAACCATTTTGAAAGTCCAACCTATTTGTTCCCTTCAAATCCATCATAATGTTTTAGCTCGCCAACATTTGTTGATGGTCCCAACCCATTAATAGCATGATTGATGCCTCCGTTAAGTCCTGCAAATGTTGAGAGATGTGTGATTACAATACCGGAATTGTCCGGAACTTCCATGGCATTTTCTAGCCTGACATTATTTGAGACTGTTGGCTCACCACTAAAAAAACTGTAAATCCCCAGTCCGTAAGCTTCATGATTTTGAACTTTGTTCGCCACCTTATAGGAAGCATAACCCGCCTTTCCGTTATCATTCCATACCTCAATGCTCGGTGGATGATAGGGGATCTCCGATTGATAAAAATAAGTGCTGCCGTATTCTCCATTCCATAGTGTTTGATACCCTTGAAAATGCTCGTTGAACAATCCGTAGATCGTCACATGATCGCCATTCACTACAAGTCCGTGTTTATTTTGTCCATCCATCCATTCTGTTCCCACACCGTGATCGGCTCGCCATAACCAGAAATGATCGCCAATCACATAATTGCTATTGATAGTAATGGTTGTTTCCGCTTGCCCAACCACTGCACCTCCAACTCTGCAATAGATATCATGAAGTGAGATGGGATTATCGGGATAATCAGCATCGGAATCTTCTGACCCAATTTGAATGAGTGTTGGCGATAGCTCTGGTCCGGAATCCACCATAAACCCTGCTAATTTTACTCCGGGCATATCCTTAGTAGCAATTGCAATTTCTCCATTTTGAGGAATGAGTGTTGGTAATCCAAGCCCCAGAATTACGGTATTAGCTTTGGTTATGGTAAGCGTTTTATCAATCTCGTAGATCCCGGGCGTAAGGAGTATGTGCTTGCCATCGGCCAGGGCTTGATTAATAGAAGTGGCGTTATCTTGACCAGGAAACGCAATATAAAAGGATGATATTGGTATTAGTTCACCTTCCTCATCACGATTAATCCATGAAGGGCCAGAAGTTTCCCGACCAAGTGCGGGAACAAAAACGGCATAATCGCCGGATTCAGTATAAGTAAGAAAGGGCTTTTCTCGAATTACGGGCGTTTTGTCAATTACTGTAGTTGGTTTGTCAGGCCATGAATCATTCGGTGCGCCCTCCACTCCAACAAATACCCTGTTCCAGTTTCCGCCTTCCCACGATCCGATGCTTGAATTTCTCGTAAACCATTGCTGTCCAGATGTTAATCCAGCCCTACCTTCCACAACAGCATTGGCAAGCACACCACCACTTGCCCAACCGCTCTTATCAAAATTTATGTCACCCAATACATGCATGCGTCGGTATGGAGCGGCTTGTGATACCGCCCAGTAAATCATTTTACCATCTTGTGGTACAATTTTGAAATTCTCAGCACCACGCCAAAACATGGTCGTAACATTTTTATTCCTTGTTGTGGTAACTGATTGCACCGCTCCATTGATGGTAACATCGTCGGGATATCTTCCCAAACCGAGTGCCTGAACATAATAATCGACAGTGACATCTAAATTGTAGGTTCCCGGTTTGAATAGTAATGCGTATCGCTCTGAGCCAAATTCGCTATACTTCTGCTGCTCGTGTAACGCATCAAGCGTCATCTTAATACCTTCCAAATCCATGGAATCGTCAAATACAAGGACGTTTTTACCAAATATGGAGGTGTATTGAGATGTGTCTGGCATATTGTATTTTTTGTTTGATTTGGAACAGCCGGCAACAATACTCAGCATCATCAGCGAAGCTAAGGTGTAGTGAAGATGTCTGGAAAAGGGGATGACACGCATGAAACAATAGACAGATTCTGAAATCAAGTAGGATTTCAATTATACAACTAAAGTACTGAGAAAACGAAGTTTTATTTGAAAGTAATTCCCGCATTCAATTGTCTAAGACCTGTGAACCATTTGAAAGGGTATTTTTCCGGGTTTATTATAGCTTGTTCAAACCGGAGGATTTTCGGATATTGATCACTTGGCCAAGCCAAGCGAGTGCCTGGTTATCCTGTTGTATAAAAAAAGATATTCCGTTATCTTGGAGCAATGAATTGGTATAGATCAGATGGTGAGCAATGCACTTTATATCCGTGTGCCAACGCTTAATAAATGTTTAAAAGCGGCTATCTTATTGATATTCAATTTTATACGGAAAAAAGAAAATACAATATTATAAAGTAGATAAGGTGAATAAACATCACTTTACCCGGTTGTTGTACAGCATGCGCCCGATCATATTCAAGCCATTTAAAATGAAAGGTCTTTATCCACTTATTTTACTATTCATTTGTTGCAGTCCAAAGTCTACTCTAGATCAAAAAGAAGAAAAAATAGTAATGTTTTCAACCTTCAACTCTGAGGGCATATTGGACACAACATTTAGTAATCAAAAAAATGTTGTCATATTTCAGAATGACACGATCAAAATAGCAGACTTCACTTTTGCGCCATTTGACTCGACACTCATATGGACTTTTGGCCATAGCGGGGACTCATATGAACTTAATCTAATTGATAGTACTTGGACAAGTCTGAACTACAGATTTGGCAAATATTCAATGGGCTTAAGAAAGGAGGCTATTTTTATTGATCCTTTTACACAAAACATCTGGGTTTGCAATTTTCACAGAGGAATTTATGTGTATAATCTTAGTGGGGAAAAAGGTCATGAATACAAGATGATTCGTCCCGTTTCCCACATCAAATTTTCAGACAAACATGTTTTCATCGGTACATGGGAAGGTTTATACACGGTAAATAGGAAATCAATGGAGGCAATTAGGAGCCTGCCGGAAATCAACGTGAGAGATATTCAAATACTATCAAAAAACGTGCTTTCTATTAATGAAAAGTATGAATACGACTTTGAACACAACAAAATACTTACAACAAAATATGGAAGAGAAATATTGGAAACAAGATCAATTAACGATGTACAAATTATCTTCTATAAGCAGGTCGATTATGAAACACCAAATGTCACTATCAAGAAAGATGGTAAAGATAAATCCTTTTATATTCATTCATCCGACATCAATAGTGTCATAATAGAAAATGATTTGATTTGGCTTCTAGATGGAGACATTAGACGAGGATTAATCCGATACAATTTTGAGGATGATTCATTAAATACGATTGAAAATAAAGACCAGCGACGGTATCACCAAATGGCAAATGGCCCGGAATACATGTGGTTTTGGGACCGTAAAAACTTACTCATTTTTGATAAAAAAACATTTGAATTAAAAATCATATCACCTCCTTTAGCCGATGATTTTCATGAAATTTCCATTTTTGATGATAAAGTTTTTTTAAATACATGGCACAGCATTCAAGTATTCAGAAAAGACCATTTGATTGAATTAGGAGAAGATCCTAATAGTTTAATCAATTCTGAAAAGAAGTTCATTGAATATTTAGATTCTCTTGGTTACTACAAAGGGAAAGCTTCTTTCCAACAATCCTATGAATCGTATAAACAAGTAAAAAAGCTATTTGAAAAGAGTTCCAATGCAAGAATTACAAGTAGGCTATCGAATATGAAAACTAATCTCAGTGCTGTAATACTATATGATACCAAAGAAATTCTCGATCTGATGGAATATATGAGAGATTCAGTTGATGATAATGAAATTCGGTCACGCTTTTACCTTAATTCTATTACAACTCAAAATTATCAAGGCAATGTAGTAACGGTTCTTACATTAGACTCTTTGCTCCAATCTGAATTTCCTGAATCGAGAAGTGAATACCACATTAAAAGGATGCAACGAACTAAAGACGCATATGACCAATTACAAAGCATCAAAAATGAAGATTTAAATGAAGACGAGCGTTTATGGAAAGTTGGAAATGTCTATTTCGAGTTATTTCGATACGTAGGACAAGAAACAGAAGCAAGTTCAATTAATATGTCCTATCCATTTTCTTATTATGACTCACTGTTGAAGCAGTATCCAAATAGTTCACTCGCAGATGACGCAGAGTTTGCTGTGCTTAAGTATACAGAAGGTAGTTCTCATGAGGGCGGTGATTACTCATATAATTCTGAAGCAATTAAATTGTATGAGGATTTTCTAAAAAGTTATCCATCAACTAATCTCAAACCCAACATTCTTTATGAGTTTGTTATACTTCGTAGAGAAGGCTATACACACAACTTTACAGATTACATACAGGAGGCATTGGGCTACCTTGATACATTACAACAGGATTATCCTAAGTTTTATCTTAAAAAAGATGGAGACAAGTTAAGAAGTGAGTTTAATGATCTCTTAAGTAAAAATCTATGGAGTTTTTCCATCGAATCAAATAAGACTGAATACAAATTAGGTGAAGACGTTATGATTACCTTCAATTTGAAAAACACTGACACGAAATCTAAGGCAATATCAATTTCAAAAGATTCTAATGTTCCATCATTTGCTTTAGGTGTTGAATGGTTCCCATTGGACCCTCACGACAGTGGATATAATTATATTGAGACAGAAAAGAATCCAAACGGATATGATGTCCAATTCCAAGATTCCTTGATTAATCAAAATTCATCTTATTGTGAAGAATGGAACATTACTAAATCGGCGAGAAATTCATTTAGATATTCACCCGGGTATTTCAGGCTTACAAAAGAAGGAAGATATAGATTACGAGCCTACCCAAAAGAAGGGAAAGATTTAGCTAGCCTCAGCTCTCCAGAAATATGGATAGAGATTAAAAATTGATTTTGATATATTGAAAAAACGCTGTACAACAAACACTAAAATGAATACGCGAACTGAGCTATTTGAAAGGACATTGCGAACCAGACACTTCGGAGCTTCTAGCGACTGGGGCGCATACTCATTTTAGTTGAGCGTTATATGTCATAGGTGCTATGAGGCTAATTTTCATTCTTATTCTTCTAACTACCCAACTAACTCTTTTTGGTCAATACATAGGATTTCAAAAAATTCAAGATGAAGATGTTAAGCCATGGACAACTGAAAACCTGAGTGATTACTATGGAGCTTATCATTTTGGGGAATCAGAATCTGAAACAACTCTCCTGATTTTTAGAACAGAAAATCATGTAATAGCACAAATACGAGGGAGACGATGGAATTCTGATTTTACTAATTGGATATGGTATTACGAGAACTATACTGACTTTATTCTATACACAAACGGAAAATTCCTCATGGGCATGTACAAGGCAGCATTCAGTATATATACAGGTTACGGTCAACAGATGAAATGCCTGAAAATCTATAAACCTTGGAACTGGATGGGGGAGCCCAAAGACGGGTGGGGGTACGAACTTGGAACCAAAGCTCAGGAAAAGCTTTCTGACTTTTTCTCTGGTAACTTCATAGAGGCATCAATTGCTGAACTTGATCCTGGTAGCTTAAAGATTATGTCAACAGAGGAATTAAAATTAATGAGAAATGAAATATTTGCCAGATACGGGTACAAATTCAAACAAGGAGGAGAAATGAACAAACACTTCCAAAAACAAAAGTGGTACGAAGCTCAGCATAATAATGTCGACAAATTTCTAACTGAACTTGAAAAAGAGAACATTCAATTGATTCAAAAGGAAGAAGCAAGACGTTAAGTACGTTCGGTAACAAACCTAGACGATACAAACCTCTGAGATTATTTTAAGATTAGAACCTCGTATGATTTTCTAATTTATATTGAACATTAAAAGAGTCCGATATATTAGCGTTGTAAACGCGTATAATCCCAAACAGAAAATTTGATACAAACATTTATTCATTACTTTCTACACCTTGGCTTTCCATTCATTATTGCATTTGTATTTTTTAGAAAAGATTGGAAAAGAGCATATTTCATTCTGATTGCCACCATGTTGGTAGATTTAGATCATTTGGTGGCCAATCCTATATTTCAGGAAAATAGGTGCAGTATCAATTTTCACCCATTGCATACCTATTATGCTATGATCGCCTATTTGATGTTGCTGTTTTTCAGGAAACCTCTCAACATAATAGGGGTAGGGCTATTGTTCCACATGCTGACAGATTTTATAGACTGTTTGATCATGTACACAAATTGCAAAGTGTGTTATACAGATTCGCCTGCTGCAGCATTATTAGAAGGAGCATCAAGATTATTTGGGTTTTAATTTTTGGTATAGGGAATAGTGGGATTAAGTTTTTTTTAGGAATTATGGATCGGCGAGGAAAGTCAGTAGAGAATGAAGATAAGTTGGTTAATAAGGATGCTAGAAATAATAAACTAAATATCAAGATATTCAATTCGGAATTTTAATTGACAATATTCTATTCAAAAAATGACTAAATGCGAAAGTTTTCAATCTTAATATTCATTTTGCTTCATTTTGCTTCTTGTAAATGGAAGACAAACAAGGAGAAATTAGAGAATTCGGAGAAGATCGATTATGAACAGGTTTCAACTGCTGATTATCAATTGGAGAAACCAAAAAGCGAACCCAACGCAGTTTTAGTGCTATTTGGCGGTTATCCAGAGGAGGCAGAAGATATCAAAAGAGAATTTCAGATACTTGAAACAGCGAGAGAGCATGCAATTGCTGTAGTGTACTCTAGCTACAACAAAAAACTTTGGTTTGAGGAAAACGAATTGGAAGATTTAGCCAAACATCTACAAAAGATATTTGTGGAGAATAAATTGACAAAAGACAATATTTACATCGGCGGATTTTCAAGTGGTGGAGACGTTGCACTGTT
Organism: uncultured Marinoscillum sp.; assembly: GCA_964353015.1. GTDB lineage: Bacteria > Bacteroidota > Bacteroidia > Cytophagales > Cyclobacteriaceae > JAMZMI01. The sequence continues at coordinate 22,736 of CAYGUA010000035.1, read as the reverse complement.
GATTGGCAACTATTTGACTGCAAATCAAAAAATCGGTTTACTACCAAAAGGAATATTTATTATTGATTCACCGATAGATTTGGCGGAACTCTATTTCAGTTCAGAAAAGAATATCAAAAGAGAATTTTCGGAAATATCCATTCAGGAAAGTACCTGGCTAATCAAAGAGCTCGAAGATAGATTTGGTAATCCTCATGTAGACTTAAAGGAATATGAAAAACATTCTGTTTTCACATTAAAAACCAGAAAAATCAGCAACATTGAAAGCCTAAAGGAAACTAAAATCAGAATGTACACTGAACCCGATACACTTTGGTGGAAAGAGAACAGAATGGTAGATTACGATCAGACGAATGCATATCTGATTAAAAAATTGTCTGAAATATTGCAAGATTCGGGCTATACGAATGTTGAATATATTGCAACTCAGAATAGGGGTTATAGAGCAAATAAGGAAAGACACCCTCATAGTTGGTCGATTGTGAATGTCGATGAATTGATTAACTGGATGCTGAGTAAATAAGAACTATGTGCAACAAATCATTTTAACTCGAAAGAGATTGGATGAAAGGAAATTATATGAATAAAAAACCCGCATTCCTTGTTTATAACTTTTGTGCCATTTTAAAAGGGCATTATGGCTATTCTTTTTATAGATTCAAGCCCGAGGTTTTTAGGATATATTTCACTTGGCCAGCTTACGGTTGATTACAGTACGTTACATTATCCCTACAAATCCCCCTTCCTAGGCACAATAATATCCTCCTCCTCAAGCATTTTTCTGATCTGCTTATTTTTATCCCAGAATTTATCGTTGATCTTTTTCAGCGTGCTTTTATAATCAGGATGTCCAGCCATTTGACGGATGATGGGATCTTTGTCTAGGAACAACACTATCCAATATTGATAATTGTCTTTTTCGGAAAAAGCCTTGAAGTAATCCATGGCCTGGTCTATATCTCCAGTGACAGCATAATATGACGAATAAAGTAAATCTTTGTAGAGTGACTGATCTTTTTCTGCAAACTCAATATAGCTGTCGTAATAATTCTTTGCTTCTTCCTTTCTGCCAAGTTGCTCCAACACAAAGCCAATTCTAATGTCCTCACTTTGATAGATGTCCAGTTGCAAAGCAGCTTTTATATTTAGCATCCTATCATAATACTCCCAGGCTTCCTCATACGCTTCTGAAGTATAACATACTTTGGCTATCTCTTGTATCACATCGATTCGTGTCGTGTCTTTTTGTAAAATTTCTTCCAATGATGTTTGCGCACGTTTCAAGTCAAAATGCTGTGCCTGCCTGATATACACATATAAATATTGTGAATACAAATTGTCAGGAAAGAATGCCAATGACTTCTGAACATAGGTTTCAGATTCATTGATAAAACCTGCTTGGGCCAATGCATTACTCAAATGCAAATATGTATAACTGGAAGTGACAGAGTCTGCACCAGCCACTGCGGCCTGAATTCCCTGCAGGGCATGTGTGAGATATTTCTCAGTATCAGGAAGGATGATACCATAGATGTTGGATAGAAAATTATGCACCCAGGCTGTGTTTGGATAATATTCTAGTACTTCCTCAAAAGATTCAACGGCCATTTTATAATCACGTACCTGCATAAAATACAAGGACCTGGCAATTAGACTTTCTCCGGATTCTCCATCCAGCATCATGGCCTTATCAGCATAATTTTTCAGCTCTTGTGTATATTTCTGCTCAGCCATGAATATATCCATGTAGTAGTAGGAGATGGCTACATATGCATAGGCATTGGCGAATTGTCCGTCTTCCTGAATGGCCTTCTTGAAATTTTCAACACCTTCTTCCAAACCAGCTCCTGTTTTGTCATTTAATAAGGCCAACCCTTTTAAGTAATAGTCATAAGCAACAAGATTTTGGGTTGGTATTTTTTCAATGCGCTCTTGCTCTGCAGGCGTAATGATAGCATTGATCTCACCAGCTATGGCTTGTGCCACTTCCGCTTGCAATTGAAAAATATCTTTTAGTTCACGCTTATATCTTCTTGACCAAAGGTGTTTGTCGCTAGGTGCTTCTATCAGCTGAATGGTCAATAGAATTTCATTGCCGATCTTCTGTCCGCTTCCCTCAATAAAATAACTCACATTGAGTTCTTTCGATAACTCTGGGATCGTTTTGGCTACATTCCTGTACTTCTCAACTGTGGTTCTGCTGGTAACTTTGATGTCTTCGATCTTCTGAAAGTTGTCCAGAATAGCTTCCATCAAGCCATTCATAAAGTAAATGTTGGTACTATCGGCACTGTCGTTTTTGAAAGGAAGGACGGCCAGGGATTTACTTAGTTTGGGCGTTATCTCTTGCTCATCTTTTGATAGCATAAAAAAGACCCCAACTAACAAGGCAAATACAGCTACAACAAGAATGATAATCTTATTCTTCTGGCGCTCTGGCGGAAAAACTTGCTCAACCGCTTCTTGTGCCTCCTCTTGTTTTGCTCTGCTGCCTTCTTCACCAGGAGTGTAGCCATAAAGTTCTCGGAAGCATTTCGTGAAATAGGAGGTGCTACTAAACCCAACTTTATAAGCAATTTCTGAAACGGTTAGCGCGTCATCTTTCAGCAGGAGTTTGGCATTTTGCAATCTTACGTTTCTGATAAATACACTTACCGATTCTCCTGTTTCCTGCTTAATCTTTCTGAGCAGATTGGACCGACTCATGTTGATCTGCTCAGCCAGTTCGGTTACTCCAAAATTTTCATCAGCCAGATTTGCTTCAATAGCAGCCTCTATCTTCTGAAGAAACTTACTCTTAGGTGTTTGAAAATCTGACATATTTTTCTGAAAGTGACATGCAATAATCGTCAATTAAAATACCACTCGCAACTGGCCTATTTGGGGCATTTGCGTCATAGTTTATAGTCCATCGTCATAGTTTCCACACAAAACGCATAGCTCACATCTCTTGCAGCATGGTTGTTTAGTGGCTCGTGAGCCTTCTTGTGACCTTTGCTTCATCGAAATAAATTATTAAACACTAAAAAAAACAAGATGAAAACTTTACAATTGAAAACAACACAAAAATGGTTTGCCTTAAGTCTTACCATCATCCTATTAGCCGTAGCTTCTTGCAATCAGTCACAAGAAAAAGCATCGAAGGAAACTGAAATTGAAGCGCCAGGCACTACCATTCAAGAGGCTGTATTTTTTGGGAATATAGAAGCAATCAATGGACATATTGCTGCCAAGTCCGACCTAAATCAAAAAGATGCTTATGGTTCAACGCCTTTACACATTGCAGCGACATTTGGTAAAACTGATGTTGCGATTTTACTCATCAAAGGTGGTGCAGATTTGAATGCGACAAGCGCCGATGGCTCAACACCTTTACACACAGCAGCATTTTTTGGTCGTACTGAGATCGTAAGAGCCCTGCTCAAAAGCAAAGCGGATGTGACGATAAGAAATAGTTACAGTGCTACAGCCTTAGAGTCTGTGTCTGCTCCTTTTGAAACGATGAAACCTATCTATGATCAAATGAGCAAGGATCTTGGTCCTTTTGGATTGAAATTAGACTATAAGCAATTGGAAGAGGCTCGCCCTGTCATTGCTGAGTTGATCCAAAATCACGGTAATTAATCAATAGTAATGTTGCATAACAGAAGATACGACATAGATTGGTTGAGAGTCATTGCTATTGGTTTATTATTAATATATCATATAGCCATAGGCTTTCAACCCTGGGGTGTATTCATCGGATTCATTCAGAATGATGAAACGATGACATGGATTTGGACACTCATGGCCATGCTCAATGTGTGGCGTATTCCGCTATTGTTTTTCGTTTCTGGAATGGGTGTGTACTTTGCCATCCAAAGACGTAGCTGGAAATCGTTGTTGCTGGAGCGAACAAAGCGAATATTGATTCCTTTAGTCTTTGGAATGCTGGCGATTGTGCCCCTACATGTTTGGCTTTGGAAGAATTTCTACCATCAGGATTTTGCGTTCGACTTTAATCCAATGCACCTTTGGTTTCTTGGCAACATCTTCGTTTATGTCCTGATCTTTTTCCCTTTGTTTTTCTATTTGAAAAAACATCCAGAAGGTAAGTTTCAAAGGATGATGAGTAAGCTGATGGGCAATCCTGCTGGTTTGTTAGTAATTACGCTTCCTTTTATTGTAGAAGCTGAACTTGTCAAGCCTGAGAGTTTCGAATATTATGCCATGAACTCCCATGGGTTTTGGCTTGGAATGATTGCTTTTTTAATTGGCTTTTTGTCCGTTTACAGTGGGCAATCCTTTTGGGACAATGTGACAAAATGGAGATGGTTTTTGTTGGTCATCGCTGCTACACTTTACGGTTTTCGTTTATATGAAGGCAGTTTCAATGCACCATATTATTTGAAGGCGATTGAATCAAACTTTTGGATTTTCACTGCTTTTGGCTTTGGGCACAGATACCTCAACAAGCCCAGCAAAACATTAAGCTATTTAAGTCAGGCAGCATATCCATTTTATATTATTCACATGGCGTTGCTTTATCTGGCCTCATGGATGCTGTTTCCATTAGACCTGCCTGCAGCTTTAAAGCTTACGCTGGTTATAGCCTTTACATTTATTGGGTGTTTTGTGGTGTATGAATTTGTGATCAGGAGAATAAAAATCATCAGGCCACTTTTTGGGTTGAAATTGTGATTGCAAATTGATGTGTCCATTACCTTAAATTACAATAAATGAATGCATGAGTAGAATTTAATTGGTTAAAAGGCATCATCGAGAGGAATAAGAAAAATATGATGAAGAAAAAAATAAAAAACATATTTAGAATGACATTTATTATCGCAAGTATATCCTCTTTGTGGTTCGTACCATGGATTTTGGTAAAGGCCTGGATTTTACCACTACCAGATACCATTCAGGAACAATTAGAGGAAGGAATCAAACATGGTTTTGATGGAATGATTGTATACGTGGATCAGGCAGGGAAGCCATCCGAATACTATGCCGCAGGCTGGCACGACCGTAAAAAGAAAATCCCAGCTTATCCACAAGCGCTATTCAAGATTGCCAGTATTACCAAGCTTTATGTTGCCGTTGCTGCCACAAAATTGGTTAAAGAAGGACGTCTTTCTTTGGATAAAACGCTTGCCGAATATTTCCCTGAATTGGCAGGAAGAATTGAGCATTCGGATAAGATTACCTTGAGACTCATGCTGCAACATCGGAGTGGCATTCCAAATTTTGTGGATCATCCTGATTTTTGGACAAAACCGCCTAAAAACAAACAAGAAACACTTGAATACGCATTGGATTTGCCTGCGAACTTTGAGCCAGGTGAAGATTATGGCTATTCAAACACCAACTACATGTTGATATCAGATCTCATAGATAAGGTAGTTGGTTATCCTCATCAACAATATATCAAAGAGGAAATTTTGATACCATTAGGCTTGAAAAATACATTTTGTTACCTGAGTGAAGTGAATATCGATGAGGTAATGAGTGGTTATTATGTTGGCTATGAAGAAGATTTTAAAACTGATGATAATGGTCTGATTATCGCCACTGCTGAGGATGTGGGTATTTTTCTGCGTGCGTTAAATGATGGTTCCGTATTTAATGAAGGCGAACAGGAAATTTATTCTTCTGTCTATGTATATGAACACACAGGTTTGCTTGTTGGCTATCAGAGTATTGCGAAATATCATAAGGACATTGATACAGTAATCATTCAATTTAACAATACAACCAACTTCAATGGATACGACTGGAATCTGGCGGAAATCATATATAGTCGTATTGTGAAAATTGTGAGGAGGAATGAAAGCTCATGACAATTTAAGTAGGCATTAAAACGCCATTTGTACATGGTAATCCAACCCAACAGCATTTTAAATATGACCGAATAATAGTTAAAAAAGCAGTTTTAACAAATGGAAGACATCTTCAATTTGGCTGAGATTTCTAATTGCATTGACGACTTCAAATAAAGTATATCCTTTGACTGGGTTTTTGGTGGAAAGCCTGAAAGGAATCATACCATAAGAAGATTTTTTAAGTGTTCGTGTTAAGTGTTCTTGATCAAGGTTTGCTTTCTCATTCAACCATGTCGAAGAAAATTGTGAGAGCTAAAATATATGGTGATATAGCCCTGGTAACGGGTCGTGGACAAAATAGGGGAAGCTGGAAAGGGCAGGCGGATAAACTTTCATCAGGAAGACAATAACTGATGTTTACTTGATCTGTTTTACAAATAAAGGAGAAGCTATGTTTTACCTTGCATCAAGTGTTAATCTCCATGCGACATGATTGTGTTTTGCTCCAAAGTACATGGTAAATGAGTTAAATGATACGTATCTTTTCTTAAATTGATAGGTATCTCTGATTTAAAAGATACGTATCATTTGTTTAAGAGATACGTATCTTTTTAGCTGAAAATAAGGTGCAATTGGATGAAAACCAGTGATAAACAAAACAACTTGTGCCTATCATGTCCATCAATTATAAATTAGTTAGCAATGGACCTGGCGGTATGGCGGGGAACAATCCTCCATGATATTATGGTCCGTCCCTGATATAGTTTGACCACAATTTACCAATGACCAAAAACTAATAGCTAATAACCTCTCTAACCACTAATCTGATTGCTGCCTGAAGCATTTACCAGTTAATGGTATCAGACCGTTTGTAGATCATGTACTTCTGTCAATTGAAAAGACTGATCGCTCTATTGTTTTAGAAAATATATTCCGTTATTTTGGAGAAATGAATTGGGATGAAAAAAATATCAAGTAGTGCACTTTATACCCGTGTGCCAACACTTATTAAGTGTTGGCACACGGGTATGTTATTGATTTTCAATTTTTTACAGAAAAAATAAATTAACAAAGTTATAAGGCGGATATAGTGAACAAACATCACTTTACCCGGTTGTTATGTCCAATATCCCATGATTGAACTCTCTGCCAAACTTATTCTGATTTTCCTATTTTCAAGTTTTTCTTTAATTGAGAACCCTTGCAACGAAATGAAGCCAAGGGGTGGTGATGAAGATTGGGGTGAAGGAATATATCTTTTAGCATTAGATTCCCTAATCCCGATTTATGAACCATCAACACACCAACAATTAGGTTTCATTAGTCGAGACAAAAATGGAGTTAGACTCTATGAAAAGGACAAACAAACGAACTTAAGTTTAGGACTTTCGACTCTTGAGTGGGTTGGAAGTGGGTATACCCCTTTATTAATGTATAAGTCAAGTGACCAAGATTTAATTATGTCAAATTGGAAGAATGATCACGGGAAAATTCCATTTGAGATTCAAACTTCCGAATTAGTCAATTCAGGAGCAAAACGATATACCTACAAAGAAATTTTAACTTCAAAATTTGTTTCTCAGGAATTGAAAGGATTAAGGGACTTTGCGAAATTGGGTATAAATGTCACAAAGAGTTGTGTCAACCTAAGAATAACTCCACATTCGAAAAGCAAAATCATTGAGTGTGTCCCAGGAAATGACTGGAACGACGAACTCCAAACTGAAATGAAAGTATTAGAAGTAAGTGCGGATTGGGCAAAACTTAATATTGAGTTTTTCGAAGCTGATGGAGAAGACGCAAGCGGTAACTGTCTAACATATCGGAAAATACGCGAACAAGTTGGCTGGGTTAAGATGGTGAATGAAACTGGATTTCCAAATATTTGGTTCTCTGTGACAACATATTAAAGGACATAACAAGTGCTGAAAGTGCATATGCCGACGTGCTTCTAGCCACATACAGTGAAACACGACCACAAAGCTGCGCCTCCTGAAACTTCTGTAATTATCAGTGCTTTTGGTGCTTCTGGATTTGAACTTTCTCAACGCAGTATTTCATAGAAACAGTTGTGCGGGTGGCGCAGCTTTGCTAGTTTAGTTTTCCATCAGCAAAGTGTAGGCATACGCACTTTAGCTGTGCGTTATGCTCAACCTCTGCAGATGAAAAGAATACTTCCAATAGCCATTATATTCTTCCTGTTTTCTTGTGCAGCTCGCAACGAGCTAACACTTGAACTCTCAAATGCAGACGGGTTAACAACTTCCTCACCAGTCTATTCGAATGGACTGATAATTGGAAAAGTGGTCAAACTGAAGCTCAACACTAGCCAATCTGTTGTTGCGATTATTGAACTATCAGACGCAGAACAAAAAATCCCAACGGATTCAAGAATTAGCATTTTCAATGATGATTTCTTCGGAAATAAGGCAATTGAAATTGAACTTGGAAAATCAAGAACTAACTACAACTCCACTGACACTCTAGAAATCGATCCTGTAACCAAGTGCTTGACGATAACACCTGATCCTATATCCAAAGCAATTGGTGAAGGAATTAACATGCTAACTAACCAAGATAAACTTGACTCAATTTTAATCGAACTCCGACGGCTAAACGTCAACCTGGAAGTACACATGAAAGAGCACAACAAACGATGATAACACCTGGTCTTAATTAGCAATCTGCCGTTAGCCTGCAAAACATCCCGCTTACCTGCCGCCAGGAAACTGAAGTGCTTTCTAATTGAATTGGCTCGTGGGATTTTATGTATATACACGCCGTTCATTCGTCGTATTCTTTCCTCTGCTTAGAGTAAGTCATATTTGAAGTGTATTTTGGTAGCTGCAGTTGCTCCCGATGGACAGTTCTTCTATCTTAGTCCTATCTCGGTTATGACGTTACAATTATGATCGCTAGGTCCTGTATTAAATACTGAAGAAAATGATTTGTAAAAATTGTGAGGCAATAGTTGAGGGAAAATTTTGTAGTAATTGTGGACAAAACGCAAAAGTTGGAAAAATTAACTTCCCGAATTTTTTAAATGAAGTCTCAGAAAGTATTTTCCTTGTCAATAAAGGCTTCTTTTTTACGCTTATAAATTTGTTTTTGCGTCCAGGTCAAAGTATTAAAGATTTTATAAATGGGAAGAGAAAAAACCACTACAAGCCAATCGCCTATGTACTTATTCTCTCGACTGTTTATTTTCTAATCTCCCGTATAGCTGATCAAAACACGCTAATTGAAGACCTGATTTCAGGATTTTTTTCGTATGATTCTGAAGGAGCGGCTGAAATACCATCATCTTTGGCATGGTTTACGGCTAACTATGCCTATACGACCTTACTTCTTCTTCCAATTTTTTCCTTGGCTTCTTTTGTTTCCTTTTTAGGCCATAAAAGAAATCTTCTGGAGCACATTGTTTTGAATGCTTATATCACAGGTCAGCAAGCTATTTTTTACTCGCTGTTTATGACACTTGAAACATTCATTACAAATGACCTTCTAGAAATAATACCCATCGTTCTTTCGCTCTCTTATACCTTCTGGACATTTTGGTTTTTTTTCTCTGAAGGAAATCGAGTAATCAATGTATTACGCACAATATTGACCTATATATTGTATTTACTATTAAGTACTTTCATTCTGTTTAGTATAGCTGATTGGATGATCTGATCATTAAATGGTCATCTTGAATTATGTTAAAATGCAGTTGAATCCAACTGAAGCATGATTTATTTCCTCTTTCAATTAACACCAATTCTATCGGATCAGATAAAAATATTCTTATATTTGACTTTTAAACGAATTTAGTCAAATTTATCAATGTCTCCAGCTAAGGAAAAAATATTAAATATAGCCAGCGCTACCTTCAGTAGATATGGCTTCTATAAGACGTCCATGGATGAGATTGCAAAATCATCCAGAAAGGCCAAAGGATCACTTTATTACCATTTTGAAAGTAAGGAGCTGCTGTTTAAAGAAGTGGTAAAAGGTGAACTCAATTATCTGAAAGAAGTGCTCACCATCATTTTTAATCAAACCAATTTTGGCAGCAGGGATATCCTGAGGGTTTACATGCTCAAGCGTATGGAGATTCTTAAGTCTTCGCTCAATTATATTGAGACACTCCGTCCTGAATTTTACGAGTATTACGACTTTCTCACCGAGATCAAATCTGAAATGGACACATGGGAAAGGGATCAAATCATCAATACCCTCAAAAGGGGGATTGCACAAGATGAACTGGAATTACCGGGTGATCTGGTGATTTATGCAGAAGTACTGCTGTTGACGCTCAAAGGATTGGAAACGCCCTTCTATCTACAAGGTAAATACGAAATGCTGGAAGCTCATTTTGATAATCTGATCAATGTAATTACGAAAGGAATCACAAAATTTTAAACGTATGTACCGACTCAAATATCTTCTTGTTTACACCCTGCCTGTGAGCGTATACGTGTCATTCAATAGCTCGGGAATCCTCACGTTCTTTCCCATCATTCTTTTCTTTGGTATTGTGCCTGTACTGGAACTATTGACCAGGCCAGATTCCGCGAATCTCGACAAGAAGATAGCTCAGGATGAAAAGAACAGATCGTTTTATGACTGGATTCTTTATTTGGCGATTCCTATTCAATTGAGTTTTCTCATTTATTTTTTATTTGTTATCCAAAATACCCCTTTCGGTACCCTGCAATTTTTTGGTAGAATCTCAGCAATGGGTTTGATGTGTGGGGTGCTTGGCATCAATGTAGGTCACGAGCTTGGTCACAGAAATAACCGGGCGCAACAATTTCTTGGCGAAATACTATTACTTACCTCGCTGGATGCACATTTTCTTCCATATCACAATGGTGGGCATCATCGAAACGTCGCAACAGAAAGTGATTCTGCCACCGCGCGAAAAAATCAATTGCTTTATGCTTTTTGGATTACTTCTCATTTTGGTAGCTACATGGAAGCCTGGAAATTAGAAATCAGACGAATGGGTAAACTGGGGAAGCCCGTATTATCCCTAAATAATCGCATGGTTAGTTACACCATCATCGATGTGCTCGTCCTGCTCGCGATCTATTATTTCTTTGGTACGACCGTGCTATTTGCCTTTTGTCTGGCAGCAGCATTGGGCATTATGTTGTTAGAAACAGTGAACTACATCGAGCATTATGGTCTCCTGAGGGAAAAAAGTGAAACGGGCATCTATGAGAAGGTACGCCACCAGCATTCATGGAATTCTGATCATCCTCTGGGTCGTTTGCTTCTTTTTAATCTTTCCAGACATTCTGATCACCACTACAACGGCAGCAAGAAATACCAAATACTTGATTCACTTCCAGAAAGTCCCCAGATGCCCACCGGTTACCCGGGCATGATGCTTTTGGCACTTGTTCAGCCCCTTTGGTTTTGGGTGATGAATAAAAGATTGAAAGTTTATCAGAAATAATACACGGCTTCCGGATGCTGTGATCATATTTTTCGCTTAAAAACAGCCATCGGGATATGCATCCGATGCTAGCGAGTTCTTACAATTCCTCAGGTCTGATAAAAAATTCCTAACACTAATATGTTCCTTTTTGTTAGTTTCATTGGAAGAGTTTGAAAGTCGATTTATCTTCTTTTCTGGATTAAATGGATTAGATAATAACGCGAAGTTGATTGGTGTTTTTCAATAAAATAATATGATAAGAATAATTACGGCCTTCATACTTTCACTGATCATTATGCCTGTGTTTTCTCAAGTGTACATGGAAAAGCAAACCAGACACAGGTTCGCTCAATTAAACCTGGGATTCGATATTCAGTCAAGTTTCGGAGGAAATACTAGGTTTTTGGATCCTAACGGAAATATTCATTCAACTGATTTTCAAAACACGTATGCTCCAAGATTTATAATAGGAGGGACGCATTTTTGGGGTCATGCAGATTTTTACATTGGCATCCCGATGTACACACCAACTCTCAAACAAGAAAATCAGGAAATCACCTCGATCAGGGGAGTAGAAACTGTTTTTAAATATTATCCATATCGAATTGAGCACAATAAAATCCGACCTTATATTGGCACATCTATCGCCCCATTTTATCACGAACAAATAAATAACAATTTTCAATATCCAAGTGGTCCGGAGCTGAATAACACGAGTTTGCCTCTGCTAATGGGGATGACATACAATTCGAATCAGCATTTGTTTGAGCTTGGAATTGCCTGGAATTATCAGAATCAAAGAGATTATTACATCTCACACGATCAAATAGCCAAGATCAATACACCACCAATCTTTGCCACCTTATCGTACAAGTTTATTCTGGAAACAACCTTGAGTGCAGAGAAAGATTGGGAATCGGGGCGCACGGCTGAAATGACCACACAGCTCGCAGGTCAAAGAAAACTAAATGGGTTTTATTTTGGTGCGGGTATTTCGTCCGCCTTTTGGCTCAAGGAAAGTAGCTATAACTTGAGCAACAGACCATATATTGAGAAATACAGCACATCTATCATGCCTGATTTCACCTTGGGTTATTACCTGCATCAGCCGGATATTAATCTGGCATTTGCCTATCGGGGTTATGGAGGATCTACGAATACCTATGGTGCCATTCAGAATTTACAGAGAAAATCATTGTTGTTTGAGGCAACAAAATATGTTTTTGATTATCATGGATTTGCTCCATTTCTGGGTTCGAGCATCAGTTATGAAAATTTGACTTTCGAAGAATCCTTTGAAGGAATAAAAATGGTCGATATTGGTGAGAATAAAATCGGTTATGGACTCACGTTTGGCTGGGACATCAGACCAAACAGACTTCAAAGCTGGGTGCTGCGAACGAATCTGAGATGGTATCCGAACCTGTACTTAGATGTGGATCAAAACTCCAAAGTTTCTTTTGATAACTTAGAATTTAATTTTATTCAATTGATCATCTACCCAAATAGAATGATGAAAAAAACGAAATAGATATATCTGATTTATAAAACCCCAAACTCATGAGAATTTTCCCGGTGATATTCATCCTCTTTTTGAGCTTAGTTGTTGGTGCACAAGAACTACCTGATTTGATCTTTGGGCGTGTCGAGCGTCTTGAAATGTTTCAGACCAAACTTGTGGAACCTCGAAATGTTGATGTTTGGTTGCCCGACAATTATGATGTTGCAAAAAGCTATGCGGTGGTGTATATGCATGACGGACAAATGCTTTTTGATGGGAGCAAAACATGGAACAAGACCGCTTGGGAAGCTGATGATACTTTCGGGAGGTTGTTGCAAAACGGTGAAATAAAGGATTGTATCATTGTCGGAATCTGGAACGTGCCCGAGAGACGTTACGCAGATTATTTTCCTCAAAAGATCATTGATCAAATACCTGAGCCAACAAAAACCAGAATTTTGGAGCAGCAAATCAATGGAGAACCTACCGCAGATAATTATTTGAAGTTTATCGTGAATGAATTGAAGCCTTTCATTGATAAAAATTACTCAACCAAAACGGAAGCAGAGAATACTTTTATGATCGGAAGTAGCATGGGTGGGTTGATCTCTATTTATGCTATTTCCGAATATCCTGATGTTTTTGGTGGAGTAGCTTGTCTCTCCACACACTCTCCATTGGCTAGTTATGAGTTGATTGATGAGCTCACAGATGAACATGTTGCTAGCAAGTTCCGGGAGTATCTGACCAACAACTTGCCTCCGGCTAATAGTAAGAAAATCTATTTTGATTACGGCAATCAGACGGGTGATTCATTTTACCAACCTTATCAAACAAAAATTGATGAAGTGATGGTGAGAAAAGGATACGATAGCACATTTTGGCAAACTCGCTATTTTGAAGGGGAAAGCCACAGCGAAATATCCTGGGCCAAACGGTTATCCATACCGGTGATGTTCCTTTTGGGTCAATAATAAATGTTGTTTTTTAATTAATCAGCTAGTGACCAGCTACTTAGCATATTTTGCACTGATAAATCTAAATTTCTATATTTAAAAATGCTAAATAGTTAAAACGATGAATGATATTAAAAAACCTACCATGGAAGAGCTCCATTCGCAGCGAAGAGTCTTGAAAATAATTGCCATGGTTTTGGTCGTGTTGGTATTGGTTAGTTTGGTCTATTTTATTGTAAGTATGTATTTAGGAACCTGGTCTCCTAACAATACTTTTGCAATAACAGGGACTGGCGCGATTGTTTTATCATGTGCACTAGTTGGCGTTTGGTGGAGTAAGATCGTATCAGAAATCAAAAGTCGCAGTGAAGAATGAACGTTTACAGTTATCAGTTATCAGTTATCAGTAAACAATAAGCAGTAAACAGTAAGCAGTTATCAGCTTCCATATATCAGTTATCAACTATCAATGAATATGCACCGAGCTAAATCTATCAGACCATTTATAGGAGCAAAAAATTATGATATTTCTCGAAGCTTTTATATTGATCTGGGTTTTGAGGAGGTTGTCTTGTCAGCTGACATGTCGCTCTTCAAATCAGGTGAGATGGGGTTTTATTTACAAAAGGCTTACGTCCGTGATTGGGTAGATAATACCATGGTTTTTATGGAAGTGGAGGATGTCCATCAATTTTGGGATGAGCTTGTGTCACTGAATCTTCCTGCCAAATATGAAGGAGTACGAATCGTGCCCATACGAACTTTAGATTGGGGAAGCGAATGTTTTGTTCACGATCCATCTGGGATCCTATGGCATTTTGGAACGTTTGCCAAATGATAAAAATATCCAGGGCGAATAAGCTTATTTTTAGCGCTCATCCGCCCATGAAAATCTTCTCAATTACTTCAGCTTCATGCTCAATCCGAGCCAAATCAACAATGATAATATGTAAATGACAAATCCATAAAGAGTGGATATCATTGATACTTTGAATCCTCCGGCCAACAAGGCAGGTGAAACATCACCCATTACTTCGATGGCTTGAAATGCACTAAACAATCCGATCTGCTGGCCTAGGATACCAACAACAAGTCCTAATAATCCGATGGATTTGATGTAAGCTAGTTTGTGTCTGGCTTTTTCAGATTCGATTTGTCCATTGAAGAGGGCCATTGCATTAATCACTGCTGCAGCGATCATTGCGATGAAAATAAGGGTGAGGATGCTCATGAATAAGGTGCCTCCCATGTAAAATAGTTCAAACATTTTTTTTGTGTTTAGGTAAATAAAAGTACACCCAAATGTAGAAGCAGCAATGCCGTCTGGTCAAGGTAGAATCCTGTCATAAACCTGCATTTCATCGACAAAGTAGGAAATATAGCTCAGAAATGGTCATTTTTAAGGCAGATTATGAACAATACAATATTCAGGCATCTTCTTTTTTGGGTTGTGGTGATGGCCTTTCTGATCATATATTTCGGAAGGGTTGAGGGCGATTATAGCCAATCACTGTTTTTTGTTTCCTTTCTGATGCCGGTGGCAGTTGGCACCTCTTATTTCTTCAACTATTTCCTTGTGCCAAAGTATTTACTAACCCAGCGCTATAGGATTTTCACTTTGTATTTGGTTTATACAATAGTCATAACTACTTATCTGCAGATGCTCGTCATCTTGCTTTCTTTTGTCTTGCTGGCCCAATATCAGTTTGGTAAGATGAATCCACTCACGGTGGATGTTTTTTCACTTAGCATTACCATTTATGCTATTGTATTGCTTCTCGCCTTTATTCGGATTTTAAGATCTTATCAGCAGGTCAAAAATCAAAAGGACCAGATGCTGGATCAGATCCAAAGAAATGATAGGAAATTCATTACGGTGATTTCTGATCGAAAACAGGTTCCAATTTATTTTGATACACTCATTTGCATCGAAAGTTTAGCCGATTATGTCCAAATCCATACAACCGATGGGACAATCATCACAAAGGAGAAAATCTCCAAATTGGAAATAGAGTTACCTGATCAGTTTGTACGTGTTCACCGCTCATTTATCATTAACAAGATTTTCATCAAAACTTTCACCAGCGAATCTGTAAATCTGCATGATCGGGAGATTCCTGTGAGCAGGACCTATAAAAAGCGTTTGACTGATGGTTGAAATTATTTTTGATAAAATATTTAAATTGACCTTTCATCAACCCTAAAAAATCAATGAATACAAAAACAAAAGCCCCCGTTTGGTTTTGGATTGTTGCAGTAATTGCAGTAATCTGGAATGGTATGGGCGTCATGGCTTATATCATGCAAGTGACTATGACACCTGAAGAATTAGCTGCCTTACCTGCAGCGGAGCAGGCACTTTATGTAGACTTGCCTGCTTGGTACACCGGCGCATTTGCTATCGCCGTATTTGGTGGTACAGTTGCATCAATCGCCTTATTAATGAGAAAGGCCTCTGCCTACTTATTGTTCATTATTTCATTTGTGGCTATTCTTGTACAAATGTTCTACAACTTCTTCATGAGCCGTGCGCTTGAAGTGTACGGGCCTGGAGGATTAGTGATGCCCATAATGATCTTGGTTTTTGCCATAGCACTGATATTTATTTCCAAATCAGCAAGGGAAAAAGGCTGGATTTCTTGAGTTAAAAATAAAAGAAGGATTGTTTCTATAAAAAGTGGTGATCCGTACGGATCACCACTTTTTATTTAATTATGCCATTTCCCAATGATCATCTCCGAGGAGTAATTCTTCCAATGTACCTTCCCCATGAATCTGTTGTTCATGCAGAATCTGATTCGTCACATTGTCATCATAGGTGTTTTTATCCAAACAAAGAAATACACCAACAGGTTTGGGCATTTCGGGATTATCAGCCATTCCAGCCAAAATATAAGCCAATGTGCTGTCTGTTTCGTCATAGACCAGCAAGTCGTTAATTGTGTATCCTTTATTCAGATCAACAACTACAGGTTTTAGTCCATCCAGTATGATTCCCTTATCATGTTCGCTACCAAAAACCAAAGGTTCACCATGTTCCAGGTTGATGGTTTTGTCGTCGCGCACATCCTTTCGGGTATATTCATCAAAAGCTGCATCATTGAAGATGAGGCAATTAGTGTAAAGCTCCACAAATGAAAATCCTCTGTGCTTGGCTGCTCGCTCGATCAGATGCTGGATGTGATTGCGATCTTTGTCATAGCCACGAGCCACAAAGCTTGCACCACTTGTAATGGCCATTTTCACAGGATCGAATGGTTCTTCTAAGACACCAAAAGGAGAAGATTTGGTGATCTGACCTTTCCTGGAAGTAGGAGAGTACTGGCCTTTGGTCAGGCTGTAAACTTCATTGTTGAACATGAGCACATTGATATCTACATTGCGTCGTGATCCATGTATGAAATGATTTCCTCCGATACTCATGCAGTCACCATCTCCGGTCACTACCCAAACAGATAAGTCTGGTCTTGCGACTTTCAGTCCCGATGCGATTGCAATTGGGCGGCCATGGATGCCATGAAAGCCATAAGTTTCCATATAATATGGAAATCTCCCTGAGCAACCAATACCAGATATGAACGCGATTTTCTCCTTGGGAACGCCCAAGTCGGGCATAAATTTTTGCACGGGAAACAACACCGAATAGGCACCACAACCCAAACACCACCGCACATCATTATTTGGTTTGAAATCTTTGGATGAGAGATGCTCGCCATTCGGCTCATTGATGAAATTATCTAATGTCGTTTTCATGATATGGTCTCCTCTCCAATTAAAATTCCGTTGACTTTTTGCTGTATTTCTGTGGCTTTGAATGGCTGCCCCATTACTTTGTGAAAACCAATCATTGGTCTCAGAAATTTTGCTTGCAGAATCATCTGCAGTTGACCCATATTCATTTCAGGGATAAGTATCTGTTCAAATCGGTCAAATATTTCTTCCAGATTTGGAGGTAGTGGATTCAAATGTTTCAAATGAAGATGTGAAACGTCGAGTCCTTCCAGATGGAGTTGTTCTACAGCAGTTGCAATGGCTCCATGCGTACTTCCCCATCCCACAATTAGTATAGGTCCCGATTTTGGTCCGGTGACTTGAGCCAAAGGAATGTCATTTTGGATACCGGCTATTTTCTGTTGTCTCAGCTCAGTCATCAATTGATGATTGGCGGGATCATAACTCACCTTGCCGGATACATTTTCTTTTTCCAGTCCTCCGATTCGGTGCTCTAGACCTTTCATTCCAGGAACTACCCAAGGTCTTGCCAAGGTTTCCGAATCTCTCATATAAGGTTGATAATGCGCTTTATCTACATTAAAATCTTTAATCAGAGATGGTAAATCTGTCGGTTTTGGAATGCGCCAGGGTTCCGAACTCTGTGCTATATAGCTATCAGATAGGAGCATTACAGGAGTCATGTATTTGAGCGCAATTCTGGCAGCTTCCAATGTCATATCAAAGCAGTCAGAAGGAGAAGAGGCTGCAAGAACGGGCATTGGTGCTTCCCCATGTCTACCAAAAAGCGCCTGAAACAGATCCGACTGTTCTGGTTTTGTTGGAAGTCCGGTACTAGGTCCAGCGCGCATGACATCAACTACCAACAGTGGCAATTCGACCATCACTGCTAATCCAAGTGCTTCGGACTTGAGTGACAATCCCGGACCTGATGTAGTGGTAACTGCAAGGCTGCCACCGTATGCTGCACCAATGGCGCTGGTTATCCCGGCTATTTCATCTTCCGCCTGCATGTGTTTCACTCCATATTTTTTGTAGCTCGAAATGTATTGTAAGATTTCTGTGGCTGGGGTGATGGGGTATGAGCCAAGAAAAAGTGGCAACTCAGCACGTCTGGATGCTGCAACCAGCCCAATTGCGATAGCTTGATTACCTGTGATGTTTCTATAATTACCCGGTAGGTATTTTTTCGTGCCAATCTTTAGTTGATCTTTCACAATTGTCTGTTCCTGACCAAATTTCCAGCCGAGTTCCAAAACTTTGGTATTGGCTTCCATTACTTCTGCTTTGTTTTTGAATTTCTTCTCTATCCAGCTAAGCGTGGCATTAAGACTTTGGTCAATGAGCCAGAAGGTGATTCCAAGTGCAAAGAAGTTTTTAGATTTCTTTAAAGTTTTTGGATTGATATTGAATTCTGCCAAGGCTTTACGTGATTCATTCACCATATCCACTGCGATCACACGGTAATCCTTCAAATCATCAGTTTCAAGAGGACTTTGTTCGTATTCCGCCAATTTGAGATTTCTACTATCAAATCCATCGGTATTCGCTATGATGATCCCATCTTTTTTGAGATTTTTGAGATTCACCTTAAGTGAAGAAGCGTTCATGGCTATGAGTATGTCAATTTCATCACCGTGAGTTTGTATTTCTTTGCTTCCTAATCTTACCTGAAAAGCACTCACACCATACAAGGTTCCTTCCGGGGCACGTATTTCGGATGGGAAATCAGGAAAGGTAATCAGGTCTGTACCGGTGCTGGCAAGTACATCTGAAAACTTTTTACCTATCAGCTGCATCCCGTCACCAGAGTCTCCGGCAAAACGCAACGTCACATCGGAGTTTAATTCATTCTTTTCTTCCATATTCTTGGGGTGTTATTATGTTTGGTTCAAATTGACAATACATCAAATGAGAAGATATAAGCATGTTCAAAGTATAAAATGAATTAAAGATGTGACATGACTCAGGTTAGGCCAAAAACTAATATTTGCTAGTGATTGACTTGCAGATGTTGCGTTACTTACTGTTAAAAATCCAATTTGGTGAAATGGTATTTGATCGGAAATATTCAGTTTCTGATAATTCATCAAAGATTTTGAGCTAATTACCAACTATTGTTTGGCGATGTTGTTATCAGGTTATAGTTCTAGCTAGCATGGCAATTGAAGGAAGGCATCTAGGCACTAAACCCCCTTTTTCTTTAACATACATTTATGAAAATACTACTTACAGGGGCATCTGGCTACATTGGGAAAAGATTGCTTCCTGTATTGGTGGAAGCTGGTCATGAAGTTGTTTGCTGTGTCAGGGATACCAATCGATTCAACCCTCCGGCATCATTGAAGCCGAATGTCACTACTTTGCAGATGGATTTGTTGGATGAAGGGTCACTTCAAAATATACCTAAGGATATTGATGGGGCTGTTTATTTGGTTCATTCCATGTCGGCATCATCTGATTATCAGATTTTGGAAGAAAAATGTGCCATCAATTTCAGAAATGCTATAAATAAAACGAGCGCGGTACATGTCGTTTATCTGAGTGGGATTGTGAATGAAGATACTCTATCTGATCACCTTACTTCAAGAAAAAATGTAGAAGACAAACTTGCCGAAGGTGACTATCATTTCACTGCGCTGAGAGCAGGAATCATTATTGGCTCAGGTAGTGCATCGTTTGAAATAATCCGTGATCTGGTAGAGAAACTTCCCGTTATGATTACGCCAAAATGGCTCAACACAAGATGCCAACCCATTGGCATTTCTGATGTGATCAAGTTTTTGTCAAAATCAATTTTCAACCCGCAGACATACGATCAGGATTTTGATATTGGCGGTCCGGATATTTTGTCTTACAAGGAAATGCTGCTTCAGTTCGGAAAGGCACGTAACCTGAAAAGACGTATTTTCATTGTTCCGGTGATGACACCAAAGCTTTCTTCATATTGGTTGTATTTCGTCACCTCGACATCATATAAGTTGGCAGTTGCTTTGGTACACAGCATGAAGATTGAAGTAGTTTGCAGAGACAGCAAATTGAACCAAATATTAGGCATAGAGCCTTTATCTTATCGGGCATCTCTCCAACGTGCCTTCACCAAAATAGAAAGTAACGAGGTAGTATCAAGCTGGAAGGATGCCTATGTCAGCAGCGGCTTCAACATCAACATCTCTGAGTTTATCCGGATACCTTCGTTTGGTTGCTTTGCAGATCATCAGGAACGAAAGTTTGAAAACAGGGAAGACTGTATAGAAAAGATTTGGAGTATAGGCGGGGAAAATGGCTGGTATTATGGTAATTGGCTGTGGCAGATCAGAGGTTTTCTGGATAAACTGGTAGGCGGAGTGGGGCTTAGGAGAGGTCGCACCAACGAGAATGCACTGAATACCGGAGATGCCCTTGATTTTTGGAGAGTGATTTACGCCAATAAAAATGAAGGGCGATTGCTTCTGTTTGCAGAAATGAAATTACCCGGTGAGGCCTGGCTTGAGTTCAGAATTACTGATAATAAATTGCTACAAACGGCCACATTCAGACCTTTGGGTTTGTTGGGAAGACTGTATTGGTACTCAGTGCTTCCCTTTCATGGATTCATTTTTAAAGGAATGATTCGGAAATTGACTACTGCTAAAAGAAAGGTTTAAAATTTCAAAACCTGTCGCTCACCACCAGCTCTTTTGATCCAGGGGTGTATTTGTAAAAGCCCTCACCAGTTTTTACACCTTTATAACCTGCAGTGACCATATTTACCAGCAGTGGGCATGGCGCGTATTTCTGATTGCCAAAGCCTTCGTAAAGCACATTCATGATGGAAAGACAAACATCCAATCCGATAAAATCTGCCAACTGAAGTGGCCCCATAGGATGAGCCATGCCCAACTTCATTACCGTATCGATCTCATGCACGCCAGCCACTCCCTCATAAAGCGAGTAGATAGCTTCATTGATCATGGGCATCAAGATCCTGTTAGCAACGAATCCAGGATAATCATTTACTTCGACCGGGATTTTGCCAAGGCTTTGACTCAGTGCCATCACAGTTGCAGTGGTTGCTTCTGATGTAGCATAACCTTTGATTACTTCCACAAGCTTCATAACCGGCACAGGATTCATAAAATGCATACCGATGACTTTATCAGGTCGTTTGGTAACAGCTGCTATTTTGGTGATCGAGATAGAGGATGTGTTTGAAGCAAGGATAGCAGCTTTAGGTGCTGCTCCATCAATCGTTTCGAAAATCTGTTTTTTGATATTAAAGTCTTCACTTGCGGCCTCTACGACCAGATCAGCCTTAGCTACTCCCGATTTCAGATCGGTAGAAATGCTGATGTTTTGAAGCGTTTTTGATTTATCTCCTTCGGTTATGAGCTCTTTGGTCACTTGGCGATCCAAGTTTTTGCTGATTGTGTTCAAGGCTTTTTCTAATGCCGCTTCAGATATGTCAACAAGTGTTACCTGATTTCCAAATTGAGCAAAGACATGGGCGATACCATTGCCCATCGTGCCAGAACCTATTACGGTGATGTTTTTCATGGGGTGTATTATTTACTTAGAATAAGGGTAGAATATGGTGCAATATCAATAGAAGAACTCCCGATGTATGATTGAACATTCGACTGATAATAAACATTTGAAAATATGGGGTTACTTGGAATCGATTTAGACTGATCTGATAGGTTATGGATAATCCATAAATCTTCCATGTTGAAATTTCTAATAAAAGAGAGCAACTGAGGATCGTCAAAAAAGACTGGTGACATTGTTCCCAAACTTAGCACGCTGCTGGCTCGTCTCATTTGGATGAGATTCCTATAATGATGATAAATGGAATTGGGATCCTTTCTTTGATTATCGAGTGCCACAAATTCTCCTTCAATATTGTATTCCGCTTGCATCCAGCTTGTATTAAGGCTGGTCTCATCAGACCAAATAAATGGTTCCCTGATGTTTGGATCGGGTTTGTTTCCCCTCATACCAATCTCTTCACCATAATATAGATATGGCGAACCGGGCAATGTAAGTAGGATGGAGGCTGCCAGCCTGGCCTTTTCTTCATCATTTTCCAAAAATGACATGGCTCGA
Source organism: uncultured Marinoscillum sp. (assembly GCA_964353015.1). Taxonomy (GTDB): domain Bacteria; phylum Bacteroidota; class Bacteroidia; order Cytophagales; family Cyclobacteriaceae; genus JAMZMI01. Next base: position 233 of record CAYGUA010000035.1, on the reverse strand, counting down.
TTCTGATCGTGGTTGGTTAGAAAAGTTGTATTCAGAAATTGATTGTTATAATTTTTGAAAGCTTTATCACTTTGTGTAAAAATTGATACCGGAGATTGATCCTCTAGAATTTTCCAGCTATGTTGGTGAATTGTTGCGCCAACTACTCGCTCATTTTTTACCGTTTCCAAAATAGAAAAAGCCATATCAAAATTGAATAATGCTGAAAAACCCTGTGCAAAAGGGGCTTGTGT
>CAYGUA010000034.1:0-57050 GCA_964353015.1 uncultured Marinoscillum sp. | reverse complement strand
TCGTTTCTACTACGTAGATGTAATAGGAGATATAAAACTTATCTCCTTCTTCCACCGCAACGGCATTGTAAGCAAAAGCCGCGTCTTCACTTGTCAAGTCCACGTCTACCACAACCTCAATCCATTCAGCAAGATCATTTTCATCTCTATCAGTACTTAGCCATAGGCTGTAATCACCTGAATGTGGTTTTTCTGTCGAAAAGGAAAATTCCCCATAACCAGCATCAGTTCTTGGTCCTTCATCGTATTGTTTCCAACCTGCTCCAAGATCTTCAAACCCACCATACTGAGCAGCTCTGTTTGTCCTTTGAAAGTCAAGAACTTCTTCTGAAAAAGTATCAACCGCGATACCATCCGAGCTTTTAACTCCTCCGGCAGTGTAGCTAACAAAAACACTGTCGGAATTATAAATATTATCGCCCAGATGAATTAAGACAACATTATCTTCCTCGCCACTTCCTGTAACAACTTCTTCGATTGGCAAGAGTTCATCAAACGCCTTTGGTATTCCTAAAGCTGTCCGAACTGTGTTTTTAGCGCGTACTGAGAAATTTTCCGCATCGCCTGACGGATCATCAATACTTCGGCTGAAGTTTAGTGCCACGGTATTTTCGTCGTACCTGATCACTGACTCTAAGGCCACTGGTCTCGTAGATGGAATAACTTCAATGAGATTTTCGAATGCTAATTCAAAAGAACCTACAGGCTTGGTTCTGGAGGCACGGTATTCAAAACCATAATTTCCCAACCTCTTGAATTTCATTTCTATCACAGAATCTGCATCCGTAACTGAAACAGGTGCACTACCATCTGAAGAGAATTCAAACAAACTTGGTTCGCCCACTGTCGTGTGCTTGATCCTGATAACTTCCCCGGCCATCAGTTGATTAAGTGCTCCTTCGCTCAAATTCATTTGGATACTGTCCGATCCATCAATGGCGACATAGTAAATCTCAAGTGTGGACCGGATTGAGTCAATGACCCTTACACTCATTACACTGTCAATAGTTGTACTGCTTCGAAATTCATTTTTTCGCCAATCCCAAGGTGCCTCGTTGAATGTCTGATTGATGGTGACATCATAAGTACCGGTCTTCAAAAACTGCACCCTTACCACAGCGTCCTTAGACGTTTCAATATCGGTAAGGCCTGCTCCTGGAAACGTCCAAAGTCGTGATTTAACACCCGGAGACAAATCTGCGAAGGTTTCGAATCCGTTCACTTGGACCACAGGGGTTCCATTGTTGAAACCTGTAGTAACATGTACATTGCTTGGCTCCTTTGTGGGAGCATCAAATTCATCGTCACAAGCACTGAAAAAGATCAATACCGCCAGACCGTAAAAAAGTATATTATGTAATTTTTTCATTCTCTTTTCTTTTAGGCTTCTCAAAGGTCCAATAGGTTATTGGTGTTCAGTTCATTTTGAGGAATAGGAAAATAGTCATGTAAATCAGGATTGTACTTATCGATTTGCTCTTGTGCAGTCTGATAAGTCTCGATGGCCCTTCCTAAAAAGTACCTGTCTGGTTCTACACACACTTCTCCACAAAACTCCAGGATACCATTGTCTACGGGCTCCATGGCTCCTGTAGCAGGGTTTAGTTCCAAATCTGTGTAGTCGTACTTGTTTTGATTCTCAAAAGCTTCTTCGACAAGTTCCCATCGTACCAGATCGTACCATCTGTGACCTTCAAATCCAAGCTCCAACACGCGCTCCACAAACTGGATATGTGTGAGAAGTGAATTCACATTCAATGTGATTAATGGATGTCTGGCTGGGCCAGGATTCGTTTGTCGAATATGCATTTGAGGGATTCTACCTCCAAACTGGTTTCGATACTGATCCAGGGTCATCACCCTTGCCCTGCTTCTGACTATATCCACATGTTCACGGGCTTCTTCCAAGGCACTTGCCCCTTGCGCATTCAATAAGGCTTCAGCGTACATCAGGTGTACATCTGCGAGTCTGATAATTCTGATATTGATTCCAGAACGTGAAAGCGGGCTCTCTGCAGACCAGTGATACCAGTTGGTGTATTTTTTCCAATAGACAGTTTCAGCTCCACCATTGAACCAATCCGCGATTTTTCTTAAATCCCCAAATTTCGTATAAAACTGTCCACCAAGAGGGCCATCATCCTGTCTCAGGAATGCGATTGACCAGTAAGCCCGGGTAGAATAGGTATTGCCATTATTAATGGCCAGTGCGGGATCTGGCTCCTCTTTTTCATACATTTCGTGTACCCACATATTGGGCACCACTGTTCTCCAGCCTCCGCGCAATTGTGATGCTGCCTGCTTGGCAATTCCACCGGCTTCTGCACCTTGTGTTGTAAATACATCCTCTTTGGACGCAGCGCCCACACCGGGATTGAAAGTATCGTTAAAGGCAATTTCGAATATTGATTCTGAATTAAATTCATTCAACGTGGTGAAATTATCACCTATACTTGGTGTTAGGCTGTAGACACCCGACTCTATTACCTCCTTGAAATAATATGCCGCGGAATCAAACTCTTCCTCAAACAAATGAACCTTTCCAAGCAAACTTGCTGATGATCCCCAAGTAACACGCCCTTTGTTTTCAATTCCGCTCCATTTGTTAGGAAGTACTTTTCGAGCAAAGTGAAGATCTGGTGCAATAACCTGTGTAGTTACTTCTTCTTTGTCAGAAAGCGGCTTTTTGAACTCATCTTCGGTCACAGGAACTGTGGTATGAATGACTGCCTGGCCGTATGATTTGTTCAATTGGAAATAAAACCAGGCCCTCAAAAATCTGGCTTGAGCTTCGATCTCAGCCATTTCATCTTCAGTGAAATCATCGGTTGGTATAAAATTTTGAATGTTTTCAATAACCTGATTGGCTCTGAAAATACCCACATATAGTTCTGACCATCTATCCGCAACGTACGCGGTGCTGGCATTCCAATCCAACATACTGAAGCTCCACGGCCCTCCATAAAAAGTGAATGAACGGCTCACATCAGACCGAAGGGATTCTTCTCTCAGAAATATATCACCAACTGACCCGTATTGAAGTGCACCGTAGACTGTGATCAAACCTTTCTGGAAATCACTCTCAGATGCCCAGAAAGAAGCTGTAGTTATGGTATTCGGATTGTCCTCTTGTAAGAATTCATCTTCACAACCAGTGGTAAAGATCAATTGAAGGAGAATCGCTATTATTGATATTTTATTTAAATATTTCATGGTTCTTTCTCTTAAAAATTGAATTGAAGTCCTGCAAGAAATTTTCGTGTAATAGGATAGTTTCCTCTGTCCACTCCTCTGGTACTTAAATCGTTGTTGGTATATCCAATTTCAGGATCAAAGCCAGTGTATTGGGTAAAAGTGAAGGGGTTTTGTGCATTCACGTAAAACCGCAATTGATCAATCTTATTACCGAATACCGAGTTCGGAACTGTATAACCTAAAATGATATTTCTAACTCTCAGGTATGTACCGTCCTCAAGGAAGAAATCACTCCATGTTTGAAAGTTGGGATGGCTACCATTCCTCCGCATGGCAGGGACATCCGAATTGGCGTTAGATGGCTGCCATTGATAATACATATCCCTGTGTCGGCCTGTCTGATATGACCTGGCCTTGGAACCATTGTAAACCTCCGAACCATATGCGTAATATAACTGGGTACTAAAATCAAAATTTCTATATTCAAGACTTCCAGTAAAGCCTATTGAGAAGTCTGGATTACCTGATCCCTGGTAGACCCTGTCTTCTCCGTTTATAACACCATCTCCTGTGACATCTACATACCTTAGGTCACCTAGGCGGGCCGTTGAAACGATTTCCTGATAAGCCAATAAATCTTCCTCTGTTTTGATAATACCCTCAGTAGGAATCAAAAGGAAAGATGCTACCGGTCGATTCAGAGTTAAGAAAGTAGTTTGGAATTGCCCGGGGCTATTAAGCACAGGGACACCACCACCCAAACCAAACTTTCCAAATCCAGGGTTAAGTTTTGTTACCTCATTGACGTTTTTGGTAAACGTCATACCAGTACTCCATTTGAAGTCCCCTCTTTGATCTCTATATGTCAAGGCTACCTCAATACCCTTATTAACCATATTACCAACATTCTCTATACGAATCTGGCTACTAGAATTCGGAACCCATACCCCGGTAGATGGCGCTAATTCAACACGGAGCAACATGTCCTCTTTTGAGTTGCTGTACACATCGGCATTTAATTCCAGTTTGCCATCCAGCATGACAACATCCAAACCAATGTTCTTGGCGATATTGGTCTCCCACTTTACCTCTTCATTGGCAAATGATCTTTGAACAGCTCCAAGCTGCAGTATCGCTTCGTTTTCACTACCAAATGGGTAATTGGTTCCCTGTTGAATTTGTGCGGTGTAACCGTAAGATCCAATGTTCTGATTACCAACCTCGGCCCAACTTGCTCGTAGCTTGACGGATTCAATAGCGTTAACTTGGAGGCCCTTAAAGAATCCTTCTTCACTGATGTTCCAACCTACAGATGCGCCTGGAAAATGTCCAAATCTATTGGCTGGCCCAAAGTTTGACGAACCATCGATTCGATAACTCGCTGAGACAATGTACTTCTCTTTGTAGTTATACATCACCCTTGCCAGCTTCCCTATCAAACCATTGGCATTTTTGGATCCAGTGATGCTGTTAGCAACATTTCCTGCGTTGAATACCTGAGTCTCGTTTGATAAAAAATCACTCTTTTCAGCTATCGTTTGTTGAAAAGTGAAACGCTCTCTTGTATATGCTGCAAGAGCAGATACGGAATGATCGCCAAACTGCTTATTGTAGTTTACAAACCCTTCCATTGTCCATTTGTCCGAGGTATTGTTCGTTTCGGTAAGTACTGCATCCGGACGAGAAGACAAGTTCTCAATTTCTCCATTTCCAGCTATTATAACATAAGATGGCTCCCAAAATTCTCTTTTTGCAGTGGTGATATTTCCACCTCCTCGAACCTGAACTGTTAAACCTTCAATAATCTCATACTTTAAAGACAAAGCTGCATTCAAATCTGAGGACTCAAAGTTGTTTCTGGTTACTACACTATTACCAAAATTTCCAATATTCTGAGGATTTTCAAAAGGGATTTCAACAATGCCAGAGCCCTTAGGAAAGGGGATGTACGGTTTAAGACCCAGTGCGTTTTGGTAAATTGCGAATGGTTCAGAATCGCTATAGACCTGACGAATGGCCACACTACTAAATACCTCCAATTTATCTTTAGTATATGTTTGGTTCAATCGAGTAGAGATTCTTTCGTATCCCGAGTTCTTCAAAATTCCATCTTGATTGTAATAGTTGGCAATTAATGCGGTTGTCGAATTATCACTACCTCCAGAAACTGTTATGTTGTGATTTTGAATTGGGGCATTATCGCTAACTACCAACCCAACATAGTCTACATTTCGATCCAATGCACCTGGATTCAAGCCGATTTTTTCACTCTGTGTACCTAAAGTTTGTCTCTGCTCAACTTCCTCGGCATACAATTGCTGTTGTGTATTCATCAATGGTATTCCGGAGGTTACGTTTTGAATACCCGCATACATGGAATAGCTCACTTTAACCTCTCCTTTCTTTCCTCTTTTAGACGTGATCAGAATAACACCATTGGATGCTCGGGTTCCATAGATGGCAGCAGCTGCTCCATCTTTGAGCACCTCAATTTTTTCTATCTCTTCAGGGGTCATATTTGGGTTACCTGCATAAGGAATACCGTCAACAACATATAATGGGGAGGAAGCAGAAAAAGAGCCAGTACCTCGGATTTCAATATTTGCGGCCGCACCTGGCGATCCTGAACTTGCCTGCACATTAACACCAGCTATCGATCCCTGAATTGCGGATCCAAGATCATTGGTTGCTGTTTTCATTATTTCTTCAGCCTTTACCGAACCAACAGCCCCGGTCACTTCTTTCTTCTTTTGAACGCCGTATCCAACGACTACTACTTCCTCGAGTCCGACAATATCCACTTTCATATCAACATTGATGGTTGATCTATCCCCAACCACAATTTCCTGTGTGCTGTATCCAACAAAGCTAAATACCAGGACGCTTTCCGGAGATGGAACCTGCAATTGGTAATTACCGAATAAATCGGTAACCGTACCCTGTGATTCACCCTTAATAAGAATGGTAACACCAGGAAGTTCGCCTTCACCGTCCGAATCATTAACCACTCCTTTTACGGTAACCTGAGAATAACCGATTAGTTGGGAGAACAGCAAAGCAATACCAAGTATCCACTTGCTCGAACTCCTTCCCCGATGGTGCAATTTGTAATAGTGTGTCATTCAGTAAAATTTTAAATCCAAACAAAAATTGTAGTAATAATCTTAAAATATGCCAATTCTGACTAGACAAGAACTCAACATATTATGATATTTTCAATTTAAAAACATTCAACAAACGATCCTGAAGCTCTTTTCCTCTTGTAATCGCCCTCAAATCGTGTCAATATGAACTAAACACGCTCCCTTATTATGTTGACACTTTAACCAAAGCATTGCCCTCTTTCCGTTCCTCGACTGTACAACCGGGAGATTAAATAAGTCTATTTCTATAGGAGCATTTACTCTTTGCCAATCACCAGATTGAAGCTCTTGTTATATCCCGAACCATCAAGTTTCAAAACATAAATTCCTGCCTTCAAATCACTCATATCAATCCTTGCATGCGATATTATATTTGAGTAACCCAAAGCCTTAATTTCGGATCCAGTCATATCATAAACCTTAAGCACGTAGGTGTCCTTTGGAAGCCCCTGAAATTGGATCATCCCATTGGAAGGATTCGGGTAAATACTAACCCCTGTATTGGGCAGTGGATCATTCGACAGTGGCGCAATAACGATCACATTCAATGTGCCACTAATTGATGTGTTATTTACCGATGTGGCTTTCACACTGGTTGTCCCTTCTGCAATCGCTGTAATGTTTCCTGTCTGATCGACGCTCGCCACCCCGGTATTGTCACTCGACCAGGTCACTTCCTGGTAGGTGGCAGATGTAGGCGTAAATACAGGTTGGACCGAACTGCTCTCCCCGGCAGTAAGCGTAATCGCTGACTGATCGAAAGAAATGGACTCCAATTCTTCGTAAACCTCGATATTCACCGACGCTTTCACCGACGGTGTGGAAACGGATGTTGCTGTGATACTTACTGAGCCTTCAGCTACCCCGGTTACCACGCCTTGATTGGAAACGGTAGCAATTGCTGGATCGGTTGATGACCATGTGATTGATTTATCTGTTGCCGTTGTTGGCTGCACACTTGCCGCCAATGTCAGGGTATTTCCAATACCTAGCTTAGGTGCAGACGGTGTGATAGTCAATGAAGCCACAGCTATGGACGCACCCGCTTCAATAGTGATTGGATAAATACCCTTATCAAAGACCTGGCTCGCTGTGTTCGTAAAATTCACAAACAAAAAATAGAAATTTCCTTCCGGAAGATCTTTGGTGGGCGTAACACCTTCCAGGGAAATGGTAGCTGTTGCAGTTCCGCTTGTACTCCCGGCTACAGAGGTAACACTACTTGTGTAATCCTTTGCCACAGACCAACCCGGTTTTATTTCTCTTAACCAAAATTTGATTCCATCATTATTTACGGTAGCACCACCTCCTGCGTTGTAATTACAGGTTATCTCGATGCTTTCGCCGCTTTTGTATGCGGCCCCCAGGTACTTATTGTCATTATCAAATTCCACTAAGCCTGCATCTGCAACCGTCACATCAACAGTTGTGGTGATGTTGCTTCCATCCTGAGTAGTAGCAGAAACAGTGGTGTTGCCCACAGCCACAGCGGTTATTTTCCCAGTTTGATCCACGGTGGCTATTGCCTCATTGGCTGATTGCCAAACCAGGGTTTTGTTCTCTGCTTCCTGTGGTGAAATTGCCACGGTTAATTGTTTTGTATCTCCGGAACTTATAGTGATAGACGCGGGAGTAATAGCCAAATCCGAGATTTGAAGCACAAAATTATCGTCTACTGTAACCACAGCTGTTGCACTGAAAGGCTGACCCTGTTCATCTTTTTCATAGGTTTCCACTTTGATGGTAGCTGTTCCTTCGGAAACACCGGTAATCGTCCCATTGGCATCAATTGTTGCTACAGCTTCGTTATCCGATGACCATGTTTTGATTTGATTAGTAGCATTTACCGGAAGGATGGTAGCCCCAAGTTGTCGTGTTTTTCCTGTAGCAACAGAAATTGCCTCATTATCTAATGTTATAGATGCTACCGCAATCCGTTTCACTTGTCTGCTAAACTCAAAAGCCTGTAAGGTTACGGAGCTAATGTTTCCACCTTCATCATCGAACAGCACGTCAATTTGATTATCGGCATTCAGATATCCATAGGGCACGGGGATTTCCAAAACCCCAAAAAAGGATGTTCGGGGAAGTTGGTCATAACCTCTAAAGTCCTCCGGTACAGCTATGGATTTTCCATTTACCAAAATTTTGGGTCGCAACGACTTACCATGCGCCCTTCCTACACCCAATCTTAACACGGCCTCCCCTTCATTTCCCAAAGACAATCCATTAATATGAAAGGTATTGGTTGCCCCTGCCTGAATGGGTTTCAGATAGGAATCGGCAAAATGCTTGGTTTCCTTTGATGTGTTCGTTACAGCAACAGCATCGCCAAACGTATACTCCAGTATCATGGTAGCCTCTGCCTTTAGGACCACTTGACTGGTTGCCACATCGAGGTTTACATCGTCCAATTGGCCGCCGTTTCCTGCATCATTGATATGCAGGTGCTTCATATTAATTGAGCTAATGGTATTGGAACCCAAGCCAAAGAGGCTCAAGTCTATGGTTGTGCTTTCGAAATTCAAACTATTCAGGATCAGGTAAGCTTTGTTTCCGTCCACATAAGCATCCGCCTGAATATCTAAATCAGAAGGATACGTATCTACCCGAGTGCCCTTTACATTCTTCCACAAGGCATAAAATAGGATATGGTCGGAATATACCCATTGATTGGAAGTACCACCGTCCCTTTCTGATTGCTTCACCATTAATCGGTGGTTGTATGTGCCTTCTGTATACCATTCAGCCTTCAATAGGTTAAAAGGAATAGTAATAATCATATCATGTGGCCTTTCTAAAAAGCTCATAAGAAGTGAGCTGATCGATTTTGTTTGCAGCCAGTCCCGGTTTGCCGACCAGGGTTCCTGATTGTGTTTATGCGCTACACCACCGTACTCCGAAATAACATACGGTTTGGTATGCCCGAGTTTCAGCATGCTGTATTGATCCATCATATCGAAAGTAGCCTCCACGTTGCTTCCCGAACGGAGGCGTTTCACCCCATTGCCCCAGGCCACAAAATCATAAAGATGCCAGGACCAAAAATCCATATTTTCACCCGCAATGTCCACGAATGCTTTATCGCGTTCATTCCATTGGTTGAAATTGTTCACTTCAAAATCAGGAAATGCAACCGTGTATCCACCAATCTTTGCTTCTGGGTTCAGCTTTTTGATCTCCTTCGCGACCGAATTATGGAACCTAAATACTTTGTTGTACTCACTCAGGTAATAGAGCGGCTCGTTGACTACTTCAATGTATTCCGGTCTTGGTTGTCCATTGTCCCCAAAAAATTCTTTGATGTAGTGCCCCATGTATTCACCTGTGGCAGTTCCAATGGGCTCAGCTTCTGTATCTGCAGTTGATGGAGTCCAACCGGTATTCGTTTTTGTCCCATCCGGCCAAAAGGTGGTCAACTGCCCCCCAAGAATAAGGTTGTTCCTTGACTCGTAAGGATGAATGGTGGTACGTGCTGCATAGTTCGAGCGATTGGTTGCTCCGAGTGTTACCATATGAGCCGGATCGGCAAAGCCAGGACGCAAAGGATCTTCTCTCACCTGATTTCTGAGCGTCCAGGACACCCCACCCGTGTTTCGTCCCAAATAGACATCATAACCTTCTAAAAAATCATTTCGCAAATCAGAAGTGAAATTATTACCATCCCATTCGTTTTCCACCTGATCTGCGTGCATGGTTATAAACTTGCTCCGATCGAAGGTAGAAATACCACCCACTTCATGTTTCACATCAAAATTTACATGGACTTGTAACTGTGCTCGCACCTGAACAAACCAGATCAATCCAAGGAATACAATGATTGATTTTATAAAAGTCACTTTACGCATATACTGGGTATCGTTTTGAATCGTATTTATTCACCTCCTTTTTATTCACCTCCTTAATTATTATTAAAATGATAAAATAGAATCATTTAGCGACCCACATTTTAGATCATTAACAATAGAGCTGGTACACAAACATGCCAAATTGAAATAACAAAGCCATAATTCACAACTAGACAAAAACTATACATGTGAAAAGAATGGGCGTCTAGTATTCTAAGTGGCGTTTTTCTGAACCATTCGAATATTGGGATGCATTCAACAATCTTTACAAAGGGGGCCTAAACTGTGGAAACCAAAAGAGCAAAACATAAAATTGACATCCGCCCAATAAGTAATAGACAGATACGAGGCTGTATCAAATGCATTGGCAATAGTTGGAAACAAACCGGGTATTCAAATGAGATCGCCTGTTGAGTTTTTTATGAGTCGAAGCAGCGCAAGACATTAACCAACATTGCATAGCTTAGAAGACCCAAAGCGATGACATGAAAATTGCACCCTCTTATTTAATACTATTGGTTTTTTCAATTTATGGATGTCAGAAAACATTCCCTCCAGGAACATTTGGTCATGATTTGAAAATACTCCAAGCTGTCAAAAACATCCACGTGTTACAGGATGGTGACGCCATGATTGCGGTTTCAGGTGAATACCAGGGAAGGGTATTTATCAGTACGTCTCAAGGCATGTCGGGAAGAAGTTTGGGCTGGTTTAAAAGAGAAACCATTTTATCCGGATCGGCGGATAACATAGCCGGACTTGGTGGCGAGAGCCGCATGTGGTTTGGGCCCGAAGCTGGGAAATATTCCATATTCTTTGATCCAGGTACCGAACAAATCCCGGAAAACATCAAAATATCCCATGACTTAAATGAGGTGCGTTTTGAGGTCATTGATCACAGCCAAAATCAAATCTCTTCTACTGGAAACATGAACATTCGCAATGCCACAGGCACAGTATTTCAGCTTACAGCTTTCCGTAAAATCACCCTTTTGAATCCGTCGGAAATCCAAACTACACTCGATGTGAAATTACCTGAAGGGATTTCAATGGTAGCATTCAGTGCCGAAACGGAAATCAGGAACACCGGAAAAGAACAATGGAAAAAAGAGACCGGACTCCTTTCCATTTGGGATTTGGGCTGCATGCTCCCCGCGCCCAACACTTGGGTAATTATCCCCATTCGAGAAGAGGCCGATTCAGTGACTAGCTATTTCACGGAGCTGACTGAAGACCGAATACAACTCACAGAGAAGGTCCTGTTTTACAAAGCGGATGCCAAGTATTTGAATAAAATCGGGGTGCTTCCACGCTATTGCAAGAATGTGTTCGGCAGCTATTCCCCTGAATTAAACTCATTGAATATCGTCAAATACAGTTTCGAAGATGACTCGCTTTATGTCAACTCACAATGGGGAAATGACGATCCTTACGCTGGTGATGTGATCAATATATTCAATGGAGAAGTGAATGAACCACTCGATCGCAACTGGCCATTCTATGAAGTGGAAACGTCATCCAGTGCCAAAGAATTGAAACCCGGGGAAAAGATGTACCACATGCAAAGCATCTATCATTTTGAAGGCGCTAAAGAATCACTCGATGAAATTTCCAAACATGTTTTAGGTGTTGCTTTGAAGGAATTGGAGGGAATTTAGATGTGAATTAAGTCCATCTGGTGCAAAAACCCTCAATTCTTCAATACCCTATAGGTATATGGCTCACCCTTTAGATTGAACCGCACGAAATAGATCCCTTTATTGAGAATGGACACATCTGCCTGAGTGTGGTTAACTCCATTGTTAACAGAAGCCTTTATTGCTTTTCCTGTTGTATCAAACAGTTGAAAACTGGAAATACCCTGTGGTAAAAACAATCGATCAGTAACCGGATTAGGATATATGGCAGGTCTCTCCCTAGCAAGTGCAAGAGGGTCTAGAGGATCAATGATCACCTCTTTCTCTTCTACGATCACGATCATGGTGGTTTTAATAGTCGTATTCACATCAGAAACCGTAATTACCGCAATGCCAGCAGAAACAGCAGTGATAATACCATTTGCTACCGAGGCAACAGCAGCATCGGAAGAGCTCCAGGTTAGATTCACGTCTTCTGCATCTTCCGGTGTGAATTGAACGGAAACAGTCACCACAGAGTCTATGACCAATTTGGCTGAATCATAACTCAGACTTAGGCTTTCTAAGATCACTTTGGCAGCAGCAACCGATTCCCGTTCTGAATAGAGCGTAAACTTGTCCATATTCCATTGCCAATCATTCGTTCCGGAAGCAAATATGGTGATTTCAGTTGCCCCTTTCTTCAAAAAAAAAGTACCTGAACCCGGCAAAGTATAAAAACTACTCCACCCACCACTATTGGTTACGTTCTCCGTATTTAGCATTCTTTCTCCAAGCTTCAGTTGCACTTCCGCATTGTCAGATGGTGTACTAACCAAATAATCCACATAATAACTGCCATCAAAAGGGACAGTCACATTGTATTTTGCCCAGTCATTTTTATTGACAAAATTCACTCCGGTTCCGGTCTTGCCCATTCCATCAGGCCCGCCATAATTCTCCCCGTCAAGATTTCCAGTGCTCGTGAATTGTTCTGCCTGTACAGTCATCGTTTTTTTCTCTATTTGTTTATCCGTGACCTTTACGACGATGATGTCAGAATAGCCTCCAGAAACCGTCGCTGCTGTTATTTTAGAAAAACCCAAGGTCAAGGCCTCCAGAGCCCCGTCAGCTATCACCTTAACCACGGACTCATTGCTGCTTGTTACCGTCAGATTGGATGTAGACTCCAAAGGCTTAAATACCGGGTCTAACGTTCGCGTCTGACCGATATTCATATAAATGGTGTCTGCCTGCAAAAACATTCCCGTAGCGTTTACTTTTTTGATTTCGAATTTTTTCAAATGCATCCAACCTTTTGGAGTGCCTCCATCCCATCGCAACACATGACACAATCCCCATTGAATACCAGCATGCGGGTCGTTTCCCGGATTTTCAGGACGATACAAGCCAGCAGCCTCCGGTAGGTTGGTGGCGCTTCCTTGAATTTCAAAATTGAGTCCATCCTGAGAAAACTGGATGGTTTGCGCCTCCGGGCCATCTTGATGTTGAAGGATAGCCACCCCATCGTTGTATTTCCATACCATCACCTCGTGTCCTGTATTGGTAATTGGGTTATGATCGGATTTCACATAGGGGCCGGTTGGATTGTCGGCAATAGCCACACCCCATTTCACTTGCTTTCCAAGACCACAAACAGGATTGCACCACCTTTGACATCCTGAATTATCGAAGCAGCTGCATTCTCCTTTGTAATAAAGGCTGAATTTGTTCTGATAAAAGATGATACACGGATCGTGAACGGCGTTGTTGTCGAAAAACAGCTTGTCCGTGTACGTTGGACGAAGTACCGGCTCGGCAACCTTTGTCCACGGGCCATCAGGCGAATCGGCATACGACATGCCAACAAAATTTCGGTTCAATACGCCTGCTTCATCAGCAGCAGCCTGATAAACCAGATAATATTTGCCTTCGTGAACGAAAATCTCAGTGGTGAAAACAGAACGATGGTCAAAGGCCCCTGCTTCTCCTCTGGTCACTGCCGCGCCATGTTCTGTCCATGATTCGCCATCCGCAGAGGTCGAATAATAAATATCGTTTAAATCCCAGGGGGCCGTTTTGCCTTCACCGTACGAGTTGCTATAGGAGTACCAAACATAGTATTTTCCATTGGCGCTGATCACAGCGCTGGGATCTCGACGGGTATAATTTATGTCGGGTGCCAAATCACCTTTTAAATCACTTTGTACAAAATTTACATTCCATTCAGCATCGTTGGGCACATCCGGATCGCAACCATTGGCTACATACCCTTCCTCACGAATGCTTGCGGCACTTTTAATTGCCTTACGCAACGTAATCTCCAGACTGGCAGAAGGCGAAACCTTGAACTGCTCTTCAAACATATATCCATCCAACTCAAACCGAATTGTTTTCACATTGGTATCGGCGGCTGTCACACTAAAAACGCCGTTGATATCAGATAATGTCGTTTGATTGTCCTCCACCAACAAGACCGAAACTCCTTGTAGGGCATTTCCAGTTTGATTGTCCTTGATCGTTCCATTAAATAGCTGCGCTTGCACAACAAAACTTGAGAAAGTTAGAAGGAAGCAGACCATAAAGCTGTGCATATGATTCATAGGGTTACATTTTTGGAATCACAAATGAACAACACGCGATTCTAGCGTCCCGCGATTGAAACTAGACAAAAACTTGACTCATTTGGACAATTAAGAAAAAATGACATTTTTGCCTCTTCTACTGAGTACATTATTGACAATTATCCATAAAAGAAAGCGATCGCTTTCATTCTAATCTTGATGAATTATGACTTTAGGAATCATTTATGCCTTCGTATCTGCTCTGCTATTGGGCATCTATGCCTTGCCATCGAAATACACGAAGAACTACGCATGGGAAAACACCTGGGGAGGCTTTTTCTTCTTCGGCATGATCGTCATTCCTTTAGCAACCACCTTTTTGCTCGTCAATGATTTAGGAGGCATCTATAGCCACATCCCCACCTGGATTTTCTTTGCCATGTTTGCGATGAGTTTCTGCTGGGGTATAGGCAATATGATGTGGGGTTTCAGCATTTCTTCCATCGGGATGTCACTGGCCTTTAGTTTATTTCTAGGGGTTATTACTTCAATAGATACAGTTTTGCCACTTATTCTTGTTCCAGAGGGAAAAACAAGTGTGATCGGCACGGACATTGGAAACGTGATGCTATTGGGCATTTTTGTTATCGTGTCCGGAATTGCTTTAAATGGATATGCAGGTGTCCTCAGAGACAAAAGCAAAAACCCAGAAAACGGATTGCAACGAGATCCCAAAACGATGAAAACCGGCATTTTGCTGTGTGTTTTTGGGGCGGTCTGTGCAGCCGGGTTCAACTTATCCTACCATGTCGGCAACAATATTGGAAAAATTGGGGAAGTCGCTCAGCTCCAATACGGCAATGAACCCTGGATCGCAAGACTAGCTGTACTCTTACCTATTTTCATGGGAGCAGCCTTATCCACCATGACCTATTTCATTTATACCCTGACCAAACGGAAAACCTGGGGAAATTACACCGGAAAAGGTGCTTTCGTTGGTTTGCTTTTAATCCTTGCGATGGCCCTTTTTCACGATGCAGCACTTGTAATCTACGGCTTGGGTGCATTCAAATTGGGGGAATTAGGCACATCTGTTGGCTTTGCCATTCTCGAAACAGGAGCTATTATGATTGCAAATGTGAATGGTGTCTTGACCAAAGAATGGAAAGGTGCTTCTAGAAAGAGTATAAACGTGCTGGTTATTAGTTTATCTATTTTGATTGTCGGGGTTTTGATTATCGCCAAAGGCAACTACATGAAAATAGAAGCCGATCGAATCACGCAGGAATTGGCACAAACTACCAATTGAAACAGTCTATGATTTTCAATAAAAGATAGTATCAAGTAGAATTGGCAACAATTATGTAACCACGCTCTTATTCCATAGGAAAACCGTAGGCTTTGGGGCGCTCAGTTCCGCTCTGATAATCCTTCCCGTTTTCTCTCCGCATTTCGTCAAAAAACATATAATAATTGCCGTAATGGTATTTTGCTTCAATGGCCTTTCTCTTCGCTCCCATTTCGTTGAATGCGCTCGTGGCTGCCGCCTGATCGCCTATTAAAAAGAAGTAATTATTGGCGCTCAGCACTTTTCCTTTTTTGTTTGTTAGTACCAAAGACACATAAAATTTATCCATTACTCCTTTAAGAACAGGTGCATCTATATCAAAAAAGGATTTGGCACTATTTTCATCGATAGTGGATATCTCAAAACTTTTTTTCAGCAATACCTTTCCTTCATCCCCCTTTATTTCCATTCGCAAACTGCAATCCTGGTAGCTTTCAAACAGATCATTAACCACCCAAATTGAACCTACGAAGGGTTCGTCATTGCTCCATCTTCGTTTGGCGAATTCAAAATTCACCAAAACTGGCTGATAGGCCTTTTTCACAAAATCATAGGAACGTTTTGGTTGTTGATAGTTGTCTACGATACCCCATTTCATATCGGGCCAGTAGGTTATGAAATGGCAAAGCGCTATTCCACTAAGGTTTGGTTTCTGTCTTCGAAAATATTCTATTCCATTCTGAAAAATAATGCCTTGCGCATCCTGCGATGCGTTTACAAACTGATCCAAAGAACCTGTCATTTCGTTTCCAAACACATCCCAGTTCTGCATCCTGAGTCGTGTCAAATCCGCCCAATGATGTCCCCAGCTCAGTCCCGGAGGCCATATCTCGTCGGCTGGAATAAACTTTTTCAAGCTTTCAACGGACGGCACGGAAGTTATGGCAAATTCGGGAATGATTGGAAATACCAGCGTCTGATACCAATCTTCATGCAAAAACGTACCCATATCATAAAAGTATCTCAAAGCATGCACAGCCTCTTTTGGCTTATATCCAGCAGCTTGAGAAACAGCGCAGGTCAAGGGGGAATCAGGTACATACGGCAAGTTGGCGTAGGCCTGTAATGAATCGCCCAAACGCTCCAAAAAAGACCTTCCAAAAAGGGGATCTCTCGTCCTTAGTAGCATTTCCTCGCCTCCTTCCATCATAATGAGGGAGGGATGGTTTCTTCGTTCTTTGATCACCTTAACCGCTTCATTAAATATCCCAGCAAGTCGCTCCTCTTCATTCGGTAAGTTTCCTGTACCAAGAGGTATCATATCTTGCCATATGGTGATTCCCATTTCATCACAATACTGATAGAATTCCGGTATTTCAGGTTGATGCCATCCGAAAATTCGGATGTTGTTCATGTTCGCATCTTTAGCCAAAACGATTAGTTCCTTGTATTCTTCTATGGAAGTACGGCCCACAAATATGTCTGGTGGACCACCCCAACAAGCGGATCGAATGAAGTGAAACTTCCCATTGATGTAGGTAGAGCGTGGAAAACTTACATCCACTCCTTTTTCAAAACCGGGGTTCCATTTGGAGGTGACTTCCCGGATACCAAAAGTGATCTCCTTGTAATCATGATTCACATCCCTTTCATTCACAATTAATTTTGCCGTGTATAGATTTGGTTTTCCCATATCCCAAGGCCACCAAAGCTGTGGATCATCCAAATGAATGGCTTTAATAAGTTTTTGCTTCCCCGGAAGGATCGTTTGGGTAAATTCGATCGTCTCCACTTTACTTTCAAAATTCTTTCCTTCCATCGACACAAAAAAGGACATTTCTCGGACTTGACTTGATGTATTCTCAACCATAATTTCCAACTTGACATCCGCGGAACCGTCTTTATTGACAGTAGTATTCGCATAAACATCAGCCAATCTTACCTTTCCGGTAGATACCAGCTTCACAGGTCGAACGATCCCAAACGGAACAAGATCTCTCCAGTAATCTCCAAACCAAGGTGTTTTCTTTCCCGCTACCAATGCATTGACTCTCGGAGGTGGATCAAGTTTGACCATCAATATATTTCTACCCGCCAGAAACTCATGTGATGTTCTGAGCGCATGGTTTACATTAAATGAAAATCCCGAAAAAGCTCCCTCATGTTTGCCCAGATAGCTGCCGTTGAGCCATACTTCACAGGCATAATCCACACCTTCAAAAACGACATCCACCAATCGATCGGCGGGATTCTCAGTCACATTGAACTGTACGGCGTACCACCATTCGTATTGTTGAACCCATTGTGCCTTCACACTATTGCGGCCAAAATACGGATCCTCAATTGCCCCCACCTTCCAAAGGTCCGTATACACATCGCCTGGCACCTGGGCATAATTCCATACAAGCGTTTCGATATCCTCAGGTGGAAGCTGCGGCAAACCCATCTTGACGCCTTCTCCTGGAAGCATCATTTTCATGGTCCAGTTCATACCACTTAGGTCACGAACCAATTGGTTGTTCTCCTGATGATAAATCATCGTATTAGGCTGTGCAATGGTGTTGCTACTCCATGCAATCAGACAAATCCAAAGTAATTTTTTCATTCTGAAAATCATTTAGCCCACAAAAGGGAAACACTCCATTTTTTTTGTAAAAATGGCCTTGAATAATGGTAATCATAGGTTTTGGCTATAGACTGGAAGTAGACCACACGAAGATTCTATATAGACTGGTGTCACGTATTCACAGCATTTAGTCGATCCTTTACTACATCCTTTATTTTTGGCAATACTTCCTTCATAATGAATGGTGGATAGGCAGAATCACCCGCTTTGTCCAACTCCATTTTGGTGTACTTCATGTAGGTGCTATGCACAATGGTTCCTATGTTGATTTTACTCATCCCCATTTGAATGGATTTTTGAATATCCTTATCAGGAATTCCTGTGCCCCCGTGTAACACGAGTGGTGCCTGAATAGCCGAAGCAATCTCCTGAAGTCTATCAAATCGAATCTTAGGCTCAGTAGGCGTAAAACCATGAGCAGTACCAATACCAACTGCAATGATATCCGCTCCCGTTTGTTCATAGAGCAACTTCACATCAGCCACACTTGCCAAATAATCATCTTCAGAATTGACAATCACACCACGACCCATAATTTTTCCAATTTCTGCTTCCACAACAACCCCTGTACCCCTTGCATAATCCGTAACCTCCATTGTCTGCCTGATGTTTTCTTCTAAGGACAATTGCGATCCATCAAACATGACCGAATCATAGCCCGCATCAATGGCACGTTTGCATAAGGCCACAGATGTACTGTGATCCAAATGGAGGTAAATATTAATCTTCGGCCTTTTTTTAAACCCATCGACCATTGATCTGAAGACCTCTGGCGTGATGAGTTCTGCTACCGGAGGGTAGGTCATGACCATTACGTTGGTGCTCATTTCCTCTGCAGATTCTACCACCGCCTTTAGGTCATAGATGTCATTCACATTGAAGGCGGCAAGACATCTACGCGTAGATCTATACGTATCGAAAAGCTCTTTTAGCGAGAGGAAATTTTCATCAAAGCGTGTGGTTGCTGTTGGATTAATTGCTGTGACCATGTAAGTATTCTTTAGAAGTGCCAATTTTAATCGTTGCAATATCGAGCCAATGATTAAGCTCATTTAATTCATTTTGAATATGTCCTCTACCTATGATCCAATGATGATCCAGACCATTATTGAGAACTGTGGACAAGATTGCTTCTGCCCTGTGCGCTTTTGGCTGTATTTCGGCATAACTGCCCCGAAATGCCATTTTGGATGGATTGATTTCGCCTTCCCACAGCAATACCTTTCCGGCATCAGGATATTGATATTTGGCAATGGTCACCGAGCCTATTTTTTGTAAAAACTCCAGCAGCATACCCATGCTACTTTCCACACTATAATTCTCCAGAATACTGTGATTTCTCACTTCAAAACCGGTTTCAGGATTAATTAATTTAGTAGGTGCACCTCCACAGTGCCAGAATCCTATTCTGTTTTTCAACCGATCAATCAGCGACAAATCCACTAGCGTGGGTACAGCTTCTCCGAAGCTCACCTGATTCATCAAAACCATTGTCACCAGGGCGCCCATGTCTGATTCATCAGCTACAGGAATACCTAAATCCTGAATCAGCGAACCTGCTCCATCACCGGATATTCCGTAGTGATCAAATAATTCAGGCCAGTTTTTAAGGCCTATACCAATGTATTTTTTTTCTCGACAATAGTCCGCAATTGAAAGGGACAAACGAATGGACTTTTCTATCTGCTCATCAATCACATTGTTGAATTTGCAATAGGGGTGATTGAGCAATTCATTTTTAATCTCTAAAATCTGAAAGTCTGTGAACTTCTCTCCATGTTCCCATATCGTTTCAAAATCAACCCGATCTACTTCAATCCCGAATCGTTTGAGTAAATCCATTTCATTGAGCTCACAATCATAGAACCCAGGAACCCGAAATCCCCCGATCATACCGATGGTTCTTTGATTGATAGATGCTTTGGCATAAACCGCCTTCGCAAAAGTCATGATGTGATCCTGAAGTGTATCGGATTTTGGTGATTCAAAGATCCAGGAGTACTTCACCCCACTGGAATTGAATATGTTCAAAAGGAAATTCTGCCCGCACAATCGATTATTCGAAAGTCTGCCTCCAGTCATTTCATCGTGCGACCAGCTAAGAACTGGCATAGGATTCTGAACGAGCCACCTCGATAGGGTTGCTGCCAGGTCGCCAGCAATAAAGGAACCCTGATAAATGATCAAACCATCCACCTCACGACGATGCATCTCCTGAAGTGTCGTTAAGATTTCTTCCTTGGTCTGAATGGTCTCTGTTGTAAACACTTTGAAGCGATCTGCCGGCAGTATGCGCTGTAACTCGGCCTTAGCTACGGCATGGTCTCGTTGAATCGTGCTCCAGTCAAAATGTTCTTCCAGACCAATGCCAATCAATCCAATTCTGGAAATGTATGCTGGTACTGCAGGTCGAATGTCCTGCTCAAATAAATGGCTCACAATCCCAGCGGCATGGCCGATTCTTAAATCAGTATTCATGATCTTGATAATTCAGTTTTCTTAAAATTTTCATCCATAAAACTTCTATCTGGCAAGTGCGTCCTGCCTCCAAAATGTCGCGCCACTTGAGAGGCATAGAAACTTGCATAGGCTAACCTTTCATTCAGGGCCATCCCCTGAATCAAGGCAGATCCATATGCCGCATGAAAGGAATCTCCACAGCCAGTTGTGTCTATCACATCAACCTTAAAAGATGGCTGGTGAATAATTTTCTCCTTGTCCATCGCCCATGAGCCGTTAGCTCCATCGGTAATAACTAATTGTGCGGAAGTGAGGCTTGCTGCTTTCATCAGGCACTTCTCCGGTTCTCGTTCATTTGTAAAAAATTGGCAACTATCAAGTGGCAAAATGGCGTGACTTGCCAACCGAATCATTTTTGTCATCACAGTCAATTCGGCTTTCTCAATATCCAGAATACTTGGAATATTCAATGCTTTGGCCCTCTCAAGCAAATAGGTATTGATTTCAACATCATAACCATCCACGAGTAGTAACTTACAATCGTGGAAAATGGTCTCATCCAAATCGGCTATGGCAAAAGGTGAATAGCCATTCATGGAATAAAGTACGGTGCGTTCTCCTGATGCATTTATCTGCACAATTGCAATAGCCGGATTGGCTGAGGGTTTTGAATGAAAATAACGATCGCTCACCCCATGTCTCAGGAGTTCATGGCTGGCAATTTGGCTTAGTGTGTTTTCTCCGAAGTAACCGATAAAACCAGTTTCATGGCCCAGTGAAGCAAGTCCACAAGCTGCATTGCCTGCTGGTGCTCCTCCTTGTACGAGTATTTTTTCGCATTCATTCTTCTGACCAGACCGAATGTGCTCAGGGGTGGAAACAAGCAAGTCCACAACATTTAGTCCGCTGCATAATACCTCCATAATTCCCAAATTATTTTATCAAAGGTATTCTTCGATCCGAAGTGACACTAAGTACACAATTTTACTTTTTATGTACTATATTATCATATACACTAAATTTACACCTCATACAAGAACAATTTACTACTCATGAAAGCACGCCTGGAACTTATTCCTCATGAATTAAACAGTTCTATTTATGCCTTCATTTATGACAATCATTGCTTTGAATCACCTTGGCATTATCATGACGAGTTGGAACTGACCTACATAAAAAAGGGCAATGGAATTCGATATGTCGGCAATAGTATCCATAATTATCAAGCCGGGGATTTGGTGCTGTTAGGTACTACACTGCCGCATGCCTGGAAAAACAGTGAAGGATACAGTGAAGGTGTGTCATCCCTTTGTATTCAGTGGAAACCAAAGGTGCTGGAACCGCTTCTGGATAACCTGATCGAGTTTAGAGCAATAAATAAGCTCATCAAAGCAGCGCAACAGGGATTGCATTTTCCGCAAACAGCTGAGACGGACCAAATTGTCCGTCAGATGGATCTGCTACTTCAACAAGATGGCACAGAGAAGATCCTTACGTTTTTGAATATTCTCAACCTGCTTACCAAGCATAAATCGAGTGATCCACTTTGTGGTCTGGGCGATGATTTCATCTGGAATGAAACCAATGATCATCGTGTGGTGGATATCCTTAAGTATGTAGAAACCAATTTTAACAAGCACATTTGTATTGCCAACATGGCCGAAATCACCTTCATGACCAATGTGTCCTTCTGTAAGTACTTCAAGAAACAATTCAATAAGTCATTTACAAACTATCTTAATGAATATCGAATCAGAAAGGCCTGCCAGATACTACAGGAGAGTGATCACCCACTGATTCACATCGCTTTACAATGTGGCTATGAAAATATGTCTTTCTTTCATCGACAATTCAAAAAGTACCTGACAAAAACCCCTAATGAATACCGGTCGAGTTACAATTGATGATCGGGACAACATAAAAACCACCCTTTAAGCGAATGCTTTTACTAGAGTAGTGAATCAAAAAACAACAACGTATCCACCAAATGTTCCTGCCAGTATTCCCATTGATGGCCGCCTTCAAACTCTTGATAGGTATGTTTGATTTGTGCTGATTCCAATTGTTGGTGCAAGGTTCTGTTGTGTTCGATCAATTCATCGGATTTTCCGCAATCGAAACGAAGCGGCGGTAGGTTTTCTCTGTTCTGAATGATGCTGGTAAAACTGTCTTCGTTCGCTCGTTCCTGTTGTTTATAGGCCTCCAAAGCTTCCTCTACAAACAAACTCATCTGACCCACTTCCGTAATGGAACTATGAGCCGAAATACCAGCATACTGCTTGCCGTATTTAGAACCGATCTTCAAAGCACCAAAACCACCCATGGATAAACCCGAGATGAACTGTTTTGATTTTTCGCTTGCCTGAGGAATGTTTTCCAAGATTGCCGCTGGCACATCCTCGGCAATCCACTCTTCGAAATCAGGTCCTTCGTGAGCCATATAACCAGAACCATCGCCCCAAAGCCCATCGGAAGGCATGGCCAGAATCATCGGACGAATATTACCCGTATCAATCAGTTTTTGAGTAATACCGTGGGCATTACCCAGAAAGGCCCAAACCCAGGCGCTACCATAAACACCATGAAGTAAAGTCACCACGGGCAAATCTTTCGTTTCCACTCCTTTGGGTACAAAAACACAGATATCACCGCGACCTTTGAGGTTTGGTGTTTTCACGGTGATAAAACGCAATCCATCCATCTCGAAAGCCGGATTGGAAAGTTCGGTGGTATGAAATCTCGATTTCGTCATTAGTCAAACACAATTACACCCTTGGCATTTCTACCTGCCAGCATATCCTCGAATGCTTGCTGTAGCTGATCAAGTGGATACGTTCTAGTGATCATTTCATCCAGCATCAGGTCGCCTTTATGGTAAAGTTGCTCCAATTTAGGGAAATCAATTTCGGGACGGCATTTTCCATAAAGTGGATTGATGTAAATCTTGTCCCACTCAAACAAACGCATATCGATGGTGATCTCTTCCTCTATGCCACTGACCTGAACGGCGGTTCCAGCGTTTCGGATCATGGCAAGTGGTGCAGCGCCTAAAGCGGGGATGGCTGTGCACTCAAAGGCGTAATCTGCTCCACGCCTACCGGTCATCGCTTTCACTTTTTCTGACGCTTGAATCAAGCCTTTATCTGCTTTATCGGCAACAATCGTGTGTGTGGCGCCAAATTTTTTGGCCATTTCCAATCGCTCGGGATTGATGTCGATGGCAATGATTTTCGCAGCACCTGAAATACGGCAGCCTTGAATGACATTGAGCCCTACCCCGCCTGTTCCCAACACCACAGCAGAACTGCCCGCTTTGAGTTGAGCAGAATTAACAACCGAACCATAACCGGTCATTACCCCGCAGCTCACAATGCTCGCTGAAGGCATGGGCAAGTCTCCATCCATTTTCACACAGGCTGATTCTTTTACCAGGGTATATTCAGCAAGTGTCCCGATGTTAAAGGATCGTTCGATCGACTTGCCATTCCATTTGGTTCCTTCCAAATGCGCATGACCAGGTGTGAAGCCATTTCCACCCGCCGTAACGGGTGAGTTGTTTTCACAAATGTGCTGATTGCCCTCCTGGCATTGAAAGCATTTCATACAAGGAGTGGCCCAGTTGAGAATGACTTTATCGCCGACGGCCACTTTGCTTACCTCCGAACCAATGCCAATCACCACGCCGGCTCCTTCATGACCAAGCACGATGGGCTTGCCCCAATTCAATGAATCGTGATCGGTGTGGCAGAGTCCTGCGGCTTTGACTTGCACCAATACTTCATCCGGTTGAGGGTCTCCGACAGTGATCGTATCAATGATAAACTTCCCATCTCCTGTGGCTATTGCTGCTTTGGCTTTTATGCTCATATTCTCTTTTAATTGCTCGTACTACTTTCCTGCGAGATCGCGCCATCAATATGCATGCACAATCCTTACAGCTTACAAAATTGTTGCCTTCTCTTCTCTTGGTGTTCACCTATTTTGATAATAAAATATGTTATTTTGTATCCAATTAAGGGGTATCGCTCCGAATCACACATTAAATAGGATAGTACTATGAAGGCCATTCTGGAAAAAATTGCCCTTGAGGAGCAAGAAGCCATCCATGCTTTTATCTATTCAAAAGACCATTTTGAGGCTCCCTGGCATTTTCATCCCGAGTATGAACTCACTCTGATATTGGAAGGATCGGGGATCCGGTATGTGGGCAACAACATCTCGGATTTCAATCAGGGCGATATGGTTTTGCTGGGAAGCAATTTGCCGCATTGCTGGAAGAGTGGTGATGATAATGAAGGAAAATGCCGTTCGCTGGTGATTCAATGGCGAAAGGAAACGATCAGTGATCTGCCCGTCTTCGAAAGAATCAATCAGCTAATGAGCAAGTCGCACAGAGGCCTTTATATTAAACCTGATCTCGTGCCTGAGGTTTCCAGTATCATGCATCGAGTGGTTGAAACGAAAACCATTCAGCAATACCTCGCATTTATTAAGTTGCTCGACTTTGTAGCCCAACACACACAATACGAATGGATAGCGGGGGCTTCTTATTCCTATGACCAAACCAGCACCACAACCAACAGGCTGGAGTCGGTTCAACTCTTTGTAAAGGATCACTACAAAGAGAAAATCAAGCTTGCCGAAATTGCAGATTTGCTGCACATGAGCGAGCAGGCTTTTTCGCGGTTTTTCAGCAAAACCATGCACAAACCCTTCTTCGAATTTCTGAACGAATACCGGGTAAATATAGCCAGCAGATTAATCCTGGAAACGGACAAGCAAATGACAGAAATCGCCTACCAATGCGGTTATGAAAGCCTCCCCTTTTTCTATAAGCAATTCAAAAAGTTTAAAAGCTATACGCCGCTGGAGTTTAGGAAAATGTACAGAAAAATCAGATAGACATGTAATAATATATATCAACTCTTTAATACTAATCGATAGTTCAACATAAGCAGAAAACGGAAAAATTCCACTCGTAACCAAGTGAATAAATAATTTAGCCTACATTTTAAGTCATTTTGTTTCGCTAAGGAATCCATTATCACTAAGTGATTATTCTCTCAACTTGTCAGAAAAGCAATGAACAACCCATTTTTCATCTTTATTTAACAAATAACATGTAAATATTGCAGGTAGGATGACACTAAATACATTTCATCTTATTGAGAAAGCATCCATACAACAGAACTGATAGACTATGAATTTTCTGACATTCGGCGAGATTATGTTGCGGCTTACGCCTTTTCAGCCAGGCGAAAGGATAAAAACAAGCAATCTACTGAATGTTTCATTTGCTGGATCAGAATCGAATGTGGCTGCATCCCTATCCCAATTGGGACATAATGCCTGCTTTATAACCAAACTACCCAATAATGACATTGGAGATGCTTGCGAGCATTCTCTGTTAAGTTACGGAATTGACACATCGGGCATCTTGCGAACCGAAGGTCGTCTAGGCACTTATTTCATCGAATTGGGGTCTTCTATTCGCCCTTCCAAGGTGATTTATGACCGTGAGGGTTCTCTCTTCAGCAAATCCCACAAAGGAGATTTTGATTGGGATCATTTGCTGGAAGGCGTGAGTTGGCTATTTGCTTCAGGAATAACAGCGGCACTTACTGAAAACTGTCGAGAGCTTTTGCTGGAATTATTGGCGCAGGCAAGCAAAAAGAACGTTAAAGTTGCTTTTGATATGAACTATCGACGGACACTTTGGAAAGGTTCATCAGAAGCCAGGGTTTTCTTTGAGAAAGCCATACCACACATATATTTGCTCCTGGGAAATACCGGAGCAATTAATGATATTTATGATGATCAGGTTACAGATACAGAAGAAGCCATCCGAGTATCTGCCACCAGGTTTGGCATAGACGAGCTGTGTTTTACAGATCGTAAGCATCACTCCGCCAGCCACAATGACCTTCAGGGGTTTATCCACTCTCAAGGTGAAATATATAAATCAAAACCACTTTCAGTTGATATCAGGGATCGCCTGGGAACGGGGGATGCATTTGCCGCAGGTTGCCTGCACGGATATGCAAAAAACTGGTCACCAGAAGAAATTATTAACTTTGGAACGGCTGCATTTGCCCTTAAGCACACAATCATTGGAGATCAGCATACAAGCAGCGAAAATGAAATCATGGAAGTGGTAGAAGGAAAAAACAGAGGACACGTAATCAGATGACAAGGAAACAAGTAACAGAAAGGATTCTGGCCGAAAAGCTGGTAGTGATCATAAGAAGCGATGATCAAAAAAAGGTTCCGCTGATTGTAGAGGCGTTAGTCTCTGCCGGTGTGGGTGTTCTGGAGATCACATCCAACACACCTGGCTTTGAGGATGAAATAAAAGCCGCGCGCAGAAATTATCCTGAGGTGCTAATTGGTGCTGGTACTATGATCAACAGAGAGAAAGCGGAAAAGGCACTGAAAGCCGGTGCTCAATTTTTAGTCACCCCTAATGCCAATGAGGGAATTGCAGTATATGCTCACGAAAATAACCTCCCAGTGCTGATGGGTGCTTTGACCCCCACAGAGATTGTCGATGCAGCTAGTTTCGGAGCTGATATTGTTAAGCTATTTCCTGCCGATTTATTTGGGGTTGATTATTTGAAGGCAGTGAGAGCGCCACTAGACAATATTCCCATGTTTGCAGTGGGTGGTATTGGAAACGAAAATGCACGAGAATGGATGGAGGCCGGTGCGGCCGGGTTAGGAGTTGGAGGAAAACTCACCAAACTCAATGGATTGGATGCACGCGGTATTATTGATAGTGCGCAGGAGCTTAGGGCTATCTTGGCTGCTTATTAGTATTCCCAGTTTGTAAAGGATCCATCAGCAACATCCCCTATGATTTTCCTAAATTAACCCTTTCTTCTTTTAAAAACAACGTCCTTGTGGTCGCTGGCTTTTTACCGTGCTGTCGGGTGTTTCCACCTGAGACAACACCCAAATATTCTCTTTACAATCAACAAGAATACCCTCACCATGTTTATGTAAACAGAATACCATATAAATTCATCAAAATACATAAAGATTTCGGTTTAGCGTCTGTCGTACTTTGCAACGTGGAAAATGTGCTCAATTGCTTCCATCAGCGGAAACAGAATGGGCAGTACACCACAACCAAACACCATTGAAACTGAAGCGTCTATGAAAAAAAGTGCACTACCCGATCCGTTTGAGAAAGCCCGTGAAGAAAAGGGTTATGGCCATGTCAATGATCAGGATGATCCTGTAATGATGCTTCTCCGCCTCAAGGACGTCCGCAAGACAGCCAAGGATGCTGAAACCTTCCAATCAGGAGCTGCTCCCGGCCGCATTGTGATACCTTCGGAAGTGAGCATCCGCGACACCCGTCAGATTCCTTTCGAGGTGGATCCGCCCATGCATTCTCAATACCGTGCGTTGGTAGAAGCCTGGTTCCGACGACCTGAAACCGAAGAGGTATACAAGGAAAAATTGACCAAAATAATCAGCGAGCTGGTAGATGAGGTACTGACAATGGATTCGGTGGAAGTTGTTGAAGGCTTTTCTCTGAAACTTCAATCCCGCGCTTTGACTTTGCTTCTCAACATTCCCTACGCGGAATCCGAGCTGTGGATTTCGTGGGGCACGCACGTCTTCCGTAGTGAAGACAGCCCCGTAGATGGAAAAAAGGCTGCCATTCTTTACGATTACATCGACGCTCAAATAGACAAGGCTATTGCCCATCCGGGTGATGATCTTTATTCGGTATTGCTGGCGTCAGAAATAGACGGCCGGAAGCTGACCAAGGAGGAAGTGAAAGGCGTGATGATCCTGACTTTTGCCGGTGGCCGGGATACCGTCATCAATGCGGTAACGAATACCATCGCCTACATGGCCGATCATCCGCAAGCACTGGCACGACTAAAAAAGGAACCCGAGATCGCCGTTCAGGCCGTGGAGGAACTTGTGCGCTACTTTTCGCCACTCACCCACATGGGGCGTGTGGCCACCAAAGACACGGCAGTGTGCGAACATGCCGTGAAAGCGGACACGCGGGTTTCGCTTTGCTGGGCTTCCGCCAACAGGGATGCGTCAACCTTTGAAAACCCCAACGAAATTGATCTGGATCGCAAAATGAACCCACATGTTGGTTTTGGTTTTGGCATCCACAAATGCCTTGGTGCCACGCATGCCCGTCAGATATTGAGAACGCTTTTGGCTGTTTTGTCCGAAAAGGTAAAATCCATCGACCTGCTGGAATACAAGGAAAACGTAGAGGATTGGGATGAATTTCAGCGCAAAGTGGGCTATGACAGCATCAACGTCAGATTCCACGCACATTAACTTTAAATTCACTAGAAAAAAAAACGAATACATGGCTAAGATTACATTTATCACGAAAAGTGGGGGAACGATTGTTGCCGAAGCTTCGTCGGGCACCATCATGGAGCTGGCAAAGGAAAACGACGTGCAGGGCATTGAGGGAGAATGCGGCGGGGTTTGCTCCTGCGCTACCTGCCACGTGCACGTGGCTGCCGACTATTTTGACAAGGTGGGCAAAGCCGGCGACATAGAAGCCGACATGCTCGAACTGGATGATTACGTGACGGAATATAGTCGTCTGGGTTGCCAGATCGACATTACAGAAGAACTGGATGGTTTGGTGCTACACGTAGCAAACGACTAATCCAAACATCGACCATGGAAGCATCCATCAAACGCGTTTGTGTAGTCATTGGGGCGAGTCACGCCGGGGTGAACTTCGCCTTTGCGCTCAGAAAGGAAGGCTGGGAAGGACAAATCATCCTTTACGATGGGGATCCAAACCTGCCGTATCACCGTCCGCCGCTTTCGAAAGCCTACCTCACCACGGACGATGAGATTGAAAAACATTCGCTGAAATCTCCGCTCAGCTACGAAAAAGAGAACATCACATTGCGCCTTGGGATTCTGGTTTCTTCCATAAACAAAACGGAGAGATTGGTGACGTTAAGTGACGGTACAACACAGGTTTATGACAAACTCGTCATTGCCACAGGCGCACGACCGATCATCCCTCCCATTCCGGGTATCGATACAGCGACTAAACTATTTCCATTACGCACGGCTAAGGATGTCAATGACATTCGGTCTGCCATGCAAACGGAAACAAATAAAAAAGTAGTGATTATTGGTGGTGGTTACATTGGTTTGGAGATTGCCGCTTCTATGAAAAAGCTGGGCGCTTCAGTAACCGTTCTGGAGCGCGAAGAACGGGTATTGGCACGGGTGACCGCCCCGGAAATGTCAACCTTCTTTCAGGAACTCCACGCCAAAAACGGTGTGGACGTACTCACTTCAAAAAATGTCGTTTCCATAGAAACGAGTAATGGCCTGAACACCATTACCTGTCAGGACGGCTCTAAATATGAAGCTGCAGTCATTGTTGTGGGTGTGGGCATTCGGGTGAACCTGGAGCTGGCCAAAGAAATTGGGCTGGAAATAGAAAATGGAATCAAAGTAGCTGCCACGACTCAAACGAGTGATCCAAACATCTATGCCATTGGTGATTGCAGCTACCATCACAACCCTCATTACCATCGCTTTGTGCGGCTGGAATGTGTGCAAAACGCCGTGGATCAGGCTAAAGTAGCCGCAGCGGACATCTGCGGTAAAAACCCAACGTATGACACCATTCCTTGGTTTTGGTCGGATCAGTATGACGTAAAACTTCAAATGGTTGGCCTTTCGGATGGCTATGATGAGCTCATCATTCGTGAAGAAGAAGGTGAAGCCACCAAGTTTTCAGCCTGGTATTTCAAAGGGGACCAACTGCTCGCTGTGGACGGAGTAAACAATGCCAAAGCTTATGTGATTGGCACCAAATTCATCAAGGAATCTGTGAAAGTAGACAAGGCCAAATTAGCAGACCCTACCATTGAGTTTAAGCCGGATCATTTGATTATTCATTAATTTCGGACCTTGCCCGTTGATTGTCGGCAACACCGACCAAAACACAAATGCACAGACGATTTCTCACCCCATGGTGCCTCTTTCTACATACCCTTTTGATCGTTTCCTGTGGTCAGAAAGCGGCTAAGGAAACAAAATCACCTCCAGACAGAGAGAATGCCATTCAACTGATTCTACGAAACGACTGCCTCAATTGCCACGGAATACACGACCGTCTCGTTGGGCCACCCTATTCCGAAATATCCAAAAAATACAAGGGAGACTGGATGCTCCGTGAGCAGCTCGCCACAAAGGTCTCAAAAGGTGGCAGTGGCTTGTGGTACGGCGGTGTTATGTCCGCCCACCCCTTGCTAAAGCCGGCTGAAATTAATAAGATGGTCGACTGGGTTTTGGCCCTACATGAGAGAAACCAACAGTTTACATTAAAAGCTGAAAGAGAAAGCGTCACCACAATCACCTACCAACCCGATGGATTGTTTCAACTGGATGTTTTGGATCAGGAAGGAGAACCGAAACGCACGGATAACTCCAATAAACAGATTGGGTTTGCAAATGTAATTAGCCTGATAGGAAATAATTTTGAGGGTTTGAAACCGAAATCAACGCTCAGGTTCAGAGGAACGATTGACATTGATTTAGCAGGCAGGTATGTGTTTCGTTTGCAAAAGACAGGTGAAGGGCTGATGCAAATGGACGGAGCAGACGTGATCAGCAACAGGGAAAACGACATGGAGGCCGTCAGGGAAGTGGAGATAGGAAGGCATACCATTGAGGTACGCTTCACTCCAACTGGCCAGAGCGACACCCTGGTTCTTAGCTGGATCACACCGAAGATGGACTTTTTTGAGTTGGTGAAAAAGTGAAAAAATCCCTTTACTCCTATCAAAGGGTCGCACCCAATTCAGTTTTGGGAAAGTAATGCAGTTCCATTATATTTAAAGTAATCTACGATTTCTTTCGATGAAAAAATACTGCATCATACTTCTTGGCTCCTTATTCCTGCTCGGATGTTTGGAGGATCGGCCTACACCAAGCCTATTAAAAAGTTTATTGAATATTTCAAATGAACCACCTGGTGAAAATTGTGAGGCAGGAGGATTACGAATTGAGGTTTGGGTGGACGAGAATGAGAATGACACATTGGAACTGTCGGAAATCATCGACACAGAATTTATCTGTGATGGAAAAGATGGCACGGACGGTGTAGATGGTCATGATGGTGGTATTGGTACGGATGGTTTGATCAGTTTGATAGCCACATCACCGGAATCGCCCGGAAGCAATTGTGAGAATAGTGGAATAAAAATTGAGTCCGGCGTTGATTCAAATGCAAACGGCATGCTCGATGAGGATGAGGTTAGCTCAACCAGTTATGTTTGTGATGGATCAATTACTGGAATTCTGATCAATCGATTGACAGTCGAGCCAGCAGGTGACAATTGTGAATTTGGTGGTAAAAAAGTTGAATCCGGGAATGACCAAAATGGTGACCACACCCTAAACGAAAATGAGATCACTTCGATTTTGTATTTATGCGATGATGGTAACGTGTCCCCTGAAGAGAATGATGACATCCTATTCCCCGAAACTGGCCTTTACGGGTTAAACCTTCTTGATCCAAAGAAGACTTCTTATGCTGGTAGACTATTCTCTTTAAATGCCCAACTACCACAGGGGAAGAACCTCAAAGTCAAACTTTCAGGAGTAAGATATTTTTATGAGGGAACCTCAAAGGCTGGCTGGTTTGTAACCACCTTCAATGATGCAGATAGTTCTCAGGTATGGGAATCCAAAGGACCTATTTATGCAGACGTTCAAATAACGTTTGTTGAGGCAGGCCAATCGCCTAGGGGTGGCTATACTCTGGAAGTTAAAGTTTGGGAGAATTCAGATTCTGAACCCACATGGAGTAAAACAATTCATATCGATTAGAACCTTTCGCAACATCTAAAAAAAGAGGGTCAGCTTTTGCTGACCCTCGCTTTTACGGATTAATCAATGTTTTACTACTACCTTAAATGATATTCTGGAGGCATTGCCTTCCAGATCGAGAAAGTAAATTCCGTTGGTTAGTTTGGATACATCCAGCTGACGATCCTCCGCGATAAAGAGTTCCTGTGAAATGCGCTCCACTCCCATCAAATCATAAACCAACACCTTGTATTGTCCTTCATGCAAGCCGCTGAAGGAAATGAATTTATCAGCCGGAGAAGGGTAAACGAATCGTTCGATCGCCTCTGATCCCAACGAGAGTGGGCTAATGATCGTCACCACAGAAGTGGCCGTTTTAGCATTGTTGGAAGTAGCTGTAATGGTCGTTTGTCCAACCGAAACCGGAGTTACCACACCATTAGCAATGGTCGCAACGGACGTGTTGCTCGATTGCCACGTGATTGTTTTGTCGGTGGCATTTTCCGGTAACACAGTGGGCTGAAACGTGAAAGTTTCGGACAGTTTTACTTCAACCGAAGAGAGGTCAAGTGAAATGCTGGATACTGCCACAATAGGTTTGTTCACTGTCACGGTACAAGTAGCAGTTTTAGCACCATCGGCCGTCGTTGCAGTTATGGTCGCCGTTCCCTCCGCCACACCAGTCACTACCCCATTGGATACGGAGGCGATTGCTGCATTGCTGGATGACCAGATCACATTTCTATTCGTGGCATTGGATGGAGTAACGGTAGCAGTCAAAGAAACGTTTGCCCCCACATCAACGGTTGCAGTACTTCTGGATAATGAAACACCGGTAACACTTATCGGTGCTCCGGCCACAACTTTGACCGGATTTACCCCAGTCGGTATACCATATTGCGCTTCACCCTCAGGTGTAATCGTAATCCACAAAAAGTAGAAGTCCGTACCAATTTGATCTGAAGGCAAAGCATCAGCCAGCGAAATAGTTGCAGTAGCCGTACCGCTGGATTTTCCAGATGCACTCAAATCCGAAACTTTAACGTCTTTGGTGATACCAACCCAATCCGCCTGCACTTGTCTGAACCAAAAAGTAACACCCGTATTGTCGAGCACCTTACCTGTTCCGGCATTGAATGAACATGTTACATTTATCTCTTCACCCACCACATAAGTGGCATTCAGATACTTGTTACGGTCATCAAATTCAATGGACTTTTCCACCATGTTAATGACTGAAATGGTACTCGTAGCTGATTTGCCTGAAGCGTCATTGGAGGTAGCTGTGATCGTAGCTTGCCCTTCAGCCAGGCCGTTTACCAACCCGGTCGCACTCACAGAAGCTATTGCCGGATGACTCGATGACCAAGTCACCGTTGCATCATCCGCATCGACCGGACTCACGGTTGCTGTCAGTTGAACATTCTGGTTGACAGTTATATCCTTGGAAGACGGAGAAACAGCAATTTCCTGTATCAATATAGTTACTGCCTCAGCCTGAACAGTGACCACACATACATCCGTAAAACCTCCATCATTGGTTGTCGCGGTTATTGTTGCCGTTCCTACAGCCACACCAGTAATCTCGCCGGTAGATGGATTCACAGAAGCAATTGATGTATTATCCGAACTCCACACAACCACTTTATCGTTTGCAACCTGAGGGATCACAGCAGCGGTTAGCAGTCGTTTTTGGTCCACACCAACCGTAATGGTTTCTGGTGTCACTTCTACTCCCGTTACTTTGGCAACTACTGGCTTATACACCCTGACCCAGTCCACTTTCATGCTGTTTTTGGCTGGGTTAGCAAGCTCTGCATCCGTAGGTGTACGGCCTGCGCTGACGTGCCAATCCTGTGATTCTACATTGATGATAATGTCTAATTCCTTTGTATAACCTGTTCCACCCTGGTAATTATATGGATCGATGACACTCGTCTGAGAGACATTACTGGCAGCCTTCAGGGTCTCAAAAGAATATTCTGCTCCACTGGCATATTGTGTTACTGCCTGATATCCGTTCGACATGTTCAAGGTGCCATTTGTCATTCCCGGATAGGTATAAACCCATGTACCATTCACTTTGGTAGCAAAGGCCTTGTCGTAAAGCACTCTTTCCAGATTACCGTCGATATAGTACTCAAAATGGAAAGGACTGATCCAGTTAACACCGATCCGTACATATCTTCTAGCCCCGTTGTTCCAGCAATATTCTCCCCAGCTCGTGATTCCACTTTTCTGCCACCAGCTATTATTATCTCTTGGCTGGTAATCCTGAAATGGGGAACGTACAAACGAATGATGACTCAGGTGTATGAATTTGGCATAAAAGGCATTTCCATTTTCTTTACCACCATAACACTCAATAATATCTATTTCCTGGGTATCGTCCGGACTTAGTAACCAAACATCAGAAGCCAAAGTGATATTGGCGACACTAACACTGGACTCCACAAAAACAGGGTACAATACTTTGTTATTTGATGTGATACATCCGGTACTAACCCCTGGCACATTCATTTTAGTTGTGCTCGGATTCCTTATGGCATCAATTACGAGGTTACTTCCATCCACCTTAACACGGTCATGCTTCCAATAGGTCGTTCCAGGACCGTCCCAGGCATTGTGATAGAAATTGTACCACTTATCGTCACCAAAATTGGTTTTTTCAGATGCGGCATTGAATGTGTAGTTGAAGTCATCCGAAGGTGCTTCCTGCAATTCCCATTCTTTCCCTTCACCTGCATTCGCCGGCACTGTTATTCCTGCCCAGTCTTGTCCCTGCGCCAGCAGGCCAATCAACAGTGACAAGGTTGCGATCACTATTTGTAAAATCCGCTTCATATTCTATCCAATTTCAATTAAACCAAATTTAAAAAACACAAAATAGGAGGATCAGCACGCACCGATCCTCCATAAACTAACTAACCTACTAACTAATGCCTTACGACCATTTTCAGCAGAACCTTCGTTTCTTTACTTTCTATTTTCACGAAATAAAACCCGTTCATAAACAGGGAAACGTCTAATCTTTGTTGTTCCCGGATAAACATTGTCTCCTTGAAACGTTCCACTCCCATAAGGTCGTAAATGGTCACAACATAGTCCCTTTCTTCTAAACCCTTGAAAGTGATAAATTGATTCGCCGGAACCGGGTAGATGGATAATTTTTCCGAAATAGGTTCTGATCCAAGTGGTTCAACCACATCGCCAGCTACTGTAACCAGACAAGTCGCTGTTTTGCTATTGTTTGAAGTAACTGTAATGGTAGTCTCGCCCGCTGACACAGGAGTCACTACTCCGTTAGCTACTGTTGCCACGGCTGTGTTACTCGACTCCCATGATATTGTTTTGTCTGTTGCGTTTTCTGGTAACACAGTGGCAGCAAACGTAAAGCTCTCTCCCATCTTGACTGAGATCGAAGAAATGCCAAGTAGTACATTGGACACTTCCACTACTGCAGGAACTACCGTCACCGCACAGCTAGCTTCTTTGGCTCCATCAGTTGTGGTAGCGGTGATCGTAGCAGTACCTGCTCCAAAAGCAGTCACCACTCCATCAGAAACCGTAGCAACTGATTCATTACCTGATTTCCAGCTTACATTTTTATTCGTTGCTTCCGCCGGACTAATTGTTTCTGTCAATGAAAGTGTCTGACCTATTTCCATTGAAGCGGTCGTTTGTGATAGGGATATTCCTGTAACACTCACTGTATTATCCGCAACTGTTATTGTACTCGTTGCTTCGAAACCGCCATCTACTGTTTTTACGGTGATGGTAACATTCCCGGCCGAAACACCACTTACGACTCCATTGTTTACGGTGGCGATAGTTTCATCACTTGATTTCCAGGTGACATTTTTATTAGATGCATTTGCAGGAGCTATTGTTTCAGTAAGCGAGACGGTCTGTCCTTTCACGACAGTGGCTGTACTTTGAGCTAGAGAAACACCAGAAACACTGATCGTATTGTCTGACACTGTTATTGTACTGGTGGCTTCAAACCCTCCATCTACCGTTTTTACAGTTATTGTAGCAGTACCCTCCGCTACACCTGTAACGACACCCTGACTATTCACAGTGGCAACAGCCTCATTACTCGACTTCCAAGTGACATTCTTATTGGAAGCATTCGAAGGAGCTATTGTTTCAGTGAGCGAGACGGCCTGTCCGATCCCAATGGTGGCAGTAGTTTGAGCTAACGTAACACCAGTTGCACCAACTGCGCTATTTGCACTTATAATCTTGATCGGAGCAATCCCCGGTAATTTGTTGTACATTTCTCCACCTTCAGGAGTCAATGTAATCCATAGGAAATAAAAGTCGGTTCCGATTTCCGACGATGGCAGAGCACCTTCCAGAGAAATCGTTGCTGTAGCTGTTCCACTTTGTTGACCCGCGGCACTGAGGTCGTTTTTCGTATAATCTTTGGTAATACCGATCCAACCTTCCTGAACTTGTCTGAGCCAGAATTTGACTCCTTCACTGTTCACTACTTTTCCTGCTCCGGCATTATAGTTACAAGTCACCACTAACTGACCACCTACGGTATATTCGGCGGTTGCGTATTTGCTCTCATCATCAAAGCTTATTGAAGTAGAAGCCGCATCGGGCGCTACAGTGACGGTGCTTGATCCGGTTATACCAGAACCATCGTTGGCCGTTGCTGTAATGGTCGTTCTTCCTTCGGCCACTGCTTTTACCAAACCAGTCTCGGCATTCACTGTCGCAACAGCTGTGTTACTCGAATTCCAAATGACCCACTTGTTATCCGCATTATTTGGAAAAATAGTTGTCGTTAATTGAACCTCAGCACCGATTTCAAGGGTTGCCGATTCTGGAGCAATCGAAATAGCCGTAACTATAACCGTACTACTTGCTACCGTTATTTCACTCGTAGCTTCAAATCCACCATCCTGTGTTTTAACGGTTATGGTAGCAGTACCTTCTGCGAGCCCAGTCACTACTCCGCCCACATCTACTGTAGCCACATCTTCATTGCTCGATTTCCATGTTACAATTTTGTTGGATGCATTGGCAGGTGCCACGCTTTCCGTCAAGGAAACAGTCCCTCCTACGCTAATTGTAGCCGTAGTTTCCAATATAGAAACACCAGACGCAGCGACAGCACTATTTGCAGATATAATCTTGATTGGATTAATCCCAGCTGGAATTCCATACATGCTTCCGCCTTCTGGGGTTATTGTTATCCATAAAAAGTAAAAGTCCGTACCTATTTGATTGGAAGGCAAAACATCATTCAGCGAAATTTTAGCTGTGGCAGTCCCAGTGGATTTTCCTGTTGCGCTAACATCTGAAACCTTGACATCTTTGGTAATACCAACCCAATCGGCTTGCACTTGCCTGAGCCAAAAAGTAACACCACTTGCATCTAGAACTTTTCCTGTTCCGGCGTTGAACGTGCAGGATACTTCAATCTCTCCACCAACTATATAGGAGGTATTGAGGTATTTGCTCCGGTCATCAAATTGGATGGCTGTGGGCTCGATATTGACCACTGAAATGCTACTTGTTACCGTTTTAGCTGACGCGTCATTGGCAGTGGCAGTAATGGTCGCTTGTCCTTCAGACACTCCAGTCACTAAACCTGTTTGCGCATCGACACTTGCAATTGCAACAGCACTCGAGGACCAGGTCAATGTCTTGTCATCCGCATTTTGTGGCGTTATGCTGGCCACAAGCTGTATTTTTTGCCCTTTGGGTAATTGGTGAGATTGAGGACTCAGGTTGATGCCTGTAATCAGAATGGAAACCGCATCCGTTTGTACTGTTACCGTACAAACATCTGTAAACCCACCATCACCCGTTGTGGCAGTGATGGTCGCCGTACCAACAGCCACACCTGTTATCTCACCGGTAGTTGGGTTCACTGTAACAATGCCTGCATTGTCTGAGCTCCAGGATACGGCTTGATTGGTAGCATTCAAAGGTGTTAATGTTGCTACAAGCGTTCGTTTTTGCTCCACTCCTATAGTGATCGCTTCAGGAGTTACTTCCACTGCCTGAACATTTTTGACCGTTGCTGTTACGGGTTTATACACTCGAATCCAATCGACCTTCATGGTGTTTTTCGCAGGATTTTCAAGTTCGGCATCTGTTGGCGTACGCCCGGCACTCACATGCCAATCCTGAGACTCCACATTAATAATGATGTCCATTTCTTTTGTAAAACCATTTCCATCCTGAAAATTGTATGGATCAATCACGCTTACCTGCGATACATTGCTGGCAGCTTGCAATGTTTCAAATGAATACTGAGCCCCGGTAGCATGTTGCGTAATTTTCTGGTATCCATTCTCAAAATCCAAGACTCCATTTGTCATACTCGGATAGGTATAATACCATGTTCCATTCACCTTAGTGGCAAATGCGTTGGTATAAAGCACGCGCACCAATTCTCCATCAATATAGTATTCGAAATGAAATGGGCTGACCCAATTCACACCTACGCGAACGTATTTTCGTGCGCCATTATTCCAGCAATAGTCCCCCCAGCTGGTAATCCCCGTTTTCTGCCACCAGGAATTTAAATCTCGTGGTTGATAATCTGTAAATGGTTGACGAATGAAAGAATGGTGGCTTAGGTGGATGTATTTTGAAAAAAAGGCATTTCCATTTTCCTTACCACCGTAACATTCGATAATATCTATCTCCTGAGTATCGTCTGGACTAAGAAGCCAAACATCTGAAGCCAAAGTAATATTGGCAACACTGACACTGGATTCCACATAGACAGGATATAACACTTTATTGTTGGAAGTAATACATCCCGAGCTAACACCAGGAACGCCCATTTTGGTTGTACTTAAGTTTCTTGATGCTTTAATAACCAGATTACTGCCATCTACAGTAACCTTATCATGTTTCCAG
The DNA here is from genome assembly GCA_964353015.1 of uncultured Marinoscillum sp. Lineage (GTDB taxonomy): Bacteria > Bacteroidota > Bacteroidia > Cytophagales > Cyclobacteriaceae > JAMZMI01. The sequence continues at coordinate 17,584 of CAYGUA010000034.1, read as the reverse complement.
TAGGTGGTTCCAGGTCCGTCCCAGGCATTATGAAAGAAGTTGTACCACTTGTTATTTCCGAAATTGGTTTTTTGGGTGGCAGCATTAAACGTGTAATTAAAATCATCTGATGGCGCTTCCTGTAGTGCCCATTCTTTGCCGTCTCCAGCATTTGCCGGCACGGCTATTCCCGTCCAGTCCTGCGCTTGCGCCATAGTACTGAATAGAACAACAAATGACATTATCAATATTCGTAAAATGTGTTTCATATTTTTTGTTAAGTTTTAATTTAAGTCAAGATCAAAAACCAGGGGTCTCTTTGAAAATCAAGTTATTAAGTCGAAAAAAAAATAGAGGATCAGCATGGCTGATCCTCCCATCATCATCTAACGCTTTACTACAATTTTAAGAATTGTGTCGGTACCTTCGCCATTCAGATGCACGAAGTAAATTCCATTGATCAGCTTTGAAACATCCAGCTGGAGATCCTCCCGGATGTAACGGAGTTCTTCCACATGCCGAACCCCCATCAAATCGTAAATGGATACATTGTAATCGCCATCAGCCAAACCAATAAACAACACAAATTTATCTGCTGGAATTGGGTAAATAGCTAATTTTTCCAAATCAGCATCCAACGCCAATGGTTCAACCACATCGCCAACTACGGTAACCATACAAGACGCTTTTTTGCTATTATTTGAAGTTGAAGTAACCGTGATGGTAGTCTCACCGGCTGAGACGGGCGTCACTACCCCATTGGCCACTGTTGCTACTGCTGTGTTACTTGACTCCCATGTTAGCGTTTTGTCTGTTGCATTTTCCGGTAGCACGGATGCAGCAAACGTAAAGCTTCCGCCCATGTTGACTGAGATCGTAGATATACCAAGGAGTACATTGGACACCTCAATTATTGCAGGACTTACGATCACTGCACAACTGGCTTCTTTGACTCCATCGGTAGTGGTGACGGTAATCGTAGCAGACCCTGCGCCAATGGCTGTCACCACTCCTCCTGAAACAGTGGCAACTGACTCGTTATTCGACTTCCAACTTACACTTTTATTGGTTGCTTCCGCTGGAGTAATTGTTTCCGTCAATGAAAGCGTCTGGCCTATTTCCAGTGAAGCAGAGGTTTGTGAAAGGGATATTCCTGTAACGCTTACGGCATTGTCTGTGACTGTTATGACGCTCGTTGCTTCAAATCCGCCATCTACTGTTTTTACCGTGATGGTAACATTCCCCGCCGAAACACCGGTTACGACCCCATTGTTCACAGTAGCTATTGCCTCATCACTTGACTTCCATGTGATATTTTTATTGGATGCATTCGCCGGTGCTATTGTATGAGTGAGCGAGACAGTCTGTCCCTTCACAACAGTGGCCGTACTTTGAGCAAGAGAAACGCCAGAAACACTAACTGCCGCGGGTGCAACAACAGTGATGGGGTTAATTCCTGCAGGAATTCCATACATTGCTTCGCCTTCTGGTGTGATGGTTATCCACAAAAAGTAAAAATCCGTTCCAATCTCAGTTGATGCGGCTACATCGGCAAGCGAAATAGTAGCTGTGGCCGTCCCACTTGATTTTCCCGCTGCACTTACATCAGTCGCTTTAATGTCTTTGGTTATGCCGGCCCAATCCGATTGTACTTGTCTGAACCAAAAAGTAACCCCACTGGCATCCAGTACTTTTCCTGTTCCGGCATTGAATATACAAGAAACCTGAATTGTGCCGCCTACTTCATAGGTTGCATTCAGGTATTTATCTCTGTCATCAAATTCGATGGATTTAGCTACAGTGGTAACTACTGAAATTACACTTGTAGCTGATTTACCAGAAGTATCGTTGGCCATAGCTGTGATGGTCACTTCACCCTCCGCAACACCAGATACCATACCTGTTGTTGAATTCACGGTGGCTATTGCTGTATTACTTGATGACCATGTCAATGTTTTGTCGTCAGCATCCTGTGGACTCACAGTAGCATTCAATTGAAGGTTGGCGCCTACCGCCACATTTGAGGAACCTGGAGCAAGCGTAATTTCCGACACAAGAATGGTAACCTGTTCTGTCTGAACCGTGACAATACAACTATCTTTGAACCCTCCATCGCTGGTTGTTGCTGTGATGGTAGCTACGCCAGCAGAAACACCTGTGATTTCACCTGTTGACGGGTTCACAGTGGCAACTGAGGTATTATCCGAGCTCCAAACCAAGGTTTTATCACTTGCATTCTGAGGTGTTACAACAGCTGTTAACAAGCGCTTTTGATTGACCCCAATAGTGGTAGACTCAGGGGTAACCTCTACGCTTTGAACATTTGTGCTTCCAGCCTTGGACAATTCGAAACGATCCATATTCCATTGCCATTCACTCGTCCCACCCGATTCAATACGTATCGTCTGAATGCCTTTGCTAAGAGCCACGGTCCCTGAAGCATTTATTGCTTTATAGTCATCCCATCCAGTGCCCGGAGGAATGGTTGTCGTGGATTTCAGCGAACCATTTACATAAAACTTGACCTTACCATCCGTAGTGGCCGCAGGAGCTCCAATAAAGTATATAATTGAGTATTCTCCTGTTTGGGGGATGTCCACCTGATAATCACCCCAATCCCCTGTTTGATTGTAATTGATTCCAATAGTACTTTTTTCCCACCCATCGAAAGCGCCCCCGGTTGTTACAAAGTCTTCTGCTTCAACAATTATCGTTCTGGAAACGATTAGCTCAACAGCTGTTTTAATTGAAGGTTTTGCTACAGAAGTTGCAGTGATCTGGACTATACCTTCGGCTGATCCGGCCACCACCAGTCCTGTTTCATTCACAGTGGCTATAGATACATTGTCTGAAGTCCACGTGACGTCCTCTTGTGTCGTCCACTCGGGAACATAGCCCAATTCCAATTGGTAGTTGAGGCCTGGGAAGAGTTGAATTCTTAGAGGAAGAATCAATGCTTCCACCTCAACGGCTACATCCTCATTTTGCGATGTGATTTCGACAGTGGCGGTCAGGCCACCATCATCAGTTGTAGCCGTGACTACAGCTGTTCCAGCCGCAGCGCCTGTGACGACACCATTTTCATCTACTCCCACTATTTGGTCGTTGCTGGATGACCAATGTACGACTTTATTGTAGGTATCACTTGGTGAAATTTCCGCTTCCAATTGAATGCTCTCACCGACCTTCACGACGCGGACACCCTCTTTAATACTTACCGATTGAGCCCGAATATGATCGATAATTGCTACATCTTGTGAGCATTCGCTCAAAACTTCATCGCCATTCCTCAGCGTCACGGTCATAACATAACCTGTTCCCAAGACAGGATTTTGCGTCAGTAAGCTGTATGCCACAGTCTGAACCGATGAACCCACTGCCTCGAAAGATTTAGAACCGAAAGCTATTACGGCCTCTCCCTTTTTTAGGACAAAATCAATACTACGGGCACCCATAGTAGTAACCGGCACTTTAACCTCTGATTCCGCGGATGGTCTGATCTCATTAGGCAGTTCTCTACAGAAAACCTGTTCACCACCAGCAACTGCTACAAAGACATCAATAAAATCCGAAATAGCTGTTCCGTCTACAGAAGCTGTAATCCTGGCTGTTTTTCCAAGACCTTTACCAATGATGGTTCCTGGTGATACGATTTCAACAATGGTCTCATCACTAGTTGTCCAAATAACCTTCGGTGCAACATCTGGCGCTGGACTCATAGTCACATTAAGCTTAGTATTTAAGTACTGATCTAAAGTGATTGCATCTCCTTCATCAATAGAGATCGCTGATACATCATCTGCTTCAAAAGGAATAGCGTTGATGGTTATCGTCGCGCTAATAGAACCGTTTGAAGTATTAGTAGCCGTAATGGTCGCAATTCCTGTAGTTGCAACAGCTTTTACTATCCCATTTTCATCAACGGTAACAGCGCTAGGATTAGAGGAAGTCCAGGTCAAAATTTTGTTTGAAGCATCAGCAGGGGTATATACAGGCACCAATCCCAACGTTTCACCTTCCATTACATCTTCTTCGGAAGAATCAAATGATATATCTGTAAGTACAGAACCACTAGTGGTACGCCCCGGCGTTTCAGTCATATCAAATACTTGAATCATCGCAGTTGTAAACTGAACCCCTTGCCATCTCTCAAAGAAAACAGTGTTCTTTCCGTCAACTAAATACTCAACCGGACACTCAAGTTCCACCACGCCAAACCAACTACCGGCCCAACTTCCAACACCATACCCTCTGGTGTTTGCGACAAAATTGTCTGAATTGATTATAACTTCATTGCCATTTACAGTAAGCTTCTTCACCTTCAAACCGCGAGAACCATCAGCCAGCGTACCATCAGATGGATTAGCAAAGAATCCTCCGATACGAATTATTGCTTCTCCTTGATTAGGCTTAACTACGCCATTAATAGTTGCTGTGATGCTTGACTGAGAATTTGTATGACATAGCTGTGTGCCACGCTTGTTAGTGGCACTTCCTGCCAAAGGCTCACACATGTACTTTGTCTCCTTTGACTCTGCATTGATAGTGACATTAGAGGCAAAAGTATAGTCCAAAACAATTGTCGCATTTGGCTTCAATGTTACCTGACTTGGTGCACCTGTCATTTGTGCGGTAGTCAATACAGGAATGTTATCATCACCCTCGAATAAATGACGGAACTCAACATTACTTATTTTATTTCCATCATCACCAAAAAAGTTAAGGTTGACTGTTTTTGGAAAATCCTGTGTGTTGTTCAGAATCAGATACGCATGATCATTGAGGATATATGCATCGACTTGCACATCATTGTCTGTTGACTTGGTTTCAACTCTTGTACCATCAACACCTTTCCAAAGCTCGAAGAAGTAAAGAATTTTACTCCATCCCCAACCGCCAGTAGGCTCGTTCATAGTCCAGGTATTTGGGTCTCCAGTCCATGACCCTCTTGGTTCCATCAAAGTAGCACCCTGGTACCTTACCACATTATTACCTTCAAAATGAGCTCCCCAAACTGCCTTAGTAGGCGCAAATGGCATACTATAAACAACATGAGAAGGACGTTCCAGAAACTGCATTTGCAATTGATTGAAAGACTTCAGGAAGGGCCAATCACGCTCCCCGTTTGGAAGTGACAGAATATAGTTCCCATTAACAGCACCAAATTCTGACAGCACAATATCTTTTTTGTCTCCAAACAGATGAGTATCATACCATTCAAACATATCCAAAAAGGCCTCTGTATGACCCCCTGCTCTTGTATTTGCTTTTTCAGTTGTAGCATTTGCGTTTGGCCAATCATACATATGCACACCATAGAAGTCCATATCTGCGCCGGCGTAATCAATGAACCCCTGATACATGAAATCCCATTGCCACCATTGGTCAGTCCGATTATCCCAGGCTTTTGGCCATACCCCATTGCCTATACCAGGATTTGGAATACCGCTTCCGACTCCTGAAAGCATATTATCATACAATAGCCCTGCTTCTTCACTTGAATTGTCATACCAGAATTGACCATCTGAACGAAAAACTCCATCTGGTTTAAAAAGATCCAACTGACCCCATGTCATTCCTCCGATAAGTGGAGCCTTGTCTCCCAAAGTTGATCGAACTTCCTGTGCAACTCGTTTGTGATATTCCCAGTTCTTCTCCAAAGAAGATACGATCATTCCAAAACCAGTATTCATAAAGTTCATATCAGGCTCGTTGTAAGCCTCCCAATATTTTGGAAGAGGTGGTCCGGCATCACCTTCAGATTGTGCGAAGTAATGCTTCATGTACTTAGCTACCCAATCAGCCGCGGCATCTGTATCTTTCACGAACCATCCACCAGCACCTTTACCAAAACCAGGATACCAGGATAGATTGGGGTACATGGGAGAAAAATCGTTGATTCCCATAATCATATCCCCCTTTTTCTCGAATTGCCGACGTAGGGCAAAATCAGCTGAGGAGTACCATTGATTTAATCCACCCCCGTGCTCCTTCATCTGAGCTTCATTGGCCCAGCCGGGATTGTCAGGGTCTTCTTCTACATAGAGCATTTTCCAGGTAGCACTACCTGTTTCGCGCCCAAAGTACACATCTAAGTCATTGATGAGGTAATCCAGCATATCTTCATGACCGTTCCAATCCGATTCATTAGATGCAGCGTGTATGGTCATTCGACGTTCCCGCCCAAAATCAGACACCCCATCCACTGAGTGCTTGATATTCAGGTTAACGTCGACTTTCGCTTCTTGTGCCGAAGCATCAATAAGGCTACCTGTTACAAACAGGCAGAGTAAGATTCTGCGAGATAATTTCAAGTTATTTTAACTTTTAATGAACAGCTTATTCGAAAATTTTTAGGCATAGAGCACCGAGATGCATATTTGAATTTGCTTCAAAAACAACTAGGAAAAAGACTGGGAAATGAAGATTCTCGCAGAACTTCTTCTGCGAGAATCTCTGATTTTAATTCAGGTATTAATTGGCCTTTCGGCTGTCCTTTAGCTTTTTCAAACCGTAAGCGCCACCTGCTGCCAGGAGCAATGATAATCCACCATCAATTGGAGTGGCAGGAGGTGCTCCCGGACCCTGTGCCATTACCGGTACAATTAGAAATAGAAATAGAATTGATAAAACGATATGTATAGTTTTCATGATTTTGTCTTTAATGTTTTTGGTAATTAAAAAATGAATTTTCTGGTGTATACACCTTCGGAAGTCGAAATTTTCACGATGTTGATTCCTTTGGATAGTACCGGAATGTTTAGGTTTTGTGTATTCAGGTTTGAAACGTTTTTCTGAACGATCACCTTTCCTGATATGTCATAAACCACATACTCAGCTATGTTAAGAGCATTCGCAAAATCAACATTTAAGCTACCGTCTATGTATCTGTAGATAGGCTGGTTTTTAGTCAGGCTGTTAGCCAAAACCCTGGCCGAAGCATAGGTCAACGTGAAACGATTTTGATCCGACCCGGCAGAAGCTGAGAATGTAAAGCTTTGCGTTTGGTTCAGATCATAACTTTGACCAGTCACTGCATCGTGCAACCAGAATGTCATTCCGTCTTCCAATCCATTCAGTTCTTCCACTGTGAATTTGAGTTGTGAGTCTGTTCCAACATTAAACGCCAGCTCAGTAGCTATGCCTGCTTCAAATGGCAAAGCGAGGATTGCGTATTTGCTGTTGTTAGCTAGTGAATAGAACTCAAGGTCCGTTCCACCTATCAATTTGGTAGCTTCCAATTTAGCATCGTACCCTACAGTTGCCTGCTTGTCAAGCCCAACGAAAAGCTCGTTGAAGAAATCGGCATTGGCAATCGAAACTTTAATACCTGCATTAACAGTGTTACCTGCTTTTCTAAAGAAAGTAGCATCGGCATTATTTCCTGTTACCGTCATTCCACTGGTGAATGAAACATCAACGCCGGCATTAAGAGCCTTCACGAAGAAGCCCTGAGTGCTTCCAATGTAACCTTCAAAATTCTTTGATGATCCATTAACCGTAGCGATGTTTGTGGCCTGAAGGTAAGAACCGCCATTTCCACGTCCACCTACTGCAGCTACACCATCGTCCCAGATAGAAATTGAATTCTCTACGCTTGCTGTATTGGCTGCCAGAAACTGTGCAACGTCGATGGCTGCAGCGAATGGATTGCTCAACAAATGCCATCCTTGCGCATCCACTGCACTCCCAGTAGTTGTTTTTGTAAGTCCGGGAACAGTTACGATCCCTGTGTTCGGAACACCTGTGAAAGTGATCACCTTTTGGTTTGTTTGCGTGTAACCTACACCAGGAACCAGGGCATCAGCAGCTGCATCTTCCCATCGGGCCAATCCCTGATCTGCATCAAATGCAGTTGCTTCATTGTATTTGAATACGTTTGAACCAAGACCTGCGCCAGTGTTGCCCTGATCAAAAGCCACCGGAGTACCTACAAAACTGTATTTTGGCTCAGTATCACCAAAGGTCGTGTTTCTGGAAATGGTCGCATTTCCGGTAACAGCACCCAAAGTGATTAATGACCCACCAGAAGCAACGTTCAATACACCTGTGATAGTCAAATCTCCATTGGCTGTCAGGCTTTCGCCACTTGCGATCGTCACGGTAGCGCCACTGTTAATTGTTATTTTATTTCCTGTGAGAGAGCCTGAAGTTATATCGCCAGCTATTATGACATTATTATTAGCAGTTGGTGCACTTCCTTCACTCCATGTGCTACCATTCCACGTGTTAGTCACGACAGCTTCCACTTTCTCAACTTTCCATTCCTTCATGAAAAATTGGAAACCCGTATTTCCCACTACAATACCGAACGTATAGTCTCCATTATTTGCTACCGTTACGGTTTTGGTATAAGTCACAAATTGTCCGCTTGTGCCAACAGCAGGTTGAGCAGTAGCCGTTGGGGCAGTTCCCACTGTTTCCCAAACACCTTGAATCCAGGGAAGAACGTTAATATCCTGAACCATAAAAACTCCCTCCATTCTATAGTCGCCTGCGGTTAAGCTTGTAGCCGTATAGATCAACGAAGAATTTCCGTTAATTTTCACACCGTGAGTACCCCCGAATTGGTTAGCTGCTACAGTACCCGTAGTAGCAAAATTGGCTGGCAAACTAGCCGCAAAATTTTCTACCTCAGTTTGATTAGCCAAAGCCACGTCAAATACCGTTGCTACTACCACGGCTTCCGTTACGCTAATGATGAAAGTAGCAGTAAAACTACCATCGACTGTGGTCACAGTTATAGTCGCAGTGCCGTTACCTACGCCCGTCACTATTCCATCTGCAACAGTGGCTACAGACTCGTTATCGGAACTCCATGATACAGCTTTATTTGTTGCGTCCACTGGCAATACCGTTGCGGTTAGAAGATGTGTGCCTCCATTCCAGATTGTTTCCGCATCGTCATCTAAACTCACGCTGGTCACATCAATTGTTTGTGATGAACCTTCAACTATTAACCAGCTTTTTATTTGAGTTTTATGGAAACTGGCAGCCGCTTTCCCAGCCCCAATACCAAAAGTCATCGTTGTAGCATCGGCTACAAATGATTTAGTTAATGTTACATCAACATTGTTAGTAGGATTAAATGAAAGTGCATTTGCAACAACGTACGGGGTAGCGGGACTTGCTCCACTCCAGGCTTCTAATGTGTAACTAATATTTGTATGACCCTGAAATGTATTAATAACGACCTCAACATCATACGTATTTCCTATTGTCAATCCATCCGCCGTGTAAGTAAACCATTCATCATCATCTGCAGCGGCATTAGCATTTTTAGGAGACCCAAATTGTAATTTGGACGCGGAGTAGCTCAAAGGAGTTGTAGCTCCGTTAGTATACACCGGAGTAATGTAATTGTAGCCAGCCTCTAAAAATGCACTGTTCGTAGCAGTTGCATCACCAATCGCATATATATAATCGTTTCCAATCCAACTCAAACTTGACGCATAGGTAGCATCAAAAGTTTGGTTAAGTACCTCTTGTGCACGCACACCGTTCAAGGCGCACCCCAGCAACAGGATCAATAGTGTAGTAAAAAATCGTTTCATAGTTTAAGAGTTTAGTTGTTTGAATGATTTTTAGTCTCCGGGTATTATTTTACTAAAACCTCAAATAGGTCCTTCCCATTGGAGTTATTTTTATCAAATTTGTAATTTTGAATTACCAATACCAGCTAGTGACCCTATACATAAACCATACAACATAAAAATATGACTGAATCCAGTACCAAATTGTGTTTTTTTGCTACTACCTCTTTCATAAAGTAATCCATTTCATTTGATTTCAGCTAAATTTTCAATAAAAGGTCATATAGTATGTTAAAAGAACATTTTTAGTCTGAGAATGAGCTAAATAGCATCTCCAATATGACTCATTATATAAGCGAACAAATAGCCATAAATACATTGTGTGTATTATTACAAAAACAGAAGACACTAAACTCACTCTCATCTTTAGTAAAGAAACCTGATACAGCTCAATGTTCAGTCTGTGTCTAGCTTGTCCACGTGGTTATAAAATCACATTCAATGAGTATTCTCACTAAATTGTGCTAAGTTCAATCGACATTGATGTTGGTTAACAGGGTGGTTTACATACGGAAATTAGGATTGAACAACATTAACAGCTCAGTAATACAAGAATGCAATCCCAATTCGTATCAATGGCAAAATTTTTAAATCAGATAACAACTTTCAAGGGATCTTTACTCACCCTCCTTCTGACATTAATTGTATCGCCCTCCACCGAAGCAAGGAATCAGGATCTTGACAGCTTAGGCGTACAGCAACTCTACATTAAAGCCGTGAACATTTCCAGCAGTCAACCGGATTCTGCTGTCCATTATCTGGAAATATGCAAACGCTATTACCTGCAGCATGGGAATTCACAAAGTGCCGTGGAATGCCTTCTGGATATGATTGAAATTGGAAAAAAAACCCTCAATTATGAGCCCGCATACGATAATTCCTGGGAAGCCCTTTCTATCATCGGTGAAGTCAACGATTCAATTATCAAATCAAGAACCTATCGAAGTATCGGTATGCTCTATTCTTATTTTCTTCAAAAAGAATCGGAAGAGTATTTACTTAAAGCCATAGCCATTGATAAGGAGTTGGTACGTGCAGGTAAAGTGGATAAATCATCACTAATACCTACCTATTATGACATGATGCTCCTATATAGTTACCGCAAAAACTTCAAAGTTGCTGCTCAATATCTTGACACCTGTTTAGTACTCTCGGATCAAGTGAATCAACATCCTGTAAACCGAGGATTTTTAGAAGCTGAGGCCGCACATTTCAATAGCCTTCGCGGCAATTTTAAAGAAGCCCTACCGTTACTTTTTAAGGTCAAGGACATCTTTGAAGAAATTCCGGAACAACAATTGACCATCCAAAGCAATAAAGGTTTTTTGGTTCCCATATACATGTACATCGGTGAAGCTTACGCCGGGCTAGACGACAGGCACATGGCCATTGCTTATTTCAAAGAATCTCTGGAGACGATGAACAAATACAAAGCGCATCAGGGTTTGCGATCCTTTTTACACATGAAACTCTCCGAATGCTTTGAATCAGTGGGTAAATATAAAGTGGCCCTTGATCATCTAGCAATGGCGAAGGCAGAAAATGATAAAGTGTATGACACACGTGCTTTCAGCAATAAAAAAATTGTTCAGATAAAGAACCAATATAAGGAAGATCTCGATCGAAGGAACGCCGAAATTGTACGAATCAATCTGGAATTGAGTCAGAATCAAAGCGAGTTATTAGCCAAAGAAAAGACACTCCTCATAAATCGAGTGATCATTGGAACCATTCTTATTCTCCTGTTCATTGGCGGTTTGCTCGCTTACATGCGAAACCAAAAGATACGCCTTGAAGGCGAAAAGGCACTCATAAGAGCTGAAAGCAGGCTGAAGCAGGAAAATGCGCGAAATATTATTGAGTTGAAAAACAAGGAACTCACCACCTACGCACTCCAATACATTGAAAAAGACAAAACCATTTCAGAATTGCTGCAACACATCAAAGAGAACCCATCAGACACCAAATCCTATAAAAAAATTGAGCAGTCTGTCAAACGAAATGAAAGCATTCAGTGGGAAGACTTTAAAAACCGATTCCTTGAGGTTCATAAGGATTTCTACAATCGTTTGGTCGCTAAACATCCCAGTATCTCAGCGACTGAAATCAAACACATTGCCCTGATGAAATTGAATTTTTCGGGCAAGGAAATAGCGGATATGATGGGCGTTTCTCATAGCACGGTTCACATATCCAGATACCGACTTAAGAAAAAACTGGATATCGATAAGGATCACAATCTCAGGGAATACATTAATTCAATTTGAAGAAAAGGATTACAACATTATCAGGAAGCGAATGCTTCCTTATTCAAAATCCGGATTCATCAGTACAATCCCCGCTTCTTTGGCCTTCATGTATTCAGCTTTGGATGGCCTTGGCCGAATACGATACTTGGTTGGAAGTCCTGTTTCCCTAAAAAAGTCATCCGGCATTCTTTCATCTGGAAGCACGTCATTTGTCGATTTTCTCATTCTATCCAATCGTGAACGCATCGCGCCAAGTATTTCCTGATACTCCAGGCTGGTTGCCAAATTATTTAATTCATACGGATCAGCCACCACATCATACAGTTCTTCAACCGGTCTTGGAGTTTCAAAGCACCTCAACTGAGCGGTGTTGAGTGTTCCTTTCGCCTTTTCTTCCTTCATGCTTTTCCAGCTCAAATCTCGAATAATATCGGCAGAAGGCGTGTTGGGTAGATCGGGGTAAAAGTTTCGGATATACTTAAATTCTTTGGTTCGGATGGCGCGTGTATAGTCTTCAAAATCATGAAAATGATCTTCTGCATAAATCTCATCACGCAGCACCACTCCTTCATCGGTCAGCATGGGTGTAAAATCTAGTCCTTCAAAATCCGCTACAGGATCCAGCCCAGCTACACTCAACAACGTGGGCGCAATATCTAATGTACTAACGAGTTGATTGTTTACACTACCTGCGGCTATTTTAGCTGGCCATTTTACGATCCATGGAGTTTTAATTCCTCCATCATATAGTGTCGTTTTATCTCTTGGAAAAGCTCTCCCATTATCAGATATGAAAAGAATCATGGTATTCTCAGAAACGCCCTGAGCCTCTAGTTCTGCAACCACCTGCCCGATATAGTCATCCATCCGCGATATCTCGTCGTAATACAAGCCAAAATCTTTCCTTACAGAATCAGTATCCGGAATGTATGCAGGGATCACCGCATCTGCCGGATCATGCGGGTTGTCGCTCATTCCTTCATAAAAAGGTCTGTGCGCATCAAAGGAGGCGAGCCAAAGAAAGAATGGCTGATCCTTTTTACGTTGTTGTAACAATTTTATCCAATCGTCACATCCGCTCCCATCCCCCACTAATCTCCGATCTATGCCAATAGGTGCATCTTTCCACTGCATTTCCAATAAAACATCGAAATCATCGCGTACTGCATCACCCAAATGGTATTTACCCGCCAACCCGGTCCAATAACCACCTTTTTTTAGTTCTTGCACGAATGTCTTCTTGTTTTCCGGCAAAGGCCAGGATAGTTGTTCCGCATCCGTGTTGTGTGGATATAGGCCGGAAATAATGCTTGATCTACTCGGACTGCACGAGCTGGTAGTCAGAAATGCCTGGGTAAATAGCATACCCTCTTTAGCCAGCTCATCGAGGTTTGGGGTTCTAACTGTGGGGTGTCCATAGGCTCCTATATCATCCCAACTTACATCATCGGCGAGGATCAGCACAATATTGGGTCGGTCCAGCAGTGAATTTTGATGACACGCTGAAAGCAAACCCACGAGTAGGAAAAAGCCCACAGAAAAGGTTTTCGAAAATAAATGCCAATCCAGCTTAAGGTAATTCGTCATTATCATGCCCCTGTTTTTATATGTAGTCATTTTAAAGTCTGTTGATAGCCCATTTTCCAAAAAAAAACATTCAGAAACCGTTTCAATATGCGCACCACCCCACTTAGTCCAAATGCTTCAGTATAAGATAATTGTATATCTGGGTTTTTACAAGAATGGATGCAAGGATCAACTATTCAAATGGCAACCCTTTGCGCAACTAATTTTGAATACAAAACACAAAATTGAGAGCATAACTCAAAAATCTCTCAGCATGTCTAAACACTTCCTTGCACTAACCGCCCTCATTCTGCTCACATTAGGCGCCCTTGGGCAATCTGTTACCAGCCTTACTTTAATGAATGCCAGTACCAATAAGGAAATTACCGTGCTCACAAACAACCAGGTGATTAACCTGACCGAACTTGGCAATGCGCTCAACGTTCGCGCGAATACAAATGGAACCGTAGGTAGCGTGAAGTTTTGGTTGGATGGTGCTGCTTTTAGAACGGAAAGCACACCTCCTTATGCTTTAGCTGGGGATACAGATGGTGTTTATTGGGTATGGACACCTTCGTTGGGTTCGCACACCATAAAAGCCACCGCTTACGCTGGATCAGGTGGAACTGGCGCAGAAGGTGGTAGCATTGAACTAAGTTTTACCGTTGAAGAAACAACCACGGAAATTGTAAAACCCACCGAATTGGGAACCGGGGAAGTAGTGATCTCTGGTGAACTAGAAAAATGGCACAAAACCACCCTCACTTTCGACGGCCCGGCCTACAGCGAAACGAGCAACGACCCCAACCCTGCACTCGACCTCCGTTTGGATGTAACCTATACCCAAAATGAACAATCGATTAAAGTGCCTGGCTATTTTGCTGCAGATGGAAACGCTGGCGAAAGCAGTGTTGTTACCGGAAATAAATGGCGGGTTCATTTCGCCCCTCCCACTATCGGGGAATGGACGTACACTGCTTCCTTCCGGATCGGGCGAAACATTGCCGTTTCGGATGACCCCACAGCCGGTGACCCTATTAGCTCAATAGATGGAAAGTCCGGGATCCTGACCATCGCTGAATCGGACAAAACAGGTCGTGATTTCCGATCGAAAGGCCGCTTGCAATATGTAGGCGAACATTTTCTTCAGTTCTCAGGCTCAAAGGACTATTTTGTGAAAGGCGGGCCAGACGCCCCTGAAAACTTCCTCGCTTACGAAGACTTTGATAATACTCCCAACGAAGGCGGACGGAGAAAATCCTGGTCGGCGCATCAAAACGATTGGAAATCAGGAGACCCAAGCTGGCAGGGAAGCAAGGGAACAGAGATCATTGGCGCACTTAATTACCTGGAAAGTGAAGGGTTAAACGCTTTTTCCTTCCTAACCATGAATATTGGAGGAGATGATAAAAACGTATTTCCTTACATTAACAATTCAGATTTCAAACATTTCGATTGCTCCAAACTGGACCAATGGGAAATTGTATTTGAACACGCCGACAAGCTGGGCCTTTATTTGCATTTCAAAACACAGGAAACCGAAAACGACCAGCTGCTGGACGGTGGTGATCTGGGAGTGACCCGAAAACTCTATTACCGCGAATTGATTGCTCGTTTTGCACACCACCTGGCCCTGAATTGGAATCTGGGTGAAGAAAACACCCAAACGGTTCAGCAACGAAAGGACATGGCAAAATACTTCCATGAACATGACCCCTATAAAAACCACATCGTAATCCATTCCTACCCAGACCAGCAAGATCAGGTATATAGCTCTTTGCTGGGCGATGCGTCCGAAATCACGGGTGCTTCTATTCAAACCGGTTGGAACCAAGTGCATGCTTCCACAAAAAATTGGGTAGAAAAATCCGAAAAGGCCGGTAAAAAATGGGTAGTGGCCAACGACGAACAAGGAAGTGCCAATACCGGAGTTCCAGACGACAGCTACACTGGCAGTCCTTCTTTGGACGGAATACGACAGCAGACCCTCTGGGGCAACTTAATGGCCGGTGGTGCCGGGGTGGAATATTATTTCGGATATCAGCTGCCCAATTCGGATCTTACCTGCCAGGATTACCGAAGCAGGGACAAGAGTTGGGATTATGTGAAAGTGGCTATCGAGTTCTTTGCTAGCCTCCCTGTCACACAACTATCGCCTGCAGATGCGCTCATAAGCACGGGATGGGCGCTTGCCGATGAGGGAAAAACCTACCTGGCTTATTTGCCTTCCGGTGGGTCGGCCAACCTGACCATCAATATAAACGGAACGTATCAGGTGAAATGGTTCGACCCAAGAACCGGTGGGGCACTTCAAGACGGCTCGATAACAACCATAACAGGAACTGGGGCAAAAGCACTTGGAAACCCACCTTCCGACACGTCCAAAGACTGGGCTGCCCTAGTGACGCGTCAAAGCAGCCAAACAAATATCAACCCCATTGCCAGTTTCACAACAGATGCTGAATCGGGAAAAGCACCTCTTTCAGTCTCCTTTGATGCCACGGCATCCAGCGATGAAGATGGCACGATAAGCAGCTATGCCTGGAATTTTGACGATGGAATAACTGCAACGGGTGCTACCGTCACACACACGTTTGAGCAGGCAGGTCGGTTTGAGGTGGAACTGATCATCTATGATGATAAAGATGGCTTTGATAAAACCACAAAAATCATCGAAGTAACAGCGAGTGCCGGTTGTGGAAGCGAAGTGTCAATAAACTCCGTAGACTTTAACATGGGCGGTTTTTACGTGGATACTTTCACTGGCACAAACATATTGGCAATAAGGCCCGACGAGGTGAATAAGCTCCCCGCAACGGCCACAGCCACGACAACTTTTACCGGAGAGTCCTGCACCTACAACATGATCTTTCATGGCGTGGGCGAAAGCGACGGACAGTCGGAATTTAAAGTCTTTGTGGACAATGCGGAAGTAGGCGCATATAAAATTCCATTGAGTACCCAAAGCTGGGAAGTTGGTGAAACCTTCAATCTGGTTATTGAAAATGTGTTAATCGAAAAGAACGCAGAAATCAAGGTGGAAGGCAAAACGGCTTCCGCCGATGGACAGGAATGGAGCCGGGCACGCTGGCTCAAGCTGGCCATCGCGCCTTCTGCTTGCACCGGTGATGCCTTTGTAGAAAAAGATGGGTATGTTGTCGTAGAAGCGGAATCCATCGAGCTAAACAGCTCCTGGGCGAAAACCAATTCCTTCAGTGTAAATGCGCTTGGTGAAGGACACATCGAATACACAGGGGGAAACAGTTATGGATCTGTGCCTGAAGCGAGCATATTGGAGTATAAAATCGAGATCAACACACCGGGCACCTATCAGTTCAAATGGCGGTCGCGCAACGGTAAAACAGCTGCGGCTTTTGATCAGGAAAATGATAGCTGGCTGAAAATTGAGGCGGATGAATACTACGGAACCAAGGACGGAACGAAAACCAATATTGGCGATCATTATGCCAAAGTATGGATTCAAAACCTCAATGAATGGTCGTGGAACTCTCAGGGCGAGCACGGCGGGGTGAATGGAATGCAGGTATTTGCCCGGTTTGATAATCCGGGAACCTACAGTGTGTTCATTGCCGGCAGGTCAAAAAACCACCCGATAGACCGCTTTGTCCTTTACCTTCCAGGAAAAGGTGATATTGCCACGAACCAGGACACACCGGCCACCGGAAGCGGCTGTGGAAGTAGCGGAGGCACAGGCAAGGTCTGGGCAACACCCAAAGGTTTTGGAGCCAACCAGGTAGATGAACCCTTTTTGATCGACGGAACCGTAGATGAAAACTGGGATTATGTGAAAGCTGAGAAAGGAAGCTACGAAAGCGCCGGAAAAGAACTCCCCAGTGAAACGGACCTGTCCTTCCACTTCCAACTGGCATACGACACAGAGTATCTTTATGTACTTGCCGATGTGAAAGACGACACAAAAACGGCAGCTTCCGGTTCTGATGACTATGCCGAAACGGACCACATTGAGCTCTTTTTTAATCCGGACAATGAAACCAACGATTTGGGTGCTTATGGCGCAGATGCTTTGCAAATACGTCTAAACTATGGAACAACGGGAAGCCCCGTCAGCGGCTCTGAAAACTGGATTAAAGCAACCAAAACGGGTTTTGACTATGCATCCAAAGAAACCAGTGACGGGTATGTATTGGAAGCAAAAATTCCCTTGAGTGCTATAGG
>CAYGUA010000033.1:0-57685 GCA_964353015.1 uncultured Marinoscillum sp. | reverse complement strand
TAGAAGGAACAGGCAATGGTTGGAAAAACATGAACTCCCGTGCCAATCTGATCAAGGGAGAATTGGAGCTAGACACCACCCCATTTATAAAGGGAACGTCACTAATTGTCAATATTCCAGTAAAAACTCAAATGGTATCTGAATCTAATGTTGCATTTGCTGTCTAAATAGTAATGTTCATCTTTGTGAATTGTTTGTAATTCCAAAAATTTACAAGATGAAAGATTTACGGATTGGTGCCGCGTTTATATTATTGTTTTTATTGATGAACTTGGCTCATAGCCAAAATTCTGATAGCATTAAATTCCTCGAATTGCACAATTTGGCTGTCGAGGCGGAATCCACGGATCAGTCTAAGGTGTATGCAGAGGAGGCCTTGCAGTTTTCCATTGATAAAAAATATCTAAAGGGTGTAACCGAATCAGCGGTATTTCTGGGGAGTATTTATGCCAAAGAAGGAGCTTTTGAGGAAGGAATCGCCTTCTTTCAGGATTTGATTCCAAAATTCAATTTTGATGGACTTGCATTAAGCAGCTTTTATAATCTAATAGGCATCTATCATGTCTATATGGGGCATTATGATAGTACCGAAAAGTATTTCATCAAAGCACTTGAGTACCGGGTTTCTATCAAAGACAGCATTGGGATAGGCACCACTTTAAATAACCTTGGCAATGTAAACCTGAGTAAAAGTGAATTAATTAAGGCGACAGATTATTACACTCAGGCTCTGGAAATGAGAGAAACCATCAATGACTCCTCTGGCATTGCATCGAGCACGAATAACCTTGGTCTTGTTTTTTACAAGAGAAAAATGTTTGACGAGGCAATTAAATATTATAAGCGAGCGCTGGAGTTGAATCACTTAATGAAAAATGAATCAAAGGGAGTTTTGATAGCCAACAATCTGGGAAATGCATTCGATGAAATGGGAGCCTATGAAACGTCATTTCCTTATTACCGTGATGCATTGGCAGCTGCAGAAAAGCTACAAGATGCACGTTTGATTGCGATATCTTCTACCAACCTTGGCGTGGCTGAAATGAGAAGGGAGAATTTCGAAGAATCAGAAAGGCTGTTGGGGAAAGCTCTGGAACTACGAATTAGCTCGGAAGATTTACAAGGGCAGGCTGAAATAATGAATGAATTGGCCTGTATGAATATGATGAGATCACGTCCTACTGAGGCGATCAAATTTTTTAATCGGAGCAATCTTATCTCACTCGAAATAGACGCAAAAGAAATAACAAGGGAGAATTTTTCAGGAATTTCGGATGCATATTCTCAAATAGGGGATTTTAAAAATGCCTACATCCATCAATCCAAATACATTCAACTAAAGGATTCGATCCTCAATGAGCAAAATCAAAATAGCATCAATGAATTGATCACAAAATATGATACAGAGAAAAAGGAGCAACAAATCGCTTTGCAACAATCTCAACTTGATCAACAGAGAGCAGAAATTGAGAAAAATGAAATCATACAAATCGCATTGATTTCAGGGCTCGTTCTATTTCTCATTATTGGCTTTTTGAGTAGAAAAAGTATGCTTTTGAAACGCCAAAAACTTCTGGAGGAGGAAAAGACCAAAACCCGAGATGCTCAAATTGAAGCAGCCATTTCATCTCAGGAGCAGGAAAGGAAACGCTTCGCAAGAGATCTTCATGATGGCTTTGGTCAGATGATTTCGGTATTAAACCTAAATCTTAAATCTCTCGAAAAAGGGGAATCTGATCGGGAAGAAGTTTTCCAAAACTCATCAAAGGTGCTGGATGATATGTACAAAGAGCTAAAGGGAATCTGTTTCAACCTGATGCCAGAAACACTCATAAAAAATGGTGTTGTAGATGCAATCAAAGAATTTGGAAATAGAGTGAATCTCACCGGGAAACTCATTTTGGAGGTGGATACCTTCGGAATCACAGAGCGCTTGAATGATCTTCAGGAGATTTCCATTTACAGAATCACTCAGGAATGGGTCAATAACATTTTGAAATATTCTGATGCTGATAAAGTGACGGTGAGTCTGACCAAAGATGAGGAGGAAATCACTTTACTGATCGAGGACAATGGAAGCGGTTTTGACAAGCAAAAACTTATAGAAGGAACAGGCAATGGTTGGAAAAACATGAACTCCCGTGCCAATCTGATCAAAGGAGAATTGGAGCTTGATTCAACACCTTTGATCAAGGGCAATACCTTGATTCTGAATTTACCTGTTTCCATTTTAGTAAATACAAAAAAACCACTTGTAGAAATACCATCCTGACGGTATAGACAGAGATTCATCTTCGTTCTAATTTCCTGTTTTAAAAAAGCACAAGTCTTTTTGTCCTAAATGACGAAAATTTGGCTTTTTGGTACAGTGATCATGTTAATCCTAAAAATGGTACGGATGAATTTGCTATCTTTCATGAGGAAAACCGCCCAAAAAACGACCATGAAAATATTTTTAACCGACGATCACGCGGTATTGATAGCGGGTTTGACCAAAATAATTGAATCTGAACCGGAATTGGAGGTAGTTGGTACTGCCATGACAGTCAGAGACACAATGGACAAACTGACCAACACCAAAGTTGACTTGCTAATAAGTGATTACAATCTGCCAGATGAAGACGGCCTTTCTTTGGTGAGAAAGGTAAAAAGGAAATACCCGGACATGAAGATTCTCGTGCTTAGTATGCACGATGAGGCTCATTTGGTAAAGGAAATCCTGAAGGAAGGCATCAATGGCTACATCATGAAAAAGGATTCCCACACAGATTTGATTGATGCCATTTATGCTGTAAAATCTGGCAAAACATATCTTAGTTCAGAGGTCAACACCATGTTGATCAAAGGCCTGAATGGCGAAGAAGATCAAAGATTATTGACTGATCGCGAACGCGAAATTCTCAAATTGATTTCACAAGAATACACAAACAGAGACATAGCAGAGGAGCTTTTCATATCCGAGCGCACCGTAGAAACACACCGTAAAAATATATTCAGGAAAACCGGCACCAATAACCTCGTTGGCTTGATCAAGTTTGCCTATGCCAACAACCTGATCTGATATTGGATTTTCTGTCTTTTCATTTTTCGTCTTCCGACATTATCCTGTTTGCTTCTGTAGCATTATTCATTGGAATGGCAAAAACAGGCATCCATGGAGCAGGAATGGCTGCCGTACCCTTATTGGCGCTTGTCTTTGGCGGTAAGCTTTCAAGTGGTATTATGCTGCCCATGTTATGTATGGCTGATGTAATTGCTGTGGTCTATTACAACAGACATGCCCAATGGCATTTGCTCATCAAATTATTGCCTTGGGCTGCAGTAGGTGTTCTTTTGGGCACCTATGTTGGCGATCAGATTGATGATGAGGTATTTCGAATGATTATGGGCGTGACGATCATGGTGAGTTTGGGCATCATGATTTGGCGCGAAAATTCCAAAAACCAACAAGTTCCTACAAGTATATGGTTTGCAATAATCCTGGGTGTGCTCGGAGGGTTTACCACAATGGTTGGAAATCTGGCGGGATCAGTGATGGCTTTATATTTACTAAGCATGAGGTTACCAAAAAATGCGTTTATTGGAACAGGCGCCTGGTTCTTCATGATTATCAATTTGTTCAAAATACCCTTTCACATTTACATCTGGGAAACGATTACCCTCGACTCGTTTCTCCTTGACATATCGGCAATTCCTTTTATTGGTTTAGGTGCATTTATGGGTGTCAAAATCGTCAAACTAATTCCCGAGAAGACATACAGATGGTTTGTCATTTTGGCTACTGTAGTAGCTTCGGTACTGTTGCTGATCTAGATTCTGCCTTACTGATCAATCTGTTCAAGGCCCATATCCTCCCGAAATATTCCTGTTTCAACTCAAATATTTGCAAAAATACCGTGAACTACGGATAAGAAATCATGCATGGACGGTATTCTAAGACGACCAATAACTAATCAACTTTGGTGTAAACAAATTTTAACAAAATTTAATACCGCACAATTATGAAAAAGATCTTAATGATTTTGACACTTGTTGCTATTTCAGAAATAGCACTTGCACAGCACAGCGCTGGAGACATGAACCTAAATGTAGGAATTGGTTTGGGTAATACACTTGTTGCCGGAACGCAAAGTGTACCTCCGATCGGAGCAAGCTTTGAGTATGGTATCAAGGATGAAATCAGCATTGGAGGATTTCTTGGATACACAGCTTCTGATATTCCGTCATTTGGGGGAGATTGGAAATACTCATACACTATCATTGGTGTGAGAGGTTCTTATCACTATGATTTCTTAGGTAACGAAAAACTGGACACTTATGGTGGAGCAATGCTTGGATACTATTTACTAAATGTAGATTATGGTAATACAGGATTTACGACAGGTGGTGCAGCAGGTGCCGTAGCATACACTCTTTATGTTGGAGGAAGATATGCCTTCACTGATAACATTGGAGCATTTGCTGAGCTAGGTTACGGTATCGCTTTCTTACAACTAGGAGCAAATCTCAAATTCTAAACTTCATATAAACTAATAAACTATCGCCATGAAACTAAAAAACTTATTCATACTACTTGGTATTGCTTCATTCATCACACTTAGTTCGTGTGGTGAGGATGAAGCAGATAAAAAAGATGCAGCAGTATCTTGCTCTGGATTCGTTACTGATCCTGCCTTTGGAACAATTGGACTTGAATTAGCCAATGCTGCACAAGCATATTCAACTAACCCTGATGATGCAGAAGCTTGTAAGGCATATGTTGCAGCGTTCGACAAATATTTCGCATTCGTGGATCCATATGTAGCTCAATGTTCTGACGATGCGACTTTTGCTCAATGGAAAACAGCTATTGACCTTAATAGACAAGTAAACGAGAGTTTACCTTGTAATTAATTTCTTGATTGATGATTTGGACCCGCGGTTCATGTTGCTGCGGGTTCTTTTAAAAAAATTTCTCATCCGCACTTTTCATGGTCGATGAAAGGTGTATATGACGAGCCCCGACAGTCTGACTGTCGGGGTATTTTTTTATCTACCCAAAATCAATAAAATCAGTCCCAGGACAATACCTGCTAAATAAATCGCCTTTTTACCGATGTTTTTCTCTTTGAAAACAATGGCTCCAAATAGGAACACAATGATCACATTGGACCGACGAACCAGGCTGATTACTGAAATAAGTGAATCGGGTAGGGAAATGCTGTAGAAATATAAATAATCGCCAACAAGGAGAAAGAGGCCAATAAACGGAATGCTCCATCGCCACTGGAACCTCGTGTTTTGTAACCTTTTTGGATACCAAAGCAATAGTAAAATCGGTATTAGAAGAATCGTTTGATAAAAGGTGAAATAGGCTTCTACGGCCATGACATTCATTTGGCGAAGTAGAAATCTATCATAAAGTGCACTGCATGATCCAAACAATGTTCCTGCTATTAAATACCAAATGAATTTATTCTTTCTAAAGGCAATGCCCTCAAGTTTTCCCGCAGTGGAGAAAAGATAAAAAAATGTGAAAATCACCAGCACTCCTACCAATTGGAAAGCATTGAGCTTTTCAGAAAAAATAAAAAATGCACCAAGCAAAGTCCATAATGGGCCGGTGGATCTGATAGGAGCCAGAATGGTCAAAGGCAGATTTTTCATCGCGAAAAATGTGAAAATCCAGCTGGAAAGGACAATAATCGTTTTGAGAAGAATTTTAAGATGACCTTCAAAAGTGATGGAAGGCACATACATCAGGTTTTGATCACTCAGAAGTCCCACTGCGGACAGCACCACCAAAAATAACATGACAAATGATGCCAGTACTGTCGAGAAAAACAAAGTAGGAATGACCGCATTTTCGTTGAGAGAGATCTTCTTGAAGACATCATAAAACCCCAAAAAGAAAGCCGAGCCAATGGCAAATAATAACCACATAGGTTTAATTTAAATGAGTTGGCAAAGGTATGGGGCTTCAAAAGCTAAAGCTTTGATAGAATCTCTTTATTTTTATTAAAAACCAATCCATTGTATAAAGAGAGGAACAATTGATTGAGCCATGGTTTTGCATTTCATCTCAATCAAATCCTATATCAAATGAATAGAATTCTGGTGTCTACCCTTATTATCCTTTTGTCTTGCACCCAAACTCCGCAATTTGAGCCGAAGGTTGGTTTGCTTGATTCTGGAACAGAATCCCTGCTTCAGGCCATTTCATTTGTTGATAATCAAGTGGTTTGGATTAGCGGACAGCAAGCTACATTTTGCAGAACAACTGATGCCGGCGAAACCTGGCAGGTTTACAGGCATCCTTCTGACACACTTCAGTTTAGGGATATTCATGCTTTTGATGCGAATCAGATCGTGCTTATGAGTGCAGGTTTGGGCGCTTCATCCAGAATCATGTTATTTGATTCCCAGTCAGGAGAATATACTGAAACTTATATCATGCCTTTCGAACAAGGATTTTTGAATACAATTGAATTTTGGGATAATCAGACCGGGCTGGCTTTTGGTGACTCGTTCGAAAATGGGTTTTTCATTTTAAAGACCACAGATGGTGGCAAAACATGGATTCGAATTGATCCTGACAAACTGCCTGTGGCGGGCTCAGGAGAAGGAGGGTTTGCCGCAAGTGGCACATGTATTTCTTTGATACCAGGAGGAGGCGCATTTATTGGGACGGGAGCTGGTGGACATTCTCGCATTTTGGTAAGTGGCGATTATGGTGAATCCTGGCAGTCTCGTCCAAGTCCGATGATTACCGGAGATATGGCTGGGATTTTTTCCATCAGGATGATCGATGAAAATAATGGATTGATAGTAGGTGGCGATCTGGCTCAAATGAAAGCCTATATAGAAAATATATACTTCACCTCTGATCAATGGCTCACATCCAGCAAAGCAAAATCACCAATTACAAAAGGCCCATTGTTTGGTTCTGATTTCATAGAAATTCACGATCGCAAACTAGCAATAGTTTGTGGACCAGCCGGAGTAGATTATTCGTCAAACCTGGAGGAGGAATGGATCAGACTCGATAGTGGTAATTACTGGTCGGTTAAAATGCATCCTTCTGGCTATGGCTTTGCGGTAGGAACCAAAGGAAAGATTTTAAAAATTGGAATTAATTGATGTGGATTTGTCCGAAAGCAACCTTGATGTTACCGGATCATTAATATTTGGTTTAAATTCGAGCAATTTTTTAATCTAAAAAGCCAATCATGATTGTTGTCAGCAGCTACGACGAATTTGAAAAATATGTAGGACAGGACATGGGTGCTTCTGAATATCTTCAAGTCTCTCAGGAACAAATCAACAAGTTCGCTGATGCGACATTGGATCATCAATGGATTCATACTGACGAAGAGAAAGCAAAAGAAGGCCCTTTTGGAATCACAATAGCACATGGATATTTGACTCTTTCGTTAGTTCCTTATTTGTGGGGACAAATACTTGAAGCCAAGAATCTGAAAATGATGATTAATTACGGTGTGGACAATTTGAAATTTGGCGCACCTGTTCCGGTTGGTAGTGAGCTCAGACTTCATGCAAAACTCGACAAGTTGACCAATCTAAGAGGAATCACCAAGGCAGAGTTTGGTGCAAAAATGGAGATTAAAGGAAATGCTAAACCCGCTTTTACCGCCACGTTGATTCTGCTTTATCACTTTCAGGCATAATCGCCAAATAGAATCTCCACATTGAAGGAATATCTGATTCCTTTTAATCAATTCCATTGTCGCCGCATTCCATCTAATATTTTCGAGTGAGTCCGGCGGACATCTGTACCACAAGCTTAGTAATTTTTCATCCTTTGATGGCGAGGAGGAAAATGGATTGTGTGCATATAATGAGGTTGTTTAAATTTTTTGTGAGATGCTGCACCCGGCCTTTCTTTAGTTGCGTTAATAAAGTGGCCAGTATTTCGCCACCTGTCCAAGCACCTTTCTAATTGATAGAAAATGAAAAAAATTCTCATCGTTCTAGCCATTTTTGTTGCCTTTCTTACCACTCTTTATATTTGGGATCAGAGTATCAAACATGGAGTGCAGCAACCAACCATCCATGAACTTGCTGTAAAACCAGACAATTTCCTACTCGAAGCATTGGATAGTGAAGATAAACACCTACATAAAAGGAGTGCAATTAAAATAGAGCTGGCCATTGAAGCCATCTGGAAATTAGAGCCGGATTTGGATGCCAAAAATTTTGAAAGGCTCGAACAAACCATCAAAAAACTGGAATTAGTACACCGCAAAATTATAAGAGACTCTATTCCGAATGAGGAGCTACTCAACGTTCTAAATTATGCGCTGGGTAACCTCACCTATGTAGAGCTCGAAGTAGCTGCGAAATACACAGAATCTAACCAAACAAGGGAAACAAGGGCAGCCATCAAATATGCCCGATTGCATCTCCAAAATGCGCTGATTCTGCATAAATCAAGTGTTACCGATGATGATGATCTCTTAGCCTCCGAAATTGAACTTTTGGATGAAATCGACAGTCTGCTCAATCGTGATAACCTTAGCCAATCGGATTATTCCACTTCGCTTGATAAAATGATAAGCGATTGTGATAAAATCTTAAGTAGGCTAGAGGAAAAATAACAAGTCCAGCTTTGAAGCAAGTACACTCAGCAAGTCTGGACTTAGAGAAGGGAATATCTGAATCCTTTATTTAAAAAGGAAAAAATGGTAATCGTTGCAAGGATTGTAAACTTCATACAAATCCTCGAATGAAAGCACCTCGGAACCATAAACAACACCTCCAGCGAATATTTCATCAGTCAACGCGAAAAGAGCATCACGCTGCGCCAGACTATCAGCCACATTGATAAAGGTGCCATCGGTCAGTTGAAATTCCAGATAATTTCCATTTTGATTGATAATTTCCATTTCGCGTAAGTAAAACTGTAATCGACTTTTTTCATCTAATCCCACAAAACCCATTCCCGTAAATTCTTCAGGATGTCCACGAAATGAAGATTGATAAATCATAAGAAAAGAAAAGACATTCTCAAAGCTGGCATCAATCACATCGATAAGAGAACTGTCGTTGTTATCGAATAGAAAAGGAGCAGATATATCGTATATCGCTGATGTCTCGGCATAAAATGGTGAGAAATTGGTATAGACTGTACTTTTCATTTCTCCATTTCCTATTCCTTCATAGCTTGCATCAAACAATGCATAAATATCATTTTGACCGGAGCAATAACTCGTATCCAGTTCTTGAAAATTAGACGGTGCAATATTTGAAAGTGAATAGTTTTTCCCTGCCAATGAAAAATCAACCGGATCATCAAATGAAATTTCTTCATCGATGAAAGCTATGTCTCGCAGGGATTGGATTTCAACAGACTGACTGGCATTGGCCACTTCATCAAATGTATATCCGACAGCTGCACCATGTACTTTGGCTCGACGGTTGCCCAGATCGAATGAAGCAAATATGGAGACATTGTCATTAGGCAAATAAATCTGGTAAGTTAAGTTGGCACCAATTCCAGCAAGCTCTCCTTGTCGAAATCCACCTTTATTTAACTGTTCTATGATTTCAGTTGAGATCAATTCTACATCTGCAGATCCTGCTGGACTGAAAGTCAAATAGGAGATTTCCCCGGAAACATCTGTTTTACTGGCGAAAAGTAAATTGTCTCCAGTTTTACCCTTGTAAATGAACTCATATTCTGCACCAAAGCTGTTTTGATTTAGCTCAAACAAATAATGAAAAACTCCATAAGTCTCCAGGATTAGTTCGGTGGCCAAATCATGATCAATGCGATATGTGAGTGTGTCGTCGAGAAATTCACCATCGTTATCGGCCACATCAGACTGAACTCTCACTGTTCCGTTTTCATAAAAATTCATGAATATAAGGAAGGTGCCCGCATCCGGAGTAGGCTTATAGTTTAGTCGCCAACCATTGGCGGGACTAGTCAATTCAGCTTGCAGCTCTGCCGTTGCTGCTGCTTTTCGTTCTTCTACCGAAGCGATATTGTTTTCATCCTGACTACACGAAAACCCTATCAGGCCAACAATTACAAAAATCAGATATGTCGAAAAGCCATGTTTCATCATTTTAAGATTTTTGATTGAGTGGCTTCACGAAGAGCTTCCAGATTGATACCTGTTACCTTTTCATAATGATCAGCAATAGAGGCCAGTTTTTGTCTGAGCTTGGCTCGGCCTTCATTTCTTCTTTCACATGCTGCATCTTCACAGTTTTCTTCGTCCGTGGTGTATTTGTTGTGAAATTCAGGGTCGTACATGTAAAAAGCGACTAATTCAGCAAAATCTTCATTGACTGAGCTGGTGCCATAAGGCGAAACGAACCCTCTTTCCAGGGCGTCATCATCTGTCAACACATACCATGAACCGGGACCAGTATATCCTGTCGGTGAAATAGTTTCGAATGAAGGAGGAAGTTTATAACGCTGATGAACCACATGAGCAAACTCGTGATAGATAGTTCCGAGTTGGAAAAGGATCCATTCCTGATCATCTGGATTTACTTCGTTCACATTCAGGAGTGTGATTCGTGCTCCAGCTTCTGCAACACCTAGCAGTATCGTTCCACCCTGATAGATCAATCCTCCGAAGAGAATCACTTCTGCCGGAACATGATTCATGAAAAATTCCTCGCCATTTTCCACCTCCAAAAAAGGATCAACCCAATATTCCTTTAGGAATTCGCACATTGGCTTTACAGCTGATGCTCTTGCTGGCGTCACACGCTGGCCGATGGAAAGATAACTGTCCACATAGCGATACCGGATCGCCATGCCATATTTTTCTACGAAATTATCATTGATATAATTATCAAGTTCATTGTATTGCTGTTCATCGATTT
Source organism: uncultured Marinoscillum sp. (assembly GCA_964353015.1). Classification (GTDB taxonomy): domain Bacteria; phylum Bacteroidota; class Bacteroidia; order Cytophagales; family Cyclobacteriaceae; genus JAMZMI01. Next base: position 46,843 of record CAYGUA010000033.1, on the reverse strand, counting down.
GCTGTTGTGGTACATTGAGCCCTTCGTTTTTGTTGCATGAAGACACAAAAACCAAAGACATGATCAAGGTCGTGATCATGAATCTTGTTGCGATATTTTTCACTTGTGCATTCATCTTACATTTGGTTCTAATCCTCCAACTTGTACAGCCGAATTTGGTAGTTGAAGTAGCCATCTTGGATCGTCAGGCTCCAGAGTTATCAAGCTTCCATTCGCCAACTCATGCTCCATACTGAGTCCCCAACGTTTTGCATCAAACCAGCGCATCCCCTGTGCCAAAAACTCTTTTCTTTTTTCGATGATCAGAACATTGTAAAGGACCTGAAGATCAGAAAAATCAGGTTCATCTTCTACGCCAATAAATGTTCGAAGTGAGCTCATAGTTGCTACTGGAACTACTCCACTATATCTTTTTGCAAACAGCACATTCAGATCTTCGATCACTTCATCTAAATTATTTAAATAAAGATTGCATTCAATTTTGTTGAACAAGACTTCTTCTCCCCTGAGCATGATGCCGATGTGATATGGAGTTCCAACATTAGAATTGAGGCTACTTCGCTGAAATAGGCTTTGATACCTGAGTGGAAATATTCCTGAGTTTCCGGTAAGATCACGGCCCTTTACAAGCGCAGGATTTTCTCTTTCGTCAGTCGAACCAGGGAAAGGATTTGTACCAAAAAGCCCTCTATAAAAATCATTGGAAGCAGCATAGGAATAATCCGTGCGTTGAATGAGCGAAATTTTACGCATCAGCAAAAAGTTGGCAGCTTCATCAGGAGAAGCGTATAGCTGAGGATATGCTGTAATAGATGATTTTGAGACCAGATATTCATCAGAGGTCATATCACGAATGAAAACCTCTGGATTAGATCCAAGCAGTTCGTTGGAATATTGAAGACATCTGACCAGATCCAATTTGTAAAGATAGAATCGGGAAGCAAAGGCCAGGGCCGCATTTTTCGTGAAATGATATTTTCCAGAATTGGAATAAAAATTATCGCTGACCAACTCCAAACCGTCTTCCAAATCATTTTCTATTTGATCGTAAACACGCTTAACAGAAGCCCTTTCATAGGTTACGATAAAATCCGTTTCGGGCGTTTTGATATAAGGAATGCCGGGATCTGAGCTGGCTGTAGCGCTATTGTAATCATTGGCAAACATGTTTACCAACATGAAATGTCCATATGCTCTAATCAACTTGGCTTCACCTTCTATCGCATCTCTTCTTTGCTCGTCTTCATCAGATTCGATTGGCAATTCATCAAGCACAGCCAGCACTTCATTCGCATGAGCGATGGCATTATATGTTTCGAACCAAAAGAAATCAGGAGAATCTTGTTCGTCAGGTCCCGCGTTTGTCACATCTTCCCACTGATACATCTGCTCCATGCTTACTCTGATGTTTGTTCCCACGGTAAATTGTACATCATCGGTCATCCAATCAGTAAAAGCAGGACTTGCTATGGAATAGCCATTGGTGAGAAGTTGAGCTGCTTTGTCAAGATTGTCGAGCTCTACACGATTGTCGGGAATTTCGTCCAGATACTTATTACATGCGCTAAATATGATTACGCCAGCCAGAGGGACAAAAGACCGTATCAAAAAACTGATATGTTTGTTCTGTGTCATCATCAAAATCCTACAGTTAATGACATGGTAACCATTCTTGCTTGTGGCAAGGCCACTCCGCCCGAGCTGAAAAATTCTGGATCTTGCCCATTGAGCTTATCATCAGAATAGAGCAAGGCAAGATTTTGTCCAGCAATTGAAACTGAGGCATTTGAAACACCCAGTTTTCCTGTCAACTTAGAAGGCAAATTATAACCAATCTGAGCAGATCTTAAGCGAACGTAGCTTCCATCAGCAACTCTCTCGGTGCTTTTATTGTAAAGAGCATATGCCAAATTGTTGTCAGGATCTTCCTGATTGGCTCCTTTATCCAGGATCACAGGAATTGTTGTGATGTTTTCATCACCTGGCACTGCCCAGCGATTAATCAGATCTCCAGGCAAAGCATCAAAATCTGTATAACTGCTGTAAAAGGCATCATTTAGTCGGATTTTGTAATCAAACTTGAAGGACAGCAAAAAATTGAAACTAAAGTTTTTGTAGCCAAAAGAGTTGGTTAGACCTCCTGAGCCTCGTGGTTCTGTTGGGCCTTCATACTTCAGGATTACATCCAGTTCCGTTCTATCCTGAAGATCGAATTGTTTTACTATTTCGTCATTTTCATCATAAAATGTCGGGATTCCCTGGTCATTCAAACCTGCAAATCTCGCAGAAAAGAGAGATCGCCTTGGTTTTCCTAAATAAGCGGCTCCATTCTGTCCAATAGCTTCGGCTCGCAAAGGGCCATAATCCAGCTTGGTGATTTTATCCACTGTGTAACCCATATTGAAATTTGTAGTCCAGTGGAAATTCTTTGTTTTAATGTTTTGTGTAGTGAAAAAGGCTTCAATCCCATCAATCTGCATATTGGCAAAATTGCCAAACTTCAGCACCTCACCACCAATACCACTCGTCTGCACCGTACCAATCAAGTCAAATCCCTGGCGGATATAATAATTAAATGAACCTGTGATTTTGCTATCCAGTACCGCATAATCCAAGCCCACGTTGAATTCTCGAAGTTTTTCCCATGTAAGTCTGGTATTGGTCAGGTCATCAATGTATAAATATGGTTCTGTGTCCGTTGGTCTGATGGTCACGTCAGATTTGAGGTTTAGCAACGCACTTGCATTGGGCGGCAAGTTTCCAGAAATCCCATAGGTAGCGCGTAGCTTTAATTCATTTAGAAATTTCAGATTGATGAAAGGCTCACTTGTAATGTTCCATGCACCCGATACATTCCAGGTTGGGAGGTAGCGAGCCTGTCGGCTTTTACCTAGCTGGTTTGATCCATCGTAGCGGACAGTGAAATTTGCGATATATTTTGATTTATATGAATATCCTCCATTCACGAATGTGCCCAAAAATCTATCCTGCTCCTGATTAAGTGTGAAGTAATCGATATTCTGAAGGTTAAAAAACTCGATGATGTTAGGGTCAGTCACGACCACTCCGCCACTGCCGTAAATTACGCCCATGCCAGTTGAGCTTTGGTCCGTTCTGTTAGTGAATCTGATTTCCTGACCGGCCAACACATTGATTTCATGATTGCTGCCGATTGTTCTAGACCAATCTGCACTGATTCGAGAGAAAAAATTTAACAAATCACTCTGATCCATAAACTTGAATCCTCCTTGCGGAAGAACCACCACAGGATTTAAGCCTGGATTATTTGGGTCGGAGAAAAGAAGGTTATTGGATTCTTGAATAAACTGGGTACCGTTTGCACGATAGGCTTCTGCCTGATTCGAATTTTCGTGAACTGTGTGATCTCTTTTTGTGGAAGCGTATCGCGCCTGAAAAACGCCTTTGATTTTTAGATCTTTCATAGGTGTCACTTCAAAATCTGTTTGTGCAGATATATCCGCAACGTTGATTTCCATGAAATTAAGCTTGAGCTCCTCCAGAATATTGAATGGCGCATAATTTCTTCGGAAGTATTCCAAATTACCATCGTCATCGTAGGGACGAATAGATCTTGCGGTGTTAAGCGCGTAGCTATATGGGTTGATGTCAAAATCCCTGCTGACACGTCCTGTGATTGGGTCGAAATCGCTATTTCTAGTGCCGGGTACTTGCTGATCGCGATAACTGGCCGTCAGTTTTAAACCGAAAGTAAACTTGTCTGAAATAAAATAAGTGTTTCGCGCTGTTCCTGTGATTCGCTGCACATTATCAGCGATTGTTTGTCCTTGATCATTCAAGTAGCTCAGAGAATAATAGCTATTGGATTTTTCATTTCCGGAAGTGAAACTTAGCGAATGTTGCTGCTGGAGTCCTACATTTTTGAAAAGAACATCGAACCAATCCGTGTTTGCATTTTCATATTTATTGAGAAATGATTCATTTAATGTGCCATAAGGTCCCCATTCGAGTTGATGGTTGGCAATTTGAGTGTACATTTTTCCAATGGCACCATAGTTTTGTGCGCGAACAGATGTTCCAATATCCAATACACCTTTGTTGGCCATTTCTCGATATACTGACATTTCCTGAGCGGAATTAAGTAAATCGAACTGATTGTAAGTAGGTCGAAGTTTTGCGGAATAATTGCCACTGTAGCTGATGCGCAACGCACCACTTCTGCCTCTCTTGGTGGTAATTACAATCACGCCATTGGCCGCTCTGGCACCATAAATCGCTGTTGCCGAAGCATCTTTTAATATTTGAAAAGAGGCAATATCATCTGGATTAAGGTTCGCGATGGATGAGCTAGTCAAGGTATTGGCATTTCCGGAGATGAGATCATCGGTATTTACATTCGAAAGATCTTCGAGAATCACACCATCTACGACAAACAATGGCTGATTGCTTCCATTGATCGAGGCATTTCCTCTTATTCTAATTCTTGGCGCGGTTCCAAAAGTTCCCGAAACATTGTCCACACTTACTCCTGCGGATTGACCTTCCAAAACACGACTCACATCGGTGATTCCTGCCACCTTGATGTCGTCCATTTTCAGACTTTCGGATGCTCCGGTAAAAAGTTTGCGATTTACTTCCTGAAAGCCTGTGACAACAACTTCGGTCAGTTCAGTGGCGGATTCCTTTAAGGTAATGCTGAGTTTATTGAAATTATTGATGGTAATCGTTTGAGACTCCATCCCAATCATGGTGAAGCTTACCTTATCGCCTATGTTAACTTGTAAAGAGAAATTCCCGTCCAGATCGGATACGGTTCCATTTGAAGTATTTATAACTTGAATGGTAACTCCGGGGAGCGATTCATTTTTTTCGTCGGTTATTGTGCCAGATAGATTTCCATTGTTTTGTGACCAGACGTTGGCGCAGGAAAAAATGATGCATAAAAATGATGTAAGTATGTATTTGATCATCCGCCACAAGCCATCAATTCCAAATTTTATTTCTGAAGATCAAAATCGTACACAATGTCAAAGGTGACGAGCTTGTATATTTTGTTAAGTTCTTCTAAGAGCTTGGTATCATCTTCAAGAGTGGCTAGACTATCAAGGTAATCTTCATATGCTGTAGAGACAGTGTCAGCATATGTATTTGAAGTCAAAAAATCTGATATTGATGCCCTCATCACTAAATCTGAACCTGTTTGTATTTCTATTTCAAATTCCTCTGTAATTCCTAATCCCGCTCCTGTTGGGTCTAAGGTTAGAAATCCATCTTCTTCAGACCATTCACCTGATTCAGTCTCAACTTGACTCCCCAAACTTAGGGTTCGCGTATATGAATCCGGTGTGATTATAAGTTCATATTTATCTTCTCCAAATAATGTAGAGGAGCTACCTCCTTCATATCTGGAGTATTCACTTGGGAAATTTTCAAATGTGTAGGAATCAATTACCCAAGATCCTACTAAAGGATTTTTGGCTGGTTCGTCATCGCTACATGAAATTCCAAATGATAAAAAGGCCAAAGCCAAGCTGAGTTTTATAAATCCTTTCATTGAATATTTTTTAGTCTGTTAAATTATACCCTAGTCACTAGATTGTCAATACAAACGCACGATCAATACCAAATTATCAACATAAAAGGTTAATTCCCTTATGTTTTCCTAAAAAATATCGTCAATTATATTTTTGAGACAATCAGATTATAGCCATCAAATTGCAAGATCTTATTCAGCGTTCTTATTATTTTTTGATAAAACGCGTAGTAGCCTGATCCCTTTCAGATTGTACTGACAACAAATAAACACCTTTCTCCAGATTGCTGACATCAACTTTTTCTAATGAAACCCCGTCATACGATTTAGAATAAACCACAACACCTCTCAAATCTGTAATTGTCAGTTTGAATGTGCTTGATTGATCCACTCTAATATATAAGTACTCCTGGGCAGGATTCGGGTAAGTTTGAAATCCGGAATTCTTGTTGCTCACATTGAGAATGGTGCCGTCAAAATATTTCTCTGCTATATTAAAAACTTTGGGGCCGAGTTCTATACCGATCAATCTGCCCGAGATATCATCTGCAGGTGGGTGGATTCCACCCCAGATTCTTGATAAGCTACATTGATCTGAAGCATCCTGATAGGTTGCCCATTGCAGAACCAAATCCACACTCGGGCCTTCTTCAAAAACGAGGAATTCATTTTTAGGCGCATGAAATTCCCCCATGCCTCCCGGAAAAAACTTACTACCAGTTAAAAGTGTCATCACTTCCGCCGCAGTTCGTGAATAAGTAGAATGTCCTGAAATGAAGCCTGCAAATGGTGGAGTGACAAAAGAGGGTCTTTGATACGGCCACCAATTTTCTGCTAGAATCCAGGCAACACCTGCATCATCTCTAAATGGATCATCAATATAATCGGGACCTTTCCAGGATCTGATTTTTATTTTCCCAACGTTTTCCAGATTTGTTCCTGCCAATGGATCTGATTCCGTTACCAATTCAATAAAGTTTGGTATAAGTTCAATACCGGCTACATGGTAATTAGGCATGTTGGAATCGGTGCTCTGACCTTTATCAGCCAGATAGCGTATCGCGGAAACAGGCCTGATATAATCATAATATCCCTTGATTCCCCATGCGACAATAGCCGCATCATGCATGGCGCTACCTAATATAAAATATGATTTTATGTCCCATTCCAAATCATCGACTATTTCTCCCTGACCCTTAAATTTCTTTACTATTAGTGGATGATCAGAGACATGATTAAGTAAAGTAAACCAGTGTCCCGGAGGAGTTTCTGAATCTGGACCATCAGCCCAAAACTCTGCTAGAACCCGGGCATAATCACCTCTGGGAACTATCTGTGCTTCATATGGCTGACCTGTGACTGGATTTACGGCATGTCCAGGGCTTCCATCTCCACCATTTACGAAATCATAAAAATCTGGATAATCGGCATATGAATCTGGGTAATTCTGGATGTTGCCAATTGCTCCAGGTGAAATGTCCCAATGTACCCCATCAGTTGGATCGAGATGAGATGACCATGCTGAAACGAGGGAAAAATTCCATTTATATTGATCAGAACTTACGCCACCATTGATTGTATCGATTTGTGGAGGGCTCCCTGGATCCATATAAACCCAATATTCATGACCATCATGTGAATGAATGCTAAGATCTTCATCGGTTAGTGAAAATGGTGCTACCGAACCCCATTCCGGGCTAAGGAATGGGGTGCTGCCACCGATGATTACATTGCCAGATTGATCAATCAAGACATCCAATACGATTGGTTGCCATCTGTTAGGATCTGATATATCCGGATTGCCCGATAAATCTGGAAGGATTGGATCATTTATGGGCTCATAAAAAATATTGGCGTATTGGTTTTGCTCATTGGAGCCGTCCATTAGGCCATATACAATCATTTGGCTGGCAATGTAGTTGCCTAAAGCAGCAGCGCTACCATTATGATAATCGATAGATGTAAAGGAAATATCATACTGCATGTTTAGCATCAGTTCATCCATGAGCAATTTTGTGTTTTCCCAATCTGGGGAATTAGAAAACCGATATTCCAATAGACGATACATCGCATAGCTTATGGCTTTGTTTCGATTGGTTTCCAGATCACCAATAGCCTCAAATCCATCGAATGAAGAAACATAACTGTGAACATTTTTACCTAACAAGTAGGTTTCGGCTTGATCATCAAATACAGCCCAAGCATCATACATCACCACAGAGCTATGAAACAGATTTCTTGCGTGAACCGTAGGTCTGGCATAGTCATTTCTAATGGCTTCTAATAATACTTCATTCCATTGCCTGGCTATGGAAAGTTGGGCATAAGAAGGAGATGAAAAAAGGTTTATAAAGATGACAAGGACAACTATGAAATGTTTCATGCGCACAAGAATTAGTCAACAGGATTACTTAAATACCAATTTGGTTGTTACCATCTGACCCGAAACAGATGAGATGATTCGGAGCACATACATACCTCTTGGGAAGGATTGTCGGTATATTATTTCCTTTTCAGTTTTCAAAAGTTGACTCAAATGTACTTTGCCATTTAGATCTATGACCTGAATTTGATATTTTTCATTGTCTGTTTCTTGCATTTGGATGTTAAAATGATCCTCTACGATGGTAGGAAATACCAGCAATGTTCTTGAAGATCCGAAAGATAAAATGGTCTCATTATTCAGGTACTCGCACATTTCTGAATTGGTTGCCAGCGGATTATAATTTATTGCTTCCGGGTCTGCACATCCGAATACAGGAATAAAACACCCAAAATCCATTGTCGCCTTGGAGTTATAATTATTGGCTGACTGATCCATACAGCCTAGAACAAACAAGCCTCCTTTTTCTACGACTAAGTAAGTTTGATTCGCTTCGATTTCTGTGAAGGATTCTTTCAAGCCTCCGGGCCAGATTACTTCAATCGAATCTATTTCAGAGATATTTCCCAACCCAAAATGGAGAATATTGGAGTTGAGCGAGGTGCAACTTGCACCACCTTGTACTTCATCAACATTCACAAATGCGCCATCATAAACTTTCACTTTAGTGCCATATCCATCACGATTATTGACTGTTCCTTGAAGTTTTATCTTCAGCCAATTACCGCTAGAAAGCTGATTTTCATAAAATTCCATGTTCACCTCTCCACCCGACTGAAGGATATTTATCAAAGCCAAATCCATATCCCCGTCATTGTCATAATCTGAAATGGCCATGCCTCGGGAAATTTTGTCACTAAAGAATCCAGCAGTTTTGCTGATGTCCTCAAAATACTGGCCTCCAATATTTTTGAAAAGGCGATTTGAATCTAATTTGGTGCTTGATAATCCGGCAATGGTGGGGATGTACCCATTAGAAACGAGGATTTCTTCATATCCATCATGATCCATATCTACGATCACAGAGCCCCAGCTGGAGCTAAATTCCGAACCGGAATATTGATTTTCAACATCGTATTCTGCTGCTCGATTAATGAATTGATTATTCGGTGATTGAACCAGAAAAAGATTACTTCCCAGATTACTGGTATAATAATCGAGTCTCCCGTCATTGTTGAAATCTCCAGTGGAAATACCCATTCCATAGATGGCCGCATCAAGACCATGGGTAAGCCCGACTGAAGAAAAAAGAGGCTCAGGGAATTGATTTATCAAGGCAGCATTTGGTGAAACTGTCGGACCAAAATCATTGGCAATGTACAGGTCTGGAATGTTGTCATTATTGAAATCTGTAGATATCGCTGCTACACCACATCCTTGATCATTAATGGCATAAGAGTCATTTGCGAGTGTAAACTGCAGATTGCCATTGTTGATATATAATTGGTTTTCGTAACAAGTGTGCTGATAGTTAGGGTCACTATCCTTGACCCAATTGATAATGTAGATGTCAAGCAAACCATCAAGATTTACATCTAAAAGTACAGAAGCGAGAGAGGCTCGTTGGCTTCCAAATCCTGCGGCAATTGATATGTTGGTGAAAGTGCCATCCTGATTATTTTTATATAAAATATTTTCATTGCGCTTATCAGTGACTATGATGATTTCTTTAAATCCATCATTATCAAGATCTCCAGCATTGACGCCCATGGTTCTGAAATAGGCCGTATTGTCAATACCGCTTATGGCTGTCACATCTGCGAATTTTCCATTTCCTAGATTTTTAAACAGATGATCCTGACCTCTGCCACCTGTCATCGCTACATCTTCAAATCCATCATTATCAAAATCAAAAAACGCAATTCCACCACCCATCAAATCTGGAGTGATCATCTGGTGGTTCAAACCTATTTCAGAAGCTTTTTCCACCAGCTTTTGAGAGCTACCAGTAAGGTGCGCCATGCAAAAAATGAAAATGTAGCTGCAACGAAAAATCATGAATAAAAGGAAATGCCTTGTCCGGCTAAAATGATACGATCATAAAATTAATGAGATTTGTGTAAGGATTTTGAGCATTGCAAGCGGTTTTGATACAATCCATCTAATTTTGATTTTTTTATTCCCATGGAGATACCTCTAAAAATCATCACAACTGAAGATGGATCACACAGTCTATTCAGAGAAGATCTCAATGAGACCTATCATTCATCACATGGAGCCATAGGCGAATCGACGCATGTTTTTATCAACACAGGTTTAGACTATTTGTTTTTTGAGGAAAGGAAAAGGGATTTGAAGGTTTTTGAAGTTGGCCTTGGGACAGGGCTGAATGCCTTTCTTTCCGGATTGTTTGCAGCCAAACACAATACACAAATAGATTTTCAAAGTGTGGAGCCATTTCCTGTGGATGAAGCCATCTATTCTCATTTGAATTATGGGTTTGATGAGGGCTCAAAGCAACTGTTGGCTGACATTCACAAATCGCCATGGAATCAAACTGTGCAAATCAATTCCCTCATGTCGCTTACCAAATATGAGTCAACTTTAGAAAAGGTTGATGCGCCTGAAAACTATTTCGATATTATCTTTTTTGATGCTTTTGCTCCTTCCAAACAGCCCGAAGTATGGTCGTTTGACAATATTGAGAAATGTTGCAAGATTTTAAAAACGGGGGGTATATTAAATACTTATTGCGCTCAGGGCCAGTTTAAGAGAAATCTGAAAGCAGCAGGATTTGAGGTCGAAAGCTTGCCTGGAGCGATGGGCAAAAGGGAAATGATCCGGGCGAGAAAAAAATAAACGTAACAGGTTTTTTGAGTGAATCTCAAAAGCCAGAATCAGCCTCTTTTTGGACTCAACCAAAAATAAAATCCCGCACCAAGCGCCAAAGCCGCCACTCCGATAATTAGCCACCAGGTATGGAAACTTAAAGCTGAAATTACATTCGTGCCGAGTGAAGGCGCAAACACGAATGCACTGGCGAAAGCCATCGAATATAATCCCATGTATGCCCCTTTGTTTTTGTCGCCACTTTTTTGGATTGTGTAAGTTGCCATAAATGGCATGGCAAAAATCTCCGCAAAACTGATGAAGATGCAAGCAGCATATAGGGCAATTTTCGTTTCGAAACCAAACAAAATAAAAAACGCCAGACTCATCAAGATGCTTCCAAAGGCCATCAGCTTTCGAGCCTCAAAGCGATTGCCGATTTTGTAAACCAGTATCATTTCAAACAAAAAAACAATGAGCCCATTGAGACCCAATAAATAGCCAATTTCCTGTTCTTGTAAGCGAAATACTTCCCTGTGATACAATGGCCAGGTGCTGAAGATTTGAAAAAACATGGTAGCAAAGCCAATGACCAAAAAGATAAATCCTATAAATAGGCCGTCAGACCACACACTTTTGTTTGCGATTGGTAGAAGTGTAGGACTTTGTGCAGACATGGTTTCATTTCCTTTCTGGTTTTTGAAATAGAAGAAAAACACCAAACCCGCCGTGATACAAGTGATCCCATCTGCAATAAACAACCAATCATAAGAAATGGCGGCAAGTAATCCGCCCAAGGCAGGCCCAAAGGAAAAACCCAGATTGATAGCCATCCTGTTGAGGCTGATGGCACGAGTAATATTTTCTGGTCTTGCAAATGAAGCAACTGAAGTCTGGTTGGCTGGGCGCAGCATTTCCGAAACTAGACTTACACAAAAAACAAAAATAGAAATACCATAGAATGACTGAACCTGAGAAAGCGCAAAAAACATGATCCCACCGCCGATCAGACTAAATGTTTGCACTTTGAAATGCCCGATCTTATCAGTGAGTCGGCCGCCAATATATGCGCCACCAATGGCACCTAATCCGAAGGAACTCATCACCCACCCGGTTTGAACCAAAGTAAAACCCAGAGAACTGGTGAGATAAACACTTAAAAAAGGAATCACCATGGTGCCACTGCGGTTGATAAAAATCACCACAGCCAACATCCAAGTGGAGGCAGACAAGCCGCCAAATGCATTTTTGTAGAGCGATAAAACGGATTTCATCGACTCGAACGATAATTCAAATGATCAGCCATATTTTCATCAAAAATTAAATATCGCTCTAATTCGAATAGATTAAATCACTGCCTCACGCTAATTTCATTTTCATTGTTCAATCGCCTACCGATAGATGAAACTGCAGCCATATTGAAAAATCCTGCCACTCTTTGAGATGGATCACTCGGAACAATATTGGTGGAAACATTTGCAAGAGGCGTGGCAAACAATGCCGCAAAACCTCCTTCACGGGTAGTTTCTATGATGACCTGATTAAAGAAGAAGTGAGCCTCGTTGCTTATGGAATGAATTTCTACATATACAGAATCACCTTTTACATAAAGCAGATCATTTTCAATGCGATAACGATCTCCATCAATTGGCTCACCTTTTAGATCCTTGGGAACTAAATTATTGTTGAAGATGATGCTGTCATTTTTGATGGTGCCATAAATTTTATTATCTAAAGCGTAAACTTCATTTCCATTTCTTATGGAGAATGTATCTGGCAATGCAATTGGAGAAAGGAAGTCATCATTTTTGGCAGATTCAAATACATTTACTGCATCCCGGATGGGTTGAATAAATACCTCTCCATCGACGTTTCCCCCTTCGGTGAAACCAGCATCGTATGCCAGGTTGATTTCAGATGGACTGCCTAGATATTTACCATTTTTCCATGTTCTTATCCAATAGGTATCGCCTGGACCTTCTAGATCTTGCGCGAACAATTCCGCAAAAATGGTTTCGTCCAAAAACGCGTTTGCTTCTTCCAGTCGGAAAGAAAGGCTATCAATCTCGGGCACTCTATTGAGTGTAGTGATTGATGAATAAGTAACTCCCTGAACCAGCACTTTGAGCTCATATTCATTACCAACAATTCCCAATGGTGAATCATCCGGACTTGTCCAGGTGTAATAATTTTCTTCTTCCTGAAAAACATATGGTCCATTCGTTGGATCTGTCAGGTCAGAAATCTCCACAATTGCTCCACTTACTTTTGTAGGTGCTACTTCTTCAAAATAAGGTTGGGAACGTGTGATATTGATGTGCTGCACCGTACCTTGATTGGTAAGCCAAGCATCCACAACCAATACATTCAATGTTTCGCCCAAATCTGGGTTTATCTCTGTCTGACATGCTCCAAGTGTCAGTGCTATCGCGAGTATTGTTATTAACTTTTTCATTTTTAGAATTTGAAATTGTAAGACAAAGAAGGAAGCACAAAACCAAGAATTGAGGTTTTAAAGGATGACGTATTTACGTTCTGAACAGGATTGCTCAGATTGTTTTGTTGTGTATATCCAATCCTGCTATCATCTTGTGTAAAGTAGATTGCAAAAGCATTTTGTCGGTTGTAAACATTGTAGACGGAAACCACCAGATTATCCGATCCTTTCCTGTCTTTTTTGCCAAAAAGCACATTGTCAATAGTCAAGGCCAGATCCAAACGATGATAATCAGGAATTCGAATATTGTTTCTGGTTCCATCATTGAGTGGAATCACCTGTCCGGCCACAACGATTCTATCGGTTGGATAAGAAGTAGGTGTTCCGGTAATGTAGCTGAACACACCTGATAAGTTGAGTCGTTTGTTGATTTGGTAATTGGTAGTGACTTTAAGATTATGAGTCTGATCAAATCTGGTTGGGTACCAGCGTCCTTGTCCATCAATATTATTTAAACCAACATTTATCCCATCCACTTTAAGTTCGGTGCGGCTCAGTGTATAACTGACCCATCCGTTCACTCTACCAGTCGGTTTTCTTACATAAAACTCCAATCCATACGCTCGCCCTATTCCTGCGAGCAAGTCGCCTTCCAGATATTCATTGATAAATATGTCCGCACCATCAATGTAATCCACCTGGTTTTTGGTCCATTTATAATAGGACTCCACAGATGTTTCTAATTGGTTATTCAAAAAGTTTTTAAATAAACCGATAGCGACCTGATCTCCTTGTTGTGGTTTGATGTTGTTGGTACTTGGCTGCCAAACGTCAATTGGTGTGGCTGCCACTGTATTAGAAATCAGATGAATGTATTGGTTCATCCTGTTGTAGCTCGCTTTCACAGAGGTTGCTTTGTTCACTTGATATTTTACAGAAAGTCGTGGTTCAAGATTACCGTAGTTGGCTATAGGTTCCCTGTTGCCAACTTTCTCAATATTGATAACTTCTCTGCTTTTTCCGGGCGTGCCTTCTTCATAAAAATATTTATAACCAGCTCCTAGATTTGTGAAATACGAATACCTCAAACCATATTGCAACGACCAATTTTCACCAAGTTTTTGAATATTATCTACATGAATACTTGACTCTATGGCGTGTTTCTTTTCAAGGCCAATATCTGTTACGCTACCTACTGTCACACCACTTGCATCAGCCGGGTCAAACTGATAAATGAGCATATCTGCTCCGAAAGAAATTTCATTCCGTGAATTAAGAAAATAGGTGAATTGAGACTTCACGTTCCATGTCTGAATCCTGGAGCTCCAATCAAATTGATCGTTTTCAGTACTTCCAAAGGCAAATGCGTAATCGTAATTGCTATAAAATGAGGTGAAGTTGCTGAAGAACTTTTCCGAGAAAAGATGATTCCATCGGATGGTGGCAGTTTGATTTCCCCAGTTGAAACCTTGCAGTTTATCAAACTTGAATACATCCCGGCCAAAATAACCCGAGATATAAACCCGGTTTTTTTCATTGATATTGTAGTTGGCTTTTGCAGTCAAATCATAAAAATACAGGGCAGCACCATCGCTAAAGACATCTGTAAATGGTCGGATGAGCACGTCAGCATAGGATCTTCGTCCAGCCACAATGAAGGATGCCTTATTTTTCGCAATCGGAGCTTCAATTGCGAACCTGCTAAATATCGTCCCTATTCCTCCAGAAACATCCATCTCTTTGTTGTTGCCTTCCTTCATTCGGATATCGAGAATAGAGGAAATACGACCGCCGTATTGCGCAGGGATTCCACCTTTATAAAGTTTTACATCCTTGACCGCATCCGGATTGAACACGGAGAAAAAGCCAAATAAATGGGAACTTTGATATACAGGTGCTTCATCCTGCAAGATCAGGTTCTGACCAACACCACCGCCTCGCACATTAAATCCCGAGGCACCTTCTCCTACGGTGGTTACACCAGGGAGCAGTTGAATACTTTTTATAATATCCACCTCGCCAGCGAAAACAGGAATTTTTGAGATGGTCTTGATGTCAAGTTCAGCCACACTCATTTCCATACTTGTGACATTTTCATCCTCAGGTCTGGCGGTGACCACTACTGCTTCCAGTTCTTGTTCGGCAGAGCTCAGCTCAACATCTTGTCGTACATTTTGATTTAAGGAAATGGCTTTACTGATTGTCTGATAACCGATGTACCGAAACTCAACATTATACTCCCCTGCAGGCACAGAGATCGAATAAAATCCATACACATTGGTAACATTTCCTGATGACAGCTCACGAATCAGCACAGTGGCGCCAATCAATGTTTCTCCATTTGCTGCGTCTTTTACATATCCACTTAGCGTGAATTTATCCTGAGCAAAGGAGGTCAGACTCATACCTATAAATAGGCAGGTGATTAATTTTTTCATTCTTTATTCGTCCTTTATTAGCTTATTTTCTGGTTGGTAACATAAACCTTGTGTGATACTTTTTGTTTTTGACCCATTCAAAGACGTAAAAAGTCTTCATTTGGTTAACTAAATGTGATTTCTTTTTGAAATCATAATATTGGGTTGCTGGTATGATGGAAACTTAAAGGCAGTTTACCCCTACATACATTTTAAAGGTTGTGATGATGATTCGAACAGATATGCCTTATTTTTTCAGATAGTTAATAATCATCTCAGCGTGCACTCTAGAGTTTTCTATAAACCAGATATTCGTTTTTAGTCCACCACAGATCACACCAGCCAGAAATATATTTGGCACGTTTGTCTCCATTGTTTCCGGGTTGTATTTTGGGGTTTTAAAATCGTCAGTCCCAATTTCAACACCAATACTTTCTAAAAAAGAAAAGTCTGGTTGATACCCGGTCATTGCCAGTACGAAATCATTTTCAATTGTGACATTACCTTCGGGTGTAGATATTTCAATTTCACGATCCTTGATTTCAGAGATTTTTGATTGGAAATATGCTTTGATTGATCCTTCTTTGATGCGGTTTTCGATATCAGGTCGCACCCAATATTTTACACGGGGATTTACCTCTTCTTCGCGAATTACCATCGTTACAGACTTGGCACCTTTACGGAATGTTTCCAAAGCCACATCCACTGCGGAGTTGGCTGCACCAACCACGGCTACATGCATGGCATAATAAGGATGTGGCTCGTCGTAATAATGCTTTACTTTAGGCAGATGTTCGCCCGGTACATTTAGCAAATACGGCAAGTCATAAAATCCCGTCGCGATGATGATTGATTTGGCAGAATAACTGTTTTTAGAAGTTTCAACTTTAAAATTTCCTGCCTCTCCCGTGATGCTTTTCACATTTTCATAAAGATTTACGTTGAGTTCCCAAGCGGAAGATACTCTGCGATAATATTCCAGTGCTTCTGATCGTACAGGTTTTGGATTGTGAGAAATAAAAGGCACATCACCTATTTCCAACCGATCTGAGGTGGAAAAGAAAGTCATGTTTTTTGGATAATTGTAGATCGAATTTACAAGACATCCTTTGTCAAGAATCAAATGACTCAAACCTGCTTTTTTGGCTTCAATCCCACATGCCAGACCAATTGGTCCTGCGCCTATTATCAATGCATCAATCATGGCAGTTATATATTTGAAATGGTGTAATACAGAAATCTAATCTCACATCATGAGCTTCTGCAAAAGGGAAAAGATCAAAAGGCGGAGCTAAATTCACTCCTACTTTCAGAGGATTGGATGGAAAATCAGAAAGTAATCTGTCATAAAAACCCTTACCATATCCCACTCTATTGCCTTTTTTGTCACAAGCTAATAATGGAATCAGGATCATTTCAGTGCGAGACAGATCTGCGATCTTTCCATCCACAGGTTCAGGGATTTGAAATTTGTTTAACTCAAATTTCAGTTCTGGATCATAAATGAAATGGCTCATTTCATAGGTATCAAAATCCGAAACCGAAAGCTGCACTTCTACCCCTTTGCTATGAAGGGTTCGAACCAAATCCCACGAGTCAAATTCATGATTTCTACCAATTGGCAAAAACACATGACAGCATTTTAGATTTATTTCACCGATAAAGGACAAAATCAAAGTCTGAACTTTTGTTACACGATCTGCCCAAACTTCCGGATTGAGCATGCGCCGGTTGTACAATGTTCCTTTTCTGATTTTTGCCTTCGCATCAGACATTTATAGCTCCCTTATGATCTGAAACTGAAATTTGAAAGGATCAAACTTTTGAATAAGCTCCTGAATGAAATTAGGGTTGTTCAAATAAAAATTCAGGAAGTTGTCATGTCGCTCTTGCAAGGTTCCATTAGGAAACAATTTATCCTTGATTGTGTCAATTTGAACCATAGCCGTTTCATTGTTTTGTTCTTCAGCTTTTTTCAGTCTTTTGGCGATGTTATCCAAAGATTTGAAAGAAGCCACGCTTTCCGCGCCAACAAAACCGGGAAGTGAACCATCAACTAAAGCCGCTTTTTCTTTTATTTTTTCATAAAGAAGAGCCAATTCCGCTTTCTCAGCACCAAGATCATAGCCAACCGCAGCATGTTTAGCCAGATATTCTTCTTTGAGCTGATGAGATTCTTTAAACAGATCTTTCCCTTTCAGTTTTAAGCGCTCGATTTTTTTCTGAGTTGCCTTGTTGACGATCAGGGCAAAGTTTCGAGGCATCAATGCCGGGAAGGAAGTTTTATATTCTTCAAAAATTCCTTTTAATTGAAGCCAATATGCAATCTCTGCCGGGCCACCAACATAAGCCAGATTTGGAAGGATTGTTTCCTGATACAAAGGTCTCAGGATTACATTCGGGCTAAATTTTTCTGGTTTGCTGTCCACGAGCTTTTCTAATTCCTCTCGAGAAAAGTATAGATCTGTATTTAATACCCTGAAACCGTCACCTTCTTTTACAATGCGCTCTCGCAAACCTGTTTTCATGTAAAACAAGTTGATTTCACGTGAGAATGCCTGATCTGAATATCCAGCTGTTTTTAGCTTATCAGATACGGCATTGACCAAACCATTAGATTTATTTTCAAAAAGCTCGGATTTGACGATTGGTGCAAAAAGAGACTTCAGATTTTTGTTGTCTCCGTCCACAACTACGATTCCCTCATCGCCAAAAAGTTTATTGACATAATGTCTCACAGCATCGGCCAGATCGCCGTAATCCAAATAGGCTTTTTCAAATAAGGACACATCTTCTTTTCCCAGCTGATGGATCACATCCACCAGTGAATGAGTTTTAAATCTCCCAACAGGGCCTTTTTGGTCTGTTTCCCAGGTGAATGTTTTCCCAAAGAGATTGAAATGGTTGATTTCGGCCAGATCGTGATCTTCTGAGGCCATCCAATAAACAGGTACGAAATGATAATCAGGATAAGCAGCTCTCAGCTTTTTGCAAATATTAATCACCGTCACAATCTTAAAAATAAAATAAAGCGGACCGGTGAAAATATTAAGCTGGTGACCAGTTGTAACTGTAAAAGTCTTTTCGTTTTGGAGACTATGAATATTGAAATCTACTGCTTCGGTGACCCTCAATGGACCATATTCTTTTAGTAATACCTGAGTAAGTATTGTTCTTTTTTCATCCGTAAATTCCCTTTTTGAGATGATCTCTTTGAAATTTTCAACCGTCGGGAATACATTGTAAAATGGCTTTATTTCCTCTTTTTGGTTGATATAATCCAAAAACAGAGGTGAAAAACAACCTGTTTCCTCAAATGATACTTTTTCTGATCGCATTATTTTGATGATGGTTTTCCGTAGAGATCGAAAGCTGTCGCGTCTTCAATTTTCACCTGAACGAAATCACCTGTGCGCAGGTAAGTGTCCTTCGCCTCAATGATGACTTCATTATCTACTTCTGGTGAGTCGAATTCTGTGCGACCTATATATTTACTGTTTTCAATTCTATCTATTAATACTTTTAATGTCTGACCTATTTTCTTTTGGTTGATTTCCTCAGAAATAGATTCCTGAACCTCCATAACTCGTTCAGCTCGTTCTTGTTTTATTTCGTCTGGCACATTGTCTTCTAATTTGAAAGCATGTGTATTTTCCTCATGTGAATAAGGGAATACACCCAGTCTTTCAAATTTTTGCTTTGACACAAAATCAAGCATTTCCTCAAAGTCTTCTTCAGTTTCGCCTGCATGACCTGCGATCATTGTGGTGCGAAGCGCAATCCCCGGAACTTTGTCTCGTATTTTGTCCAATAAAGCTTCCGTTTTGGCACGCGTGGTGCCTCTTCGCATCAATTGAAGCATGCGATCAGATGCGTGCTGTAGCGGGATATCCAAATAATTGCAGATATTACTTTTTCTCGCCATGATGTCCAGAATATCTTCTGGAAAACCTGTAGGGAAGGCATAATGCAAACGAATCCACTCTAGGCCATCTACATCAGAAAGTCGATCGAGCAGTTCGGCAAGATTTCTTTTCTTGTAAATATCAAGTCCGTAATAAGTAGAATCCTGAGCAATAAGTAGAATCTCTTTGGTTCCGTTTCTCACCAGTGATTTTGCCTCAGTGATGATTTCATCCATTGGTTTGGATATATGTTTTCCGCGCATCAGAGGAATGGCACAGAAGCTACACGGTCTGTCACATCCTTCAGAAATTTTCAGATAGGAATAATGTCTTTCTGTAGTAGTGATCCGTTCGCCGACTAATTCATGTTTATAATCTGCATTGAATTTTTTGAGAAGTAATGGAAGCTCCATGGTGCCAAACCAGGCATCAATTTGTGGAATCTCCTGCATCAAATCTTCGCGGTAGCGCTCTGAGAGGCAGCCAGTCACATATACTTTTTCCACCAGGCCTTCATCCTTGGCATCTGCATATCTCAATATGGTATCAATAGATTCTTGCTTGGCATTGTCAATGAACCCACATGTATTGATGATGACGATGTTGGAATCATCTTTCATCGATTCATGAGTTGCATCGATCTCATTGCCTCGTAGCTGAGTCAGCATCACTTCAGAATCCACCAGGTTTTTGGAGCATCCCAGCGTTACAATATTTACTTTATCCTTCTTTAGTCCCTTGGTCTTCACGCTTTGATTTTAAAACGGCAAAGTTAATACAAATAACAAGGGATAATAAGTTCAACTCAATAGGGTTAATATAACTTTGAGGGCTTGAAAATGAGAATACTAATATTTCTTTTGGTTGCCACAGCAATGGCTTGTAATGAGATTAGGGAATGTGACCTGAATCCAGATATTGGATATGCGGTTGTTGGATTTTTCAATAGTGCCGATAGTCTCGAGAAAGAAGTAAAATTCAACGCAGTTTACAACACAAAGTATTTGTATTACGATGAGCTCGATTCAGGCGTTTATTTTCCATTGCCATTGGATCCGGAAAATCCTTCAGTGACTTATTTTCTTGAAACGGATTCTAATACATATGATCTTACGTTGGCCTATCGCCTTAGATCTGTAAGGCTGTATTCTGTCGAGTGTGGTGGCGTATTTGGTTTTGATAGTTTGAAAGCCACGACTACAAATTTCGATTCCACAGCTGTGATCGGGCCTTTTATCAATAAAAACATACTTGTCAATGTTGAGGTCTATTTTTAGTATTATCATCTTGACATTTGGATTTGTGGCATTTGCCCAGTTTCCAAAAGGATTGCCGCAAGGCTTACCTCAGGGCAATAGTGGAGGCACAAGCTCTGGTGATCCAGTGACCATGAAGGAAGTGCGTGCTTTGCGCAGACTCGAACCAAAAGACTGGAGCATCAAATATCTAAAATTTAGTTACGATGCGATTCCTCTAGGCAGAATGGTAGTGAAGCCAAATCAAAGAGGACAAGAGATTCAGGCAGCTATCAGTTTTTACAAATATTTTTTCGTTGCTGAAGCTGGATTTCAGGATATAACTCGAGGAAGATCTGATTTTGACTATCACAGCTCTGGTACATTTTTCCGTCTTGGGCCAGAGGTGAACATGTTGAAAATAAATGATAATGGTGGAGCAATGACATTCGGCTTGCGATATGCCCAGAGTAATTTTAGCGACGAATTCAGTTTTGTGAGGGAGGTTGGTTTTGGGGAGAACAACTATAAGTATGAAAATCCTGATGCGAGGCTGATCTGGATGGAATTAACAACAGGGCTGAACTTGAATGTGACCAAAAACATGCACATGGGTTACACCATCAGATATAAGGTCTTTAGAAATATTGATAGGATAAATGAGCTACGTCCTTATGATGTGCCCGGATTTGGTAAATATCAAAATCGCTCAACCATGGGATTCAGCTATTATATAGGTTGGGCCATTCCATTTAAAAAACTGGAAGAAGTGCCAGCTGAGTTGAAATGAATTACTGAATGCGAATGTCAGTGACTACTCCTGTTCCAAATTCTTTTTCAATGATTTCCATCACTTTCTGTTTAGAGTTGAGCATTTCCTGTTTCAGGGGGGCAGAAGTTAACTGAACGTATAAAATTTTATTCCTTACCTGCACTTTTGACGTTCGGCTGGAAATGGTTTTACCCATCAGTCTTTCCCATGATTGAATGAGTTTTTTTTCCTGAAAGGTCTGCTCCAGATTTTCTGATTTGAGAAATTTCTGAAAGGCACTAGAAAATGATTGTGTATTGTCTTTGGTCATAAAATTTTACCCTCACTTACTTCAAAAAAAGAAACATATTTCAAATTTTTGAAGAACTCCCGGGAACGCTCCTCACGCGCATCTGTAATAAAAAGCTGTGGAAACCGATCCGTATCAGAGAGCAAGGTAACCAAATGGTCTATCCTTTCATCGTCAAGTTTATCAAATATATCATCTAGCAAAAGCAAAGGATTAAATCCGGTTTTTGCTTTGAGAAAATCATATTCAGATAGTTTCAAAGCTATGATGAATGATTTCTGCTGACCCTGTGATCCAAATTTTTTGACAGGCCGACCATTCAATGTAAATACATAATCGTCTTTATGACAACCTACTGTAGTTCGCTGTAGGATGATATCTTTTTCCAAAGCCTGTTGAAATTGTTCTTTGAAATCACTGTCTAAACAGTCAGTTTTATAAGAGATGCCCGGAACCTCATTACCAGAAAATAGTTGATTGTAATTTTCTGAAAAATAAGATTCAAAGAGCTCAGCGAAAGCGATCCTTTTTTTAGAAATGGAAAGGTTCAGCGGAAACAATTTTTCATCGTAAACCCCGATCAAAGTACGGTTGATATTTCTCCTGCCCTCATTTTGCTTCAAAAAACTATTGCGCTGTTTCAAGATTCGCTGCAGTTCCATCAATTCTTTTAGGTATTGATGATCGAATTGCGCGATGACACTGTCAAAAAGCTTTCGCCTGATTTCACTTCCTTCCTTGATTATTTCTGTATCGTCGGGTGTAGTGAGCACAGATGGAATTTTGCCAATATGATCGCTGAGTCTTTCCGGCTCCTTTCCATCTATCTTCATTAATTTTTTCTTCCCTTTTTCGAAATAGCTATTTACAGAAAGAAGCTGGCCATTGTCATCGAATATGCCATTGATTGAAAAATAAGGTTGCGAATAGGTGATATTTTGCTGGTCCGTATTGTTGAAAGCCGTTTTTGTCATCGACAAATAATATATCGCATCTAGTAGGTTGGTTTTTCCCATCCCATTTTTACCAATGATACAATTGATTCCATCCGAAAATTGGATATCCAGATTGTCGTAATTTTTAAAATGCTGAAGTTTTAAGGTCTTGAGAAGCATATATTTTGCTGAGCGCTCAATTTCGGTTAATTTCGCAACGCAATTCAGGCTGAGGCCTAAAATTAAACATTAGATAGAAAGGTTAAATCTATGGCGACTAAAACGAAGAAAGAAACTTTTGATAAAGCGACCTACATGAACTGGTTTGAATCCATGTTGATGATGAGAAGGTTTGAGGAAAAATCAGGTCAATTATATGGTCAGCAAAAGATCAGGGGTTTTTGTCACTTATATATAGGTCAGGAAGCCTGTGTTGCGGGTGCTATTTCAGCATTGAAAGAAGGAGACAAATATATCACAGCATATAGAGATCACGCTCATCCACTTGCGCTTGGTTCAGATCCAAATGCAATCATGGCTGAACTTTATGGCAAGGTGACCGGTATCTCGAAAGGAAAAGGTGGCTCAATGCACATGTTTGATAAAGAAAAAGGTTTCTTCGGAGGACATGGAATTGTAGGTGCACAGATACCATTGGGCGCTGGTATTGGTTTTGCAGAAAAATATAGCGGCACAGATAACCTGTGTGTGTGCTATATGGGTGATGGCGCTGTAAGACAAGGAGCTTTTCATGAAGCGCTGAACCTGGCAATGACATTGAAACTACCTGTGATTTTTGCTATTGAAAACAATGGCTATGCCATGGGTACTTCAGTACAAAGAACATCAAACGTAACAGATCTTTATAAACTAGGGGATGCATATTATATGCCGTCATTCCCAGTAGATGCTATGTCTGTAGAAGCTGTGCACCATGCTATGGCTGAAGCTGCAGAAAGAGCAAGAAAAGGTGATGGTCCAACTTTGCTTGAACTAAGAACTTACAGATATAAAGGACACTCAATGTCCGATCCAGCTAAGTACAGAACAAAAGAAGAAGTAGAAGAATACAAACAAAGAGATCCAATCGAGCAGGTAAGATCTGTCATCTTGAAAAACAAATATGCTTCTGAAGCTGAGCTAAAAGAGATTGACGAAAAAATCAAAGCTCGCGTAATGGAAGCAGTGGATTTTGCAGAGAATTCTGATTTTCCACCAGCATCTGACGCTTATACTGATGTATATGCAGAAGAGAATTATCCATTTGTTACTGATTAATACAAAAAGCATATCTTTGCGCACTTAAATTTTAAAATCAGAAATGGCGAAGACAAAAACCAAAAAGCACGAGGAGGGAGAACTATTAGAACATCCAGAATTGCTTGCAGGAAAAGCTGAAGATTTTTTCAACGATTCGAAAAACAGAAATCTTGTTTTCGGTATCGGAGGATTGATCGCCTTGTTGGTAATAGCTTTCCTTGGGTACAAATACTATGTAAATAGCAATAATTCAAATGCTCAGCAGGAGATGTTTCAGGCAGTCTATTATTTCGAAGCAGACAGTTTGAACAAGGCATTAAATGGTGACGGCATCAACCTTGGATTTCTTGATATCATTGAATCATATCCTGGTACTGCGGCAGCTAACCTTTCAAAATATTATGCAGGAGCAGCTCATTTGAACCAAGGAAACTTCACAAGTGCAGCTTTGCAATTTGAAGATTTCAGCAGTGACGATCATTTGCTTCAAGCAAGAGCGTATGCTCTGACAGGTGATGCGTATTCAGAATTGAAAGATTTTGAAAATGCTATTTCTAACTATGAAAAAGCAGCTTCAACTCAACCAAATGCGGAGTTCACACCAATTTATTTGCTAAAACTTGCTGCGGCTAATGAGGCAAATGGCTCTCTTAAAGAGGCAGCTGATGCTTATGATGAAATAATCAATAAATACAGCAAGTCTCCTTTCCTGGCTGATGCCAAGAAACAGAAGGCAAGATTGCAAGGACTAGCTGCCGAATAATATTCAAAGAAACTAATGAATAGAGGGATAGGGCAGCAGGGCTTTATCCCTTTCTTTTTTTATGGCTACATCAAATAAAAATCTCAGCGATCACAATCTAGCAGGTATAAAAGATATCTCAACATACACTTTTGCTATTGTTGTATCTGAATGGAATGAAGAGGTGACAGAATCGCTTTATTCTGGCGCAATGCAAACGCTATTAGCGGCAGGCGCAAAACGAGAAAATATTACACGAATCAATGTTCCCGGAAGCTTTGAGTTGAGTCTCGGTGCTCAATGGATGGCCAAAAAGGAAAATATTGATGCGGTAATATGTCTTGGCTGTGTGATTCAAGGAGAAACCAAACATTTTGACTTTATCTGTCAGGCTTGTGCCGATGGCATCACGAATGTGAGTTTAAAATACGATAAACCCGTGATTTTTGGTGTTTTGACTACAAATAATCAAAAGCAGGCGATGGATCGCGCTGGAGGTAAGCACGGCAACAAAGGAGATGAAGCTGCAGTCACTGCGATTAAAATGCTGAATATCCGCGATTAATACTTCGCCAGAAGCGACACACTTAAAAAACATCAATCGACACCTACCCAAAAACAAATCATAACTAGAATGAAAGTTTTAAAATTTGGAGGAACATCTGTAGGCTCACCTGAGCGTATGAAACAAGTTTCTGAACTGATAAAAACAGTAAACGGGAGAAAAATTGTAGTTCTTTCCGCGGTATCAGGCACCACAAATGCACTTGTGGCCATTGCAGAATTTTGTGAAAACAAGCAGAAAGAGGAGGCCTTAAAAGCCTCTAAAGAATTACTTTCCAAATACCATACATTTATTAATGAGTTGCTTTCCACATCTGCTGCTCAGGATGAAAGTAAAATTTTTGTAGATCAGATATTCGCTGACATTGATGGTTTGATTGAAAAGAAATATCAGCCACAGACTTATAAGATGATGGTAGTACTGGGTGAAGTTATTTCTACCAGATTATTCACTACCTATTTGAAAGAAATCGGTGATGACGTGACTATGATCATGGCACAGGATTTCATGACGCTCGATAAGCAAGGTGAGCCGAACCTTAAGTTGATCCAAAAGAAATTGGAGCAAGTGTTAGCTGAAGTATCAGATGAAATCATCATTACTCAGGGATTCATCGCGAGAAATCATGCTGGCGGCATGGATAATTTGGCAAGAGGAGGCAGTGATTATTCTGCCACAATCATTGGTGCAGTGATCCAATCCGAGGAGGTTCAGATCTGGACGGATATTGACGGCATGCATAACAATGATCCGAGAATAATTAAAAACACCAGACCGATCTCAAAGCTTAGTTTCGAGGAGGCAAGCGAGCTTGCTTATTTTGGAGCCAAAGTACTCCATCCTCATTGTATTATTCCCGCGCATCAATATGGTGTGCCGGTTCGCATCAAAAACACGATGGATCCTGGCGCATATGGCACATTGATTTCCACGGAAAGTGAGACTCAGGCAGTAAAGGCGATCGCCGCAAAAGATGGGATCACCGCAATCAAGATCAAATCAAGTCGTATGGTGATGGCTTATGGTTTTTTGAAAAAGGTTTTTGAAGTGTTTGAAAAATATCAAACGCCAATTGATATGATAACCACATCTGAGATTGCAGTTTCACTCACCATTGACAATCCAACGCATTTAAGAAAAATCACAAAAGAAATTTCGGAATATGGATTTGTGGAGATCGACAAAGATCAGACGATCATTTGTATCGTAGGCGATTTGATTGCAGAGAAAAAGGGAGTGGCCACAGAGCTTTTCAAGTCTTTGGATCAAATTCCAATTCGTATGATTTCTTATGGGGGAAGTAGAAATAATATTTCTCTTCTTGTGCCTAAAGAGCACAAAAATGACACCTTAATCAAATTGCATCAGGCACTTTTCTAACCAGCAAAGGCGAAGAAAATTAACCAGACAAGTACGAAAATTGGTACGAGAATGGGAATGGAAAATCTGAGAATGTAGCCGAAGAAGGAAGGCATTTTAATCCCCACTTGCTCAGCAATAGATTTTACCATAAAGTTTGGGCCATTGCCAATATAGGTCATGGCTCCAAAGAATACCGCTGCTACCGAAATGGCTTTCAGATCTAAAATGGAGTCGTGATAGGCGCCACCTGCAAAAGCGATAACATCCTGAAGGTTGTTGATACTAGCGCCTGTTGAAGCCATGGCGGCAGTTAGAAAGTTGATATAAGTGGGAGCATTATCTAAAAACCCAGAAAGCAGTCCTGTGCCCCAATACAAGGTGTTGTGCGATATGAGCTCCGCCCCTTCTTTAGATTGAGCAAAAATGGAAACCAACTCGAGCGCAGGCATCATGGTTCCAAAAATGCCAACGAAAATAAAAGCCACTTCTCTGATTGGTTCGAAGCTAAATTCATTGCCATTAAGCGCTTGTTTGTCTGCCAGCTTGAAGGATAGGAAGGCACACGTAAGCATGATTATTTCCCTGATAAAAGAGAAAGTCTGACCATCATATTTTATCCCAGGAATCCATGGAAACACATTCGGATCCAAAAAAACTGCCCCAACGATTACTGCCAACCATAAAAAGTTTCTTGAGCCCCTTAAGGCAATTTTCCCCGTAGGTTCTGGCAAAGGTTCTCCAAAAGAATAATCTGCTTTATTTCTTTTATCAAAAAGATAGAATAAGGCAAGAAGTAATGTGATGGCAAAACCCCACGGAATGATATTGTGTGTCAAAGTCCAGAAAAAGGGCACCCCTTTAAGAAATCCTAAAAACAAAGGAGGATCCCCAATCGGAGTTAGACTTCCTCCGATATTACTTACCAAAAAGATAAAAAATATGATATGGTATGCTTTTATCCTGTTGCGGTTCAGCCTGATAAATGGTCGGATCAGCAACATAGAAGCTCCTGTTGTACCGATAATATTCGCGATCACGGCACCAATAACCAAAATGATAACATTGGTAAGTGGCTTTGCCTCTTTGTCTACTATGATCATGATGCCACCCGAGGCAACAAATAATCCTGTTAGTAGCGCAATGAACTGAACATATTCAAACAATGCATGAACAGGACTGTGCTGATTGTTAAGAAAAAACAAATAATAAACTACCACAATGCCGGCCAATGCCATTGCAACTTTTGGATAATGCTTGTGCCAAAAATGTTCATAAAACAATGGGCCTGTTGCGATCATGATCAGCAATAACAAAAATGGAAATACGCTCCAGGTACCGGGAGCATGTCCATGACTTTCTCCATGTGCCTGATCCTCAATATGCTCATCGTGATTTAATTGAGCTTCATGGGATTGTGTAGTTGATGATTCCTGCAAATCCTTCTGTTCTGTCGCAATGGCACTCGCAGTGTCATACCTCAGAATTCCACCTAAAAAAAGGATGGTGAGTATAAGGAGTTTGAATGTGGGATTCATCAAAAGGGCGAAAAAACTTAAATGCTGAATATTACCCACTAAAATATCATTACCTAGACGAAAACCAAATCGTTTATTCAAATAAGTTGGAGGTCATAGCTTTGCTGAAATGTTTTGAAAATAAAGAATACAGCCTCAGTTCGTTCAAATTGGCTAATTCCACTTTATTTATTCCTTCAGATGTCTTTGTTAATTTTCGGCAATGAAATCCTTCCAGCAATGGAGTTTTGATGTGCTCCCGTCACGGTGGCGTAAACGTTTTCTTGATTCAAGTTTCTTAACAGGCCTAAGAAACCAAAAATTAATGCTTCCTTGAAGGCTATTATAGCAGGCTCAGGTATGAAGATTTCAAATCTTCCCTCAGCTTTTTCCCTGATTGATTCCATCAGGTATTCATTAAAAGCCCCACCCCCTGTGAACATGATATGTGCTCCTGATTTAGTGTTATTGACGATATCTTGACAAATAATTTCGGCAATGAAGTTTGTATAACTATGCAAGCCATCTTCGGCAGAAAGAGTGATTTTTTTTACAATGTTTTCCAGACCCCATTGATTGCTCAGAGATTTTGGTGGTTTCTGAGCAAAGTATTCCAGCTGCTTCAGCGTAGCATACCATGAACTATCGAAATTTCCGGATCTGGCAATAAGTCCCGATGAATCATAGGCAAAGCCCTTTTTTGAGGCGAGAAAATTCAAAACCTGATTACAAGGACATATATCCCACGCTCTAATTTGATTCTGATTTATAATCGAGACATTGGCGATCCCGCCAAGATTCACAAATCCATCGAATCCATTAAATAGATGCAACTCACCTACGGGAACAAGCGGTGCACCCTGACCTCCTTTTTTAATATCATCAATACGGAAGTTATCAATTACCGGAAGCTGACAGATATTGGCGATGTTTTCACCTTTACCAAGTTGCCAACTTATGCCTTTGGCAGGATCATGAAACACAGTATGGCCATGAACCGCAATTAAATCCGGCTTGAGTGTTATATCAGAACAAAAATCAAAAACACAATGGCCGATCCAGTTTCCATAATCTACATCGAGCAGATCCAGCTCATCTTGTTTCAGATTTGGTGAGTTGCGCAATCTCAGCGTCATGGAATCAGGCAGATCTACTGTAACCGATTTAATAATTTGGAACTTCCAGCCATCAGGCTCATTTGAAAATGTAGCCAAACAAATATCCAAACCATCGAGCGATGAGCCCGACATTATTCCTATCACGTGATAATGTTCCACTTGAGGTTGTCTAATTTTGAATTCTTTGACAAAAGTGGAAAATAAAAGAAATATATCTGTAGATATTGGCAATACCCGAATTAAAACCGGGCTTTTTGATCGATCTCAATTGATTGAAACTCGATCTTTTGATGACTTATCGGCTTTGAGAAAATATTGTCTAGCAACAGCACATTCCCGAATCGGAATAGTCTCAGTTGGAAAAAATCAAATTGAAGTTCATGATGCAATGGCGGATTTAAATCCTTTGTTTATCACAATTGATAGCGCATTGCCTGTGCAGATTGATTACAAAACACCTGAAACTCTGGGTATCGATCGTCTGGTGGCCTGCATTGGTGGGTTTGAGAAATATCCGAATGAAAACATCCTTGTCATAGACATGGGTTCTTGCATCACGTATGATTTGTTGAAAAAAGACGGCACTTATCTTGGCGGGGTGATATCGCCGGGACTTAAAATGAGGATGCGAGCTATGTCTTCATTTACCCAAAACCTACCGGATATTCAGGACGATTGGCAAAGTCATCTTGCAGCAAACATTGGCAAAAGCACCAGAGAATGTATGACACAAGGAACATATCAGGCAATAATTCATGAAATTGAAGGTTTTATCCGCGAGTTTAGAAGGGAATTTGATCAAATAACTGTTATCCTGACAGGTGGAGATGTGTCAAGCTTTGAATCCAAAGTAAAAGAACCCATCTTTGCAGACTCATTTTTAGTGCTGAGAGGAATAGATACAAT
Organism: uncultured Marinoscillum sp.; assembly: GCA_964353015.1. GTDB lineage: Bacteria > Bacteroidota > Bacteroidia > Cytophagales > Cyclobacteriaceae > JAMZMI01. The sequence continues at coordinate 16,722 of CAYGUA010000033.1, read as the reverse complement.
ATTAAATCAAGAATGAAATTCGGTAAACTGTGCCTTTTTGTGTTGTCGGTATTTGCGAGTGTCGAGGCATTTTCCCAGGTAATTAATTCACCATACTCAAGTAATGGGATCGGAGAGATCGCTTTTCAAGGGCTTCCGCATAATTTCTCAATGGGTGAATTGAGTATCGGCACCCCAGCACCATGGCACATCAACATCGAGAATCCGGCATTATTAACCTATAATACTCTCAGTTCTTTTCAGGTAGGCTTAGAATCTGATCATAGAAAATTCAGCTCAAATCAAGAATCAAACAAAGAATCAGGAATCGGACTCAGGTATTTGGCGATAAGTTTCCCTGTCATCAGCCAATCGAGATGGGTTGCTTCCTTTGCCTTGTTACCACTTAGTTCTGTAAATTATCATACAGTAAATTATAGCAGTATAGACGAATCATACGGCGCTAAAACAGACTATTATGGTGAAGGAGGTTTAAGTCAGCTGATTTGGGCCAATGGATTCAGAATTTTCAAAAAACTATCAATTGGTGTAAAAGCATCTTATGTATTTGGATCAATCAGTGATAAAACAACTGTAAAAATCGGTATCGATAGCCTAATTCGGGATAATTTTTACATTTCCAATTATGTTGTCTCCTATCAGGAAAACAATGCTTATTCTGATTTCAATTTCACAGTTGGTGCGTCATACAGTGCTAAACTAGCTGAATCAAAATATTTAAACTTCGGGGCGATATACAATTTGTCTACAGGACTCGATGGCACAAGAGACACTTATTATGAGCGACAAACACTAAGTGGCTCGGTAATTCAACAGCAGCAAATAACCTCAAATGAAAACATAGCTTTTCAGCTACCACAATCTTTCGGTGTTGGGGTTTCTTATGAGAAACTTGGGAAATTCAAAATCGGCGTTGATTTAAGAAATCAGCGTTGGAGTCAAAGTAACTCACTAGAACCAGGAGAAGAATTTAGAAATGCCACTTCTATTTCAGTAGGTGGTGAGCTTATCCCAAATTATCAAAGCGTTAATAATTATTTCTACAGAGCTAAATATAGGGCAGGTTTGAGCTACAAAGAATCGCCTTATATCCTGAATGGGCAGAAGATTAATGATTTTGGTATTAATTTTGGAGGCTCGCTTCCAATGTCGAATGCTTCAAGTCTGGATTTAGGCTTTAAGTTTGGGGTAAGAGGTACAGCGAAAAACGGACTAATAAGAGAAAACTATTTTCAAGTGGTACTTGGAGCTACTGTAAACGACAGGTGGTTTATTAAAAGGAGATATGATTAAAATTGGGAACATTATGAGACTACACGCCAAACATGTATTGAGTATCTGTTTCTTTCTGGGTTTAAGCACTATAGCAATTTCACAGCCGGGATGGAATTGGGGAGACTCAATTGATATTGCCAAGGAAAAAAATGCGCTTTACACAGATATGCTTAAAACTAAGCAGTACAAAGAAGCAGCAAAACACCTTGAGTGGCTATTAAAAAACACACCAGATCTTAACAAATCAATCTACATTAACGGAGCGAGTATTTATGAAGGACTTGCAGATGAAGCTACTGTTAAGGAAGAAACTCTGAAATATCATGCTAGAACGCTTGAAATGTATGATTTGAGAATTAAGTATTTCGGTGAAGAACCAGAAGTGCTCAATAGAAAGGTATTGGCTGCTTACAAATACTACAAAGGAGAACAAAGCAAATATCAGGAGCTAATGGACTTGTTCAAAAAATCGTTTGAAGTAAATGGCAATGATTTCTATAGCAGCAACCTGACAGCTTATATGGATGTGGTTCGTAGATACAAATTGACCAAAGGAAAAATCACAGATGAAGAAGTTTTCGCCATCTATTCTGATTTGACTGATGTGATCGAATACCAAAAAGCAAATGGTGGAGATGCTGAGAGACTTGAGAAAATCGCAGAATACGTTGATAAGCTTCTGACTTCTACCGTAAAAGTTGATTGTGATTTCGTTGATGAAAAATTGGGTCCAAAGTTTAAGGAAACCAACGACATCAAACTTGCTAAAACCATATTTACCTTGCTCAAAGATCAATCTTGTTTGGATAGACCATTGGCAACAGACGCAGCGGAAGCGATCAACAAGCAAACACCAGACTTTGGAATTTCTAAATTCATAGCTCAAAAATCTGCAAATGATGGTGATCTGGAAAAAGCGATGAAATATTATGATCAGGCAGTTTCTCTTACTGACGACAATGAGAAAAAAGCTGATGTATATCTAAGCATTGCTCGAATTCATCAAAACAAAGGAGACAAGGTTTCGGCAAGAAACAACGCCAGAAGAGCCCTTTCATTTGATCCTTCTTCATCTGATGCCTACAAACTAATAGGAGATTTGTATATGACCAGCTTCAACGATTGCAAAGGTGGAGTGAGCAAGGTTTTGGATAGAGGCGTATTCCTTGCAGCCTATGATATGTATGAGAAATCTGGTGATGCTGCTGCAATGGGAAGAGCAAAAGAGCAATTTCCTTCGATAGAAGAAATATTTAATGAAACCTACAAAGAAGGTGACATCATTCAGGTAGAATGTTGGATCAATCAATCAGTGAAACTTGAAAGAAGACCAGCTAATTAATCCAAAAAGACATTTTTCAAAAACGATCATGGTCACGTGCTGTGGTCGTTTTTTTGTTTACACAAGTGTGATCTTGCTGATCATACTGGGTGAAATCTCATGCAAAAAAAGAGTAGAGCTCATCGATCAGGAGCTCTATACCGGCCCAACTATTTCTATGGACAGTGTCTATACCAAGCTGAGTGATTCGGCTAAGATTGTCATGATTCTGCAAGCCAAAAAACAAAATGATTTCGAAAATGACGACAGAGAATGGCCTGAAGGCTTATATCTGGAGTATCTGGATGACTTTGGGAAAGTGGAATCTACTTTCAAAGCTGATTATGTGTATTACACAGCCGAAACGGATATTTATCGTGGTGAAGGAAATGTAGTAGTAAGAAATGTAGAAAGCGGTGATGAGCTTACTACAGAAGAATTATTCTGGTCGCCGGAGGATGAGCAATTCTATACAGATAGATTTGTTACTATCGTCACGGAAGATGAGGTGCATACAGGTGAAGGCCTGGTCGCTGATGAAGACTTTGAAACGTATAAAATCACCAATCCATCGGGTACGCTAACGCTCGAAGAAGATGAAACTCCTTGATATCCTGCTTTTTGCCTGTGCCATCGCATTTTTTGTGATGGGTATTTATGAGGCCATGGTTTTGGGAATCGGTCAAGCCTACAGTATTTTTATGCTCAGTCTGGGTTTACTTTTCATTTATGGATATCGCAAAAACAAAAACAAATCCGACTCAGCTAAGAAAAAATAAATGGTAGACCCGTCGCTTTTTACTGGTATTTTCTTTTGCCTGCTATTCTCCGCTTTTTTCTCGGGAATGGAAATAGCCTTCATCTCAGCAGACAAACTGCACATAGAGCTGATGAATAAGCGCGGGGAACTTGCAGGTAGAATTTTATCCATTTTCGTAGAAAAGAAATCTCATTTTTTGGCTACCACACTTGTGGGAAACAATCTGGCAATCGTGCTTTACGGTATCCTGATGGCCAAACTACTCGAGCCGTGGCTACTTCAAACACTTCCTGTAGCCTTGACAGGTGATATGTTTATTTTGGTCACTCAATCATTGCTGAGTACCATCATCGTATTGATTACTGCCGAGTTTACGCCGAAAAGTCTTTTCATGATCAACCCGGATTTCATGCTGACGATTTTCGCCTTACCAATGGCGATTATCTATTATCTGCTTTATCCTGTGGTGTTTTTGATTGCCAAGATGTCTTCATTATTGATCACGAAAGTGCTTCGCTTTGATTACTCTGAGGATAAACCCGTATTTGGTCTGACGGATCTCAACAATTATATCAAAAAGAACCTGCTCAATATTGAAGCGGAGGAAGAATCAGAGATCGATGCTAAAATTTTGAACAATGCCATCGAATTCAAGACGGTAAAGGTGCGCGAATGCATGATTCCGCGAACAGAAATTGTTGCCCTGGATGTGGAGGATGAAATAGATGAGCTCAAAGAAATGTTCATCGAAAGCGGTCATACGAAAATCATCGTTTACAATGAGTCGATTGATGATGTCATTGGTTATTGTCATTCGCTGGCGATGTTCAAAAAGCCAACAAACATCAAGGAGATTCTAACCCCGATCATGATTGTGCCGGAATCCATGCTGGCAAACGAACTGCTGATTCAGTTTATCACAGCGCATAAAAGTATCGCTCTGGTAGTCGATGAATATGGTGGAACTTCCGGAATAGTGACCATGGAAGACGTCATAGAAGAAATCTTCGGTGAGATTCGTGATGAACATGACGATGAGTTTTTGGTGGAAGAAAAAATAGATGAACGTAACTATCTTCTGAGTGCAAGACATGAAGTAGATTATCTCAACGAAAAGTATGAGTTTGAACTACCGGAAGGAGAATACGACACACTCGGTGGCTTGATATTGAATTTCCATGAAGATCTGCCCCAGGTCAACGATATCATTGATATTCCTAATTTTATTTTCACTATTCTCACAGTAGATGACAGGCGCATTGATAAGGTGAAGCTAACCCTCACTTCGGGTGATGAATCTCTGTAAATCAATAAGTTAGCTTGATATTGGATTTAGTTGAATGACCCAATTTCTTATCCTTTCCTGTTTTTCCTGGCAATGTCTTACGCCTTTTTTGGGGGTTTAGGACGATGATTATCATTTCATTTTTTAATTAGTGGCTATCTGTCTATTTTTGCCGTCTTTACCAAAAATGGCTTAAGCAAAAATGGCATTAATTAGTACTCTCAGGAACAAAATGGGCAAGATCGTTATCGTGTTCGTGGCATTCTCAATGTTCGCGTTTATCGCAACCGATTTTTTCCAATCCAACTCTGCGCTATTTGGCGGAAACGACCGTGTAGTCGCAGAAATCTCAGGAAAAAGCATTTCCTACGAAGCTTTCAACGACAAAATCAATCAGCTGGCAGCTACCTACGCTATCAACTACGGACGTAACCCTACTTCCGATGATTTGACTAACATCAGAAAAGAAGCATGGAATGCATTGATTATTGAATATGCATACCAGGCAGAATTAGAAAATCTGGGTATCGAAGTTACCAATGAAGAAGTGGTAGATATGGTGCAAGGCAATAACATCGCACCACAGATCAAACAATTTTTCACAGATCCAAATACAGGTCAGTTTAGCAGAGATCAGGTGATTTCTACTTTGCAAGGTCTGGCGTCTGCCAATCCTCAGCAAAGACAATCATGGAATACTTTCGAAGCTTCTCTTCGTCCGAATCGTGCGATTCAGAAATATGACAACTTGTTTGAAAAAACAAATTATGTGACGCAAGCAGAAGCAAAAAACCTTTATGTGGCGCAAAACAGCAACACCACTGTTGATTATTTATATGTGCCTTTCTTCTCCGTTGCAGATTCTTTGGTTTCTGTATCTGACGATGAAATGAAAAAATATCTTTCTGCGCATGCTGATGATTACAAGCGTGAAGAATCAAGAAGTCTGAACTATGTAATTTTTGACATCAAGCCTTCTGCAGAAGACACTGCTTTTGTATTGGACGAAATCAAAACTTTGAAAGAAGGATTGGCTAATGCTCAAAATGATTCCATATATGTGACTATCAACTCAGATCTGCCAAATGCATTTCAGTCTATTTCAGATCCTTCATTGTTGCCAGAGGCATTGATGGTTGACGGAAAGCTTGTAGAAGAAGGTACAGTAACAGAGCCAATTCTTGCAGGTAATACTTACACCGTGATCAAACTTTCCGAGATTTCGGAAGGAGATGAGTATTTTGTGAAAGGAAGTCATATCCTGATCAAACCTACTACCCAGACTGACGCAGCAAAGGCGATCGCAAAAACGAAAGCAGTTGGTATTTTGGCGAAACTTAAAAGAGGTGCAGATTTTACTCAGCTTGCTGCTGAAAATAGCGAAGACAGAAGCAACGCCAGCAATGGTGGAGATCTTGGCTGGTTTGGTGAAAATGGAAACTTCGTTCAGGAGTTTAAAGATGCAGCATTTGCTTTCAAAGGCACGGGCTTGCTTTCTCAGCCAGTAGAAACTTCTTTCGGATACCACATCATCAGAATCGATGAGCCAAAAACAAACAAGGCATACAAAATCGCAAAAATTGAAAAAGAACTTTTTTCAAGTGACATCACTCAAAATGAGATCTACAGAATAGCAGATATTTTGGCTACAGAAAGTGCCAATGCTACTGAGCTAAAAGCGAAAGCCGAAGAGCAAGGTTTTGCGGTGAAATCTGCTTCCAATATTGGCAAGAATGACACCAGAGTTGGAACAATTACAAACGGTAGAAGTATTGCTGCATGGGCATACACCAAAGCATCTAAAGGTTCTGTGTCAGAAGTTTTTGAAATTGACAATACTTATGTGGTAGCAGGACTTACTGCAATTCAGGAAAAAGGTACGGCCAATCTAAGTCAGGTTTCCGGCGAAGTGAAAACAAAAGTGCTGAACGAAAAGAAAGCCGATTTCATCATTGCTAAAATCAAAAGTTTAGGTCAGGAAGATCTGACTGCATTGAAAGAAGCTTATGGCGAAGGAGCAAGAAGCGGAAGCGCAGATTTGACTTTATCATCTAACTCATTCACCAGCGTAGGTTTCGCACCAGAAGCTGTTGGTGTTGCATTTTCATTGGAAGAAGGTGAAAGAACTGCACCATTTGCAATTGATAACGGAGTAATCATGCTTGTATCAACAGCGAAAAGCGCTCCGGAAGATTTGGAAAGCTATGACGCTTATATTTCACAAGTGACTACATCTCGTGTGTCAAGAAAAACTGTCATTGCCAACTTCCCACTTTCATTCTATCCTGTGCAGGTAAGCCAGAGATTGGATAATGCAGTGAAGGAATACGCTGAAATCGAAGACAATCGTTACAAGTTCTATTGATCATTGTAATTAAAAAGATACGAAAGCCGGTTCATTCAAATGAACCGGCTTTTTTTATGCTTGCTGAGTTCGTCTGGATTTAAACAGTGATGACCTGAAACCTCAGTCAAAACAGTTTTTTATCTAAAGGCGTGATACTTTGCGGTTAGCACGGTAGTTCCTAAGTTTGTTGATAACAATAGCTGGTGAAGAACATACTGCCAGGTTTAAATTTTCAAATTATGAGTTGGGACATAGAAGCATTCAGAGAGAAATTAGAATCGCAACACGAGTTTCCAGGGCATTACAACTTTAAGTTCATTGTCCCGCACGAACAAAAAGAGGTAGTTTTGGCAATGCTACCTCCATCGGAACTATCTTTCAAAGAAAGCGCCAACGGAAAGTATGTGAGTATTAATGCGAATGCATTTCTCATCAGCAGTCAGGATGTGCTGGATGTATATCTTCAGGCTTACAAAATACCGGGCCTTATGGCGCTCTAAATACGAATATTATGTGGACAGAAGCAAACAACAAACTTAGTCAGACTTTCAAATTCACGAATTTTGTGGAGGCTTTTGGTTTCATGACCAAAGTGGCGATCATTGCCGAGAAGATGAACCATCATCCCAATTGGTCCAACGTGTACAACCAGGTCACCATCGAGCTCAATACCCATGATGCCGGTGATATTGTGACAGAAAAAGATCACAAGCTGGCTGCCGCCATAGACGACATTTTGAAATAAATACCGGTCGTCATTCCTGCTCAAGCGCGCACACGGCTTTATTGACTTCAAATAAAAATTCCATCAACCACCTCCCATTATTTCTTTGCGCCTTCACTATTTTTGAATAAACGCAAATCATGTCCGACGCTACAGCCCTGTATCTTGTTCCCACGCCCATTGGCAACCTTGGCGATATTACTTTCAGAGCGATAGAAGTGCTCAAATCAGTCAACAAGATCCTGGCAGAAGATACACGAAACTCTGGCGTGCTGCTCAAGCATTATGACATCAGCACACCCATGGAAAGCTTTCATGCCTTCAATGAGCATCACCGCACCCAGCAGATCATTGATCGGATTCATGGCGGGGAGACTTTTGCGTTGATCACAGATGCAGGAACGCCCGGCATCTCTGATCCGGGATTTTTGGTGGTGAGAGAAGCAGTAAAAGCTGGGATCAAAGTGGAATGTCTGCCAGGCGCTACGGCCTTTGTCCCCGCTTTGGTCAAGTCCGGTTTCCCGACGGATCGGTTTGTGTTCGAAGGGTTTTTACCACACAAAAAAGGACGACAAACCAAATTCAAAATGCTGGCCGAGGAAACACGCAGCATCGTGCTTTACGAATCACCACACCGGCTGATCAAAACGCTGACCCAGCTGGCCGAATTTCTGGGTGAAGACAGAAGAGTATCCGTATCGCGTGAGCTCACCAAAAAATTTGAAGAAACAATAACAGACACATTGCCTGAGGTGATCCGATATTATGGAGAAAACACGATGAAGGGCGAATTTGTCATCATCATAGAAGGAAAAGAGAAATGATCGATTTACCGAAATTAACAGAACAAGTTCGGATGTTGTGTGTGGAATCGGCTGCTTTTATCAGCAACGAAGCAGCAGGATTTACCACCAGCAAAGTAGAGCTCAAAGGCCCAAGCGACCTGGTATCTTATGTAGATAAACAAACCGAAGAAATGCTGGTGGCCGGATTGAAAAACCTGCTTCCAGACGCTGGCTTTATCACCGAGGAAGACACACCCAATGACACGGAAAAAGAATATATCTGGATCATCGATCCGCTGGACGGCACCACCAATTTCGTGCATGGCCTGCCTACTTATGCCGTAAGTGTTGCGCTGATGCACCACGATGAGATCGTAGCTGGTGTGGTGCACGAGGTTTGCCGAGACGAATCTTTTTACGCCTGGAAGAATGGTGGAGCGTGGCTCAATGGCAAGCCCATCCATGTGACGCCCGTCACCCATATCAGCGAGAGCCTTTTTGCTACCGGCTTTCCATATTATCAGTTTCATAAGCTGGAAGAATACCTGGCTATACTCAACGAACTGATGAAAAACTGTCACGGTTTGCGCCGAATCGGAAGTGCCGCCACGGACATGGCCTATGTGGCTTGTGGTCGCTGCGAAGGTTTTTTTGAGTACAATCTCAACTCCTATGACATTGCTGCCGGCGTGATCCTCGTGAAAGAAGCCGGAGGCACCATCACCGATTTCAAAGGAGGCGATGATTATCTCTTTGGCCGGGAGCTGGTAGCCGCCGGACCTGTGCATGGCGAGTTTTTAGGCGTGATTCAGAAGTATTGGTGAGGGGAGATCATTGATTCCAATCAAAATACAAACTTAGGTTTCCCTCTTCCTCCACACCTGCCACCACACTACCCCCCTCGCGCTTATTCCTGCAACGATCTCTGCCTTCGGCTGATGGCCGTTTCGACGTGATTGACCAAATATTATAAGGTGCCACAATCGTTTTTTGAAAAACTAGTAGTATTTTAGAACACCGCTATATGATAATGGACACTGTATTAAACAAGTATTTAAAAGCGTTTAAAAAACTTCGAGTAGATCGGTCTCATGGGGTGGCACCACACAAACCTATTCTATTGCTGACATTAATATACTCCTATAGGATCGGACAAATAAAAGATAGAAGAATCTACATCACCCCTGAACTAGTAGCACTTTTTAAATCCATTTGGAGTGCTTTGGTCACAACCGCCCATGATTGCCGGATTTCTTACCCATTTTACTACATGAAGAGTGAGGGTTTCTGGAAACTTAAACCAAAATCTGGTTTTAGTGATATTGATAAAATGGGTTCCTTAGTAAAGAGTTTTTCTAGTTTAAATTCAGCAGTTGATTTCGCCGAAATTGACGAAGACCTGTTTAAGTTATTTATTTCAGAAACTGATCGTATGGTCCTGAGCCAGTTTTTGTTGGATGAATATTTCCCAAATACACGTGGAAATTTTGAAGACGGATCAGGCGGTGCAAGTGGAATTCTATCAGGGATAAACGACCAAATTGTAAATGAGCCTCCTGCGGAATATAAGGCATCAATTAAGCATTTGATCGATGGAAAGAACGACGAAGAAATATTCCTAAGGGGGAGTATGTTCAAGCGTGAGATACCGAGAATCTATAACAATCGCTGTTGCATTTCTGGGATGCAGGTTGATTCAACTCATAACATTTCCATGATTGATACCTGCCACATTGTTCCTTTCAGTGAAAGCTATGACGATACTATTACGAATGGTATTGCGCTTTGCCCAAATCTTCACCGTGCTTTTGACAGGGGATTGATTTCAATAAATTCAGATTTTTCAGTTATAGTTTCTTCGAGTTTTATTGAGAATGAATCCGATTATTCTCTAAAGAATTTGGAAGGAAACAAACTTGAATTACCAAGCGATAAACGTTTCTGGCCGAGTATTGAAAATTTGGACGGGCATAAAATGAATGTTTTTAAATGAACGGTATTGCATTCTTCGACACTGAGATAGATCAAAAAAGCGGCAGAATACTTGATATTGGAGGGCTCAAGGAGGATGGAAGCTTATTCCACTCTAATTCAATTAAGGAATTTAGTATTTTTTTGAAAGGCACAAAATTCATTTGTGGACATAACATTTTAAATCATGATATTAAGTATCTCCGTATTGTCCTACCCAGCGAAATGTTGGATGAGTTTAAGACTATTGATACACTATACCTATCACCGTTACTCTTCCCTTCAACACCTTACCATGCCCTACTTAAAGACGATAAGTTACAAGTTGAAGAAAATAATAACCCTCTAAACGATTCAATAAAAGCCAAGGATCTCTTTTTTGATGAAGTTGCTTCATTTCAAAACCTACCACCTTCATTCAAGCAGATTCTCTTCATGTTGCTTAATGATAAAAAGGAGTTTACTTCCTTTTTTGAATTTGTAGGATACAATACCATTAAAAGTGACTTAAAGAGTATAATTATTGAACATTTTCAGTCTAGAGTTTGCAGTCAGGCAAATTTCGTGAAAATGATAAGCGACTTCCCTATTGAATTAGCATATGCACTCTCCCTTATTAATGCACAAAATCGATATTCGATTACTCCTCCATGGGTATTAAAAAATTATCCTGATGTTGAAAGGATGATGTTTCTTTTAAGAAGCAAACCCTGTCTTACTGGTTGTGATTATTGCAATCAGGCATTGGATATCCATGTAGGTTTAAAAAAATTCTTCGGATTCGACTCATATAGAAAATATGGAGATGAACCCTTACAGGAACGAGCTGTCAAGGCTGCAATTAACAATAAGTCAATACTTGCTGTTTTCCCAACAGGCGGAGGAAAGTCCATCACATTTCAGGTACCTGCATTAATGAGTGGCTATAATTCAAGGGGCTTAACAGTTGTTATATCTCCATTGCAATCACTTATGAAAGATCAGGTTGATAATTTGGAAAAAGCAGAAATTACAGATGCGGTTACTATTAATGGATTGCTTGATCCAATTGAAAGAAGTAAGTCTTTTGAGCGGGTACAAGATGGCTCTGCATCCATTCTATATATCTCCCCTGAATCTTTAAGATCAAAAACAATAGAACATCTATTGCTTGGAAGAAAAATTTCGCGATTTGTCATTGATGAGGCACATTGCTTCTCGTCGTGGGGACAGGACTTTAGAGTTGACTATTTATATATCGGGGATTTCATAAAATCGATTCAAGAACAGAAAAACCTCGAATATGGTATTCCTGTTTCCTGCTTTACGGCAACCGCTAAGCAGAAGGTAATCGAAGATATAGGTCAATATTTTAAAGAAAAACTCTCCTTGGAGTTGGAGGTATTTAGTTCCAAAGCCTCACGAACCAACCTTCAATACAAGGTTTATGAAAAAAATGAAGACGAAGAGAAGTACAATTCTGCGAGAGACTTAATCGATGAAAAACAATGTCCAACTATCATTTATGTCTCCAGAACACGCAGGGCTTTTGAATTAGCAGAAAGATTAGCCAAAGATGGCTATAGTGCCAAGCCTTATCATGGAAAGATGGAAAAACCGGAGAAATCTGCCAATCAAGACGCTTTCATTAATGGAGAAGTGAAAATAATGGTTGCTACATCCGCCTTTGGGATGGGGGTTGACAAGAAAGATGTAGGAATGGTCATTCACTATGAAATTTCAGATTCATTGGAGAACTATATTCAAGAAGCTGGAAGGGCAGGGCGCGATGAGAATATCTCAGCGGACTGTTACATACTCTTCAATGAAGAAGATCTTGACAAACATTTCATTCTTCTGAACCAAAACAAGCTAAGTATTAAGGAAATTCAGCAAGTTTGGAAAGCCATAAAAGATATCACTCGCTTCCGTTCCACCGCTTCGAACTCTGCCTTAGAAATTGCACGAAAAGCAGGGTGGGATGACAATATCATTGAAATAGAAACCAGAGTAACCACTGCAATTGCAGCATTGGAAGATGCAGGTTATCTAAAACGCGGGCAAAATATGCCACGCATATTCGCAAATAGTATTCTTTCTAAAAACGCTCAAGAAGCGATTGACAAAATCAAAGGCTCAGAGAAATTCGCAGAAAAGCAAAAGGAAAAAGGTGTTAGAATTATTAAAAAGCTCTTTTCAAGCAAAAGCAGAAAACAATCTAATGACGAAGTAGCAGAATCGCGAATCGATTACATCTCAGACCATCTCGGGATTGTAAAGGAGGAGGTGATCAACATTGTAAACTTGCTGCGAGAAGAAAAAGTACTTGCTGATGCGAAGGATTTAACAGCTTTTATAAAGAAGGGAGAAAATAAAAACCGCTCGCTTAGTATCGTTCAGTGTTATGCCAGAATCGAGAAGTTTCTCTTGACTGTTTTCGAAGAAACAGAGAAAAGCTTTCACATAAAAGCACTCAATGAAGAGGCAGAAAAGAATGGGTGCGACGATGTTACTCCGAACAAAATCAAGACAATAGTCAACTTTTGGGCAATTAAGCATTGGGTCAAACGACAACAAGATTATTCAAATAGTCATTTAGTTGTGATTTGTACACAGTCAAAGGAAACCCTTGAAGACAGATTGAAAAAGCGACATGAATTAGCTCACTTCTTAATTGAATTTCTTCATCATAAAAGCATCACAAGTCCAGAAAATGAGAAAAAGGAAGAGGTTCTCATAGAGTTTTCTGTCCATGAATTAAAAGATGCATATCAAAATAGGCCATCTTTTTTTAAGCTTGAGATCACATTAGATGATATTGAAGACACCCTTTTTTACTTGTCCAGAATCGACGCTCTAAAAATTGAAGGCGGATTCTTGGTCGTTTACAATCGACTGACGGTCGAGCGGGTTGAAGAGGATAATAAAAAGAGATATAAACTGGACGACTATGAAAAGTTGAATCAATTCTATGAAAACAAAGTGCAGCAAATTCATATTGTTGGCGAATACGCCAAGAAAATGATCAGCGACTATCAAGAAGCATTGCAGTTTGTTGAAGACTATTTTCAATTAAACAACGCGTCCTTCCTAGCTAAATATTTTAAAGGAAGTAGGCAGAACGAAATAAAGAGAAATTTAACGCCATCTAAATTCAGACAACTTTTTGGGGAGCTATCACCCACGCAATTAAAAATAATCAACGACAATCATTCAAAACACATCGTAGTAGCTGCCGGTCCAGGTAGCGGTAAAACAAAAGTTCTTGTCCATAAATTAGCCTCCTTGTTGCTAATGGAGGATGTAAAGCACGAGCAATTATTGATGCTCACCTTCTCAAGAGCGGCTGCCACGGAGTTCAAGAAGAGACTCGTCCAACTAATCGGAAATGCCGCCCAATTCATTCAAATAAAGACATTCCATTCATACTGCTTTGATTTATTAGGGAAGGTTGGGAATATCGATCAATCGGACAATATACTAAAAATTACCATCGACAAAATTCGCAAGGGAGATGTAGAGCCAAGCCAAATCACTAAAACTGTTCTGGTAATAGACGAAGCACAGGACATGAATGCAGATGAATTTGATTTGGTCAATGCTCTGATGAATCAAAACGAAGAATTAAGAGTGATTGAAGTAGGTGATGATGATCAAAATATTTATGAATTCCGGGGCTCTAGTTCCAAATATTTGGAGCGATTCATTAATGAAAACAACGCTGTTAAATATGAGTTAGTTGAAAACTATAGGAGTAAAAACAACCTAGTAGAGTTCACCAATCAATTTGCGAAAGGAATTAGTCAACGGCTTAAGGACCAACCTATACGCGCTAACCAATTAAATAATGGTCTCATTAAGCTGATTCGATATCAAAGTAATAATCTAATCAGTCCATTGGTACAAGACGTCATCAATACGGGATTAAAGGGCACCATTTGCATTCTCACAAAAACTAATGAAGAAGCTTTGTTGATTACGGGACTACTGTTGAAAAAGAAACAGCAAGCACGGTTAATCCAGACAAATGACGGATTTAATTTGTATAACCTGTTAGAGATTCGTTTTTTTCTAAATCAGTTGACCTTAGATGACGGGGCTTATATAATAAGTGATGAGATCTGGGAAGATGCAAAAAGAGAATTGCGCAATATTTTTCGAAACAGCACAAAGTTTGAAATATCAAATAACATAATTAAAGATTTTGAGGCGACTAACCCAAAAAGGAAATACAGGTCTGATTTTGAAATTTTCCTGCGCGAGTCCAAACTTGAAGACTTCTATTCTCAGAATAGCGAAATGATTTTCGTCTCAACAATTCACAAATCAAAGGGTCGAGAATTTGACAATGTCTTTATGATGCTTGAGAACTTCAAGCCCGATTCTGACGAGCTTAAGCGGCAACTTTACGTCGGTATGACCCGTGCTAAGAATACTCTTTCGATTCACCTCAATGGAAGTTATCTTGATCACATTAGTAGTCCTGAAACAGAGAGAATTGATGATAATAATATCTATTCCCCCCTAATGGAACTAACACAACAATTAACACTTCGTGATGTCCAGTTGGGTTATTTCAACTTTGTTCAGCACAGAATAAACGGGCTGTTATGCGGAGACAAACTCATTTTATCTGACGAGGGGTGTTTAAATATGAATGGAGATTTAATACTCAAATTTTCAGCGGGATATCAAAATAATTTGACCTTACTCTCAAAAAAAGGATTTAAGCCACTTAATGCCAAAATTGATTTTATTGTTTATTGGAAAGGTGAGGGGTCGGATGAAGATGTGAAAGTTGTGCTACCCGAAATAACTTTTGAAAGGATTAATACTATTTCTGGATGATTAATTACAAATGAAAAAAGGCCAACAACTCTGGACACGAGATGAGCTTATCCTAGCTATCAATCTCTACTGCAAATTACCCTTTGGCAAGATACACAGAGGAAACCCTGACATTGTGGAGCTAGCCAATTTGTTAGGTAGAACACCAAGCTCAATTGCCTACAAGCTTGTAAATTTTGCTAGTCTCGATCCTAGTCTCCAAGCAAGAGGGATCAAAGGCGCTGATCATACAAGTAAGCTGGATAAATTAATTTGGACTGAGTTTTATAGCAACTGGGACCAGGCGGCCTATGAAAGTGAGTTGCTATTAAATAAATTGAAAGGAAACATAAAGCCTGTCCCTAATTTCGAACTAGACATCCCTGAAACAGAGGGTCGAGAAAAAGAAAGATTGGTCAGAACAAGAATAAACCAATCCTTTTTCAGAAAGACCATTCTTGCCTCCTATAACAACACTTGCTGTGTTACGGGAATTAATCTGCCAGAACTATTAATTGCTGGACATATTGTACCATGGAGTATAGATGAGAAAAACAGATTAAATCCGAGAAATGGACTGGCTATGAACGGCCTTCATGATAAGGCTTTTGAGCTTGGTTTGATCTCTATTAGTCCAGAATATAAGATTTTGATATCCCCAGAAATAAAGAAGATAAAAAGCGAGTCAAAAGAGAATTACTTTCTTGCTTATGAAGGCCAGGAAATCATCCTACCTTCAAAGTTTTTACCTGATCCCGAGTTTTTGGCCTATCACAATTCCACACGATTTAGAGGTTAAGAACCAACCAACCACACCCACCACTCCGAACAACCGCAGGTAGCACCTCGAACAACAAGTTGTTCAGGGTCAAACAACCGCAAGTACATACCCCCTACAACCGCAGGTAGGTACCCCCAACAACCGCAAGTACAAGGTTATAGAGTACAGAGTACAGGGTACATGGTATTTGGACTTTTGTTTGTCTTAAAAAGCTTGATTAGAAAATTTAGAAAACTCTCTGCTAATGGCCTAATGCCAATGGTGTACAAAGTACAGGGTACATGGTATTGAGTAGTTAGTATTTAGTAGTTGGAGATTGGACAAAAGGTTTGTAAACGAAAAATTGAACAGTAAAATGAATTAAAGCCAAGAGCCAAAGGCCAATGGTGTACAGAGTACAAGGTACAAAGTATATGGTACATGGTATTTGGACTTTTGTTCGTCTTAAAAAGCTTGAACGTGGAAATTTAGAAAACCCTCAGCCAAAGGCCTAAAGCCAATGGTGTACAGAGTACAGGGCACATGGTATTTGGACTTTTATGTTGAATGAATTGAGAGATTTTTCTGAAATAAAGCATCTTTTTTCATGGAAGTCGAGTTTTTTCCTAAACACCTAAACACCTAAACACCTAAACACCTAAACACCTAAACACCTAAACACCTAAAC
>CAYGUA010000032.1:0-64017 GCA_964353015.1 uncultured Marinoscillum sp. | reverse complement strand
ATCACATATACATTCATGATAATGTTTTTGAAGATTTTGGTATTGATGGATTTGGGTTGAGCGGAAAGCCAGCCATTTTCAATTCTTGCCGAATTGATAATAATGATTTTCAGGGATCCGATGCGGCCAAAAATTTAGCATTTAATAACGCGCAAGGATCCAAGTTCAATCCAAACAATAATGCTGCGAACGGTTTACCTGGAGGGGTTTACAACAACTGCGGTACGCTAACAGCACTACCTGGTGGAGTCACATTCACAGGAAATGGCCCCAATGGATGTTCTGGTAGCTTATCTGTAACTGGGGTAAGTGTAACGCCTGGATCATCCACACTTAATGTAGGTCAGACGGTGAACTTAATTGAATCAGTTTCACCAGGCAATGCGACCAATCAAGGGGTGAGTTGGTCTTCCAGTAATTCATCTGTCGCCACAGTTAGCTCTAGTGGAGTGGTTTCTGCTGTGTCGTCAGGTACTGCGACAATCACGGTAACCACGACTGATGGTGGGTATACAGATTCGAGCGTGATTACAGTAACTGCATTAAGTACGACTACTTATACGGAGACTTTCACCAATCTTAATTTGATTGACTGGGGAACTACTAACTATTCAGGGGACAATAGTATCGATTGGGCCGTGTCAGTTGAAGGTAGGGAAAGTACTGCCATCAATGGGAAATCTCTCACATTAAAAGCGAGCGCAGCAGTAACTTCTTCTTCTATTGCTGGAGGACTCAGCGCCATTTCAGTGAAGTACAAAAATCAGTCAACATCAGATTCTCGAACTATTGAAATTCTGGCAAATGGGCAATCATTAGGCACTTTCGGAACAGCTGGCACAGATACGCAGGATTATTCTATTTCTGACTTAAGTATCTCTGGGAATGTAGTCATTTCCATCAAGAACGTAATGCCAACGGGGACAGCACAAAAACTTGATATTGATGATATCGAATGGACGACCTATAGTTCATCAAATACGGTTATAGATTGGACGGGATCTACTTCCACATCTTGGAATGCAGCCTCCAACTGGTCAACAAGCACAGTACCCACATCCAATGATGAGGTAAGGATACCTGACGTATCGTCGGCTTCAGGTAATGCTCCGATCATCTCTGATGAGCAGTCTGTATCAGACATTGAAGTATTACCGGGAGGAGTAGTCACAATCCATTCTGGAGCAGCTCTAGCTATTATGGGATCTGCTAGTGGTCAGGGAAAATTTATTATCAATCGCGATGTTGAGGACAATGGAGGGTACAGCATTGTTGGTGCTCCTATAAGTAATGCGGTGGTAAATCAGGTTGCACCACAGGCTGGGCATGTATTCACATTTGATGGTGCCAATTATTCATCCAATCTGTCTGGAACAAGTACGCAGATGACGCCTGGTCAAGGATTTTTTATTGGCAGCAATACCGCTGAAGGATCGGTTAGTTTTGAAGGAATGGCTAATAGCGGAAATGTTACCTATGACATGGGTAGTTATTCAGCATTTCATTTGGTATCTAATCCATATACAGCTGCTATCAATCGATCATCTTTTGTTTCGCAGAATTCGACAGTCATTGATGGAGCTATTTATCTCTGGGACGATGGAGGAGCGAATAATGGAAATGTGAGGGCAGGCATATATGTCTCAGTAGATGCTCAAGGAAATGTAGCAAATGGATCGTTCGATGGATACATTAGGTCAGGGCAGGGTTTCTATGTCTATGTGGAGGATGATCCAGCTTCTTCGAGACTAGAACAAGGCAAATCCTCATCAGTCAGACAGTCGAGTAGTGTGGGGGCAAGCATTGAATTTACGCCTTCAATGCAAACAACCACATCAGCTTCGAATAGTGATGCAGGTTATCATCGAAAGTTCAAAAATCAAGGATTGATTAGACTATCGCTAAGTAATGAATATATAAGTGACGAATTGATTATCAATCTTACAGACGAGGGGTCGCAGAACCTAGACCCAGGTCTCGATGTAAGAAAACGAAACAACACTACTTTGTCGTTTTATTCACTATTGGAGGAGGAGCCAATGGTGATTCAAGCGATTGATCCGATGGAAATTTTTACGATTCCACTTGGTTTTGATATAGTCGCAAATGGGAATTACAAAATTCAACTTTCAGCATCAAATGAGCATTATGATCTGACTCTGTTAGATCACTTCACTGGCGAGGAGCATTTACTCAATAAGGAATTGGAAATAGAAGTTGAGTTAGATCAGCAACAATCGAGTAGTAGGTTTTCTTTGGTCATAGTACATCAGAATGTTCTTGGATCGGATACTTTCAGTGAAGATTTGAATGTGTTTGGAAGCGAGGATCAATTGATCATATTGTATCCTACAGGTGGATTTCGGGAGGCATTAATTTATACATTGGATGGTCGTTTGGTAGATCAAGCTTTTCTGAAATTTGAATCCAATGAAGCAATAATGGACGTTTCATTGACAATTGGTCAAATCTATATTCTCAGCATTGACGATATGAAAGTGAAATTTTACTTGAAAAAACAGGGTCATTAATTTTTACTAATTTCAAGAGGTGCGTTCGGACTCAGAAAGTTGAAAAGTAATTGCAGTTTATTAAGGTTTTGTTAGCTATTGAATTCTGAAAAATGATTTTTAAATTATGAAAATGTATTATCAATTGAACAAGAATTTTTTGCCGTTATTGATCGTCTTGATTGGAATGTCTTATGTTGGATATTCTCAAGAGTCACGCTTATTTGAAGATTATGTCCTGGCTCAGAAGGAGAGTCGAGTTTCTGTACTTCCCAATTTTGCTTTTGCAGGAGTAGAACACGGGATGAAGATTATGCCAGACGGGGTAAGTGATCAAGTCTTCAATGTTGAAGATTTTGGAGCTATTCCAAATGATGGGATTTCTGATAAAGAAGCTATCAGCAGGGCCATCCAGGCAGCTGTCGCAGAAGGAGGTATTGTGCAATTTCCTGCTGGACGATTGGATATCAATACTGTATCCGATAAACCAGTACCAATGAAAATCAAGTTGGGAGCGTATCCAATTGCTCTTCAGGGGCATGCTGATGGTACAGAGATCTATATGGAAAACGTGCTGCCCTCTCCAACTCCAGAAAAACTTTGGTCTACGCCGTATATGATCCAGTTTGTAGGCGATAAGACTTCAACCTTAATCACAAGAATAGTTGAACCATCACTGCAAGGGGGCAGATCTATCACAGTAAAGAATGGTAAAAGTATCAAGCCGGATGACTGGATAGAGTTGAGACTTGTCAATACAAACTCAAATTTGTTGAAGGAAGAACTTCAAGGTTTGAAAGCAGAAACATCTTGGAAAAAAATTGTAGAAGGAGGCGTGAAAATCCAAGCTGTGCATCAAGTGGAGAAAGTAGCAGGCAATATCATCACGCTGAAATCTTGTCTGCACAAAGGTATTGATCCAAAATACGGATGGGAAGTATATTCCAATTCAAATCATGAAGGGCTTGTTATCAGGGATTTGCAATTTACTGGCACTTGGAAAGACAAGTTTAAGCACCACAAAGACTTGATTCATGATGGAGGGCACTCCATGCTCTCACTCAACTCGGTGACCAATTTCACGGTAATGAATTGCACCTTTACGGATGTCAATAGGGCATTGCAAGTAAGAAAAGGAGTCAATGGGACGATCATCAAGAATGTAATTCTTGGTAATGGAGGACACAATGGGATTTCGCTACCAGAATGTACCAATGTGCTTGCTGGTATGAATAAAGACCTGGCAGGTCAATGGCACACCTTTGGGGTTTCCAATGAAGCTATAGGCAATGTGTTTTGGAGAAATGAACACGTTTCAACTGCGAGTTTAGAGTCGCATGCTTCACAGCCACGCACAACTCTTTATGATTGTGCCAAAGGGGGGTTTATTTTTGGAAGATTGGGTGGTGCCATTGCTAGTTTGCCCAATCACATGGAAGAGCTTGTTCTTTGGAACTACAATGAAACTGATGAAGCGGAAGATAATTATGAGTTCTGGTCAAGTGTGTCCAAATATGGTAAAGTAGTTCCGCCAATCCTTGTAGGATTTCATGGAAGTGGCACCACATTTAAGACAGAGCAGCTCGAGCAGTTTGAATCTATAGGTACTAAGGTAAATCCTGAATCTCTCTACGAGGCTCAGATAGAATTACGACTTGGGTATCTGCCTGACTGGATAAAAGATCTAAAGGGGAATTAAAAAAAATAATATAGTGTGCTATTTGTTATTGACGAAGATTCCTAATATGCCCATCGTTGACAAACCTGAGTCCAAGCAATTCTGCTTGGGGCTCAGGTTTTATTCTGTGATTTGATCTTCTTATTCTATCATCAACCGCTTCACATATTTGTTGCTTTTACCTTCAATTTCAATTAGGTACAATCCAGATTGTAAAGTCTGCGTATCGACTTGGATTGATCGTTGATCCGGGGCGATCTTTACTTCTCTCTCTGTAATTACTCGTCCAAAAATGTCAATGACTTTGATTGAGACTACTTCTTGCGAGACCCAGTCGAGATTTTGAATTGTGATGGAAGTACCTTGATCTACTGGATTCGGATAAATAATTAGATCCGAATGATAAGTTGCGTTTAGGGGCATTGGTCGTTCGGGAGCTTCTCCGATCCTGCTAAGTACTACTTCTACAGGCAATCCGTCAATCGTTTGAAATTTGACTACCGTTTTACCTTCATCAGCACTCATAATTTCCGCGTTTTCATGGCTTTCATCCAAAGCCCATTGTCCCCATAATGTGAGTTTCACTTGTTTGACCTGTGAAGCACCAACTTCTTGTCTACTCTCAAATCCGAGATTTGGATTGACCATTGTTAATGTCATCTTACCATCCTCGAGCTGGTACATTACCAAGCAGGGTGTGTCGTTACCCATTATCTCACTTCTGGATACATTCATATCCTTATTGATTGAGAAAAATGCAGACCCTATGGTGTTGGTTGCTACATGTTGTACGATGTGCGCATTGCTACTTTTCCTAAGTACTTTATAGGGTTTTTCACTAGACATTGTAGTTGCGAAATTTTCCATATCAGATGCTGTAGTGCTTGGAATACATACGTATTCATAACCTTTTTCTGCTGGACTTACGCCATGAGAGAGATATCCATAAGTGTTATATCGGGTAGTATTGCTTGTCCATCCAGATGATCCAGGCTTGACTATTTCATCATGATTTGGAGTGGGCTCTTTACCGGAAAAAATGCTCAACTGACCCCCATTGACTACATAGTATCCGGTGTTGACATTGCTTAACACCCAATAATCACTAGTTTCATCAAAAGTTTTTTCGATCTCATTAGGCTGTTCTTCTCCATTATAGACCACCTTCTTACTTTTTTGTAATCGCTGATACAAGGTGGTAATAGTAGGATGCGTATCATCCAAATTTTCGATATCCGAACCCAACGAGATAATGATGTCATCAAAAGCGAAAACTGACTTTTTGAATTTGAAAGTCCCATCGTGTGTGCTTGGCCCATGTGTGGTGCTGAAACCTTGGTTTTTCTCACCATGAAAATCCATCGCAAACATGCCCATGTTTCCGTAGATGTCTGTGAGTGCTTCACCGCCTTTATTTTGAAATGCGAGTGCGCCGGCAAAACTCTTTAGCTGTTTTTCATCAATTCTTCCACGCTCCGCATGGAGCATATCAAATGGTAATAGAATGGAAGTTGTACCAGGATAGTGGTTCCAATTCCAAGTGTTAGCATCATATGCATTGCTAGTCATGAGCGATCCGTCAAAAGCAATTTCCAAAGTTCCATACGATTGATATCGACCAAATCGATTGGAGCTCTGATAGATTTCTGCTCCCCACATATAATCCGACAAACCTCTGAATGAGGCTACCCAGTTGTTTTTTCTGTACACACCAAGATGTGCGTAGTTCATTTGGAAAAATCCCTCTGTAAAAGGTGTGGTTCCGGAATACGTAGTTAATGCATCTGAACCCCAAACTCTATTGGCATGTCCTGCAAGAATGGGGTCTTCCTCTGGAAGACCTAAGGCATCTCCTCCTGCAATTGCTAACAAGCGAATAGATTTTTCATCATATGAGGAGATGTCGCGACTTTCTGGTTTTCGCCCACACATGGAAATGGGCAATACACCACTGTCACTAGAAATCATCAATTGATAATAAACTGCGTCCCTAAAAGTCTTATAATGTTCTGCCGAGATTCTGAATGGGGTATGGCTTAATGAGTAAATACCTCTTACTGTCGTTTTGTAGGCATACATATAGTTGGAATAGGAAGCCCAGTGATGAAATCCAGCACCGTCTGGCTTGATACCGTCCGAAAATGCTTCACTAATAGTAAAGAATCGTTCATAATATCTTTTGATCGCTTTCATCCAACGTACCTTTTCATCATCTGTATCTAACCAGGTACCATAGCCGAGCATAATGTCTGATAGGTTATAAATCCAGTCCGAGCTATAACCTCTACCAGGATAATAATCTTCGCCAGTGGTAGGGTCTGGCCAGAGGTTGTAGAAAGCTCGAGAATGAGTATCGATTGTATATCCGACTAAATCCTTGATATGATCTGATAGATGATGTCCATGAAAAATTGTTGCTCTACCATAAGCATCGTATTCGTAAGTGAGATGATCAAAAGGGATGCTTCCATCCACGTATCTTTGTGCAATCACCCAGATCACATTTGAGGCCATTTCTTTAACAGCTTCAGCCTCAGAACCGTCAGGGTAAAATCTCAAATAAATCGCGAATTGCTTTATAATATTATAAGGATCTTGAAAAGCGGTAAGACTTTCTCCTCCGCTAATTGTATTGCCATCAACTACAATGTTCAATCCATTATATCTTGTTTTGGCTTGTTCAAAATCTTTCGAAAGGAAGTCCCCACTTGGAGTCTTACCCAAAACTTCATCGGCAAGCTGCTCATATATTTTTTGCACACCCTCAATTTCCACAGAAGTTGCCGTTTCCAGCGGAAGGTCGGGTACATATACCGGAGCGAATGTTTGGGCTATTGCCATATTAGTCACCAGTACATTCAATATGAAAAAATTACCTAAATACTTTATAATCAATGACTTAATATTAATTGCTGTTAATCTCATCTTATGGTATCTATTTTTGTTCCAATTAAATTCAATCTGGCTCATTCAAGAAGCCCCATTAGTTGCTTGCTCATAGCTGATCCATTGGCTAAGTAGGGGTCTTTCTGCGTGTTGCCATAAACCTGAAGTTTCTGCGCTAATTCTTTAATGACATTTTCTTTTTCAGGGTCGTTGATAAAATTGGTTAGTTCGTCTGGATCGGTTTCCAAGTCAAACAACCAAGGATCGTCTATGCTGGACAGAACGAGTTTATATCTTGAGGTAACCGAGGCAATCCATTTTTCAGAGCTCGACCTGAGAAAGGTAATGTCCTCAAATGATGATTGGCTATCTGAATTTGTAAGTAATTCAGAGAAGTCTTTCCCTACCATCTCAGCGGGTTGCTCAAGGTTCAGAAAAGAGAGTATCGTTGGAGCAAAATCGACTGTATTCAACGCATTGTTAACGATCGATCCTTTGGGCAGCTTGGCAGGATAGTGCACAATAAACGGGATTTTTGCCGAAGCTTCCAGCGGATTTCCTTTGTTATGTCTTCCGTGCTCTGCTCTCAAGTCTCCGTGATCTGAAGTGAAGATGACTATGGTGTTATCGAGTAACTCATTTTCTCGTAGAAAATTCATGATTTTCCCCACGTTATCATCGATGAGGCGAACCATACCAAAGTATTGATCATGAGTAAGTTTGGGCTGGTTATCTGGTACGGCCCAAGCCGGGGCATTGTCAGGATCTGAGGTAAAATTCCTAGGTGTCTCAAATGTCATGTGCTTATACATTTTATCATAGGGTGCTCGGACTACATCAGGTCCATGTGGATCAGGAATACTGAGGTATAAGCTGAAGGATTGATCCCTATTTTTATCCATGAACTCAATCGCTCGATTGGTAAGAAAGTCTGTGGTGTAAGACTTCTCATCTGCGCCATCCAAGTCATAATCACCGGTAGGAATTTCTGGGCCAGATTCAGTTTCGATCATCTTTTTCCAATGACCTCTATTAAACATGTATCGGTTGTCTTGGAAGCCGAATTTTCTTTTTGGTGCCCATTGAGGTTTGCCTTCTCCGTCGAGGTGCCACTTACCAATGAATCCGGTTTGATAGCCATTTTCACTCAATACTTGAGCGTATGTGACAAGGTCGCTATTAAGCGGTTCGTCGTTTTTTGGAACACCTGTTAGATGTGGGTACATTCCTGAGACAAAGGACCCTCTGGAAGGAGAGCAAACCGGTGTGGCAGCATAGTACTTAGTGAACAACACTCCATTCTCAGCTAGGTTATCAATATTAGGAGTTTCAACGTAGCTGTTAGGTCCCCATATGAAGGCTTGCTCTTCACTCATGGTATTTCGGTAGCAACCGAGAGTTCTGAAATTGTGCTCATCTGTCTGGATGATCAAAAGGTTGGGTTTGGAAGGATCGGATGACGTTGGGTCTTCATCGTTTTCCCCTTCCTTATCTGTATCATCTTCCTGTTCTTCCTCGGTTTGTTTTTTATCTGCTATTTCCCCCTTACACTGTACGCTGGTGAGTAATATGAGCAGTAAAAATAAATAGCTAATTAGTCTATTCATGTTGGTTCTTTTTAAGTCGCTCATGTGTGAATCATTCATATCATTTTTTTAATTTTCATAATATGGTATAAACTCCTGAAAAATAAGAGTATGATATCCACTTCATTAATTGGTTTGAGCATTGGCTATTTTTGCTAATAGCAATAATCCTATTATTAGAAATTTCTTGTGGTATTTTAATTTCAAGTTTTTAGAGACTATATGTTAAATATCATTTTTAGTTTAATTCACCTCATTTTCAAATTCACCAACTCCATGCACTTACTTTTTCCGGGTCATATTTTGGATTAGGAATGGGTTCCTGAGCACTCACTTCTTTTTTCCAATCATTTAGTATATTCAATAGCTCGTTAGCTTTTTCTGGATATTGCTCAATAAGATTCGTTGCTTCGCCAATGTCATCTTTCAGGTTATAGAGTTCAAGTGCCTCTTTTTCATAAACCTGATACAGTTTCCACTCGCCCTTGCGAACAGCACTATAAGGACTCGCACCTTCTACATGGTAGTGCGGGTAGTGCCAGAACAACATATCTCGTTTAGGTGCCTTGTTTTGGGTAAGCAGTGGTGCGAGGTTTTCTCCATCTATGTCTTCGGGGAGAGCTAATTCCGCTTTAATCAATCCCATGATGGTCGGGAAAATATCCGTGGATATGGTTAAGGCCTCAGAGGTTTGATGACCCTTAATTTTGTCGGGCCAACTAACTACAAAAGGTGTTCTCACAGCTCCTTCGTAGATGTTCCCTTTTCCCATTTTCAGAGGATAATTAGAAGTAATAACAGGTTTAGCAGCTTCATCACCACCCGTGAGCAGCAGTCCGCCATTGTCACTTGCGAAAACGATGATGGTGTTTTCATAAATCCCTGAAGCTTTTAGTTCATTGATAACCACACCCAGTGCTTCATCCATGTGTTCCACCATCGCTGCGTAGGTGGGGTTGGATTGTCGTGCTGTGGAGTCCACAAGTGCTGAATACTTATCGATTTTTTCCTGACGGGCTTGCAATGGCGTATGGACATTGTATAACCAGAAGTTTAGGAAAAAGGGTTCGTCTTTGTGTGTTTTGATATAATTCGCTGCTTCATTGGCAAGTCTTTCAGTTAGGTATTCGTCTTCCGGTCCATCGTCTAATCTTGGGTTGCGATAGGGAGGAAAATAACCGCCGTGGTTGTTCACGTGATTAGGTTGTCCCTTTTTCCAGCCTCCAATGTTTTCATCAAAACCGTGAAATTCAGGCCAATGTTTTTCTTCCTCTCCCAAGTGCCATTTTCCTATATGGATGGTACTGTATCCCAGACTATCTAGTGCTTCGGCCAGTGTGAAATCCTCAGCTTCAATGTTTTGCGTCCAGTCAGGAATCTGGAATTTAGCAAAAGGCATTTTGTAGCCTGCGATCCAATCAGTACAGTTGAGGCGAGCCGGATATTTCCCAGTCATGATACTAGCGCGGGTAGGAGAGCATACCGTGCAAGCGGCATAGGCGTTGGTGAATTTTATGCCAGAACTCACAAGATTGTCCACGTTGGGTGTTTGGTACAATGCGCTACCGTATGATGAAAGATCTGTCCAACCTAAATCGTCAACAAGAAAGACAATCACATTGGGTTTTTCTTCAGTTTTATGATTGCAACCAAAGAGGAGAAAAACTAAGCCGATGAAGAGTATTTTTAATATTTTCATTTGACAGATTTTTGGTGTTTGAACTCGAACTATCCTTACAGAATCAGCGTTTGGTCGGGGTTGTTTTTTAGTTTTAATAAGGCCTCCAGAAAATAGTAATCCGCATAGATAACAGGCACGTCGATCTCACTGCCATGTGGAATGCTTCCCACACTATGCTTCAATAAAAAGTTTCCATTAGTGCCGGGTTTTGCGAGATACTCTTCTTTTATAAGCGTGGTGAGGATTTTCATTCCTTGTTCGGAATATTCCTTACCTGCATATTGTCCCAATTCAACCAGAGCCGATGCAGAAATGGCTGCTGCCGACACATCAACCGGTTCGTTAGGAATGTTTGGCGCATTGTAATCCCAATAGGGGATGCATCCATCTTTTACTGAGGGATTGGTTCGCATAAAGTCAGCGATTTTTTTGGCGTGCTCGAGATAGGTGGTGTCCTTCGTGTATCGATAGGATAAAGTGAATCCATAAAGTCCCCAGGCTTGTCCTCTCGCCCAACGTGACTCAGCGGCATATCCCTGAGCTGTTTCTTTGTTACGGACTTCTCCAGTGACTGAATCCAGATCCACCACATGGTAGGCACTCATGTCATCACGGTAGTGGATGTCAATGGTTCTATTAGCATGAGTAATGGCTGCCTCTCTGTACTTAGGATCACCGGTAAGTTCAGTTGCTTTGAAGAGAATTTCCATATTGGCCATGTTATCGACAATGACTGGATACTGCCAGCCTCTTGTTCCCTGCCACCCTTTATCAGGGTCCCACGCCATAAGAAATCCTACACGAGGATCGAATCTATCGTACACGATATCAGCTGCTTGAATCACTTTTGCTCTGTACACAGAATCGCCTGTGATCCGGTATCCATGTCCAAATGAATTATTGGAAATAAACCCGACATCCATATAGTTACGACCTATATCTTCTATGTTGAGTTGCTGAAAATACTCAGCTTCACTTTTCCAAGTTGAATCCCCTGTAAGTTCATATAAGTACCACAAAGCTCCAGGAAAAAAACCTGCCGTCCAGTCAAGTACTTCTTTTTGCTTAGCATAACTGATCCACCTGATTCTACCATCTTCTTCGAGCGCTCTTGGAATATCCACAGCTTTTTTGGACACTGCGACAAGGTCTTTGTATTGAGTAGTGGTATGGGCAATGATATTAGACATATACGTTTGATCAGCTTCCTTTTCATCATTGGAGCCTTTTTGTCCGCAATAAGTAAGTAGCCAAGTCAAGCTAACTAGAGTAATTAGGATGCAGTTTTTCATATTAAGGTTGATAAAAAATTGTTAATTAATTCTCGCTTGGTGTTAAGGTGACCCTGCTAAGCCCCAGACCATCCTTCCATTTACCTGCATCAACTTCGAATCCTTTAAGTTGAAGGGAGTAAGTGCCGGGTTTGTCAAAAGTGATTTCTCCCGCATTACTGGTAATTTCTTTGTAGAAGAATAGAGAAGGGTTGATTTCTTCATGGTCTCTTTTTAGTTCCAATGGGATAATCTTACCCGCTACTTGAATACTTCCCTTTTGCTTTGAACCCACCCATTGCGGGTTGGAGTGTCTTGCTTTTTCGTTGGATATGACTTGAATCTTGTATGTGCCAGTTGTGTTGACTTTGAATATCCATGAGGTCATATGCAGGTCTTTCTCATAGGAGCCGCAGATTCTGTCCAACCGTATGTTGTTGTCTGCAGACTGAGCGATGTTCCGGTCTATCCGAACAGTTTCATCTTTGTAGTGTACTACCAGCGCGGTGACCAGCTCATTTTTGTCGACACCCGTCAAATCAATTGACACATAGCGACTCTCCTGATTGAATTTCACCTTTTTGTCGCTACCCAGTACGTATATGTTTTCCACATTACTTAGCAATCCATTTAAAGTCAGTGTGCCGTCCTTTGGCCAGTTGAATATGTTTAGATAGAGTTTGTTTGGCTTCTGAGTGATATAACCCCAGTCATAGCTCCAGGGAAAGGGAGAACCTGTGGTTTCGTAAACAGCTTCTCCGTATTGCTTCAGCCAGTCTCCGGCGATTTTCAATTGTTTAATGGGCTCGGCAGGAATCAGCCCACTGCCTTCAGGGCCCACGTTGAGCAGGTAATTTCCATTTCTGCTGGCAGTCGCGATCAATGAGTTAAGGATTAATGCGGCATCTCGCCATTCCTGATCGTCTTTTCTGAATCCCCACGAGCCATTGGTGGTACCACACATTTCCCAGGGCATGTTCAGATCATCACCTGTAAAATAATTGTCTGAAGGAGTGTAGAAGTCAAACAGCATACCTCTGTCGAGTATCTTCAGATCCGGATCATCACCAAGTCTCGAACTGATAATGATATTGGGTTGGAGTTGCCGGGTGATTTTCACAAACTCACGGATTTCGTCGTTGTTCAATCCACCACCCATGTCAAACCAAAGGATGTCAATGGTACCGTAGTTGGTCAGGATTTCTCTTAGCTGAGGATAGGATTTTTCCTGCAAATAGGGTGTTCTGTTGTTGTTTTCATAAGTGTAATCCAGGCTGTTCATTCGCTCGCCAAGTTTACCTTCTCCAATGTAGGCGTCCGGATGCTCCCAGTCGATGGTGTGCGAATAATAGAGTCCAAATTTTAATCCTTGTTTCTGACAAGCTTCCTTAAGCTTCTTTACAATGTCCTTGCTATAAGGTGTACTCATGATGTCATAATCAGAAACTTTTGAATCGAACAGGGCAAACCCATCGTGATGTTTGGAGGTGAGAACCACGTATTTCATGCCAGCCTCTTTGGCGACAGTGGCCCAGGCATCTGCATCAAAATTTTCAGGATTGAATTGATCGACTAGTTTTCGGTATTCACTCAAAGGAATTTTTAGTGTATGCTGAATCCATTCAGCAATTTTCGGAGTGATTTCTCCATTATATTCCCCGCCTAAAACAGCATATAATCCCCAGTGAATGAACATACCGTATTTAGCGTCTTTCCACCACTGTATGCGCTGAAGAAATTCTTCCTCTGTTTCATAGGGAATTTCAATGTCCGAAGGTTCATGCTGAGCGTAAAATGCCTCTACATTGGAAAGTAATGTGGCCGACGATTCAAAGTTGGTTTCATCTTTGGGTTTGGGACTGCACGCAAAAGCGATCCAAATGAGA
This sequence comes from uncultured Marinoscillum sp., assembly GCA_964353015.1. GTDB lineage: Bacteria > Bacteroidota > Bacteroidia > Cytophagales > Cyclobacteriaceae > JAMZMI01. Next base: position 50,519 of record CAYGUA010000032.1, on the reverse strand, counting down.
ATAAGAATATATGGATTGAACAACTTCATATGAGCGGTTATTTGGTGTTTAATTGAAAGGTAACTGGTTTACCTGTTAGCTCTTCTGTTGGCAAGTCAACTTTCAACTCATGCCAATCGCCATTTTGAACAGTTGACTCAAAAGGCATTGAAAAACTGAATGTCATTGATTTCAGTTCAGCATTCATCTCAGGATCTACGATTGAAAGTGAATAGCCGGTTGTATTTTTTTCAAGGAGTACTACAGCTGGATTCGACACTTTCATATTATAAGTTCCAACATCCAATATTTGGTCAGCAGTGTAGAAAGTAGCACCCAGCACTGTTTCATCAGCCGATTGTACTGCCTGAATCAATGTGTCATTTTGTAGCACCTTCACAGGATTGGTCTTGAACGCTTCTTGGCCACTTTGCTCTCCCGCATACACGATGTATCCGTAGGTATCATTGACAGGAGTTTGACCATGATTGTAGGTGAGTTGAAACACGTCAGAGGATGTTGGAAGATCAGTAGAGTTTTCGTTTGATTGGTTGTGTTTGAGCCAATTTGTTGGCCGGTTCTGTATCGAAATCGTAATATCTCCGCATGTAAATTCAGGCAAAAAGGCATAGGACAAATGACCAGCCTGCTCTACAACTGCGAGCTCCTTCTTTTTCTTTGAATTGATTGTTTTGCTGTAGTTCGATGGAGCTTTGATTTTTAGGGTTTTCCCATTCATCATAACTTCCCCTATTGATTCTGTCTGATTGATGGTTGTTAGGATTTCTCCTTCTTTCTCTGGTTGCAGGTTAGTGATACCAGCTCCCAAAGCAACTATGTAGTCATCTATGAGAAAGTAGCTTTTAAAAGCTTTGAGCCCATAAATGAGGTCAGTATTAGGGTCGTGCAGGCCGCTTAGGTCATTTACACCCGGCTTTGCCGTGGCATTCATCTTTTCAAACTTGAAACCTGCCATCGCATTACCTGAAGTTCCAGTCGCTCCTCCTGCAAAATTGTACTTGCTACAGAAGCCTCTCCAGTTGGTGATAGGGTATGGTTGCTGAGATGGATGTCTGTTGGTGACGCCAGGTACGGCATAAGGATTCCAGGCACCCAGTATATTTTGATAATCTCTGGCTGATTTAGTAAAAAGCGTTGCACCATCATTAGTGAAGATATTTTGCTTGTCTGCTTTAAGGTCAAAACTCTCGGTTCCGTCCACTCGAATGGAGGCCATATTGATGAAGGTGGAATAAGTCTCTGTTTTCTTGATGAGATCGTCATTATTGAAAAAATACTTCACACCGGAATAATCATTGACAGGATAGTCATCCATGAGTAGAAGATAATTTTTGGCTTCTTCTTGATATTGTGTGAGTTCCGCTATTTGATCTGCGGTGAGAGAAGAAGACCAGTTTTTCAGTAGGTTTTTCACCAATACCAGCGACTTGGTAGGAGAGCCTTCAGGTTCGTGTTTGAAAGAGCCTCTGCTTAGAAATAGTTGGTTGTAGCCCTTAAATACGTAGTATGAAGAGCCTTTTAAATAATTGAAAATACTAGCAATGTTTTCCTCAGTAAGTTTTTGCTCCCACGGGGTGCGTTGTAGGTGTTTCAGGATATTCAAAGCGGAAGAAGTGCCATCTATTGGATAGCCGAAAATCAAACATTGTTTGCCATGTCCCCAGCCAGCACCATCAGCTGTGAATCCTTCATTCCAAAAAGATGATTCATAAGTCGTATGTGAGGTCACGCTGATTCCTTTGCTGGCAACTTCAGCCAGTACGTCTACCATTTTGATAGAATTGATCATAGCAGCACAAGGCAGTAAGCTCCGATATCCCAAGCCATTGCCACCTACCCACCAAACATGATGTTGGAAACGCTCTACACTAACAATGTTGTCGTCTGTTTCATCGTGACGATACGGCTGTGTCCAGGATTGCATGCCAAGATCTCGCAAAACCCCATTGAGTTCGATAAGCTCCGGGTCTATCATTTCTCCAGATTCTATGGCTTGCATAAGGTCAAACAACGCAAAGTAGCTATTGATTGCGCACGTAGGAATTGCGAAGCACGAAGCATGAAAACGACCGTTTACATTGACCCTACCGAGCTCTCTTTTTCCAATGTCGATCATTCCCCGGCTTAGCTGCTTGAACCTTTCGCTATCGATGTAGAATGCGAGTTCTTTTCCTCTATAAGATTCTATGAGCTTCCAATACCTTGAGAACGATTCAGTATAAACTAAGCCAATTTTCTGATTAATATCTACGATGCTGTCTTGCCGCCAATTGTTCGTTTCGATTTCGTTGAGATCTGCGAGCTGATCGGCGAAGAGGCCTTCATCGTTGAGGAGAGTTAAAAGTTCATCTTCAGTTTCACCGACACTTTTGTAGTATTTGTCACGGTTGGTGTTCTCAGAGAAGAATTCTCTCAAATCCCTTACTCCCTGCGCTTTGATCGAGTCTACTGAAGCATTCTGCGAAAGTCCTTGAAAACTGGAGAATAAAGTGGTAACGATGAATATGAGTAACTGGTAATTTGTAATTCTAATGCTCATTTTTTTCTACTGTTCTTTTTGTAAGGAGTTATCATATGTGATCAAAAAAAAACGCCTTACTTGAGCATCATTTTTGACATTGGCTAAGGCTTACTTTTTAAATGAAATGGCTGCTAGAAGTGCTGATTTATCATCACAGGGGTTTCATGTTTTTACTTATTCCAATTGCCATACTTTGAAATTTTTGTAAATGGCATTTCGAGTATACATATGGCGCAATCCTATTCGGCCACCAGTCAGTGGCTCATTATTGGATACATCCCAATTCATCTTTAACTGATCTGCTTCATTATTCACATTAGCTATAGTCATTGAAATTTTTCCTTTCCTAAGCTCTACTGTTATCAAATAGGTTGTGAAAGGTTTGAAAAGGCCAGTTTTGAAAGCATCTGGAAGAATTTCAGTTCCACCAAGTTTGTTTAGCTGAGGATCGTATTGACGCAATCGAATGTAGTCCATATCACCGCTGTACTTTCTGGCATCAAAAGCTGCGTAACTGATGTGATAGGCTTTCATATTGAGAAAGTACTTCTTCATACTCGGCACATTTCGATAGTCTCTCCATTCGTAAATGTCTTCCTTAAAAATTCCAGCACCTTTCCCTATAGCATGAAAATATAGTATGTTTACACATCGGGTTGTAGTATCGGTGCGGGTATACTCGTATTGGATTTTAATATCTCCTTCAAACGAGGGTTTTGTCCATAGCACAGCATGACTTGTATCATTTCCATGATCAGGCCCTGCTTCAAAGAGCATCCCCTCATCACTTGTATTTACAGTTGCTTCTTGACCATCTAGGAACCAATTCTCCCAAGGATCACGCGTACAATCATCTTCAAAAACCAATATCGGTTTATGCTCATTCTTACAGGCGTATAGAGACATTGATACTCCAATAATTATGGTCAAAATGGCTGAATAATTTTTCATTAATATTTAAGTTCTTTCGATTTTTTCCTGAAATACTCATTGAAACTATAGGATGAGTATTCTGATAATGGAGCCCAATTCTTAGGGATTGATTTACTCAGTTGCTTGATTGTTTTTTTATATTTGTCACCTTTTGCTAGATTATTCCATTCGTTTGGGTCATTTACTAGATCATAAAGCTCTTGAGATCCATCTTCATATTGGATCAGCCGATATTGGCAATCTCTGACGGAGACATTGCCTACTCCATACATGGATACTGCGTGACCTTTCCAATTTGAATTGGGTTCTTTTATCAGCTCTATTAGACTATTTCCTTCTGCCATATCATACTTAGGAAGCCCACATGCTTCTAGCAGTGTAGGGTATATATCCAAAAGCTGAACGGGTGCATTGACAGCCGGATTGGGCTCAACTCCGGGAATTTTGAATGCTAACAATGTACGAGTATCACGCTCCCAAAGCGCCTGTTTTGCAACGCGATTTTTTTCTCCAAGGTGATAGCCATGATCAGCCCAAATCACTACAATAGTATTCTCTGCGTATGGAGATTGCTCAAGAGCATCGAGTACTTTTCCTATCTGCGCATCTACAAAAGCTACGCAAGCCGAATAGGCTTGGATCATATGTTTCCATTCATCCGTCTTGATTAGTTCTTCCGTAGTAGGCATCATGGGTGCATCCGCAACTTTTTGTCCCATTTCTGGCACGTCATCCATATCGGTATTCAAATACGGAGGAGTTTTTATATCCTGAATTGGAAACCTATCAAACCATTTTTGTGGCACATGCCATGGTACATGTGGTCTGATAAATCCAACTGCCATAAAAAAGGGATCCTGATGATTTTTGTTGAGTTTTTCTATTGCCCATTGAGCAGATTTATAGTCGGGCATTAAGCTGTCAGTTGCAGGATAAGCACCCCAGTCCGTCATCGTTTTACCTGTCTTATTCGGGAGCTTTGTTGGATCGTATTTCATTCGATCATCAGGTATGGGACCAAAGAAGTCGAAAATGCCACCATATTCATCAAATGTTTGCGCTGCATCACCGTGATGATATATTTTTCCGACAGCCAGTGATTTGTATCCATTTGCCTCGAAGTAATCAGGCATGAAGGTAGACTTAGACACAGCATCATTACTTTTTTTGATCTCCGTATCATGCATTTGCAGATAGTTGCCAGAAGTAGATGGAAATAGACCCGTCATGATGCTTGCTCGTGATGGACCACATATAGGTGCCTGGCAGTGAGCATTTAGAAACAAAGTTCCTTGTGCTGCTATTCTATCAATATTAGGTGTCGGAATTGAAATCGATCCATTCATGCAGCTCGCGAAATCATTTAGATCATCCACGGCGATAAACAATACATTTGGTTTTTCCTGAGCAATAATTGGATTTCCTAGAGTGAGAATGAGTAGAATAAATGTCGTGCACCAACACATAACTTGTGATTTGATTTTAATTTCGAGCATAAGAATGTTCAATCTCCGTATCATCATCTAGTAAGTGCTTTTATCTTAGTTAAATATTTGAAATGGTACAATTCTACTTGAACCCTCACTAAAAATTATCAAGATCATACTTGCTTGATAATAGACCAATAGAGTCTTAGTGAGTTACAATAAACTAAGAGTTGATTGTTTTAAAAAGAAATGTAATAGTTGCTGAACGATTGTATGTCTAATATGAACTTTTATGCCAATTGTTGTCATATGCTCCTTAAGATTTTGTTATGCAATAAGAGCCTAGCACAGACTTCATAAAAACGCTAATGATTTAATGAATGGTCGTTTTCTTTAATTTTTCGGTACTCTTTTGGCGATTGCTTGAATTGTTTTTTGAACACCCTACTAAAATAGTGGGGGTTAGTGAATCCACAAGTATTGGCAATTTCTGAGATACTTCTGTCGGGCTCTTGGATCATTCGCTGAGCGGCAATATTTATCCTCATATGATTGATAAATCCATTGGGAGTCTGACCGGTGATGCCTTTTATTTTCGAGAATAAATTAGTTCTTCCTAATGCTAGATCTCTAGAAAATGCCTTCACGTCATAGTTAGGATTTTCTAGGTTTGACAATACAGCTTTTTGCGCCTTGTCCAGAAATTCCTTATCAATTCTGGTCTTGGCAACTTTTCTTGCATTAGGTATAGGATTATTTTGATACTTTTCAAGTAGTGAATTTCTGTTGTTTAGGATGTTATTTACTCTTGCTACGAGCATTTTGGGATTGAATGGCTTTGTTATATAATCATCTGCACCCGTCTCCAAACCCTCAATCCTATGATCTTCTGAACCTCTAGCTGTGAGAAGTATTACTGGAATATGGGATGTTGCTAAATCTGATTTGAGTTTGGCACACATTTCTACCCCTGTCATTTTCGGCATGAGAACGTCACTGATTATTAGGTCGGGTTGATTCTTGCCTACCATTTCCAATGCCTTTTTGCCGTTTATTGCTGTTACAATTTTGAAAAATGGCTTCAATAAGTCTTTGAGAAAATCTAAGATTTCGGAGTTATCGTCTACAATCAGAATTGTCTCATTTTTAGTACTCATATTAGCATCAATTGGTGTGTTCTCATTGTTGCTTAGAACTACAGGAAGAGACTGTTTATAGGTAACTATTTGATCTGCAGAAAAATGAAATTTTGTTTTTCGAAGTTTGACTGTAAAGACTGTTTGATCTGATTTATTGGATGTAACTGAAATTTCTCCTGAATGCCCTTCTACGATTCCTTTTGAAAGCGCTAGACCAATACCAGTGCTATGTGGGCTTTGAGATTCTAGGTTTTCTAATTGATAAAACCTATCGAATATTTTATCCATTAAATCAGGCGATATAGCCGGGCCAGTATTGATTACTTCCGTACATACCTTGCCATCAGACTCACTTACCTGAACCATGATCTGGCCACCTTCTGGGGTGAATTTGAATGCATTGGCCAAAAGGTTATAGAAAACCTTTTCTAGTTGGATATGATCAAACCATAATTCGCACTCTTCAATGTCAGTAAGTAATTGATAATCAATATTATGATGCTGTGCCAGCTCAGTGAAACTCAGGAATATTTCATGTATTAACTCTATGAAATTGGATTTGTCGACTCGCAGTTTCAAGTGGCCTGTTTCCTGCTTTCTGAAATCAAGCAATTCAGAAATGAGATTTCTTAAACGTAGCGTGTTCTTGTGAACATTCAGAATTCGCTTGTAGACACTTGGCTTTAGATTGTGCTGTTCTAGCAAAAGTTCTATTTGTCCAGCAATGAGCGTAAGTGGTGTCCTGAATTCATGAGAAATATTTGTGAAGAATCGAATCTTACTCTGATGCAATTTCTCATCTTGGTCATGTTTATCTTTTTCTACTTCAAGCCGATAAGAGAGTTTTGTTTGCTCAATTTTTTGTCTATAAACGAAGTAAAATATTGCTAGGACAATAGTGAGATATAAGAAAAATGCCCAGTTGGAAAGGTAAAATGGCGGAGTCATTACGATGCTCATTGAAGTGCCGAATTCAGGGTATTTAGCAAACCTCAAACGGAACTTATATTCACCATCATTTAGGTTAGTGTATGTCATCTCTGTTTTGTTTACAGCATCAATCCAATCTTCATCAAACCCTTCAAGCATGTATTCTATAGTATGCTTTCCGGATGATGTATATGCCATATCAGAGAAAGCGAAAGAAATGGATGTATGCGTATGATTTAGATTGATAGGAGGAGAAGTCTGAATGCTTCTTTTAATCACATCAGGATTTGTTTGAGGCGAGATTATAGTATTGTTGATAGTAAGTTTAGTAACTACAGGTGCTTTACTCGGTTGATTGTCTCTGATCTTGTTTTCATCTAAGGAGACCATTCCATTTACACCACTTATAAATAAGGAGCCATCTGATGATCTGAATAGCCCTTTATGACTTAGTTCATGTAAAGGGAGGCCCGTTGCTGCCGTGAAATTCTCAAATGTATTTTTTTGACTATTAAAGAATGTGATTCCCTTATTCGTTTGAAGAATCAAATCAGTGGTTTTAGATGAGGCTATGCTGTAGATAATATTACCTTGAAACCCCATAGTTGAGGTATACTGTTCAAATTCATTTGATTTTGGAAGATACTTATTCAGCCCATTTGACGTCCCAACCCAAATATTGCCATTGATGTCTGAATACAGTGAATAAACGCTGTTGCTTAATAAACCCTTCTTTTTTGTTTCGGTAAATCGGTAGTTTTCGTATTTACCTGATGACAATTCATACCTAATCAATCCGTAAGTTTCAGTGCCTACCCACAATTCACCATTTGCGTGAATGAGGCTAAGGATCTGAGTGTTTACTTGGTCACTTATCGTTTCGGGGAATAAATTCTCGAATGTTTCTGTTGCTAAATCAAACTTAAGCACACCGTTGCTGGTACCCAAAAGAAGATTTCCATTAAATGGCAAAATCACACCTATTTCAGGAGTATTTGATAAGTCTAGAGAGTCTGATTTCGGATAGTATTGTGTGAACTCACCCGTCTCGATTGATAGCTTATTAAGACCTCCACGATAAGTCCCTATCCATAATTGATCTCCATCTTGTAGATATAGTGACTTCACATTATTGTCAGATAAGCTATTTTTATTTGGTGAATGTTTGAAATAGATAAATTCGTTTTTTACACGATCGAAGTAATTAAGTCCACCGCCATCAGTACAGATCCATAAGTTTTGTTTGGAGTCTTCCATGATCTGTCCCACAACTCTGAAATTGAGACTGACATTGTCGTTGCTGTTAGCAGGGTAGTAATGATATAGATTTTCAGTAGGTTCAAATACATTTGCTCCCCCGAAGAAAGTGCCTACCCACATCGCGTCACTTCTATCCCGATATAGGCACCAGATTGAATTATGAGAAAGACTTGATATTTGACCTTTGTCATGACTGTAGTGATTGGTAGTACCATCAGTATGTAATACATCTAATCCACGATAAGTGCCGACCCATATATCTCCGTTTTTATCTTCTTGGATGCTTCTAACAAAATTGTGGCTGATATCCGTGAGTTCAGAAGTAAAGTGATTTACTTCTCTTCCATTGATTGTCTTAAATAAACCGTCGTTGTTGGTTCCGATCCAAATGTGCTCTCGACTGTCGATAAAGATGCATTGAACTTCTAAGTTGTCTTTTATAAGCTTATTAGGTTGAGTTCCTGATTTTCTCCAAAGTCCCATATTGGTACCAATCAGCAAATCACTATTGAGAGACTTCATATTCGTGATAAACTCACCTGTTCTTAACTTTAAGGTGTGTCGCTCAAATGATTTGTTTTTTTCATCAAGATGAAAAAGAGAGTTTTTAGTGGCTACCCAAATCTTCCCGTTGATAGTACAGCTGGAGATCAAATCTCTTTTAAAATAGTTGTTGATCTTTTCCGTGTAGATATCAAAAGAGGAAAGACTATTTGGGGTGCGAATCCAGACTTGTTGATCCAAATAATGCAAGTCCTGAATCTGATTCTCAATCAAGCCATTTTGCACATTATCTGCCATGAACGTTTGAACTCTACTGCCGTCATATCGATTGAGTCCATTTCTAGTAGCCAACCAAATATTTCCAAGTTCATCTTGCACAATACTACGTACAGATACCTGGCTTAACCCTTTTTCCAACCCCACACGCTCGAATTGTATTATCTGGGTGAAAGAGCTGTATGAAAAGAGAAGTAGAATAGTGCCTATAAATATGTTTTTAATTCTAGTAAAAATCATGATTCACTTGCTTTGAATGCTAGGGTGCTTTTGGTAGTATCAAGTAGGTAAAAGTTATGCAAACCCTCAGGATATCCACTAACTAAAGTATTATAGAAATGTTAATTTTAATCATATAAGCTCCTAAGCTAAGATATCTTTGATTTCTGAATGAACCTTTATTAAATCGTAATTGCTGCTGTACAATCGTCCGCCACACTTGCACAATCATCCATTAATTGTCAAAAAACCTAAATGAAGTTGTTTCAAGTGAATTAAACATGAAAAAATTCTCTTCATTTGAATATGACACTTTGAGTGAAAAGTGCATTATTCGATCAGCTGTTTGCTTACTGCTTGTTGAGTATTGTGAATAAACTCTTCAGTTTTTTGTCGTCGGGGCAGATTTCAAATCGGTTTAGCAAATCAGAAAATATAGGATTTCATAAATGAGAAAAAATGCAGATTAAAGGATCATTGAGGGTATCAGGATATGCCTTATTAGTTGGCTTAATAGGTTGCTGGCAGAGTTGCTCTGCTCAGGAAAAGGAGGACGCTGAGCAAAAAGTAAATGGAGCACCAAATGTGATCTATATTTTTCCAGATCAATACAGAAATACGAGTATAGGTATCTGGTCTGAACCTGAATACTCCAAACACCTTCAAGTGCCACCTGATCCTGTGAATACTCCTGCTTTGGATTCACTTGCTAAGCAGAGTATCCTATTCAGTCGAGCAGTGAGTAATTTTCCACTTTGTAGTCCTTATCGGGCAATGATGATCTCTGGTATGTATCCATCCTCGAATGGTGTAGATGCGAATTGTCGGAAAGATAGGGAGGTTTCGTTGCGTTCTGATATTAAGTGTATGACTGACGTATTTGGTGAAAATGGCTATGACGTATCCTATTTTGGTAAAGTACATTGGCTAAAAAATGTCCCTCTGTTCGATGAAGAGGGTACCTATGTAGGCAGCAAAGAAGCTCCAGGAGGAAATTATATTAACCAGTATGATACCTATGTACCTCCTGGTCCCGACCGTCATGGTATTGATTATTTCTATCAAGTGATCAAAGATGTTCACTTTGACCCATTGGTATATTCAAGTGATCCTGCACTTATAGACGGTAGAAAGGATGGGGAACTTTACAAGCCTGGTCGATTCAATGCGGAAATCGAATCGGAAGCCATCACCAAATATTTAGAAGTGACTCACAATCAACGTGATCCATTAAAGCCTTTTTTTATGATGTGGTCTTTGAATCCACCTCATAATCCTTGGACTGAAGAGAGCACAAAAATGGAATTCTTTGATCAATATACTAATGATGGAGAAGTGAATCTGGACGAACTGTTAACACATGGTAATGTGGACAAAGAAATTGGCGATTATGCGCCCTATTATTTTGCAAATGTGAGTGCTGTTGATTTTTATATCGGCAAAGTGCTAGACAAGTTAGAGGAGTTAGGATTAGCGGATAATACGATCATAGTGTTTACCTCTGATCATGGTGAAATGTTAGGTAGTCATGGTAAAAGCGGGAAAAATGTACCTGAAATAGAGTCCCTAAATATTCCATTTATGTTGAGTTACCCAAGCAAATTGGAGCATAGGGTGGAGGATTTGATTCTAAGTACTCCTGATGTGATGCCAACGTTGCTTGGGTTGGCTGGATTACAGGATAGAATTCCCGAAACGGTGCAAGGAACAGATTTTTCTAACCTTATATCTGGAGATGAATCTAAGGTCAGAAAACCAGAAGCGGCCTTGTACATCAATTCCAAGGAAAGAGGGATTTACACTGGTGACTTTACCTATGTGGTTGGTTTGAAAAAAGAGAATAGAGTGGAAGTCTTCTATTATGACAATGTAAAAGACCCACTACAACTTAATCGACTTGCGTTTGACGATTCTACGTCAGAATTAGAAGAAAGATTCAAAGGGCAACTAGTTTCACTTTTGAAACAAACTGATGACGACTGGTATAGAAGCAAGAAGGCAAGTAGTTATTTAACATATAAATAAAATCCACCTGGTGAGTGCAGTATTAATGCGAGCTTGACTTGAATCATTGTCTATAAGATGATGAAATAGAAAATTTTGTATGCTACCATAGCAATATGTACAAATGTTTTACTCTCAGTGCAATCCAAGGTTGGAGATAAGGGGGTAGAAGTAGATATGGATAGGGTAGACGCTAACTCAAGGACCTATCCTCAGATAGAGCGATGGGCAATTACCAATCAATCTAGCATAGGATCATAAGAAAAAGTGAATTCGAAGCTATAAATGACATAGAATATGAAGATGAAATTTAGCAAGCAAGCCCTCATAATGATTTTTGCAGTTTTTCTAGTAAGCTGCATGGGCAGGTCACAGAGTCAATCAGGTGCTGAGCAAGAGGGTCAGATTGATATTAAAAATTTGGATGTAATAATAGATCAATATACTTTGTTGCTAGACAAGGCACTGAAGGATCAGAACATTCCACGAACAATCGAAGAGGGTAAACTTCGTTGGGTAAATGATGGCTTTGACTGGACAGAGGGGTTCTTTCCAGGTTCTCTATGGTATTTATATGAGATAACTGGGGATGAGTCTTGGAAAAATGGAGCTATAGAACTTCAAAAATTGATATACGAAGACCGATTTGCCTCTAATCATGACCTTGGATTCGTTTTTAACTGCTCTTATGGAAACGGACTCAGGTTAACAAAAGATAGCTCATTCACTACTGCACTAGTAGATGCAGCGAATACGCTCTTAGGTAGATTTGACCCTCGTGTTGGGGTGATAAAATCCTGGGATGCAGACAGGGGATGGCAAGGAGAAAGAGGATGGGAGTATCCGGTAATTATTGATAATATGATGAATTTGGAACTCTTATTTCGAGCCACTCAAATCACAGGTGATCCTTCATATTGGAAAACTGCAGAGGCGCATGCTACTAAGACAATGAAAAATCATTTTCGAGAAGATGGAAGTAGTTATCATGTAATAGACTATGACTCGGTAAATGGAGAGGTTAGATCAAAAGTTACTGCGCAAGGGTTTAGCGATGAGTCTTCGTGGGCCAGAGGTCAAGCGTGGGGTCTTTACGGTTACATCGTTTGCTACCGATTTACCCGAGATGTCAAGTATCTTGAATTGGCTCAAAAAATTGCAGAAGTAATCATGAACAATAATAGTGTCAAGGAAGGAAATATTCCTTTTTGGGATTACCATGCACCCAATATCCCTAACGAGCCTGTGGATGCTTCTGCTGCTGCAATTACCGCTTCTGCATTATTTGAAATTTCCTCATATACCAAAGGAGAGTATGAAAAGTACGCGGAAGAAATTATTCAGAAGCTTTCAAGTCCAACATATTTGGCTAAACCGGGAACCAATAAAGGGTTCATTCTAAAACATAATGTTGGTAGTTTACCTCACAATAATGAAATTGATGTTCCTTTGAATTATGCAGATTATTACTATCTGGAAGCATTAATTAGATCTGAAATCTAGACCTTTCGATTTGTAATGAGAATCATATTGATCCCAATACTACTAATACTTTTGATGTCATGCGATGATGGTCATGATGAAGCGAGTATATGGGAACAATATCAAGCAGGCAAAAGTCAACTCCCTAATTTTTCATATGCTGGATATGCATTCGGAGAAGAAGAACTCCCAATAGCCAAATCAGCTAGAATCTTTAATGTTGCTGAATTTGGTGCCATCGCCAACGATAGTATCAGCGATTTTAGAGCCGTTCAAAAAGCTATAGATAGTGCAGTAGTCTCAGGAGGAGGAGTCGTCTTATTTAGTGAAGGAAAATATCTGATAAACGAACAGGCTGGTCGTAAGAAGGGGCTTGTTATTACTGGAGATAATGTTGTTCTGCGTGGGGTGGAGGGTACGATTCTTTTCATGAAAGAACCACTAACGCCAGAAGATCCTAACAAATTATGGACTACTCCCGCGATGATTGATTTTCATTCGGAGGATAATCCGATGGTGATCGCATCAGAACTGGATAAAGACATTGCAAGAGGGGAGTACGAACTCACATTGACTAAAACTGACGGTGTTTCCAAAGGAGATATTATCAGGCTATCCACAGAGGGCACTTTTTTGAATGAGCAATTCTTAGAAGGAAGGAAAACCAGATCTATATGGAATAAGATCAACCAATCGGGTGCCCGATTTTTAGAGTATCATGAAGTAGTTGGTGTTGAAGGCAATGTTGTAAAGTTCAAAGCACCACTTACGTTCTCTTTAGCCAAAAATAGACCCTTAGATATCCATAAAGTTGATCTACTTCAAAAATGCGGAGTTGAAAATATTAGATTTGAAGGCAATTTTATGGAGGATTTTGTTCATCATAAGAATGCTATTCATGATTCTGGTTTTTATGGAGTTGAAATGAATGGGACATTCAATTCTTGGATCGCGAATTGCACTTTTGTGAATGTAAGCATAGGTGCGGATTTTAAGAATTCTCTTTGTGGCACCATTTATAACTGTGCAATAACTGGAAATAATGGACATTCGAGCTTTGGAATTGAGACTGGGACGAGATGTTTGATTGCATACTGTCGCGACTCAGCGCAGCAGTGGCACGGCCCAAATTCATCTCATGCCTCCGTTGGGTCGGTAATTCTTCGATTTTCCGGTACTAATTCCGGAATAGATTTGCATGGAGACTCTCCTAGAATGACTTTGTTTGATGACTGTGTTATCGGAGGGTTTGATGGTGAGAGTGTAGGAAAAACTAGTCATGGAGCTCATTATTCAAATTTACCCAATCATCTTAACGGTTTAGTTTTTTGGAATTACCAACAAACCGATTTTCCTAGAGCTAATTTCAATTTCTGGGAACTATTGGAAGATGCTCCAAAGCAAAAATATGGACCACTGACAGCAGTAAATCCTATTTTAGTAGGATTTAAAGGACCCACTCAGTTTAATCAAACAGGTGTTGGATATACGGAATCCATAGGTGACGCTGTAATTCCTAGCTCTCTCTATTTGGCACAATTAATTCATAGAGGTGTGAAAACACCCAATTATATGCAAAAATCTGAATTACGAAATCAATGAAACTTTTAAGAAAGAACGACTTTAAAATTACGAGATCTAAGTTTTTACTAGCGGCGCTTTGGCTAACTGCCTTAGGCATCATCGGTTGCAATCCCAAATCACAACAGGAGGAAGAATCGAAAGAGAGCCCACCCAATGTAATCGTCATCTATATGGATGACTTAGGATATGGTGATTTGAGCTCTTATGGTGCTGAGAAACTGTCTACACCTAATATTGATGCCTTGGTAAATGGAGGTATTAAGTTCACCAATGCCTATGCTTCATCAGCGACTTGTACTCCTTCGAGGTATGCATTGCTTACAGGAGTCTACCCATGGAGAAACAAAGAAGCGAAGATATTGCCGGGGACTGCTCCATTGGTGATTGACACGGCTCAACAGACATTGGCAACCATGTTTAAAGGAAAAGGATATCATACAGGAATTGTGGGTAAATGGCATCTGGGTCTAGGTGCTGGTCAGGTAGATTGGAATCAGCGCGTATCCCCGGGTCCTAATGAGGTTGGATTTGATTATTCATACATCATGGCAGCCACACAGGATAGGGTGCCCACTGTGTATATAGACAATGGCAATGTAGTAGGACTTGATCCAAATGATCCTATCAAAATTGATTACCAAAATAATTTTGAAGGCGAACCAACAGGAATGGACAATCCTGAATTGCTGAGAATCAGGTGGCAACATGGACATTATAATAGCATAGTGAATGGAATCCCAAGAATTGGATTTATGAAAGGTGGAGACTCTGCCAAATGGGTAGATGAAGACATGGCAGATCATTTTCTTGCAAAGGCCAATCAATACGTGAAGGAGCATAAAAATGAACCTTTCTTTCTTTACTACGCCATGCAACAGCCTCATGTGCCGCGTACTCCACATCCAAGATTTGCAGGTAAATCGGGAATGGGTCCAAGAGGAGATGTGATTCTAGAGGCAGATTGGTGTATTGGAGAATTTGTGAAAACTCTGGAAGCGGAAGGTGTATTGGAGAATACCTTGGTGATTTTTTCTAGCGATAATGGCCCTGTATTGAATGATGGCTATTATGATGATGCTGTAGAAAAATTGGGAGACCATGACCCTATGGGAGGATTGAGAGGTGGTAAATACAGCCTTTTTGAAGCTGGTACTCGTGTGCCTTTTGCTACTTATTGGAAAGGTAAAATCACTCCTTCAACCTCTGATGCGTTGGTATGTCAGATGGATTTATTGCAATCACTCTCAGGATTGATAGATGCTGAAGTTGAAGAAGGTGATGGACAAGATTTGTTGGGCCTCCTAATGGGAAAATCAGACAAAGGAAGAGAATCACTGGTTATTGAGGCAACTTCTAGAACTGCCTATAAAAAAGGAAATTGGGTTCTGATACCTCCCTATGATGGTGTAGCGGTAGTTGAGCATGTTAATATTGAGCTTGGTAATTCGAATGAATTTAAGCTTTATGATCTCACTGTAGATCCAGCTCAGCAGATGAATCTTGCCGACCAAAACCCTGAGCTTCTACAGGAATTGGTGAAAGAATTTGACGCAATTCGAGGGGATTATTCGGGATTTGAAAAAATCGAACTTAGATAATACTTGCCGTGAAACCACAGAAGTTATTAATATTCACTTTGTTTTTGATCTTGGCCTTTTCGAGTGGTTTCGCGCAAGAATTGACTGCACCATTAACCGAATATTCAATCTCAACTGATCAGCTAAAGGAATGGCAATTACTTGGTGAAGGTGAGGTCTCCGTGTGGGGAAAACAACTTAGTCTGAAAGAGTCGGAGAATTCCAAGGGAGTGATGCTAATTAGTCCGCAAGTTTATGAAGGGGACATCATTGTTAAATACAATGTATTGGCTCTTACTCCTGCAACTGTCATTGTTACGATGCTGTCAATGTCAGACCAAGGCGAGTCAGATTCACTCACTATACCTGAAGATTATGATGGAAGTATTGGTCTTTGGAATAAGAACAAGGAGAGTTATTTTTATGCTTTTAAGAATGCTCCACATGGTGTTACTCCCTTTGTGAGAAAAAATCCTAATTCCTCAAAATCGCTTGCTGCGGCTGAGAAGAATATAATGATAGCGGGTGTTTCATATGATGTAGAAATTGGTAAAGTGGGGAATAAATTGTGGCTTACCATAGATGGTGAAAAGATTTTTAAATCTGAGGACGAAAACCCCTTTGCAGCAGGTAAGATAGCCATTAGGCTAAGGGGAACAGCAGGATTCCCAGCAGGGTGTCTTGTTAGAGATTTTATAGTAATGTGCAATAAACAGTAATAAATCAATCAGATTAAACACGAACAAATGAAACTCAATCTTTTAAACATACTTTCCTTGATTGTTGTGATATTCTTGATGGCCTCATGCAATAAACCTTATGAGAATATTGAATTTTTGGTAGCAAACCCATCAACCTTTGAAAGAAATGATGTTCTTTCCATCAAAAAGAAGCATTTGGAATTATTGCTTGCAGATAAGCCTGAAGAAGGGATTTTGATTAGGGAAAAAGGAACAGACTCTTATCTAGTCACACAATGGCTTGATGCTGATCAGGATGGTATGGCCGAAGAGTTGTTATTTCAAGCCACGATTGACGCCAATCAATCAAAAAGTTACGAGATTATGTGGGCTGAAGAGGCGATTGACTTAGTCCCAAAATCATATTTGAAAACTTTCTCGCGATTTGTGCCTGAAAGAACCGATGATTATGCTTGGGAAAATGATAAGGTTGCTTTTAGAACCTACGGCCCGGAAGCTGAACGATTAACTTTTGAAGGTGAAGAAGGGGGTACGCTATCGAGTGGAATAGATTTATGGCTCAAGAAAGTTGACTATTCCATTATAGACAAGTGGTATCAAGGCCACATAGATGATCCAGGTTATTATCACATTGATCATGGAGAAGGTTATGATCCTTATCATGTGGGGAGCAGCAGAGGGACTGGTGGTATCGGCGTATGGGAGCTGGATATGTTGATTACCTCAAGGAATTTCACGACGTATAATACCATTACTACAGGACCTTTGAGAACAGTTTTTGAATTGAGTTACGAACCATGGAGTACTTACAAAATTCAGGAGGCCAAGCGGATCACCTTGGACTTGGGATCAAATTTCTCCAAGTTTGAAGTTTCATTAAATTCAGATCAAGCACCAAATTATACTTTAGGTATTACTACTCATGACTTGAATGGCCAAGAATCAATGAATTTTGATCAAGGTTGGTTTTCATACTGGGAACAAATAAATGATGCGTATTTAGGTTCTGGTATTGTTGTCGAACCAAAAATGATTGAAAAGGCTTTTGTCCATGAGTCAGATACAAAAGACCAAAGCCAACTTATGATAGTCTGTAGATCAAACATAAATGTGTTGACCTACTACGCTGGATTTGCATGGACTAAGAGTGGCCAGGTGAGTTCCCAGTCTGATTGGGAGATATTGCTCGAAAGACAATCTGAAATTATTAATAACCCATTAAAAGTTGAGTTTGGTGGCAAATAATATCTAGACCAATCAATCGCATCTTTCAGATTATGATCTCTACTATTTCTCTAGAATAAGTCTTCCAAACGAGCTGGGCACGTGAAAATCTGGTTTTGACGTTTTTGGGTCAATCCAAGAAAACCAATCAAAATTGGCATCAGTGTAAGGTTTTTTGGATGTAGGCTTACCTCGATATAGCCCACATAGTATCAATCCATCCTTTAGAAGTCCCAGCTTCTTTAACGAGCTTTTGGTGATTGAAATAGTGACATTGTATGAATTTAGATCCTTCTTGACAACTGTAGATAGATGCTCACTCCGCCAATTCCAGTCAAAATTAAAGTCACGGTAATAAGCAGCTTTATAAATCAATGCCCTCCCTGAAAAGTCAATCTCGAGGCAATAGTAAGAGCTCAGAGATTCGTCTGTTGTAAGAAATACTTCCACACGGTCTGATAAGATAACTCCCATTTTGTCTGAAGATTTCCCAGAAACGACGGGATCCAATACATCAACGATGAATCTTAAGTATAGTCTTTCTGATGAATGAAGTGCACAAAAGGCCAAATCGGTTTTTTCAATATTCTTCCAAGGATCTCTGAAGTTTGTTAGTTGAAGTGCTTTCTCCCACTTGGGTTCTTCGAGATCAACAAATTTCACGTTATAGGTCTTCATATTTTCAAATTTTCCATTTGTGATTCTAAAGAACCAAAATTGAGGAGCGGTAAATCGCGTTTTCAGACTGATTTGATTAGTTTTATAATCTTGCAAGTTTGGAGATCATAGATTTAACTCTTTCGAAAAGTTGAATGGCTCCTTGCTCACTATCTGACTCTGAATAGATGCGAATAATCGGTTCGGTGTTAGATTTTCTTATTTGAATCCAGCCTGTGGGAAAATATACTTTAAGCCCGTCTATTCTAGTATGCTCATATTCTGAGTGTGCATTTGCTAAGTCATTTAATAAAGCGTCCACATTTATGTCGGGTGTTAGTTCTATTTTGTTTTTAGCAATAAATGAAGGTGGAGCTTTTTTTCTCAATTCTGATACCTTCTTTCCTGATTTGGCTAAATAGGTTAAGAACAATCCTATCCCCACCAAAGAATCTCTTCCATAATGCAACTCAGGATAAATAATACCTCCATTTCCTTCTCCACCAATCACTGCATTTACCTCCTTCATCTTAGTGACAACATTCACTTCACCAACAGCTGATTCAAATCTTTTCTGTCCATGTTTTCTAGCTATTTCGGAAAGGGCAGAAGATGAAGACATATTGGAAACCACATCTCCAGGAGTTTGCGAAAGCACATAATCGGCAATCAAAACCAAAGAATACTCTTCACCAATACAGACTCCATTTTCATCTATGATAGCTAGACGATCCACATCAGGATCCACCACAAAACCAACATCGTAATTTCCATTTTTTATTTCATTGCAGATTTCAGTTAGATGTTCTGGTAGCGGTTCCGGATTGTGTGGAAAGTCACCATTGGGCTCGCAATAGAGTTCTTTTACTTCAACAACATTTAGTGCTTTGAGTAATGGAGGTATGGTTATTCCGCCCGTCGAGTTTACGCAATCTATGACTACCCGAAAATTCTTTTGCCCAATGGCCTTTTCATCTATCAGGTTTAATTCCAGTATTTCTGCAATGTGCTGAAGATGGTAAGAGGGGAGTTCTTTAGTAGATCCGATACTTTCAATGCTGGCGAAGTTGATCTCTTTAGATTCGGCAAGATCCAGAATCTTTTGACCATCCACTGCAGAGATGAATTCCCCTTTTTCGTTGAGTAGTTTTAGTGCATTCCATTGATGAGGGTTATGACTAGCGGTAAGAATGATCCCTCCATCTGCGGAGTTCTGAACGGCGACCTCCACAGTAGGTGTTGTAGTGAGTCCCAAATCAATAACCCTTATTCCAAGCCCATTGAGAGTGTATTTCACGAGCCCGGAAACCATTTCGCCGGATTTTCGCGCATCCCGACCAATGCAAACAACAGGCATTTCTGGAGCCCTTTCTTTCAGCCATGTACCATATGCCGAGGTAAATTTCACAATATCAATAGGGGTCAAGTTTGTGCCTGGTTGACCTCCGATGGTTCCCCTGATTCCAGAAATAGACTTTATTAATGTCATTAGTTTGTATATGATTTGATGTTTTCAGAAGTGACAATATCTATTGGTAAGTAATGATGATCCGTTACTTTTTTTCCATAGACGAAATTGTCAGCAAACTTTTGAAGTCCTTCAAAGGCCATTCTCGATGGATTTTGATTGATTAGAAAATTGATGGTTTTGTTCTCGAGCAATTCGATGTTTTGAGGAATGAGATCAAAGCCAACAATGGCACTTCCCGGAGACCATTTTTTGATTTGTGGTGCAACAAGGTGTGCTTTAGAAGTGGTAATGAATACGCCTACTGTATTGCTCTTATCACTAAACATTTGTCTTAGTTTGGGTTCTAACTCAACATCAATATTTCCTAAAGTGATTTCTTTGATGTCAATATTGGTCTCGTTAAAGTACGCTCTCAGGCCTTGGGATTTATGACTAATGTGGGAGGCATTGTGTGGATCTTCTGATAAATTCAGTATGAGCACATCTGTCAGGCTAGGTGTACACTGCTCGATAAGATTGGCGGCAGTCCTTCCACTCCTTATCAAATCTTGCCCAATAAAAGATAGAGAAGGCACATCCTGGATCTCATTATTAATGGTAATGAAAGGGATATCTAATTTTTGCAGCTGCTCCAGGAATTCTATGGATTCATGAAGAAAAAGTGGAGCGATCAAAACTGCGTTTGGAGGATTGTCGAGGAGGGAGGTAGTAGCTGAAACGAACGAGTCAGGATTGTCCGAAGCGAAGGATACAACAGAAACCTCCAATCCAAAGCCACGATACTCTTCTTCAAATTCTTTAATTCCATCAATGACCTGTTTCCAATATTCATCCAGCGCTGAGTCCGGAATCATAGCTGTAATAGTCCATCCCTTTTGATTCTTTAAAGACTTGGCCAACAGATTAGGTTCATATTCAATTTGCTCCAATACAATTTTGACTTTTTTTCTTGCTTCATCAGAAACCTTGCCTCTTTCATGGATGACTCTATCTACAGTTCCCCTAGATACTTTGGCAAGCTTTGCTATGTCCTTAATGGTGTATGTTTTCATAGATTTCGATCTGTTACGAAGATATCTAACTGTGTGTTTATAAATTAATGTGCACGAGCAAAAAATATATGTGCACGAGCACAAAATTAGTTAAAAACTTTTTTATTAAGATTATGTAATCTTAATTTGTGTCGAATTAATAAGAATATTTATGGTTGTAGAAACTGATCAAACACTTACTTCATTAGAAAGGATGCCAATACAAATCGTACCAAGTGAATCTATTGGGTGCAAGATGGTAGCTAAGGCAATTGCAGAAAAGGTAAAAGAAGGCTCAGTGCAAAAGCCTACTGTTTTGGGTCTCGCTACAGGATCTTCACCTATTGAAGTCTACAAGGAGCTTGTTCGAATGCACCAAGAGGAGGGACTGAGCTTTAAGTATGTTATTACTTTTAATTTGGATGAGTATTACTCGATTTCAAAGAGTTCGGACTTAAGTTATTATCACTTCATGCATGAGCATTTGTTTGATCATATTGATATCCCAACAGAGAATATCAACATACCCGATGGTGAGCTTGAGAAGCATGAAGTAGCAGCGTTTTGCAGAGCGTATGAAAACAAGATCGTGGAATTAGGAGGGATTGATCTTCAATTGTTGGGTATTGGGAGGACGGGCCATGTAGGGTTTAATGAGCCAGGTTCACATATCAATTCAGAGACGCGACTTATCAAACTTCACCCTGTTACTATCAAGGATGCAAAGCGAGAGTTTTTGAGAGAAGATTTAGTTCCACGCCGTGCAATTACGATGGGAATCAGCACGATTCTCAAAGCTAAAGAGGTTTATCTTTTGGCATGGGGAGAAAATAAAGCACCAATCATTCAGCAAACAGTTGAGGGAGGTGTGACAGAAGATATACCAGCCACATTCTTGCAAAAGCATTCCAATGTCAGATTTATCATTGATGAGAATGCTGCTTCGAGCTTAACGAGAATCCGTTACCCGTGGGTGATTTCAGTGGTTGATTGGAATGACAAACTTATGGCGAAGGCGGCTATCTGGCTGAGTAAACTATTAACTAAGCCGATCCTGAAACTAACAGAGGAAGACTATCGAGAAAATGGGTTGGGTGATTTAGTGAATTTTGAAGGAGATAGCCAAGACCTAAATGTCAAAATTTTTAATTCACTTCAACACACCATCACGGGATGGCCTGGTGGAAAACCTAAAACTGATGACAAGAACAGGCCAGAGAGATCTAGTCCCGAAAAGAAGAGGGTGATTATATTTAGTCCTCATCCTGATGATGATGTAATCTCAATGGGCGGAACGTTCATTAAGCTGGTAGAGCAAGGTCATGATGTACACGTTGCTTATCAAACGTCAGGAAATATTGCAGTTTTTGATGATGAGGCTTTAAGGTTTGCTGAGTTTACAAGAGACCTGGCCCGACATACTAAAATTGCCGAGGCTCAAATGGAAGGCTTTTTTAATAAAATTGAATATCACATTTCTAATAAGCAGAAGGGGTCATTTGATATTCCAGAAGTTAGAGCCATAAAAGGGCTCATAAGAAAAGGAGAAGCTACTGCAGGGGCTAGATATGTTGGAGTTCAGGAAGACCATATGCATTTCTTGAATCTTCCTTTCTACGAAACTGGCCAAGCAAAAAAGAAGCCTTTGTGTGAAGAGGATATTCAGATTGTTGTTGATCTACTACAAGAAGTCAAACCTAATCAGGTTTTTGCAGCAGGGGATTTGAAAGATCCCCATGGTACACATCGCGTATGCTTTGATGTGATTTTAGAAGCTTTAAAGCGCCTTAACAAAGAATCATGGATCAAGGATTGTTGGCTTTGGATGTATCGAGGTGCTTGGCAGGAATTTCCCGTAGAAGAAATTGAAATGGCAGTGCCATTGAGTCCTTCTGATCTGAAAAAGAAGAGAATGGCAATTTTCAAGCATCAATCGCAAAAGGATGCACCTGTATTCCCAGGATCTGATTCAAGAGAATTTTGGCAAAGGGCAGAAGATCGCAATAGGGCTACTGCCAAAGAATATGATCAATTAGGTTTGACGGAGTATGAGGCAATGGAAGCATTTGTTCGATATCATTTTTGAACATAGTAATGCACAATGAATTGAAAAAAATTATCTTAAAATCAAGATAAAACTTACATTAAAATGATCTTACAAAACATAGACTGGTTGATTATAGGAGTTTTCTTCCTCATAGTTATCTCCATTGGTTGGATTGCTTCAAAATCAGCTGGGAAAAGTACAGATGAGTTTTTTCTTGGTGGTAGATCAATGCCTTGGTGGTTGTTGGGAGTCTCGATGGTAGCGTGTACTTTTTCAGCTGATACGCCAAACCTTGTTGCGGGAATGGTCAGAGAAGATGGTGTTTCTAAAAATTGGGCATGGTGGGCCTTTCTTATTACGGGTATGATTACCGTATTTATATATGCCAAGCTCTGGAGAAGATCTAATGTAAATACAGATTTAGAGTTTTATGAACTACGATATAGCGGGAAAGCAGCCTCATTCTTGCGAGGTTTTAGGTCTCTTTATCTAGGTATTCTATTCAACTGTCTAATCATGGGGACTGTGACTCTTGCAGCCATTAAGATTGGTGCTGTAATGTTTGGATTACCGCCTGTCACAGTAGTAGTTGGTGCATCTATTGGTGTGGTAATCTATGCTTCGTTAGGAGGAATAAAGGGTGTGATTTGGGCTGATTTCTTTCAATACGGTATTGCGATGCTGGGAGCGGTTTATGCTGCTTACATTGCTGTGAAGCAACCTGAGGTAGGAGGGTTACAGAATTTACTGACTCATCCTGCAGTTGCCAATAAGCTATCTTTTGTGCCTGACATGACCAATCTTTCTTCAATAGTTACTTTACTGATCATACCCATTGCGGTGCAATGGTGGGCGGTGTGGTATCCTGGAGCCGAGCCTGGAGGTGGGGGTTATATTGCTCAGCGAATGCTGTCTGCCAAAGATGAAAAGAATGCCATAGGAGCCACATTGTTCTTCAACTTTGCACACTATGCGCTTCGTCCTTGGCCGTGGATTATCGTGGCTTTAGCCTCACTGATCATCTTTCCTGATTTAGCTTCTATCAAGGCAGAATTCCCTCAGATTCCAGATCAGTATCTAGGAGATGATGTTGCCTATCCGGCAATGTTGACACGCCTAGGCCCAGGCTGGTTAGGTTTGGTGGTGGCTTCACTGATAGCTGCTTATATGTCTACCATTGGGACACACCTCAACTGGGGTTCTTCCTATATTGTCAATGACTTTTATAAGCGATTTGTGAAGCCAGAAGCTCCTCAGAAAGAACTGGTAATGGTCGGTAGGATATCGACTGTTACATTGATGATTCTTACCGCGATCATTGCACTGACCATTTTGAATAATGCCACTCAAGCCTTCGATATTCTGTTACTTTCAGGTGCAGGTACAGGAGCTATCTATTTGTTGCGTTGGTTTTGGTGGCGCATCAATGCCTGGACGGAGATTGTAGCGATGGTAGTTGCGACCATTGTAGCCATGATATTGGTATTGGTAGTACCAGATGAGCTAGTAGCTACAAGTCTTTTGGATGGGTTTACTATGAAGTTGCTAATAGCTACAGCAATTACAACCGTCAGTTGGATTTTAGTGACTTATATGACTCCCGCCGAGAATGAGGAAACACTAAAACGTTTTTATAAGCTAACACACCCTGGAGGACCAGGTTGGAGGAAGATCAGGGAGCAATTGATTATTGAAGGGGATAAATCGTGCATAAACGAAAAATGGGATTTGCCGCATGGACTGCTGAGCGTATTTATCGGATGTCTTGCGATCTACTCAGCTTTATTTGGTATTGGCAATTTTGTGTATGGCAATGTTCTTTATGGTACAGTACTAATCGGACTTTGCGGCCTAGGGCTATATTTTCTTTTTAGACTAGTGGATAAACTAAATATTAGATGATGGATACAAAACCTTCTCTCGTAGTAATGGCCGCTGGAATGGGCAGCCGGTATGGAAGTTTGAAGCAACTGGATGAATTTGGTCCCAATGGTGAAACCATTGTTGATTATGCAATCTATGACGCGATAGAAGCAGGTTTTGAAAAAATTGTTTTTGTGATTCGAAAGAAACTTGAAGAGGATTTTCAAGAGGTGTTTTTAAGCAAACTTTCAGCACACGCTCAGATAGAGTACGTTTTCCAAGAATTGGAAGTCTTACCTGCAGGCTATTCGGTACCGGAGGGCAGGGTGAAACCTTGGGGTACTGCTCATGCAGTACTCTCAGCATCAGAGAAAATCAACGAGCCATTCGCTATCATTAACGCGGACGATTTTTATGGCCGAGAGTCACTTGAGGCTCTATATAGGCATTTGAATCAGTTGGATAATCAAACATTGGATGCCGTAATGATTGGGTTTGTTTTGGAAAACACTTTGTCAGATCATGGATCAGTTTCCCGTGGGGTATGTGATGTGACTCAGCTACAAACTCTGAATGGAATCACCGAGCGAACAAGTATTTCTAGAAAAGAAGGTGGCGGAGCATATTATGAAGAAAACAGTGAACGCTTCGCCTTGTCTGGGAAAGAAATAGTTTCCATGAATTTGATGGGTTTTACTTCACCAGTATTTGAATTGATGGAGTCAATGTTTGGGGAGTTTCTTGAAAATGAAGGAACGAAACTGAAATCAGAGTTTTTTATTCCTGCGGTGCTAGACAGAGTAAGAAAAAGTGGGGTAGAAGTGCCCGTCATCGTTTCTCAAGAATCATGGTTTGGTGTTACTTATAGAGAAGACAAGCCCATAGCCAAAGCACGAATTAATGATTTGATCACTGAAGGAGTCTATCCACAAAAATTATGGACTAAGTGAGTACTTCGATAGATCATATTACCCAGCTTGCAAGCCAATTTCAGATAGCTGGATCAATTAATCAAATAGAACCATTTGGTGGTGGGCATATCAATGATACATTTAAGATTACAAATACGGATGCAACTGCTCCTGATTATTTGATTCAGAGAATTAATCACGATGTTTTCCATGACGTGACTGGTATGATGAATAACATTGACTTGGTGACTGCTCACCTGAAGCAAAAGCCGGAGTATGAGACTTTGAATTTGATTCGTACGCATAATGATCAGCTATTTCTGAACGATGAAGTGGGGAATTATTGGAGAATATTTGATTTCAAAAAAGGAACAATAACCTACGATGTGGTTGAGTCTGAGACTCAAGCGTATCAGGGAGGAGTAGCCTTTGGTAAATTCCTGATGCAGCTTGATGACTTTGATCCTAGTAAGCTAAACACGACGATACCTGACTTCCACAATGTTATGGTCAGGTTGGCCCAATTGAGACAAGCACATAGTACAAGCAGTGCGGAGCGAAGGAGTCAAACTCAAAATGTGCTGAAAGCTGTGTGTGATGTGGCCGAAACAATGTGTCAACTGGAGCGATTGAAACAGGCAGGTGTTATTAAAATGCGTGTCACTCATAATGACACCAAATTCAATAATGTCTTGCTGCATCATAATCAGCGATTTGTTTGTGTTATTGATCTGGATACTGTTATGCCAGGCATTGTACATTATGATTTTGGTGATGGCATAAGAACAGTGACCAATACAGCGGCGGAGGATGAAAACGACCTTAGAAATGTTCATTTTGATATAGGAAGATTTAATGCCTTTTCGAAAGGATACCTAGAGGGAGCGAATGGGATTTTGGAGCCCATAGAACTGGACTACTTGCCACTTTCGGGAGCTGTGATATCTTATGTTATTGGCGTTAGGTTCTTGACAGATTACCTTAACCATGATGCCTACTTCAAAACGGAATATCCAGATCAGAATTTCCGACGCGCTTTATGCCAGTTTGAACTATCTAAGCAGATCATAGAGCAAAAAGAAGAACTTGACAAGATCATAAAAAGAACGGCTGCTATTTCTCACTGATTATCCTGTCCTGAAAAAGGGTTAAACAATAGATATATTTTGAAAAGAAATGCTTTGCAGTAATGAGCTCTGATTTTGGAGTGAAGGTAAATTGCTTCAATCACTACCATCAATGAATTTGTTTTCTGATTTCTATCTAAATACTCGCATTTTATTCCGAAGAAGATGCCGAAATTTCGAGGTTTTTGATGATACAACTTGCCATTTCTTTGGCAGTCCCTCTTATTCGCAGAATTACCTTGCCACCATCATAAGGAGACTCATCTTTTACCTTAAATACTCTCTTTCCATCGGCCTTAAAAAACAGATAGCCATCCTTAATTCCTAATTCAATATGATGGTATTTGCCGACCTCCAAAACATTCTTATTGGCAGCTTTCAACGGATTGGCTCCCGGTTCTGGCCATTTTCTTACAAAAGGGCCAGTCTTATTGTGGGCTGCATTGTGAAATGCAAACATGTACATATTCACATTATCAAATAGGTATTTTACATTGCTGTCATAGTCAGCAGGTAAATCAAGATCTGGGGTTGGCGTATTATGAGCATTCAACTCGACAATCAGCACTGATGCAGCGTTAAGTGCCATAATATCATAAGAGACTGTTACATCACCTTGATATGTTTTTGGACTCACTAACATGTAGCCGACAGCCCCTTCATTCTCCCACATCACTGTTTGATTATGATTTGCTTCAATATTCCCTAGACCGAAAGCAGTCCAGTCTTCTAAGTCTTGGTGTGTAAATGAATCAGTAATACTTTGAGCATTTAGACTTATTTTAAAAAAGAGAACAGTTAATATGAGTATTGTTTGTTTGATCATTGCTTTACAGATTTATTGCTTGCTAGATTTTTAATCGATACAAAAATACTGTCCGAGAATTTATGGAGCCACTATTCGTTTATTGTACAGATTTTCTAACGTTAAAAAATAAAATAATAAAATTTAGTTAAGTATTTGTAAAACAATGATTTAAATAATATTAGCACTTATTTCCCAATGGGCGATCGCACATTCATCCCTTATCTAAGAAACTATACCCCCCTTTCTTTAAAGAATGAAAAGCAACATTTGCTAAAGCATGAATGTAAAATGCGATGATTGATAATTCAAACGAAATAAAAATGACGAGAAGAGAACAAACATTAAGATTTAATTCGATTTTGGGGCTGACAGCCTTTGTGATGGTGCTGGGCGTATTAGCCTCATGTGGCGGAGATGACAAAGATGGGGAGAAAGCTGTGCCGGCACCTATGGCAGCATTTAGTGCTGGTGAAACTGCAATTTTTAAAGGTGGAGAAGTGTCATTTACAGACGAATCAACAGGCGGAGCAACCTCTTGGTTATGGACATTCGAAGGAGGTACGCCTACTACTAGTGTGGAACAGAATCCAACAATAAAATATGAGACTGCAGGAACTTTTGACGTTACTTTAATAGCTGGAAATGATGGTGGCGCTAGTGAACCAGTTAAGAAGGCAGACTTAGTAAATGTTACTGAAATACCTACTAAAGAGGTAACAATTGAAGTAACTGCAGATTCATGGAGAAGAAATGATTTCAGGATTACTGATACGAATGGGGCTAATGAATATGTTCCATTTGCAAACTATGTTGACCCTACCCAGCCGGATATAGCAGGTGTATGGGTAAGAGATGCAATGTTGAAGTTTGATTTATCATCGATCGATGTGAGCAAAGTAATGAAAGCAGAATTGTTTTTATATACTAGTAAACAAACATCAAATTTCCTTGTTAATAATCAAAAACTAAGCGCATACCATTGGAGTTTTGATGAATGGACTGATGTAGATACACTAGATATTCCACACGTTACTGGTGCTATGGTAGATAGTGTTGAACTGGGTACGGTTGGCACTGTGCCTTTAGGTACTGCGGATTATTCCGCCACAATTAATGATGCGTGGGGAAATGAGGTAAGTATGGATATCACTGATGGTGTGAAGGCAGAAACAGATGGAACACTTTCTATGAACCTAAAGTTTGATACTGAAACGACAGCTGAAAAGTTAGTAGGGCGTGTCATGTTAAAAGAAGCAACCTATCTGGATGAAGCTGGGAATCAAGTTGCAGGGCAAGGCCCTAAACTGGTCCTTGTAGTGCAGGATAATTAATCAGTTTAAAATGAAATAAAAAAGGGTGTAGTATTAAGACTACTCCCTTTTTTTGTTTCAAATCGATGCTAAAATGAAGGTTTTGGGTTGGTAAGCAGCACCAAGAGAATCTTGAAATTGGACCGTGTTTTTGGTATTAATTCGATTGGAGACAAACCTAAATTACGTACTAAAAGGCTGAAGATAGTTGATGAAATCTTGAAGTTATAATTCACTGAATAACAAATCTTAAAATACTAGTAAATTTAAAAACGATTGACAAGACAAGATGAATAAAGCTAGTGACCGTTAACAAGTCGTTATTTAGTTAATGTCCATCTTTTATTCTTCTAGAAAGTAATAAAATGAATACCCCAAAAAATTATATAGCAAAAGAAAGCGAAAACTCTTATGAAGATTGTTTTTATGATTGCTATTTTAAAAAGGGTATTTTATTATTCGTTCTAAGTTTTATTGCCTTTTCGTCTATTGCCCAAAATCAACTTTCTTCAGTAAGATTCAAACACTATTCTTTAGAGCATGGATTATCCCAAACTTCTGTCCTCTGTGGACTGCAAGATAGCGAGGGCTATATGTGGTTTGGTACACGTGATGGTCTCAACCGATTTGATGGTTATGAATTTGAAGTATTTGTACATCAGGGGGAAGACCCTAAAAGCATAAGTCACAACTGGATTAGATGTATTTATGAAGATAGCAAAGGGTTTCTATGGCTGGGAACTGACAATGGCTTGAATAAATACTCTAAAGAGGCAGAGACATTTATTGCATTTCAGCATGACCAGAGCTTACCATATAGCATTTCTGGAAATCTGATACGGGATATCATAGAAGATAAGTCTGGGAACCTCTGGGTGGCTACAAGCGAAGGTCTAAATAAGTTAGATAAGGAGAGAAAAAACTTCGTGAGATTCCTACATGATTCATTGATCGTTCAGAGTATTTCTCATAACAATCTTAGAAGCCTTATGGAAGACAGTCAAGGTAATATTTGGGTGGTTACGAAGGTTGGAATTGATGTATTAAACGTTGATACAGAAGTATTTACTCATTACGATATCCCATACAGAATAGAAGAGTACTTTAATGTTTCATGTCTTTTCGAAGATGACAGAGGTAGGATATGGTACGGTGATGATAATGGCCTCTACATTTTTGATAATATCTCTAACGTGTTTCGCCCATACTACTTGAATGAAGATGATGAGAAACCACTCATTGAATCAAGTACAAGAGATATCTATGAGGATAATTTAGGTAGGCTTTGGATAGGTACATACAATGGTATTTATATTGTGGATATTGAGGGCAAGTCATTAGAACATATCAATTACGACCATCAGAACCCTCAAGGATTGAGTCAGAATTCGATCTATTCTATCACAAGTGATAGTAGGGGAGATTTGTGGATTGGCACTTACTCAGGGGCTCTTAATTATTTTAACCATAGTTTTGATGTATTTGAGCATTATGCTCCTGGCTCTACTTCGAAGCACCTGAGTTATCGGGTAGTCAGCGAGATTATCGAAGATGATGAATCCAATTTGTGGATTGGTACAGAAGGCGGAGGTGTTAATTATTTTGATCGTGCCACCAAAACTTTCCAATATTTGAAACATGATCCAAATGATCCTAATAGTTTGTCCTATAATAATGTAAAGTCGCTTTTACTAGATCGTCATTCTAATCTGTGGGTGGGCACACATGACGGTGGTGTAAATTCTCTCAATATTAAGACCAATAAAATCACTAGGTACCTTAGTGATCCTAAAAATGAAAATAGCCTTAGCAATAATCGTGTAATTGCGCTATTAGAGGGAAGTGAAGATAAAATTTGGATGGGAACTTTCGGGAATGGGATCGATATCTTTGACCCATTTTCTGAGACGTTCCAACACCTCAGTTCAAAACTACCAGAGGTAGGGGAATTTATATATCATCTTGGGTTTGATGCTGAGGGCAGGGTGTTGGTAGGCAGTGAAAAAGGACTTACTAGAATACATGAACTTACGTATGAATTGCTTCCTTTTGATGAAAAAGGAAAAACCTTCAATGTCATCCCAGATCGCAATGTTTTGTCATTTTATGAGCAAAACCAAGACAGTATTTGGATAGGCACAGAAGGAGCGGGGTTATTTCTCTATGAGCGAAATATTGATCGAATAAGTAATTTCGACTTGGAAGATGGCCTACCAAATAACGTAGTATATGGGATCCTTGAAGATGAGCATGGCAATCTTTGGGTGAGTACAATCAATGGTTTGGGTAGGTTTAATCTCGCAAGCAATTCATTTAAGACGTTCAACTTGCACGATGGTCTACAAAGTAATGAATTCAATTATAGAGCGTACCTGAAAGACAGGGAAGGGGCTTTAATATTCGGGGGGGTCAATGGATTTAATGTCTTTAATCCTGAGTTGGTAAAGGACAATGAGTTCGTGCCTCCGGTGATCATCACTCAATTATTGATTAATAATCAGAGGAACAGCATTCAGGATTTTATTAAATCAGAAAAGGGTGCAAATAATTCTATTGAGTTGGCCTACGACCAATCTGACCTTGGATTTGAATTTGTGGCTTTAAGTTTTTCACAGCCGCAGAAGAACGAATATGCATATCGCTTAGAAGGATATGATGAAGAGTGGGTAAATATTGGAAATAGGAGGTCGGTTAGCTACACCAATCTTCCATTCGGGGATTATACTTTTCACCTCAAAGCATCCAATAGTGATGGTGTTTGGAATGAAGAAGGTCAGTCTATTGATATATCCATAATGCCACCCCCGTGGCGCACGTGGTACGCCTATTTGGGTTACGCAATACTGACTGTACTGATGAGTTTGCTGTTGTACAGGTTGATCAAAGTGCGTAACCTGGAAATGCAAGAGCTCAAGAGAGCAAGGATGGAGAAAGAGAAAATAGAGGAACTGAATCAAATGAAGCTTGAGTTCTTCACCAACATTTCACATGAATTTCGGACGCCACTTACCTTGATTATTGGCCCATTGGAGAGAATGCTGAGCTCCTCCGGTATACAATGGAGACTTAACGATCAGCTTAATATCATGAAGAAGAATGCATACATTCTTTTGAAGCTCGTGAATCAATTGATGGACTTTCGAAAGAATGAGTCTGTAGAACTAGAGTTGAAAGTTGGTGAACATGATATTGTGGAGTTTGTTCATGAGGTCATGCTAGCGTTTACAGAGCATGCACGCTACAGGAATATTCAATATGAACTGCATTGCAAGGAGGATACTATTGAAGCCTGGTTTGACGCATCCAAAATTGAAGAAGTGCTTTTCAATTTATTATCCAACGCATTTAAATTCACACCGGATGGAGGTGCTATTTCGATTTCGATTGATCCCTTGCAGGATGAGGAGATGGTCAGCATCAAGGTACAAGATAATGGCAGTGGCATAGCCTCTGAGAACTTGACCAATATTTTCAAGAAGTTTTATCAAGTAAGAAAGAGTGGAGGTGAAAATCTCTTTGGGACGGGTCTTGGGTTGACAATTACTCAGAAACTAGTTGAACTTCATCACGGTTCTATTTCTGTGGATAGTAGAGTAAATAGTGGATCAACGTTCACGGTAAAATTACCAATAAGCATCAGTGTCTTTGATAATGATAATATCGAAATAGTTGGAGGATCTCTGCAAGATCAGAAAGTATCTTATTCAACTAATGATGACATATCTACCATTGATTTAGACTCAGAAAATCAAAATGAAGTCCACAAAGGATTGCCTCATATACTTGTGGTAGAAGATAATGAAATGGTAAGAGATTATATCACAGAGTGTTTGGAAGGGTCCTATGAAGTCACTTGTGCTGAGAATGGAGAAGAAGGGCTCGCACTGGCATTACAAATTATTCCCGAGTTGATCCTTTGTGATATCATGATGCCTAAGATGGATGGTGTTGAATTGTGCTCGCTTGTGAAAAAAAATTTGAAGACCAATCATATTCCAGTTATTATATTAACCGCTAGAGCATCAGATAGTTACCGTAAAGAGGGGCTTGAAAAAGGAGCTGATGATTACATCACAAAACCCTTCAATCCCGATTTGCTGCTCACTCGAATCAACAACTTGATAGAATCTCGTAAAGTCCTCAAAGAGAAGCTTAAAAGAGAGATTACTATGGAACCTACTGAAGTGACGGTTGTCTCTGCAAATGACGAATTTCTGAAGAAATGCGTGGAGATCGTCGAAACAAACATGTCTAATTCATCGCTGAGCGTGAGTACTTTCTTAGATGAAGTAGGTATGAGCCGTTCCGTCTTCTTTAAGAAATTGAAGGCCATCACTGACCATTCAGTTACAGAGTTTGTTCGATCAATTAGACTCAAGCGAGCGGCCCAATTGCTTCGTGATAGTGATATGAACGTATCAGAAATAGCCTATGCTGTTGGGTTTAATGATCTCAAGTATTTCAGAAATTGCTTTAGAAAACTTTATGACCGATCACCAACCGAATATCGCTCCAGCTTACATCTGATAAAATCATTAAATGAATCCTCAGAAAATGTGAAGCCCCTTTTTTGATACTATACACCCGCTAGGTCAGGCCTTTAGCTTGTAGTATTGTTCTTTATTATCCAAATCATCTGACAAAAAATGGAAAGCAATAATATGCTAAAATGGCAGGCACCTTGGGTGGCACTTTTCCTGTTTTTAATCCCATTTCTTACTATAGCACAGATAAGAAATATGGATTTTATAAATGCTACCGAAGGTCCCAAGTATAATTGGGATTTAGAAGCATCGAAGCATCTTGTCCTAGAAAATAGGTTTGGAAATGTAACTGATAATGAACTGGCTGGGTTGAAGGCATATCTACTAGACTATCCATTACCAACACATAATGGAACCAATTACTATTTCAGAAATAGAAGTTATTCCTATATGATGGAGTGGATTTTTAAGCAAGATCAAGACTTGGCTATACTCAATAAAGCAATTGATTTTGCGAGAGCCTGTATTTCCTATCGAAATGATAATATATGTAAAGTAGATGATCGATACACATGCTATGCAATTGACTTTAGTAGAACTCAGGGGCCTGTCTGGCCGAACTACAAGAAAGATATAGAAATACACAATGGAGTAGATGTGCTTGACCCTGGTGCGGGCGTATTTGGCGGGGTGCCTGTAATCAGTGTGCCTGCGCGAATGATTGCAGAAAACCACGCGATTTGGGAGCAATCCTATGATGGTAAGACATACAATACCATAGCAAATGAATTGATCGAAGAAGCACTCCTAACTATCGACTATACCTACGAATCAATGGTAGGTGCAGATAACCTGATAAGATATTCAGATGTAGTTAATAGGGATGATTGGCCTGGATTTGTTTTTATATATAATAGGGTCTTTCCTGTCATGTCTGGAGCGATTCCGTTGGTAGAAGCATTGGAGATCTTC
The DNA here is from genome assembly GCA_964353015.1 of uncultured Marinoscillum sp. Taxonomy (GTDB): domain Bacteria; phylum Bacteroidota; class Bacteroidia; order Cytophagales; family Cyclobacteriaceae; genus JAMZMI01. The sequence continues at coordinate 16,057 of CAYGUA010000032.1, read as the reverse complement.
GGCACTCATAGAGAAAAGATTAGTAAGATTGATAATGTGAACCAGTCAATGCTGGATTACTTCATTGACGATATGACCATCTATGAAAAGGACGGAAATGAAGTCCTTTATTATCCTTATAGTGACGTGGCACAGAGCAAAAACAGTAAACATGCACAGGACTTTGTACATGGATCATTAGAGTCACGTGATCTTCAATTGTTATTCATAAGTGAACGTTATGAATTTCCAGAGAGATATGTTCAAGCAATTGCGAACACCATAGTAGATGTGTGTTATTTGGGTAATGGGCAATTTGCAAATAGACTTGATGGAACTGGAACAAACTCAAGTTCTATTATAGGATTTGACGGTTATATTTGGTATGCGAGATTTAGGTCAGAGATTAAGGAGATCGTAATAGACCATATATTGGATAAAGGCTTTGCAAAGCAAGGTGGCGTCTATGATGCGGTTTCATTATTTGAGATATTCAAATTGAAATCAGGTTCAATTGCAGAGGATACGAATGAGACAGATGAAGAAGCAGAAACTAATGAAACATTATTTAGTGTTTCAGCAACAACAATAGATATTTATCCAAATCCATTCATAGATAGGATTTCCGCCAAACTCACTCCTGGTATTTATTCAAAAGTGACAATAAGTGATATTTCAGGAAAAGTACTCATAACTAAAACGATTTTGCCTAGAAGTGAGCTATTAGAATTAACCCTGGAATCAGTATTAGACAAGAGAGGTACATACCTACTTATTTTGAGTGGGAAGGAGACCAAAGTATCGAGGATTATCAGGAAATAATGTTTAATAATAAGCCAAGAGGGCATTTTTTTACGAAAAAGCATTGCTGCCTCTTAAGATAGACAAATAGCAAAAGGCACATTTACACCCTGCATTCTATACATTGATCCCTTTATTCGAGTCTAATTAATGTAACCTTTGGGAAGCTAATATGCTGAAGAGAATTTAAATCTAACTAACTACTTTTAAAAATATGGAACAACAAAAAACGAGGATGAAGGCAGTTTTGATAGCTTTTATGATCGCAATCTCATTCATTTCTTATGGGCAGGTGACTGTGATATCGGGCGTGCTGACAGAGGAAGAAAGCAGAGAACCCGTAATTGGAGCAACAATTACTATCAAAGGAACCACCAAGGGTACGGTAACTGATATTGATGGTAAATACTCATTTAATGCATCTCCCGATGATGTGCTTGTATATTCATTTATAGGTATGAAGCCACAAGAAGTCACAGTTGGAAATCAAACAGTGATAAACGTGGAGATGCCTATGGATTTCCTTAATATGGAAGAAGTCGTCGTAGTTGGGTATGGTGTTCAGAAGAAGGTGAACTTGACCGGATCTGTAAGTAATATTGAAACTAAGGCATTACAATCACGATCCATCACCGATCTAACAAGTGGTTTGGCAGGTCTTGCCCCAGGTGTACAGGTTACACAAGGATCAGGTGGAGAAGCGGGTGGTTCGGGTGCTTCTATTCGAATTCGAGGTATTGGTACACTCAATAATTCAAATCCATTGGTTATAGTAGATGGTATTCAGACTTCAATGGGCGATATTGATCCTAATGATGTGGCTTCTATTTCTGTTTTGAAAGATGCTGCATCTGCTTCTATATATGGATCCAGGGGAGCCAATGGAGTTATTCTTGTGACTACCAAGCGGGGTAAATCTGGGGATGCAAAGGTTAGTTATAATTTTTATGCCGGTGTACAAGAGGCAACCATGTTGCCAAAATTCGTTAATAACTTTGCTACCTACATGGAGATGACCAATCAATATAGGGGTGCTGGTCAAGAGATATTTCAAGAGTCAGATATAATCGAATGGAAGTTGTCTTCCAACCCATTGACTCACCCAAATGAAGATTGGTATGCTAATCAAGTAGGTGAGCGACGCTTTATGCAATCTCATAACCTTGCAGTGAGTGGAGGGTCTAATAAGACAACCTATCGCTTTTCTCTTAATTATTTGGACCATCAAGGTTTAGTGGTAGGAAATGAACTTCAGCGATATGGATTAAGAACCAATGTTGAATCACAGGTTTCCAAACGGATTCAGATCGGGGCTAATATGTTTTATAGATGGACAGAGTTATCTCCCACAGTCAACTTTAATACCGGACTTGCCCCTGCAATGCCTGCTATACAATCACCAGATGGAAGATGGGGAGGACCACAGATCGATGCGCTAGGTACACTACGAAATCCATTTGCCTTTATTGAAAACAATAAAGACGATCGTCGTGAGCAGAGATTGCTTAGTAATGTTTTTTTAAAGGTAGAACCAATCAAAGGATTGACTTTTAAAGGATCTTTTGCGATTAATTATGACACTGAGTTTAGGAAGGAATTCCAGTCATTGTTTTCTACATGGAACTTTAGAACCGAATCAATATATCAAAGTTATCCTGATGATGGCTTGAGAAAGGCTGATGTGTCACACAGTCATAATTATTTACTTACTGGTACAGCGACAGTCAATTACCAAAAAGAATTGGGAAGTCATAATATCAATATACTAGGTGGGTATGAAGTGTTAGATTATCAAAGTGAAAATATCTCAGCTGGTATTAGTCAATTTGTAAACGATGAAGTCCAAGAACTTAATGCAGGGCTGCTTGATCAGCGAGTAGGGGGAAGTCAATCCGAATGGGGATTGATTTCGTATTTTGGTAGGGTTAATTATAATTTCAAAAACAAATATCTTTTTGAAGCAAATATTCGTACAGACGGTTCTTCAAGATTTAAAGATGGAAATAAATGGGGTGTATTTCCTTCATTCTCAGTGGGTTGGAATATGGAGAGTGAGGAGTTCATGAAAAACCTATCCTTTATTGACCTCTTGAAAGTAAGAGCTTCGTGGGGCCAATTGGGTAATAATCAAATTGGCAATTATTCATATCAATCTGTTTATAGTCTCAATCAAAATTACAGTTTCAATGGCGAGGTATATTCAGGTATAGCACAAAATGCTTTGGTAGATCAAAATATCACATGGGAAACTACTACCACGTCTGATATAGGTTTTGATCTGTCCATAAAGGAAGGGAAGTTTAATTTTGCATTTGATTATTTCACTCGCGAAACTGCTGATATTCTCACAAAGCTGCCAATTCCAGATTTCCTAGGTGCAAAGTCTGAACCAGATGTCAATCTGGCAACCATGCTTAATAAGGGTTTTGAAACTTCTGCAATGTATCGAGATAGACAAGGTGATTTTAAATATTCAGTAGGAGTCAACCTTACTATGGTCAATAATGAAGTGACCAAGTATAATTCTGATATAGCCACTGGTAACATTCAAGAGGGACATCCTTACAATGTCTACTTTGGGTATGAGCATGAAGGCATTTTCCAGAGTCAGGAAGAAATTGATGGAGCTCCAGAACACGCTGTATATACCTCTCCCGGAGACATTAGGTATAAAGATCAATTGACCGTAGATACTGATGGCGATGGTGTTTTCGACGCTGCAGATGGTATGATAAATAGTGCTGACCGTGTAGTGATTGGTAATAGGATTCCAAAGTTTACCTATGGAGGGAACATTAATCTTTCCTATAAGGGTTTTGATCTAGGTGTTGTATTGCAAGGAATAGCAAATCGTGATCAGGATATAAATAGTAGCAATGGAATCAAACCTGTAAGACAAGGGGATCGAGGCTTCATTCATGAAATCTGGCTAGATGCTTGGTCTGAAGAAAACAAAGGAGCTGTTTGGCCAAGACTAGATAGACAAGCAATGGATGGAATGAATATGAATGTGGAATCAACATTCTGGATTAGAGATGTTTCTTTCCTTCGTGTAAAGAATGTGCAGTTTGGTTACAATTTTCCAACTGCACTTCTTGATAAGATTGGTGTAAGTCGTCTTAGAACTTACATCAGTTCGGACAACCTTTTGACCTTTTCAAATAATGATTTAGGATTTGACCCTGAAGTATTCAATCCAGACAATGTTCCAAATGTGAGGACATACGTGGTGGGTTTAAATCTTACATTTTAATATATAAGCACAGTACAATGAAAAACTTGAATAGAAAAATATCAATCTTAAAAAGCTCAATGTTGGGTTTTGTAATGTTTGCTTCATTCTCGTGTGCAGACGATGTACTAGATAAGCAACCAACTGACAGAGTGTCAAGTACAAATTTCTGGACAAATAGTGATGATGTAAATGCTGGTGTAATTTCAGTTTATGACGCGTTAAGTGTGAATTTAAGGGATTTAGGTTGGGAATCATTAGGTTTCTTCGATCTTTTAACTCCACTAGGAAATTGTAGAAGCGATATAATCTCAGATGTAGCCGGTGGGGTTCATGATCCTGCAAGTGGAGCTCCAAGAGATCTATGGAGGTATATGTATCGCGGTGTTGTCAGAGCCAATGACGTGTTAATGAATATAGGAAATGCCACGTTTACTCCAGACGAAGCAGATCTTCAAACTCGGCTAGAAGGGGAGACCAGGTATCTACGAGCTATGTACTATTACCTTTTGGTTGAAAATTTTGGTGATGTTCCTCTCATAGAAAATGTACCTGGTGTAGAAGATGCTTCTATTTCTAGGTCTCCAAAAGCGGATGTAATTGCATTGATTTATAGCGACTTAGATTTTGCAATTGATGCCCTTCCAGTGAGTTATGCTTCTGCAGATTTGGGACGTGCCACAAAAGGAGCTGCTTTGTCAATGAAGGTAAAAGTGGCGTTAATGGACAAAAATTGGGATGTTGCAGCCACTGCTGCCTCTGAGGTTATGACATTAGGTTATTCCCTTCAGTCCAATTATGAAGACATTTTTGCGATTGACAATGAGAACAATTCTGAAGTAATCTTCGATGTTCAGCATGTATATCAAAATGATTCTGAACCTGGCTCGTCCATTGAAAAATTGTATGCAAACCGTTCTTCTTCTGCCAATGGGTGGACATGGTTTCACCCGACCACTTATATGGTTGAGAAATTTGAAGTAATAGATCCTAATCCTGTTTATGTCCAAGAAGATCCTAAGATCCCAACCGAAATATATGATTATTTTGAAGGAAGAGATCCTAGAATGGACTGGACCATACTGAGGCCTGGAGCTCATGTTCTTGGAGGAAATGGAATGGACCTATTGTATCCATATGATATTAACGGATATAATCACTCTTTGACTGGGATGACAATGAGAAAAAGAGTTATTCCTGGCCCAGGTGTAAGTGCCAATACGGATGGACCTTTGAATGTCATTATTATTCGATATGCAGACTTATTGTTGAATTATCTTGAAGCAACAGCTCAGGTAGCTGGGGGTATCGAAAATGTAGATCAGGGAACACTTGATGAAACCATAAATGCAGTGAGAGCTAGAGCATCTGCGCAACTGCCATTGTTTACCGCAGGCAATATCACTTGGGACGACCTATATGATGAGCGAGTGCGAGAATTGGCGATGGAAGGTTGGATATACTTTGATATGAAAAGATGGGGTACCATCGAAATTAATGATGGTTTTGAAGTAATGGGTCTAAGCGTCACTGGAAGTACGATTGAATTCAGTAGTACTCCTATTCAGACTCGTATATTCGACCCGCAAAAGCATTACCTGTTTCCAATACCACAAAATGAAAGAGATAGAGCAACTAATTTGACTCAAAATCCAGGTTATCCCCAATAGGATAACTAAAAAATCAACAGTTATTTGCAAGGAGGTAGCCATGAGGCTATCTCCTTTTTTTGTTGTGTACTAAAGAGTGCATAAGAGGAAGTGAAAAATGTTAGACACTTTGCGTAGAAAGTATCTTAAAACTAAAAGCCTCAAAGGTTTTGAATTATAGAATTAGCTAATTGCTTATCAATAGTTGTTACGACAAGAAATATAATTAGGATGCAAAAGTGCGGTCAGCCAAATTCGGCAACCGAATCGTCTTTGAGTACAGGAAGCTTAGGCAAGCTGCATCAATGGAGTTTAGGAGGTAGATGATGAGACACCTATTATTTGTGTTATCAATAAATTGATTTTACCTCTCAATTTAATTGAACAATTAAGAATTATTCATATCCGTAACTAGATTCAATCATTGAATAATGAATGGTTTAGATATTGAAATCATACCATTTAGGTCAACCAAAGACAGCAAATGGTAACCAGTGCTTGTAAAATCAAGATTAATAGAGTATGAGTTCTCGCCTTTTTTGAGTACTATTTCTTTGCTCTGAACTACTTTTCCTGAAAGATCTCTAAAAAGAAGAGTTGCCGAATAAAAACTTTTGATATTATAAACCACCAGATTTAACACGCCTGTCTTTACAGGATTCGGGTAGATGTTGATAGTGCTTTTACTTTCTTGTCCAACACTCAGAAGTTCCCCTTCGTCTGAATTGACACTAATGGTACAATTCTCTCTTATACCTCCATCATATGCAATTGCTGAGATTCTAGTAGTTCCACTAGCAAAAGCTGTGACTCGACCTGACGAATTTATGCTGGCTATTAGTGATTCATCAGATTGCCATAAGATAGTGGGGTTGGAAGCATCAGAAGGGGAGACTGTTACACTTAAATCAATTGTTTCACCTATATCCAGTGTAATCTCTGTTTGAGAGATATTCAATTCCGTGACTGAGATGAAAGGTTTGTTTTCAATGCAGCCATTTTCACCATTTCCTTTAAAATTGATACCATTTTTGGGAATCGTGAGTGAGCCGCAATTGTTAAATATTCCTCCGTTTTTTTTTGCGATTTTATTTGATCGATTAAAGTCAACAGGATTAGCTAGGTTGAAAGTGACTCCAGAGCCTTCTCCCGTACCTAGAAATACATTGTTTTCGATGACACATGAATTGTATACTGCTTGACTACTCGAGAGTCCAAAACCATTGACACCAAAATCTTCAAATACATTATCATGAATCCAGATGTGATCATTGATATTTACCCAATTGCTTGCTTCACGAATGATGATTCCTCCATTGTCTTTAAAGGTGCAATTTGCTACTTCTACTTCTTGTACACCCTTCATTTTTATGCCATGTCCAGAGGCTTGATCAGTCCAGCCAGAGAAAGTAACTCCTCTTATGATAGTACCACCTCCATTAAGAATGTAAAGACCATGATCTTCCCATTTTTCATTATCAGAATAGGCAGGATTCATATCTCTTACAACCTCTCCACCTTCTATCAATCCCCTCAATATTGGGTCATTGTTGTTCGTGGCTTGTTTGGTTGCACTGACATTCATCCCCATCACTAGGTTTCCTGTGATCGAGTTGTTCTCGATGATAAAATCATAATTTCTATCAATTTTAAGTCCCTTGCCAGGTTCGCTAGTTTTTGGCCATACAATTTGACAATTCTTAATTGTATTATTTTCCCCGTCTAACACTCTTAAGGCCCAAGAGGAAGCTTTCTTTGGTTGACTAGGATCACGATTGGAGGGAAGGTTGGCGCTTGTGTAGAGCATGCCGCTAAGAAAAATACCATCTAACTCGGATTGCTTACAATTTTCTATAACTAATCCTATATTTCGGAACTCTAGATTCTTGAGTAAAAGGCCTGTCCATCCATTGAAATTCATTTCGTTGATTCGAATGTCTCCAAAACTCGAAGCATCTAGAATTACTTTCCCTTCCCCTTGAAAGGTTACGTTCTCCTTTTGACCATTTGTCCAAGCGTCAAGAAGTTCGGGAGTTAGGCTGTATGTTCCAGAGGTCAGCGTAATGGTCGTGTTATTTGTCACTGCTTGTAAGTTGCTAACTGTCAAGTCATCTGGTCCCCAGACATTGCCAAAGCATATCAAAGGGGCAATGATTAAGATTATCGTTAAACGAATTAATTTCATTATCAGAGTATAAAGTTTTAAAATTCAATGATAATGGTTGTAAATCATTTGTATAGGGACATATGTGTTTGATAGAGGTGTGGCTTAGATTATTAATTAGTTTAGAAGGAGTCAATGTTGGATCAAAGGGTGACTTGCATCGTGTTTTGTTCTTTACAGTCTTTCAATGTACTAGGCAAAGAACCTAACCTTAATTTAAGTTGCTCTTTGTATAAGGATTTGGGCTCCACAAGTTTATCTTGTGATATATGTATGGCTATTTGACGTACATTAATATTTTGTAGGTACTGAATGAATCCTTACTAAATTAGGAAGTACTACTTTGCCGTATTTTTTGTCACTCATCAAGGACTTAAATACTATTGATTTCTCATTAGAGATTATTTGTTCCAAAGCACCATTTTTCCATATTGTGAGGTAGGTTTTTAGCATTAACTCCAATACCTCTCATTATGAGGCGCCTCTTGGCGCAATCTAAAATCGTGATTCTAAGCTGTGATGCAGAGATCCAATGTTGGTATTTGCGGTACGTTCATTTCTATCCAAATACGTCCCAAAATGAAAGATTTAATATCTCAAAGGTGTGCCATTGACCAACCAGCCGAATCATTTTTGCGTCTTAACCGAGCACGTGTACAGCATGCAATTGATATGCATTAATACTATAAAGGCACAATTGATGAGCTGGAAATTGACGAATCTTCCGAGATCAAGTATATACTAAGCAAAATAAGCTTAATATGATTTGGTATCAGCAATATATAGCAGAGTCTTTCATTTCAATTAATTAAGCCAAGGATCATTTCTGTATTTCAATATCTGATTTAATCGGTTGAGAAAAGAACTGTCTTGCTGCACATCTGTCCCCCAAAGGTTGATCATTTGATAAGGGTCATTCAAATCATCATACAAATAATAATTTTTTGAACCATCATTTAGTTTGACCGATGCAAAAGTATGCTCGTTTGTTCGAAAACCTCTTTTTCCTGACGAGCGGTCAGATGGAAGAGAACCGTAGTAGAATTGATGATCGGGCTTTTCAATAGGTTTTCCTAGTAGGTAAGGCGCATAGTTTTTCCCTTCAACAACTCCCGGGATCTTATCTTCTAGTCCCATCAAACCCAGTAACGTAGGCATATAGTCCGGAACACTTATTAACAATTCGTCAGTCTTAGGAGTTAGAGCTTTTGGAAAGTGAACAATTAATGGTATTTCCAATGACTCTTTGTACCAGACGTTTTTGTGCATTAGACCTTGACTTCCTAGCATTTCGCCATGATCAGCAGAATAAACAATGATTGTGTTCTCGTAAAGACCTAACTCCTTGAGTTTGCGTATCACTCTGCCTATCTGATCATCTATTCCTGTGACAGCCGCAAAATAGTCCGGTGCTCCATAAATCTGTTTTTCAACGCCAGGAGATCCTACTTTGAGCTCAGTATTATTAGTATAACTCACGTTGGGGCGGTTTAAGACATCTTGATACGATTTCCCCTCATATAGTTCTTTATACTTGTCAGGAACCGCTCCAAAAGGTGTGTGTGGAGGATTTATTGACCAAATCAGAGAGAATGGTTTGTTCAAGTCTCTAGGTGCGTGTCCACCGCCCTCTAGGTATTCCATAATTATTTCTGCTTCATGAGAAGGGGACCATTTATTCACATATTCAGGTTCATTCTTGCTCGAAAAGGTGTTCCAATAATGAGGTTTAAAATGATCATTGTCTGCATTGTAGGCATACCAAAAATTCATACCATGGCGGTGCTCAGAAGGCGTGTAAGAATCCCATATATTTTTAGTTCCTTCTGGAGTCGGTGTTGGGCCTTCAAGATGCCATTTCCCAATGAATCCTGCATCATATCCATTTTGTGATAAAACATCAGTGAATGTGGCAGTGCTTGCAGTATCAAGGAAATTACCGTGCGAAGTTCTACCAGAATGGCAGTTAGCGATTACCCCATTGGTCTGCGGATATTGACCTGTAATGAACATGGCACGGTAAGGACTACATAGTGGATGGTTTGCAACTGCTCTAGAAAAATATACGCCTCCTTTTGCTAATTCATCCAAATTTGGTGTGATCACCGGGTCTTGACCTAAAAACCCTAGAGCTTGCCTTCTGTGCTGGTCACCAAAAATATAAAGTAGGTTGGGTTGCGTGATCGACTGTTTCGGAGCACAATTGACCAAGGAGATTATTGTAAGTACAAAAAGAATCCTATCCATGATAATATATTTTAACTTAAGTATACGGATATTTTTTTGATCGATAAAATCCCTTCGATAGTATGGATTTTAGACCTTGATTTAAGGACAATGGACCATAGACTTGGTAAAGCCTAGATACATCATTTGCCGGTGATTATTGTCTGCTTATTTATCATTTGGGTGATGAAATGAATTAATAATAGATAAATGGCTCATGATTACCCCTTCATCAACACGCTTAACCCTATTTGCAAATACCCTATTCATCAATTTTGCTGCAAGTATTTTGTTCCATCCTCTAGCGCATTTGATGCTTTTAGCGATTTGTGATTCTGAAAAGATTTTATATGAATTTCATCAAGAAAATTATTATGCTTACCCTTTTACCATTTTCCTTATTCATACTTTATGGTTGTGGAGGGACTAAAGCCAAAGCTCAGGACGCAAATGATTCGGCCAACATTGAGTTTGTTTTACAATTTGATATCAACGAGGAATTGGCCAGATGCGAGGATCAGCTAATTAAGTCAGTGGTGTCAAATACTGATTATTCAAAACACCCTCGATTAATAGAGTCAGGGGAAGAGAAGTGGGAGTGTATACCCAATCATATCCTTTCATGGACCGTAGGGTTTTACCCTGGTATACTTTGGTATATGTATGAGGTGACTGAAGATGAAAAATGGAAGAATGAGGCTATTAAAAGAACTTTACCTCTAGCACCATTTCAATATAACGACAAGCATCATGACACAGGCTTTATGATGTATTGTAGTTTTGGTAATGGCTATCGACTTACCAATAACGAGGATTATAAACCAATCTTATTACAATCAGCAAAATCTCTAGCATCAAGGTATAACCCAAATGTGGGTACCATCAAATCTTGGTCCACCAAGCTTCACTCGAGATGGTCAGAGCACATTACCATTATTGATAATATGATGAATTTGGAGTTATTATATTGGGCGGCTAAAAATGGAGGGGATACTGGATTAGCTGAAATTGCTACAAAACACGCGGAGACTACTATGAAAAATCATTTTAGAGAAGACTATACTTCTTGGCATGTTTTGGAATATGATAGCCTGCAAGGAGAGGTGTTGAATAGACATACCAAGCAGGGATATGCAGACGATAGCCGTTGGTCAAGAGGACAGGCTTGGGCAATTTACGGTTACACTATGGTCTATAGAGAAACTGGAAACAAGAAATTTCGAGATTTTGCTTCTAAAATAGCTGATGCATATCTTGAACTACTTCCTGAAGACAAAATTCCATATTGGGATTTTGATGCTCCTGAAATACCAAATGAAGAAAGAGATGCTTCTGCAGGAGCCATCGTTGCTTCGGCCTTAATCGAATTAAGTCAATATTATGAAAATGACGAGATTCTTAGTACTAAGTATTTGAATGCCGCACAAAAAATGCTTAATTCTCTTGCTTCTGATGAGTATTCTGGGTTCGATTCAAGTGAAGCGTTTTTGTTACATTCTACTGGAGCTAAGTCCTTGGGTAACGAAATTGACGTTGCGCTGATTTATGCCGATTACTACTACCTAGAGGCATTATTGAGAATGAGAGAAATAATGAATTAGTATTGCAAAATGATTCACAAAAAGTAATGAGACTAATTGATTAGCATCTTCTTTAAGATCTATTCTGAGTTACGGAACGTGTCGTGCTGTGAATGTAGTAGGCTTCACTCACCTAATCATATCAATGGCCTGATCCTTTGGAATTATGCTCATACAGTCTTTCCTTGTGAGGTCTTCAATTTTTGGAATTTATATGAAGAGAATTCTGACTATAAATACGGGCCACTTACAACTATAAACCCCAAATTGATAGGTTTTAGAGGGCTTACCGATTTTGTTTTAGAAAATGTTGGCCCTCTAGATTCTTTCAATAAATCTGTGAAACCAGAGTCACTCTAATTTTCACAGTTAGCAGATCGTGGGATAGACATCCCGAGTTTTCTAATTAGCACCAAATAGGCTTAAATTGTTTTGCGCGATAAATTTTATAAACATGAAATGGAATATTTTTGCTGATAAATACATCTTAGGTTAATTGATATTGGCCTTGGCTTTATTGGTAGGATGTACTCCTCCAAAGGAGACAACTGAAGAACTTGCTTCCCGTCAAGTAATTGAATCGAGAATTTCCCAATGCTTCAGATACCTTTATTAACCAACGATTTTATAACCGGCATCTCTACCCTCTAAGTATTGATCAAAAATCAAGTTTATTTAGTAAATGATGAGCATTTTGAAAGTATATTAGCTGTACAAGCTCCAAAATGAAAACCTTATCTAAAAATATTTTCTTGTGGTTGGTACTAGCTACTCTTAGCTACCAATATGGAGCTTCTCAGAATTCAAAAGATAGTCTTTACTCTATCTGGAACAAAAATTCGCTTTCTGTGAAAACAAGGATAGAAGCGCTAGATCAATTTATCGAAAACAAATTACCCAATAATTACATAGACAGTTCAAATGGATCGCCAAAGGCAATAGCCAATTTAGCCCTTCAATCCGGCCATAAAAAGTTTCAGGTGATTGGAATGATTTATCAAGGAATCGAACAATTGCAACTACAAGACTATGATAGTGCCATTCAATATTTCAATGCAAGTCTTGATCTAGATGAATCTTATGCTTGGGATTTTGGAATAGAAAAACCTTTGTTAGAAACTGGTTATGGATTTTTCCGCAAAAGTGAATATCAAAAAGCCGAAGATATATTTTGGAGATGCCATAGCTATTTTGAAAAGACTGAAAAACAATTGGAAAAGGCCAATGTATTGTATTGGATTAGCAAAATCGAACAAGATCAAGGAAAATACGAATCTAGTATGAATCATAGTCTTAAAGCCTTGGAAATATGCGAATCAAAAGGCGACAAGAATGGGCAAATAGACAACTTCATTGTATTAGGGATTATTCATGTTGCTCTGAATAACTTCGAAACTGCATTAAATTTTTATAACAAGAGTTTGATTCTAAGTAAGGAATTAAATAATCTAAGTGGGCAAAGTGCCGTTTTGAATAACATAGGTATAATTTATGACAAACAAGAAAAATATGATTCGGCTATTGCTTATTACCTAAATAGTTTGGCTATATCTAAAGAGATTCGAGACACAACAAGGATGGCCATTAGATACTCCAACCTTGGGACCATGTATGAAACGCTCGGTGAATTTGAAAAGGCGAGAAATTACCATTTAAGTAGCCTTCAAATAAGAGAAAACCAAGGCTACAAAAGAGGCCTAACATTTAATCTAAGACATCTTGGTTCCATAAGCCTAAAAGAAGGCAATCAACTATTAGCGCAAGGCAAAAAATCTGAAGCTTTTAATAAATATAAAGAATCAATTATATACAGCGAAGGTGCCATGAAAATTGCAGAAGAAGTAGGCGTTCTTGTAACGACAGTTTCTAGTAGTAAACAGCTTTATGAAGCTTATAAGAGTCTCGGAAATATCAAAATGTCCCTTTATTATTTTGAAATCTATGTGACGAACAAAGAAAAAGAAGACTCGCAAAAATTTCATAAGGATATTATAAGGTTAGATTACAAGTTTGCATATGAAAAGCAAGCTGCCATTGATAGTATCTCCGATACAAAAGAGCAACAACTAAAAGCTGTCAAACTAAGGCAAGATAAAGTGGAGAAGTACAGCCTTTATTTGATTTTAGCTATTCTATTCATATTTGGTATGGTGATGTATCGCCTTTATCGACTAGCCCACAATCGAAAAAAACAGATTCAGTCAACTTTGGATGATTTGAAAAGGACACAAAATCAATTGATTCAATCCGAAAAATTGGCTGCTATAGGTGTACTCACTGCAGGTCTAGCTCATCAAATAAATAATCCACTCAATTTTATCCAAGGAGCATCTTTTAATATCAAGCGAATTTTTGAAGAAAAATACCCCTCCGAAATTGAAGAAAACAAATTTTTATTTAACGGATTGGAGGAAGGTGTTTCTAGAATCAGTAGCATCACAAAAGGCTTAATTCCCTTTAGTAAATCGGCATCTTCCGAAGATCTAATTTGTGATATCTCAGACGTGGTAAAAAATTGCCTCGTATTACTTCATAATAAAACAGACAATAAGATTAATATTAAACAGCATTTCTGTGGCGCGGATCATGTCCAAGCAAATCCCAATAGCATGCATCAAGTCATTCTTAATCTTCTTAAAAATGCAATAGAAGCCATAGAAGGAAATGGAGAAATAATCATCACTTCCGAAAGAAAATCAAGTCAGTACACACTCATCATTTCAGATACGGGCGAAGGAGTTACCCAAGAAGACCAAATCAAATTATTTGAGCCTTTCTACACTACAAAGCTATTTGACGGCCATGTAGGCTTGGGTCTGTATATGGCCTTTGTATTACTAAAAGAAGCAAACGCAACCCTTAGCATTGAAAAAAATGAAAATAAGGGCACATCCGTGAAGGTATTATTTGAAGTCTGACTTCTTAATTGAAACGCAGTGAACAGAAACTCATCTAAGTCAATCAACCCAATAACACTTTACTCACAAGCACATTTCTCAGATTAAATATTCAGAATTGAGAATTGATTTCGAATCTGATTTTTAATTTAATTCCAAGAAGCAATGCACATATACTTGTGATTGGTTAATTCGAAAGTGATATTATTGTAAATACAGTTGATAGATCATACTCTTTTATGTGTTTAGATATCAGATTCAATAACCTCAATAATTGAACTTGAAAAGAATGTCCTTTTTTAAATCAACTCAAGTCTTATACATTCTTCTAGCTTTTGGATTTATCAAAGTAGCAGCTCAATCAAATGAGTCAATCATTGGTGAAATATCAGAACTAGTGAAAGAGAACAATGTAGTTATCAATGAAGATGAAGGAACGATTTATATCCCACTTAAGCCAGGATCTAAACTCTCTGCCTTTGATTCGTTGTTTCAATTGACTCCAGATATTACGATTTCTAAGATTGGGTCACAAGATTTTTCTGATGGAACAGTCGAATATGTCATTTCCAATAGCGATGGTAAGTCCAAAAGCTTTTCTGTTACAGCTTCAATTGATGGGAATCCAGTACTGGATGGCTATTATGCGGATCCGGAGATCCTCTTTTCCCGAAAGGATGGCAAGTATTATTTATACCCAACAAGTGATGGATTTGATGGATGGTCAGGTACATACTTTGAGACTTTTTCCTCAAATGATTTAATTAATTGGAAAAAAGAGGGAACCATTCTTGATCTGAATAAGGATGTAAGCTGGGCAGATCGCAATGCGTGGGCACCTACCATAGCAGAGAAAGAAATCAACAATGAATACAAGTATTTCTACTACTTCACTGCAGCTCAGAAAATTGGTGTTGCAGTTGCCAACGACCCAGTAGGTCCTTTTGTGGATAGCGGCAAGCCACTGATCAATTTCAAACCCATAGGAATTAATCGAGGACAGGAGATTGATCCGGATGTCTTTACTGACCCTAAAACCGGAAAAAGCTATTTGTACTGGGGTAACGGATATTTGGCTGTGTCAGAGTTGAGTGATGATATGCTTTCCATTGATACAGCAAACATTAAAGTTCTTACACCAGATGGAACATTCAGAGAAGGGACCGAGGTATTCTATCGAAACGGGAAATATTACTTTATGTGGTCTGAAAATGACACCCGTTCGCCTAATTACCGTGTGCGCTACGCTATAGCAGATTCACCGCTTGGCCCATTAACAATTCCAGAAAATAACATTGTGATTGAAAAGGATCCTGATCAGGGGATATATGGAACTGGTCACAATTCGGTAATCAAAGCCCAGGAATCTGACGATTGGTTTATTGTGTACCACCGCTTTACACGCCCGAAGGGAATTGATATGGGCAGATCAGCTGGCTTCAACAGAGAGGTTTGTATCGATAAAATGACCTTTGATGGGAATAAAGTACCTTTTGTGAAAGGGATATTCGGGATGAAATATTTTTAAT
>CAYGUA010000031.1:0-64648 GCA_964353015.1 uncultured Marinoscillum sp. | reverse complement strand
TATCAAATCTAATGGCTACTTTAGTAAGTAAAAGATAACGCTGCTAACATACGAGTTGGGTGTTAGACACCATTTAAAAATAAAAAGAGGAGATCATTAAAGTTTAAACTTTTGTAATAACTTTGTAATCACATTTATTAAGTCATGGAAATCTCAGTTATTAAAATCGGAAACTCAAAAGGACTCAGACTCTCAAAAGATATTCTGACTCGATATAACATCAAAGACACTGTTGAATTGGTGCTTGAAAAAGGATATATCATTTTAAAACCTACAGCACAGCCTCGAAAAGGATGGGAAAAAGCATTCAAACAAATGCACGATCGTCAAGACGACCATCTATTAATGGATGATGTTTTCGAAGATGAAAACTTTGAAGAATGGAAATAAAGCAATACGACATTATCCTCGTTAACCTCGACCCTACCAAAGGAAGCGAGATTAAAAATACAAGACCATGTCTCGTAATTTCTCCTAACGAGATGAATAAGTATTTAAGAACTGTTGTGGTTGCACCGATGACAACAGCTGAAAAAAGCTATCCAACTAGAGTTGTGATTAATCATAACAACAAAATTGGAGCTGCAGCAATAGATCAAATTAGAACTATAGACAAAAGTCGCGTGATTAAATCTCTCGGAAAAATATCGAGTGAAGAGATTGAAAAGTGCAAATCCATAATTCAAGAAACATTCGTGAATTAAAAAACGGTGCTAACAAAGTGTTTAACACATTAGGCAGATATGTAGGTGTACCGTTTGGAAATTCACATCCAATCTTACCAAATAGCTTTCAGCCAATTGTTAATCTTTCTACACCGATTCCCGGACCTTTTGCGATTTGGATCTCACCATCTACCAGCTGCGGACCGAGCGCAATGTCATTTGCAATGAGCAGAAAACCGTCCATATCCACATAGTCCAGCTCTGGGAGGAGCTGCGCCACAGCAGAGATGCCTACAGACGATTCTGTCATGCAGCCCACCATCACTTTCATACCACGCGATTTGGCATTGGCGATCATCCTGCGAGCTGGAGTAAAACCCCCACACTTCATCAACTTGATGTTTACCCCATGAAAAAAACCGTCACAGTGCGCAACACTCTCTTCTCCCACGATACTCTCATCGGCTATAATCGGTAGCACACTTCTTTCAAAAAGCTGCTTCATGCCCTCCCAGTTATCAGCAGCAAGAGGCTGCTCGATAAACTCTACACCCAGGGCTTTCATGGCTAGAGCGTTTCGGATGGTTTCGTCCACTCCCCAGCCACAATTTGCGTCTACGCGAAAGCTGGCATCTGTCACCTTCCTCAGCTCGGTGATAATACGCAAGTCTTCCGTGGTTCCCAGCTTGATCTTGTAACTAGACCAGGGAAATTCCTGCAGTTTTTTGATCATGTTTTCCACAGTATCTATGCCGATCGTGTAGTTGGAAATTGGGAAATGACCCTGATCTGTGCCCCAAAGCTGCATCAGGGAGATTTTCTTCGATTTGGCATGAAGATCGTGAATGGCCACATCCACTGCTGACAATGCGAAAGAATTGGAGGATAAAAGAGCGTTAAGTTTTACCCAAAAGTCGGTTGGCTCTTCGTAGTGATACGCTTCAATTGCCGCTCGATTCATTTCCAGCACGGCCACCATTGCATCTATGGGTTTTCCATAATACTTGCTGGCAGTTGCTTCTCCAAAACCAGAAATAGCGCCATCCTGAAGCTCTACAATCAAGGTCTGCTGCACATCTCTGGAATCATGAGCGATCTTGAATGTATGCTTCAATTTCAAATCAAAACGATGTAAAATCAGCTTCATGTTTGATTTTATTAAATAAATCTAAGAATTGCGTACTTCAAAAAGCGCTATCGAATCACTCCGTTTTCAATCTGCTTCGCAGAACTGCCTATGCTCACATCATAAACAAAACCGTTCACAATGGCATAACGAACAGTATCTCCGTCCATCAGCAAAAATGTAGCTCCCTGACCAAGATGTAAATCTTTGTTTGAAGGTTCAGCCGAAAGTGTCACATTCATTGGATAAGGACTGTATCTCGCTTCTTCACTTAAGGAATCTACCTGAATGTCTGTATATCCTTGTGCCAGCAATTCCTTGAAATCAAGCCGTGCCAACGAGTCGAAAGCTAAATCTTTTGCATGATACAATTTGCCCATCTCATACTCCAAACCTGATGCGTCGATGGTTTTGTAACCATAGAATGTTGACAAATCACCAATTTCACTGATTCGGCCCACACGGTGATATTCACTATGATCCGCATTGTCAACTGGTGTAGCATACACACCAACATCAAGCAAATAGCCTTTACCGTTTAGGTTGTAAGTCATTCCTTCTATTTTCAAATCGAAAAGCTTGCGGTCATTGTTGGGTATCTTCTCATATTCACTGATGTCTATTTGCTGATAGCGATGATTGGCAATGGCAAAGACAGAAGATAAAATAGACAGGTAGTTCAACTTGCGAATGAACTGTTTTTCATTGTCGCCAGGATAGCCACCTGACTCAATCAGAATGGTGCTGGTTCCCCATTTCTGGATGTTGTCACCGAAGGCTCTCGGTTCGAAATCATCGTTGTATCGCCCCACCTGACCTGGTGCATAGCGCTGAATGATTTCGTTCATGTAAACGATGACTTTCATGGCATTGCCCCGCACATCGTTGATCGATTTTTCGTAGTTGTAGGCAGGCGCTAAATAAGATATGGTAGCCGGTCTATCCGTGCGCTCAGCATTGTAGTAAGTACTCTGATCGTGTAGATTGAATCCAAAATCAGCATCCAGGCTATCACGTACGTGTTTCAATGTTTGTCCTTCAGGCGTTTGCAAGCGCAAAGCATCCCTGTTGATATCAATGTCTAACGCATTCCTTCTTTTAAACAGCTCTGCTCCATCTGGATTGAGCATAGGAATAAAATGGAGAGTTACCTGTTTTAACAATTCTTTCTTTTCCTTTTTAAGGGTGTTTTTGTCCTGAAGGAAATTTAAAATATCAAAAATAGCCATTGTTGCGGTAGGCTCATCGCCATGCATCTGCGACCAAAGCAATACATCTACATCGCCAGTTCCGACGGATATCAATGAGATGCTCTTACCATTGATGGACCGACCAACTTGAGTGACTGTATAGCCCTTTGTTGTGGCAATTTTCTCAATCAGAGGTTGTAGATCGGCATGTTTGATCCGCATACGATCCAGACTTGGCTCCTTGATACTTTCGTATCCATCAAATAATTGTTCATCAAATTTTAAATTTTGAGCGATTGCCCCCAGTGGAAGCAGCATCGCCAAAAGCCAAATCATTCGCATGTCAATCTATTTTATTGTTTGGAGTCTGTGTCCAATGTCTTTTTTTCGGGCACAGGCTTGAAACCCAAATCTATGGTAGCCGCACGAATATCGGAGAGAAATTGGTCACCGGGATCAGATTTTTCAGTGCGATAGCCCGCATCTTTTTCAAGCCAGAGTTCATGACCTTCAAAATTGGTGTACTCAGAATGACCGATTAGGTACTGAATATCGTATTTCTTTTTCAGGTATTTGGCTAGCCAGATGTTGGCTTCCAACTGCGCTTTTGTAAGTGGCACTTCGTCTGTTCCTCCTACATTTTCTATCCCAATCGCACAATGATTGAGGCCGATCACATGTCGCGCCATGTTGTTTTCTGGCATCAGCCGATAGATTGTCCCGTCCTGGTCCACCACAAATTGAGAAGAAACATTGAGCGCGCCAGCACTGGCTATTTCTGGCCGCCAATTGGGCAACTTAGATCCTTCAAAAGCAGCAATTGTTTTTTCCAAAGTCGGAATGACTGTATAATGTACCACGATGATTTTAGGATCTATGGTAGGATCGGTTTGTTTGATTCCGTAATGTTCGTCGAGATATTGCAAAGTCAGATCGATGCGCTCCTGATCAAAAACAACAGGTCGATCAAAAATTTGGGTGCCCTTACAACTACCCAATACAATTAAAACCAAAATTATAAGTCGTGTCCCTCTCATGTAAGCTATTTTTTACCCAAGTCCGGAATGATAGAAAGCTACGGCTTTTCTCGCAGAGTCATTTCCTTCTAATAAACAATTTGTCTCCATTGTAGATACACCAATTTAATCTATGCCCATCCTGACACCCCATTCACTATTTTCTTATTGCCCACCCGATTGCATATCTACCATTTCATTTCTCTTCATCATGACTTTTATGCAAATCATGTTGAGTACGATTTTTTGCACTACTCATGATTTCACACCTCTAATTCCACAAACTTTGGCGCCACCATATGTTCGAAGACAACCACAAAAGATCGACCATGTTCAGTATTTAAATTGCAAAAAATGAGCTTTGATTATATCTGATTTTATGTTCTTCCTATTTGTAAATCGATTGCCAGTTGATCGATGGGTTTGCTGATTATACTGCTTATGGTGTAACCTTTGTCCTTAGCAATGTCTTTCAGGATATGTTGGAAATGATTCGCTATGGATCCAACAAAACCAATTGATACCTGCATTACATTTTCATAGTTGCTCAGGCAATTTTCAAAAAATAGTTCGAATTCCGCTCTCACTATCTGAGAAAAATAATCCGAATTGCCGTATTCAGGAGCCAAAAGTCCTACCAGCCCCGCTAGAAAACGATTCGAGAATTTCTCTTGATACACCCTATGATATATTTGATTTTGATCCATGGCAAGCGCCAATTTTAGCTCTTGCGCCATCTCTACAGGCATTTTCGCTCTCAGATAATCTCGAATGAGGCGCTTACCAATGTGAACACCTCCTCCTTCGTCTCCAAGAATGTAGCCCAGACTAGATACGTTTTTCACCATGACATTTTCATTAAAATAACAGGAGTTAGATCCTGTGCCTAAAATGCAGGCAATGCCTTCCCCTTCTCCAAAAAGTGCCACTCCATCCTGGTTGATGTTCACGGCATAATCCTACAGCTGATGAATAGTAGAGCAATCAATAATGTAATTCTTACGAAAAATGTCATTACATTTTCAATTTATAAACCACTTCCCGCAAGCCAATTTTCATTTATATCTACCGGCAATTTTCCTTTCGGCTCATACTCCCCTGTGATGGCTAGGGCTGCATATTTATGAGTGTATTTGTTTTCCTGATAGGCGAGTAAAATGGAACGAGCATCTGATAATTCACTCAACTTGGACAAGGCATAAGCATTGCCAAAAAAGACCAAATGAGTCTTTTTATTCTTCAAAATAGAAGCAACAAAATCGATAATTGCAGGCGTGATTCCGAAATTGTCAAGCGCCTTCAGCTTCACATCGTGAATCGCAAGAATCACCTGATCAGCTTCCGCAATCCTGTCGGAAACCTCGGATCTTGAATTTTCAATTTGATCATGCCGAACAACATTATGTGATGTGTCCTGGCCAAAATATCCTACAAGTTCCTGCTCAAATAAAGCCACATTCCCTTCACCTAAAGCACCTTTAAGAAGCGTGTGATGATTCAATGAGCCTTCCTCCGCCTTGTCACCGTCGGCATACAAGGAAATGATTGCCTTTTTCTGCTTGTTAGGTTTTATTGGGAAACTTGTGTTCTTTTTTATGAGTGTTAAAGATGCGCGGTAAAGCGATTCGTTCAATGCTTGAGTCTCTTGATTGACGTCCGCATCTATTTTATCCAATATTATTGGCTTGAAGGCATTCAATCCCATCCAATATTTGTAGAGCAACTGCTTATATACGCGATTGCTGATTTCGTTTTCGCTGATTTTTCCTTCAGAAACGGCCTTTTTTATTTCTTCTATGGCACGTGGAACAGACTTCACAAACAACAGCACATCATTGCCCGCCAGTAGTGCTTCCGCATCTACCTTACCTGGGGCATAGTGATCCGCCACAGCTCTCATGTCCAGGGCATCTGTTATCACAAGGCCATTGAAACCAAGTTCATTTTTGAGTAATCCTGAAACAATGTTTTCAGACAATGTGGATGCACGATTCGCTTCGTGATCCAGTTGTGGGATTTGCAAATGTGCAATCATCATGGCACCAAGCCCCTTTTCAATCAATTTGATAAATGGGTAGAGCTCAGTCTGCCTCAGCTCCGATTTGGACTTATCCAAAACGGGTAATTCTTTGTGGGAATCAGCCGCAGTGTCTCCATGACCTGGAAAATGTTTGGCACATGCTAAAACGTGCTCACTTTGCATCCCCTCCATATAAGCAATTCCCCGTTGAGCCACGGCTTCTTTGCGCTGACCAAAAGACCGGAAATTAATTACAGGATTTGCCGGATTGGTATTTACATCAACGACTGGTGCATGATTGAGGGTAACTCCCACACGTTTCATTTGCATGGCTACAGCTTTCCCCATTTCAAGAATCAAATTCGTATCCTGAACAGCCCCTAAAGTCATTTGATAAGGAAATGGTTCTGCCCCTTCCAGTCGCATACCCAAGCCCCATTCTCCATCGATGGAGATCATCAAAGGAACTTTGGAAATAGCCTGAAACTCATTGGTCATCTTGGCTTGACGCGCCGGAGTTCCTTGAAAAAAGATCAAGCCTCCGATCCTATAATGGCTGATGATCTCAGAAATTTCTTGCTGATGGTCTGCCGATCGATTGGACCATGCAGCTATGTGAATGAGCTGACCAATCTTGTCATCCAATGTCATCTCGTTGAGAATAGATTGAGCCCAGGCTTCCGCTTCCTGCCCTATTTCTAAAGGAAGGTTCTTGGGTTGCAAAAGAGAATCCTTACTACTCATTTTACTCCGAAATTTTTATCAATCTTAAGAAATCTGGTTATGATAAAGGAAGGTATCGTCGCTATGAATACCCAAACAAAAAAATATTGATACCCGATTGTTTCCTGAATCCAGCCACTCACCATACCAGGAATCATCATTCCTAAAGCCATAAAACCTGTGGCAATTGCATAATGCGCTGTACTGAATTCTCCACGGGCCATATAAATCATGTAGAGAAGATAGCCAGCAAATCCAAATCCATAACCGAATTGCTCTACCACCACAGCAGCTGTAATCAACGCAAAAGAGTCTGGTTGCATATAGGATAGGTAGACATAGACCAGATTGGGTAAATTAATAGCCATCAGCATCCACCAAATCCATTTTTGCAAACCATCCCGTGAAGCCATGATACCACCAAGAATACCACCCAAAGTCAAAGCCACTACGCCAAATGTCCCATAGATAATCCCAACCTGAGCGGTGCTGAGTTGTAATCCTCCTACTGATCGCTCGTCAAGCAAAAATGGAGAAGCGAGCTTAACCAACTGTGATTCGCCCAACCGATAACACATCAAAAAGAGAATAGAAACAATGATCTGTTCCTTCTGGAAGAAGGATTTAAACGTAGCTAAGAACCTACTTAAAACCTCTGAAAGTGATTGCAACTCTGATTTTTGATCAGAAGCCGGGTAAGGAAGCATGAATTTGTGATAGACGAAAAATGCGATATACACAACCGCAACTATACCAAAAACCGTACTCCAGGCTGTTTGAATACTCGGCATGGTTACTTCGAGGTAGCCCGCCAAAACCACTAAAAGTCCTTGGCCTGCAATCATGGCAATGCGATAAAACGTGGTTCTAATTCCAACAAAAAAGGATTGTTGCCTGGAATCCATACCTATGAGATAAAACCCATCAGAAGCAATGTCATGGGTGGCGGAACTGAATGCCATCAACCACAAAAAAGCCAACGAATATTTAAAGAAACCTGCCGCTGGAATAGTCAATGCTACACAAGCCAGTGACGCGCCCAGTACCAATTGAGTGGCAAGAATCCACGTACGACGGGTAGAAAATATCTCTACAAAAGGACTCCACAATGGCTTAATTACCCATGGCAAGTAGAGCCAACTGGTATAAAAAGCAATCTCCGTATTTGAAATCCCCAGATTTTTGTACATGATGACCGATACTGTCATCACAATCACATATGGAAATCCCTGAGAAAAATATAACGTTGGAATCCATTTCCATGGATTGGTCTTAGTGGTCGATACTTCCATTTAATTCGCTGGAGCCATTTTATTTTTTGTAAATATCGATAAATGCTGTTCCAATTTTTTTATAAGTTCATCTGTTTCATTTGATTAATAAAAGTCAAAGGAACCAACTCACTGATGATTGCACAGGCGTAACCCTCGCTTTACATCATTTTTATGCCTTCCAGAGGCGCTGTTTTATAAAGGCATGTCCCCTTAGTGATTCTAAATCTCCCACAGGTCCAAAAAATATTTGGCTGTGGTAATGCAGCAAGCAAAACCACCTGATCCAAGGAGATATGCATCAGCATGTATTTCAGGAATATATTGAATCATATCCAAGCGGACAGTCACCTGAGCTCGCTTCATCAGACTTCCCTCAAGGTGCATATCCTCAATTTTAATTGATCGAACAAGCGCGTGGCGGCAGGCAAACTGTAGGTTAAAATTGTGATTTCCAAATCAAGCGCCATGATATACAGTAGCTAATGTTTACGTAGCGCCACATCACACGATCCATAAATCTTCATCCTCAATGAGTTAAAGTACCCTTTTTGGCCATCACCATTTTTTTATCTTGTTCCGGGATTTCTTACTGAAGCTGATTTAAGGTTAAAGCTTGACGATCTCCTTATGCTTTAATATAAGCCATGCTGTTTTATGCCAATATTAAAATGAAAATTCAAAAAATGATTTTTGGACGATTTAAAAGTAGGATACAAAATAAATGGAAGTGAAAAACAGCCATTGCAGAAGGCCAGAGTAAAAATGCAGAAACGCATAATCTTGATTAAAAACAAAAGCTCCAGAGAAAATGGAATTATGAAAACAATGACCATCAGAGGTTTTACGAAACGTTGTTTTTGAAAAGAGAAAACACTAGTTTAGAATGATCGAAGGATTGGCCGATTAAACTGAATTGCGTTTATATCAGGCAATACTGGAATGATTTTAGAATTAAATTAAAAATGTTACTAACCGAGATAAATGACTGTAGCAGTGTTTATTTGGGTATTAGCAATCAACCTGACCCGTAACGAATGAAATCGCATATAACAGCATTTTTTATTTTCATAGCAACTATATCAAATGGTCAAATCATGGAATATAATGGTTCGCAAACAAATTGCTCAGAAGAATACTTAAAAAAGGAACTTGATAACAAAAAAGAATTATTTAGTGTAGTTGAAAATCCTCCACATTTTGGAGTTTGTTCTGAACTCATTGCAACAAAGAAGAATTCATATGAATGTTCAGATAACAACATAAGGATTTATTTAATTGAGCAGGGCTTAATTAAGGCACAAACTAACTTCGATGAAACTCTGATAATTCAATTTATAATTGAAAAAAATGGCTGTGTAAATCAAATAAAAGTTTTAACAAATACATCTGCATTTTCTAATATTGAAATCGTCAATATGTTCAAACGAATGACTGATTGGCAACCTGGAGAACAGAATAATAAAGTGGTTAGAGTTTTAAGAATAATAGATGTAAAATCGATTGCTAACAAACCTTTAGATTCACACCATTGAATTATTTAAAAATTTCTGGAATAGTTTAGTAGATAGGAAATAAGTCCAAAAGCATTTGCCCTATCTGGCCATGCTGAATATTTAAACATTCAATTATCTCCAAATGAACAAATTATCTAAACTAGGTATTCTGATGTTTATAATAATAGGCGGGTATGGTTATTCTACCTATTTGCATTTAACTCGGTTTGATTATTTGGATCAACTAACTACCTTAACTGGAGTTATATCTGAAATAAAATATTTGGAAAGTTTTCAGCGAACAATAACAGATGAAAGTTCTTTACAAGACAATAAAGCCAATAAAACTGAACATTTCATAAAACGTGACAATGTTGTAAAGCTTATTTCAAAAAGTGTTGTGGATAGTATAGAAGCACCATCTTTCAGGATAGATTATATTTATTCCGCAAATAAGAATACAGTATCTAATGGGCAAATAAGAATTGAACTCGAATCAGGAGATTCTTTGCATATTAAATTCAAAGAATTGCGATCTGAGCCTAAAGTCATTTTTAATCTTTTGACAAAAAATGAATCTTATTCTTTTGTTCCCTCCTCAAGGGTTTCAGAGCTTAAGGTAGAAGATATGAATTTGTGGTTTACAGACTTACTTTCATCCGAAGATCCTCTCATAATAAAAGCAAGCAGATCTAGTTTCTATTCGGATTTATTAAAAAGGGATATTTATAGTGTTGAACAAATTTTAGATAAAAATGATAATGAACTATACTTCTTCCCTTATAACCTTGAATACGAAGAAAAAGCAGGAAAAGTATTGTTCATAAGTATTGTTACAACTATTGTTGTATTCATTATTTTTCTTAGTTTAATATTCAATTGGAAAGGAAAAGAGATGGAGCTACCTGAAGACCCTATCGACCTGATTACTTAATAACCAACACTGTTGATATAGTATCAACACCTTTTATACAAAGCGCCTGGCTTGATTTCGCGTGTTTATTTTAAAAATATTCTGTATCAAACAATCTCCATTTAAGAAAATATTCTCATATCAAGTGGTTCTGATACGAAGTTCTTTATGGGTGATCCAGTTTTGTCTCTGGTCATTTATTCATTACAAAATCCGTTGCTAGTTTCACCGGAAAACAGATTGAAATTTCAAGATTAGGACATAGCTTGATGTTCTAAATAATTTCCAAAATTGAGAAAAAACTAACCCCGTCCTCAGGAGCGATTATCTCTTTAAAACTCGATCCGATAACTCAGATTCGGAAAGAAGCCGAGCTGTGTGGCAGACTGAATCTTGCCATTGTAATAATACCTTTCAAACTCATTTTCTACTGCAAACAGGTTTTGCACATTTAGAGAGAAAACATAGGCTGTATGTGGTCTGTTGATTTTATAGTTTGCACCAAAGTCGATTCGCCAATAGGCATCCAACTTGTTTTCATAATTCCTCGAATAGTCGCGCACCGTGTATCCCTGAATTTGGGATGCCTCCAAAAAGATTGGTGCTTCCCGCTTGCCTCCAGCCACGATCAATCTGGCATTGAGATTAAGCACGTGGGTACCATTCCTAAATTGGTATTCTTTGCCACCCAGCATGTTGAAGATATAGTTTCCATCAAAGGCTGTATTTCTTGTGATCCCATCTATGCCTTCATAGGTAGAAGAGTACAATGATCCATTGATCATAAAGTAATGATCGGTTGTGAAAAATTTCTCTAGGGTTATTTCCAGTCCATAATTTCGCCCAGTGCCTTTATTCACAAACTTTGCATCCGTATATCCATCATAAGAATTGATCGTGGAGTAAGAGCCAAAAAATGCATTCCCTGTATCCAACGGCCACACAGGCACGTCGAATAAATATTGATAATAGGCTTCTGTTTTGAATCTGAAATCCGGTCGAAGCATTTTTTCAACACCAATTACAAAATGCGCTGCTCTTGTAAACCCTAGGTCTTTGTTGTTTTGAACATAAGAACCGTCTTCCTGCAACGATTGCGCTTTGTAAAGAGATAATGTTTCCATTCGGCTATGCAATCCTACGCCACCAGTTATGGCCGTTACTTTGTTTGCCTGATATCTAAACCCGGCTCTTGGTTCGATATAGTTATTGCCATTCAGTCCAAAATAGGAGGCATGTACCCCCGAGTTTATGGTCAATTGCTCAGTAAACCGGTGCTGCCATTGTGCAAATCCCTGCACAAAATACGTGTTCCCATCTTGGTTCAAGTCAGTTACTAATCCTTTGATTCTTGGTTCAAAATATTCATCAAATAAGTCGTAATTCATGTAGGTAAATATCCCGCCAATGCGAAGGGTGTTTTTTGCATTGAATTTGTGATTGATGAAAGAAGAAAATCTCGCTTGCCATTCTTTGATAACCTCCCGGTTGTAAACTTTCACACCAGAGGAATCATATTCATATTCATATCTTGCTCCAGTCAGAGCAACTACACTTTCCAGATAGGTGTTTTTACTCAAATACGCCACATGCGTGATACCTACAGCTCCTACATTTTGTTTGTCAATATCATTTTCTGTCCAATGGGTGGTGGAATCCGCTTTGTAACCAAAATTTGAAAAATGGTATTTGGCATAAGTCGTATCCTTTCTAAAGTTGTAGTTGTATGAATACTTGGAGTTGTAAGTGTTGTTTCCACCCAATCCCCAAACAGAAAATCTGCCTAAATTTTTCGTTGGGATATTGACTTTAAAAGACAAATCCTGAAATGCGACTTCCTCCTCTTCGCCCAAGATTTTTATCCCTACAGCCGATAAAAGGCCCAGCGTAGAATATCTATAATTAATCAGATACGAAGCATTTGATTTGGAACTAAAAGGACCTTCCAAAGAAGCCTGAATACCTAAAAGTCCCGCCTGGAAAC
The DNA here is from genome assembly GCA_964353015.1 of uncultured Marinoscillum sp. Classification (GTDB taxonomy): domain Bacteria; phylum Bacteroidota; class Bacteroidia; order Cytophagales; family Cyclobacteriaceae; genus JAMZMI01. The sequence goes on along the minus strand of CAYGUA010000031.1, from coordinate 52,244 downwards.
TGTATTCTCTTTTATCAAAATTTCCATTTCTCATTTTCAAATCAAAGATTCCTGAAGTAGCATTTCCATATTGTGCAGGAAAAGCCGCGGTGAAAAAATCCGAATTACTCAGCACGCTTGAGCTCAACATACTGATTCCACCGGCCGAAGAACCTACTGAAGAAAAATGGTTCGGATTTGGTATTTCCACACCTTCCAATCGCCACAGGATTCCTTTCGGTGAATTTCCCCTAATTACAATTTCATTCAATAAATCATCACCACCCGTTGCAACTCCAGGTTGCGAAAGTGCAGCACGTGCTGGATCACCAAATGTCGCAGGCATCCTGCTAATTTCTTCTACACTCAGCGAAATGGAACTCACAGTAGCCATGTCATTTTGAGGCTGCCCCTTCTCTTGTTTATCGGCTATGATGACCACTTCGCTCATCTCAATCAATGACTCAATCAAATCCACCTCGATCATTGTTTCCTTTCCTGAACTCACCGTGATATTTGGGATGGTTTTGCTTTGATAACCAACTGATGAAAAAATCAAAGTCTGACGGCCTATTGGCACATTGGGGATTCGGAAATAGCCTTCTATATCGGTAGTGGATCCTATGAGAGGATCCGTTCCGGCAACAACGATAGTTGCACCAATTATCGGGCTTTTGGATTGCTGATCCAGCAGTCGGCCTTTTAGGGTTTGGGTAAAATTTTGTGCCTGGGAAAGTATGGTCAGGATAAACCCAAACCAATAGAGGGTAAATTTTTTAGTCATTCAAATAGATTCATTGGTGAATTTTTCGTCGGTTAATAGACACCCCATGGAGCCTAGGGTTTCCCTGATTAAAAAATCGAAAGGAGAAAACCCTTATTCCTCGGATGTTTTACTTTTACTAAATGCTAAAATCTTATTTTGATAAGACCAAAACGGAAGCGGGTTGTGATGAAGCCGGACGCGGTTGTCTGGCCGGACCAGTAGTAGCTGCCGCGGTGATTTTACCAAAAGATTTTTCAGACCCTCTCTTGAATGACTCGAAACAGCTTACGGAGAAACAAAGGTTTGGGTTAAGAAATATGATTGAACAGGAAGCATTGGCTTATGCGGTAGCAGAAGTATCAAACCTTGAAATAGATAAAATCAACATCTTAAATGCCTCTTTTCTTGCAATGAACCAAGCTGTGGAGCAATTGAGTATCATCCCTGAGCTGCTACTCATTGATGGCAACAGATTCAGAACAAAAGGCTCAATCCCCTACGAATGCATCATCAAAGGTGATGGCAAATATTTTTCGATAGCAGCGGCATCCATCTTAGCAAAAACCTATAGAGATGAATTGATGCTGGAAAAATCGAAAGAATATCCCGGGTATAGTTGGGAAACAAATATGGGTTACCCAACAATCGCACACCGGAAAGCCATCAGGAAACTAGGTGTGACACCACTTCATAGAATGAGTTTTCAGCTTCTGCCAAAACAATTAGACTTGTTCAAATGATAAACTGGGAAGATTTTGAAAAGGTGGACATGCGAATCGGCACAATTACAAGTGCTGAAACTTTTCCGGAAGCCCGAAAGCCTGCTTATAAACTAACCATTGATTTTGGAGCAGAGATAGGCATCAAAAAAAGTTCGGCGCAAATTACTGCGCTTTATCAGATAGAAGAATTAATTGGTAGGCAGGTAGTCTGTGTTGTCAATTTTCCCCAAAAACAGATTGGTCCATTCATCAGTGAATGTTTGGTCATGGGTGCTTACGATGAAGAAGGAAATGTTGTACTATTACAACCAGAGCGGCTGATCAAACCCGGTTCCAAAATAGGTTGATTCAATTGCTCCTTGCCGCCTGATAATACTCCAATGCCTTTGGCATATTTTTATTTAGATCCTTGATTCTGGTCTTGTGAGAAGGGTGAGTTGAGACAAACTCCGGTGGTTCATTCCCATCTCCTGCACTCATTCGCTCCCAAAATTTTGGCGCTTCTGTTGGGTCATAACCTGCCATCGCCATGAAATACAAACCAAGTTTATCTGCCTCAGATTCATGTTTTCTGGAAAATTTCAAGATCCCCATAGATGTGGCGGCACCCGCTCCTTGCATGATCATTTCATTGGTAATGGCCGTGTTGGCACTCCCGCCAAGAAAAACAGACAATGCAGTGAGCCCAACCTGAGAAGCTTTTTGTTGACTGATTCGCTCACGCCCATGATTGGCAATTGCATGAGCCACTTCATGACCCATGACTACAGCTACCCCAGATTCATCTTTACATGTTGGCATGATGCCGGTATAGAAAGCAACCTTTCCACCAGGCATGCACCAAGCGTTCAGAACCGCATCATCCTTAATCAGATTAAATTCCCAGGCATAATCATCTAAATATTGTGATTGACCTTCCTGCTCAAAATATTGCTCCACTGCCGATTGAATCCGCTGGCCAACCCTTAAAATCATATCAGACTCAGGTGTGCCAGTAATGATGTTCGATTCATGTTTCACCTGCTCATACTGGGAAAAACTCATGGGAAAAACCTCAGCATTGTTAATGAGGTTGAGTTGTGACCTGCCTGTGATGGGCACAGAAGCACATTGGGAGAAAAACAAAAACAGGACGAATAATCCTGTCGGGATGAATTTTTTCATCTGTTCGAATTTTGATCAAAACTAAAACGAATCAAATGTAAAAAAATGCTGGATTTAAAGAATAAAAATCAGGCAACCAGATTGAGTTGTCTTGCGGGCTCATCATCCATTATGAATTTGAAATCCAACTCCAACAACTCGGCATAGTCCTCTCCTGTTTCCATCATATCCTCATCATCTTCTTCGTAATGCCAATGGATATTCACAGTCTTTCCTTCATTCTGAAGACCTTTAAGCATTTTGAAAAAATCAAAAAGACATTTTGAACTGCTCGTATTGAAATATCTGAATGCGATATCGACAGTAATAGGTTGCTGTATATCAGCGAACAACATCTTGATTTTGGTGATCAATGGATAATAAAACTCAAGTGAGTTTGGTGGTGACGATTTCCCTTTAATGACAATTGTTGCATCTGTTGAATTCACACTTACAAAGGGTGTCACGTTTGTGGATGAAATTGTAATGTCTGTCATATGCTCGCTGATTTATCTTTAAGCTAGACAATTAAAAATTATGGCTCAATGCCGTTTTACAAAACCAAGAAAATTATCGGATGAACGGGTAAAAAATCGGATAAAGCTGATAGCGATTTTTAAGCTTGCAGAATGGGAACTCTCAAGTGATTTGGGCAACTAATTTTTCAAAGAAAAAATTCATCAGGTTTTTCGAGCACAGCTGTCTTAGGTAGCAGGACATCATCTATATCTTCTACTTCAATGAAGCGAAAATCCAAATTGAGCAGATCAGCATAATCTTCGCCAGTTTCGAGCATGTCTTCATCATCCTCCTCATAATGCCAATTGATCCTTACAGACTTGCCTTCTCTTACCAGACCTTTTAGCATTTTGAAAAAATCAAAAAGACATTTTGAACTACTCGTATTGAAATATCTATAGGATAAATCCACGGTGATCGGCTTGCTTACATCAGCAAATAACATCTTGATTTTATTAATCAATGGATGGTAAAACTGGAGTGAATTAGGAGGTGACGATTTTCCTTTAAACAGTATGTAAGACTCTTCTGAGTCAATTTTTACATAGGGTGTTACTGCTGTCGCCTCAATTAAAATATCTGTCATGTTCGATCGCTGGACGGAATTAAGATATATCTTAATTCCGGGCTAAACTTAGCATTTTTTTTATAAACCAGCTTTATACCCGATTGTTTTTAATTGAATCTAACCACACATCCAGCGATTCCAAAAGCTCTAAATTGAGAAAACTACCACGACATAATCATTATTTCTTGTCATCAAATAATCGAATCCAAAACAGTAAGCTTCATAGTTTCCATTTCTTTTTAAGTTTGTGAAAAAAAATACATTTATGTCTGAATTGCACATTGTTTCCTGGAATGTGAATGGCATTCGAGCCATTCTAAAAAAAGATTTTCTGAAGGATGTATCGGAAATGAATCCGGATATCATCTGTTTGCAAGAGACTAAAGCACAACCCGACGATGTGAAAATCGCCTTGGAAACGGTAGAAGGTTATCATTTTTATACCAATTCCTCAAAAGCTCGCAAGGGATATTCAGGTACTGCGATTCTCACAAAAAAGGAACCAATCGCTGTTCATTATGACATTGGGGTAGAGGAACACGATCAGGAAGGTCGGGTAATCACAGCTGAGTTTGAGCAATTTTTTTTGGTAACTGTTTACACACCAAATTCAGGAGAAGGTTTGAAGCGATTGGACTACAGAGAAGGTTGGGACGCTGCTTTTCTGGAACATGTGACAGCCCTTGATGAAATAAAACCAGTGGTGATCTGTGGTGACCTTAATGTCGCCCATCAACCGATAGACATTGCGCGACCAAAAGAAAACTACAACAAGACATCAGGTTATACTCAGACAGAAATCAATGGCATTGAAAATCTAATGGCTGCAGGATTCTTTGATTCTTTTCGAGCCAAGTATCCTGATGTAGTCAAATATTCATGGTGGAATTACAGATTTCAGGCACGCGAAAGAAATGTTGGCTGGAGGATTGACTATTTCCTTCTAAGTGATGGAATCAAAAACAAGCTTAATGATTCTCTTATTTACAATGATCGTTTTGGTTCGGATCATTGCCCTGTTGCGATCAAGTTAGATTTGAGATCGTAATCCCACTCCTTTGGTTAACTTTGCCGGCATTAAATAACTATGCTGATGCAAAGAATTGCCCTACATGATAAACACGTCTCTCTTGGAGGGAAAATAGTCCCTTTTGCCGGATTTGAAATGCCAGTGAGATATTCTTCAGACAAAGAAGAACACATGGCTGTAAGAGAAGATGTTGGTGTATTTGATGTGTCGCATATGGGCGAATTCATTGTGAAAGGATCAAAAGCTCTTGATTTATTGCAGTGGGTTTGTTCCAATGACATTTCCAAAATCACCATCGGCCAGGCACAATATGGCTGTCTCCCAAATGAAAATGGAGGAATTGTAGATGATTTGATTGTGTATCGGATGGCTGATACTGAATACATGCTCGTCGTGAATGCATCCAACATCGAAAAGGATTGGAACTGGATTTCCTCACAAAATTCATTCGGTGCGGAAATGATCAATATCTCTGATGAAATCGTACTTTTTGCTGTGCAGGGACCAAAGGCTATCGATACTTTGCAGAAGTTGACGGAAATAAATTTATCAGAAATAAAGTTTTATCATTTCTCCAAAGGAATTCTTGCCGGAAAAGAAATGATCATATCCGCAACTGGTTATACAGGTGCTGGAGGATTTGAGCTATATGTAAATAAAGAAGATGCGCTTCTGGTATGGGATGAAATCTTTGCAGCTGGATCGGAGTTCAACATCAAGCCAATCGGTCTAGGCGCAAGGGATACATTAAGATTGGAAATGGGGTATTGTCTTTATGGCAATGACATCAACGATGAAACTTCTCCAATTGAAGGCGGGCTTGGATGGGTAACCAAATTCAGCAAAGATTTTGTAAATGCGGAAAACCTCAAACTCCAGAAGGAACAAGGTGTTGGAAAAAAACTGGTTGGGTTCAAAATGGTAGATAAAGGAATTCCAAGACATGAATATCCAATAGTTAATGCGGAAGGGGAAATCATCGGTGAAGTAACTTCAGGTAGTATCAGTCCTGTGCTCAATATTGGCCTTGGGCTTGGATATGTCAAAACTGGCTATCACGAACAAAACACTGAAATATACATTCAGGTAAGAAACAAAAATCTAAAAGCTGTAGTATCAAAACCTCCTTTTATATAAATGAATCAAATAGAAGTCTGCCTCACTCCTGAGCTTATTCATCAATTTGACCTCAACGGAAAAATTGTAGTTGTTGTGGATATTTTTCGTGCCACCTCATGTATGGTTGCTGGAATGGCCACTGATGTGAAAGCAATCTATCCAGTTGCAGAGGTAGAAGAATGCCTTGCGTTTGGAGCTAAGGGAAAAATAATGGCCGGTGAAAGAGGTGGATTGAAGGTGGAAGGCTTTGACATTGGCAATTCGCCATTTGATTACATGAGCGAGCGGGTAAGGGGAAAAGAAATAGCCGTAACCACCACAAATGGCACGCAAGCTATTGTGAAGTCAATCGGGGCTGATGAAATTCTGATTGGTGCATTTTTGAATTTGAATGCGCTGAAAAACCACATTTCAAAATCCGGCAAAGATGTTATCGTACATTGTGCTGGATGGAAAGGCACAGTAAATCTGGAAGACACCTTATTTGCTGGCGCATTGATTCATGCGGTTGAAGCCACTCACCAATCAACTGGTGATCCGGCTATGGTAGCACAATGTGTTTACCTTCAAAACAAAGACAACCTGACTACCGCAGCAAGTGAATCTTCACACGCCAAAAGGCTTTCTGCTTTTGGTGTCGCCAAAGATCTTGAATATTGTATGCAGGAAAGTTTGTTTGACGTGGTACCGAAGTATTTGGATCAAAAAATCCTCAACATTTCTTAATTCGAAAAGCTGGGAGGTATGGCGCATTCGGTGATTTCTACCGTTTCCCATACATTGCCAATGACATAGGGTTCTTGCGCTCTCCAAGCCTCCAACTCAGCCGGTCCTTCAAAGTTAAAAACCATCACCGAGCCCACCATTTTGGATTCTTCGATGATCGCTAATGCGTAGAGCAGTTTGCCTTCAGCTTTCAATTTAGCTGCACCATCGAGATGTGCTTGTCTTTGTGCTTGTCTTCTTTCAAGAGCATCTGCACCATCTCTTCCTATTACCAGATAATTCATTCGTTTAAAAATTATATTTTGATCCCAACTCCATATCGCTCAGTTCAATTTCCAGAGCTTTTGTCGAAAGCTGTATTTCTCGAAGTGAAACAAACAATGAAAACAATAAAGCTATCAACGAAATACCGAAAATAACACTACCAGTATTGACCATATCAGCATAAATGAAAAACATGGCCAAGACACACATGAATAAACTGAGAACTCCAGAAAACTGCATTGTTCTTATCAGGAATAATCTTGTGCGTAAATTTTTAAGTTGTCCCTCTAAGATGCCCTCTGGGTGATCCAAATATTTGCTATGCAGATGCCTGATGATATTGGCGATGGCCAAAAATCGATTGGTGTAGGCAAGAAGTAAAAGGGAAATGGCTGGGAAAAGTAAAGCCGGTGTAGTGAGCGAAATTTCCATTAATACAATTTTTCGTTTTGATTATGGCGATTTGCATCTCGATTGGTTTTTTTATCCATGTTTTTTTTAAAAGCATCTGTGAGATTCACACCTGTCTGGTTGGCGAGACAAATAAGTACCCAAAGCACATCCGCCATTTCATCACCAAGATCTCTGTTTTTATCCGATTCCTTAAATGATTGCTCCCCGTATGTTCTAGCCATGAGTCGTGCCAACTCGCCTACTTCTTCTGTGAGTATGGTCATATTAGTCAGCTCATTGAAATACCTGACGCCAACATTTTTGATCCATTGATCTACCTGCTTCTGAGCCTCATCTATCGTCATTTATTTCCGAACGTTCGCTTCCACATTTTCATTCAGGTGAAGGATTTCAAAGCCTTCCATGTCAAGTTTTGTAAGAAAAAACTTAAGACGATCCTCCTCTGTTTCTCTGAGCGAATCTTTATTTGGATCATATTCAGTAAAATGCTCATGTGGAAATTGTTTGCCATGTTCGTAAACATCCTGCCAGAATAGGGCTTCATCCACATATCCATCCTGTCCGTAATAATATTTGAATTCAGATGCCATCTGATTTTCCTTGGAGATTACTACATGACCTGAAAACAAAGGACTATGTTTATCAAAATAGAAATAATCTATTCGTTCGCTTTGCTTGGTATGCAATACACCAACCAGTTTCAATAAGGTTCCATCCATAAAATACCCTCTAATCTTATAAATGGAATCGCCTTCCTGGAAATCATCTTCGATGATCTGCACACGGTGATTGGAATCAATATCATTTACTTTTTTATTCACTGCTGCAACAAGAGGAGCCTTTTCTTTACTAATCTCAGAACAAGTGAGTCCTAAAAAAGCAGTTAGGAATAGAACAATTTGAAGTACTTTCATTTAGTCAGGGTTTACGTCATCTAAGGAAAATTATCACGATTTTTTTAATTTAATGGATTAATCAATCATCCATTTTTGTACAATTTAATCATTTCAATCTTTTGCAATCTAACATTTCATGTGTGATAATCATTCGCGTGAACCTTGAAGCGACTATTAGCGTTTGCAAATAGCATCTCAATAAATGAATCGATAAACCTTAATTACTAAAAAATCATTCGATATGAAAAAACAACACTACATTTTAATTATGGCTTTTTTTATGATGACTTGTTTCAATTTTCAATTAGCCGCACAAAAAGATAAAAGTAAAAGACCAAGTCCACCAGCACAAGCTATAAATACTATCAGTGGCGTAAATGTGACAATTGATTACAGCCAGCCATCACTCAAAGAACGCGACATCAACACTCTGGCACCTGTGGGTAAAGTCTGGAGAACTGGAGCCAATGAGGCGAGTTGGATAGAAATTTCTGATGATGTCAGAATCAATGGAAATTCATTAGAAAAAGGCAAATACGGCTTATTTACAATCAATAATGAAACTGAATGGATAATCATCTTCAATGAGGTATGGGATCAGTGGGGAGCTTATGATTATGCTGAATCTAAAGATGCTCTGAGAGTAAAGGTTACTCCAACCAAATCAGAAACATCAAGTGAAAAACTTACAATATCCATAGCTGACGATGGCAATGTCAAGCTAAAATGGGGAAATACAGTGGTGCCGTTTACAATTTCAAAATAATAAAAAACAGAATCCCGAACTTCAATGATGTGAAATTCGGGATTCTGTTTTTAAAGGATATTCATAGACTGCTCCTTGATTTTCTCAAGTTCGTCTTTCATTCTTACTACTGCACGCTGAATCACGGCATCATTAGCCTTTGCGCCAATCGTATTTATCTCACGCCCGATCTCTTGGGAGATGAAACCAAGCTTCTTTCCCTGAGATTCCTTATCCTTCATTACCTCAAGGAAATAATCCAAGTGACCTCCAAGTCTTACCTTTTCTTCTGTGATGTCAATTTTCTCTATGTAATAAATCAGTTCCTGCTCAAACCTATTCTGATCTACCTGTACTTTATCCTTGATTTCATCCAGACTGTTTTTAATTCTGGATTTTATCTGAGCTAATCTTACTTCATCCTGCCCAGCTACCTCACTGAGTGCATCCTTGATCACATGAACGTAGCTCTCCATCTTCGCTTGTAGCGCTTCACCCTCCTGCGATCTAAATTCATTGCACTTTACAAGAGCCGCTTCAATGACGCTCACTATTCCCTCCCAATCAGCAATTTCTGATTTTTCATTGTTGGTGATGACATCAGGAGATTGCAGCGCCATTTTGAAGACATCTTCATTTTTAGCGCCCACTGTATTGGCGAGCTCCGAAAACTTTTCATAATAAGTTTTGAAAAGCAACTCATTGATTTTCACAGTTGGTTGTTGTAAATCAAGAGGAACCAGATCGATGGAGAAATTGATTTTTCCTCTGTTGAGGTATTTGGCTATAAGATTTCTTACCTCTAATTCCTTTTCTGAAAGCTCTCGAGGCAACCTTAAATTGATATCCTGAAACTTACTGTTGAGCGATCTTATTTCAACTTTGACCTGGTGCGATTGGGTTGAAGCATCTGCAGCCCCAAAACCCGTCATTGATAATAACATGTGCAAATTTAGAAATCTAATCCAATTGTTATGTAAATCCTTGTAGAACCTACCTGATAGTCTCTAATTGGCTTTGCAACATCCAATTTGAGGTAATAGCCGAGGAAAACTGTTCTCAATCCCCAACCATATCCTGCCAACCATGGATTTTGATAGCTGGCTATCTCTGCACTGAATGCAGGATTTGGATTATAAATTTTTGTTATTGCTGCCTCATCATTGAAGAACGGGGACTTTCCTGTCCAGGCAGAACCAATATCATAAAAACCTATCACCTGGAAATTTCTGAGAAAATTAGATGTGATTGGCCCTCGAGAAAAATATCTGAATAGAGGGAATCGTAGCTCCGCATTAAAAACCAAAGCATTGTTTCCATAGGCTTCATTCAGATCAAAGCCTCTCAGATTAGTCACAAACTCAGTGAAAAGCAAGTTGGAGTTGTCACGGGTATTTGAGATTTGAAGTGGGTCTTTAGTGCCTTGAATCGCCTGCTGCTGAAACACCCAGTTTTGCATACCTCCGACCATGAAATTCTGAGGATTATTTCCTACTGATCTTCCGTAATAAAGTCTGCCAGCCAAAGTAAGTTCCTTATGTATTTTTTGATAATGTCTCAAATCTGCAATGATTCGTGAGAAGTTTTTATCCTTATCAAGGAAAGAGTAATAATTGGTGTATTCAATCTTCCCTCTGGTTCCCTGATAGATATTAAAACCGCGTTCTATGGTGTTGTCAAGGATTATCGCGCCCTTTCCTCCAAAATATGTGATCTGTTTGTCGCGTGCGAAATCGTCTGCCGCTGAATTTCCAACTACATAGTTAGATTCCAGGTTTTGAAAATTGGTGGTAGTCACAAATGGAGACAACTCAAATCTGAGGGTATTAGATACAGGAACCGCAGCAGCAAGCTCTATTTTGTTAAGCGTATATTTTTGTCGGGGTTCAAGCTCACCAGTACCTTCAAATAAATATACTTGTCTATCCATCCTCAACCGAAAATCCATCCAATATTTCAAGTAGCCATATTCGGCATATAAATCTCCGCTTTTCAGATCCGTGGTAACCAACATTCCGCCAGTGAGTCGGTGATTTTCTAAAATGTCGCTGATTTCAGATTCAAGAAGCATAGAGAATCCACGGATTGGATCAATCGCCGCGGAAGTCACCAGATTGCTGAAACTGAATCTTGGTTCATATCCTAATGGACCTATTACCCTCGATTTTTTTTCAAACTTCCTGTAGTTGGAAAAGAATGACTCAGGCTGATAGGCGGGTTTCGCTTCATCTTCAAATACATAGTTATCAATATCAACAAAATCATCATTTTCAACTGGTTCTTCAATTTGCGGATTTGATGGAGTTTCCTCATCATCAGAAAAGAAAAAAGCATCTGGCAACACCAATGAATCCACCTTAGAAAATTCTTCTTGTACGGTTATTAGCTCCGCTTTTTTTGGTGCTGGAGTTATTACAGGTTTTGGCATCCTACTGACCACAAATCTTGCTTGCTCTAGTCGTTTTCTTGCGGTCTGAGGTGTGAATATCTGACCATCAAGTGGTCTGTTTTTTTGAACATACAATTTATCACGTCCATCATCAAGCATGATAAAAGAAAGCTCATCGCCAGTCGAAGAAATATCGTAATCCCTGATATTCTTCTGGAAATTGGACACCTGAATAAAGGTAGAATCGAGAATACTGTACTTGTAAATATTGGTGATTCCCTTTTGATCGCTCAGATAATAGATGTCGTATTGATTCTTAGGAATCGGTTTGACATCCTTACTAAAAGTATGTGTGAGCCTCTGAAAATGGTTGGTAGTCGTATCCATGTCGTACATAAATAGACTGTAGGTATTGGTCACATTTTTCAGTTTCACCTCAGCTACTTTAACCGAATCGTCCACTCTGTTTGAGCTGAATACGATGGCCGCACTTCCTGGTATAAAAACGGGATCCAAATCGTCATACCTATCGTCAGTGATACGCTTCAGAGCATTACGACGCATACTGATTAGAAAAAGATCATTTTGCCCATCCACATCTCCACTGATCACAGCCAGCTTACCATTATCATTAAAGGAGAAACTTTCTATCTGATTAAATCTGGTTAATGGTTTTTGAAGTCTTTGGCCTGATGCCAAATCATAGGTATTTAAATAGAGATAGCCTCTTTTGAAAAATATTACACCAAGTGTGTTATCATTTTGCCAATCGAGAAGTGGAAGATTTCTGTCGATTTGTTGATCATTGATTAAATATCCACCTTCCATCACTTTGTGCTGTTTGCCTGATTCCAGATCGGAAACGATTACCTCATATTTACCATTTTTATGATAGGTATAAGCCACTTTGTTTCCTGCTGTATTGAGCTCAACATGACCAATATGCACCCGGTTGTTTCTAAATTCCGCTTCTACTTCATCTTCCTCTGGTGCCAAATAATTGATGGCTATTTCTTCATTCTGAATCTGATAATAGTTTTTCCAATCCTCTAGAAATTGCTTGAACCCCACTCCCAAAGTACTTGCTATGCTGTTTTCTTCATTACGAATGATTCTGGTCAGGTTCAAAATATTCGAGATATTACCATTCCCGTATTTAATGGCTATGAAATTCCAAATCGATTGACCAATCAGCGCAGCATCTTCACCTTGTACTTTTAGATATTTTGAAATTTTCTTGCGCTGAAGATAATCACGGACGTAATCATCCATGTCGTCAGACCATCCATAAGCCAGGTATCTGGACGCCCCACCAATAAACCACTCGGGAAGCGCAAGTAGATAAGCATTCTGAAATATCTCTGCCAGACTGCCACCAAACATCATATCATTGATGAGAATATCCGACAGCTTTTCGATAATTTCTTGTTTGAAATCCAACCCTTTTCCTGGATAAGCTATCTCCACTTGTAGCTTTACGAAATCTGTTTTCCCACCAATGGTGAAAACATCCCCGCCAATTCCAATATTGCTCTGCTGCAGATCCTGTACAGAGTTGTAGATGAAAATCTTTGTTTTGGTGTATGGTGCGTATCCAAGCACATCGGTGAGCTTGATGAATTCTTCCTCTAAGAAATCCATGGCCTGAATGGCATAGGCCTGCCCTCCGGAATAGTAGTAAACTTCGAAATTGTTGGTAGAATAAAAGTACCAATCGAAGTTCTTGTACTGAATTCTGTTTTGACCAAATTCCGTATAGTAATACTGGGCTGATCCAGCCAGCGCCAAACTTAGAAATAAGACCGAAAACAAAAATCTTTTCATATCTATCAACTATCTACTCTCTTGAGATCCACATCAGGATATAAATCTCCTTTACCCAACAAGTAATTTACGTATTGGGTTGCAAAAAAAGGAACTAAAGAAACGCCTTTTGTTCCAAAGCCATTGAATACGCCAATATTTTTATGTCTGCTCAAGAAACCAATGAATGGTCTTCTATCAAATGTGGCTGGTCGAACCCCAGCTGATTGACCAACAACCTGATAGTCATTTCGATAAAGCTTGCCCAACCTGGCCTCAATATTTTTTTTTCCAGCTTCAGTTGGTTCATAGTCCAATGCTGAATGATCATAGGTGGAACCAACACGAAAAATTCCGTTTTTGGGAAGCATAAAAACACTTCGATTCAAAATTCGGTTCGAAGGTAAATCCGTTTTTATGTCTATCAATTCTCCTTTCACCGGCTTAAATGGCAGGTGTTTGGTATACGGATTTTTTATCGCTTCAGGGCCTTCGCAAAAAATCACCCTTTTAGCAAAAAAGTCTTTGTATATATACCCCTTGCCAGATTCCTCCATTGCATCATAATCAAACACCTCGGATAGATAAACTCCCTTATTGATAAAATATTTTCTTGATGCACCTACCAGTATAGGCAAATCCACAGAACCACAAACATTCAATTCCAAACCACCACAAGTGTCTTCGACCCCTGATACATTTAATGAATTAGAATGAATTTGTTTAACAAACATTGCGTAATCAGTGTTTGGTGCTCTGCCTTGCCAGTCATTTTGTTCTTCAAAAGAAAAAAATGGCCGATAAATAGGTTTTGGAAAAAGGAAGTTTGCTTCAAGAAGTGTCTCCAAGGATTGATAATATTGCTCCAAACCAGAAAATAGCTCGTCAGCAAGCCATGTTTTCACCATATTTCTCCCGGTTATGGGATTATATAGTCCGCCAGCTTTATTGGAAGAGGTGTTTTCAGTCTCACGATTTATGATGAAAATTTCCTTGTCTGCTTTCAGCAGTTCAAGTGCTAAAACAGACCCGGCTATTCCTTGCCCTACAATGAGGTAATCAACTTTCTTCAAGACTCACTAATTTTATACAAATTTGTAGGAATTAGGCTTGTGATAGATCATGGAAATCAAATCTTTTGTATTCAACCCATTTTATGAAAACACCTACCTCCTTTGGGATGACACCAAGGAGTGTGTCATCATAGATCCGGGATGTTATGAAAAATACGAGAGAGATGAAATCATGGGTTTTATTAAAGATGAAGGTCTTAAGGTAAAATTTATCATCAACACTCATTGCCATATCGATCATGTGTTGGGCAATTATTTTCTAAAAGATTATTTCAAATGCCCTCTATTCGTACCAGAAAACGAGGTGACTACCTACGAAGCTGTAGGTGTTTATGCACCGCAATGGGGCATCCAAAGTTATACCAAGGGTGAACCGGATAGCTTTATTAAGGAAAATGAAATCCTTCAATTTGGCAATGTCAGCTTCAAAGTAATCGAGGCGCCCGGGCATTCTGCTGGCCATCAGGTTTTTTATTTTGAAAATGAAAAAACATTGATCGGTGGAGATGTCTTATTTAGGCAAAGCATCGGACGCACAGATTTACCAGGGGGTAATCACGAAATGTTATTGAAAAATATCAAAGAAAAAATTTACACCTTACCTAAGGAAACAATTGTATATCCTGGGCACGGACCTGAAACTACTGTTGGTTTTGAAAGAGAAAATAACCCTTTTGTAAAGGCCTGATCATATGAAGAAACATATTCCAAATTTCCTGACATGTCTGAACCTAATTGTAGGGGTATTGGGATGTATTTCGATTGTGAAGGGTGATTTGTGGAATGCCATCTATTTTGTGATTCTCGCAGCAATTTTTGATTTTTTTGATGGATTTGCCGCACGTATGCTTCATGTCAAGTCGGATATTGGCAAAGAATTGGACTCACTTGCGGACATGATTTCTTTTGGATTGTTGCCAGCATTGTACATGCAAGGTGCCATTGGTCAAAGCACTTTGACACCAATTACACTGAGCTACATTGGAATATTAATTGCGCCTTTCAGCGCGATAAGACTGGCCAAATTCAATCTTGATACCAGACAAACTGAGCAATTTATAGGATTGCCTACTCCAGCTAATGCCATCATGATTACCTCACTTACATTCATACCATTCCAGCTAGATGGCTGGTGGCTGATCGCACTTACACTAATTTCTTGTGCTTTATTAGTTTCAAACATACCCATGCTGGCCTTAAAGTTTTCATCTTTTGGATTCAGGAAAAACATGATGAAATACATTCTAATGCTGATTTCAGCATTATTGATTGTTATTTTTGGCTGGAAAGGGCTGGTTTACGTCATCCCAACTTATATAATTCTATCAATTGTCGGGAATTTTGCATCTAAAAACGCTGTTGAAACTGATCTCTAATACTTTTGTGTTGTGATGACCGTTTGACAATTAGCATGAACTTACGTACCATTTTTATACTATTTTTAGCCATCATGGTAAGCAATGTCGCTTTATGCCAAAGTGTGCTAAAGGAAGGCAGTTGGTACAAAATAGGAATTGCTGAAAGCGGTATTTATAAGATAGACTATGACTTTCTTTCGAAAGACCTGAAGATACGTGTCAATAATCTGGATCCACGCACAATTAAAATTTACGGTACTGGAGGGGGCGGAATATTGCCGCAGGAGAACAATGCCTTCCGATATGATGACCCTCCCGAGAATGCCATTTATGCTATTGGTGAATCCGATGGCTCATTTGACCAGGGTGATTATATTTTGTTTTATGGAAATAGTCCACATAAAATCAACATGCTCCCTGATGGTTCTCTGGATTATGATAAAAACATTTATTCCGATACTACCTATTATTTTCTGACATTCGGGGGAAACCAAGGATTGAGAGTTGAGACCACAGCCAATCCAGCGACTAGCGGGTTAATTATCGACTATTACGATGATTATATCATTCGAGAAGATGATCAGGATAATTTACTAAACTCGGGTCGGGAATGGTATAGCTTTCCATATAGTAACTCCTTTGTCAATACGGCCAGCAAATCCTTTGAATACAAAGTTCCCGGAATTCAAGATTCAATTGGAATAAACATACTGCTTTTAGGTGCATCGGAGTTTCCCGCTTCTTTCGATGTGAACTTTAATCAAACCAACCTAGGAAATGTTCCTGTTTCAGCAATTTCATCCAGTACTTATACTGACCGTGCATTCGAATACCCTCAATTTTATTCTATAGAAAATAACACATCAGAAAATCTCGAAATAGGCATTGTTTTCAACGAAACTGGTGTGGGCGTAGGTTCCAGTCAAGGCTATCTTGATTATTTCATTCTTGGTTTCAAGCGGGAATTAAAGCTTTATGAGAATCAGACAAAATTTAGAAACAGAGAAGGTATCAATCAAAACAGAACGTTTTCGATTAATACAGCGGGTAAATCTAATGTGATGATTTGGAATGTAACAGATGTGATCAATCCAAAAAATCAATCATTTGAAACTGGAGGGTCTTCCTTGAATTTCAATGAAGAAGGATCAGGGCAAATAAATGAATATATGGTTTTTGATTTCCAAAACCTGACTTCACCATCAAATTTTAAGTCAATTCCTAACCAAAATATAAAGTCAAACATAGGAGTAGATGGTATCATTGTTTCTGCTCCCCAGTTTATAACTCAGGCACAGCGTTTGGCAGATTTTCATCTACTTCAAGATGGCCTCCAAGTGGCAGTAGTCACTCCGCGTCAGATCTATAATGAGTTTTCATCCGGGATGCAGGATGTTACTGCAATACGCGATTATCTGCGTTATGTATGGAAAAAGGGGGGAGAACATCTGAAATATGCTTTGCTTTTTGGCGATTGTTCATTCGATTACAAAAAGATTCTTAAAAACCACAATGTCCCAGCTTTGAGGACATTAACCGATCAAAATTTCGTGCCGGTATATGAATCACGCGAATCTATCCATAGATTATTCAGTCACTCTTCCGATGATTTTTTTGGATTTTTTGAAGACGAAGAAGGCTATTGGTACGAAGGAGATCAAACTCCACAAGGCACACCATTTAATTATGTCGACCACACACTCGAAATAGGAATTGGCAGAATCCCAGTCACTACAGAGCAGGAGGCCAAAGATGTAGTAGATAAAATTATGAGGTATGTCACCAGCGTAAATACCCTGGGCAAATGGCGAACTGAATTGGCATATATTGCCGATGATGGCGACAACAACGTCCATATGAGAGACGTGGAAAGATTGCATGGAATAATAAAAAATACCCAGCCTCTTTATGATGCATCGCGTCTATTTCTCGACAACTTTGAACAGCCCGACTACAGGAGCCCAAGAATGAAACTAGCCTTAGAAGAACAATTTGCTGATGGAGCTTTGATCATTGATTATTTAGGTCATGGAGGACCAGGTGAACTGATGCAGGAAAAAGTAATTGACATCCCTTTCATTAATAGGCTCAATAACCGTCATAAACTACCCTTGATGGTTACTGCCACATGTAATTTTGGTGTCTACGATGATCCCTCTACCACTTCTGGTGCGGAGGCAATGTTGCTCAATCCAAACGGTGGTGCAATTGCATTGATCAGCACAACAAGAGCAGTTTATGCGCAGACCAACTATCTAGTCAATTCAGCATTTCATGAAAATGTATTTCTAAGAGAAGGTGGTGTGCCCATCAGACTTGGAGATGTCATGAGATTGACAAAAAACAATAGCTTACAAGGGCCAATAAACAGAAATTTCGCGCTATTAGGAGACCCTATGCTTACCTTAAATTATCCGAAATATGAAATCCGCTTCGATAATTTGGATGGTGAAATGGATACTTTAAGTGCGTTGGAGAAAATAACGTTAACTGGTAAAGTTTATCAAGGGGATTCTGAATTAGAAACATTTAATGGCACAGCTACCGTCACGGTTTGGGATATACCACGACAAAAAACCACACTTGGCTTGGATAATCCTGAGACGAACGGAATTCCAGGAGAAATAAACGATCCATTTACCTACACTGTTCAGGACAATGCACTTTTCAGAGGAAATGTTACGGTTTCTCAAGGGGCATTTTCAACAACTTTTCTACTCCCAAAAAATTCTTCATATAAATATGAACAAGGACGCATTAAAGTATATGCGGCTAATGATGAGGATTTCATAGATGCGGGCGGTGCATCACAAAACTTCATTATTGGCGGATCAGATGAGCTTCAAAATGACCAGACACCACCAACTATAGTGAATGTCTATCTAAATGAACCTACGTTTAAAAATGGAGATGTGGTCGGACCTAGCAGTCTTTTTGTTGCGAATCTGTCTGATGAAAATGGAATCAACATCAGCACCAATGGTTTTAACCAAAATATTACGCTCACGCTGAATGATACCTTGGAGCTAATGCTCAATGATTTTTATACCTCTGCATTAGATGATTATACCAAAGGCACGATCGTTTACCCAATTGAGAATTTCCCAAAAGGAACCTATCGTGGTACACTTAAAGTTTGGGACTCGTACAATAATTATAGCACAAAAGATGTTGAGTTTAAGGTATCCGACACGCCTAAAATAAGATTATTCAATATTATGAATTATCCAAATCCGGTTTCAATGACCGGTGAGACTACATTTAGCTTCGAACATGATCGACTTGGAGATGAGCTTATTGTGAAAATCGCAGTATACGACATGATGGGAAGTAAGGTAAATGAATGGATCTTTGAATTGGATGATGTGAATTCCAAAGTGGATCAACTGACCCAATACATGGAAAACCAAAAAGGAGACCGACTGAAAAAGGGAGTATATTTTTATAAATTGCAAGTGACCAGCACCACTGATGGAGCAACCAATGAGGTGATTAATAGGCTCTTAATTAATAATTGAATTATCTTTGCAAACTTTTTAATATGCAAGAGGGAATGAAAAATAGTCTTAGAAAGACTTGGTTGATGATCGCAGTGGCTGCACCTTTGGTAACATGGGCACAGTCTAATAACCAACAAATCACAGGACAGGACGACCGAAGAAATCCTATCACAGTGGCTGTCCCATTCGTAAGTTTTGCCCCAGATAGTCGAGGTTCTGCAATGGGGGATGCTGGGGTAGCCTCTAGTCCCGATGTATTTAGCGCACATTGGAATAGCGCCAAACTTGCATTCATAGAAAACGATCTTGGATTATCGTTCTCATACTCTCCTTGGTTAGGTAAAATAGTCAATGACATGTCATTGAACTATCTAACCTTTTATAAGAAAATAGACAGACTTCAAACATTTGGTGCCTCCTTCAGATATTTTGATTTAGGAGAAATTCAGCTGACTGATAGTGAAGGGTTTCCTCTTGGTATCGAAAATCCTCAGGAATTGGCTGTGGATGGTACTTATTCAAGGAAACTTACTGAAAACATGTCAGTAGGTGTAACTACAAGATTTATTTGGTCAAACATCGCTGGAAATATCAGTGGTGCACCAGATGCCAAAGCAGCAACTAGTGTGGCTGTAGATATTGGTTATTATTATCACAAGGAAATTATTTTCTCAGGAACAGATTCTGAAATTGCCTTTGGAGCGAACCTTTCCAATTTTGGTCAAAAGGTGAACTATAGCAATGAAAGCAACGAAGATTTTATCCCTACAAATCTCAAATTGGGTGGTTCATTTAAAACTAATATTGACCCTTACAACTCCATTACAATCATGATAGATGCCAATAAATTATTGGTACCTACTCCACCAATTTACGAATTAGATGAGAATGGAGACCGTATACTCAACCCATCAACAGGAAAATTCAACATCCTAAAAGGAAAAGATCCAGATCGTACTTTATTAAGCGGAACCTTTGGTTCTTTCTCTGATGCTCCCAATGGCTTCACCGAAGAAATGCAGGAAATTATGCTGTCGTTCGGAGCAGAGTACATGTACAGAGATGCTTTTGCTTTGCGTGTAGGGTATTTCACAGAAAATGTAAATAAGGGAAACAGAAAATATTTTACAGCAGGGTTAGGTTTCCAATATCAAATTTTTGGTATCGATTTATCTTATTTGGTACCTCAACAAAAAGACCATCCTCTTGGAGATACATTAAGAATATCCCTCCAGTTCAACATGGATAAAACCGAATCCTAAGTACATTTTTTGAATGATTGACAGGTCAGTAGTTCCCGTCTCCGACGAGATATCAAAACCAAAATTCCCCGAAGCTGAGCTTCTTAATCTATCTGGAATAGATCTGATTATGTTGCGTCAGCATGACCAACCAGTTATCATGTTTGACTGTGTGATTCCCTTGGGCAGAGGTCATGAGCATACTCCTGGTCTCGGATATCTGGTAGCTAAAATGCTTCAGGAAGGAACATCTGCAAAATCCAGTAATGAGATCGCCAACATGCTTGACTATTACGGTAGTCATCTGGAAATCACACCCACGCTCGATCACGTTTTCATCAGATTATATTGTCTTAAAAAATATTTCGAAAGTCAGGTATCGCTCATTTTTGAAATGATAGGAGATTCTGTGTTTCCGGAGAAGGAATTCGAAAAACAAAAAACAATACGCAAGCAAGAAATCAGACAAATGCACGCTAAGACAAACAGCTTTGCAGGTCTGAATTTTAGAAAATCAATTTTTGGTGAATTCCACCCTTATGGTCAGATCATTCAGGTAGATGATGTAAATAATACCTCTTTGGATCAGGTCAAAGACTTTTATGGTTCCCACTTTAAAATAAAGCCAACCTTATTTTTAGCCGGTGCTGTGGATTCGCAAGAAATCAAAATCATAAAAAATAAACTTGACGCAATTTCATTTGATGCCAACCCAGCCACGACAGGTTTCAAATTGGCATCTACTGGCAATGTTCATATAAACTGGGACAATTCTGTGCAGTCTAGCCTGAGGTTGGGAGCACTAACCATTTCAAAATCACATCCCGATATTCATAAACTCAAAATAGCTAACGAATTGCTCGGCGGATTTTTCGGATCCAGATTGATGAAAAACATCAGAGAAGAAAAAGGGCTGACTTATGGTATTAGCTCCAGCTTGGTACATCTAAAGGAAGGATCGTATTGGGTCATAGGCACTGACGTGCTTAAAGAAAAATCTGAGTTGGCAATAGCTGAGATAAAAAAAGAGATTTTGCTCTTGCAGTCCCAATTGCCTTCAATGGAGGAAGTACATACATTAAAAAGTTATTTGAAGGGAAAATGGCTCATGTCTTTTGACTCCTGCTTCAATTCGATGCATCTTATTACCAATAATCATTTGGCTGGCTTGACGAATCAATATTGGAGTGATTTCATGGAGGTGCTTGATCAGACTACTGCGGAAGAAATATCGGCTACTATACGCAAGTATTACGACACGAATGCAATTTGTGAAGTGATTGTCGGCTAATTCTGACTTACTTCAAGCAAGAGCACAAAATCTCCTTTGATTTGAATATCGTCATATTTGAAGGAGTATTTTGAAAACCCCTGATAATCGAGAACGCCCTTTTTACCAAATTTTCCAACAATCACAAGCGATCCTGGAGTATCTTCCATGGACTCAAATATTGGGGATAGTATCATTTCACCTTCCATATTTACCAATCCAAAACGATTCTGAAAATCTTCAACCACAAAGTTTCCTGTGGGTTGTCTCTGAATAGATTTCCATTCCAGCCCAATCACCTCGCGCCCCTCCGGATCTATGATTCCACATTTATCTTCAATTCGAACCTTGGCTAGTCCATCTCTGAAATCTGAGACCTCATCATAAAATGGCTGCACCTTCAATTTTTCATTCCTGTCTATAAATCCCCATTTACCAATTAGCTGGATGGCGGCCATGTCATCGGCAAACATTCTGGCTGCATCATATCTATTAGCAATTCTTAATCGACCTTCCGAATCAATAAATCCGAAACTTTGATCTTTTTTCACTAAAAACCAATTATCCGAAAATTCCGCTATATCCTGTAATTCATCTCTAAAACTGATGATTTCCAATCCCAAACTGTCAATCAAGCTTACATAAGCGCCTTTTCTTAGCTTAAAAAACCCTGATATAACTTTAATGGAATCATACGCCGGTTCAATAATAAACCCTGATGGCAACACAGCTCCGACAAGTGAATCTTCCTGAACCAGTAACATTTGCTTCTCAAATATTTCACCGGTGGTATGATAAATTATTTGCCCATCTGCATCAATAATTTTTTTGTGTTGCCCTTTGTGACACACATAAAATCCAGCAACTTCTTCAACTTTGTCATAATCAGGTGAGATTATGATGTCATCATTAAAATCTGCTACACCCCATTTCCCGACATATTGCATGATAAACTGATCTGATGAAGCACCAAACTTTAGCTGATCATATTTATACCTTACAGTGAGATTTCCATTAAAATCCATCCATCCCCAATAACCATTATTTCTTACGGCAATCAATCCCTTTTGTGTTCCAAGGATTTTACCGACGCTCCTTTCGTTTATTTGTTTTCCGGAATAGTTATAAATGTCCCATCTATCCTGATGCAAGACGTACATAAATCCACTGTCAAGCTTGATAAAATCCTTATTTAATAAAATTGCTTCACCAGTTTCTTTGAATACATTCCATTTCAAGGTGGATCGATTTTGCATGAGAAAGAACCCTTCATAAGTATCGATCAGCTGATTTTCCTGATTATCAAATAACCTTGCTGTGGATTGACTTAGCAAGTGTTCCGCATTATTGACATGTGCTATCCATGTATCATTCTCATTTTGAGTAAGCGAATCACACGAAATTGTCGTCTCATCTTTATCTTGAATATTTACGATTTTCCATTCGTTAAACTTTTGAATAACAGCTCCTTCAATTTTTTTGAAAATCACCTCGTTTCTGATGCTCCCATCTGCATTTACAAACCCATATCGGCCTTCACGCTTGACCAAAAATCCTCCATCTTGTGCTGAAACCTCATCAAGCCAAAAATCAAAAATCGAATTGCCTTGTAGATCAAAAATTTTCATTTTGGAATCCCGACGACCCAAAAGGAGATTTCCAAGATGAGTTATTTCTGAGTAGGCCGCTGGAAGCACAGTTTTCCCGGTTGAGGCTATGAGCCCATAAAATGTCGCTCGCTCTCGATATTCAGAAATCAGCAACAAGTTCGAGTCAAATTGATCTATTGAAAAATAATTGAAAGGGATTATCACATCGCCTTTCTCATCGAGCAAACCATAAAAAAGGTGATTTGAGAACTTCCCTTTTATGGCTGCTTTTATTCGATGCGCATCATGTGTTAAAAGTATGGTGAATTGTGGGCCGGTGATTTTCTTGTTTTTTATTGAAATAAGACCCCAATGATCATCTTCAAAATATCCGATAAGATCAGCATGAACTGAAACCGATCCATCAGACCAACCCAAAGCATCATAAACTGGCGGGATGATGATTTCTCCTAAATCATTGGCTAAACCTTGAAACTGGCCCGATTTGACAATTTGATAATTTTCATCTGCAGACCATGCAAGAAATGGATTAACCATCACCAGGATCAGCATGGAAATAAATTGATTCAAAATAAGATTTCGGGATTTAGTCAGCTTTTGTGGCTGTTTCTTTTTCAAGATTGAACAGGTCATTGAGCACTTCCACAAGTGTCTCTGCTTCGCCTCTTTTGCAAGCTGCCTTGAGCTGAAGAACTGGTAATTTCATTACCTTCTGTATCATGCCTTTGGTGGCTTTATCAAGAATGGCAGCTTCTTTTTCACTTAATACTGAAATGTATCTGGCCATTTCCTCACGACGTATGTCTTCAAGGGCGTTCTTTAATTTTTTAATTGTAGGCGATACTTCCATCTCCTGAGTCCAATCTTCCAACTCTGCAATAGATTCATCAATGATTTGATCAACTTGTGGCAAAGATGATTTTCTCCTTTCAAGCGTTTCAGATGCTTTTTGATCCAGTTGATCTACATTATATAACAAAATGCCACCAACTAACTCCACCGACTCATCTATGCTTCTTGGCACTGAAAGATCAATCATTAATTTTGGTGAGGTGGATTTACCAAGAGTTTCTGCAGTGATGATCGGCTGATCGGCGCGCATCGCAGAAACCACAACATTCGCTGCAAGTATTTCCTTTTCAATTTCATTGTAATAACCAACCTGGTATCCCAATGTATTGGCAAGCTCCTCAGCTTTGCTTTTTGTTCTATTTACAACTCTGATATTTGCCTTAATCCCTTTAAGGTTTTCAGCTACGGTCTGTCCAATTTCGCCCAAACCTAAAACAAGTACTGTTGGGTTTTCAAAACCAACTACATATTGTTTGATAAGATCTGAAGCAACAGATGCAGTAGATGCCGTGCCATCACGTAGCTCAGTTTCCTGCACTACTCGCTTATTGGTATAAAAAATAGAGTGAAGTAATCGATGTAAAAATGGACCAGCTGTGGCCTCATCTGCTGCCCATTGATAGGCATTTTTCACCTGATTGGTAATTTGAATATCGCCAAGCACCATAGAATCTACGCCAAGCGCAACTTCATAAAGATGCTTAACTGCATCATTTCCTTCATATGACAAAAAGTGTGGTTCACAAGAAGTCTCCAAGTTGTGATAAATATTGATCAATCCACACAATTGTGATTTCAAGTCATCATCAGCTATGTAATGAACCTCCGTCCTGTTACAGGTAGATAAAACGATGATTTCGTTTAATCCGAGCATTTCCTGACAGGTTCTCAAAAACTTACGTGTGCCTTCTTCGCTAAAAGAAACGCGCTCACGTAGCTCGATATCTGCCGTTTTATATGAAATACTTATTGACTTAAACCTTTTCACTTATTAGATTTATAAGAAGGATTGCAAAAATAAAACAGTCGTTGGTTAAAACAGCATGACAAAAGTCATAATTTCTCCAAATCAATAATCATGAAATTAATAAATAAATGGCTTCAAGAAGCATTTGGCTTTTCCAAGACGGAGATAAACGGAACTTGGTTGCTTCTAGTGCTTATCATTTTACTTGCAATCATGCCAAGAATTTATATTAATAATAAACATCAAAACGCCTCCTACTCCGCTGAAGACCGGTTAAAGCTTGAAAATTGGGCTAAACAAGTCGAGGATCAAATATGTATCAAAGAGGCAGAAGAACCAGCTAGCAAATATTCTGGATTTCAATTTGGCCGAGAAAATCTGGCTGAAGCCACGAATTATAAAACTAAAAAACCATTTGATAAAAATTGGACTAAGTATAAATCAGATGATAATAAAAAATCTGGCTCGGGTGATTTCCATGAAAAAAAAGAATTCGGCCCAAAGTATACGTCAGAAAACAAACTTAACCTGAACAACGCTGACACCACGCAGCTACAATCAATCAAAGGAATTGGTCCTGTGTTATCAAAAAGAATTGTAAAATATCGAAGTTCATTAGGAGGATTTCACAATGAAAATCAACTAAATGAAGTTTATGGACTCAGCCCAGAGCTCCTTGAGTCATTATCAGAAATCTCATTTGTAACCGATAGTCTTGTGCAATTGAATATCAATTCTGACTCCCTGAAGTATTTAGCATCGCATCCATATATAAATTATAAAATGGCGAAATCCATATTAAATTATAGAAAAGTACACGGCGATTATGGGCAGGTTTCGGATTTACTTAAACTTAAGTTGATGACCGATAGTCTCTATCAAAAATTATATCCTTATATTTCTGTGAGTCAGCAGGACTTGTAAATGGAAAAAATATTACAATCATACCTTAGGAGGCTTACAAACTTATCAAGCAACAATCGATCGCTGCTCTTTCTCAGATTGATCTCTGATCAGTCAATTGATTTGCATGAATTTGATCATGCGCTTAATAATCCAAGCTTTAATGTGATTGAAAATCTAATCGCTAAGAAGAGCAAAATCCCTTTACTCAATGAAATAGACACACACGATGCTGACGCCAATCGTACTTCCCAGAAATTGAAAAAAATTGATCGAATTGAGAAATTCATTTTTCAAGAACGTGGTGCACGTGATTTATATGTGGGATGGCCATTCGTCAGGGGGAAATTCGCCGATAATACCCTGGTTAGAGCGCCTTTGATATTTTTTCCTGTTCATCTGGAGCTTAACCAAAACACCTGGTATCTAAAGCAAAGAGAAGATGTCAACATTACTTTTAATAAGACATTTCTACTTGCATATTCTTATTATAACAAAATCGCAGTAGATGAAGAATTGGTTGAAAAAACATTGTCAGATCTGGATGAAGATGCGCTGGCGTTCAGAACCTTGCTTTATGAAATACTGAAAGATAGCCATCTGGAAATCAATTTTAATCAGGATAATTTCCTGGATAAACTGACTCCATTTAAAAATTTCAAAAAATCCGATTTAGACAGCAGCGAGAAAACAGGAACTTTAAAATTATTCCCAGAAGCCGTGTTGGGCATTTTTCCACAAGCTGGATCATATCTTGTGCCTGATTATGTGAAACTTCTGGAACAAGATGTTGTGAAAGACATATCCGACTTCTTCAAGGATAGGAAAAAAACAGATCCGGAAGATGAAGGAAAAACTAAATTTTCAGACAAAGTCAAAGAAGAAAACACCTTCACCCCATTTCCATGCGATGCTTCACAAGAGCGCGCCATCCAGCTAATCAAAAAGGGAAATTCGATGGTCGTGCAAGGACCACCCGGCACAGGCAAATCACAACTTATCAGCAATTTGATTTGCGACTACATAGCTCGGGGTAAAAATGTGCTTCTGATTTGCCAGAAAAAAGCTGCCCTTGATGTGGTTTACAACAGGCTGAAAACAAAAGAAATGCATGACTTTGTTGGTTTGGTTCATGATTTCAAGAATGACCGCAAAAGTATTTTCGATCAAATAGCCCGACAAATTGATAACATTGATCAGTACAAACAGAAAAATAATGGTCTGGATGCCATTTATCTTGAGCGTACATTTCTACAGTCAAGTAGAAAAATTGATCAGGTCGTAGAAGAACTGGACGAGTTTAAAAAGGCGCTCTATGATGAATCAGAATGTGGAAAATCGGTCAAGGAGCTCTACCTCATTTCCGATCCAGAAAAACCATCAATTTCCATAAATCAGGAATATCGGCGCTTTCATTATGAGCGCATGCCAAAATTTACGACGTTACTCAGGCAATATCTGGAATATTATGAGCGATTTGAAAAAGTAAATCATTTCTGGACTCATAGACCTGATTATTCAGCTTTTTCATCTTTGGAGTTGACACGGCTTAAAGAAATTATTGACGAAACGAAGAGCTTTCAGGAACAGCTGAAAAAGGAATCAGCTGCATTTCTAAAGTCTCCGATGGACTATGAAACTTGTCTTCATTTCCTCACTCACAAAGAAAGCATTGGCCAACTTATAGTGAATCTGGACAATGAGTTGGTCTTCAAGTACTACCAGCTCATGCAGGCAAACCAAACCGAAAGACCACCATGGCTCACGGATTTGGAGCGAACTACCTTGCAATGCTTCAAAGGTGCCGGGGTTGAAAAATCAGTAGAATCAAAAGATCTAGGTCGGTTTCAAGAGGCTCTTGAAAGTGCGATCAAAGCACGAAAAGGGTTATTTAAATGGCTCAAATGGCGCATATTTTCGAAAGAAAAAATATTTGTCACTCGTGTGCTAGTAGCCAACAATCTGAAAAGTAACAAGGAAGGTTTCGAAGTTTTGCTGGCTAGAATTGACAATAGGCTCAATTTCGAACATATCCTTACTAATATCCAAAATACCAAATGGCTGATTGATTTCCCTAAAGGATTTAGGATGATCGATATCCAAAACTGGTTTTTTTACCAAAAGCTAGCATTCAAATCCAATGACATCTCCAATACTATAAGAACGCTCACTGATTTTGCGCCGGATAAGGATCATACGAGGGAAAGCTATATCAGCATGCTCAAAACGCTGCTTGAATTCATTGAGAAAGTGCCAACACAAACTCAGCTCTGGAGCAGATATCTCGATGAAAAGCAAATTCGATCGCTCATGCTTGGTAGAGAGAATGCTGAAGAACTAAAAAAGCAACTAAACAAAGATTTTGATGCATTTGTGGAATATGACAAAATAGAGGCATCAATGTCTGCTGAGGAAATCAAAGTAATCCAAACCCTGCTGCAGCTGGAAAATGAAGATAAATTGTCGATTCCTGAAATTTTTTCTAATAGTGTGGCGTTGGCTTGGGTTGATCATATTGAGTCAAAACACCCGATTTTGAGAGCAGTATCTTCCCTCAAACTTGACCATCTGACACGCGATTTGCAGGAATCAATTAATGAAAAAATGCAGACGAGCAGGGAAATATTGCTTCTAAAGTCACGAGAAAAGACATATAAAGACCTGGAATATAATCGGCTCAACAACCTTGTCACCTATCGTGACCTATATCATCAGGTCACAAAAAAGAGAAAGGTATGGCCAATTCGCCGTGTGATTTCTCAATACAGTGAAGAGCTTTTTTCTATTTTGCCTTGCTGGATGGCTTCACCAGAATCTGCTTCTGCCATTTTTCCGATGGAAGAGCATTTTGATTTGGTGATTTTCGATGAGGCTTCTCAATGTTTTGCGGAACGTGGTATACCAGGAATGTATCGTGGCAAGCAGGTTGTGATTGCAGGTGACGACAAGCAATTACAGCCAAATGATCTCTACAGAGTGCGGTGGGAAGATGATGATGACTCAGACATTCCTGAGTTAGAGATCGATTCTTTACTCAATCTAGCCAAACAATATCTGCCAGAAATCAGCTTACAGGGACATTACAGAAGTCAATCGCTTGATCTGATCGAGTTTTCAAATACACATTTTTATAATGGTAAACTCAAACTTCTACCAGAGTTTAACAGGATGCAAAAAATGTCACCAGCCATTCATTTCATCAAAACTGATGGTATTTGGGAAGATAATATCAATCAGGTAGAGGCAGAAAAAACGGTGCAGCTTGTCGCAGATTTGCTTAAGAAATTTCCAAAAAAGGAAATTGGAATAGTGACATTCAATGCCAAACAGCAAAGTCATGTACAAGATCTTTTGGATGTAGAAATTGCAAATCAAGGACTGAGTTTGCCTGATTCTTTTTTTGTAAAAAACATTGAAAACGTACAAGGTGATGAAAAAGACATCATCATTTTCACCACAGCCTATGCCAAAGACAAAAACGGAAAGCTCCTTCTCAAATTTGGAAGTCTAAATGTGGCTGGGGGAGAAAATCGTCTGAATGTTGCTATCACCAGAGCAAAGGAAGAAATATATGTGATTACGAGTCTCATGCCATCTGAGCTCAAAACAGAAGATTTGAAAAATCCTGGCCCAAAATTATTGAAGAGCTATCTTGAATATGCCCATCAGGTAAGTGAGGGTAAATGGAAGCCGAAACCCAACTCTGAAACAAATCATGGGCAAGATTGGTATCTGAAACACAAACTCAGAGCCTTGTCACTACAAGCAGAAATTTATCAGGAGCTGCCTTTCGCTGACCTCACAGTCAAATCCAATGGAAAATATGGCGGGTTGATTCTTACGGACGATCAGCTTTTTTACGACACGATTTCATCGAAAGAGGCATACAATTATCGCTTCGAACATTTTCAGGAAAAGCACTGGCCTTATGTTCAATTTTACAGCCGTGAATTCTGGATTGATCAGAAACTGGCTCATGAAAAACTAGAAAAGTTTTTATTCCGGACTACTCAATGATAACTCGCTCGACTCGAGCTCCAACAGAAAGAATATTAGGAAGACTA
Organism: uncultured Marinoscillum sp.; assembly: GCA_964353015.1. Classification (GTDB taxonomy): domain Bacteria; phylum Bacteroidota; class Bacteroidia; order Cytophagales; family Cyclobacteriaceae; genus JAMZMI01. Next base: position 22,323 of record CAYGUA010000031.1, on the reverse strand, counting down.
TCCGTACGCATGTATTGCTGAAACGAAATCTGGTATTTTCCTGGATTTTCAAAATCAAAGTTTTCAAGTATAAGCTGCTGATGATCAAACACATCACCAAGCCCACTGCCGAGTGGCTCACCTGATTTCGGATCAAAAAAATTGATATTGATCAATTCAGATTTTATTTCTTTAGCCGTGGAATCTTTCAATGTGAATTTGTAATACAGATTATAAAAATTGTAATCTGAGGAATGACTCACATTACTGTAGATGTTGTAGGGAATTTCTGCATCAGCAATTTCAAACTGAAAGTCGATGATAGAATTCACATACCAGTATCCTTCTGTAATCGTCTTATTTTGTTCGAATATTCGCCCTTGATCACAGGCCACCAGCACAAGAGCGAATGCAAGGAATTTTAAATATTTCATTTTCTAGGCTGGTTCTTATTCTCACCAGGATTGTTTGGTTTCCTGTTTTTATTGAATTTTCGCTTTTTCTTTCTTTTGGCCGTATTTCCTCCAGAGAACTTACGATCCATCGCTTCAAGATCGCTGTTCAATTTACCATGTTCTTTCTCCTCTGGCATTTGATCCAAAATCAACGTAGATGGTTTTTTCCCTGCTTTGTTGAGTGCCAAAATTTCATTTACTCGCTCGATATTTAATGGATGCCAGCTATTTTCGTCATCATATCCAAACCACATAATTCGTCTGAAAATATCTGTCTTCTGAAGGCGCGCCGCTCCTCTTTCAGTCAACAATGGTTTTTCAACTTCCGGAATATCTTTTAAAGCATCCATATATGTATCCAACTCATAATTGAGGCAGCATTTCAATCGGCCACATTGGCCAGACAACTTGCTTGGATTCAAGGAAAGATTCTGATATCGAGCCGCTTGTGTTCCCACACTCTTGAATTCGCTCAGCCAGGTAGAGCAGCACAACTCACGGCCACAAGAGCCAATGCCACCAAGTCTGGCAGCTTCCTGTCTCAGACTGATTTGGCGCATCTCTACACGGATTTTAAATTCTCCAGCCAATCTTTTGATCAGCTCCCGAAAATCTACCCTGTCATCAGCGGAGTAAAAAAAAGTGGCTTTGGTATTGTCCGCCTGAAACTCCACGTCTGTGAGCTTCATCTTCAAATTGAGTTCTTCCAAAATCTGCCGGGTTCGATAAAGCGTCGGCATTTCTCGGTTCTTAACTTGTCGGAATTTATCAAGATCTCGCTGAGAGGCGATTCTGTAGATATTCTTTATGTCATCGTCAACCTTGACATCTTTTTTGCGCATTTGCAAACGCACCAATTCACCTTGCAGAGAGACATGACCTAAATGATGTCCATTAGGTACATCAACAACCACAGCATCACCTGTTATCAAATCAAGGTTTTCAGAATTTTTGAAAAATTCTTTTCGGCCATTTTTAAACCGAACTTCTACAATGTCATAATGCTGCTCAATAGGCCGCTCCATATGTGACAGCCAGTCAAAAACATTCAGTTTGTTACAACCACCAGTACTACATCCACCATTGCTTTGACAGCCTTTAACCTCTCCATCCTCTCCCGCAACACCACACGACGAACATCCCATTTCTTTTTCTTTGGATTAACTATCAAATATAATGAACAAGCAGCTAAACAGTGATGAGATATGACCTGTGAAATTTAAATGGCGTGGTTGAAGTCATCAAATAGTCATTCCGCTTTGAAATTCCTTAAAACAAAATCTCGGAAATGTTTTCTATTTCCTTCCTGCTACCTCGATTATTGACCTAATCTCTGAAGATCAAAGCCAATATCACTCCTGAAATTTTTTCCATTCCATTCGATCAATGAAACACCTTCATAACTGCGACTTAATGCTTCACCCATGTTTTTACCCAAGCCAGTTACCGCCATTACGCGTCCGCCATTGGTCAAAAGTTTGTCGCCATCCTTTTTCGTTCCTGCATGAAAAGGAATAGCTGATTTAATTTCCTTTTTGAAGGTGATTTCCCTGCCTTTTTCATAATCGCCAGGATATCCTTCTGAAACCAACATTACAGTTGATGCTGTGTATGGTTCGAATACAATTTCTTTTTGCGAAAGTGTGCCTTCTGCTGCGGCAATTAAAAGCTCCATTAAATCAGACTTGATACGCGGCATTACCACCTCAGTTTCAGGATCACCCATTCTCACATTATACTCAATTACCTGTGGCTCGCCTGCATCGTTCATCAATCCAAAAAATATGAATCCACAATAATCCATTCCTTCTTCATGGATACCACGAACAGTGGGTTTGATGACTTTTTCGATCACCTTATTCATAAAAATGCGATCTGCAAAAACCACCGGAGAGATGGCTCCCATACCTCCTGTATTTGGACCCTGGTCTTTTTCCCCGATACGTTTGTAGTCTTTTGCCTCTGGTAAGACCACAAAATCTTTCCCATCGGTAAGCACAAAAACAGAAAGTTCGATTCCTGCCAAAAACTCTTCGATCAATACACGCGCACTTGCTGCTCCAAATCTTTTATTTAAAATAAGATCGTCTAGACTGGCTTTGGCTTCAGCCAAATTTTCCGTGATAATCACGCCTTTTCCTGCAGCCAAGCCATCAGCTTTAAGCACATACGGCGGCTTCAATTGCTCAAGAAAAGCATAACCTTCCGATATGTTTTCAGCATCAAAAGTTTGACATTTTGCAGTAGGCACACCATATTTTAACATGAAATCCTTTGAGAATTCCTTGCTTCCTTCAAGCATGGCACCAGCCTTGGACGGACCAATAATTAACAATTTCTGTAAAATCGGATCTGCTTTGAGATCATCCACCAAACCATTAACAAGAGGTTCTTCCGGACCAACTATGACTAGCGCTATATTATGCTCAATGATTGCATCTTTTACCTGTTCAACATTTTTGACATCAATTTCCAAGTTGGTAGCAATATCATGTGTTCCTCCATTTCCAGGTGCCACGAAAATTTTCTTGCATAGTGGACTTTGCTTTAATTTCCAGGCAATAGCGTGTTCCCTTCCTCCTGCACCAATTATCAATACATTCATTTATTATAATTTTTGAGCATAAAAAAACCGCCCAAAAATAGGCGGTCTGAGTTTATTATTCCATCAAAGTTCGGCATTAATGTGCGTATTCAGACATGAACTTGATTCGCATTAGGCGTACTTCATCTTCTGAGTAGAATTCACCGAGCTCCTCCATGGCCACTTCTATGCTGTCCGTTTCAGCATTGAGGAAATAATCATATATATCATCCTGCCGTTCATCGTCAAGCACATGATCTATGTAATAATCAAGATTGAGTTTTGTGCCACCGTCGCAAATATTCTCTATTTCCTTGATCAGCTCTTCGTATTTCATGTCTTTGGATTCGGCGATATCTTCAAGATCAATCTGCTTATCAATCTGCTGAATGATAAATATTTTGTTTTTTGACTTGACACCAGAGGATTTTACGAGTACATCAGAAGCTGTGATGATATCATTTTCATCCACGTACTTTTCGATCATTTCTAAAAACGGCTGGCCAAATTTCCTGGCTTTGCTTTCACCTACTCCCACAATTTTGATTAAATCATCAATAGTAGTAGGATAGAGTGTCGCCATTTCCTCTATGGATGGATCTTGAAAAATAACATAAGGAGGGATATCTTTTTGTTTGGCGACTGATTTGCGTAGATGCTTGATCATATCAAAAAGCACCTTATCGTAAGCCGTAGTATTGACTACTTCTTTTTCTATTTCCTCTTCTTCGCCTTCGGTCTCGTATTCATGATCTTTGTACAACGTGACTTTATATGGATCGCTGAGAAAGCTTTCTCCCTTTTCCGTAACTAACAATACACCAGGGTTTTCAATATCCTTTGCCAGATATTCACGAAGAAGGGTTTGCCTTATTACAGACTTCCAGTGTTTGTCATCCTGATCACTGCCCGTGGAAAAAACCTCAAGCTTGTCGTGTGAGTAACTGGAAACGTGGGGGGATTTTATTCCTCGCAACACTTCTGAAATGTGATTGAGATTGAATCTCTGTCCTGTGGTCACAACAGCTTTTATTGTTTTCTTTATATCCTCTGTACCATCGAAGGTTGTCCTTTCGTGCAGGCAATTATCACATGCTTCGCAATTGTCTTTTTTATATTCTTCACCAAAATAATGCAATAGCTGAATACGTCTGCAAACCGCAGATTCAGCATACATAGCCATTTCATCTAAAAGTATTTTGGCATTTTCGCGTTCAGCAACTGCCTTGTCTTTGCTAAATTTTTCAAGCTTGATGATGTCATTGTAACTGTAAAACATCACACATTTTCCCATGAGTCCATCACGACCAGCACGTCCGGTTTCCTGATAATATCCTTCTATGGATTTTGGCGCATCATAATGAATCACAAATCTCACATCCGGTTTGTCTATTCCCATACCAAATGCTATAGTTGCTACGATCACATCAGTGTCTTCATTGAGGAAAGCATCTTGATTGGCCATACGCGCTGCTGGTTCCATTCCTGCATGATATGGTGCAACTTTCACCCCATTTACCCGAAGAAATTCTGCTATTTCATCAACCTTTTTTCTGCTCAAACAATATACAATCCCAGATTCACCTTTATGTTCTTTTACAATTCGGATCAGCTGCTTTTTTGCCTGTTTCTTTGGTTTTACCTCATAGATAAGATTAGTTCTGTTAAATGAGGATTGGAAAATATTTGCGCCCTCCATGTTGAGATTGCGCTGAATATCCTGTTGCACCTTAGGAGTTGCCGTGGCTGTCAAGGCTACTATGGGAATATCACCCAGTTCAGCTATGATCGATTTGATTTTACGGTATTCAGGTCGAAAATCATGACCCCATTCAGAGATACAATGCGCTTCATCTACTGCAGTAAAAGAAATATTGGCTTGCTTTAAGAAGGCTATATTTTCCTCCTTTGTCAAAGACTCTGGTGCTACATAAAGTAACTTAACCTCACCGGCCAAAGTCTCCTTCTTCACTCGATTGATCTCAGTTTTATTAAGTGTAGAGTTGAGAAACTTTGCATTGATCCCGACGGCATTCATTTGATCCACCTGATTCTTCATCAGCGCGATCAATGGTGATATCACAATGGCGGTTCCTTCTTTGATAATTGCAGGCAGCTGGTAGCACAAGGACTTACCTGCTCCTGTCGGCATGATCACGAAGGTATTTTTACCTTCCATCACGTTTTCGATAATCGCTTCCTGATTTCCCCGGAAGCTATCATAGCCGAATACTTTCTTTAATGTCGACTTTAGTTCTGTTGCTGTATTGGTATCCATCAATGGTTAGTGATGTGTTTTACTTAAATTAATAAATAATGATGGGAATAATATGATTACATGAAATTAAATAATGTGAAATCCTAAATTAATTGTTGAACGATCTTAAAATATGATTCCGATATATTTGCCACAAGATTATTAGACCGAGAATAACTGAACCCCAAATTTAGGAACATGGAAAATCATATTCATATTGTTATTATGGCTGGTGGCACTGGCACAAGATTTTGGCCATACAGCCGAAATGACAAACCGAAACAATTTTTGGATGTTTTGGGCACAGGCCGCTCATTGTTACAGATGACATATGATAGGTTTAAAGGTTTCAGCCCAGATGAAAATGTCTGGGTCGTGTCTAATGAAATTTATAAGGACATCTTATCCGAACAGCTGCCAGAGACCCCGCAACACAATATATTGCTGGAGCCTGCTAAAAGAAACACTGCTCCATGTATAGCTTATGCTTCCTATAAAATCAGAGAAAAAGATCCGGAAGCGATCATGATTGTGTTACCATCAGATCATGTGATACTCAAGGAAGAGGCATTTCTAAATGTTCTGAAAAAAGCAATAGATGGATGCACCGACGAAAAGTTGATAACAATTGGAATCAACCCAAACCGTCCGGAAACGGGATATGGTTATATTCAGCATGAAGGTGAAAGTGACTTGAAAAAAGTCAAAACTTTTACTGAAAAGCCCGACCTTGACCTGGCGGTTCAATTTTTGAAGAGTGGTGATTTTGTTTGGAACGCTGGGATTTTCGTGTGGTCTGTAAAATCAATAATAACCGCATTGGAAAAATATCAACCTGAACTAGCAGAAACTTTTGCAGAAGGTGAAGGCATGTATTTTACAGAGGAAGAAAAGAAATTTATTCAGTCCGCATATTCTCATTCCAAAAGCATATCGATTGATTATGCCATTATGGAAAAATCAAATAACGTATATGTGGTTTTAGGGGAATTTGGCTGGTCTGATCTGGGATCCTGGAATGCACTCCATGAAATCAAGAAGAAAGATGAAAATGAGAATGTCATTGAAGCGGACGCATTACTTTATGATGCGAAAGACAACTATGTGATTGGAAAATCCGGCCGTCTTCTTGTACTTCACAACCTGGAAGGTTATCTCGTTGCGGATTTTAACGATGTGCTGCTTATCTGCAAAAAAGAAGATTCAGGAATCTTCAGAGATTTTGTTCATGACGTGAAAATGGAAAAAGGAGATAAACTGATTTAACTCCTTTGTCTCACTGCCTCATAAAGCAACATTGAAGCAGCCGCAGACACATTGAGGGAGGCAATTTTACCTGACATTGGTATTCTAACAACCTTCTCTGATTTGGCAAGTAATTCGATGGAGACGCCTTCATCCTCACTACCCATGATAATTGCTGTGGGTATGGTAAAATCAGCACTGCTGAGGGTTTGATCACCTTTTTCAGAACATGCCAAAATCTGAAGTCCTGATTCCCTGAGTAGAGAAACCGCATCAAGCAGACTTCTTTCTCTACATACAGGTATAAAATTCAAAGCTCCTGCAGAAGTTTTCACCGCGTCAGGATTGATCTGTGCCCCATGTCTTGTCGGTATCACTATTGCATTCGCTCCCATGCATTCCGCAGAACGAGCTATGGCACCAAAGTTTCTCACGTCTGTAATCCGATCAAGTACCAAAATCAATGGATTTAACCCTTTTTCATAGATGGCCGGAATCACATGATCCAGTTTGTGATATTGAACCGGGGAAACAAAAGCGACTACTCCCTGATGATTTTTTCGAGTAAACTGATTGATTTTTTCTACTGGCACGGTAGAAACTGGCACAGTGAATTGATTGGTCAGCGTAAGCAGTTCCTTGATCAAATCACCTTTCAATCCTTTCTGAACAAAGACTTTTTCCAAATCCTTACCAGATTGGATGGTCTCAATCACTGCCCTGATACCGTATATTAAATTGTCAAATTCTCTAGCCATGATTTATCCTTTGCGGAGATCCCCTACCTGATTATACCAAACGTCCTCATATTTAATAGCTCGTTTGAGGGAATATAATGAAGGCGCAAATAGAGTGGAAATCCTGATGAATTCAAATTCAGGGCCATTGGTATATTTCCAAGTCTCCAAACTTTTGGTTCTGATCACTTCATCCGGCTGACCGAAAATGGTATATATCATGCCTCTATCCGTCTTCCAGCCCACTTTATAATCCGTGAAAAGCTTATTGCTAGATTCAACCATTCGGTAATATTTACGAATCGCGCTTTTGGCCACAAATTTGGAACCGTATGTGTTGATCCAGAATCTTTCGAAAACTGCTTTGGTATTCACACCGCTCGTCAGCGATTTGTTTTCACTTTCTGTAGTGATATACTGAAGTGGGCCAACTAGCTCTTCTATCTTTTTCATCTCTGGAAAATAGTACGGCACCTTGAGCAAGGTCACTCCTGTCTGATCAAGTGAGTCATATTGAATCAGATAAAATACATCTTCAACTAAGTCTGAAAGTGGTGTCCTAAAATAAAAGGCTGTGTCAATATCCAGAGTTGGAGCCAAAGGCTTCATTTGCCCCATTGGTGGATCTGCACCAATGAATTTCTGAGCATATTGATAGGCGTGATAGGAGTTTTTATATCCCATCATCCGAATAATTTCTGTATTGATATAGGATTTGATAATTGGCAATCCATCCGCATCCACGGGATAATAAGATGGATAATTCAATGATGGTCCAATCAATACGTCAAAATAAAAAACCTGATCATTGATACTGTCAGCAAAGATGATCAATAACAAATCTTTTGCTTCAGGAGATTTGAACTCAAGACTCACCAAGCTCCTGCTTTTTGCGAGCTGAAGCGTATCGACCATGTATTCTGGCAATGTATCATGCTCGGCATTGTCATACCCTTTTTGGGTGAGGTATGTCACAGTCCAATTTTGAGAAGTATCTGCTTGCACTTCATAAAATATTTTTAATCCATTCCCAGATTGAACAGTTCGTTGACTAAATCTTATTTGTGCGTTGAGATCATATTGATAGGCCATGTTGATCCTAGTGAGATCGAATGACCAACAGATCTGAGTGATTAATGCAAACGCCAGACTAATAATGACTTTGTTAGTTCCCTTCATTTCGACGAAAAAGTTAACCATAATTTGGTTTCTTTGCTTAAAAAAATAAACATGAGTGTCTACACCACGGAGATAGCTTCGGATCAAATACCATCAGACAATCCAATTCATCAACGGCTTTTGAAAGCATATCATGTTGCCATACCTTTTATTAAGGGCGATATGTTGGAACTGGGCTGTGGTGAAGGGCGTGGAGTAGAACTATTGGCACCCAAAGCTGAAAGCTACTTGGCCCTGGATAAAATTGAAGAGGTAATAAATGATCTGAAAGCAAAATATCCGAAATATGCCTTCGAGAGCAGTGTATTCCCTCCAATGAAAATCGCCGATGATAGCTTCGACACCATAGTAAGTTTTCAGGTCATTGAGCACATACAAGATGATGCCTTGTTTCTAAAAGAAATTCAGCGAATCTTGAAACCGGGAGGAACAGCATTGATCTCAACTCCCAATATAAAAATGACACTTTCGAGAAATCCGTGGCATACCAGAGAATATACGGGTGATCAACTTAAAAAACTCGCCAGCCAGTTTTTTAGTGAAGTGGAGATGAAGGGCATTGCAGGCAGTCCTAAAGTAATGGCGTATCATGAACAAAATCGAGCATCGGTGAATAAGATCATGAAATATGATTTTCTGAATCTTCAATACAGATTGCCGGCCGCATTGTTGAGAATTCCTTATGACTATTTGAACAGAAAAAACAGAAACTCATTGCAGGAAAAAGACAATGATCTTGTTCTCTCAATAAGTCAGGATGATTACTTCCTCAAAGATCAGGACGATACCAATCTTGATCTGTACTTAATTGTGAAAAAATGAACAATTAGGGCATTTTCGGGGTTTAGTACATAAGATTTAATCTTAATTAAAACCCACTAAAAATGTCAGAAAGTAAATTAAACATCGAACTGAACCAGCTTCTAAGCGATTTTCATATCTATTATCAAAATACCCGAGGGTTTCATTGGAATATAAAAGGCAAGCGCTTTTTTGAGTTGCACGTGAAATTTGAAGAATTATATACAGAGGCGCTCACGGCAATTGATGAAATAGCAGAGCGCATGCTATCAATAGGAGGGAAACCTTTACACACTTTTTCGGATTATTTACAAAAATCAAAGTTGACTGTGTACAAGGATATATCCGAAGATGTCAGCAGTGTAACTGCAGTTGTAGAGCTATTGCATGGGATAATCAAACAAGAAACTGTGGTAAAACAACATGCAGCAGAAATCGGTGATAGCGAAACAGAAGATATGATGATTGCACTCATCAATGCCCAGCAGAAACACATTTGGATGTTCAGCAGCTGGTTAGGCTAATTTTTAAAATAATTTTTATACCAGATTTGGAATACCAAAAGAGACCAAATCTGAATATGCACATCACCAGGATCAAGCGAATATAATTTTTGCTTGATCCTTTTTATTTCATCCCAATTAAAAATCCCTTGCGACTCGATTTTCTCTTGATTAAATACAACTTCATCTAGTCTGGATTTAAGTTCTTTTTTAAACCAGCTAATCAATGGCACCTCAAAGCCATGCTTTGGACGAGTATATAGTTCCTCTGGCAAAAATTTTCGGAAAGCCTCTCTCAAAATTATTTTTCTATATTTTCCCGAAATTTTGAATTCACCCGGCATCTGAAAAGCAAGTTTTACAACTTCAGGATCAAGAAATGGAACTCTTACTTCCAGACCATTGGCCATAGACATCCGATCCACCTTTGCAAGCATATCTCCCTCCAAAACCATTCTGGAATCATTCTGTAATACCCCATTGATTTCTCCCGATTTTATGGGGCTCAGGATAGATCTTTTGAATAATCCGAGCTCAGATGTGTCACCTAACCAATCTTCTTTTAATAAATTTTGAATCTTATGATCACTGATAAAAGAAGCCAAAAACCAGTATTTTTCGCTATCCTTCATCTTTAGCAAAGTGGCGAACTTGTTGAGCTTACGGATTGTGTCTGTGAAACTTGTGTATCGAGACTTTGGCAATATATCCCAAAGCGGAGCAAATGAAGAAATGAAGGCATTTGCATTGCTTTTTTCATGGCTGAGAAGCCATGCTGTATGTTTATTATAACCTGAAAAAATCTCATCAGCACCATCACCTGATAATGCGACAGTTACATGTTTGCGGGTAAGTTGACTCAGAATATAAACCGGCAAAGCAGATGAATCAGCAAAAGGTTCATCAATATAGTTCAGCACCTGATCTACACATCCAAGTAAATCATCATTGCTTAGGGAAAAAGTATGATGATCCGTTTTATACTTCTCAGCTACCAATTTGGCATAAGCGGTTTCATCAAAATAGTCATTGTCCTTGAATCCGATAGAATAAGTTTTCAAATCTTTAACCTCCTCCGAAGCTAAGGCAACTATAACAGAAGAATCCACACCTCCACTTAAAAATGCGCCCAAAGGCACATCTGCGACCAATCTCCGATGAACAGAAGCCCTTAATGCATCAACCAGCTGACCCTTCGCATTATCAAAATCAGTAAGGTTTGGTTGATCAAAATGCGGTATTTTGTAATACGATTTGAATTCAACTTTCCCCTCTTTGATAAGAAGGTATTCACCAGGTTGCAATTTTTTCACCCCAGAAAAGATCGTTTTGGGCGCAGGTATATAAGTCAGTTGGAAATATAAATGGAGAGCAGTTTTGTCAATCTCCTTTGGAATGTTGAAAGCCAGCAGGGCCTTCATCTCCGAACCAAAAAGCAACTTGTGATCATCAAGGAAATAGTATAAAGGCTTAATGCCATACCGATCTCTGGCCAGAAAAAATGATTTTTCTATTGAGTCATAGATAGCAAATGCAAAAAATCCATTTAACCGATCCAAACAATCCTCACCCCAAGCCATATATGCTTGCAATAGAACCTCGGTATCTGATTCGGTTTGAAAGGTTACACCAATATCTTGAAGTGATTTTCTTAACGATTTATAATTATAAATCTCCCCATTAAAAACAATAGAATAGCGACCATTCGAGTCTTTCATGGGTTGGTTTGCCGCGTCCGAAGTATCAATGATTGATAACCTGCGATGGCCCAAACCAACTGTATCATCAAACCAAGTCTGATGGGCATCTGGTCCGCGTTTTTCCAATTTCATGGTGGCTTCCTCAAGGTGAATGAGATGCATCCTCCCGATTGGATTAAAAGCAAAAATTCCAGTGATACCGCACATATTGCTTTAAATTTATGGAGTTATGTTCACTTCTAAACAGAAAATGAGTTTTGCATGGTCAGGTTTGTTCTCGGTATATTGATAAGTCTCGTTTTAATCGGAGCTAATCACGGACAAAGTAAAAAAAAGGAGAAAAAAATAGCGCATGTCATAGATGAAGCCAGAACCTATATTGGTACGCCATATGTGTGGGGCGGCACATCAAGATCAGGAATTGACTGCTCTGGTTTGATCTACAACTGCTATCAGAAAATTGATGTGAACCTGCCACGGACGGCCAAGGAGCAATCAAAAATCGGAAGCGGGAAAAGTTGGGGGTCCATAAGACCGGGAGATCTGGTTTATTTCAAGTTCAAAGAAAAAAGAGACAAGTGGTACCATAGTGGAATGATCACTTCTGTCGAAGGGGATGAAATCAAGTTCATTCATGCCTCCTCTTCAAAAGGCGTGGTGGAATCAAGTTTGAACAGCGATTATTATAAAAAGAATGTAAAATCTTTTCGGAGGGTGATTAAATAGTGGGACTTTATTAAAAAGAAGGAAAATAAAAAAGGTCAGGAAGTTTTTCCTGACCTGATTCATGTGGAGCATAACGGATTCGAACCGATGACCCCTACGCTGCCAGCGTAGTGCTCTAGCCAGCTGAGCTAATGCCCCTTGTCTTCAGCCCTACGCATAGTGTAGAACCAATTTTTATCGAGGAGGCGAATTTAATTCAATTTTTAAAATAAGTGCCTATTTATTTCCTCATGAATCAGGCTATTACAACCGTAATCAAGGTGTCAAGTGTCTAGAACACAAATTCAGAGGTATGAAAACTAATATTTCTCTCATTTACGTTTTTGTCATTGGTGTGATACTCTTATCATGCGAAAATGCAGATGATACCAACAAGGAAATCATTGAGTCAAATTTTTATAAAAATGCGAGAATCTCTGACGTGTATCCATACATTGAAACAGGAGATATGGTTGTTTTTAATCGCTATTACATGAAGGAAGATTTGAAGGAAGTGGCAGATGATGAATATTCGGAAGATTTCTATTTCGAAGTTGCTGCCGACATTGATTCATTCAATTATCATGATTCGGAACTTTTAGATCTGAATATTAACTGGAATCGCTACTGCTTTTGCGCTTTTGCTGACACATTGATTCTTAAAAATGGAAATATCACGGGTTCAAAAAATAACAATATTTGGGAGATTTCAGTGGATTTGGTCTTTCAGGAAGGTTTTCAATATTCAGAAGATTCTCTAGTAATGGGTGAGCTTTACTCGCAAGTTTTTAATGGCAAGTTTTCTGAAAAGGAAATACCCAAAGCCCGTTAAAATCTAATATTCATTTGATAGAAAAATTCAAGCCAACATAAAATTCCCGACCGTGAATCGGCGCGAAGGTATATGACGTATCAAAACTCGGACTGAATCCTGGATTGGCATTTGGATCGTTGTAACCCACTAAAGGCGAAAATCTCTGTGTGTAATTAAATATGTTTTGCACTCCGGCGTAACAGCTGAAATTCTTCTTGATTTTTTTATTTAACTGCAAATTATGAATCATAAAAGTTGGAGACTTTGTTGGTCTAGCTGATGATATCGCATCTCCATTACCATCTAAATCATAAACTTCTGGCAGAGTCATAGGTCCGGTGATATTTGAAGTATAGGCGATGGTTAATGCCCATTTTTTCAATTGATAATTCCCTGTAAAAACTGACGTCCATTTTGGTGCAAATTCAATGTCCCGAGTTTCAAATACGCCTCTGTCATTGGTCTCAGATTCAGTAACGTTTTGAAAATTAAATCCCAAATTGATTGAAAAAGGGAATTCAAATTCTTGGGAAACCGATAAGCTCAGGCCTTTGGTTACGGCGTATCCATTGGTGTTTTCATATACAATCAGATTAGGATCATCGTAATTAGGTATTATTTTATTTGTGAAATAGGTATAAAACGCATCAACATCAATACTCCCCTGACTAGCGCCCAAAGTAAATATGTGATTTAAATTAAGTGACCCATTGTAGGAGCGTTCCGGCAAAAGCGCTTCGTTTATAATCACTTCGCGTTGACCAGATAGAAATGCATGATCCTCGGTAAACAAATTGACAATTCTGAAACCTGTCCCAAAATTTGATCTGAAAGTTGTCCATTGGCCAATCTTATTTTTGGTACTCAAACGAGGCGACCAGATCGTTCCATGGCTTTGGTAATGATCGGCTCTCAGTCCAGCGAGAATTGAGAAGCCTGAAGTTAATTTCCATTCATCCTGGATAAACAAACCTGGTATGTATTGATCATCTGATTTGTTTGTCTTGACGCCCTCAATCGTGACTTCTGTAGCTATCGTATTGTCATCATAAATCTGATATCTATTAGTTAATCCAGTCAATAAAGAATGGTTAGCAAGATTCTTCTCCCAAATTAGATTGGCATAAAAAATCTGCTGATTGGCTTTGTAATAATCACTACCATAATAGCTATTTTGAAAATGCGAACTGAATGAATAATCCAGTTTTAATTTTTCTCGAATGTCAAATCCATACGTTCCAAAAACTTCTGTGCGATGCGTGTAAATACTCTCACCATAAATTTCATCATGGCCTCTTAGCTTTCGGTAATTTCTGTTGGTGATAAATTCCTCCACTCCATTTCGCCGATCTTCGAAATAATATTTAGCCGAAACAGAAAAAGGCTTGCCTGAATCTCTAATCACATCCCACTTTGTAAATATTGAAATTCTGTCCAGATTAGCCATATCGCCAAAACCATCTTGATTCACATCATCAAAATCATAGATGTAGGCATAATTCAAACCTATAAAACCAGTTGCCTTTTTAAGTTTGGCTGAAGTCGCAAAATTTCCAAATGATTCCATATGTGAGGTACCCATTATATCCATTGAAAATTTTGGTTGAGTTTCTGGGTTCTTGGTAATTATGTTGATCACGCCAGCCACTGCTTCCGAACCATACAAAGTCGAATTCGGTCCTTTGATTACCTCAATGCGATCTATGATCATGCTCGGAATTCCGTTGAGTCCATAAACCGAAGCTAAGTTTCCATAAATAGGTGTACCATCCATCAAAATGGCAGTATATGGGCCTGGCAAACCATTGATACTGATGCTGTTGGTAAAACACACGCCACAGGAGACAACTTCCTGAACACCACCTACAAGTGCGATACTCTCAACAATTCCCGATGCTGCTGCTGGCATATAAGTATTAATATGCTCGGAAGTCATCACTTGTACCTTAACAGGTGATTGTGTCACAAACGTGGGCTGCATAGTTCCTGTAATTACTACTTCGTTCATATCCAGGACACTTTCCTGAAGGACAATGTCAACGAGCTGCATTGTGATTTCAGTGAGGTCAATCTGAATAATTTGTGGTTTGAAACCTACGGATCTAACCTCCAATTTATAAACTGATTGTGATAACCCAGAAATCTCATATTTACCATTTGGATCGGAAATCGCGCCTTGATTCGTCCCAATGATTTTAATGGTTGCTCCAGGAATCGACCCTTCATTAGATTTTACAACGCCTGATACCGAGCCTGTTTGTTGACCAAACAGATCAAGGACTGCTGAAATGAAAATATATATTAGCAATGCTCTCATTATTATTGACCTAATTTTTAGCAAAGTAAATGCATATTTTATTTTTAGTCTTGTCTAAATATAAATAAAGACTAAACTTAATATTATATTTCAATAATATTTGAACCTTATGCCTTCAATTACGATTACGTAATATTGTCCCCCAATCTTATATAATGAGCAAATCGAAAGTGACCATCGGCCATGTTTTTAAAACCATCATTTGGCCGAGAAGAAAAACCGTAGGAATAGGTTTAATATTAATCATCTTCAGCCGTCTGGCTAGTCTGGTGCTACCTGGAGCCAGTAAGTATTTACTTGATGATGTCATTGCAAATTCAAATCTGGAGATGTTGAAAATCCTACTTTTGATAGTACTTGGTGCCATTGTCGTTCAGTCAATTACTTCCTTTCTTTTAACCAGAATTTTAAGTGTAGAAGCGCAATGGCTCATTGCCCAACTTCGCGTAAAAGTTCAAAAGCAAATTATTTATTTGCCCGTCAGATTTTTTGACAACACAAAATCCGGCGAATTGGTATCAAGAATAATGACTGACGTGGAAGGTGTGAGGAATCTCGTTGGGACTGGATTGGTTCAACTTTTTGGAGGCACATTGACAGCCATAATTTCATTGATTTTATTAATAAATATTAGCCCATGGATGACGCTCTATGTCTTAGTTCCGGTGATCATATTTGGTTTCATTTCACTAAAAGCCTTTAGTTATATTAGGCCTATTTTCCGCGAAAGAGGAAAAATTAATGCTGAAGTCACAGGAAGGCTAACGGAAACACTTGGAGGGATAAGGGTAATTAAAGGCTTTAATGCGGAAAAACAAGAAGTAAAAACATTTGAAGAAGGTGTAAATAAATTGTTTTTGAATGTCAAAAAAAGCCTGACTTCAACAAGTTTGGTGACAAGTTCTGCCACATTTCTATTAGGACTCGCGAGTACAGGGATCATGGGAATTGGCGGATATATGATCATTAATGGTCAGCTTACCATTGGGGATTTCCTTGCCTTTACTCTTTACCTAGGCTTTATGATTGCACCTATAGTACAAATGAGCAACATTGGTAGCCAACTTACTGAGGCCTTTGCGGGATTAGATCGTACGGAAGAAATCATGAATATGAGTCCTGAAGATGATGGGACTGTAAGAAAAACTCACATTCCAGAAATTCACGGAGATATCAGGTTTGAAAATGTCAGTTTCGCCTATGAGGAAGAAAAGAATGTAGTGAAGAATATCTCATTTACAGCTCCGGCAGGATCTGTCACTGCCTTAGTTGGAACCTCAGGTTCGGGTAAATCAACTATTGCAGGATTGTCTGCTTCATTTCTAAATCCTGATTCCGGCACGATCTACGTAGATGGCAATGACTTGTCGAAAGTTTCCCTTGAAAGCTATAGAAGCCAATTAGGTGTGGTACTTCAAGACGATTTCTTGTTTGAAGGTACCATCAGAGAAAACATACTTTTCCCAAGACCACAAGCCTCTATCGACGAACTGAACGGAGCAGTTAAAGCTGCCCATGTTGACGAATTTACCGACCGGTTTGAAGCTGGGCAGGACACTCTCATTGGTGAACGTGGCGTGAAACTTTCGGGTGGTCAAAAACAAAGAATAGCCATCGCACGAGCAATTCTTACCAATCCAAGAATTTTAATATTGGATGAAGCAACATCCAATCTTGATACAGAAAGTGAAAGTTACATACAGGAAAGTTTGTCCACGCTGATGGAAGGAAGGACTTCATTTGTAATTGCACACCGATTAAGTACGATTCGCAAGGCTGATCAGATTTTAGTCATAGAGAATGGTCAGATCGCCGAACAAGGTACTCACGATGATTTGATTAAAAAGGAAGGCAGATATCACCAGCTCTATACTTATCAAGCCAGAATTTGATTTTTTTGGCAGGTTTGTGAAGGTAAATGACTTGATCTTGTAGTTGATTTTTAAATTTATGATTTAGATTTATCGCATGATATTAGGAATCGGAGGTGTCAGTCGTGCCGGCAAGACGACACTTGCAGAAAACTTGAAAAAGGCATTAATCAAGAAAAAAAAATCAGTTGATATTTTTGCTCTTGATGATTTCGTAAAATCCCAGTCCGCCCTTACCATCATTGATGGGGTGCCAGATTGGGAAAGGCCGAGCACCATCAAGTGGGATTTACTGATGTCCAAAATTGAAAAATCCAAGGCTGATGTGAAAATTGTGGAAGGATTATTCACATTTTATCCAGCATCCATAAGAATCATTTTCGATAAAAAATTATTCCTCGAAATAGAAAAGCCTCTTTTTCTTGAAAGAAAATCGATAGATAAAAGATGGGATGACGAACCTGCATGGTATGCAGATCACGTTTGGAAAAGCTACCAAAAGTATGGGAAAACAAAAGGAGATGACAAAGAGTACATTTTCCTGGATGGCTCGAAACCAATTGACCTAAATACGCTGATTCAGGATTTGTTTTAAAATTATACTATCGCAAGCACATCATATTTTCGCTGGTTAAATATTACAGACTCACCAGATTTGGCTGCTGCCAAAAGTTTACCCAATGGTGCAACTGGTGATATAGCAACATATTTATTTTCACCAACTTTTACCTCACCTAAACTTGCGGATATAAAAAATATCCCCTGATCAGTATTGATTAATTTCCCCAATCCCGAATCCTCTGATTTCGATTTTATCATATCCAGTACTTTGATCAGCTTGAGCGATTCATTTAATTGAGTGGCGATCTTTTCCTTTTCCAAGTGAATCATGGCTCTGGTAGTTTCGTATTTATCTCCGGCACTACTTTTCGTTTCTTCATTTGATTGTGCAGTATAAGAAAGCAACTCCTGCTGTGCCCTTTCAATTCTTTCTTTCACAATTCTCCTGCACTCCGCTAGTAGCTGAGCTTTCTCTTCCAACAATCCCATCACATTTTATTTATAAATCAAATTTGATCCCCTGAGCCAAAGGAAGATGTGTCGAGTAGTTGATCGTATTGGTTTGTCGACGCATATATGCTTTCCATGCATCTGATCCAGATTCTCTTCCTCCTCCTGTTTCTTTTTCGCCACCAAATGCACCACCGATTTCCGCACCGGATGTACCAATATTCACATTTGCTATTCCACAATCAGAACCTGTCTGAGATAAGAAAAGCTCCGCTTCTCGCATATTTGTAGTCATAATGGAGGACGACAAACCCTGTGGCACATCGTTTTGAATAGCGATAGCCTCCTCCAAAGTTTTGTATTTGATCAAATATAAAATCGGTGCAAATGTTTCGCTTTGAACTGTTTCGAAACGATTGGACACTTCAAAAACTGCCGGTTTAACATAACAACTTGATGCATATTCGTCTCCTTCAAGCACTCCTCCAGCAATGATTTCTTTACCACCTTCAGACAAAACTTTCGTAATAGCCGCCTGATACATAGCCACAGCGTCTTTGTCAATGAGTGGCCCCACATGATTATTTTGATCCAAAGGATTTCCAATTCTGAGTTGGGAATATGCCTTTTGAAGTCTGTTTTTCATCTCATCAAATAGACTCTCATGAATAATCAACCTTCTGGTAGATGTGCATCGTTGACCAGCAGTGCCCACAGCTCCGAAAACCGCCCCAGGAATCGCAATATCAAGATCAGCATCTTGGGTAATGATGATCGCGTTATTCCCTCCTAATTCCAAGATAGATTTTCCTAATCTTTTACCGACAGACTCACCGACAGCTTTGCCCATTCTTGTAGAACCTGTTGCAGATATTAAAGGAACTCGAGCATCATTTGCCATTAAGCTACCTATTCGGGCATCACCAATGACCAAACAACTTACTCCAGGATGTATTTCATTGGCTTCAAATATTTTTTGTGCGATATTTTGACAAGCGATTGCTGTCAAAGGCGTTTTTTCCGAAGGCTTCCAAACACAAACATCACCACAAACCCACGCCAATGCAGCATTCCATGACCAAACGGCAACAGGAAAATTGAATGCAGAAATAATCCCTACGATCCCTAATGGATGCCATTGCTCATACATTCTGTGTAGTGCTCTCTCAGAATGCATCGTCAATCCATACAATTGCCTGGAAAGTCCAACAGCGAAATCACAGATGTCAATCATTTCCTGAACTTCTCCCAATCCTTCTTGTAAAGATTTTCCCATCTCATAGGATACTAGCGCCCCGAGATTTTCCTTATGAATTCTGAGTTCTAAACCCAGCTGCCTCACCATTTCTCCACGTTTGGGTGCAGGTATGGTTTTCCAGATAAGAAACGCCTCTTGCGCTCCAGCTATAACCTGATTGTACTCAGATTCTGATGCCATCTGAACCTTTGCAATGGTCTGTCCATCAACGGGAGATACAGAGTTAATAATATCACCAGAAGTCTTGATCCAATTGTTGCCGATGGCGGCACCATGATTCATTTCAGATATTCCGAGTGATTTTAAAATTTGGGAGATTTGTGGGGTGTGTTGCATTTGATTTTGAAATTTTAAAGAAGAGCAAATCTAATTCATAGCCACATCAGACTTCTGCCAATCATCAAAAAGCTTCTTGATGATATTAGAAATTTGAATTTAAGCAGATGGCATAAAAAAAGCCACCTACCATTGAGGCAGATGGCTCCATCACCTACATTACTAATCACCAACCAATTCCGTAATAAGATTTTTCCCCGTTGGGGTATATTCCTTCAATAAGTAAACCTTCACCACGGGCGTTCTCCAAAGAAGCTGTCAAGTCATCTACTGTATTAATCGGCTTTCTGTCAATTTTCGTGACAATGAAACCTTCTTTGATATTCGCTTCTGCCCATTTCCTATTTTTCAAAGTTTTGATCTGTACGCCAGATTCTATTTTTAATTCCTTCTTTATCACTTCGGAAACTGGCTGCACTTCTAGTCCTTCAATATCAAATGACCTCTCCTTGACAATTTTTTCGGTATTATTCTGAACATTTTTCAAGATGGCATCTGTTGTTTTTGTTTTTCCATCGCGAATGAAAGTCACTTCAATCTTATCTCCAGGCCTATTCAAAGCAACTTTTTCTTGAAGTTCTGCTACGTTTTTAACAGGCTTTCCTTCTATTGCAATGATCACATCACCTAATTCCAAGCCAGCATCATCTGCAGCTGAGTTTTCCACAACTCCCCCTACCCAGACTCCTTTTAGAATATCCAAATTCTTTTCTTTGGCCAAAGCCGCATCCACATCACGGATATTTATCCCAAGCAAAGGCCGCTGCACGGCACCAAAATCTTTTAAGTCGAAAATAACTTTTTTAACCAAGCTGGCAGGTACTGCAAATGAATAACCTGCAAATGATCCGGTAGGAGAAGCGATGGCAGTATTTATTCCAACCAATTCTCCCTTCAAATTCACCAGCGCACCACCGCTATTACCAGGATTTACGGCTGCATCAGTTTGTATGAACGCCTCTATTTTATATTGATTTTGAGGATCCCCGTATCGCCTAAGAATATCAATATTTCTTGCCTTGGCACTTACAATTCCCGCAGTGACTGTAGATGTAAATTCATATGGATTACCAATTGCCAAAACCCATTCTCCTATTTGAATATTTTCAGAATCTCCAAACTTCATGGATTCAAAACCCTCACCATCAATTTTTAATAATGCCAAATCCGTGTTAGGATCAGTTCCGATTATTTCTGCTTTGAAACTTCTGTTGTCATTGAGCAATATCTCAATTTCAGAAGCACCTTCGATCACATGATTATTTGTTGCTATATAACCATCAGAAGTTACAATAACCCCAGATCCTGCCCCACGTCCAGGCGCACGCTCACCTCGATCAAATTGATCTCCAAAATAATCTTTGAAAAAATCATCCATCGGGTTTCTGGATTCTCCTTGATTTCCCTTGTATACAGTGCGTATGTGAACTACGGCCGGTGTGGCAGATTTCGCGGCATAAACAAAATTCAGTCCTTCAGGAACTACAAAATCTGTCGAATCAAATACATAATTAGTGAAACTTACAGGGCGATTTTCATTTTCGTTTTGAGGAAACTCATACCCACTACGAGGTACTAATACAGTATATCCACCCAAAGCGATCATGCCTCCAAATATTGATGAAAAGGCCATTGCGATGATTAATTTTCTAGTAGTCATGAGATTCAAACTTGATGTTGTCTATTATACTGTTAAAGTCAATGATTGTTGTCTTTGAATTGCTACAGTGAATGCTCTAATGAAAGGTTTAACACTAATTAACAGAAAAGGGTGAGTCCAGACTCACCCTTTTATATTCTCATACAGATGATTTACTTAATCGAAATAGTCCTTTTTGTTTCCTTTTTCTCATCTTTTGGAATTTCAATACTCAAAATTCCATCTTTATAAGAAGCCTCAACTTTATCAGCTTTTATGTTATCAGGCAAATAAAATGATCGGCTGAATTGTCCATAGTAACTTTCTAAACTGTGATAATTCTTCTCGTTCTTTTCGTTTTCGAACTTCCTTTCACCAGAAACAGTCAACCGGTCATCATGAATATCGATGGTGACATCTTCCTTTCTCACACCAGGAATGTGAAATTGGATTTCAAATGCCTTTTTTGTTTCAGCTACATCCACTTTAGGTGAAAAATTCGAATTCCATTTTTTTCCAAAGATGTCATCATTGAAAAATCTGTCAATAAAACTACCATAGGTTGCAGGAGTGTCATTTTGATTATACTTTATAAGTGTCATGGTTATTTTGTTTTTAGTTTAACAATAAATTCAAAAACATAAGAATCGAATTTTATACCAAGCCATAAAAGTCACTTTTTTAATGCCATTATGTCTTTTTTACTGTAATTATTTAAAATTAAACTGCCATTATGTCTTTATTTAAACTAATATTAGTCACATGAAAATATTTAGTGAAAAGCTTTTGCAGATATTAAAGGAGAAATTTAAGTTTGCAATCCTTTTTGCAGGATGTTGCAAAATAGGCCCTAAAATTCCTCAGTAGCTCAGCCGGTTAGAGCATCTGACTGTTAATCAGAGGGTCCCTGGTTCGAGCCCAGGCTGAGGAGC
>CAYGUA010000030.1:0-66894 GCA_964353015.1 uncultured Marinoscillum sp. | reverse complement strand
AATTAAACCGACTCATAATCAGTAGGTGCTTGCTAGGTCGCCGGTGCGATTCGAATCCAAGTGGGATACAATCAAAAAGCACCTTTGAATATCGGATAGGTGCTTTTTTGTTCATGTGCTTTTTGGCTCAAATGCCAATTTAAAACTCAATGGAAGTCATTTGATGCGGTTACAATCCATACAGCTTTCTAAACTGTCAGATTCAAATAAAATAATCAGATAAAATCGATATTAATTATAAATCCTTCACACATCTGAACCCAGTGTGATTGAATCCAGAATCTTTGCTTGAGCTCATTCTTCGCGCCACTCTGTAGCCACTACAATAGCTGTCATTACATAAAAAGGAACCGCCACGGATAACATGTTTTGGAGCAAATGGTTCTCTTGGGTCATTGTATTGATCTGAGCCTGTTGGATTTTCAGCAGGTTTTGATGGATCAAATTTATCGTAAGATGCCACATCGTATTTATCCTGACACCATTCCCATACATTACCAGCCATATCGTACAATCCATAACCATTTGGTGGAAAAGATTTCACAGGTGCCGAAGATTCAAATCCGTCAAGTTTATAATTCTGATATGGAAATTTACCTTGCCAGAAGTTCGCTTTGTCCGACGCATTTTCAACAGATTCGTTCCCCCAAGGATATTTAACATCGGTTTTACCACCCATTGAAGCCCACTCCCATTCTGATTCTGTCGGCAATCTTTTACCTGCCCATTTGGCATAAGCTACTGCATCGTCCCATGCAATATGTACCACGGGATGATTCATTCTTCCTTCAATATTGCTATCAGGACCTTCGGGATGCCTCCAATCAGCACCAATGGTCCATCTCCACCATTGAGCATAGTCGTTTAAATCAACAGGCCCGCTGGTCCCTTTAAAAACAAGCGAACCGGCCTGTAAAACGGAATCAGCTGGTTTTGGAACATCTGCAGGGAGCTGCAATTTCATCACTTCCCAGTCAATGTCTGTTTCAGCGATTGTTTTATAATTCGTTTCAGAAACAAATGCTTGAAATTGTTCATTTGTAACTTCAGTAACATCCATATAAAATGCACTGATTGCCACTTTATGTCTTGGAAACTCGTCTTTGTAGGCTTGTTCAGATTTACCTCCCATATCAAATTCACCAGCCGGAATCAAAACCATACCTTCGGGTACCTCGTTTTGCGTATTTTGCTGTTTTGACTCATTCTTACAGGCAACTAAACCTACCAAGAGGAATAAAAAAACAAGTGAAATGAAGCCTTTTGGTAACAATTTGAGTGATTTATAGTCTAATAACATTTACGTATTTTCAATCTAAATTAACAACTGAAACGCCATCTGAAATTTTAACTTCAATTGGCGAAATTTCCTTATCAAACTCCTTTTTATAAAGTGTATTTAATTCCGTAACAAATTGACTTTCAGCACCCTTTTTAATCAGGTTTAGGGTGCACCCACCAAATCCCCCTCCCATCATTCTTGCCCCTAAGACCTGCTTATGATTGTTTGCGAAATCTGCCATAAAATCAATTTCAGGACAAGTCACTTCATATTCAAATCTCATAGCAAATTGAGCTTTTTTAAGTAGTGCACCTGCAGCAGCCAAATCATTTTCAGATAGCGCTTTAGTGAAAGACTCTACACGTTTATTCTCTTCAATCACATATTTACATCTTAAAAAGACAACCTCACTTAAATCAGGTTTAACTTGTTTCAACTGATCCATAGTTGCATCACGCAATGATTCAATCTGTGGAAATATCTTTTTTAATGCAGATACGCCTTCTTCACATTGTTGTCTTCTAATGTTGTATTGGGAACTTGCCAGACTATGTGTCACATTAGAATTACATAGTAACAACGAATAGTCATTTAAAACAATGGGAAAATGATTGTATTCAAGTGTTTTACAGTCCAACAGCAAGGCCTGAGCATCATGACCCATCATACTGGCGAATTGATCCATAATACCACATTTCACACCTGCATAATTATGTTCAGCCAATTGTGAAATTTTGACCATATCCACTTTTGGAATATTCAGATCAAACAATTCGTTCAAACCAAAACATGTTCCACATTCTAAGGCCGCTGAAGATGACATTCCAGATCCTCGCGGCACATCGCCGCTGAAAACAAGATTAAATCCTGAAACTTGCTTGCCTGTCTTTTGAATTTCAGAAATCACACCCATGATGTAGTTTTGCCATGAGTCGGCTTCAAGTGGTTTCATTTCTGAAATCTTAAATTCATAACGTGCATCAAAATCCAATGAAATCAATGTGCAAATATCCGTATTTTCAGATTTGCCAATAGCAAAATAAATAGCATGTGAAACGGCCGCAGGAAGTACAAATCCATTATTGTAATCTGTATGCTCACCTATTAGGTTGATGCGTCCTGGTGCTCTTATTAAAAGTGGTTCTTGATTAAACTCACTTTTATATGATGCTAAAACATTCTTTACTAATTCATTGTTCTGACTCATCTTGACTGTATCCTATCTTGAATAAAATTAATTTTTCGCTGTGCAATTTCTTAAATAATCTATAAACACAGGTTTAATCTGGTAAAAAGTATGGAACTTTTTAATTCATATTAATAGTATAAGAATCTTATGAAAGTAATAATCACAGGAGCGTCGGGAATGGTAGGTCGTGGTGTACTTCTCGAATGTATTGATCACCCAAATGTTGAAAAAATATTATCGATAGGAAGAACGCCTTTAGGTCTGACACACCCAAAGCATCATGAATTAATTGTTAGTGATTTTCTGAATTATTCAAAACACCGCACGGTATTAACCGGATTTGATGCATGTTTTCTTTGTATGGGAGTAAGTGCCAATGGTCTGTCAGAAGCACAATACCACGAGTTGACATATGAATTCACCCTGCAACTTGCCACTACTTTGCTAGAGTTGAATGAAGATATGATATGCACCTATGTATCCGGTGAAGGAACTGATTCAACCGAAAATGGCAGAATGATGTGGGCTAGAGTGAAAGGAAAAACTGAAAATGACCTGCTTAATCTCGGATTCAAAAATGCTTATATGTTCCGACCAGGCACAATCATACCACTTCGAGGCATCAAATCTAAAACCAAGCTGTATCAATTTTTTTACGATTACTTATTGTGGTTGATTAAACTGATTAAGTTTTTAGCACCAAACTCAGTTGTGAATACCACACAAATGGGTCTCGCCATGGTTAATTCAGTTTTGTATGGATACCAAAAAAACATCCTTAAACCAAAGGATATTATTATTTTGGCAAGTAGGAATCAGTAAGTCCCATAAAGCATAAGGAATGGCATTCAAGCAATTCGGTGGAAAACCCACCAAATCATTAATCGAGCAATATTCAAAATCTCCAAATTGGAAAAATGGTAAATTCGAAAACCTGGTAGAAACGTCTATTTCTATAAGCATCCAAAATTTACCAAAACTCCTCTACAAGCAATTTTGCGAATCAAAAGGAAGGGAACCCGTAAAGCCCATCCCAATCATTCCATTAGATAAAGATGAATTCCTAAAGCCTTCCGATCATACTAAGTTCATCTGGTATGGTCATTCAGTTGGATTGATTCGAATGAATAACCAAACGATCCTGATTGATCCGATGTTTGGCCCGAATGCTTCGCCAATTGCACCTTTCAAAACCAAAAGATTCTCGGAAAATTCTCTCGACGTTATTGATGATTTCCCGCCAATTGATTTAATGCTACTCACCCATGATCATTACGATCATTTGGATCTGGATAGCATGAAGAAACTTATCCCAAAGGTGAAAAATTATTTTGTTGCTTTAGGCTGTGGGCGCCACCTGATTTCCTGGGGCGTTGATGCTAATTTGATTCATGAATTGGATTGGTGGGATAGTCGCAAACATGAAGACATAGAAATAACCTTCACCCCTGCCAGACATTTTTCTGGTCGTGGATTGACCGATAGAGCTAAGTCTTTTTGGGGAGGCTGGGTGCTCAAAAGTTCTAAAGAGAATATTTACTGGAGTGGAGATGGTGGATATGGCGACCATTTCAAAGAAGTTGGCGAAAGGCTTGGTCCATTTGATTTTGGGATGATGGAATGTGGACAATACAATGAAAACTGGCACGCTATACACATGTATCCAGAAGAATCCGTGCAGGCTGCATTGGAGGCAAAAGTTAACAAAGCCATGGCTGTTCATTGGGCTGGATTTGCGCTTGCTCAACATAGTTGGAAAGACCCAATTAATAGATTTACAGAAGCTGCAGATCAACTTAAGATTGAAACTCTAAGTCCTAGAATTGGCGAAATATTTTCCTATCTAGATGCCAATAATAATCGATGGTGGGATGATATGGAGTAGAAAACTCAGTTTATAACTTCAAACATTATGAGATATCCGTGACAACAATTGTTTTAAATTATTTTCCAATCTACAAATAATTATATATTTATCAGTTAAGGATCTTAGGTCTATACTTAGCGGAAATAAAACAATCACTTTTGGATACAGGTTTTCAATCCTGTAAATCCAGAAGTGATTACGTAATATTTTATGCCTTTCAATAAAACGGTGGATGCTTGAATGCTTGCCCTGAAAAAGCGCTCACATAGCAATAGAGAAAGTTAAAGTTTATCATTTATTAAGTTTTCATTTTAAAATTTAATAAATGAAATGACAGAAATTATTTGATGGGTGCTATCACAAATGAAAACTTGTAATTCCCTGGTTTAATCTGGTATTCGTCATGTGGCTGAGCACCCCAACTGGTGTCTCCTCCTACTCCCATCTGCGCGAGATCAATATTGAGATTAATGAAATCTTTCGGTTTCACATCCGTAGTGTGACGGTTAATCTTGGCTACTCCTTCGTCAAAATCTTCAATGGAGTAATTCAATGCAGAAAATCCAAAAGTCTGATCAAAAGCTTTTATTCGAATGCCTTGATTATTTACATCAAGCAATGTAAGCCATCTTGTATCGGTGCGATATCCATTTTCCTGAGGTCTGATATATGGAAAATAGAGATCTTGAACACTTGATTCGTATTTACCAACAAATGCACTGGTCATTCGATCTTGATAATTTTCATGAGGTCCTCTTCCATACCATTCAGCCTGATTGAACCGCTTATCAATGGACCAATTAGTACCTAATCGTGGCATATTTGGCAATCCGTCATTTAAGTCGGTTATATTGACCGTGATTTTAATCTCACCTTCTCCATTAATTTGATAGCTGATTAATGAATTTCCACCCACTTCGGCCAAATGGTACTGCGTCTCTACTACAGCATAACTGCCTTTGATCTTTCCTTTGGTAAGCTTTTTCTCTGGTTTGGAAGTACTAAATGCTGAAAAATTAATAAGCTGCTGTGTCTGACTTGCTATTTTCCATACTTCCCATTTTTCTGGCATTTTAAAACCAAAGTCATTGTCCATAGGTGCGCGCCAGAAGTTGGCTGATGGGCTATCCTTAATTATATTTCCAAATCCGTAATCAAGAGTCACTAACTCACCAGATATCTTATTAAAAACCACATTGAATTTCTCATTGCTAATAGAAACCTCCACTCCCAACGTTTTCACTTCGATAGTTGAGGTTTGCTCACATGTAAAATCCGTCAAAACTGGTGATGTGAGAGCAAATTCTGATTGTGCCACAAGTATTCCTCTTTCCAACAATACTTCTGCATTTTTCAATGTGGCCATAACTTGAAGCCTGTATTCATAGTCAGCGCTTAATTCATCAGGCAAATTGATTTGTATCGAAGTAGTATCATGTGGTTTCAATGAAAAAGAAGGGATCTGAACAGCTGTCATTTCTTCTCCATTCTTAAGCAACCGATATTTAAATTCAAATGCATCTAAATTGGTAAAATCATAGCCATTATATATGGTCAATTTCCTGGTATCCAAATCAAAGTCTTTGAACTTGATGAATTGATAGACCTTCTTTACTTCATACAATGCAGGATGTGGAGTTCGGTCAGGATTGACAATCCCGTTCAAACAGAAGTTTTGATCATTTTGTAAATCTGCTCCTCCCAGATCACCACCATAAGCCCAAAATTCTTCACCTGCTTCATTTTTAGTTAAAAGTCCCTGATCTACCCAATCCCAAATAAAACCACCCTGAAATATATCATGTGCCTCTATTAAGTTCCAATAATCCTGAAGATTACCAACGCTATTGCCCATAGCATGAGCATATTCGCATTGAATATAAGGTCTTGTTCCTCCAGATTCCAAATATTTTTTCATATGATCTGATCGTGCATACATTGGGGCCTGAATGTCCGTATTCTCATAATTTGTTCCACCTTCATATTGAACTGGTCTTGAACTATCTACACTTTTGAGGTAATCATAAGTAGCAAAGAAATTGGCACCATTTCCGGCTTCATTACCTAAAGACCAAATGATCACGGAAGGATGATTTTTGTCTCGCTCATACATCCGTTTAGTACGTGCCAAATGTGCCGCTTTCCACTCTGGGAGATAAGCAGGATGAATGGCCTGCTTCTCAATGTCTTTATCTAATCCCTGATTTGTAGCACCCATTCCATGTGTCTCAATATTGGCTTCATCTACGACATAAAAACCAAATTCATCGGCCATTTCATAAAATGAAGGATCTTTTGGGTAATGGCTACAACGGATGGCATTCACATTGTTTTCTTTCATGATTTTCATATCAAGTCTGGTGAGATTCGGATCAATCACGTGACCAGACGTATCACTATGTTCATGAAGATTTACTCCTTTAAGATAGATAGCCATACCGTTTACAAGAAGTTGACTATTCTTTATTTCTACTGTTCTAAATCCTATTTTCCTGCCTGTAGCATCTAGAATATCACCATTTTTATCTCGCTGGATTATGGCCAATTGGTAAAGATTAGGTTGCTCAGCTGACCATTGTTTCACATTGGATATAGTCGTTGTAAAATTGATTTTTGATTGAGTCTCAAATTTTATGGATGCTAATTTTGATTCAGAATACAAGGTCTTTACACCATCATTGATCGTAACTTCAATAGAAGTAGTGGAAGTCTTTTTACTTGTGTTATTTAGTACAACATCTAAATTAAAAATACCATCCTTATATGTAGAATCAAGTCCTGCCAACACTTTGATATCCTGTATGTAAAATTTTGGTGTTGCATATAGATAGACATCACGATCCATACCGCTGAGTCTCCAAAAATCCTGATCTTCTATGTAGCTCGCATCAGACCAACGGTAGATTTCTACGGCTACCTGATTTTCGCCTGATTGAACAAAGTCGGTAACATCAAACTCAGCTGGCAACTTGCTTCCTTCACTATAGCCAACCATCTTTCCATTGATCCAAACATAAAAAGCACTCCTAACTGCTCCGAAATGCAAAGTGATTTTCTTTTCTTGCCAATTTTCATGAAGATTGAAGGTGCGCTTGTAACTCCCTACCGGATTGTAATCATGAGGAATGTATGGCGGATTAGCAGGAAAGACGTATTTGATATTGGTATAAACAGGAATGCCATACCCTTGCAATTCCCAGTTACCTGGCACGGTCACTTCATTCCAAGCTGACACATCATAATCCTGATTATAAAATTCCTTCGGTCGATCATCGGGACTTTTGGTCCAGTTAAATTTCCACAGTCCATTAAGTGACATGTAGCTTTCTGAACTTTTCCAGTCTGCGGACATATTTTCAATATCAGTAAAATGGTAAAAAGTGGATCTTGGCTCCAGTTTGTTTCTTTCAAAGACTTTCGGATTTTCCCAATCAGGAACTTCCTGTGCTGAGGTCATTGCTGTGATCAAAAATCCCAAAATGGGTAGCCACTTTTTTAGATTGATTGGGTTGATGTCGAGTTTCATCTATTGCTACAATTAATAATTAGTACTTGATCGCGTAAATTTCGATTTTCATGGGAAATAATTATATCATCAATTCCTTTTACTTTTCAGGATTTCCGATTACCGGATTTTTTTACTCCTTAGGTTCAATGGACAGATCAAAGAAATAATCATGATTTGAAATTCCAGCTAGCATTTTTTAATCTTTCAATCCCGACTGCATCATTTTTCGATGGTCTGATATATTTTCAATTCCCTTTTCTAAATGATAATGTAGTGATTATTCCAACATTATTTCCCTGCATCTCAATGAATTTCCATTGAACAGTTCAGATAAATCCTCGGTATAAATAGCTTCGTTGGATTGAAGGTCAAAATTCAATATTCTGGCAATCGAACTAAATATATCAGACTAGGAAAAAGCACGTCTGATTTTACTTTTTTTAATTTATTCTGGCAAATAAATTAGGCGACAACCAATAGGATGTGTTTTGATATTTTTGAAATGATCTGTTTATAATTCATGGTTCATATTATAGAAATCAATGCAAAAACGGCTCAAAAAGGGCTGATTCAGCATGTTTTATAAATTAAATCATCAGCAAATTTTTGATATCGAATGAATCAATTCATTCCTCCACAATGATCAGATCTTTCAATTTGGTCAAAGTAGATGGACCAATACCATCTGCATTGATAAGCTCATCCACTGTTGCATATGGCCGAGCATCCAAAATTGCTTGTGCTTTGGCTGGCCCTATTCCCGGCATGGATTGTAATTCGGTGAGCGACGCTGTGTTGATATTTACCTTGCGGAATGAAAGAGTTGAGGTGAGATCAGCGGATGAAGTGTCAGTACTTCCACAGGCTATTTCCTTTATTGTGTAACCATAGTTTAGATTAGGATTACTAAAATTCCATCGTGAAAACTCCTTCTTTGATTCCAGACTATTTTCAAGATCATCCGGCAAAGCTGGGAAAAAATCCATGCCCGAAAATGATTCCAAGGAGTCCACAGACACGACGTATTCCTCAAAAGGCAAATCAGTTTTTTCATTAGGAAGTAAAAACGCGATCATTTTGGAGTTGGATCCATCGTATTTGAGAAAAACCTTGTAGTAAAAGGCTGGTATGGTTATTTTGTTGGCATCACCAATTACTCCTAAGCTATGAGTCAATACGGGTCCGGTGACCACATATAAACCTCCATTGCGAAAAGCCATATTTCTCTCCAGTCTTTCCAGATATGCCCATTTATATCTATTGAAGTCTTTATGTTGTGGGGACATGTTGGACATATAAAAGGTTTCATCCATAGCTTCACAGTCAAACTGCATTTGACGACAAGGCAGCAAATGACCCGCATCATATTCTGGTGCAGTGCTGTAATCCTGATAGGTAGCTGATCCTGTGGAAACAGTTGGATCTATGTGAAAATTATCCTTTCGTTTGTAGACTTTTTTCAACATCTCAGGACTTAGGTAATAAGCCACCCACTCTGGCTGCTCGTGCGCTTCAATATAGGATAACGAATAATAGGTGTGTTTAATGACTTCTCCATTGGCCTTTGGCAAATAATCAAAATCCTGTGCGGAAGTGCATTGAACAAATAGTATGAGAACTGAAATTAAAAATAACCTCGACATGAATTGAAAAAGGATTGAAATTAAAATCTGATGCAAATAAAAACTACCTCAGCTAAAATTTTCAGTCACTTAAGACCCAAGTTTTACAGGATTCAACTCCAATCTTAATCGGAAACATGGAATTTATAATCAAGAACGATCGGCTCACCCGAATCTGTAACTCCTTCTGCATGTACATAAAAGTCATTTTTCACATCAGAACAATAAAATGAAAGCGCATTTGTACTCTCGCCTGCGACCTGAAAATCAGGAACCCAATGAAGCAAATGCCGCAAGTCGGGAAACCTGTTACTACTTTGATTTACACTTTGATATTTAGGTTGATAAAAAGTTCGCTTCAGCGAAATTCCTTCAAAATCAACCTGATTTATTGCATCTGAAAAAACGTTGAATTCTGAAAAAATATCCTTTGTGATGATGGCCATAAATCCATAAAAGCGATGATCGGCAATGTCATATTGGCCGGTGTAGACGTCCACCAAATCAATATTACCATATTCCAAACCATATATTTTTTCATCATCGAATACGGGCACTCCATTCAAAAAATATGATATTGGTTCAGGATTAAACACAGCAGGTTTCCGCTCCAATGCCTGCGGATCTGGTTCTTCGGCATATACGTAGATCTTATCCAGTCCTTTTTTCTTTCTGATTCTGGCTGACGGAAACAGCTCATTGACCAATTCCTTGATATCTAACAATGGAATATATTGGTCGGGATCAATTGAATGATCGGGGTATGTGAGCCGGTTGAAATTGGGCTGATCTAAGATTATCTGAGGAACAGGTGGTGAAAAGAGCTCAGGTCTGTAAATTTTATAGTTGCTCAAGATTTGGTTTTCCAATCTCTTTTGTTCGAAATGATTTGAGAATTGGGTGTAGTTGACAGATGGGTAATTCTCAGGAATGTTGAATATAAATGGATCGTAGGATTCTGAATTGAGCAGGCTGTATTTTTCTGATTTACTATCTTCAATGACATTCACAAACACCTTGTGCTCGCCATGAATTTGATAAAAATCGAATACAAACTCTTCTTCGGAACCAAGTCGGAGGTAATAAAAATTTGGAATGCTATCAATCACCGACATCACAATGAGCGTATCATGAATGGACTTTCCGCTTTCAAGATCAATTAGTTTTCCTCGAAATATAGGTGCTTCTCTTTCAGGAGGATAATTCAAAGCCACTTCCGTATTGTCAAGCACATCTATCCAATCAAACCTGCGCCAGCCTTGGGTCAGCATCAAATTGTCCGATGCAATTTTGGAACTATCCGTTCCGCTGAAATAAAATTCAGGCGATTCTATTTGCCCTTTCAAATCTGAGCTTAGCAGCAGGTAGTTTTTAATGTTAACTTGAGAAACGGCGGGTCTATCATGTACAGAAATTGACAGCTTGGCTCCTTCCTTCAATTGAGAGCTCAAATTCAAGATGACTTCTGATTTTTTGTGATAGGTTTTGCTTTCAGAGCTGAAGCTAATCTGACTTTCATCTGGTTCAATAAAAACAAGTCGCTCTGCAAGCGGGATTCCCTGTTGACTAAATACGGTGATTTGGTTGATGCCGGCTTTCAGTTTTTGGCGAGGAATGTCTATAAAACTTTTCTGAGACTCTCTGCCCTCAGCAGCAAAAGTGACCAACCCCCTGCATTGAGAAATGAGAAAAAGTTTTTTATTGGCTTTGGAAAAGCTACGTGATAATTCCATTTCTAAATGTGAATTTTCCCGATCGTCTAAAGTCACTGTAAGATTGATCCCTTGTTTCACTGCCACTGGCAATGGGTACTTTTTACTTGTATCGTCATCCAATATAAAAAAATACGCTCGCTTGGATTCTGGTTTTAGTGTGAAGCTACCCATCCCATATTTATAAGTTTTCAAGTGAACAATGGTATCTCCAAGATCATCCAGGATCACCCCTATTTTATCTTCTCCAAGTCCTTGATTATTGGTGATTTTAAAACCAATCACATTAATCATTTCCTCTACCAGCTGGCCTCCTTCAGGAAAAAAACCAACATCCAGATTAGCTTTTGTCTTGGATATTTTTTGGTCGCTTAGTGGCAGTTCATTGATTATTTGAATTTGTTTACTGAATAAAAATTCCTGATCATAATTCCTCATCCAATCAGTATAAGCAACCAAATGATAA
The DNA here is from genome assembly GCA_964353015.1 of uncultured Marinoscillum sp. Classification (GTDB taxonomy): domain Bacteria; phylum Bacteroidota; class Bacteroidia; order Cytophagales; family Cyclobacteriaceae; genus JAMZMI01. Next base: position 55,248 of record CAYGUA010000030.1, on the reverse strand, counting down.
GTTCCTGTCGATAAAGAATCGGTCAGCAATATATCCGCATTACCAACACCAGAACTAGTCAATATCTTCTTGTGATTGAGCAACGAGCCTTGCGAATTGTATAATTTGACATGAGCGACTTTACTCATTGTTGAGGCAGTATGGGTGCGCGCGTCAAGCAGTCTTGCGCTCAACCAAATTACCTCGCCAGCATAATAAACATCTGCGTCCGTCTGGACATATATTTTCTCCTGATAATTGACTTCACCATAGCGCAGCAGCTTGCCTATGACCTCTTCAATAGTACTTTCAACAATGAAACCAAAGCCTGTGCATGCTGCCAAAATGATTAATATGAAATTACGTATTTTCATTTTATTCAGGCCAATATGAAGGTTTAGTGTTGGTGCTATTTTCTATAGATAAGCAGTTGAAACACCATGGTGGTGGATCAAGGGTAGGCTGAGCTGGAAAGCACTGTACAACATTTAATACAGGTGTAAATAAAAAGTCAGTTGGATAGATAAAGATTCTTTTTGTTTGAACAGACGATGCTTCAAAAAATCCCAAAACTGGATTTTCGGGATTATTTACAAAAGTCATGTTTCCAAGAATCTGCGCTGGTGGCGAATCGAATACTGATCCCACATTCTTCTGTTGATCATCAATTTTTTTCCAAAAATCATACGATTCTTCATTGAGTGAATATTGCGTCACTAAGGCACTATAGCCATATACAAAACGCCTATTGCTTTCAATAAACCGAAGAGTATTAGAAATCAAATCGCCAGAGCTGGACTGGCTCTCCCCAATGACGAAAAATGAACCTATAACTTCATCAACATAACATGGAGGTAATCCGGTATCCAACGGTGATATAGCCTTGTATGTGCCATTCAAAGTCCAGCGGAAATAGCGTGTGTTTGTGGAAGTACTGTTCAACAACATGTTCAAATTCAATCCATAAATCGCCGTATTAAATCCATCTTCATCAATCTCATATCGTTCAGCTCGCTCAACAAACAAATCCCCAACTTCAGGTCCTGACTTCAATGTTTGCTCAGCTGATATCATTTTATCATATCCTTCCAAATCAATTTCAATATGATAGCTCACCCCAACCTGACCAACTGTTGAGCCTGTGTAAACTCCCAAAGCTGTTTCGGACAGTATCTCCTGATTCCCCTGATCATCATAAAGTGTTATCGTCGCTCCAGAAACAGGTTGGATATCGCGCCGATCTTCATCGAGTCCTACAGTGCTTTCAAGACTTACTCGTGCTGGTGACTCATTTGTGATCAGTCCATTGATGACTAAGTCATTGGAAAAAGCATCAATCTTTGGATCAAATTTCTCGATACAAGAACTGAGTAGAATGAGTAAGATGATGCGATTAATCTTCATTTAAAATTTCGCTACGATGGTTACAGATGGAATCGGATCTGCCAACACAGACAATTTTTTACCTACAATTTTATAGCTTTCCCGCTCAAAAAATATAGAATACGCATTGGCACGACCATAGACATTGTAAACAGAAAACACCCAATCCAAATCCCATTTCTTATCAATTTTTAAGCTTGCACCTTTCCAGTTAAGCGACAAGTCGAGGCGGTGATAGTCCGGCATTCTATATTTATTTCGATCAGAAAAATAGGCAACAGGAATATCTCCTTGATAATAAACAGCTACCGGATAAGTAATCGGGCGACCACTATTATACATCCAGTTGAATGACAAACTCCATCTTCTTTTCATATTGTAATCACCAGATACAGATAAGACATGCGGGATATCATTGGATGAAGAATAAACTGCGCCTCGGTTAATTTTCTCTTCAAAAATGACGCTATTCATTTTATTGAAAGAGCGGGAATAAGTGTATGCAACCCAGCCTGTCAAAAGTCCATTCTTTTTTGCGGCTTGAAATTCAAAACCATAGGCTCTTCCCTTTCCCGAAACCAGATCTCTTTCCAAATGTGGATTTTCAAGTAAAACAGCACCATTTTTATAATCGGGCAGGTTTTGTGTTTTCCTGTAAAAAATCTCTCCGCTCAGCTCTATAGCCTGACGGCCCACATTTTTGAAAAGTCCCAAAGCGGCCTGATCGGCTATTTGTGGCTTCAGGTAAGTATCACTCAACTTCCATATATTCAATGGTGAAACTGATGCACTATTAGAAATAAGATGCAGGTATTGTCTCGACCTGCCGACATTAAATTTTAAAGAAGTGCTATTATCTATGGTGTAGTTGACAAAAAATCTGGGTTCAAAACCTCCATAAGATTGGATGATTTCGCCAGATGAATAATTCGCTGAATCTATCACTGTTGATCCTCTACGCGGAGCGTTTGGTGTATAGTCGTAAGATTTTCCCGTACCAATCATGATGAAATTGGAATACCTCAATCCAAGGTTAAAAGTAAAATCATCATTCAAAACATATTCATCACTGACAAAAACGGCTGATTCCAAGCCTCTTTCTCTTTGTATCTGTTGTTTTGTGTTTTCCTGAGTATTTGATGTTGTAATGGTACCAGGATTGATTGTAGTAAACCCTGTTTCCACACCAGCTGTCACGCTGTGATTTTCAATTTTAAACCATGACAAACTACCCTTGAGCAAGTATGTCGTGATTTCATTCGCCACCTTCTTTTCAGCTATTGAATCTCCTGAAAAAATGTTTGAATCATAATTGCTAAAACCAAAACTAAAATGGCTGATCGCATCATCTGAAAATACGTGAGACCAGTTTGCGGAAAGGAGCTTGTTGCCATAAGTGATGCGATCACCAGATGGCAAGGTGAAATCATCCTGACTCAGCATCCCTGAAAGATCAAAACTGTTTTTATCAGACAATTCATAGGCTATTTTGGCGCTGACATCATAAAATCCCGCCTGACTTCCTCTCACGTTGAAATTTTCAAGATTATCCAAATATCTATTGACGTAAGAAACTCTCCCACCTGCCACAAAACTCAGCTTTTCACTTAAAGGTCCTTCTAAATGCAGACGACTAGACATCAATCCTATTCCTGCTTCTCCATTCCATTCGTCACCTTTTCCATCTTTTAGATTTACATCCATGACAGAAGAAACACGACCTCCATATTGGATCGGCATGGTTCCTTTGTAAATCACCGCATTATCTACCACGCCAGGATTAAATATTGAGAACAGACCAAAGAGATGAGAAGCATTGTAAAGCGGGGCATTTTCAACCAAAATCAGATTTTGTCCAGCATTTCCACCTCGCACCGAATATCCATTTGAACCCTCTCCTGTTGCGTTCACTCCTGGTAATAACTCTATCACCTTCACAATATCCTTTTCGCCCATCAAAGAAGGGATATATTCAATTTTATCCATCTCGACGATATTTTGGCTCATCTGTCCTTCACTGATCGCCACTTGCTCTTTTCTTGCTGTTACTACAACTTCATTGAGTGTGCTTGAGGCACTCACCATTGTCCGGTCAATCACTCCATCAGATTGGATGATCAAATGCGCTAAATCTTTGTGATAACCAAGACTGTTGATTTCCAGTATGTGTTCACCTACCGGCAAAGTCAATTCATATCGGCCGTTGATGTCCGTGGTTGTTCCTAGTTTCAATTCTCTCACCTGAACAGTAGCTCCAACAAGCGCCTCGTCATTTTCAATGTCAGAAATCACTCCACTGATCACACCTTGCTTGTTTCCAGGGATGGCTTCACCAACCACTATTCTTTGGATCACTTCACCATCAGGAGCGTATTGTTCGATGATCTGACCGTCCTCAATTTGACGAAGCAGCACATAACTCGTAGCATCATATTGCAACACAGCAAAACCATGTTTTGATAAGAGCTGTGAAAGCAATTCATAGACAGAATTAGCATTTGCCTGATCATTGATTCGAATACCTTCAATCCATTCATCCAGTAAATAAATCCTGATATTATAATTTAACTCCAGTTCGTGAAGCGCAAAATCAAGTGTGACATTTTGAAAATCATAATGAAACGCTTCTTGCGCCTTCACCATCCTTGACAAGCTAAGTGAGAAGAACAATAGCAGAATTAATCCATTATTTGTGAATGAAGTCAATCGATTGATTTAAAAAATGACAAATTATTCAATCTGGAGCTGTTATCAAATTGCATTCAAACCTACTACTTTATTAAACCAAAATTAAAAATCAAGCTCTCACTAATGCGCCTAAAATTTCAATTGATTGCTTTAGTTCCAACAAATCAAATGTGCTTGTCCCCTATCTCGAGATCATTAAATAAATGCATTATAGAAATGCAAGTTCTGCATTATTGGATCCTTCATAATTATTATCCTTTGATTTAATATAGCTGATTGGTTTGACCTACAAATTTTAAAGGTTCAGTCTTCCAGGAACTATTCCATAAAAGAATAATTAGCTTATTTTGCCACTTTTAAAAGTGAATTGCATCAGATGAATTTTCGTTATTTCAAATCCTGTCCTTCTCTTGTATTGAGTTTCATTCTCTTCGCACAACCTTTTCTTGCCATCGGTCAGGTTAGCGATATCAATGAGTTGGATCAGCAATATCTTAACTGGTACCTAAAGGACAATGAACGGGATCAAATACCAGGAACCAGTGCCAATCGGGCCTACGAATATCTGCAAGGAAGGCAATCAAAAAAGACAATCATTGTTGCGGTTATTGATAGCGGAGTGGATATCAATCATGAGGATCTGCAAGGTAAAATATGGATCAATGAAGATGAAATACCAGGAAATAATATAGATGATGATCAAAATGGCTATGTGGACGATATCCATGGATGGAATTTTATCGGAGGCAAGGACGGCAAAAATATCCATTGGGAAAATTTTGAATATGTGCGTATCATCAAAAAAGGAGATCAATCCGATTCGCTATACGAGCGATCCATGGAACTCTTCACGGAAAATTTGACCGAGAAAAAGGAGGATAAAGAAAACCTGGATCGCTTCGTCTTGATTTTGGGTAAAGTAAAGCAGATCATAAAATCTAATACGGGTATTGAAGTGAACTCTGAGGAAGATCTCAAACAAGTGCATCCGACTACTGATCAGGCCAAAGCTGCTAAAAGATTTCTTGAGGAAAAATACAAGCTTGGTTATAATGATGAAGACTTGAAGGCATTTCTGGATCAAACCACTGAATATGTGGACAAAATGCTCAATTTGGAATATAGTCCTCGTAATATCGTGGGTGATGACCCTGAAGATATTGAAGATACGGATTATGGCAATCCTGATGTAACAGGTCCTAGGGCTGATCACGGAACGGGCGTTTCAGGTGTAATTGCGGCCATCAGAGGCAATGAAATTGGGATTGATGGTATCGCTACTGATGTGAAGATCATGCCAGTGAGAGCTGTACCACAAGGTGATGAAAGAGACAAGGACATAGCTTTGGCTATCAGATATGCGGTGGACAATGGTGCCAATATCATCAATATGAGCTTCGGCAAAGATTTATCACCACAAAAGCAATATGTGGATGAAGCAGTCAGATATGCCGAAGCACACAATGTATTGCTTGTGCACGCTTCAGGTAATGATGGGAAAAATTTAGATGCGGGTGAAAACTTCCCAACCAAACTGATGCTAGACAACAGTCTGGCACCAAATTACCTTAGTGTAGGCGCAAGCACTTCTTCGTTTGACAAAAATCTGCCTGCTATTTTTTCTAATTACAGCGCTCAGTATGTGGATTTATTCGCTCCCGGGGAACATATCATCACACTCGATACTGGCAACCAATACAATGATGTGGATGGCACCAGCTTTTCCGCTCCGGCAGCTTCCGGTGTAGCTGCTTTGGTCTGGTCCTATTATCCAGAGCTTACTGCCATAGAATTGAAACAAATATTGATGGATGCAGCATTCACATTTAAAAAGCCTAAAAAAGTATTGCTTCCTGATGAAGAAAGTAAGAAAAGACCAAAAATCAAATTCACCGAACTAAGTGTTACTGGTGGATTGATCAATGCTTATCAAGCGCTGATTTTGGCTGAACAGATTACAACCGAGCAGGCGAAAGTGAGCAATTGAAACCTTTTATAGCTCGGATAGGAACAACTGGGCAGGGCTTATTTCTAGCTTACATCAACCTGTTGAGTCATGATTCCAATTGATTCAAGAACCAATCAATGATGATGATCTTCTAAATGTTGTCGCAGTAAATCCTTGCCATAGTCATTGCCATTAGGTGTTCGCACTACAGTATGGATATGGTTTCTTGAGGGTTTCTCTTTATCAGCATTCGGCACACCTACCACTTTTTGATGATCAAATTCGATCAACACGACCGGGCTATGAATCCGATAATAAAAAATGGCATCTTCTGTCGTTTCACCAATCCAACAAAACCAGGTATTGTCTATTTGGCTGATCACTTCCTCCATTTTTATTTGCTGATGACCTTCTCTGATATTGCTGATATATTGATCTATCAAATTCAGCAAAGCGGCTTTGCGTGCTTCCGATAAACTTGATACTTGAATGCCTTGATACGGGAGTGTGAGATTATCCTTAAAAGCTGCAGCAACATTGCTGTCTCCCTTTTTTTCACTTGAGATGGTAGCTACTGCCTGCTGTTCATCAGACAAAGACTGCATGAAGGCCAAACCGAGGTTTTGTTCATCCTGAAACAAGGTATTTCCTTTGTATTTTCCAGTAGTAGTGATGATGGGCTCCCCTCCCATGAACACTGGTGACATGACCACCTGATCTCCCAAAACGAAATAATTGATAACCAGATGATGCCCATCCAGTTGCCATCCCCATGGTTCGGTCATGGATGGTTTGCCCATTACGGTGAAGAAGTATAATTCTTCATCATAGTCCTCAGATCCATTGTTCAGTTCTTTGAGCGTTTGATCGGTCTTCATGATGTCTTTACTCAACTGTAGGCCTTTGGCACTTAAAGATGCCTGCATTAAACCGAAGGCCAATTTCTTTTGCTCCTCGGTCATTTCCTTTAAGCTCACACCTTGGCGATCATAAATTCCATTGTCCACATTGCACCATTTTCGCCATTCCTCATCATCAATTGGAAAGGTTGTTTTATCATATTGATCTGTTGTTAGGATTTCTAAAAAAGCGACAGCAGCTTCTACAATAGGCGCTGTTGTGACATTGGTTGCTTTAACTGGGAAAAGGTTTTCGATACTGTCAATTCCTGTAAAAATCCCCTGATATGGTAACTTTAGTGCATCCTCCTGCAGCTTAGCAAAATACTGTTTGGCTGAATTGTTTTCGTCTTGGTTTGAATCATTTTCTGATTTAGTCGTAGCAGGTGTGCAAGCGTAAAAAATGATTATTGTAAGTAGGATTATAGGGTTGGTTTTCATAGTTAAATCAGGGTGTTTATACATTGTTGTGATGATGAAATTTACGTAAACTCCAAACAAATGCATTCACAGATTCAAATGATACTATTCAAATACATCTCCAGCATGGTGTAGCCTTCAGTATTAATTATATTTCTATCATCAGGATTTTTCTTATCCAAATTGTTTTCATCTTCCCAATAATCAGGCATCCCATCATGGTCTGAATCTTTTGACGCAGGTTTGCTTTTAAGCATTGGCCATCCGCCAACATCATTTTGAGTATCAATAATCCCTGTGATTTTTGTGGTATCAGCAACCTCGTGCTCCTTTTTATAGCTGATTCCCTCATAAGTAGCTGTGCCTGTTTTTGTCTCATTAATAATTCTTAAATCAACGGCATCCCTTTTAGGCAAAGTAGCCCCAGCATTTTCAAGCACCAACTTATACGCCTCTTCGGCTTTCTGCTGATTTATAACTAAAGATTCCCAGGGTTTTTCCAGTTTGATATTTTCGAAAGGAATCTTTGTTTGCACTCCTCCATCCCAATTATCCAATGAAACTTGTTGATTTCCCGCAATTATATTTCCAGCGATATACCATTTTCCAAAATCCAAATCGTCTTTTGCTCCAGGGTTTGCAATGCGATAAGACACTTCTCCTGGTCTGGTGGCAGGTCCGGGTTTGTAGTAATTAGCCACAATGTTGAATGTGGAGAAAGAGAATTTTGGATTTCCTGTTTGTTGTGCCTCACCACCATAAAGACTTTGATAACCCCAATTGTAAATGACATTATTTCTGTAATCCATCAAACCAGAACCAGAAGCCATTCTAGGATTGCGGCTTGAATGATGCGCGAGCAAATTGTGATGGTAAGATCCATAATTGCTCCCCCAGATTCCTCCAAATCCATGTGAACCTTTCACGTGATTCGATTTACTCATACTTTCTGAAATCAGACTCCACTGCACCGTCACACTGTCGCAATGATAGATCGATACGCACTCATCCACACTCCAGCTTGCTGAAATGTGATCCAAAATAATGTGCTTTGAATATCTACTGGAAATCGCATCATAATCATTGCCCGACTGATCGCCTAATCTCACTCGCAAGTATCTGATGATTACATGATTTGCATTTATTTGAATTGGATGATTTTTGATGCAAATCCCATCACCGGGTGCCGTTTGACCTGCGATGGTAATGAATGGGTGCTCAATTTTTAATGGACTTTCTAATTCGATCGTTCCTGAAATCCTGAAAACGACTGTTCTTGCGCCCTCAGCTTCTATCGCAGCTCTTAAACTGCCTTCACCCTTATCTTTAAGATTTGTCACTTCATATACATCGCCACCGCGACCACCTTTAGAAAACTTTCCATAACCTTCAGCAGTTGGGAAAGCTGGTGGTTGTGCAATAAGATTAAGTTGGATCAGACTGATCAATATGATATAGAAAAGATATTTCATCATTCTCATTTTGGTTTAATTGGAACAATGAAATTCACCAGAAAATACGAGGTAACTATCCTGTGGTGTTATCCAATCACGAACATCAAGCTGTCGAAATCTTGAAACACTTCAATGGTGTGAATCTAAAGGTTTGTTAATGTTCCCTAGCAGTATCCTTTCTGGTTAAACATAGTTTTAGAACCTTAAGCTATGTCCTAATCTTGAAATAATTAAATAAGGTGAATCTAAGGTTCAGTTAAATTTTCGTTTTTCAATCCAGTTGAGTCAGGAAGTTGACGAGTGTTCTATCAGTTGATTTAATTAAAAAATAATGAGGTATGGATTTGCAACAAAACCCAAAAGACTAAGCCCTGTGGGTTCTATTGAAAGTTAATATGCCGGGTATTCTCTCATAGCTAATAATTGAATTGAGCTATTTGATTATTCCGACATTTTAATAACTGGTTTCATCTAGCGCTACTTTTCCTTTGAAAGTTCGGTAAACAAAAACTGTATAAGCCAAAACCAAAGGCGCCCCAATGGCAACAATGATCAACATGGTTTGTAGGGATTTGGTAGAGGAGGCAGCCTCATAAATATCAATATCAAACTGTGGATCTACGGAAGAAAATAACAAGACAGGAAAGAGCTCAATCGCCACCAGAATCAAAAGCAAACTGATGGTGAGAGATGAAAAGAAAAAGGCCATTCCATATTTCTTTTTGTTGGCAAGACGTGGCACATTTGCTATGCTGAGAAATGTAAGCAGCGGTACGATAAACAGCACTGGATCACTTTTGAAATCATCAGAAAGATGCGGAATGTATAACAAGGTATAAAGTGTAGTGATGCCAAAAGACACCATAAAAAATATCATTCCTCGCTTCAGCAAAAATGTGAGTTTCGCATGGAGTCTGCCTTCGGTTTTCAACAACAAATAAATGGCTCCATGTGCCATGAAGAGAAAGAGCGTAGTGAAACCCGTCATGAGCGCATAGGGATTTAAAAACTCAAAAAATCCTGATCCCTGATAACTATACTGCTCGCCAATGGCTATGCCTTGCAATAGATTGCCTAAGACCACTCCAAGCAAAAACGCCAGCATGATACTCGATACACTGTAACTTATGTCCCATAGCTTTCGCCACCAGAGCATTTCTTCTTTTCCCCGAAACTCAATGGATATGGCTCTGAATATAATAAAAACCAAAAAGAGCATGAATGGAATATAAAGCGATGAAAAAAGCGTGGCGTAAACGACCGGAAACCCCGCAAACAATGCGCCCCCTCCTATCACCAACCAAACTTCATTGCCATCCCAGACTGGCCCAACAGCATTCAATGCAATGCGTCTGCTCTGCTCCTTTTTCAGAAACAAATGCCACGCGCCTGCACCAAAATCAAATCCATCCAAAATGGCATATCCTGAAAACAATCCGCCTACAACCAAAAACCACCAGGTCGGATAATCTACACCTAAAAAAGTCTCCATAATTCTTATCTATTCTGTGATTACTTGTGTGATTTGCTCTGTCAATGGGCGATCCGTTTCTTTGGATTCGTCATAAGGTCCGTGTTTTATTTTCTTATTGAGCAGATAAATAAACAGCACAAACAAAAGCGCGTACACCAAAAAGAAAAGGATCAAAGAAAACATTATCTGATTTGCAGATACTGCCTGAGAAAAGGCTTCTGAGGTTTTCAACAAACCATATACCACCCATGGCTGTCGACCCATTTCTGCAGCAAACCAACCCACCTGATTGGCTATTTGTGGCAGCAAAGCAGAAAAAACAAAAATCCACAACAACCATTTTTTATCAAAAAGTTGTCCTCTGTACCAATAGAAACTCGCTAGCAATGTCAGTGCTATGAGTGACATCCCGATGGCGATCATGAGGTGGTAAAACTGAAATACGGCATTGACCTGCGAAGGGCGCTCATCTTCTGGAAAGGAATTCAATCCACGAATAGGTGATCCAAAATCATAATCAATCAAAAATGATAATCCTCCGGGTATTTTAATTCCTGTTACTGTCTGAGATTCTTTGTCCACCCAGCCAAATAAATACATATCTGCCGGAGCATTCGCTTCGAAATGACCTTCTAAAGCTGCGAGTTTTGCAGGCTGATTATGCGCAACTCCATCGGCAGATCGGTGACCAGTAAACAATTGTCCCAATGAAAATACCGTAGCAACAACCAAAGCGATTTTGAACGCTTTTTTGGAAATTTCCATATATCTGTTTCTCACCAAATAATAAGCGTGAACGCTCAACACCAGAAAAGCGCCTGACAAAAATGCTCCCAACCAAACATGTGTCAATCGATCCACGCTGGACGGGTTGAAAACCATGGCCCAAAAATCAGTGATCTCGGCTCTGGCATAAAATCCTTCTCCCACAATGTGATAACCAGCCGGAGTTTGCTGCCAGCTATTGGCAACCACAATCCAAACAGCGGAAAACATAGATCCCAGAAAAACACCAATGGTCGACACCAGATGAACCCAAGGTTTTACTCGATTCCAACCAAAAATGAGAATACCGAGAAATCCACTTTCCAGAGCAAAAGCAAAAATGCCTTCTGCTGCTAAGGCACTTCCAAAAATATCTCCCACATATCTGGAATAAGTGGCCCAATTGGTACCAAACTCAAATTCCATCACAATACCGGTAACTACGCCAATACCAAAAGTTAAGGCAAATATTTTGGTCCAAAAGCGGGCTAGAGTATGATAAGAAGCTTCTTTGGTTTTGATATAAAGGCCTTCAAAAACTACCATCAACAAACCCAGACCAATACTGAGCGGCGGATAGATATAGTGAAAGGCGATGGTAAAGGCAAACTGAATTCTTGCCAGTATTTCGGTTTCCATTTGATTTTTTTTATAAAACTAAATCAACAGTTTTTCAAACAATGTAACACGTGTTACCAAGTTGAGGTCACGAAGGTAAAACCGGATGATTTACTGGGAAAGGATCAATGATAAAAGCTTGGGAATATCAATATAAAACTGGAGAGGGAGCGCTCCAAAATCAGCGGTACGTGATGGTTCTATTTGGTCTTCCCTTTGAATGTGGCATAAATTGCCATGGCGTGACCGTGCCCCTATCCCTTAGCCTTTGCCGGTGTTATCACCAGCAAACTAGATACCTAATGCGAGTTGCTCCTGCTGTAAGATCGAAGATGAATCTTACTCGACGATATTACGTCTGTCGGTGATAACACCGACAGAGGCAAGGCAATTTATGGGCATCCGAAAGGTCAACACAAAAGGGATCAACAACGTCTCCGCGACCCGGCCAATAAGCAATTCCTAATGGTCGCCATAGCATACAACCTGAAGAAGTACCTGAAGTTTGAAACCAAAAGGATCCAAACGCAAACAAGGGAAGCAACATTTTCCTTTCGGGGGATTGTTTTTTACCTATTAACTTGGGTTTTAGGCCATTCAGCCGTGCATAAGGCTATTTTCAAAGTCTAGCAACACTATGTGATATACCCACTGATTCTTACCTCTTTGAATCCAATTGCGGATTCATCTCTTTTTGAGAGTGGTTGCGCAACAGCTAAGTTTGTTATCAGCTTTTTAAAGTTTTATTGATAAGTCAATTTGGCCACCTAGTCCAAGTTCAACGATCTTTTTCAAAGTAGATAGTCGAACTTCCTTAATGTTATTTTCGATTTTCGAAATATAGGATTTTGTTGTTCCCACCTTCATGGCGAGTTCTGCCTGTGTCAATCCCTTTTCGAGTCTGGCATCATGAATTAACGCACCAATTTTAAAATTCTCATACCCTTCCTCAAGCTCATTTCGCTTAGTTGTTCCGACCTTTCCAAAGTGTTTTTCTTTGAACTGATCCAGTGTCATTATGTTAGGTTTTTTGCTCATATTCTATCTTAATTTTCAGCGCCTTATCAATCTCGGTTTTCGGTGTTTTTTGTGTTTTCTTTTGAAATCCGTTCATTAGAACGACCAGTTGACCTTGATCAAAGAAGCAAAATATTCGAAAAATGTTACTCCCAACTTGAACTCTTACCTCATAGAGCCCATCAGTCCCTTTAATGTGCTTAAGATATGTCTCAGGAACATTTTGAATATCTTCAATCAAGTTAATAGTCCAAATAATCTTCTTTTGAACCTTTTCATTTTGCTTTACAAAAAAGGATTCAAAATAATCCTTAAAGAAAATGACGGTTCTTACTTTTTTACTCACGTATCAAAGGTACTTAAAGTTTCACTTTAGTGCAACTTTGTCATTCGGATCATTAACAGATATCATCAGCTTTTGCCCACCAATATTTTTTTAAGTTTTGAGTTAGTAAGTATGCCATTCCTGTTACAATTATGAGGTTAGGTATTAGTGAAATAATTTGTAATTCTTCAAGTTGAGTTAGGATAAATATGAAAGTAACTACGTTAAACGCCTCAATGAGAATGGCAAGAATTCTTGGATATGGGAGTTCAATATTGTCGTTCTTCAGTTCCTTCATTCCTTGTTTTATTCAATAAGCTAAGTAAACGTTTGCAACCATTCCAGCAAATACTTCCGAGATCCAAAACATCGTGTCCATTGTTCCCACATAAGTAGTAGTAGTTAGCTCGGTTACTAGAAAGTTAATGGCATAGAGTCCACCAATTACGAATCTGATATATGGAGTTAGTTTCAAGATTTGCGGTTTGTAGTTATTGCTTACGTCCAACTATCATCCGTAAGCTGGACTTATTTTTTACAATAAAAGTATCTAGTTCCATCAGCCTTTGCAAATGGCTCAATTAGCTTATGGATGATAGTGTCTGTTAGAAAACGTTGTTTTTTTGAAATGATTCTTTCCAACTTTCAAAGTATATTAAATCACTTCTTCCAAGATTACTGTAAGCAAGGTATTCTGGAACTACTTCATCAAAGTACTTCTTGTTCTCATTAGTTAAGGAGTTTATTCTTGAATCAAGTTCTTTGTATAGATCACGTCTTTTTTCGAACACGAGAGAATCATTGAGAGCATTCACATTAGCATCGAAAAACATTTGTGATTTATCTCCTTTACCTTGTAACAAGGCTGTTGCGTGAGCTTCAGAAATGGATGAACTACGAATCATATGGCTAATAAAATTAAGCCAGTTTTTATGGATAGGTTTTGTAGCTGCATAACTCAAATTATTAAGGATTCTTAAGTACAGAGTTGAAGCAGTGTTGATCATTATTGGAATATAAGTTGTTGTAACGCTAAGCGCACCTGCCTCGAAGAATGCGTTTGCGACTGTGTTAATTGTTCCATAGGTTGGCGCAGTACCACATGCTGACAGAAAAACCAAAGGAGCAGAAATCCCATCCTTAATGATAGTATGACCATCAAGAATATCGTTACCAATGTGTAGGTGTGTGGTTTTTGATTTATTGTCATAACCACCATGACAATCAAAAATGAGGAAATCAGGGCGATATTTATTAATTGCATTTTTAACTGCGGAATTATCTCTGCATCTAACAACATTAAATCCCAATTCTTTAGATAAATCGATTGCCATTTCCTGAAGAGGTAAAAATGCTTTATCATCAGCTCCGAGTATGACTAATGTTTTATTCAAAATGTCATTTGGGATAAAATATTCGAAAGTTTTGCTATGCATAAATAGACTCATCAATCCATGAAGTGATGTTTCTGGAAGACGGCACACATCATGAGAAAATCCAAGTGGTATACCATCAACTAAAAGCCACTCAACAGGGATATCTGAAATAGCTACGATTTGACCGTTTCTTTTCTTTATTAACTCATCTAATTTGGGACTTAGAGTAGATTCAGAGTAAAGCTTGCCGAAATTGAGAATGCTTTTTTTTAGTTTTTTCCTTGCTTTTGGCTGAGCATTTGTAACAAAGGCTTGTGTTCTGAAGAATGATAGATTTCTGTATACTGACTTGCCTTTTGCAGGAAGTCTGATGACTGGACCAAAATCGAATGATGAGTGTAAGAATGCCACTTTGTCTAAATATGCTGTTCGATTCGCAACGATTTTCACACTCGATAAGAACATTTGTTCGTCTACCGCTGTACTAACTGAATTCACATAGTTCTTACTCTGCTCAACCTGCATCAGGTTTGTGATTTCCTTGTCCACGAAAATTTCAGATAGATCAGGGTTACTGAACGGAAGGATTAGAATAAGCGAAGAAAGAATAGGATCTATAGCACCACCAGGTTTTATAATTCCTTCTACGTATGATACTCTTCGATAGAAATCAATTTTTTTTACCTGATCAATTAAAAGGTTTTGACGGGTAAATGCGTTGGGCTCTGAATGTGCCTTTTTGGATTCTCCCTGGCTTTTTTGAAGGATCTCCTTTTCAGAAAGTTCATGTGAACTACTACCAAAATTTCCAATGATTTTATTGATTGTGGAGAAATTAGTCCTTGTAGGAACAAAGTAATGACGCTCGTTGAAATTCTTATATTCTATCTGTACACTTGGATTTAACTGAATGTTTTCAATTTCTAAAAACTTAAGTATCTGTTCTTGCTCTTGGACAACAGTAGAAATAAAATGAGTTGGATTGAATACATTGATTAGTTCAAAGTCTTCGCTCTTTTGATTATAGAAGTGAAAATATCTTGCCTCTCGGCCTTTCAATAGTTTGTGTAATTCCAGATGTTTTATAGACTGGCCGTCCAGAAAAATCAATTGGAGTTGTGGGCTTTCTTTAATCAACTCCTCTACTATTTTGTAATCGTTTACATTAAATATTTGGAAATCGTATGGCGTGTACCACAATTCTCTTAAACACGATTCGAAAAAAGGTATTGAATCATTTAATTGTAGAAGATCAGAAGGACAAACTTTGATGAAATTAATTACGTGGTTGTTAAGCGAATCTGGGGGGAGGTTCGGTGAGATCAGTGGCGATCCATGGGAAACTAAAATATATTGAATAAGAGTTGTATTTTTCGATCTTAGCCTCATCCTACATGTTTTCTAACGTTTAGTATATGGTGTCGTGGCTGACGTTAGGAAGCCATGCACTATATACCATGTTGGCGGTAGTTTTTATTCTTTTAGAAATTTTGATCTATAGGTAATCATTTGAATTATCAGTTCTTTTGGTAAAGGTTTGTTCAACGGAAACTGAACCGAGCCTTTGCCACGTTTGTAATCTTTCAATTCGAGTTCAAACTTCTCCATCGTAGTTGGGTGTGGATAAAGTCCAACGTGTTTCTTATATCCTGCAATCATTATCTGTTGTTCTCGCTTCCCATTTTCAATCAAAGCATACGCTGGAATGTTGTAATTCAATAATTCAGTTGCATTTGGCTCTACTTCTAAAATGCATTCCTTTAGTACCAAAAGAGCCTTTTTTGTTTGTTCGGTTTGACCATCAAAGTATTCTTCGACAGAATTGTATTGAATAGCTTCACTCATCTTGAACTCATTTAATTTATCTCCACGTACTTTTTAAAGTTCTCCAAAATAGCTTGCCAACCATGGCGTTGCACTTCATGCGAATTGGACGATTCAGGTTCAAAGGTTTGTTCAATTGAAATTCCATTTGCGGTGTCCTCAAAATTCACGTACACCTTACGACCATCCTCTAGGGCATAAGAAATGTATTCCTGATCAAGGATATCAATGTAGGTCCCTTTAAGATCAAATTCATGTTTTCCATCCTTAGAAGCCATTCGAAAAGAAAATTCACCTTTCGGTCTAAGGTCACACGAAGCGCTAGGACAATGCCACTCATCTGTTGCATAATTCCACTCCATAATATGTTCTGGCTTGGTATAATTGTCCCAAACCTTCTCAATAGAAGCATCGATTTGGATTGTAATCTTTATAGAATCACTCTTCATTGCTAAATGCTTTTTCAAAGTCTTCAATTATCATCTTACTCATGTTCATCATTGCTCCCATAACCCTTTGATTTTGTTCGGGAGTTCCTGTTTTCATCATCTCAATAAATCTTTTCGGAACAATCTGCCATGATAACCCAAATTTGTCTTTACACCAACTACATCTTCCTTCGTTACCACCGTCTGAAGTTAGTTTGCTCCACAATCTGTCAATTTCATCTTGATTGTCACAAAGCACATAAAAGGATATAGCTTCATTAAACTTGAATTGAGGGCCACCATTAAGGGCAATAAAATTTGTTCCATTTAAGGTGAAATCTACAATCATTCCTCCGTCTGAAGTGATTTCAGAGTTGTCAAATATTGAGCAATAGAATTCAGCAGCTTCTTTAGCTTGGTTTTCGAACCACAGATATGGTGTTATCTTTTGAAATTTCATATTGCCTATTTTAATTACCTCCAACGTCAAGCTAAAATCCGTAGGCTTGACATCTGTAAATATCGAAAAAGTTTCTGATTCTAATGATCTTGGCAAGTAGCTCATAAGCCTATGGATTTTTTAGCGCCTGTTGTATGCCGTTTAGTTTTCGATTTTTGTTACGTAACGACTTGATATCCAGCCTACAACCTGTGTTGGAAAGTCGTCTGGAGCAAACAAAACACAGTTCTGAACGTTCTCGTCAAACTCAATCGATACATACCACCAAACACGATCTGTTTCATCAGTTTTTGAGGCATAGGCAATTCCTTTCGTTCCTTTTTTAAGTGTTGCGATGGAGTTACCAGTAATGTCAACCCAATCATAGAAAGTTGTGTCATCAATTACAGGTGCTAGTCTCAACTTATATCCATCGTTATCAACTTCAAATTCTATTGAATTGGTGAAATAGTTCATTGGTTTCACAAAATGATCACTAACCTCAATAGTCTGATACACCTTGTTAAATATTGGCTTGTTCAGTTCGTCAAATCTGACGTCAAAAATGGAATGTGTTAAGTGAAATTCGGCACAGCACCCCCAATCAGACGTGAATACTCTGGCGATTTTTTCATCTTCCCATTCCACCTTATCAATTGATTGCATCACGTTAAAAACCTGTTCAAAGCCAGTTTTAGTTTGCAGGAATATATAGACAATGCTGGGTTCTCCGCCAGTTGGTCCGCTGTAAAAGATATCTCGAAGGCCATCATTATTGATATCAACTGCTTTAGTATAGTACCAAGAATTATCTCCTTGAGCATTGATATATCCAATTATATCTGTTAGCAGATTATTTTCCTTACAGTACTTGTCAAACCTAGAAAGTAATACATAATCATATTCAAGTTGACCAGCCCAAGTGTCAAAGCTCTCAATAGTTCGAATGTAGTTCTGGGAGTTCGCCTGTAATGCGATAAGTATTGTTAATATGGTAAAAGTGGCTCTCATGATAATGGCATACAACAAGTGAGTATAGTGCCTTTTATGCACTATATTCTGGTTGTATCATTTTACTTTAATTTTTCCGTAAAAAATTGAAAATCAATAAGATACCCGTGTGCCAACACTTAATAAGCGTTGGCACACGGATATATAGTGCACTACTCACTATCTGAGTTGTTCCAATTTATCACTCCAAAATAACGGAATATTCTTTCTTAACCAATATCAAAGCATGCTTTTTCAAAAGACGGAAAATTGAAATTGTCTGTGGAGAATAGACTTAATATCCACTTGAAGCGCAGATAATAACTGGTGTACTTTTGGTGTATAATTAATGGGGCAATTGAAATCCTTTTGATTAACTTATTTTCTCACAAGGATTCGGAAAATCTTATTTGACCTTTTCCCATCCAGTAGCAAAGTATAAAGACCATTGGCACAGTTCTCCAAATCCATCTCGTATTGATGTTCTGAAATCTGTTTGAGCCTTAAAGTCAGTTGGCGTCCGGTCATGTCAATTAGCTCAATTTTGTCAAGAGCATTGGAAGAGTGGAGGTATAAATATCTTGACGTGGGATTGGGAAATAACTTAATTTCTACCTGCTCATCATTTGCATTCAGCACACTTCCCTCCCACCATTGCGTAGGTAGCTCACTGGCTTGATTCGGGCCAATCGCCTGATCAAATATCTTCACTTCATCGATTTTCCCTTTCCAAAAATACTTCACATCGCCGGACAGCTGTTTTCCAATGGAAACATCCGAACTGGAGGAATTAATCACACCAGAATGTGCAACATAGCTATCCAAAACACCATCGATAAAAAGCTGCATACTTACACCGGAATAAGTGGCGGTAACATGGTACCAAATGGATTTTTCAATCGGAAATGAATTATCCAGATCCTTGATCCCGTCTTTGGTATTGATGGTCCACCTGATCTTCTTTTCTGTGGTCACCGAAAGTTTCCAGCGCTGTGCCCAGCCTCCATGAGAAATGATAAATCTTTCCTCAGAAAAGTCAGTAATCTGGATCCAACAGCTTACAGTAATGGCATCTCTAAAATTCAAAGACACATTGTTGTCAATATTCAACTCGTCGGATGAAGCATTAAAAAAAAGTGCTTTAGAATCCAATTTTCGCGCATCAGCAACATAGGATGTCCCCTGCATGCTGGTTTCGAAACCATTTCCACTTTGATCATGTGAATCGCTATCAAGTGGTAGATAAACCAGCGGTTCTTGATCGGCAACTTCTTCCAATACCAGTAGATCTAAGGCTTCAACAGCCATTTTTCCAAACGTATTTTCCACGGTCGACACCAAAGTAAAAACACCCAGGTTTGCAGGCATTTTGATTTTGACGCTATCAGCATTTGATTCCATAACCTGACCGGATTCAAATTGCCAACTGTAACTGATGTCCAGTTCTTTCGGATCATGTGCTTTCGACTTGACCCAGATTTCTGCATTCGGCTCTTGCCAACTATTGCTGGTAAAAACGCTATCAATTATTGGATTCAAAGGAATCAAATCCACCACTTCAATCACCAGACTATCCGCTAATTGCTGATCTGCCGCCTGTACAATCACCTTGATTTTGGCATTACCAATTTGATCAGGTGTCCAGATCAAATAATCGGTAGCAACCGCCTGATCCTGACCATCTACACTCCATTGATAAGTCAACGAACCTATGAAATCAACGCTACAATAAATGGTATCAGCTACTCCTTTTTCAATGGGATTGGCAGTAGCATTCATGGATTTAATGGTCAGTTTTTGACCAAAATCATAGCCATAATGAAAATCCAGTACGTGATTATCAACAAGCATTTTTCCATCAACCGGCGCAAGAACAGCACATGCAGGAATGTATGAAATCAACAATGCTTCATTGGCAGGTACATTCAGTATGATTTCACCTGTAACATTTTGAAGCAGGATCGTCTCACTGATGGCATCATAAATATCTTTTGATTCATTTCCGACATTGAGATTTACTTGTTTAGCAGTCGAAAAGGGATTGTAAATCACATAAGTTGGAAAATCATTCTCCCCAAAAAAATCGGTTACGTTGGCATCCAGTTTCAGAATACCATCCACATTGGTTTGTGAAACAATAGCTCCCAGATAACCTACATGCGAAGATCCATATATACCAAAGTTTGTACTTGCCCATCCGGCATCTTTGGAATCACCGCGTGAGAAAAGTGATTTTCCCTGCCATGATTCTTTGATAGACTCGTAAGCAATCACCGAATGAGGATCTTGCGCCACACTCCAGTCATAATCCGATTGATGATCTGATGGCACAAATCCCGCATAAAACAAGCGGCTGGCATTGGATACGTTGAGCACCCATTTGGCGATAGCAGCTGTAAAACGTTTGTCATATTTGATCAATGGCACAACTGCGGCGGCCAACTGAAATCCATTCATAATAAAGGCATAATCGTCCCCCTGATCATTGGCTTCTCCGATCAATCCGGAGACATCCGATCCTCCCCAGTTTCCAACAATGCTGCCCCAGCCTCGCAAGTCGCCTTTGGTGAAACACCAATTGAGCATTTTTTCCACATCATAGTTGGTTCCAATTTCTGCATTCATTTTGGCAGCAGCCAAAACGCCGTAAGGCAGTTGGAGTTCATAAGATGGATTGGCGTTTAGTCCGTTGAGGAATTCCATGGACCACTGCGCTCCTGTCAAGTATTTTTTATCTCCAAGTTCTTTGTATGCCTGATATAAAATCCAGGCAATAGCTCCGGCGGCTTCTGGTTCTTTCACTCCATCTACCAAAGGTTGCATTGTTTTCAAATCCCAGGCGCGGTAGTTCATTTCCGGAACAGTCCAGGGTGTAGCCGATCCGCCCATGGTTTTTACTGCTTCAAGCCATCGATCTGCTCCGGTGCGAAATTGCACATCAAATTCAGGCGTATTTGGATAGAGGTCATAGAGCTGATAAAAGAAGATATTAGGCATGGTTTCATACCACCAATCGTTACCAGAATTGTCTGATGGGCCATTGAGATAAACCAGCTCTCCATTTTTGAGATTGTAAAAATCTTTTGCTTTTTCGACCCAATCGGTCGCAAATTGTGTTTTTTTATCGATTCCCAATAAGGAAGCACCGACGATCGCCGGGATGATATTGATACCTTCACGCTGCTGTCCATGGCTGGACGAACCCACGTAGCTATCAAGAAAAATAGGTTTGATTTCAGGATAATTCACCCCTGCATTTCCAAGCGACATCAAAGGAAAATGGGTTCCCTCCTGTGGCATGGAGAAAATCAAAGTGTCATACATTTCGGCCACACGTTTCCAATCTCGCATCAAATATGGAGCTGGAAAATCGGGCATCTGATCTACTCGTGTAAGCGTAAGCTGCCGCTGTTGCGAGTGCAAAGGCGAGCTCAAAATCAGCAAAAAACAAATGATTGCAGCTATTCGCATCTAAATTTTAATGATTATTAAAAAGAAAAAAAGGTGGACTAAAGCCACCTTTTTCTAAACTACTACTAAACAAACTATGGTGCTTTTTCAAGATCATAAATAGAGCTGATCTGAGTTGCGGTTAAGACTTTGTTGTAAAATCTAACCTCATCCATGGCTCCAATGAAATACCCACCCCAATCCACATAATATGGACTTGTATCATCTGTAGAATAGATACTGGTTGGTAAATCCTGACCGATAGTCAAATTAACAGACTCGCCAGATATAGAAATGGCTGTTCCTGGAGTATTGTCCCATCTTTTCACTTCAGTTCCATTCACGTAGAAAGTCATTTCACCTCCACCAAATGTCACTGCAACATGATACCAAACACCTTGATCCAAAGTTGGAGACTCGTTATCACGGTCATAATATGCTGCATCAGCACTTCCAACAACGTCTGCTTTCACTGTCATAAATGGCTTGTTTACACTTTGTAACTGGAATTTGAATCCGTTCCATCTGTTCAATGAAACCATGTAATTGTTTGCCCAGATAGGATCAACTACATCAGCTTTCACCCACAAAGAGAGTGTCATGGTTTCAGGATTTAACGCAGTAGCATAAGGCACTTCTACGTTTGCTCCTTCAGCGAAATGCAATGCTTTTGCAGCATTTCCATATCTATCCTCTACCCATGTTGGCGTACCTGCGCCCCACTTGGAATGACCAGCAGACAATGTTCCGTTGCGGCTGTTTCCAGAGAAGTCAGTTGCTGTGGTTCCAGAACCAGCATCGAAAGTCCAATGACCAACCAAAGCTGTTGGCTCAATAGGAACGATAGCTTTTCCTTGAAAAGCAGCAATTGCCTGAGTTAGAGTCGTCACTGAATTGTCAACCTGAACTTGTGTGACCACATCACTATCCACCACTTGCTGAGCCAGATCAACTGCCGCCTGAAGGATGTCCTTAGATCCCATTTGAAATTGACCAGTAGCTGTACCTTCTGTCGAAGCTGCAAGCAAATCAGTGGCCTCCTGAATTTTAGCCTCAAGTGCGGCTGTGTCGATTACTACTTTATCATTGCCATCATCTGAGCAAGCAATAAATAAAGACGAAGCTGCTAGTGTTAACAGCCAAAAAAATTGTTTCATTTTAGTTTTCATCATGTGTTGTTTAATTGTTATTAGTTATTTATTTCAAAGCTTTATTAATGTCTGTTTCCGATTGAGGAATGGTGAAATACCTGTGTTGATCATAGTTGAAAGAAGTACCGGAAAGCGCCGCTTGCGCTGCGGTTGATCCATATCTCATGAGATCAAAAAACCGGTGAAATTCTAAACCTAATTCCACTCGTCTCTCATGTCTGATGGACGTACGAACCTGTGCCTGATCGGTAGAAACCACATCATTGAGTAGGTCTATTGGAACCGCTCCAAAACCTGCTAGATTTTCATCAAAAAGATAGTTTTCTCTCGCACGCTTGCGAACAGCGTTGAGTGGTGCCAAAGCCAAAGCTGGCGATCCGGATTCGTTTAAAGCTTCAGCTTTCATCAATAGGATGTCTGCATAGCGCATGAATACATAATTAAGTCCACCATCTCCTTTGGTTCCTTTGGGAACTTCCGCCAATGGCTGTAGGTGTTTTTTACTGATAAATCCTGTTGGTGACCAGAGTGGATCAAAGGGCTCTCCATTCAACCAAAGCTGTCCTTCACGACCCACAGAATAATCCAATCTTGGATCCACAACACTAGCTGCGGTGATTTCAAATTCATCTACAAAATCCTGTGTAGGATTATTGAAATAATAGCCACCTTCAGAAATAGGTGCAAACCATTGATTCAGCCCAGAACCTAATTTGGGAGAAGCCTCAGACAGGTGTTGAACCTCAAAAAGTGATTCTTCATTGTTTTGATTTCCCAAAGTGAAATTGTCACGGTATTTTGGCATCAAAGCATAAATCCCCAGGGCATCAATGTCGGTGATCGCATCCAAACAGCCTTGATAATCTCCTCTGAACAATCTGATTTTTGCAAGCAACCCCAAAGCGGAACCTTTGGTCGCCCGACCCAACGAAAAGGCAGCTGGCATAGCAGAAGCCGCCTTTATCAAGTCAATTTCAAGCTGATCATAAATAACATCAACTGTACTCAACTTCACATGTACATCTGAAGGACTCAATGGCGGATTGAGTTTGAGAGGTATTTCACCATACACATTGACCAATTGAAAATAGAAAAAAGAACGCATGAACAAAGCTTCGCCTTCTATTTGCTTCTGATAGTCAGCATCCATGTCAATGTCATTGACGTGATAAAGCAAATAGTTTGCGCGTGTGATTCCTTCGTAATACAAAGTCCACAAATCTTTCAAATAGCCATTGCTTGGCAGGTAGTCAAAATCTTCAATGAACTGAATGCTCGTCTGATCGCCGGGATTACCGCCTTTGGTCGCATCGTCTGAGGTTACATCACCAAACACCCAAATGTTATTGGCAGGATTCGAAAAGCTCGCGATATTATAAACCGCAGTTAATGCCAGCTCGGCATGACTTTCGGTTTGATAAAAGGTGCTATTGGAATAGGTTCCCTGAAGATTTTCTTCGAGAAAATCCGAACATCCCAAGGTTAAACCAGCGATGATTATGACCAGAAAAGAAATGAAATATGTTTTCATAGTTGTCATCATTAAAAAGTTAGATTAAGACCGAAATTGTAAGATTTTGCCACCGGATAGGTTCCCCAGTCAATGCCCCGCGCCAGATCACCCTGACCAGTTGCGTTGTTGCTGGTAGTCATCTCAGGATCCAATCCCGGATATTTCGTGAAGGTCAACAGGTTGAGTCCAGAGACATAAACTCGTAGCGAACCCAGCTTCAGCTTATCCGTCACCTTCACAGGAAAGTTGTAACCCAATTGCAAATTCTTGAGGCGGGTATAAGATCCATCCTTTAGGAATCGGGTAGAGATTCGCACGTTATTGTTTGATCCGCTCCATGAAGCTCTTGGATATTCATTGGTTGTACCCTCACCTGTCCATCTGTTATCGTAATAATCTTTTGTTATATTGAATGGACGATAGAAACCTTCGATATCATGAAAGGCCACATTGTAAATATCAAAGCCATAAGCGCCTTGAAAGAACATGGTCAGGTCGAAATTTTTATAAGTCGTGGACAAGTTTAAGCCTGCAGTAAATTTGGGAATGGAAGAACCGACATGGGTTCGATCTCCTTCGTCAATGATACTATTGCCATCAATATCTTTGTACTTGACATCACCAGGATGAATCTTGCTTCCCTGATAAGCGCTTGTAGCAATGTCCAATTCATTTTGGAAGATGCCCTCCATTTCAAACATGTAAAATGATCCGATCGGATGACCTACTTCAGTCAATGTGGTGTTGCTCGACCCAATGGAACCGCCAGTAATTGGTGCCGCCAACTTCAATACTTCGTTGTGAAGGAAGGCCACATTACCAGTGACATTGTATCCAAAATCACCTTTCTCTTGTCGAAACCCCAAAAGAAGTTCAACACCTTCATTCAGTACTTTCCCATTGTTGACCCATGAAGGCGCGGCAAATCCAGAGCTTGGTGGATTCGGTTGCTTCACGAGCATGTTGTCTGTGATTTTGTAGAAATAATCCAATGATCCAAATACAACACCATCGTACAATTCAAAATCCAAACCCATATTTATCTGACTACTGGTCTCCCATTTCAAATCCGTATTTCCGAGCTGCGTCACCGCATAGCCTTTAGTTTCTGCGCCATTGGTTGGGTAGTTGAAATTCGCGCCGATCAGATCCGAATAGGAATAATAACCGATTTCCTGATTTCCCAATTCACCATAACCAACACGCAGTTTCATTTGTGAAATGATGCTATTGTCTTTCAGGAAGGCTTCATTGTGAATATTCCACGCTCCCGAAACGGCAAAGAAATTACCCCAACGATTTTCCTGTGAAAACCTGGATGAACCATCTCTTCTGATAGATGCGCTTAATAAATAGCGGGATTCATAGCTATAGTCAATCTTCCCGAAGAAGGAAAACAAGGTATACGCATATCGGCTTTCACCAATGTTTGGTGTTCCCAGTCCATTACCCAGATAAATCAAATTGGCATCCTGATCTGGAAAATCACGATCCGTGATGTAGGTGCTGTGACCTTGTCCCTTAATCGCTTCCAATCCCAGTATGGCGTTAAAAACATGTGATTCTCCCAACTTAAAGTTGTAGTTCAGAACATTGTTATTGGTCCAGGTAATGGCGTCATTATTGGCGAGCGATAATCCATTTGGATTGTTGATTCGGCCATTGGTTCCCCAATTTCTGTCTATTCTTCTTTGGATGCCATTTTCAGAATCAAATCCAAAATTGGAAGTCAACGACAGGTTTTCTGCCAACTTGAAGATGCCAAACATCTTTCCGAAATATCGGTCGGTGGTTACCTGATTGTCAAACATTTTAGCCAAGCCAACAGGATTGTAGCCATCACCAAAGAAATTAGGATCGTCAGGCAGATCGACAAAACTTCCATCTGCATTGTAGATAGGAATGGCTGGTGTTCTGAAATAAGCGTATCGCACAACACTTCCTCCATTACCACCTGCACCATCGCCAGAGCTTCCTACCAAACTGGTATTTGCCCGTGAGATGTTCAAATTCGCTCCAGCTACCAGCCAAGGTTTGATATCTGATTTTACATTCAGTCTTCCGGAAAGTCGATCATATTTACTTCCGATGATGATTCCTTCCTGATCATAATAGTTCATCGACAGCAGGTATTGGGTTTTGTCTCCTCCTCCACTTGCGGTGATGCCGTAATTCTGCATTTTAGCTTTCCTGAAAATCGCACCCAGTTGATCTACATTCGGAAGCGTGGCTGCATAGTCGAGCGGAATGAGATCTCTTTTGAAAAGATCATCAGCGAAGAAAGCATTGTCATTGTCAGCAGCCTCATTGTAGAGCTCCACATATTGATTGGTATTGGTCATCTTGGTCAGATTTCCATGAACCTGCATCCCAACCTGCGTATTGATCGCAATCGTTGATTTATTCTTGGCTCCATTTTTTGTGGTGATCAAAATCACCCCATTGTTAGCTCTGGAACCATAAATAGCTGCTGCTGAAGCATCTTTCAGGATGGTAATCTCTGCGATATCCTGTGGGGATAGAATGTTTAATACTTCTTTGGTTGGCACGCCATCCACGATATAAAGTGGATCATTGCTGCTATTGAGTGAGCCAACTCCACGAATTCTGACTGAAACGCCTTCACCCGGTGCGCCTGTATTAGCAGCAATATTGACTCCCGGAGCTCGCCCCTGAAGCGCCTGATCAATTCCCGCAACAGGCAAGCTGTTCAGGTCTTTACCTTTTACATTGTTTAAGGCACCCGTTACATCCCCTTTGCTCTGTGTGCTGTAGCCAACCACGATGATCTCATCCAGTTCATTCATGTCTGTCTGAAGCTGAGCGTCTATCACACTTCTGCCGCCTATGAGCTCCTCTACTGTGGTATAACCAATAAAAGAAAAGATTAAAACTGGGTTATTGAGTGAATCAGGAAGAATGAAAGAGTATTTACCATCAAAATCAGAAATGGTACCGATGGTCGTGTTTTTGATATAAATAGTCGTTCCAATGATCTCCTGTCCGGTCTCATCGGTTACTTTTCCTGAAATGCGTGTTTGTGCCATGACTAGCTGAGTCATCAGCAGCATGACGATCATGAATATGGGTTTACTTGATTTCATATTGAATGCGTTTCGTAAAATCCTGATCATTGGTAAGCGATGGTTATTCCATTGCATTTGTATTGATTATTTTCCTCCGTGATAGACGCTCCGTGAGGAATCGCCACAATCAAAGCGGCACCTGTAGCTTCAATTGCGAACTGACCTTCATTTTCAATTTCCTCCGCAACAATCGTATGGGTCAATGCATCATAGAGATCGACAGCCCCCGCACTTTCATTCTCAAAAATGATTTGTTGACTTTCGTCAAAAGGGTTGTAATAGAGATAAGTCGGATAGGCTTCAGCTTTGTAAAAATCTGTCGCCAGACAGTTTAATTGCAGAATCTGATCCACATTGGTCTCGCTGATAATGGCACCATAAATCCCGGCATAAGCAGAGCTGTACAGGCTGAACATCGAAATGCTCGGCTGACCTACCAACCAATTAGGTCCATCACCCAAAGCCACGGGCTCCACTCCTACCAAACGCTCACTGCCGTAAGGATCGGTTTTGCGGATGCCTTCATAAGCGATTACATTTTTGGTCAATTCCTTCTTTTCGGGTAACCATTGATGCGCGTCATCTATTTCGTAGGAATAAAAAAGTCTGGTTGCATTCGATGCATTGAGCATCCATTTGCCAATGGTTTCTGCATATTTTGGTTCATAGCGAACCATGGGCACCAATGGCCAGGCCATACTTTGGGTATTCATCAGGAAGGCATATCCACCACCGTCGGTGATACTTCCTTGCAGTCCATAGACATCATAAGCACCCCATTTTTCAGAAATCACACCCCAACCTGTGCGTCCTTCTGTAGCCACACAGCCATCAAAAGTCCAGTTGAGCATTTTGAGCACATCATAATTGGTACCATGCTCAGCATTTAATCGCGCAGCGACATAAGCACCAAATGGCAACAGCACTTCATAAAATCGACTTTCAGTCTGGCTCAGCATGGCCTCAATTGCAGATTTGGCTCCATCCAGATATTTCTGATCACCAAACTTCTCATAAGCACAATACAGCACGTAAGCATGTCCGGCAGCAGCATCTTCCTGATTGGTGATGTGGTTTTTCATCCCCTTCATCGCCGCATAATCGAAATAGGAATAATGGTAATTTCCAGCTAGCGTTGAGTCTGCTTTAAAAAACTGATCGGCGATGGAACGCTGAATGTCCTCCGCACCGGGAACATCTCTAAAGAGATCGCTTACTCCGTAATACAATACATTTGGATAGACATCATACCACCAATCTCTTCCGTATCCACCGCCCAACATGGCGATATCTGGATTGGTATTGTTCATCATGATGTTCCAGCCAGTTTCACTATTGAAATAGTTTTGAACCATTTTCACATAGTTGAAGCCGTCCTGATCCGTTTTGTCAATGTCCAATAAACCCGCACTCAGCAAGGCACCAAGTGAAGTCAATGATTCGTGAAAATCCGGATGTGCTGCATATCCCTGACGTACATCACCAATCACTGTATAGATGCCAAAGGTGACCTGATCGATATTTCTTCGGGATGAATCCAACCAGATCAATGGCATGTATTCGCCGGTTAAGGTATGATCAAAGGCATATTCATCGAATGTCAGCCCTTTTTCTTTCCATTTCAGCTGCTTGTAAGGCTGTGGATGATTCGGCATGGTTTTCACCTTATCAATCGCAACTTGTTCGATGGATACCACTTTGCTGGTACAACCACCGATGATAACTATAGCTGCTAGCAGGATAAAAAACCGTATGCTTTTATTTATTGTCATATTATTCATTTTACTACAGTCGTCAATGGTAAGTCCATGCCTGATCCAGCTCCAATTGCTTCTCCTTCCCTTTTTTGATCATATTCATTGGATTGCTTTGTGATATGAATAGCCAATGGAATGGAGAGAATCTGAATGGCCGCCACAATGATCAATGAGTATTTCAAAGCGAAGATTTCTGACACATAAGTGGCCAGGAAAATAAAAAGACCAAGTCCGAAGAAACGCCCGAGATAAAGGCCAAATTCGTGATTGAAGATGTAGGCAAATTCACTTCTGTTTTCTTTGGCTGAAACCACATCAATCACATGCATTTGAATAGGGAAATACCCAATGTCATGCAAAGGCATAAAGAGCACTTTGCACAACACAAAGACCATCACCCCCACAGCGGAAAAAAGCAATCCATTAAATACGGTACCGATCAGGAAAATGACCAGTCCGGCAGATAAGATCGCGATGCGATGTTTGGGTTTGGCCATTCTTCCGATCAAATAGAGCATGATGGCAGTGAAAACCCCACTGATGCCCTGAATCATACCCAATGATCCTTCATCACCCACCAACCGCATGATCAGGATAGCTGGAGCAGTGACCAGATAACCTTGCACCATACCTTTCAGGCTGGCAAGTACCAATAACTTATTCCAGAGCTGATCGAATTTAAAATGCAGAAAGTTCTTTTGCGCCGGGTTTTTGAATTTGTCTTTGTGAATGACAATACTCGATAAAATCGTGAGCACCAACACACAGACCGTCACCCACTGATAGCTCTTTGACATGTTGCCTCCAAACCAGCTATTCTTATTGGCAGCACCCAAAAACCAACCCACCGCTATCGGAACCAATATGGCTGTGAGGGTATAAACAAAGGTTTCGAGCCCGTAATAATAGTTTCTGTTTTCATTATTGGTGGTGCCCAATGCCAGATAATCCCGATTGGCCCAAAAGAAGCCAAAGGAAACACCCATGAGCAATCCTGCTAACCCTACTCCCCAAAAGGTCATCTCTTCCAGACCCATCATGACGAACATAGAGATCCCGCTCAATAACATACCGAAGCTGTAGAGATTGGAAATCCTAAACCACCTGAGCAGGTAGCCATTGATCAAAAAAGTAAGCGGAATACCTGTGTAAACAGTGAGCTGATAAAGTGCCACGATCTTGGGATCATTGGAACTTCGCATGATGTAAGCGCCCACAAAAATGTCTATCACCGGCAATACAAAAGCATAGATCATGTTGGTGCCCAATAGCACTCGCATGTCCTTCGGTTGCGTCAGGAAAAAATTGTATTCGTGAAGGGGCTTTTTGAATATGTTCATTATTTTCCTAGTGTTTTTAGAATTTCTTTGATCGATAAAGTTCCAGCGCAGATCACTTCATCGCTTGCCCCGTAATAGAGCGTTATCTTGTCACCGTCGACCAAATGGCCATTGGTGAAAACCACATTCCCGAAGAATCCGGTTTTTTCATAATCGGCTATCGGCTCCATGATAGGCTCTTCACTTCTGGCGAGTACTATTGATGGATCTTTCAAATCCAAAAGCAAGGCACCCAGGCAATAGCGATGTGCTTCATTGGCGCCATGATAGATTTCCAGCCATCCAGCATCTGTCTTTATAGGTGAAGCTCCTGCCCCAACTCTCGCACTGTCCCAAGATCCTTTTCTTGTTGTAGCGATACATCTGTGGTGACCCCAATGATCCATGTCTGGCGATTGGGCGATCCAGATGTAATTGCCTCCAATGTTGGGACTACTTGGTCTGTGTAATGCGTAAAATTTGTCTCCGATTTTTTCTTCAAACAGCGCACAATCTTTATTGTGTGCTGGTAAGATCATCCCATGCCGATTGAATGTTTTCCAATCACGGGTTGTAATAAGTCCTACCCCCACTCCGGTTGCAGATACTTTGGTATAAGTCAGATAATAAGTGTGGTCGATTTGTGAAACCCGGCAATCTTCTATTCCAAAAGATTCCTGATCTCCATATGGCAATAATGGTTTATAACCTTTTTCCTCAGAGAAATGAATACCATCTTCACTTGAGAGCAACCTAAGATGGGACAAGGTAGACAAATAATAATCCCCATCGTATTCAAAGACACGCTTATCGCTATCGTCAAATTTGGGATCGTCGTTATTGAAGGTGACCAATTCCAGATTCCCCTCACTACTATATATAGGTAAGGTGGTTTTTCCTTCTACCTGTTCAGGTCTTTCTGCCACTCTTACAAGCAACCATACCTTATCTTTGAATCTGAATACCCCCGGATTGAGCAAACATTCTATTTTCATAGAAGCAGCGCTCGGAAGTATCGATTTGGGGTTAAGAATGGGGTTATCAGGGTACCTTTTCACTAAATCCATAATATATCGTTAGCGTTTTGCGAATCATTCATTTTACACACTTTATGAATGATCACTTTTGCTAATCTCGTATTAAGGAAATGGCTCAGTATCCTCTATATTACCAAATGTGTTCTCTCTGGTTCAATGTCCTTTGAAAGCGCTTTTTTCTCACTATTTTGGACATAATAAACACTGAGAAGGACAGACTATATGTCTAAACTGAAAATTGCCCTTTTATTTCTTGTGCTCATTTATTCCCTGCTACCACCGATTTATGGTCAGGGTGAATGGCCATTGCAGCACATTGACAACCGCTCCGGACTTTCCAATAGCGCCATAAATACCATTTATTACGACCGGGAGGATTATGTTTGGTTTGGAACCTGGGACGGACTGAATCGCTACGACGGTGATCAGATTGTAACTTATAAACCAATTGCCGGAGATGAACTCTCGATTAGCAACAATGTGATCCGCCAAATCCTTGAAGATAAAAATGGGATTCTTTGGGTGGTGACCCATGATGGCATCAATAGATACGACCGCAATCTCAATCGCTTTCATCGCTATCTCAACGATCTGGATGGCGTACCTTTTCTCGAAAACAATCTACAGGTTGCTTTATCCGATGACTCTACTCTTTTTGTAAGTCTGGTAGGCTGGGGAGTTGGGAAATACGATCTGAAAAAGGATGCGTTTATTCCTATCAAACCCGAGAACCAATCCTTGATAGCCGTCAATGGAATTGGCGTGCATAATCAATATGTGTACCTGCTCAACCAAAAAAATCAATTGCTGGTGTATCACGATAATGAAATCTTAAAAGCACATTCGATTGAAGACCCGCTGAATACTTCATTAAATAAGTTGATCGAGCTGAACCAAAAGTTTTTCCTGATCTATCAAAAATCACCCACAACATTGATTCTAAAAGAACTTTATAAAGGCGAGATCATTACCAGCTATGAAATACAGACCAAAAGCACAGCCATTACCTGCATTACTTCAGGCAAGGATCAAACGAAGCTCTATTTCGGCACAGATGAGGGCAATCTTCTTCAATTAACCAAAAGAGATAATCAATTCGAGTTGAGTTCGCTTAGCGAGCTGCTTCCCGGACTCAACAGCAAAAAGCTGAAGATCTTTTCCATTTTCGAATCGCAGCAAGACCTGCTTTGGGTGGGAACGGATGGAGATGGCGTGTATAAATACCTCACCAAAAACAGGTCGTTTCATTCGATCAGTGAAGGCGCTGCTGTGGAGGGAAAAATATCCAACAGCATCGTGAGATCCATTCTGACAGATAAAAACCAAAATCTCTATGTGGGCACCAGAGGCGGTGGATTGAACCTACTCAAAAAGCAATCGACCAAAACTGGGGTCTTTGATAAATCCACGGGACTAAGTGACAATACCGTATTGGCTTTGGCTAAAGACAAAAAAGGAAACGTCTGGGTCGGGATGGATAGCGAAGGTCTGGACATGATTGAAAATCAAACAGGCAAAATCTATCATTTCCCCCGTGATTTTAAGAACGCCACTAAAGACCTGGATTTTGGTGCGGTATATAAGGTTTGCATTGACTCTTATGGACATCTTTGGTTGGGAACCAGTGGCTATGGTGTCATCTACCTTGATATTGAAAAAGACAAACAAGGCGATTATGTGCTGAAGGACCAATATGCCATCAAAACGGATTCCAAAACCAGTCATGGCGATATTCAGATTCTGAGCAACATTGTTTACGACATAGAGGAAGAACAACCCAACATCCTTTGGTTTGGCACACGAAATGGCGGTTTGTACCGATACAATGCCATCACCAAACAATTCACGCACAATCTGCAAGCCAAAGAGAAAAGTCGTGTCGCATTAAGTAACAATGACATCCTGAGTCTTTACATCGATTCCAAAAATCAACTTTGGGTGGGAACCAGTGGCGGTCTCAACAAAGTCAATCTGAGCAACTTCACTGTGGACCAATACACCCAAAGCGACGGGCTGGCCAACAACACCATTCATGGCATTCTGGAAGATTACTTGGGGAGACTCTGGCTCTCCAGCAACAACGGACTTTTTGCTTTTAACCCGGAAAACAACAGCTTTAAGAATTTCAACTGGAGCGACGGATTGCTCAACTACGAATACACCGATGGAGCCTATTTTCAATCAGACAAAGACGAACGTTTGTATTTTGGCGGGACCAATGGTGTGGACATTGTGTTTCCATCGAGATTGGATACCAGCAACAATTTCCAGAAGTTGGCTTTCTCTGACTTGTTTCTCTTCAATCAGCGGATCAATCCCGGTGACAGCACGGGGATTATGCCTCAGCAAATAGACCTGCAACAAGCAATCTCGCTCAATTATGATCAAAACTATCTGAGTCTGCGCTTTACCACTTTGGATTATTGGCACAAGCAGCGCTGCAAATACCGATATTATCTTGAAAACTTTGACAAGGACTGGATCGACATTGGCAAACAATCCATCATCAATCTGACTAATATTCCGCCCGGCCAATACACTCTTCATGTGAACAACAGCAACGAAAATGGCGATTGGAATCCGGAAGTAAGAACGATTTCCATTACTATTTCTCCACCTTTCTGGGCGACAACTACGGCCTATATCGTTTATGTGCTCTGTTTTCTGATGGCGCAAGGTGCGCTGATTCAGTTCTTAAGGAACCGATCCAGACAAAAGAAATATGCAGAGATCGAAAGACTGAAGCAGGAACAATCGGTGACGATCCAAAAATACAAGCTGGAATTTTTTACCAATATCGCCCATGAGTTCAGAACACCGCTCACCTTGATTCTGGGTCCCGCGGCTTCCCTACTGGAAAAAACCAAAGACAAACCCGCTCTGAACCAGCCGATCCAAAGCATCTATCGCAATTCGCTGCGGTTGCAAAAACTCATTCAGGAGCTGATCCAGTTCCGAAAGGTGGAGCTGGGAAAAGAGAAATTGCGGGTGCGCCCCCTCAATCTGATTCTGTTTGCCGAGGAGCTGCTTCAAAGCTTTCGCCAATATGCGCTGGAAAAAGAAATCGTGCTGACCTACGAAGCACCCAACTCACTCATCGTGCATGTGGATTCGGAGATTCTGGAAAAGGTATTGATCAACCTCATCAGCAATGCACTGAAATACACCGAGCAAGGAGGCGAAGTGCATGTCAAAATTCACATTGTCAGCAACCGCATCTATTTTTCGGTGATTGATACAGGTATTGGCATTCATGCAGCAGAGCTTTCCCGTGTTTTTGAGCGATTTACTGAGCTGAACCATGAGTCTATTGGGCAAACGGTGAACAGTGCCGGCATTGGTCTCTCCCTCACGCAAAAGCTGATCCACCTGCATCAGGGCGATATCTCCGTGCAGAGCACACCCGGTCAGGGCACGCATTTTACTTTCTGGCTTCCCGATGATCTGAAAACACCAGAAGAAATGCTGAGCGAAGATGCAGATCACGCCATTCTCAACAGCCTGCACGGCCATGTGGAAATGGAATTTTATCAGCAGGGCAATCTCGTGCAGGACATGATCAATATCAGCCTGGAGCGCTTCGATCACAACATCCTGATTGTGGATGACAATGTGCAGATCCTGAGCCTGCTCAAAGACCTGCTCTCCACCAAATACAACACCATCACCTGCCCCAATGGCATGGAGGCGCTGAAGATCCTTTCCAATAGAAAAATAGATCTGGTGATCAGTGATGTGATCATGCCGGAAATGGACGGCTACACGCTTTGCGAAACCATCAAATCGACCATCGAGACCAGCCACATTCCTGTGATCCTGCTGACTGCCAAAGGCGAGTTGGAAGAGCGCATCGAAGGGCTACATGCGGGAGCGGATGCCTACATCCCCAAGCCTTTTCATCCAGACCATCTTTATGTGCGGATAGAAAAACTGATCCAGACACGGGAGCTGCTCAAGAACAAATTTGAAGCTTTTGAGATTACCGAAAACGAGATGACCTCCTTTGGCATTGGCGCCAGGGATGACGCATTTTTCAAAAAGATTGATCAGTTTATCAAAGACGAAATGGCTAATCCGCAGCTGGACGCCATGCACATCGCCAACCATGTGGCGATCAGTAAAACGTCTTTATACAAAAAAGTACGCGCCCTGACGGGACAAACTCCCCATGGCCTGATCAATCAATACCGACTGAAAAAAGCGGCTTACCTCCTCACCCACACCGATCTGAATGTGTCAGAGATCATCAACAACACGGGATTCAACAGCCGATCTTATTTCTACAAATCCTTTCAAGAGATGTTTCATTGTTCGCCTTCTACTTATGGGGAAGGGTGATAAAGGATTGTGGATTGGTGGGATTGTGGATTGGTGGGATTGTGGATTGGCTTGGTTGAGGTGGTTAGGGAACTTCCAAAAAAGTTCAGTAAGCATACCTGACTCAAATAGCTTCAACATAACTTTTCGGCACTGAAATAAGCAAATAATTAGACCAGCTCATTGAGTTTATTGGGTTTGAGCGAAATTTTCAATCTGTTTATACCTTGTGCGGAAAATATTATAAGTATTGGTAAAAGCGGTAGAAAAAACCTTCCATCCCAATCAACTGTAGTAATTCCTACTATTAACGCATGGAGTCCGATATAAGTAATTGCGAAATATTTGATAATCTTCTCAGATAGTATGATTTGTCTGATAGCAAAAATGTAAGTCGGAAGGACCACTGCCAGGTTAAAAATATTGTGCTTTAATGACCAATAAGGTCTAACGTGGAATAAGAAATAGAATAGTTTTTTAAAAAAGAGGGTACACCAGTAGCCAAAGTTTGATAGTACGAAATGAAATAACCTAATCACAGATGGGTAATCGTTTGATAATATGTTTAAATCTGTTGGAACAGGAATTTTGAGATTATCGTATTGCACTTTTTGATGTAAGGTTGAGATTGCATAGACAACTTCGCCGGTTTGATAATTTTCAATGATTAAAAAGATTTCCAACATTTTGTTCAAGAGAAGTCCTAGAAGCGTACACCCAACGACTAAAGTGGTTATTTTGATAAACTTGGATGTTTTCGAATTGATCCAGAAAATTGAATATCCTGTGATTCCTAAAGATAATAATAAGGCAATTCCTGTAGGTTTAGTCAGAATGGTCAAAACAATGAAACAAGTAGTTAATACTATGTTTATTAGGTTATACTTATTTAGAATGATTGTCTTCCCCAAAAGATATATAGTGATTACAATGGTATTGAAGTAAAATGACTCACACAGTATGTAAGTATTCCAAATACTAATTTCGATTAAGACGATATATAGAAGACCGCCAATGAAGGCTGATGAAGCAGCAGCATCGAAAATTTTTATCGTTTTGTAAAGAAATATTAAGCCCAAAAAAGAATATAGGAACTGGGTTATAATCAGATTCAACTCGCTGTGGGAATCTGTGATAATTCTTACCGCATAGATGAAAACCACATAACCTATGTACCAAAAGTTGTGGTTTTCTATGTAAAATCCATCTTCAAGGTTGCTTGCATAATTCAAAAATCTATGAGAGTCAATTACATTTTGAATGCCGAATTGTGCATATACGAGTGTTGATACAGTCAGAAACAGGATTGTAAGAACAAGTAAATATTTTATCTCTTCCTTGGCAATTACCATTGGACTAATTTTTCGCTACGCTCAGCTAAAATGAGTATGCGCCCCTGTTTTTTAAGACACCAATGTTTCGAGTTGGCAATGTCCTTTCAAAGAGCTCTGTTCGTATATTCATTTTAGTGTCTGAAGGCATTTCGTTATTTTCTTAGTTCGTATAGCTCTGCGGTTGAGTAAATGTCCTGGAATTTCTTCGCTTTTAATCCGTTGATCAGTTTTTTGTCACCTGTCCAAACGGCTGCCTTGATACCGATGGCAGTGGCGAGAAATGGAGTGTCATCTTCGTCCACATCAGAAGCTAGCTCATAAGCTCGTTTCCAATTTGTTTCAGAAATCGCTTCCGGTGAAATTAGGTTTATATTTTTTAGAACCTGATGAATCGAAACATCAATTTTCTCCTCCGACATTTTGGTCAGAGACTGAAGCTTGGTTTTGTATTTTGTGAGTTCATAAATGATGAATTCTGATGAGTAGAATTCAAACTGATCCTCTGAATTGAAAAGAAGTTCACCAATAAGCCCGTTCGAATTCAGGATTGCGCTGAATACTATGTTGGTATCTACAACTACCTTCATTTAACAAATCGGTGCTTGTTTTCCTTCCACCAATTTGCCTTAGATTCTTTTGCCAATTTATCTATTTCGGCCTGATCAGCTCTACTTTCAGCGGTTGCTTCTTTGTACTTTAGATAGTCAATCATGCGTTGAAGTCCAAGCGTATCAATGTTCGCAGGCAGCCTGAAAAGAATTTCACTATCTGTTCTCTGAATGTCCATGATCAAATTTACGAATTTCCGTTAATATGTGTTCTATGTGGAAGTTTATTCCAATCTCAGTTCTTCCTCATGGATTGTTGGATTTGAAGATGTAGAAGTAAAAATGTAAGAATTATCCTCATATGATTTAGATAGCTAGATGGAGCACAATGCTATGCTACGGCCAGCTATGATGAGTGGGGATTAGAAAGCACTAATCTCTCAAGCTCCTCAAAGCTACGCCATAATTTAAATTTAAAACTTGTGGCGACTTTCCAATCCCCACTGAAATGTCCTGACCGATAAACCCTCATTCGTTCATAGCAATTGTTTTAGATAGTTTATTAGTCCCTATACACATAAAGCCTTATTTCGTTGTAATTGCCAAACATGAAGAGATAAGCATTAATTCCATCAGAACTTTTCCATTTGGTGTCAATTCTTCCAGAATTAGGTTCTTCGGTCAATTGTAGTGGTTCTCCTAAAACTTCTGTTACTATTAATTTTATTGATTCATATTTTTGTTCGAATGCCCGTCTAAGTTCTGATCGATCTATCCTGTTAGACCAATCACCAGACTTAAATTCACCCCAATTGTAGCCGGCAACTTTAAGGTTCTTTTCATTCTTCGTATAGAAGTAACTTGAATAGCCGTCGAAATATGGACATTCAACTCTTCGATACTGTAATGGATTACCAAAAGTGTAGTTCTTGAAATATGGATATATCCCTTCTCCCAAAGAATAATAATGACCAAGTGAAACGTCTTCTGAGTTGATCGAATCTTCAAATGTGAGCATGGATTCAAGATTTAAAGGTTCTAAGCTTATCAACCCTGCGTTCACCTTATTTAAATGTTGTCTAAAAAGAAGTTCCCCATTTTCAACTATAAGCGCTGAATTCAGGAGACATGTTGAGTCAATTTTTGGTTCAGGAATCTTTACTGGTTCGATTTCAATTTCTTGAAAGGAAGCAATTTTCAGTGAATAGATATTATATGGCCATATTTCGGTTGATGGAATACCCGGCATTAGCGGATGAGTTGAAGTTTTTTTGTGTTTTCCTCTTCCCTTGATATCAATAAATAGTTCATACTGAAGGTGTTTATCAAGGCCGTTTTTCATTACCAATAGAATGCTTTTCCTGTTCCCAAATGTTCCAACTGCAAAAATTCCTTGGATCTGATTTTTCTCAAGGTCCCCATCAAGTAAACTGCCTACTGAACTCATTTCTAATTCATCTGCGAATGACTCAGTTGACACAATGTTGTAAGAAATATTACCAGAAGCATCAGTTGACAATTCGAGTGTGAATTTGGTATTCAGTTCAATGGCATCAAAGTTCTTCAGTTTCTGCCCGTTCGCAAAAGGGACAAAGAAGATGAAGGCCAAAAAGACAGTTAGTATTCTCATGTATTTCGGAGGAATAATTACCTACAACGACCAGCTATCATCCGTAAGCTGGACTTTTCAAATATCTATAAAAGTATTTGATTCAAATTGCCTTTGCAAGTAGCTCATAAGCCTATGGATTTTTAGCGAATGTTGAGCGCTTTTTCTTTTTCGTTTAAGAGTGAGTTCATTTGTTCGAGGGTGTTGGCTGTCCAAAGTGTGCTGTCAGGATATTCGCAGAAAGAGGTGTCCAAAGAGACAATTTGTTCGTTCACTAACCTATGAAAATGATAGCAATTTTGTGATGTTAGCCGAAGTTCTGTTATCACGTTAAAATTTCTGTCTAGTTTGGGATTGACTATGTCCTCAAAGTTCTGTGTCTTAGTTAAGGTGTTAGGAAATTTTACGAGGTATAGGTGGTAGGTAATGTTTGTTCTTGCTCCTGAGGTGTATGATACGAGCAAATCTCTTATTCCATCTGAGTTCATGTCAAGTAAATGAACTGTTGAAAACATTGAAATTACTGAGTCAATAACAGTTCTACTACGATCGTTAACAACAGATATTTCAACGTTAGGAAGGTCATCATATGATAAATACTTGAAGGTTTTGATTTCCACCCATGATGTTGAGTCGTTAAAGGGATATGCCTTCTTAATAATTGGCAATTCTTGTGCGTTTACACTTGACGTTATAAGAGTTTCTAAAACAGTAAAGAAGAAGGCTATTTGGATAAAGTATCTCATGATTTTCAAGTTGCACCAATTGCGCTCAACGTCCAACTATCATCCGTAAGCTGAACTTTTCAAATTTCTACTAAAGTATCTCATGACACAAGCCTTTGCAAATAGCTCAGTTAGCTTATGGATGATAGTGTTTGTTGTGGAGAGTTTCTTCATACCAAAATTGAACTTACTACCAATGTCTTACACCGCGATAATTTTTGTCAAAAATTGAAATTGATCAATTGATTTTGTTGGATAAAAAGGATAACGCCTCATCCAGCACACGGTCTTCTCCATCGAGTAATTCTTGTCGGGTGTTTTGAATCAAAATATCTGGAACAAGTCCCACACCTTCATGGCTCACATTATTAGCATCCCGCCAATCTCCTATACTCAGCGAATATCCCCAACCATTAGGCAATTCCCGATTGATTTGGTTAGAGAAAGCACCCGCTGTAGTATCTCCTATAAATGTAACATTAGGAGACATTTTCATAGCAAGACAAAATGTTTCTCTTGCACTAATCGTGTAACGATGAGTCAGGACAACTACTGGTTTCAAAAACTGTTTCTTGCCTTCTGGTTGCACATTCCATGTCACAGGATCAGTGAAATCATCGTGAGCTGGTCCAGCCTTTACTTTTGTGATCATATATGGTTTTTTCACGTCCATGAAATAGCCCGCTATGTATTGTCCTGCAACATCCTCTCCTCCATAGCCGCCTCTGACATCTATTATGAGTGCTTCAGCATCAGCAAAGTACGAGATCATTTCATTCATTGGGTCTTCAAAGAATTTGGCAAGATCCGCAAATCCTTCGATGTAAATATATCCGACCTGATCTGACAGAAAACCGTAGGTGAAGAAGTCTCCTGTTTCCTTCGTTTGCATAAGGTAATTGGACTTCACCACATCCAACTCAAAGTCGACAATGGAGTCAAGTTTACCCAAAGGTCCTCCACGAAAATTCTTAAAGGTTGTTCCTATTGGTATTAGTGCCACATGACCATCGTTCAGCGGAGATATAGTCTCCACTAAGAGTTCGTACAATTCTGCATTGCTAGTAATAGATTGGGCACGACTAATACCTGAAGTATAAACACTGTCCCAGTCTATTTCTCGAATGGGAAACTGTCCGTAATGTCTATCAAATTCAGACCAGAGGGATACGAAATTACTTTCTGGTGTGTTCGCTGCTTCTTCACCAAGTAATAGGTCATCGCAGGCAATAAGAATAAGTGAGAAGGATATGATTAATAAAAGATTTTTCATTTGAGTACGAGTTTGAGTTTTTGAACTATTTGTTTTTGGAAAGAACGATGGATAACTGGTTGCTATAGGCTCTCAAGTGATCAGGGTGCTGATAATGATACCAATAGAAAGTGTAGTCCAATCCTATATCCCAGTTTGACTTCCAGTCTCGACGGTAGCCTACTGTAAATTCCATTTTCTGGAATGTATCCAGAGTCGCCACAGAAGCACCAGTTTTTATATTCGCTTCAATGTAGTTATCCAAAGGAATGCTTGGGTCTTTTGCAAAGGGTTCTCTTACGACATATGATAAAAGAGGAAATGTGATAGTGACAGGAACACGTGCCGCATCGCTCAATTTAAATTGGGTAGATATTACTGGCGACAGAGAAAGGTTATTGAAAAACCATGTGTCGAGACCTATGCCGCTCATAAAAAAATCATTTCCCAAGTCGGCTCCTATTCGGAAATCCTTTTGACCTATCGTCAGCTTTCGAAGGTATGTGTAGGTCATATTGAGATGCACATAGGAAAGAGAAGGGTTCCCTTCTATAACGTAGGTTTCTCGCACTCCATAGATATCATATGGATCTTTAAAAGTAGCAGTTCGCTGGCCAAATCGCTTTGCCTGGCTACTGCC
This sequence comes from uncultured Marinoscillum sp., assembly GCA_964353015.1. GTDB lineage: Bacteria > Bacteroidota > Bacteroidia > Cytophagales > Cyclobacteriaceae > JAMZMI01. The sequence goes on along the minus strand of CAYGUA010000030.1, from coordinate 13,483 downwards.
AATGGCTGTTGCCAATGACAACCCCCAGACGGACTTGCTTTTGGTTCGTGAAAAGCCTGTTCCCAGTGTGGCAGAATGAGCCGAGTATACAAGAGGAGAGTTTTGTCTATCAAGTATTCGGGTATTTTCATAGCCCAATTTAAAATTCCACTGATTTTGAGTGATTTCTTTCTGAGCAGTAGACATGAATGCCGTAAGCAATAAGGAAAAAGAGATAAGGTGTATTTTATACATAGTTTGAATGTTCTATTAGTTTGTGAAAATTTTATTGAGCAGCTCATCCGCAAGTTCTTCTCTTAGCTTACTGATCCAAGAAGAGGAGCCATTGATGGAGTATATCAGTGTCGCATCTTGTTTGGGAAAGTACCATGCTACCGTAAGAAAACCCCTTATGGAGCCGAGGTGTCCGTAACCTGTTCCGTATGGCGTTTCATATATTTCAAACCCCTGGCCATTGCGTTCATGGTAAAAGCTTTTCCAGTCTTCAGGCAGCTCGAAGGATTCTTTCATTTCTGCCATGGATGTGTCATTGAGAAGACTTCCTTTATGAAGACTTTCTAAAAAGTGAGCAAGATCTCTCATCGTTATGGCAACTCCCCCGTCTCCAGTAGCTAGGTCAATGTTGTAATAAAACTCACTTTCCACGACCTTGACATATCCATCAAAATCGAAATAACCCTTGGTCATTCCTGCCGGAATGGGTTGTAAAACACTCCCGTAAAAACCACTTTCCAGACCCAATGGATCGAAAATCTGTTCCTGTAATAGATCCCCAAGAAATGCCCCTCGTTTTTTCTCAACAAGTAAACCGAGTAGAGTGTAATTTGTATTGCTGTAAGCGTAAGTCTCTCCGGGATTATGAGTAGGATTTTTCCCATAAGCGAGTGCTAATTTCTCAGCAATGGTCATAGAAAGGAAGGGTTCATTGATGCTAAGCAACTCATACTTAATTGGGTCTAGATAATCATACAATCCACTTGTATGATTTAGCATTTGACGAATAGTTACCCTTTTTGCATTTTTTATTTCGTTCATGTATTCACCAGAGAGGTGATCTGCAAGTAAATCATCAATATCAATAAGTCCATCCTCATGGAGTTTGAACACCAAAGTAGCTGTGAACACCTTAGTGACGCTGGCAATAAACATCCTGTGACATGGACGCATATCCACTTTGTTGCCAATATCAGATTTCCCTGCTGCATACAACCAGCCATGTCCATCAGGAGTCTTGATTGCCAAATTGATGCCCGGAATGCCTCTTGAGACATACCGATCGACGATCATTTCCAGTTCTGCAGACTTTGGATGTGATAGTGTCGAATCAGCAAACGAAATAACGCATGTATAATTACTAGGGCTGAGCTCTTCCAATGTCTGACAACAAACTAACATTTGGAGAATAGATAATAGGTATAGTGACTTTTTCATTTCTCAATTTTCATTTTAACACCCATTTGCACTAGAGTGAGCGGAACAATAGGAGCTCCATAAGCAATATTGAAGGGGCCATTGACTAATGGCTTGTAATCAATGGCGATTAGATATTTTTCCGCAGGATCTATCGCATAGATCAGCCCGACATCTATTCCAAGCATGGCATTTGGTTTGCCTAGATTATTAGCTTTCACATAGGAACCATTATGTAATTCATACACTTCTGTAGGTCGGAAAATGTGGAGGTATCCCAGCGCGACAGAGCCGGTTACTTGTAGTTTAGAGATTGGCTTATAGCCCCAGCCATATCCCCCTAAAAGAAATAGTCCGTTTTGAAAATACTTGTGATGATAAAAACCTACATCTACGGTAAGATGCTTGGTCCATTTATCTGATATAAAAGTCTGCTTTTCAATACCGATTGCAAACCCTGGATGCATGGGTGCTGTAAAGTTTATACCGGATGGATAAAAGAAAGATTCCTTCAGCAAACTGGCCTTCATCAGCCATTCGGACTCTTGGCTAAAGCAATTATTAAAACTAAATAAAGTTATAACAGCCGCTAATATCATTTTTCTCATTTCCAGTATCATTTTTCTCATTTTTTGATTTTTAAATTTTGTCCCATCACTTACGAGGGATGCAAATTTTTTATCTATCCATCAAATGACATGAGAATAACAGTGAGGGTTTCCAAACACCTAAGAGAAAAAACTAAAGCGGACGTTTTTAATGGTGAGTCGGACTTGCAAGTCTATTGAGATGATTATTTTTTATCGTTGGAGTTCATCCATTTTTTGAAGTCAGTACTTTTTGTCTTGCTTACAAATTGTAATTTCTGATGTTGGGGATTTAAAACTAGTTTGAGCTTGCGCGTTGGCATGATTTCAAATCCGGCCACAGCCTCTTTTTTTATTAAAAGTTGTCTATTGGCTCTGTGAAATAGATTGAAAGAGAGCTCGAGCTCATTTAACGTTTTGTCTATTCTGTAAACATAGTCATCCATCGTTTTCAAAAAAGCTATTTTATCTTCCACATAGATATAAGCAATAGCATCATGCGAGATATTCATGGTTTTATTTCCAACGTAGGCTTGTAAGTAGGAGGGTGCATCAGCATTCACAGTATGAGAGGGTTCATTTTTAGAACTCATTTTCATTACCAAAAAGATCAGATATAGAATGATCACCCAGAGCCATACCATGGGAAGTTCTGTAAGAAGAAAATCAGAATTGACAGGCCAGCTATAACCCCAAAGTACTCGCACATAGAAATAATCCATAAGGCATGCTAAAATACTTATGACAGGAAGGCTGACTGATAGCTGGATTATCAGCGCTTTATAATAAGGAACAATTGAATCTAACTTTTGATAGATGTACCGGGCAAGAAAATACTGAGAGAATCCCATAACCAAAGCCCAACCATTATTTGGCCAAAAATAGGGCTTCAGTATTTCGGTTGAAAAATTTTCGATACCAATATTGCTTACCAAAATCGATGCGAAAGGGATTAAGAAATAAATGATCCATCGATCATTATGGTGTATATCTAAGTTTATATTTTTCACAAAACTATAATTGGATTTACTTCTGAAAGGTGCAAGTTAACAGCGTTTCAATTATTTGCTCAGCGAGGACCTGTTCTCCACAACAACCGAATAAAGTGATTTTTATTCACTTTATCCGACTTATGCCTTTATCGATTTGTTTTTGTTTCTGAAATAGCTAAAAAACTAAAAATTAACATCATAGCCGTTTTTAAGTACTTATAAGCGTTTAATGTCGGATAATTTAAAAGCATTTCCAGATTTTCAATTTACACCTTCTAAAGTAACGGAATGAATTTATAAAAACAACAAAATGGGGGTTGGGGGTTTAGGAGGTTAGGGATTTAGGGGTTGGGTATTTGGGTATTTCGGTATTTCGGTTTGATATCCAGCAATCCTCCGGCTTGAAGGGGTCCTTACAATAATGGACAAATTACCAATATAATTCGGCTCACTCAAGAGTGCATGAGTGGCATAGGCATCTCACTTGAGTGACATAAGCATCATGCTCAAGTGACATAAGCATCATACTCGAGTGACATAAGCATGTCACTAAGGTGGCATGATTATGCTACTGGTACATCATCCAAATATTGATTAGGAGGTTGAGTGTTTGGGTGTTTGGGTTGATTGGTATTAAATGATTTGATGAAGATCGATCCTGTTTCAACATATCAAATTATACATTGACACGGTGCAAAGGGATTGGTTTAAAATCTCATAACTAAGCTGATCTTTAATATTAAAACAATAGTGAATAATACCTTTGCTTTCCCGTATTATCCTGGTAATCCCAAAAATTCACACTGTTGATATTTATATGGTAATAATCATCTCCAGATAGGCTTGATTCTCTTAATACATTGATGCAATCCTCAATAGTCGGATAGGCATACATATGGTTGCTATAAAAATTCATATTTTCAAGATCTCGATTGTACACGAATCTGAATCCTAAATATTTGTTTTCATTCGTTCTCCTTTTAGAATCCAATACGTCTTCATTGCTCAAGACTCCTTTTGCTTGAAGCGAATCAAGAAAAACGTCGTTGGTGCTATATTGGAGTATGAGTAAACCAGCAATTTCACCAGCAACATTGGGTGAGAAGAAAATGGTATCCAACCTTGTGAATGCTATGATATACATGTCCCTTTCAATGCCTAAGTCTTCTTTACTCCAATCAATATTATTTTCAATAAAGGTGTTGAGTTCCATTTTGGCATTTTGATACTCAACCTTATCTGTGCTCCTTACATGACTCGTGTATCTGGCTGATCGCATGCTGTAAATTGATTTTTGAATGAGGTACATTGAACCTAAAGCTGTCAATGGAGCACTGAGTAAAATGAGTAGCCAAAGTGCAATATTTGCTTTGTACTGGTGAAAATTTTTACGGAGAATATTTATGGATATGAGGAATATAATTGCAGAGGCAATTACCAAAGTAATAGCTGCTTCATTAGAATTCGCCATACCATAATAACCACCACCTGTGATCAGAATGATGAAGGAAAGCAATATTCCCAAAATCATAAATACGTATAATTTCGTAATCCTATTTTTCATATTTATGATATTTTAATCAAAGATGAGACTGTATAAAGTGATCAATATAGACCTATAAACTGGTATATTTCTATGGATCAAGAAAATACAAACCAACCTATATAACTCAAAGCTATCCACAGGTCTGTGTTAAGTGACCTTATTGATTTTCTTTTTGGATGAGGTGTTATTCAAATCAGTGTCCCCACTGATTGGGAAATGGAGGTTGGGGATTTGTGTTGATTAGTTTCAACTTATTTGCGGCAAATCGCTCATGATTCTTGAGATGTTAGTGGAGAGACCCTAAAATGGTTGGACATTGGGCATTCATGTAGGTAAGAAACTTGTTTGGCGAATTGGGTTTAAGGTTATTCCAATCCATCAAGTTATTATTTCATTTTGAGTTGATACATGTCTCTGGTTTGACCAATGGTACGTGTGAGTATCAATTCATCCGATGTGGCAACCATTTCGAACTCACCAGACAGAATGTAAGTCCAATCAAATTCAGCGGTCCAAATACACAAATCCACAAAAACCACTTTATTTCCTTCTATGCTATAGGTTCCATGGCATATGGCTGGAGATTTCACCACCTCACTTTCTCCCTCAAATTCACCCTTTGCAAAAGTTAAAGTCACTTGTGAAGGTGCATATTTAGCACTTGGATGAGTCCTTATAAAAACACCTTCATATGTCCCATCAAGTATTGTAGATGGAGTCTCTTCCTCATCGCATGCATTTATTAAGGAGATTACAAAAAGACATGCTAGTATTTTAAATATGTTCATTCCAAATCAATATTGTTCAACAATGTTAAGGCACGTCAAATCACGATTTGGTTGGAAAGCCTCCTAATTCGTCCAAAATGCAAAAGGCATTGAATTGAACTTCAATCGAAAAGCTGCAAATCAAATATTCATGACGCTATTATACATGTTGATCAATCAAAATTGCATTACCATCAGGGTCAATTAATGTAATACTTTCAGGTCCACTAGTATCAAGATTTGCCTCACTTTTTAATTCCACATTATTCGCTATCAATTCTTTTTGTATGTCCCTGACATCATCGAATTTTTCAAGCGTATTTGCATCAGCATCCCAACCCGGATTAAACGTCAGGATATTGTTTTCGAACATGCCTTGAAATAAACCAATCAAAGTACCTTCATTTTTCATGATTAGATAGTTTTTATCGATATCGCCAGCAAATATGGTAAATCCAAGTTTTTCGTAAAACTGTTTTGAGGCATGAATGTCTTTGACACTCAAGCTCACTGAAAATGCACCTAATTTCATTTCTCTGTTATTTTAATTTAAGTTTTGGTATTTATTCCTTAACTAATTTAAGAAGTTTAGATATTGTTACAATTAGTTATGTTCTAAAACAATGCGAAAACCCAAATTAATGGTGTTGAACTTAGCTCCTGCTGCACCCCTATTAGAGATCCGGGCATTAAATGGAGGAGAATCCCAACCACCACCCCGGTCAACGAACTGATCAGGTTCCGGTTCATTCAAACTTATCGGGTATTGCTTGACGTAGGGACTAGCGCACCACTCCCATACATTACCGAGCATATTGTGGATTCCGTACGCATTCGGCTCATAAGAATTGACAGGAGCAATAAACTTGAATCCATCATCAAACCCAAAGTAACTATCCAAGGCATTAATTTTTCCTAACCCATCTTTTGGAAGGTCGCCCCAAGTAAAGGTTGATTCACTGCCCGCCCTACAGGCATACTCCCATTCTTGTTCGGTAGGAAGTCGATAAACTTGTCCGGTTTTTTTACTTAGCCAATTTGTATATTCGGTGGCATCATTCCAGCTTACAAAAACTACGGGAAAATTTGGTTGTATTTCCCACAAACCTGGCTTGCGCCAGCTCACATTTTCCACTTCAGACCATTCACCATTTTCATTGTAACCGTAACTTCCAATACCCTTTTCTGCATCCGTAACGTATCCGGTTTCATTAATGAATGCTTCAAATTCTGCTACGGTTAATTCGTATTTTGAAATATAGAAGCCATTATTTACAATTACATCGTGAAGAGGAAGTTCTATTTCCCATCCAACCTTGCTTGCCTCTGTAAATTCATACCCGTAACGATTTTGAATTTCATCAATTGAAAATTTAGATCCCATCTTAAAAACACCTTCTGGCACATAAATCAAATTGTCCGGAACTTCTGAATTTGTTTGACAAGAATTGATAAATACCATCGAGATAGAAATCAAAAGAAAATGAAGAGTGGTGAATTTCATAATAGTATTATTTGAATCGTTAATAGTTTTTTTCAGGATTTAGCCCACATATATTTCTGTTGAAATAATACTATAATGAAATATCTGAAGCCTGTAAGTTTACATCCGGTTCATCCACAGTTGGATTCGTGCATCTGCAGTAATATTAAGAAAAAGTCCATATCAGTTAAATAGAAACTTCAAAGGGCTTCTATTCCATTTTGAGTTAAATCATTAATTATGACGCTTTTAATTCATTCAAAATATCTTCTAAATGATTTCTGATTAATGAAAAATGTCCTTCATTTTCTAATAGTCTAAGCTTAGCATTTGGAAGCTCATTGCTGTAATATTTTCCTCTGTAACATGGTGCCATTTTATCTGCTATACCATACCATAAGCTTATAGGAAAGTGAATTTCATTTAATTCCATCTGCCAATCTGAAACATAAAGTTTCCATTCCTGAACTACAGCTTCTATCCCTTGTCTGTAGCTTTCCTTGCTGCCTTCAATAAACTCCCAACCGTATTTCGGGTGATCAGTCATTAATTTGCTATCAGGTTTTGGAAGATATTTTTGAAATTGTTTCATCCGCTTTTCTGGATTTCTCACTAGTCCATCGAAATCATCTTGTACGAACTTTCTTAGCTGTTTATCATTTTCCCAGCTTGCAAACCAATGGATAAGCTTAACTGGAAACCACATTCCTTTGAGCGTTCCTTTGTAGTCATAAGGTGTGGCACCTGAGATAACGGAAGCATTTTCAATTCTTGAAGAATCAGAAATTAAACAAGCTAAAACATGTGGTGCACCACCTGATAATCCAAATATGGAGTACTTAGATAGTCCAAGAGAATCTGCTAATTGAGCAACATCCCCTCCCCATCCGATGAATTGTCTATTCTCTTGAAATGTGGATATCCCAATACCTGGTCTATCTGGCGAAATTATTCTGATGTTTAATTTTTTGGCTGTGGAATCCATATTCATGGAGGATAGCCTGCTCTCTTGTCCGCCATGAAAATAGAAAATAGGATAACCCAATGAATCACCATATTCCGCATAGCCTAAAATCCTTCCGTCTGACAACCTTATTGTTAAATTTGTTTGCATGGGATAAACATTATAGTCAAATAATAAGAAAACAATCAATCCGATTATCGCTCCTCGAAATATCACTTCTTCTTCCAGAATTTTTGTAAGTTGTAGCCCACATTCAGGTACATCACTACTGGTCCGTAAAATGTCTCTTCCATGATTTGCTTTTCAGCCAGAGCGATATCCGAAGGCAAAATGATTACAGCAGCATCCACGGTAGAAATACGTATATTTTCGCTATTCGGAAATCTCATCGGGACATTAAGACCAAGATTAAAAGATATGCCGGACTGAGCTACATACGTGTATCCTATACCAATAGCAGCCGTGCTTATATTCTTTGAATTCCATTTAATATCGAGATCAGTGTCGTAGCTATTGTTGCCTATCAGGACTTGATCTCCCTTCCTGATAAACTGCATTCGATAGTCTACTTCACCTACATTGGCATAGCTTAATGAGGCATAAAGTCCGAATTTGAACGGACTAATCCTTGTTTCCAAATTATGAATCATTCCAGTACGATGCTTCAATGAAATGTTGGCATCCAATGCCCTGTGAGTGAGACCCCAAGATTCCTTTAATGTCATGTTTAAAGGAGCGTACAGGGAGTAGCCCAGATAAATATACCTATTGAAATGGTTGCCTAAAGAAATACCTGGGAACCAGGAATTTACATTTAGTTCATCTACCGTTGGATCCGCAAGCCCATTTCCGGCTAAATCAAGAAAAAGTCCTGATAGGTTAAGTTGAAACTGTAAAGGTCTTTCCACCCTGTTTTGTGCGATACTAATATTCGCTGCACTTAGCGAACAAATGAATATCAGTGCTTTCATGCATTTATTGAGCATAAACTTATTGGTTTTACTTGTTAGTTTTAAAGATTTCATTTTTCACGATTTACTGTGAAAAGCACTTTAAAGGTGAATTCTGAGTTGTTTTATTACCAGCATCAAGGTCTGAGTTATAACTTTTTTTGGCCTTTCCTTAAGTCTCTATTTCCTTTTGCCAATTGTCCAATAGTGCTTCTGCCGTTTTACTAAACTTCAACTTAAGAAGCGGATGAAGCAGCCAATTCTGAAACTTCCTTTTATACTCAAATTCAAAAATCATGATGACCATTGTATGCATCTCATCAATTTCCTCTATTTTCCAGTTTCCTTTCAAGTACTGGAATGGATAGGTATAATCAGGTGCATCCGTATTCACCTCAAATGCATATTCTTTTTCTTCTGACCACAAAGAACACGTCTCTGTCCAGCTATCTTTTCCATGACTGCAACTGCGAACCATGCCTTCTCCTTCACCCGTAATGATTTTCACATCATCAATATTTGGTGCAACCTCATGATAATTTGCTACATCAGAAATCACTTTCCATACATTACCCTTAGATGCTTTAAGTAATCTATCAAAGTTCAAATATTTTATTCCCTTTTTTGGATTTGTGTCTGTTCGAGCCAGGGCTTTTGCTTGATTAATTCCAATAAATAATACTACTATAGCAACAATGGCAATTATGCCATTACCCATTTTTGAAATTTCAAATGGTTGAAGAATTAACAGAATCATGCTCCCAAGTACCCAAAGAAAATCCTGAATAATTATTAGAAGGACACCCAATTGATTTTGCCGTTTTACTTCATAAATAATTGTAATTGAAAAGAAGATTAATGCTGCACCTATTATCCAGAATAAAGATGTCTTTGGTATATCGAATAAGCTAGCAACTTGTTTGTTAAGTACTACCAATAGAATACCAGAGATGCCTGAAAATAAGGCGTTGAATTGAAGAGATTTTTGTAATTGATTCATAAACTTGGAATTTTATACAAAGTTCCTTCCGGTGAATCACTATTCTCTTGACAAATGTTAGGAAATAGCGTTAGTAAGATTTTTTCTTAATCTGCTCAAAGATTCGGGGGCAATGCCAATCATTGAAGCGATATATTGAAGAGGAACGTGACGAAAAAGCTCTGGTTCATTCGCCATTAGTACCTCAAACCTTTCTTTTGCAGTAGTATGTAATTGAGCAAACATGCTTTTCTCCAACAATGCAAAAGAGTGCGCCAATAATTTATTGTCAAATTCAATCCATTTGGGTTCTAATTCACATAGTTTAATATGATTCTCTCGGCTGATCACATAAAGTTTACAATCTGTAATGGCCTGAATATTCCAGAAGTTGGGAGTTTGAAACACAAAGCTCGACAGAGAGGTAATAAATCTTCCACTACTACCAATCCAAAAGGTGATTTCTTTTCCGTCTGCAATGTCAAACATTCTGAGAAAGCCTGCCTCAATAAATGCCATTTTTCGACATACCGTACCTGAATTAAGAAAGTAGTCCCCCTTTTTAATTTCAACCAAATCAAACATTGACGTTACCTTTTCCAATGATTCTTTGTCAATGCTAATTTGCTTTGATATGCAGTCTTTAATCAGTTCCATTTTTAATTACACTGGGCCATGTTGAGAGATTTTATCTACTAAAGTTAAAAATTGAACAACAATTCCCAAGAGAATCAATCTCTTAGTACCACTGAAGGCCGGTGACCTGATAGTTTGCAGGAAGCACATTGACAATTGATGGAAGCAATTGTAAAGAAATTGAAACTTGGCTTCATTCCTCAAGTCAAATCTTTTCTCAATTTTATTTCTTTAACAAGTGTTCCAGAAAATTCCCCAAAGTCACATACCAGCCTTGCTTATCTTCACCTTTTGCTCTTAATTCTCTTATATTTTGAGCATCGTAATATTGATCTCTATAAACAATGGCCGCTGGCTCAGATAATGTCTTTAGATTTTCAAGTGGATTCGAATTTAAAAGAAGAAACTCAGCTCTTTTTCCCATCTCAATAGAACCGATCTCTGCACTCAACCCGAGATTCGCTGCTGCGTGAATGGTAGCAGATTTTAATATTTTCTCATTCGATAATCCGGCTTGCAGCAAAAGCTGTAATTCCTCATGAACTGTTTGTCCAGGTGTAGTGAGGCTTGGCCCGGTATCAGTTCCAAACAAGAGCGTCACCCCTTCCTCATCCAGGATTTTTACTAATCGCTCCATGAACTCATATTTTTTTACCGTCCAATCATATCCTTCTTTAGAAAAGGTTGGAAACTCAGCCGTTTGCTTTTTTCCTATAAATTTTATCAAAGGATTGATAGGATGAGTTAATTGCTCATCTATGAATGGCTGTTTTTCGACCACAGCCAAATAGATCTGATGGTAAGCCGAAAGAGTTACACAAACCTTCACATCATTTTCTGCAAATATTTTAGCTATTTGACGAGCCCCGGTCTCATCAAACTTGTAATTCAACAAGCCTTGAAAAAGCTCTTCTACATGCTCTATGGATTGCATTCCGGACAGGGCCAATTCTTCAACATTCAATGATCGTGGAGGATGACCCGCAACTTTCATATTGAGTGTTTTTGCTGTGGCCATAATGGCTTTCATTTGTTCGGAATTGATGCCATCATAAATCTTTATAAAGTCATATCCTTGATCTTTGAAAGATTGAACCGAAGCTCTGGCCTCTGCAACAGATGAAAGCCCTTTATGAAATGGGCCTCCTTGCCCTGTATCATTTAGCGTAGGTCCAGCAGTAATCATCCTACTGCCTGGAAAATCTCCTTTTATCCATTGTGTCTTCCACCGAAGATGCATCGGGAAACCCATCATATTTCTCACTGTAGTTACTCCATGCGACAAATACTGAGTAAGGTCAGTACGATCAAATACATGGGCATGCATATCGATTAATCCGGGGCTGATATATTGATTTATTGCTGTGATTTGATGATAGCCATCATAATCAGCCAAAGAATCAGAAATGATATTTTCAATATGACCCTTATTCACAAATAGACTCTTCCGAGATTGAATCTGGTTGTTCTTTATGTCAACAATATTGACCCCTATCAGCACGAATTTTTCGGATTTTTGTGCTGGATCAGATACCTTCTTTTCCACCAATTTTGATATTGGTATTGCCAATAATAACGCGGCTGAGCAAAATAATATGAGACTCAATAGCCCAATAAGAAGGCCCTTTAAAATTTTCCAAATTTTGTTCATTGTCTTTTTTCAACAAATTAAAAGGCAATGAATAAGTATTTCGTCCAGAATCGCGAAACCGGATTAAAAAGAAGATTTTTTTCTGAATTCCTTTGGGGTCATTCCAGTCTTCAGCTTGAAGTGATCGTAGAAACTTGATTTAGAATTAAAGCCGGTTTGATATAGAATTTCCAGAACTGATTTGCCTTGATTGGTGATAAGCTGCGTTTTTGCTTCTTCTAATCTCAGATCATTAATGAAATCCGAGAAATTTGTACCATAAGTTGTATTTATAACCTGAGAAACAATACGAGATGAAATACCCAACATTTCTGATAATTGACCAATAGTCAAATTAGGTTCAAAGTGTGGTTTTTTCTCCATTATAAATGAATGTATTCTTGCTCTATAATTCATAAGATCTTGTTCAGTCAGATCTGATCCCATATATTTTTCAACAACATCACGATAGACCATTTCATCCTCATTCGAAACACCCCGAAATAATTTTGGCTGTACCAACGCATTAAAAAACATAATGTTAACAAAGGCAAGCAAAGAGGCGAGCAATAGCAAATAACCCCAACTTGAATAGGCCGGATTAATAAAATTAAATAGCGTATTGACTAAATCCGCTATCGATATAATTAAAAAACACATGATTAAATTTAAAGCCCAGTTCAGGTTAATCGATTTATCATTTGACCTTATCAGCTTTATCACTTTTTGAAATTCAATAACCGAAAGAAGCGTGGCTATTAAGTAGCTGTAGACTTGTAACAAAATCAGTATTCTGACTACTGTAATTTGATCTTGTAAAAGATATGCGAGGACAACAACAAGTGGAGAAAAAGTGAAATGCAAGAGTGTTTTTGTTGATACTTTAAAGTCCTGTTTTTGAAGACTCTTGATGTGCAGGTAGAGAGAAGGTCCGTAGAGTGCACTAAGTCCAAGGAGCAAACGCGGCGAAGGTATGGATAAAACCTCCTTAGCAAGGTTTATCCCCATATGAGTACCCATTGCGATTAATAGAATTGAAAGAAATGTATTGCTTAAATTATTTCGTGTTGATTTTCTTGACAGTAGAAATAACGCAAAAAAGAAGCACTGAAAAGCGATTGTAAAAAGTAATATTTGAGAAATAATATTCATAATTCTAACTCACTCATCTTCTAACATCATAAACTGTTGAACTAATGCAGTAGCATTTTTATAACCTAAATCATTTATTATTTTCTGTGCATTCGCATATCGTTCCAATGGAATATGAGCAACCCAAATCTTTCTAGGGGCTATATATTTCTCAATGATTTCTTTTTGTTGTGGTGATGTTGCCATCCAATAAGGCACAACCACCAAATCAATTTTATCAATGTCAAGGGTAAATTTATCAAGACTTTGTTTGTCAATTTTCGAGTCACCGAAATGAAGAATTTTCTTTTCTCCAAATGATAATAAATAGGCTACATATTCAGCTACTTTCCATGGTGATTCCCCAAAATGCTCAAATCTAAGCACCTAAATTTCAATGTATTTAAG
>CAYGUA010000029.1:0-74251 GCA_964353015.1 uncultured Marinoscillum sp. | reverse complement strand
CCGTGTGCCAACGCTTATTAAGTGTTGGCACACGGCTATCTTATTGATTTTCAATTTTTTACGGAAAAATTAAAGTAAAATGATACAACCGGAATATAGTGCATAAAAGGCACTATACTCACTTGTTATGTTCCACTACTGCAACTCGAACAACCACCATGAAAACAACATTTAAGATCGTTGGAATCCTCGGAGGGATAATTGGCGTTTTTGCAATCATCTTCTTAATCATTCTTTTCTCAACATTTCCAGATATGTGTGGGAACAGAATTGCGAGAACCATTGAATCTCCAAAAAAAGGATGGAAGATTGTAGTGTTTGAACGTGATTGTGGAGCAACCACCGATTTCTCTACACAAATTAGTATTCTACGGGCGAACCAAGAACTTCGAAACGAAGCAGGCAACATCTTTACAGCCGATAGTGGACGCGGAAATGCTGAGACAAGCAAGTACGGATTGATTTATGTCGAACCACATTGGCTGAACTCCAGAACAATCTTGATTAAGTACGATTCCATGGCAACTGTTTATGAACAAGAAGACAGTTTTAACGGCATAACGATCAAATACGAAAAGGTGAAAAGAGGAACATAACAAACTGTATGAAGGCATGTGCCAAAGTGCTTCTAGCAGATTTCAATGCAAACATCACCGTGAATCTGCCGCTGAGGACAATTTTGTGGTTTCTATCGAGTGTGGATTGCAGGAGTTTTCATCTTTCTAAACGCAGTACTTTCTGATACTTTGGATGCACCGGCAGATTTCACTATTTTGCTACTTCGATCCAAGTGTGAGCACACACCTCATACATGGACGTTAGCATTAATTTTCCCTATGAGCAAAGTTCTCCTATCTCTCACCATCTTGGGCTTTCTTAACTTTTTCAGCTGCTCAACTCCTCAGCCTCCAGTTGAATCAAACCTTTTATGGCATGAACTGGAACTTGAATTAAAGTTTGGACAAACGGTAGAAATTGACGGAAGATTGAAAGCAATTGTAATTGACGTAACTAAGGACGAAGGAGGAATTTGGTATGGGCTATGTTTTCAAAACGAGGACGGACTGTTTGGTCGACAAATTCCGAACGGTATGATATTCACAACCTGTCTGGACATGCTTGATGCAACTTATCTCAACGAATCTGCAATTGACTTGCTAGAGCTAAGTGAATCAAGAAGTGAACTTTTAAATCCAGTTCGAATTGGTTCGGAAACACCTGCAACAACTCTTGACGATTTGATAAGGAGTTATGAATTTGGGCTAACAAGAAGGAAACTTGAACAAACACCATGTGACGAGGATATTTTCGGACTTAACCCAGTAAGAGAACGCTACTTCCAAATCAGCGAATTGAACTAATGCTAACAAACGATGATGGCGCATGGCCTTACTTAGTTACCTGCCAAGAGTCTACTAAAAATCCCGCTTATCTGCCGCCAAGAACCTGTAGTGCTTTCTACCGTCTTCAGAGCGTGGGAGTTTTTTATCTGTATGTCGCAGTTGGTATCTGATGCTTTGAAAGCACCGGCAGATAAGCTACTTTTATCGTAATTAATTAAGCTCGGAGGCCACAGCGCCATATCTGGGCGTTAGCAGTAATTGGGGAGATTTGGGCTGAAATTGCAAGCCAGAAAGATGGCAATTTCAACCTTTCCGAATTGATTTCAGAAGCTAACGTCAAACTGTTAGAGATCGAAATAAATGAAGATGATCAAGAAAATAGGATTTTGTAACTCACTGATAATCAGTGGTAAATTTAGACGTTAGTCAGCATCATCTTCCGCATTTTTTCTGGCAATCCTCCAATGACTCAAATGGGACTGTCCCTCCACATCCTCCATAGACAAATGACTTACACCTCCTTTCATCTGGGTCGTAATAAAATTTGTGAGTAATCGCTCGACAAGTCCCACTTTGGGGTACAAGGTTGCATGGATCAATACAGTACAAGTCTACTGATAATTCGGTAGGTGAAAACATCAGAACATAATCGTCCACAACAACTTCCAATAAATTGTATTCCCTCTTAAGAACAACAACATTTTTCAAAAGCCTTTCAAGTTCTTTAGAGAAAAAATCTTGAGAGCAGCTTTTTGAACTAATCATAGCTCTAATTTTATTATATTCAATCGTCTCTATTTGTCTGTTAAAAATGCCAGAATTTGATGTGCATTTTGTATTAATTGAAATACAATTTTCATCATGAAATGATAATTCAATGTACTCACCTATAGGAATATTCACCTCACCTTTAGAGTCTTTTTCAAGCAGTTTGACAAGTATCCAACTTTCATTTTTGTTTGGGATGTTACCTGAAGCCGAATAGAAATTAATTCCAAATAAGGTAATCAGAAATATTTGTATAAATTGATACATTGAGATAACGGAATGATCAGATGTCAAATAATGGTAATATAAACAAGGTTGTCCATAAATTCAAAACTGCTAACAAACGCTAAAAATCCATAGGCTTATGAGCTATTTGCAAAGGGCATTTGTACCAGATATTTTTAAAGAAATAAACAAGCGGTTAGCCTACGGATTTTAGCTGATCGTTACCACCAATTATGATGAAGATAGGAATTGTTTATTTATTAATTTTTCTCTTTCCGATAATTTCATTCGGACAAATAATTAGTGGAAAAATTATTGACAGAATTAGTGCTGAACCAATTCCATATGCCAATATATTAATCAAAGACTCGCATTCAGGAACCGTTTCAAATGAAGATGGTGAGTTCGAAATAAGTGTGGTTAAATCTAAGAATGAAATTAAACTCGTCATATCTGTTATAGGATATAAAACTGCTCAAATTCAACTTTCAAAGGATACACATTATCCCAATTTAGTTATTGAACTTGAAGAAAACGTATTTGAATTAAATGAGGTCGTGATTTCTTATCTATCAGCCAACCATATATTCGATAATTTTCATAAAAACTACTCTACTAATTATTATCAAGAATCTGCTCTTCTAAAAGCCTTTTATCATTCTGCTTTGTCAGAGAATGATGAATTCAAACATTTATTGGAGGCAACAATCAATGTTAGAGAATTTAGCAAGAAAAAGCATCGGACTTTTGAAGTAGAAATTACTCAGCGCAGAAAATCAAATGACTACAGAATAGAAAGGTGGGGAGAAAAAAACAATTATCTATTTGATGCAATTGCAAGCAATCCTATGCTTGAGTTATCAGATTTTTTGGATAAAAAAAATCAAAAGTATTACGATTTAGAACGACTACCCAACACAAACTACAATTCTGAATTAATTTATGTAGTTCAATTTACACCTAAGAAAAACACAAACAAACCATTATATGAAGCAACCGCGTATTTCAATTCAGACGATTTTGCATTAATCAAAGCTGAGTATGCATTCAACAATGATGAACATAAAATTAAAAATCAAAGCTTAAAGGACAAAACCTATCATATTCCATTTATTTCGGGAAGTGTTCAATATCAAAAAATTGATGAGTATTATATTCTCAAATATTTAGGCTATAATAATGGTTGGACTGTAATTAATAATATCTCTAATGATACTATTGTCAAAGACATTCTAAAAGATGAGATTTTGTTTTATGAAAACCAATGCGACTATAGCAAACCACTTGCGAATCCATTAACAAAATGGGGCGATATTTATAAAAAACCTTTTGGCTATGATGTTGAATATTGGGATAATCAAGTTAAAATTCCACCATCACAATTGTTCGAAAATGCAATTGAAGATTTAGAAAAGCGTCAGCCTATTGAAATTCAATATTTCAATAATTCTGCAAATATTATTGGCCTTCCAGATTTTGAAAATACACTTGGCGGTTCAATAGATAGTATTCTTACCGTCTATAACTTAACCAAGTTATTTAACGGTGTTGCTTTGGTTACAAGCAATGGGGAAATTATTCATCACAAAGCATATGGTTATCAAGAAATTCAGGACAGTATTCTCATAGACACTTCAACAGTTTTTGATATTGGGTCAATTACCAAACAATTCACCACTGCAATTATCTTAAAGTTAAGGGCTGAAGGTAAATTGAATCTTGAAGACAAAATTGGAAAATACATACCTAATTATAGATATGCAGACAAAATTACTATTCATCAGTTACTCGCTCATCGCAGTGGTATACCAACGTATGACTATCAGGAAAAACTGAATGATTCCAAATGGTTTAACACCAAATTATCTACCAATGAAATGGTTGACACTTTTTGCAGTGATGACTTAGAATTTGAACCTGATACAAAAATGGAATATAGCAACAGCAATTTCATAATTCTAACCGCAATTATAGAAGAAATTGAAGGCAAGGACTACTACAACGTATTAGATGAATTAATCCTAATGCCGTTAAATATGAGTAATACATATAGTCCTGTTTCATTACCTGCAAAGAATGTGGCAAAAGGATATATTCTCGATGGTAACAATTATACAATTGAACCAAAATGGGAGAAATCTAATAGTAAAGGAAGTGGCAATACATATAGTACTGCAACAGATTTAATGAAATGGTTAAATGCAACAAATTCTTCGGAATTACTTGATGCAAAAGACAGGAGTTTAATCAAATCACCTATCTCATACTATGAATATTATGATTCTGATTTTGGATATAGTTGGGGAATAAATAGGAATATGTTCGAAATATCAAGTCCAACTTATTTTTATGGAGGAACAAGCTTAGGTTTTTTCTCTATGATTACAACTGTGCCTGAAAAAGGAATAAACATTATACTGCTGAGCAATACAGGAAATTTTTCTCGAATAGAGTTGACTAATGAGATATTAAAAATAATAAAATAAACAGGTGGTAACAATGTATATAAAAAATAGGCGAAACAGTAGTAAATTCAAGGCTTCTGGCTCGTATCAAAGTTTATACTTAACCCAAAGTTTAGAGCTTCGAAATCGCCTACTTTTCATTTACTAACTGTTATAGGTAATAAATGCATGAAGAAAGGTCTGCTTTTACTCTCCATCTTATTTTTTTCTCTACAGGGGCTTTCCCAACAGGATTCAACAACTTCCAAGTACTCATTCGCAATTCAGGACTCTCCTTCCCGTCTATTTACAATGAGGCAATTTAACCAGGGGTATTTATCCGGTTATCGAATTCTAGCTCGGGAACTCAATAACAATATTGAAAATAGTAAAATATCAGATTTGGTTCAGCTTGGTTTATTGTCCTTCTTTCTGGTTCCACTGAGCCATGAAGAAGGTCATAGATCGATTTTAACAGGGCAAAAGATTGGATCAATTTCGAGACCCTTTTTCAACTCAAAAGGAGCAGCTTATGTGATTGGGGTAACTGATCAGACTCTTATGAACTTAAGGGACGATGATCTTCCAAACTACTTTAGACTTCATACGGCTGGACTTGAATCTGATTATATGTTAACGTCAAGAGCAGAGGACATTTCGATATTCGAACTTGACAACTTTAACAATTTGAAATGGGAGTACTGGATCAGAAAATACGGAATTCTTCAATACTATGTCACAGGGCTTTTTGGATTCGAAATTGATCTAAAAGAAGAACCAAATGAATTAGATCGAGACATTGTAGGGTATGATACATATGGTGCTGCAAGACATCTTTTCAGACCTGATATGAACTTTTACAGGTACACTAAGTATGACGAGTTAACACGTGAGGAAAAGAAATTTGTAAATAGAATTGGCGTAAGATCTCTTTTGAATTTATTGAATCCATTAATCATCGGAAAACAGAACTTTAAGATTTCAGAGTCAATTAAAATGAACTGGGGTTTTGGCTATACTATGGCACCATTTGGTGATTTTATTGATGAGAACATTTGGATGATCATAAACAATACAACCAACCTTAAATTTTATTTCAGACAATTTCAGAACCGATCTAACTGGTTTCATGGTGGGGGTCTTGGATTGTACAACTTTCAACTTAGCGACAGGCTTTTCATTGATTCCAAATTGCATATCTGGAATCAGCCAGTTGGTCTAGACTTTAATACATCCGAAGGGGATTTAGGAGGTGCATTTGAACTCGACTTACGATATTTCTTTTTTTCGAAAAAACCATCTCAATTTGGAGGAACTTCAATTGACTTTGGAACAACCATGAAAACATTTGGCTTTTTACCAGAGGAGCTGTTTTTGAACGAAAGAATAGGATTAAGATTCGGAACAACATTATGGTTTTAATACCGATAACAGTCCTTTAGATTCACACCATTGAATTATTTCAAGATTAGGACATAGTATGTTATTTAAAAATTTATCTTAACCAGAATATAAGGCTAAGATTTACCACTTTAGAAACCAACCTGACCAATATGAGAAGGATACCTCTACTTGTAATAATCATACTTATCAGCACCTTATCTCAGGCACAAAAGCCTAGAGCAAGAGATTTGGGAGTTCCTTTTGCTGGCACTACAGGTGAATTCAATGCAATAACTGACGTTGAAGGCGTAGAAGTGGGTTATAGCACCATCATTTCAGGAAATGGCAAAAATATTATCGGTAAAGGACCAGTGAGAACAGGTGTTACGGCCATATTCCCAAGAGGGAAAGCTAAAAAGTTTAGTCCTGTCTATGCAAACTGGTACAGCCTGAATGGCAATGGTGAAATGACCGGAACTACCTGGCTTACCGAATCAGGCTTTTTAGAGACACCAATTATGATAACCAATACAAATAGCGTTGGAGTGGTTCGAGACGCAGTGCTGAAATGGTATGTAGATACAGACTGGTATAATGGCGATGTTGAATGGTACACCTATCCTCTGGTAGCAGAAACATACGATGGAGAATTAAATGATATTTATGGGTTTCATGTAAAGGAGGAACATGTGGTGGAGGCGATAAACAATGCGGCCGGTGGGAAAATAGCAGAAGGCAATGTTGGAGGAGGGACTGGAATGACTTGTTTAGGTTTTAAAGGAGGAACAGGAACGTCATCAAGATTAGTGAATATTGACGCATCAACTTATACAGTTGGCGCACTCGTGCAATCCAATTTTGGTGCTAAAAGAAATCTGACTATTGCAGGAGTACCGGTTGGTAATGAATTAAAAGACACATTAAACGCTATTTACAATGCACCACCACAATCACGGAGAGAGGAAGGAGACGGCTCAATTATCGTAATAGTTGCTACAGATGCTCCACTTCTTCCTCATCAGTTAAAGCGTATTGCTCAAAGAATTACCATAGGAATGGGATTAGTAGGTGGACGGGGTAGCAATGGTTCAGGAGATATTTATTTAGCCTTTTCCACAGCAAATGAGCAGGCCTTTAGTCGAGATGAAATCACCAAGGTTGAAGTATTTTCTAATGACAAGATGACACCACTTTTTGAAGCTACGGTTCAAGCTGTTGAAGAAGCCATTATCAATGCGATGGTCGCAGCGGAAACAATGGAAGGAATCAATGGAAATACCGCATATGCTTTACCTCACGATTTGTTAATCGAGGTTTTAAAAAAATACAATAGGATTGAAGAATAAGGATTTTGTTTCTGGTTGATGCGTAAACTGATGGACTAGATTTTGAAAATACTTTTCCTATCGATAAGTTGATTAGTTAGTTTCTTGGAAAGTTTTTAAAATAGAAAATCAACACTAAATGACTATTCTATTATGAAAAGGATTTACCTAACGATATTTATAGTTTTTATTCATTTCGTTTCCTCGGGACAAATTAAGGAACACTCTAAGAATCTGAAGGTTGCTGAAAAACTAGTCGGTACCTGGAAATTTGATCATGCGAAATTAAGAGTTACACACGAAGGAGTGACATCAATAATTAGATCTAAATTATTTCATATAGATGCATTGCATTTTTTTGAAGATATGACATTCCGATTTAAGTCTCAGAATGCAGATAAAACTAAAACTGATTCAAGAGTTCATACGGGCAGGTGGGCTATTACAAATAAAGGGAAAACTTTAGTCCTTAAGAATAGAGAAGCCTTTCCGCTTTTTGAAGAGGCAACTCCAGACATAAATTTACCAATCCGAGTTATTAATAATGATAGAATTAGAATTGATTTTATAGTTTATATGGTGCAAGGGGTAGCAGAACCAATGACTATTAAAACGCCAGTTTTTTTTGATCGATTTGACTGATATTATATTGGTGGTGTTACTTTAAAATAGCATCGTCATTTATTTTTTCATCCTAAATTTTCTATAAAAAACTGAGTGTACCCAATAAAAATATTATTCCATATCGAATCAAAACCATTTTACTGATTTTGGAATTTTGGAACATCAAACTGTAGATGACTAGTAAAATGGCGATAGCTAAAACAGCCATTCCAATTGGAATCATGGTTTCAGATCCGGGTAGTTGCAAGGTTGCGAACATTGCTCCCACAAGTGTCACGGAACCAGCAATATGACCAAGTTTTATAGAGATCGTTTCAGTTAATCCATTTGTTTTGATCAGAAAAGCATAGAGATAAGTAGTTATTGCCAAGGTTAACATGGAGATCCCTAACATGGATGCATATCCTGTAGCCCCCAAATACTTCATTAGCAATCCAGCGAAAAGAATTAACCCTCCAATGCGCTCGACTTTCGGTATAATCAACTCAGCTAATAAATCTTTGAAGCCTTTCTTTTCTACTTCTTCCATGTTTTTCAGTATTAATGTTGTTTGAAATCTTGTTTTGACTAGTTATTAAATTTGCATATTGTACTTGCAGACTTACTCGGAATAGTACATGTGTTTTTTTAATAGAGCAACCTTGTAAGTATTCTCAACTTCAGCATATTTCTCCAGACCATTCGTGATTACAGATTCATTGTTCTTAATGTCTATTCTTAGATCCTCTTCCGAAAACTCCTCTGGAGACGTCTTACTCATGAGCTTCATGATCTTATTCATGATTTTTTCATCTGTGGGATCCACCGGCATCAAATTAACTCCAGCCTTTACAGCGCCCATTTTAGGAATCGCTTCAATGAAATATATTTTCCCTGCTTCTAAATCAGCTTTCACGAATGAACGATTTTCAGCTTTTGACCAAAATAAATGGGAGCCAGGTTCACATTCATAGCGCATGTATTTGGGAGCACTGAATTTACCAATAAAAACAGCACTGTCGTAATAGCTGAAATTAATTGCGAAACCCATTGACGATGTTCTGGTGAAATAAACAACTGCTTTATCTACTGGTGCAGGTGCAATGGTTTGGCTATATCCTGCAATGGCAATTAAACTTAGGATTGTGATTGTTATTAACTTTTTCATTTCGTAAGGTTATTGAATTGGATGATCCGAAAATTAAAGGTTGAAATATAGATTGGCAACCCGATTTTACCAAGTACTTTCAGTTATTTGATATCTCAAGTTGATATACACGAAAACACAAATTGATTTATTTTATCACCTGAGGCTCTTCAACAAGCTATCTTTGCAGCAATATGAAATTTGAGCAATACCCGATTTCCGAGCAAATCAAAACCAACGTAATCGAACTTGGTTATAAAAAACCTACTGATATCCAGTTTAAATCTATCCCCCCAATTCTGAAAGGTGAGGATGTGCTGGCTATCGCTCAAACGGGTACAGGGAAAACTGCCGCATTTGTTATACCGATTTTGCATATGCTCGATGAGCGCAAATCAAGCAAGCGTTCAGACGGGGTGAAATGTCTGGTGATGGCTCCAACTCATGAGTTGGCTATTCAGATCTTGCGTTCATTTGAATCTTTGGGCAAACACACCAATGTCGTTTCATTTTGTATTCATGGTGGCGTGGATCAGGAGCCGCAAATCAAGAAACTTGGCAGGGGAGTGGATGTGCTGATAGCAACTCCGGGAAGGATGTTTGATCTGGTAAGCCAAGGCGCATTGGATCTCAGCGGTGTGGAAATTTTAGTCCTCGATGAGGCAGATCATATGCTTGATTTAGGTTTTATCAAGGACATTCGTGATTTGATGAGGCATATTCCAAGGAAACGCCAAACCTTGTTTTTCTCAGCCACAATTAATGAAGTAATCAAAAAATTGGCTTATTCGCTCGTTACAAATGCGATCCGAATTCAGATTTCTCCGAAAGATCCTGTAGCCAAAAATATAGAGCATGCTGTGGCATTTATTGAGATGGATGATAAGAGATTCTTTTTAGAAGGATTTATCAACAACCATCCTGAGCAAAAGATCTTGGTTTTTGTACGAACAAAAGTGCGCGCAGAACGGGTGAAAAAGGCTTTGGAGCGTGTGGATTTGCAATCTGATACCATGCACAGCGATAAGCTGCAAAAAGAGCGGGATGAAACCATGGTTAATTTCAGAAGTGGCAAGCTAAAGGTTTTGATCGCTTCTGACGTGAGTGCGCGAGGTATTGACATTCCAAATGTGGATTTTGTGATCAACTATGATTTACCAGAATCTTCAGAAAACTATGTTCACAGAGTTGGGAGAACGGGGAGGGGAACCAATAAAGGCCAGGCGGTTTCTTTCTGTAGTGCTGAGGAAAAGGAACTGCTTGCTGAAATTGAGGCCAATCTGGGGAAATCTATTCAAAAGCTGGAAATCACCAAAGGAGAATATCAAAACACCTTGGATTTCTCCAATGACAATTCGAATGATTGGAGGGCTTTGATCAAGGAAGCAGAAGAGCAAGACCTTGTTCGTAAAAAGAAAAAGCGCAAGAGATGAAATTCCTTATTTCAAAATAAACTTTACAGACTCTGAGCCCACTCGCATCAAGTACAATTGGTTGCGTTTTATATCCGCCGAAATTGTTGCCTGGTGATTTTTAAACTCAATATTATTCTGAAAAATCATTTTTCCATCGATCGTGTAAATGGTCAGGTCTTGGCTTCCGTTTTGATCAAATATCACATTCAAAGCTGAAGGAACTCCCGAAACCCGAATTGAAGGGTTTTGCAGTGGTTTATTTGTAAGCACCATAGATCGACTAAAAACCAAAGTAAATCTCCTGTTGTCAACGCTTGCCGAAGTTTGGAAATCGAAGGAATCCGTTTCTTTGAGATTATGGGAAATGCCGGTTATAGCATCCAAAATGTGGACTTCTATGTGATTTTGGAAATTTTGAAATGATGAAACCTGAATCAAGAACGAACCCGATTCGGACAGGTCAAAACCAATTGGAATTTCGATAGAATCATTTTCCAAATTTGGTACCGCTTGAATAGCCAATCTGTTTTCATCAAGTAAAGAGTAGAAGGAAATGTCTTTATTGACAGAATATTTTGGAGCATCCATGGCATAATCCATTCCGAATGTTGCAGACTCAGATAAACCCACAATCAGCTCATTGTACAAGCCATTTCCAGAAATAGAAAGCTTGATTGTTTGTGAATGTGATTCTTCTTTCCTGTAGAAATGTGAATCGTCGTTGATTCCAGGTTCAGCGTTTTGCATGGCAGGCTTAAAAATTACCTGGCTGTTGCTGGTAGCTTTCACCAAAAATCCCTGCATCGAACCAATATTTCCGTTGAAGGCTGAGGAACCTTTTTGACCAATTCCTGCCAGATTGACCAAAGAAGTTGAGCCAATATTATTCACAACTACATAGTCGCCACCTCGGTTGTTTCCTTCGTTCGTGCCACCATCGTCCCAAAGCCAGATGTTTCCATCAATGTCGTTTGCATTTTCATAAATGAAATCTGCACGATTTATCGCAGCAGTATATGGATTTGCAACAATATTGAATCCATCTCCACTCGAAGAAACGGGAACGGTGATTTCGCCAAAATTTGGTGTTCCCGAAAGGTTGATAGTCGGTGAAGTTTGATCAAAAGCTACGAAATAACCTTTTCCAGGGGTCATTGCTCCAGATGGAGTGAAGAAGTTGTTGCCATTAAAATCGTAAATAAAATCAGCTTGAAGATCTGTCAGGTTGGCATTCGAAATGGGACTCCCCACTATGCTGTAACCAAGATTTCCTGTAGTATTTCGCTGTATTTCTACATTTCCGGATCCGGAGACATCACCCATAATAGCAAGAGAAGCGCCTGAAGTGATAACCAGATTAGCGAGAGATTCAAGATCAATATTGTCGATACTTATGTCTGACGAGATTACTGGTTGATTAATTACATCGGTGACAATTACCTCATCTATTGGAAGAGGTATTAATGATTGGTTCCAATTTGATTCTAGTTCCCAGGCAGAACTAGTTTCACCAGTCCATGTGAACGTTAATGGTTGAGGAGTAAAAGTGTGGGAGCCCAGATCATCCGAATAATTTTGACTATACACATCCCATTCCGTTTCAAGAGTGCTTATGGGTTCAAAACCATTACTATTTCCTTTTCGAATATTCGCTTTCCTGACGAGCGTTTGCTCCACCGTAGAATGACTTCCTGAAGTCCATGAGGAACCAGGATTGCTACCATTGACACCAATCAAATCTATTAAAACACCGTTTTCGTATAGTCCTATGGCGTCATTGCCATTGAACGAAATCACTCTGTCACCTGAATTATCACCATAAGTGAGGAGTAAGTTGGCGACATTCGTGATGGTGCTACTGGCGGCTCCATTGGCAATAACATACACTTCTCCAGCAGCCAATGTTCCGGAAAGTGTGACTTCATAAGCATCAATTAATACCCCATTTCCATTGCCCAACGTGTTTCCATTATTTCCCTGAACGATCTTGTAATCACTAAGGTCGATTGAGAAACTCTTTCCATTATAGATTTCTAATGCCTTGTTGTTAGATGAACCTTCAATGTACTCGGAGAAGAAAACCGAACTGCTGTTATAGGAAACAGATTGAACCGTAGAAGAACCAGAAACTGCGATGGACACTGTTGTGGCATTTGTGGCAGAATGAGAAATGGATTGGCTGTAAGTTTCTTCAATCTCGACAGTGGGGGAGAACCTGATATAAACTAAGTTGTTAATGCCAGCTTCTACATTGGCCTGTGAAATAGTGATTTCATTTAGCCAGTTTGTGTTGTCTGTAGATAGTTCGAAAGGCGATGAAACAACCACAATCACGTCACTCGCCAGATCAGTGCCGTTCACTGCATAGCTCTGTGATGAGCTGCTTGAGCCCACATTTACCGAACCAAAATCTAAGGACACTTGTGATGTAGTTACTATTGGTGTTACAATCCCATCTCCCCAGATCTGATTGACCCATTCTGGATGATCAACATACGGATTTCTATTTCCTTGAAAAGTGTATGCATTGTTATTTCGATCAATTTCTTTTTGGCTAACCGGATCATTGAGATGCCAGGAAATGAGAATTTCAACTGCCCAGTTTTCGTAAACTTGATCGTTGCTTCCGTCAAGCATGGCACTTGACCAACCTGAGATAATGTCTTCATATCTGGTTGCCATATAAAAATATGAGCGTGCCAAATCTCCTTTAAATTCATCTATTGGCTCAAATACTGTTCCGGAGTATCCCAGGCCACTTCTTGCACTTCCAAGCTTTGATCCATTTTCAGAAGTGAAGGATGCCGACCCGACTTCTCCATAAGGAAAGTTGCTGCGATAGCCATTTACTTTTCCATCTGTTGGATATAGATGGTGAATATCTGTGTACATAGGGTAACCATCGTTGAACCAGCTTTTTGGAAATGAATGCTCTCGATTGTAGCAGTCACCTTCGTTGGCATAGGTTCCACATTGGCCACTAACTTTTGTGAAGTTGTATGGATCAGAACCTGTCGGTTTTTCGGAATAAATATCCAGAATGGTGCCATCGTTTTCATAATAACTATCCAGATCGTAACTGGACATGAAATCCCATAAGTCGCCGTAGGTTTTGCTATTATGATTGTCGATAATGTCGTGTAAGTTCGATTTCAAGGTATACCCTGAACCTGTTGCAGTGGAATAATATCCAGATGGAATTTGTGCTGAGAGTCCAAGCCAAAGAAGTATCGTTATGGGGCTTAGAATGAATTTTGGCATGAATAAAAAAGTAGAATACTTGCAAATATTACATTTTCATTTGAAGTATTCTACTATTCTATGTGATGATATTAAGATTTCAACATTCAAATCATTGGAACTTCCACAAGAAGCAATTTTGCATCACTGGAAGCAACAATTTCAAGTTTATTAGTGTCTGAAATACCAAGTCCATCACGTTTCTTTAGAATCGTGCCATTGATACCTACATTTCCCTCCAATACAAAAGTATAAACTCCATGGCCAGCTTTGTGAAAATCATAGCTTATAGATTTACCAGAATCTATATCAGCTAATGAAAACCAAGCATCCTGATTGATCCAAACCGCACTTTTATCATCTGGTGCGACTACAGTTTGGATGGTGTTTTTTCTTCCAGCAGGGTCGAAACTTTTTTGTTCGTATCGAGGCTCAATGTCTCGTTTTTTAGGGAAAACCCAGAGTTGTAAAAAGTTTACTCTTGTGGTTTTGGAATGGTTGTACTCTGAGTGCGTGAGACCATAGCCGGCACTCATGATTTGTACATCTCCAGTTCTGATTACTTCAGTATTTCCTGTACTGTCTTTATGTTCCAAATCACCTTCAAGAGGAATAGAGATAATCTCCATGTTGTCATGTGGATGTGTGCCAAATCCCATTCCTGGTTCTACTATATCATCATTCAATACCCGTAAAGCTCCAAAATGCATTCTTTCTGGATTGTGATAATGTCCAAAACTAAATGTGTGTCGACTGTTTAACCAGCCAAAAAAGGCTGTTCCTCTGCTGTCAGCTTTGTGTGTTACCGTTTTCATATTAATCCTTTCTTTTTTTATTGTTTAAATGTGCCATTGAAAGCTATTTCTTCTAGTGGCTTCCTTGTTCGCACGGCTAATTCTCTTTCTCTTAGTCCTTCTGGTAGCTGATCAGCATCACCAAAATAGCCCAAAGCAAGCACTGTTACAGGAGCATAATCTTCTGGTAAATCAAATTGCTCGCGGATGATATCCCGGTGAAAGCCGCCCATTTGATGCACCCCAATTCCCAGACTTGTTGCTTGCAAGCTCAGGTTTCCAATCGCTAATCCAAGGTCATGAGCTGCAGCACCATTTGGGTTGTTGTTTCTTGTCAAAGTTGTTTTAATCACCGTTGCAATTAGAACAGGCGCATCTTTCGCCCAAGATTTATTTCCGTCCATCAAAGCTGAAACAATTTGGTCGTGAGCCGCTTCCCCTTTTCTGGCATAAATGAATCTCCATGGTTGTTCATTCATAGAAGATGCTGCCCATCTCGCCGCTTCTAACATTGAAAAAAGCTCGTGATCTGAAATCATTTCTGATTTAAATGCTCGTGGACTCCATCTCTTTTTGATTAGCTCGTGTACGCTTGGATTTATAACCTTTGGATTCTTATTTGCACTCATTTTTTATTTCTTTTTAAATTCTTGCAAATATATACGAACATACATTAAATGTAGTTACATATAAATAATTAAAGGTTAGAATTTATTAGATTTATTAAAGCCAACAATATCAAATTGTTTCAATTGAAGTAGTTAATCAACCTTTTCTGCTTGTGAAATGATCTCAAAAAAGAGTTTTAAATGGTGCATCAAAGACGTGTGACCAACTCAATCTATTTTATATTTTTCTTAAATGTTTCGCCATCAATATTTTTAGCATATAACTCCTACCTAAAAAAGTGTATTGACAATGCTATTCGAGCCTATCATCTTTGATGTCCCTATTGAAGCGCCAGAGTTATGGTTATTTATGTTCTTATGACTCTGACGGGGAATTCTTGTTTGTTGTAAAAAGTAATATTTAAATGACGTAATGATATGAAGAAACTTGTTGTTATTCTGTTTTTCATCGGCCTATGTGCATCTATGTCTTGTAGGCAAGAACCTACTGGATCAATTTCTGTTTCCAAATCTGCAGTTGGTGTAGATGAAGAGGTCACGGTAACAATTTCGGATGCCAAAGACTACACCTGTGTTAGGTGGGGAGTAATCAGTGATAGCCCGGATTTTGTTGATGTAATCGGAGGAGGTACTGATGAACTTTCCTGGACGTTGAAATTCAGTTCGCCTGGGACAGCAACAATTACAGCAACTCTGAAAAATTGTAAAAAGAGTGATGATAAGGATGACCTATGTAGCTGTGAAAAAAACCATACATCTGAGAGGTTTGAAATTATGGTGGTTGTTGAATAAACGGACGTAGAAATTATCGAAACGTAATTCGTTTTTTTTGATTTTCAATGTGTTCTACATTGATGAATTCTCGGGTTAATTGACTGACAAGTAATATTATTCAGATGATTCAAATACACCGAAGTATCTGAATAATATTTCCATGAAAGAAAAAACACCTTTAGAATTCCACACTTTCAAAGTTTGATTCTGGCCATCACCACCAGATTGCTTCGGTTACTGCCTATACTTTCTGCTAAACCTGATCCAACAGAATCTACATCTCGATAATCGAATCGGGAATATCTGGCCCAAAAGGTAAGTTTTCTGGAAGCTGCATATTGAACCAAAAAGTATGATCTACTGCCCAATCCATTGTAGGCAGGAATTGAAAAGGCGTAAAGCACATTTTTCTCATAGGCATATTGGCGATTGGCATAATCTGTATCAAATAATGCTGCTCTTGTGCTGATGTTTAGTTTCCAAAAACTAAAATTCAAATCCTGGATCAATGTATAGCCTGTGGTGGTTTCATTATTCAATTCATAGCTGGATGTCTGCAACCTTGTTTTTAAGGAAAGACTTCTGCCTACTTTGTAATCAATATTAACCAGATAGTTTTTCTTGACACCATTCACCAAAGTATTGAGGTTCGCATCCTCAATTTGTTGCGTGAGCTGTTTGTTTTCCTGCCGAAATTGAGCGTAAAGACTTACGGATCGTGACGGTTTGAAAGTGTATCTTCCCAAATATTCAAATCCATCAGATGGTGATTCTGTGCCAAATTTCATCCACGGAAAGCTGAATTTGTCGTAGTATGCTGCAAAACTATTCTTGCGATTGGGTTGAATTTTTATCCCCCAATAAATTCCTCTTTCGTTGATAATTCGTGAATTTTCGCTGAAAGCATTGGCATAAAAAGAATGAAAATCTTTTTCATAATTTCTTAATACTATGGCCAAATCTATAGTCGGCGATAAACTTGCCATCAATCCACCAACCATTGCTCTTCCTCCAGAGCTTGATTGTGCGCCTTCTCCAAACAGGATGAAGTTTTGCCAGACGTAAGAAGTGTATAAACTGGCGATTCGATTGTGGTCGCCTACAAATTCAAATTGATTATAGTTATTAGGTTTTTTCTGAAGTGGTCTTGAATAAATTGTATTCAACAAAGTTCCACCAATTTTAAATCTAGGATTGAAATTGTACTGAACTGCACCCCCAAATGACTGCTCATTGATTTTGTTTTTTGCCGACAATTCATTTTCGGTTCTGTGAAATCCAGTGGATTGGATGGAATTGACAAATTCTTCGAAATTGGAGTAAGTCGTATCATTTACCAGATTTGCATCCTGATTCAGGTTGGAATAAAAGCCTGTGATTTCTACTTTGTCAAATTCTATTGTGGATGCAACTCCTCTGAAAAATCCCGACTCCAAAACACTGGCATATGGCCTGACGCCTATGCTATTTCTTTTCACAGTGTTCACAGTTTCTGCGCCTTTTCCTGATCCAAATCCCGCACCAAAAACTAACCCCTGACCAAACTGCAGTTGGTAGTCGCCAACTGTGATATTCTTAAACTTTCCTTTGTCCTGAAGGGAAAGATGAAAGGAATAAAAATCGAAACCTTTTGTATTATCAGACCACTGAAAAGATTCTCCGGCATCTTTTTCGAATGTAAAACCAAAACTAAAATCGTGTGATCTACTGATTCTGTATCTACCATAAAGGGTGTTTGGATCACCTAAATATCTCGATCCTTCACCTGAAGTATATCCTTGCTGCTTTTCTAACGTTCGCCCATATCTTAGCAAAACATAGTTATTGTCTTCTTCTTTGATTCGCTGTATCAGAGATCTGCTGTCTTCTCGTTCATTTACAGTTACAAAAGGCAGTAGCGTTCTAATAGTACCTAAATCAAATCCGGCTATAGTCTGTAGTTCATTGATCGCTAATAGGCTGCCATGCTTTTCTTTATGGTCAAAAAACTTCCCAAGTTGATATGGCGACAAAATGTACAATGCTGAAAGCTCCTCAGGAGTTGTCCTGTTTAGGTTGATGGGATTTGTGAAATACAATAGTAGGGATTCGTATATGTCTTCATAATTCACATCCTCATCCTGTATTTCAAATAGATTTTGGGCAAAATCTTCAAGATCAATTTCAGGTCGATTTTGACCATTGGAGCTTAAGACTAAACCAAATACCAATGCTGCAAAGAAGCCGAACTTTGATAATTTCAGATCGAAAATTCTCAGAATCCAACTTATGCGGCATTTTGTCATAAGCCCTTCAGTTTATATGCTAATGACAATTCATGAATGCCACCTAGGTTTGGGTTGCTTATATAAGCGTAATCAAACAGAAAACCTGAAAGCACCAGGCCAAATCCAAAGGCACTTTTGAATGGTCTGGTGGAAATACCGGTACGAAAACTCAATTGTTCAATCAACTGATATTGTAATCCAGCTTTGAAAACTTCGCCAAAACCCAATTCCTTTTCTGTTTCTAAATTTATCATCAGCTGGTCAGATGGCCGATAGGAAAGGCCGGCCTTCATAACCGTAGGTACAACTTCACTTTCCTTGAGATTGAAAATATGTGCACCAAAAGATAATTCTGGTATAATTTGAGCAACGCCACCAAATTCAAAAGCGACTCTTCTTCTTGTTGCCAATGATTCTGCATGATATTGAATCACATTGATTCCAGCACCCAGGCTTACCATTTGAAATTTATTACCGATTGCTAGATTGACTCTTTGCTGATTATAAATTTCATCACCGAAACGGTAATAACCTATTCCGGCAGTAGCATGTGACATGGCATGTACAAAACCGCCACCAATGACTTGAAAGCCAGGAACATTATATCTATTTTGATAAGCTGCGAATGCACTTGTTTCATCGACAGCACCAAGCGCACCAACATTGTTGAACAAAGACCATCCGTCGGTTATGGTCAATGACGAACCGCCAAGTCCAGAACTGGCTGCTCCCATTTGGTATTTACCATCTTGAGCCTGGATAGAGACCAAAAGCAAAAAGAAAAATGAAAATAGATATAAACGCATTAGATGCAAATTACCCTTTCCCTTCAATTAATTCAATAGTCGAATATTAACTTCGTTTAAATTGTATTGATATGAAGCATTTGGTCGGTTTGCTCTTAATATTATTGTCATTTGATGTTTCCTCTCAGGATAGCCTGTATTATACGTCTGGAGAACTCAAAGCCTTCGGTTTAATGGATAACAATGAAAAGCACGGTGTTTGGAAATATTTTTATCCAAATGGCGCCATCAATTGTGTTTTGAATTTCAGTTATGGGAAACTGGATGGGAAGCAGATTTATTATGATGAAAATGGGAATCTTTCTGGTGAAGAAAATTGGCTAAATGATTTGCAACAAGACACCACAAAAAACTATTATCCAAATGGTCAGGTGAAAAGGAAAGGTGTTTTTCTGGATGGGCTATATGGCGGGGTTTGGAAATACTATTTTGAATCAGGCAATCCTGAACAAATCGGTGAATATCTAGATGGCTTGCCCGACGGTGAATGGATCATTTATCATCCCAATGGTCAACAATCTCAGGTTGGGCGGTTTTCAAAAGGTGAAATGTCGGGGATGTGGTATTATTATGATGAGAAAGGAAATATGACTTATTCTGGACAGTACGATTTTGGAGAGAAAATCGGGATCTGGTATTCCTATAACAAAAAGGGAAAGCGTAAAAAATGGAAAAACTTTGATTGATCGGAAGTGATTTCAATGATTACAAATCCTGCTCAAATCCCACGACAAAGTTGAACTTGCCTTCGGCATTATAAGATTGCTCCAGCCGAATGGTAATATCGTGAATGGTAACAAAATCCAAACCTAGACCCATGCTATAAATGGGTTTGTTTGACAGTCTTTGGTTTGCCTTATAGTTTGGATAGTTGCGCACATAAGCCGCGTCGAAAAAAGCCTTCGGGTATACTGCCATCGGCCATCGTTGAAATTGCTTGATGGGCATCCAATATTCGGGGATGTTCCACGCAGATTTGTAGATTCTTTTTTTCAATGAACTTTTAAACAATACCATCTGATAGCCTTCAATGACATTGAGTTCATATCCTCGTACCAGATAGTTGTCATATCCTAATCCAAGATATTTGGAATAGGGAACATTTTTAGTTGATACATTGGCTCCAAGGTTTGTTCCCAAAAAGAAGCCTTTGCCAAGATCCATGTATTGATAATAGTTCGTGATAAAATACCAGCGATTGAAATCATTGAAAACACCCAATCCACTTCTTCCAACTGTTGCTGTGATCCAATTTCCACGAAGCGGATAGGTGTGATTGTCTCTATAATCTCTGCTATATGTATATGATAATCTCAAATAGGTCTGTGAATGATCACCTGATTGATAATATTCAGGATTTGCGTTGGCGAGGCTATCCGAAATTTTCGAAGTTTGAAATCCAGTTGATAAGTAATGTCTTGTGTAAAAAGATCCTCGATAACTTAAACTAACTGAAGTACCAAAACTTCTTCTTTGGATATCTTGTGATAGAATAAATCGCTGTGAATGGTCGAAAGTTCGATAAGGAATATTTTTGTATTCTGAATAACCAACATCCGTAATCAACCCAAATTTTTGATTGGAATCTAAATATGGAACAACGTAATTAATCAAAAACACCTTCTCAAAACCAAATTGAGCAGTGAGTAACAAGGTTTCATCGCGACCTCTGAGATTGTATTTGGATAATCGTACTCCGTAATTTACCCGACTCAGATCATGATTTTCATTTCGCCACCAGTTGGTAAAGTTCCGGTCTCCAGCACTTGTTCTGAAGATTAAGCCGGGATACAAATACCACCTCTCAGTCACCTTGATCATAATATCTACATTATCAGGATCAAGATTCAATATTTCAAAATCTATCGTATTGAAAAGGTTGGTATTGTAGATTTTATTTCGATCTTCGGAGCGATAGCCTATCAGCTTATGCATGCGGATGGTGTCGCCTTTATTAAAACTCAGTTCTCTGGTGATAATGGACGGTCTAGTTTTTTCATTACCTATTATATAAATATTATTAATCGTAACCAGTCGGTTTTCAATGGTGTCAAGATTGACAGGGGGAAGCTCAGAAATAGACTGAGCCATAAGGGAGTTGCCAAGAGCAAATAGGATAATGATTGGAAAGAGTACTTGTTTGCCTTTATTCACAGATGTGCAATCTCGATGATTTTAAATGAGATTTTGTTTTTTAATATTCTAAGGCACAAAAGAACCATAAATATTGTTAGCTCCAAATAACAAATTTACATTTGGCGGTGAGCAAAATTATCAGGCAGATATTTATTATTCCAGTATTGTTTTATCAACACTGCATCTCTCCACTTTTTCCGAGTACCTGTCGTTATACGCCAACTTGTTCTCATTACGCCAAGGAAGCAATTATTAAACATGGCATTTTTAAAGGCTTAAAACTTGCCTTAAAAAGAATATCAAGCTGTCATCCGTGGGGTGGGAGCGGGTATGATCCGGTTCCTTGATAAATAGTTTCTCGTTCTATCAATTATTCAGAATAATTGATGGCCGAAAAAGATCTCGATTTATATTTTTTGAAGCTCATCCAATTCTTCTGAAAATCCACTCGAAAGGATTGGAAAACGGCACCACGTTCTAGGGTCAACATTAAAATCATCGAGATGAAAACTTGGGGCAATACGTTCCCTCTTCCATTGGTTGATAGACCACATTCTGAAAAATTTGGTGATCCAGAGTTTTAGTTGTGTTTCGTTCGAATAAGTTTCTTTCAATTCATGAAAGACTTCTATCGGCGACATTCTGTCACGAATTGCATTTCTCTCAATATCAACCAAAACAGCATAAGGCATTAGATCTGCTTCATCAGTTTGATGCATTTCCTGAGGTCTGAGTTCCGCAGTAGGTGAGAGTGAGTTGACTTCCTTTAAGCCTTTATACCCGAGTGTGTGTTCCGCATATTTTAGCCAGGCGAGTATAAAACTCTTATCTACAGCGGCAATTGGTGAAATACTTCCGCTCGTGTCTCCATCCATTGTGGCATATCCTACGTCACCTTCACTTCTATTTGAGGTAGATAGGAGCAAACATTTTTTGATATTGGCCAGCATCCAAATGATCGGCGACCTAGCTCGGGCTTGTATATTTTGGAGCGCCAAATCATCTTCCTGCCAGCTCAAAGTTCTACCAATTGCTTTTTCGATAGATTGTCGATATGCGGAGATTTCCTCATCTATTTTCCAATCAAAAAATTGAGCACCAAGGCTTGAGGCCAGGTTTTTAGCAGAATTGAAAGTATCATCAGATGAATTAACCGTGCCCTGATAGGCCGTATACAAAAGCTGAGAAACGAGTTGCCTGTTGTCGCCTGGAGATAGATCAATTCCGATTTTATTTTTGAAATCATCAAAACCCAATTCCTTGATCCCATTTCTAACAATTTCTGCCACAAGCACAGCAATACTACTCGAATCAGCTCCTCCGCTCAGAGAAAGTACAAACCCTTTGTTTTGGCTTTTTCTTAAATAATCGAACAGAGCCAATGAGGCGGCATTGGCAAACTCTTCATAAAGATTAGGGTGATCTAAATGAATGGCCTCATCTCCATTAGTGTCTTTATCAAAATCTATATCGATGCTCAGGATATTAAAATCCTTGAACGACAATCTTCTGTTTCTTGCAAGCAGTTTGCCCTTTTTAGCAATAAGGATATCTCCGTCATAGATCATCCTGCCAGATTCATTGCCTAACAGATTGGTGTATAAATAAGTGCAGTCAAACAATTCAGAGCTTTCAAGAACCAATTTTTCTCGAAATTCAGCTTTACCAAAAGCAAAATGACTAGCACTAGGGTTTAGAAAAAGGTTCACACCTTGGTTGATTGCATGCCAACCAGGTCGGTCTGTTCTCCAGGCGTCTTCGCAGATTTCAAAACCTATTTTAATTCCTAGCGTGTCAATAGTGATGTGACCGAAAGGATAGGATTTTTTCTCTAATTGAAATTGACTTTTTTGTCCTGCAGGCCAAGGGGCAAACCAACGTGGTTCATAATGAACACCATCATTAGCCAATTTTTGTTTTGCATAAAAACCAAGAATTTCTTGATTTTGAATCAAACAAGTCACATTGTAATTGCTGCCTTCAAACCATATGGGTAGCCCTACAGCAACCATAATGTTTTGAGTTTTTGGTACAATGAGTTTTAGTTTGTCTAATGCTTTGGCGGAAAGCCAGGTACTGAGAAACATGTCCTCACATCCGTAACCTGTAATACAAAGTTCCGGAAGACATAGAATTTGGATTCCGGCAGATTTAGCCGAATCAATAGCTGAATATATATTATTCAGATTGTTGTCCCAATCCATCGGGATTTGATTGAGGCAAGCTCCACCGATTTTTATTTGGTTTGACACTTAATCTATATTGAGTCCGTCAAGCGTTTTTTGAGCTGCGTCTTGCTCAGCTTTTTTCTTACTAAACCCAAAGCCTTTTTCCATGGGTTCATCATTGATAAATATCTGTGCTATAAATTGTTTATTTCTTGCTTCTTCATTGTTTTCAATGATTTCAAATTTCAGGATTTTATCTTCCTTTTGAGCCCATTCAATGATTTTACTTTTATGATTGATGGTGGTATTAGTCAATTCTTCCAGATCAAAATGTGGTTTAATTAATCTATGAACCACATACTCTTTGCAAAATCTGAACCCTCGGTCTAAATAAATAGCCCCGATCAAAGCTTCCAAACAATCGCCATAGACAGATTTATGAGATACTGTCGTTCCGCGGTGTTTGTTGTATTTAACCAAATTTTGTAAACCGATTTTTTTGGAAAGCTGGTTGAGCGATTCCCTGTTTACTATTTTCGATCTGGTTTCGGTTAGGAAGCCTTCATCCTTAAATGGAAATCTTTTATAAAGCATCTCGGCAACCAACATTCCAAGTATGGAGTCACCTAGATATTCTAATCTTTCGTATGATTCTTTGATTCCTTTTTTATTGACAATCGCGGCACTCGTATGTCTCATCGCCAGTTTGTATAGCGAAAGATTTAAAGGACGTTTTCCTGTAATGATTTTAAAGTTGTGATATAATTCTTTATCACTCGAAAGTAAGTATCCGAAATAGCCGAAGGATTTTCTGATAAAATTGGGCACTATTCGCCGTATTTACCAAAAATAATCGAGGTGTTGTGTCCGCCAAATCCAAAAGTATTGCTAATAGCAATATTCACTTCTCTCTTCTGAGCTTTGTTAAAAGTCAGGTTTAGTTTTGGATCAATATCAGGATCATCAGTAAAATGATTAATTGTTGGAGGAATGATACCCTGATTAATTGCAAGAATACAAGCTATGCTTTCAATGGCTCCAGCTGCTCCCAACAAATGACCTGTCATCGATTTGGTTGAGCTGATGTTCATTTTGTAAGCATGATCACCAAAAACTTGAGTAATCGCTCTTACTTCGCCAGAATCTCCAAGCGGAGTTGATGTTCCGTGAGTGTTGATGTAATCAACTTGTTCTTTTTGAATGCCAGCATCTTCCAACGCACTGTGCATCACCAATGTGATACCTAATCCTTCTGGATGAGGTTGTGTGATGTGATAAGCATCTGCAGACATGCCACCACCAAGTACCTCAGCGTAGATCTTTGCTCCCCGAGCTTTTGCATGATCCAGATCTTCAAGCATAAGAGCACCTGCTCCTTCACCTAGTACAAAACCATCTCGATCCTTATCGTAAGGACGTGATGCGGTTGTAGGATCATCATTTCTTTCAGATAGGGCTTTCATTGCATTGAAACCACCAACACCTGATTCTATTACAGCAGCTTCAGAGCCTCCTGTTAAAATAGCGTTGGCTTTGCCCAAACGGATGTAGTTGAATGCGTCATTAAGTGCGTGATTGGATGACGCACATGCGGAAACAGTGGCAAAATTTGGACCTCTGAAACCGTATTTGATTGATAATTGACCTGGAGTAATATCCAGGATCATTTTTGGAACGAAGAAAGGGTTAAATCTAGGAATGCCGCCTCCGTTAGCGTAATTCATTACCTCCTCCTGGAAAGTTGTGAATCCACCAATGCCGCTACCCCAGATTACACCAATTCTATCTTTGTTGACTTTTTCGAGATCCATACCAGAATCTCTAATCGCTTCATCGCCAGCCACCATGCCATATTGAGTGCATGGATCCATTTTTCTGGCTTCTTTACGATCCATAAATTCATTTGGATCAAAACCTTTCACCTCACAGGCAAATTTCGTTTTGAAATTTGTGGTATCAAATCGTGTTATAGGGGCGGCACCACTTACACCTTTGGCTAATGCGTCCCAGTATGCCTGTTTTGTATTTCCGAGTGGGGTAATAGCACCAATCCCAGTAACAACGACTCTTTTTAATTCCATGAAAGGATTTTAAAAACAAATATTATTTTACGTTCTCTTCAAGGTATGTGATTGCATGACCTACTGTTGCAATGTTTTCAGCCTGGTCATCTGGAATAGAGATGTTAAATTCTTTTTCGAATTCCATGATTAGCTCTACAGTATCAAGTGAATCTGCGCCAAGGTCATTAGTAAAGCTAGCTTCTGGGGTTACTTCTGACTCTTCAACACCTAATTTGTCAATGATGATTGACTTCACCTTTTGTGCTATTTCTGACATTTTTATAAGTTTTAGTTAAAATCCAGTGCAAAGAAATACATTAAAGCTTTAAAATCAAACTAAAATAACACACCAAAAGATGATAACTCTCAGTACTGATATTTATGTAAATCGGTATTTGAATTAAGTGAAGTAGAGCAAGTGGATAATTACTAATTGAGAAAAATATCTTTCTTTTCAACTTTCCTTATCAATTCAATCGATTTCATTGAAATGTTAATAATAAATAATGAATAGAGCGATCTTAAGCTGTAGTAGGTTTTGTTAATTTGCCGAATCTATTATGATGAAAAAAAATAAATGGGAGGGTGATTATTCTATCGACTTTGATCTGATAGGAATTGTTTCTTCTATGAAGGAATATAAGCTTGGTTGGCATTTGAATGAAATGGAAATATTTCATTTGGTCAAACAAGATGATGTCAAAATAGAATTTGCTGAACAGAAGATTATCAGAATATCTAACTTAGCAGATGAATCTGAATTCAGGTCCGTACATTTGCTGCGCAATAAGCTGTTTAACCTAGGATCAGCGGGTGTACAATATTTGGTGCCTGAACTTCAGCAATTTGATTATCTCATAAAATTAAAAAACACGCTTGAAGACAATTGGTCCTCATTTTTATTATCCAAAATGAAAGAATGCGCTGCAATTGATTACGCAGTTATCATTGACCTTGAGAAGGTCAAATCCAAAGAGAATTTAATATTTTAACAATGAATAAAATGCTACAAAAGAAAACAAAGATTGTTGCCACCATAGGTCCTGCAAGTAGAGACAGGGATATTTTAAGACAATTAATCTTAAGTGGTGCAAATGTTTTCAGATTGAATTTTTCACATGGCTCACATGCAGATCACCAGCAAACTATTGAAATGGTGAGAAGCTTGAATGATGAGCTTGGAACCAATGTATGTCTGTTACAAGATTTGCAGGGACCCAAGATTAGAGTTGGACAAGTTAAAGATGGCGCTGTGCCAATAAAACAAGGTCAGCAGTTGATCATCACGATTGATGAAATAGAAGGTACGAGTGAAAGGGTGAGTACCGTTTATCAAGGCATCATCAATGATGTGAAGCCAGGAGACATGATTCTGGTTGATGATGGTAACATTGAATTGAAGACCATCAAAGTAGTAGGCCATGATGTTTATACAGAAGTAGTGCATGGTGAACTACTCAAATCCAGAAAGGGAATAAACCTTCCAAACTCTAATGTATCCGCTCCTTCCATGACAGAAAAAGATATCGAAGATCTTGAGTTTGGATTTAAGTTCGATATCGAATGGGTTGCATTATCATTTGTGCGCTCTGCAGAAGATATTCGAGATATAAAGCAAAGAATAGCCAAGGCTGGTGTAAGAACTAAAGTTGTAGCCAAAATTGAAAAACCAGAAGCTATAGCCAATATTGATGAAATCATAGAAGAAACTGATGCGTTAATGGTTGCTCGTGGCGACCTTGGAGTTGAAGTTCCATCTGAAATGGTGCCGATCTATCAGAAGCGCCTCGTTAGGAAATGTAACAGACTTGCAAAGCCAGTAATCATAGCTACGCAGATGCTTGAAAGCATGACGGAGAATCCAAGACCGACAAGAGCTGAAACTAACGATGTGGCAAATGCTGTGCTAGACGGGGCAGATGCATTGATGCTTTCTGCTGAATCAGCATCAGGTAAATTTCCAGTAGAATCCGTGACCAGAATGGCACAAACCATTGCCGCAATTGAGGCTGACTCTAAAACTATTTATAACAAGTTTGGAGAAGAAGATGAGTTTTCTTCTACTAGATTAAATGACCTTATGGTAAGATCTGCTTGTAGATTAAGTGATTCTGTTGCAGCTAGAGCCATTGTAGGCATGACTAAATCTGGTTACACAGGATTTAGACTTTCTATGCACAGACCTCATGCGAAAATTTATATTTTCACAAATGACACTTACATCCTGCGTCAAATGAATCTTGTTTGGGGAATTACAGGTTTTTATTATGACAATTTTGAATCTATTGACGATACTTTTGAACAGATTGAAAGTGTTTTGAAAAGTGAAGGATTACTGGAAAAAGGTGATGTATTTATCAATACTTCATCCATGCCATTGCATTGGCAAGGGCATACGAACATGGTAAGAATTGATCAGGTGAAATAAAGCCTGTTAAATAACGAAGTAATATTTTAAAGACTGAGTGCAGATAACGTGCTCAGTCTTTAAATTTTAAAAGAGTCGGGTTGGGTTTAACCAGATTTTCGAAAATGTTTTTCAAGTCCTCAAAATCCCATGGTTTGGATACGAAGTGATGGATTCCGAATTTATTGACGGCTTCCTTTAGTTCATCAATTTTTATAAATCCACTCAAAATCATTCTTCTAATCTCAGGATTGTAATCATGCACTCTTGATAATAATTCAGTGCCATTCATTTCAGGCATTCGGTGATCTGATACCACAATGTTTACCGGATTGTTTTTGATGATTTCTAATGCTTCATATCCGTTGAGTGCCGTGTATACTGTGAAAAATCTCCTGAAAGATGTTTTGAATCCGCGAAGATTAGGTGCCTCATCATCTACATACAATATAGAAAATTCCTTTTCACGTTTTCTTACTCGTTCTGTCGAACGTTCCGTCGTTCGATCTCTTACTCGATCTCTCATAGCTGGTTAGGTTGGTAATCTTCACCAAGGATAATCAGACTGAAATAAATTCAAAAATATTTTGGTGTGGATGAGTAAAAATGTTTTATCAAACAGAGACTTATTTGAATATTCCCTTTTTAGTTTGGATGATTCGTAGGTTTTACCATGATCACCTTTTCATGATCCACTTTCACAGCTCCTGCTGGCGCACCTTTGATTTTTCTAACATATTTCTTCTCGGTGCAAATCACAGGACACAAAGTGTCAGTTTTTCTTTTTGAAAACCAGGCAGCAAGCTCTGCAGCATATTCTATAACCGTGCTGGGAACTGTACCTGATTGATTGACTTTAATGATGACATGTGATCCTGGTACGTCTTTGGCATGAAGCCAAAGGTCATTTTTGTGGGCATATCTTGTGGTTAATTCGTCGTTGGCTTTGGCATTTTTTCCAACTAAAATGGGGTAGTTTTCAATTTGATATTGATAATATGGGAGGTGAGTTTGGGTGTCAGTTTTGTCTTTGAAATGATCATGGGTATGCACTCTAAGCTCTTTAAAATCTTCAATTGAATTAATCTCAGTTTTTTGAACTTCCAGTTTTTCTAATTCCTGCTGTTTTGCATTGAGATTTTCTTCGAGCTTTTGAATTTCTATTTTTCTATTTTTTGATTTTCTGTAGAGCTGCTCAGCGTGTTTTTGGGGAGTTACATTTGGTTTAAGGCTGATTTCTAGTTTACCTCCGGTATAAAAATCATCCAATACCAATGATGAAGCACCTTTTTGAAATAAGTGCAGATTGGCCATGATAATATTGGCGATTTCTTCATGGCTTCTTTGATTTTGGACTTCTTGCAGTTTTTCCTTCGTTTTTGAAAGATAATTCTCTGATTGCTTGATTTTTTTATTTAGATCCTTGAGGATGTTATGTTTTCCAGTGTTTAGGTAGATATGACGCGTATAATCCTGATAGAATCGTGAGGATGCCTCAATAGCATTTTGTGTTTGCCAAAAGCGCTCACTGTCTTGTTTAGCTTGTAGGAGTGAGAATTCAGGCTTTACATCATTTTGGTATTCAATGGTACAAGGATTTGCAGAAAGAGATTGAAGAGTTTCTTTAAAAAATGTCCATTTGTCATCAATACTCAGATCTTCATAACCAGATTCCTCAAGGTAGCGACCTACTTCTTTACCTAGAGCCGGAAGTGTTTTTTGCGGATTGCCGTTTTCTTTAACAAAGAGATCTCTGCTAAGT
Organism: uncultured Marinoscillum sp.; assembly: GCA_964353015.1. GTDB lineage: Bacteria > Bacteroidota > Bacteroidia > Cytophagales > Cyclobacteriaceae > JAMZMI01. The sequence goes on along the minus strand of CAYGUA010000029.1, from coordinate 44,552 downwards.
TCTGGTTTATTTAATGTTGAGGGAATAAGGTCTAAATCTGCCGGTAGATTATTTCTGAATATTTCTTGGACCATATCATTGACGGCATAAAGGACGTTTGATCGGGAGCCATGCATTTTGAATATCAATAGAGAATCATCATCGAAACGGATCCAAAAGGAGCGTTCATATTGATAGCAGCTAACTTTTATAACCTCGTGTCCAAGACACATTTCGAATAGATTTACGCTGTTTTTCTTCGCTCTTTTAAAATCATCCGAAATATGAAGTAATGAAATGCTGCTCTCCAGGGTGGCCTTGATGTAACATCCAGATTGGTTGTCAGCAAAACCTAAAATCAATTCATCCTTATTCTGAGAAAAGCATTCAATTAAATCTTTGCCAATGAGCAAATGCTCAAGATCAGCGGCTAATCTTTTTAGGAAAAAATAATTGTGATACATATTAAATATGGAGCTTTAGTCCATCAAATGCTAGTTCGCAGTTTTTCGGGAGCTCTTTTTCTACATCTCTATGCTTACCCAAATTGTGGCTTATATGGGTAAAATAGGTTTTTTCAGCATTTACTATTTGAGCGATATCGATGGCTTGATCAAGAGTAAAATGACTTATATGATCTTTTTTTTGTAATGCATTTAATACCAAAATTTTTGATCCTTTGATCTTTTCAATTTCCTTTTCAGAAATGTAGTTGGCATCTGTGATGTACGTGAAATCCTTGATTCTAAATCCAAAAACAGGAAGCTTATAATGAAGAACTTCTATTGGAGTTATTTTTACTCCATTGACTTCAAAAGGAGAATTCGTGATTTCATTTACATCTAACCTAGGTACTCCAGGGTATTTTTCTGTTTCAAAAACGTATGAAAATTCTTTCTTGAGCTGAGTAATTACTCGGGAGTCAGCATAGATGGGCATATCCATTTTTTGAGCAAAATTGAAGCTGCGGACATCATCAAGACCAGCCGTGTGATCCTTGTGCTCATGTGTGAAAAGAATGGCATCCAGATGCTTAATTCTTTCTCGAAGAATTTGGGTTCTAAAATCTGGTCCTGTATCTATCACAATGCTTTGACCAGAAACTTCAAAATGAATAGAAGTTCTCAATCTTTTATCCCTGAAATCAATCGATTGACATACATCACAATTACAAGCGATCACAGGTACGCCCTGTGATGTTCCGGTACCGAGAAATGTGACTATCAAAACTGAAGTTGGGTTTGTGCTATTTCTGAAAAGAGCTTTTTATTTTTTTCGCTTAGGCCTTTGGTTTCAAGCTCTACAGATTTTAAGATTTCAATCAGACTATTGATTTTTCCGTCAAGCGAATAATATTTGTTCACTATGGCGATTTTGGTTTCTTTCAGGATACAATATCCAGAATGGAAATTGCCTTTTTCATAACGAAGCACATAATCTGTTTCAGAAAATATGTCTTCGAGGCGATTTAGAAATTGTTTTGTGTATTTAATTTCCATTTGCCATATAACTATTTACAGTTTCTACAAGAGTATCGTAGTTGAGTGGCTTAGGCAAATAGCCATCTATCCCAGCGTTTTTAAAATCTGCTTCGGTGTAATTATTGGCATTTCCTGTGATAGCGATAATTGGAATGTTACCATTTTGGTCTTTGGATAATTTTCTCACGGCCTTTGCACATTCCATCCCGTCCATTACGGGCATGTGAATGTCTAGCAAGACAAGATCAAATTTTTCGGCATTAAGTTTTTCTAGAACCTGAGCTCCATTTTTTACTGAGCTGATGTCGTAGCTCTGCAGTGTCAATATCCTTCGTGTTAGGTTCTGAATTACGGAACTATCTTCTGCTACCAGTATTTTTTTATTCATGATTGTGGTGATCAGCTGTTAATAAAGTTATCATAACTTTCTTTAAACTCCGATAGATTTAGTAGCAGATTCTTGAATTGAGCTTGAAGACTGTCAAATTTATTTTCTTTTATTGATTTTTCCATCTCTGCGGCAGATTTTGATAGCTTTTCTATTCCTAAAGTTCCCGCATTTCCTTTGAGAGTATGAAGTTCCTTTTTGAGGTCGTCAAAGGAATTATTCTTCAGAAATTCCTTTATGTTGGAAACTTGAGTGGTAGTTTCCTGATCAAAATCTGCTAATACACTTTCTATCAGCTCTTTGCCTCCATATTTATACAGCTGATTGAGTGTGTTTTGGTTAATTGTGAGGTCTTCGTACTCATCGTCAAAAACTTCAGTAATAACTTTTTGAGGTTCAAAATCGATCCACTTTTTGACGATATTAATCAAATTAGAAGCCTTGATAGGTTTGGAAACATAATCGTCTAATCCATCATTGATGAATTTATCATGATCATCTTCCATTGAATAGGCCGTCATGGCTACAATTGGAGGTATTGTCTCAAGTGGCAATGATTTGATAATATGTGTGGTTTGAATACCATCCAAGTCGGGCATTTGAATATCCATGAATATCAAATCAAAAGATTTTTTTTGAACGAGCTCGATTGCTTCATGACCATTAGGAGCTTCATTTACCTTGCATCCTGATTTTTGGAGGATACTTACAGCTACCCGCCGGTTGATATCGTTATCATCAACCAATAGAATTTTTGGGCTTTTTTTAGTGAACTGTTTTACAATGATTTGCTCTTCAGCTTTTTGCTCACGAACAGGAGCATCTATTTGTGCGGCTTGAAAGGTAAACGAAAAGGTGCTACCCAGTCCTGGAGTAGAAGCGACATGAATTTCTCCTCCCATTGATCGGACCAGTTCTTTGGAAATGGCCAAGCCAAGACCAGTGCCCGAATACATTTTTCTTGACGAACTGTCGATTTGGCTAAAATTCTTAAATAGTTTTTCAAGGTCTTTTTGCGAAATACCTATGCCTGAGTCTTTTACTGAAACTTTAAATTTGAAATTGTCTCCAATCCGTTCTTGTACTCTTATACTTATATTGATGTGACCTTTCGTCTGAGAAAATTTTATGGCGTTTGAGGTTAGATTCGATAAGACCTGCAATAATCTCGTCTCGTCCGCTAGAATAAATTCTGGCAGTTGCCCATCCAAATGGTAATAAAGGGTATTGTTAATCAGGTTGGCCTGTTGCGAAAAGAGGTCATAAATTTTCTCAAAAGTTTCTACAATCCTTACCGGTTGTAGTCTCAATTCCATTTTTCCTGCTTCAATTTTTGATAAATCCAGAATGTCATTGAGTATGCTGAGCAAGGTATCCGATGATTTTTTGATCGTTCGGATGTAGTCCGTTTGTTCTTTATTCAGCTTGGTTGAAGCAATCAAATCAATCATTCCTATGATGCCATTCATAGGTGTTCTGATTTCATGACTCATATTAGCAAGAAATCGCTCTTTAACTTTTAGTGATCGTTCGGCTAGCTCTTTTGCATTTCTTAATTCTTCGTGAGTTTTTTTCAGAAGAGTAATATCCCTCGCTACGCCTTCAATTTCAAACTTGGAGCCACGCCTTTTGATCAGTCGAACGTTGCTAATAAATTGAATTTTATCACCATAAGCATTGGTGATCGATCCTTCAAAATTCTTTACATTTTTATTGGCATATAAATTTCTGAAGAGTGCTGATATTTTAGTTTTCGATATAAAAAAGTCAGTGATATTTTTCCCGATAATCGATTTTGGAGTCAATCCAATCACTTCCTTTACCGACGGACTGATCATGGATATAATTCCGTCGATATCACATCTGAAATAGATATCTTGAAATGACTCAAAGATATTTCTGAATTTCTCTTCACTTTCTTTTAATGCTGTTTCAGAGACTTTTTTGTCAGTAATGTCATTTGCAATTACAGAAATCTCATCTATTGCTCCGGAAGGAAGAAATATTGGGTTGACAAAAACATCACGCCATACCTTTTTTCCATCTAGTGTTTTTGAACTTGTCTGAAAGTTGAGGGTAGTTCCCTGAAATGCTTGTTCATATTTTTTGTACCAGAAAACTCTATTTTTCTCAGACATGGATTTTTGGAAACATTCCATGATGTTGAGTCCAAGATCAATTGATTGACCGTAATATTGCTCGAATGCATCAGCATAGTTCTGATTGAAGGATGTGAAGAAATAATCTCTATCTATGGACCATATTTGGTGGGTACTGCTTTCAAATATCGCACTTAGTCTTGCCGCCTGATTTTCTATTTTTTCCTCATTGATTTTTCGCTCCATCGCCAGACTGATTTGTCCGGATATGAAATCAAGGAGTTCAAGATCTTTGAGATTATAGGCTGATTGGTCTTTAAATGAGCTTATAGATAAAATTCCAATAGCCTGACCATCAAGATATATGATTACTCCCAGCCAGATTTTAGGTAAAGGATCAGATAGTTTTCTCTTTTTTTGGGCTGAAATTTTTACAATGCCTTCTTCATATATAATAATTGGTTTGGCACGATCAAAGGTGTAGGCAGCTAATAATGATTCTACATCCTTGGTCAATGTTCCGTTTTCAGTTTCAGCTTCGTTGAACCAATATGCAAAGGTGAAATCTTTCTTAGGCTTATTGAGTAAGGTCACCGTATAGGAGCTTACATTGAGAATCTCATTGAGCTCCAGATAGATTCGTTTATACAACTGCTCCAAATCCATTTGCGCCATGGTGATGTTGGCGATTTTATAATAAAGAGCCTGAGCTCGCTCAGCACGGAATCTCTCAGTAATGTCAAAAAAGATGCATCTGAATTCTAAAATTTCCTCGCCTTCAAAAACACAAGTCAGTTTTCCTGTGACATATATGTTTTTCCCATATTTGGTGATCAGTACGGTTTCAAATCTTTCGATGCTACTGCCAGCAGTGATTTTGAGTAGGCTGGGCAAAGTTTGTTTCTGATGCTCAGGATGTAGCACATCTACAAACTTTAAATTTTTGATTTCATCCTCTCTGTAGCCAAGTTTGTTTCTCCATGCTTCGTTGACAAACTTCAGATCACCATTTGGTTTAAAGATTTGAATGAGGTCATTGGAGGAATCAAAAAGCTCTCTAAGGTGATGGAATTCGTTTTTTTCGAGGTTTGAATTTCTGGATTTTACCAATTCGAGCTCTTTCTCGAGACTTTCGATTCGATTTGTGAGCAATTCCTCTTTGTTATCTACCAGATCCATTGTCTTAAAATTAGCTAATTAATGCTATTTTTCAGCTTGAATAAGAAATATGCAAAGAATACTGGTATCGGTAGTGGGGCCAACGGCGGTTGGAAAAACCAGTTTTGGAATAGCCTTGGCAAATCATTTTGGTACGGAAATAATTTCAGTTGATTCTAGACAATTTTATAGAGAGATGGAAATCGGTACTGCTAAGCCGACTGTTGATGAGCGCCTTCAATGCAAACATCATTTTATTGATAATCTGTCTATCCATGATGAGTATAATGTCGGCAGTTTTGAGAAAGACGCCCTTGATTTACTTGATACATTATTTCAAAATCACCAAGTAATAATCGCAGTTGGAGGTTCAGGGCTTTTTTGTAAGGCTATTTGGGAAGGATTTGACGATATGCCCGAGATTGGTCCAGGAATACGTGAGAATCTAAATGAGACCTATCAAAAACATGGACTGGAACCTCTGCTCATAGAACTTCATGCTAGAGATTTGGAATATTTCAATCAGGTAGATCGGCAAAACTGGCAAAGAGTCATTCGTGCTTTGGAGGTGATTCGTTCATCAGGGAAGCCTTTTTCATCATTCAGAAAACAGAATAAATCACATAACAGACCATTCGTAAATGTGAAAATTGGTTTGGAGATGGATCGAAATATTTTATTTGATAGAATCAATCTTCGAATGGATCAAATGATCGAGGATGGATTGTTTGAGGAAGCAAAAAACTTGTTTCCGTACCGAGCACTAAATCCGCTGCAAACAGTGGGATACACGGAAATATTCAATCATTTGGATGGTGAATATGATAAAGAGGAGACCATTCGGCTATTAAAAAGGAATAGTCGGAGATACGCCAAGCGTCAAATGACTTGGTTCAAAAAAGATCTCGAGATCAGCTGGCATTCACCAACTGATCTCTCGAATGTGATTCAGCAGATTGAAAAGCTTCTGATCTGATAATTAGATGCTCATTACTTCCACTAATCTCATCATTTCGTCACTGATCGGCTTAGATTTTGAAATAGCCAATTTGATATTGGTGAAAGTAATTTTGTTATCAATCACACCAGCCATCACATTTTTCTGACCATTCACCAATCCTTCAACTGCTGCCATTCCTAGTCTCGATGCTATGATTCTATCTTGAGAGGTTGGAGCACCTCCTCGTTGAACGTGACCTAAGTTTGTAACCCTGATATCCAATTCTGGAAGCACTTTAGAAACTTTCGCAGCTACTTCAATGGCATCACCTTGTTCGCCACCTTCAGCCACGATTACAATATGGGAGGTCTTATGACGGCTTTTTCCTTCTTTCAAGGTGCTGATTACATCTTGGATGGTAACAGATGTCTCAGGCACCATAACCATTTCAGCTCCACCACCAATACCACAATGAATCGCAATATATCCTGTATGCCGACCCATTACTTCTATGAAGAATACTCTGTCATGTGAATTGGCCGTATCTCTGATTTTGTCAATAGCATCAAGGGCAGTATTCACAGCTGTATCGAATCCGATCGTATAGTCCGAACCGTAAAGGTCATTGTCTATAGTTCCTGGGCAACCAACTGTGGGAATGCCAAATTCTTCATAAAAAAGGTTGGCTCCTGTAAGTGTGCCGTCTCCACCGATAGCCACAAGTCCTTCAATGCCTCTTTTTTGAAGTTGGTCAAAAGCTTTTTTACGGCCTTCTTTGGTTCGAAATTCATTGCTTCTCGCAGATTTCAGGATCGTACCACCTTTTTGGAGAATGTTACTGACGGAGTATGATTTCATTTTATAGATATCGCCCTCAATCATTCCATTGTAGCCATATTTTATTCCATAAACATCAATGCCTAGATAAAGTGCCGTTCTCACTACCGATCTGATACATGCGTTCATTCCCGGTGCGTCTCCTCCTGATGTAAAAACACCAATACTTTTCATATTCTTTTCTTTAAAATTAGGGGCTTGTTGTTTATTTGCCTTTGGGCGGCCAATATTAGCGAAATTTGATTTTCTATAAAATCTATTGGCAATCCTTTACAAGTTTTTTTTATGTCAGACAAAAAGGTTTTAATCATTACCTATTACTGGCCACCGTCAGGGGGGGTAGGTGTACAGCGCTGGTTACATTTTGCTGTAAATTTACAAAAATTAGGTTTCGAACCTGTGATCTACTCACCTTCTAATTCACAATTTGAAATAAAAGATGAAAACCTGCTCAAATTGGCTCAAAACGTCAAAGTTATCAGTCAACCAATTTGGGAACCCTTTTCTATTTTTCATAAACTGACAAGGAGCAAGGAAAAAGGGAGCATACAGCAAGGTTTGACTTTAGAAAAACCCAACCAATCATTAAAGGATCGCTTATTTGTGTGGCTCAGAGGTAATTTGTTTGTGCCTGATGCCAGGGTGTTTTGGGTGCGTCCATCTGTCAAATTTTTAAAAAAATATATTCAGGAAAATCAAATCCCAACAATCATCACAACTGGTCCTCCCCACAGCATGCATTTGATTGGTCTTGGGGTCAAATCAAAAATCAAAAATCTGAAATGGATTGCGGATTTCAGGGATCCATGGTCGGACTGGGACATCCTACAAAAGTTGAATACTGGCCGAATAGCTATGAATCGCCATAAATCTTTAGAAAGAAAAGTTCTAAAGACCGCAGATGTTGTTATGACGGTCAGTAAAAGACTGGGTCAATCATTGGAACAAAAAATAACAAAACACATCGCAGTTCAAATTATCATGAATGGTATTGCATCAGCCCCATTAAATAAAGCGAATGAGTTGAAGGCTGAAAAATTTGTAATCGGATATTTTGGAATGCTCAATGAGTTGCGTGATCCGGAATCTTTGTGGAATGCTCTTGAGCAATTATGTGAGCATCGTCCAGATTTTCATTCAAAACTTGAAATAAGGTTGGGAGGAATTGTGAGTGAATCAATTATGGATAGATTGCGAAAAAGCGAATTTTTGAATGATAAGGTGATGTTTCTTGGTTATTTATCACATGATGATGTTTTCATGGAATACAAAAAATGCAATGTGCTATTGCTTCTTCTCAATAAAAGCGACAATGCCAAATGGATACTGCCTGTTAAGTTTTTCGAATATTTATCAGCATTCAGGCCTATTTTGACCTTTGGCCCAATAGATAGTGATTTGGGTGATATTTTGGTTGAAAATAAAATTGGCGAAATGATGTCTGGTTCGGATTTGAATGAGATAAAAAACTTCATTTTAGCTAATTTTGAATCGAATTATGAAATTGACGAAAGTCATTTCGAGCGATTGTTGTCGCGCCATTCCAGAGAGAGTCAGGCTGCAGAGTTGGCTACATTGATTAATCAATTATGAGTGAAAAGTTGAAATTTGGCATTATTGGCTGTGGTCGCATAGCAACGAGACATGCCGGTCATATTAGTCGTTTGGGAGAATTGATTGCCGTATGCGATATCAATGAGGGCAGAGCGGAGGCGCTGGCAAATGATCATCAAGCAAAGGTTTATTTCGATATTCAACATCTTCTAAATGCGCATCCTGAGATTGATGTGATTTCAGTTTGTACACCGAATGGATTACATGCCGAACATACAATCAAAGCATTGAAAGCTGGTTTTCATGTCTTGTGTGAAAAACCTATGGCCATCAGCTTATTTGATTGTGGCGAAATGATAAAAGCTGCAGAGCATGCCAATAAGCGCTTGTTTATTGTAAAACAAAATCGTTTTAATCCAGCGGTTTCCGAAGTAAAAAAGGTTTTGGATGCAGGGAGAATTGGGAAAATTCTGAGCGTACAGCTGAATTGTTTTTGGAATCGCAATTTCAATTATTATCAAAATTCAGATTGGAAAGGCACCAAAAACATGGATGGAGGCACACTCTATACTCAGTTTAGTCATTTCATCGATTTGCTTTACTGGATGATTGGTGATGTGGAAAGTACCCAAGCAATTATTGCCAATTTTACCCACGAAAACATCATCGAATTTGAGGATTCGGGTGTGGTATCCCTAAAATTTCTATCTGGAGCAATTGGCTCTATAAACTATACAGTAAATAGTTTTGGTAAAAACATGGAAGGCTCATTGACCATTTTTGGAGAGAAAGGTACCATCAAGATCGGTGGGCAATATTTAAATAAACTCGAGTATCAAAATATTGAGGATTACGAAATAGGGGAGCTACCAGAAGGTAATCCTGCGAATGAATACGGTGATTATCAGGGATCCATGTCCAATCATGACAAAGTTTATGAAAATGTAATTGAGGTACTTCGGAATGGTGGCGAGATTGCAACAAATGGATTTGAGGGATTGAAAACGGTCGAGATCATAGATAAAATTTATAAAGCTGCAGCAAAAAATGGCTGAACCGAATTTGAAAAATATAGGAATTCGTGAAGTAACATTTGGTGAAAATGTAACTGTGATTGCGCCTGTAAACTTATACGGTTGTCAGATTGGTGAAAATTCATTCATAGGCCCTTTTGTGGAAATCCAGAAGAATGTTAAAATCGGGAGTGAAACCAAAATTCAATCCCATTCATTTATCTGCGAATTGGTCACAATCGGTAATCGTTGTTTTATAGGTCATGGTGTGATGTTTATCAATGATTTATTTTCAAACGGTGGTCCTGCAGGGGGTGATTCCTCAAAATGGAAAGAAACACATATTGGAAATCATGTTTCCATTGGTTCGAATGCAACAATTCTACCAGTTCGAATCGTTGATTGTGTGGTAATTGGTGCAGGAAGTGTAGTAACAAAGGATATTTTGGAACCAGGTGTATATGCTGGAAATCCGGCTAAAAAATTAAAAGACAAATGAGTATTCCATTCGTAGATCTGAAGGCTCAATACTATACGATCAAATCAGAAATTGATGCAGCCATTAATGCTGTCCTTGAAAACACTAGCTTCATCGGCGGATCTTCGGTTACAAATTTTGAAAAACAATTTGCCAAATACATTGGCGTGGATCACTGTGTAGCATGTGCGAACGGTACGGATTCTATGGAAATTATATTGGCTGCCATGGGAATCGGTGCTGGTGATGAAGTAATTGTTCCTGCCAATAGCTGGATTTCTACAGCTGAAGTTGTGAATAATGTTGGTGCAGAACCGGTTTTTGTGGATGTTTTGGAAAGTGAATACACAATCAATCCTGATCTGATAGAAAAGGCAATCACCAATAAAACCAAGGCAATCATTCCTGTACATTTATTTGGTTTGCCAGTCAGAATGAAAGAAATCATGACGATTGCAAATCGCCATGGATTAAAAGTCATTGAAGATTGTGCACAGGCTCATGGAGCAGCAATTGAAGGAAAAAAAGTAGGAACATTTGGTGATGCTTCATCATTCAGCTTTTACCCTGGAAAGAATCTTGGCGCATATGGAGATGCCGGAGGAATGCTCACAAATGATAACCAACTGGCGCAACGAATGCGAATGATTGGGAATCATGGCCAATTGCGGAAGCACGATCATCAAATCATTGGGCGAAATAGCCGAATGGACACCATGCAGGCGGCTATTTTGGAGGTCAAACTTCCATATTTGGATCAATGGGTAAAAGACAGAAATAGAGTTGCGTCGCTTTATGATGAGTTTCTTGGTGAAAATGTGGTGAAACCAATTAAACCAATTGGCTTTGATCATGCATTTCATTTGTACGTGGTGAGATCAAGTAAAAGAGTCAATCTGCAGGCAGCTTTTGATGCAGCGGGAATAGGGCATGGCATACATTACCCGACTCCATTACCATTGCTTCCTGCTTATGCCTATAAGAAGCATTCAGAGTCAGATTTTCTTGTAGCCACAAAACTGAGCAAAGAGATTATTTCACTGCCAATTTTTCCAGAGATGACAGAGGATCAGGTAGCATTAGTTTCATCCATCATCAATCAAGCAGGATAATGAATATTGTCCATATAGGATTTCCCAAAACAGCAACTACATTTCTACAATGGGAGATTTTTCCTAACCTGAAGGGAATCAATTATGTGGATTACAGGACATGTGAGAAGATATTTCCCGATCTCATTTATCTTGATGAACTTGATTATGATAAGACGGATGTCAAGAAGCGATTAGATAAAATGATGGCTCCCGGAGATAATCTGTTGTCATTTGAATCATTGGTTGGTGCACCTTTTATATACAAAGGGCAAGGCAGATCGCTAATTCCAGCGAGATTAAATGAGCTAGGTTTTGGAAAGGTGATTATCACGATCAGAAATCAGGTAGAAATGTATGATTCATTATACAGGCAATATGTGATTCAGGGCGGAGTGATGTCTTTTCGGAATTTCTTGAATGCTGACAAAAAATGGAATTATTATGTAAGAGCATTTAATCCGGGCTATTTATATTATGATTTATTGATTGAAAAATATCAAGCACAATTCGGTAAAGAAAATGTATTGATTCTGGAGCAAGAAGGATTGAAGAGAGATAAGAATCAGTTTTTAGACCAGATTCAAAAGTTCACAAACTCACAGTTGCTGGAAAATAGGCCTACCGGAAGAAAGGTGAACAAATCTATGAGCAATCTTTCTATTCGTGTACTTCGAATCGTCAATCACTTCATATTCACAAGCCAAAAGCCTAACAATCTAATCTGGAATGCCATTTCGACAAGAAACGTTTCCAGGATATTTATTGCGATACTTGAGCCATTTTTTTTTAATTTCATATCTTCCAGAAAGAGCTTTTTGTCGCCTGAAGATAAACAGTACATCGAAAAAAAATATGCAGAGAGCAATAGCCGACTGAAAACGCTGCAATGAAACTGCTACTGTTCACACATTCATTCCCTTATGGCAAGCAAGAAACATTTCTTGAACTCGAAGTGGCCGTATTATCTCAGATTGAAGACTTGGATATTACGATTATTCCAAGAACTATAAGTGCTGAAAAGCGTCAAATTCCATCCAACATTAAAGTAGATAATACCTACTCGGAATATTTAAAAAAGCATTCTGAAAAGAAGATTTATCCCATTTTTTATCACTTTAAATGGATAGTAAAAGGATTAATCAAACATCGAACTTTTGGTTTGTCGGCTATAAGGGATGTGGCTTCTTTTGTGCATTATGGGCGTAATCTTTTTAATTGGGCTAAAAAAGGGGTGAGCGATGATGAGGTGATTTTATACACTTATTGGTGTGATGTGGAAACATATGGATTATCACTTTTTAAAAATTGGAAAAACTCTCATGTCAAATTAGTGAGTAGAGTCCATCGATTTGATTTATATGAAGAAAACAGGAAACACGGATTTATTCCTTTCAGGAAGGAATTGATTTCTTCTATGGATGCCATATTTAGCATCTCTCGTGATGGTCAGAAGTACTTGACAAAAAAATACAATCAAAACAATATTGAATTATCATTTCTTGGAGTAAAAGGTGATTATTCCATACAACCTACCAAAGTAGATGATGTTGTACGAATCTTATCGTGCTCTTTTATTCATCCGATTAAGCGCATTGAATTAATCAAGGCGTCACTATTGGAATTAACCAAATTAAGACCTGATCAAAAATTTGAATGGATACATATTGGCGGGGATGTGTCCGTTTTGGATCAATATTTTTTATTTGATCTGCCATCGAATTTGGTAATCAACTTTAAAGGGCATTTGAAAAATGAAGCTGTTCATCAATTCTATCAAGCCAATTATATTGATGCATTTATAAATCTTAGTTCTTCAGAAGGTATTCCTGTGAGCATAATGGAAGCAATGATTTATTCCATTCCAGTCGTAGCTACTGATGTAGGTGGGGTTTCGGAAATTGTGGATGATACAAATGGAATTCTTATTTCAATGGACCCAGAACCAATAGACGCAGCTGAAGCAATAACGAGAGTTATCAATAATCCAGACTTCAGAATCGGTGCAAATAAAACTTATAAAACTAAATTTGATGGGGTGTTAAATTATCAGGAGTTTGCCGATCGACTTTTAAATATTAGGAGAAATAATAATGGATAATACCTTTTTGATTTTTGGTAAAGCGATTCGTATCAAATCTTCTGATGTGTTCATTTCGGCAATTCTTGAAAAGGAGATGAGCCTTTATCCTTCGTTATTAAATCAAGATTTCAATATACTAATCGAACAGGTGGATAAGGTTGATGTGAATGGTATTTTAAGTTCAAATCCAGGTATTCACTCGTTTACTGAGAATGGTTTTGTTTATAGTTTGGGACCAGTTGTCACTAGATTTTATTTTGAGGATGGAGAGTTGGATCATATACAGTTTAGCATCAAGCATTCTGGTTTGGGGATGAGAATATTGAGAAAATGGATGAACATACAATTCACATCTCACAAAGAAGCGGTTGGGCAATGGTTACATGAACACATACTTGTGCCTTTGGCATTTACTTTTCCTGAATTTTCTGTAGTTCATGCGTCTGCGGTTCAAACGAAAGAAGGAAAGACGTTGCTTTTTGGCGGTACAGGTGGAGTAGGAAAGACCTCATTGGAAATAAACCTGTGCAGGGACCATAATTGTTCTTTTGTTTCAGATGATATCTGTGTGGTCGATTCAGATGGGTCAGCTTATCCCAATCTGGCATACCCTAAAATCTATGCCTATAATATCGACGGGAACCCAAAGGTTAAAAAGGCCATTTTCAAAGGAAGAAATTTAGCTGATAAACTGCAGTTTAAGCTGCATTCGCTTCGTGGCAAAAACTTCATAAGAAGGCGAATATCTCCAGAAGTTTTTTATGGAAAAATAACCAATTCGAAAACTCCAATCTCAGGGTTTTTTATTCTATTCAGGGATCAATCTTCAGAAATATCATTTGAAAAAATAACCGCTTCTAAAGCTGCAAATCTAAATGCTTTGGTTATTTCACGGGAATACAATTCATTTTTTGATCACCTGGTTTGGGATGAATACAATGCATTGGCAATGGATTCTAAATTGAAAATGGCGTTTGAAAAAATTTTGAAAAACGTTTCAAATAATCTGGAAAAGGGGTTGTCAGATTTAGATCATTGTTATCTGGTGCGAATTCCATCAAAAATATCACATACCGAATATCAAACTCAGATGGTATCTAAATTGAAATCATTGGGGTTTGTTTAACTCAAAATCCCTTTTTCACTTCCATCACCAATCCGCCACCAAATAAGATCAAAACCAGCACTGAACAAATCAGCATGATTGCATTTCCTGTTTGATAAGATTTTGGTTCGAAACTAAATTTGATTTCATGACTACCTGTGCTCAGTGGCAAAGCACGGAGCACATAGTTGGCGCGAAGGATTTTTGTTTCTTTTCCATCCACAAAAGCTTTCCATCCTTTATCATAGAATATTTCGCTGAAGATAGCCAATGCATTTGCTGTGACATCTGCTTTGTAGATTATTTCGTTTGGAGCTCTTTTTAAAACTTCCACCGTACCCATAGCTGATGATGACAATGCAGGTAAATCAAATTTACTTTGATCAATCACGGCAGCTTGAAGTGGATCAAATGAACTCACCGCAGCAAGTTCCTCATCTGGAGAATTTACTGCTATTACTTCACTCACTATCCAGGCATTACCTAAAGCATTAGGATTTTCCAGAACGGCATCTTTCGTATTTCCTGCCATGATAAATCGCGCATTCAACATATTGATAGCTGGAAGTCCGCTAAAGTCTCGCCGACCTTTCTGCAGTTTTTCTATCATCTTGTTCATTTCAGGACTGATGCTGTTTTCTATTAAATCTTGATATCGTCGGATTTTTGCTCCGTGATAGCCACCAATCGACTCATGATAATAGGAAGTACGGGCTTCATTGAAAGGCCCCTGAAGGTTAAGTACGCGATCACCAGATTGTGCCTTTTGCATGATATAGGTATCACCACTTGTTGGTTTGAAATAATTGGCAACAGGCGATTTTGAAAATGAATCTGCTTTCAAAAACCTTTTACTAAGCAGAAATGAATCTATAAATGTGATAAGAATTAGGCCAGTGATGACCATCGTTTGACTCAATTTATTTTTCAAGCTAGCCCAAACCAAAGCAGAAAAAGTAATGATGAAAAACAATGCCCTAAATGCATCCGTGCGGAGGAGTGAAGCTCTATCTGCTCTAAGTGCCGAAATCAGCCAATCAGGCAATCTATCATCTATAGAACCTCTGTAGCTCAGCATTCCTGCTCCAATGATCATAAGCAAAGCGAAACCTGCAGGTATGGCCGCAGCTTTCATTAATCTTGACATTTTTTCTTTATCCCATTCCGTCTGGAAGATTCTTTCCAAAGCTTGAAAACCGAGTAGATTCATTGCCATGAGAGGCATGATAATAATGAAAGTCACCGATCGGAATTTGTTGTACATCGGTAGGTAATCGAACAATAGATTATTGACTGCTGAGAAGTTGCTGCCCCAGCTCATAATGATGCCCAAAGCAAATACAATTGCGAGCCAGATTTTTTCTTCTTTTTTCAGAATGAAAAGCCCAACAATGAATAGAAGTACTACGATTGATCCGGCATAATATGGCGCGGAAAGTCGCTGATCTCCCCAATAGGTCGGCATTGACTTGATCTGCTCTTTAACCTGAGCTGGTCCATAACCAGCTTTTGAAAGAGCCTCAGCAATAGCGCTGCTTTTAGATAATTCCTGATTGGAAGCTCCACCTAATATATTCGGAATAAATAAAACGAGCGGCTCGAATATCCCATTACTAAACTCAAATGCATAATCGCGATCTAGTCCTGAGGAGTGATTGTCAGACGCTTTCAGTTCTGATTTACCACGAATTGATACTTTACTATATTCATATACCGTCCACAGTTTTCCTGCATTAGTACCCAAACCGAGCATAGCTGCTATCAATATGCCAATCGCAGCAAATATGAATGGTTTGTATTCCTTAGACTTGATCGTCTGGATTAACCGTGCGATACCGTAAATCGCTATGATGAGAAGCAAGTAGTAAGTGATTTGATAATGCCCAGTTCGAAGTTGCATAGCAAGTCCCAAGGCCGTAAGTCCAAAACCCAACCATTTTTTATTGCTAAATGCTAGGTGAACGCCAGCTAAAATCAAAGGCATCAATGCGACTGCAGCAATTTTGGCATTGTGGCCTGCAGTGATACTTATGATATTGAATCCATTTAAGGTAAATGTTAATGCCCCCATAAATGCAATCCAGGGTCGGACTTTGAAGGAAAGTAATAAAATATAAAAGCAGACACTTGCTACAAATGTGATTCCACGAGGATGACCCAAACCTAGAGTTATTGCCTTATAAACATATTCGATAAGATCGCCACTGTATTGCACACCATTGAGGTAGGCAGGCATGCCGCTAAACATACTGTTCATCCATAAGGCCTCTTCACCTGTTTTTTCCCTATGTTCTATCATCTGATGATTACCGCCTTTCCCTTGCAAAATGTCATGTTGGAAAAGTTCTTTTCCTTCAAAAAATTGAGGATAAAAAAGTAAAACCGTGACAATGAAAAATCCTAAAATGGCTAAACCATGGATGAGGAGTCCTTTTTTGAATGATTGATCCATGAATGAATTATGGTAAGTTAATTTTTAGATACTTTTTAAAATTGGTCTTAATCAGTCGGTTGATATCTGTTGAAATGTTTGCCATGTACACCAGACACATGAAGACTATAGTAATTGCAATTGATCTTACAATGATATTAAATATTGCATAGTTGCTGATTGGCAAGTACCAAAAGATGCTGAAAGTAATCAAGCTAAAAATCAAAAGTGGTATGTGTTTTATAGTAAAGGGCACCATTCCAAATTTGATTTTTATGAAAATGAATTTGATTCCATTGAATAAAATCGTAGAAATTACAAATGAAATAGCTGCCCCATCTATACCTAAATTAGGGATCAAATAGGCATTGAGTGTGATGATGATGGCAGATATTGCTATGAAAAAATACAGATTGTATTTGTAATATCTTGTGTAGTAGAGGAGCTCAGAATTGAAGCTGAAAAGCATGTCAATAATTTTGGCAACTGCGATCCATACCACCACATAAAATCCTGCACTATAGGTTTGTCCGTTTGGAATCAATGTGAATAGATCATTCAAATTGCAGATCACACCAATCAAGAAAAGAAAGCCGATAATTCCCAGGTTCAAGGAGGCTTTTTTGTACAAGTTTTCTACTTCCTTGAGATTATTATTTTGAAATTCCTGACCCAAAATAGGAGTGATGATTTGCAACATTGATCGCTTTGGCATCTCGATGATGATAGCGATATATAGACAAATAGAAAAGACTCCATTTGCAGCTGCTCCCAACATAGCCGGAATCATAGCAGATCCAACATTGGCATAGATGGAATTGCATCCAGCCATAATCACGTTGAACGATCCATATTGAACGAGCTTTTGTCTCCATTCTTTTGGTATGGAAAATATATCAGTAGAGAACTTTATTTTTTGTTCTTTCACCACATATATCGCCAAAATAAAACTGGCCAGGAAATAGGATAGTATCAGCCAATATACCAATTCGGTGAAGTCAATATATTGCCATGCAAAGAGTAGGATCAGCACAACATTGCCTACCCGAAGAAAGGCTTCTTTAAGAAATGCAGGAATAATCACATTGAGTTTTGACCTGCTAAAGGCATGCATCTGCATGAAAAAGCTGAACAAGATCATGATCAAAAGGCTCACATAGATGTATTGATTGTATTCAGGACTTTCGGTGATGTACAGGCTTTTGATCCAGTCCAAAGACAAAAAAACCGCGACACTAAATACAAAATTGGCAATGAGAATAAGGACGAATTGCAGGCTGATTATTTTGCTTTCGAGCTGAGGTTGAGATCTTAATTCAGGAAAAATCCTCATGTAAGTATTAGGCATGCCCAAAGCAACGAAAGGAGCAAGCATGAGCGCATTGTTGGTTACTACGTTGAGAATCCCAATTTCTGAATCAGTGAAGTATGCCGGGCGCAAAATAAGGGTATTGATAAAACCAATCCCGACACCTAAGTAGGACCAAATGGAGTTCCAAAAACTTTGCTTGATTACAATTCCCATAATATAGACTAGCCGTGAATTTAGGAGATTACTGCAAGCATTTTTTGAATGTCCTCTGCATTATTGTAGAAATGTGGTGAAATCCTGATAGATCCATATTGTTTCGTGACCTGAATCATGTTTTTTGCAAGATTATCATATTCATCTGCTGTGGCGTCAATCGAAATGATGCTTGAACGCGTCGGGTGATTTTTGAAGGCTCTCCCTGCGTCATGACAAAAATCTTCGATCATCAATCTTAATTTAAGATTATGCTCACAAATCTTTGAGACACCCTGCTGCTGGATTAATTCTAAACCTTGATTCAATGCCGATACATTCATATAGGTAGCATTGCCTACCTCAAGACTTTTTGCGCCAGCATGGATCTCTCCTTTTTCATTAAAACCACTGTTCCAACCTCTCATTGGCTTGATGTAATTGAGGATTTTATCAGAGACGTAACACAATGCCACTCCGTATCCTGCCATTAACCATTTAAATCCGCTTGCCAGAAACATACAATCAACATCTGGATCTATGGAAAATGGAATGGCACCCAAACCTTGAGTGCCGTCCAAAATCAACAAATGTCCCTTATCCTTACAAATCTCAAAAAGCTTTTTAGGATCAATTTCAAATCCATCCGACGATTGTATCCAGCTTACAGAAATAATCTGTTGTGGTTCTGATAGTTTTTCGAAAAAGACTTCAGTGAAATTGGGTAATAAATGATCAACATAAGTCACTTCAAATCCATGTGACTCCCAAGTGATATTGACAGATGGGAAATCACGTTTTATGCAAACGACTTTTCTTTTTGGTAAATATTGAGCTCCCGTATTGAATCCCAATGATACATTAGGCAAAAAACAAACATTAGAAGGCATGCATCCAATAAGTTCAGCAGACTGCTCTCGAGTACTTTCATATAGGTCACTCCATTTGCTGAAGTCCCAACTTCCCTGTTCGCTCAGATGATTGAGGAAATCTCTTTGAATATCAATTCCAACTTGAGGTAAAGCACAATATCTCGCAGTATTTAGATAGGTGTATTTGGACAAAATTGGGAATTGATTTCGAAGATTATCCATCAGCTAAAAAACCATAATTTGATGGCCAGACCAAAAACAGTCACGATTAAAACCATTCGGATCCATTTGTCATCTTTTCCAACAGACCATCGACTGGCAATCCATCCACCAGCGGAGTTTCCAGCAGCTAATGTCAAACCATAATCCCATCTTATTTGGTCTTCCCACCAGAAGACGGCTATCGCTACCAGCGTATAACAAACAATTACAAATGTTTTGATGCTATTGGTTTTGGCCATATTCAAGCCATGAATTCCTGTAAGTGTAGCGATGATTAGAAAACCAACGCCAGCCTGAATAAAACCGCCATAAATTCCTACAAAAAAGAAGATAATTATACTTGTGATTTTGCTTTTGGTGGTGAAGTTTTCGTCAATTCCTTTTCGTTTCAAATAGGGTTTCAGCACTGTTAGCGTCATTATCACAACCATAACAACGGCTAGAATTCTGTTAAAAACCTCGCTTTTGATATCAATGGCATAATATGCGCCAATGATACACCCTATAACTGCGGATATGGAAACATATGCCGCGTAAGGGAAAACAAAAACGCCTTTGCTCTTGAAACCACCTACGGCAACTAAGCTTTGAAGAAAGATGCCGATTCTGTTTGAAGCATTAGCTTCCACGGAAGGCAAACCCATAAATATCAATAAAGGAAGGGTGATCAATGAGCCGCCACCTGCCAGTGTGTTGAGCACTCCGGTGAAGAGACCTGCGCCTAGAAGTAAAGCCGCATCAGTCCAGGTCATATATCAAATTGTATTTCGCTCAATTCACAACCAAGTTCATCTGGACACATTTCAAGCATTTCTTTTTGGCTCAGCTGTAAAATGGGGTGAATTTCATTTGGGATAATTTCATTTAAGGCAATAAGTGTGAATTTTCTCATTGCGATCCCTGGATGTGGTATTGATAAATTAGGTTCTATGAATTCGATATTATCATAATACAATATATCAATATCTATGATGCGCGCACCCCATTTTTCTATCCTTTCACGACCCATTTCTTGCTCTACCCATTGACAATGCGCCAATAAATCCTTTGGTGGAAGTAGGGTATCTATGCGCACTACCATGTTCAAAAACCAATCTTGATCGGGTTTTCCCCAAGGCTCAGTTTGGTAAATTGAAGAATAATCAACTATTGCAATTTCACTGTTTTGAAGAAGGATGGTGGCTTGTTTAAGATTTTGGGATTTGTCTCCCATGTTTGATCCAAGAAGTAGAAATATTCCTTTCATATCAGGTAAATATTGGCAATGAAATGAAGAATTAAGGTGCCTAAACAAGATTTTTTTCCGGTTAAAGTGAAAAACCTGCATTCATCATCATTCATTGAACTTTTAGGTAATTGAATCGTGTTAACTTCGTCTTAAAATTACATTGCAAGTTAAATCCAATAACACAATCATATGGCTTTTTTACGTAACCTTCTGGCAACAATTGTTGGGCTGTTTGTCTTCTTTTTGATCGGAATATTCCTCCTTGTTGCCATTGCATCATCTGGCGACCAAGCTCCGGTAGTTGCATCAAATTCTGTTCTCTCTATAAATATGAGTGGAATACTTACTGAGCGATCCGTAGATGATCCCATTGCTCAATTGTTTAATGATGCACCGGCTCCTCTTGGTCTTAATGACGTATTATCTGCGATAAAAGCAGCGAAAAATGACTCAAATATTGAGGGGATATACATCAAGCCTATGTATTTGCAAGCTGGTCAATCCTCGCTTTTGGAGATCCGAAATGCGCTAATGGATTTTAAAGAAAGCGGGAAATTCATCTATGCCTATGGTGAATTTATCAGTGAAAGCGATTATCTGGTGGTTTCTGTTGCGGATAGTCTTTTTTTAAATCCTGAAGGATCCTTGGAGTTTAATGGTTTGAATGCATCAGTAACTTTTTTCAAGGGTTTATTTGATAAACTGGATATAGAACCTGAAATATTTCGAGTGGGGGAATACAAAAGTTTTGTGGAGCCATTTGTAAGAAAAAACTTAAGTGAGGAAAACAAACTTCAACTGTCGGAATTACTAGAATCTGTTTATGGTACATATTTGAATGTTGTAGAGGAAAACAGAGCGATAAATTTCACGACCTTGAAAGACATTTCTGATAAAATGCTGGTTAGAAATCCGGAGACAGCATTTCAATACGGATTGATTTCAAAAGTGGCTTATGAGGATGAAATCAAAACTGCCATACGTTACAAACTTGGAACTGACGAATCAGATGAAATTAATTTTATTTCATGTAATAAATATGTGAAGTCATTAACTGGTGATTATTCATCCAATAAAATAGCCGTCATAGTGGCAGATGGAGATATTGTGATGGGTAAGGTAGATGATGCAGTAGGAGGCAAACAGTTTGCAGATCAAATTCGGGAAGCACGAGAAAATTCTTCCATTAAGGCGATTGTTTTAAGAGTGAATTCTCCTGGAGGTAGTCTCACGGCATCTGAGCAAATTTGGCGTGAGATCATGCTGACTAAAGGGGTAAAACCAATCATTGCCTCAATGTCCAATGTCGCCGCATCGGGTGGTTATTACATTTCAGCACCATGTGATACAATTATAGCTCAGGCAAATACGATCACAGGTTCTATCGGGATATTTGGGATGATGTTTAATCTTGGTGATTTCCTTGAAAATAAGATTGGAATTACCAGCGATAATGTGAAAACAGGTGAATATTCGGATTACATGACTGTGATGAGATCTTTGACTCCTGGAGAAAGAGCCATCATTCAAACTCAGATTGAAAAAGGATATGACACTTTTATAACCCGGGTGTCAGAAGGCAGAGGCATGACCAAAGAAGATGTGATAAAGGTTGCAGGTGGACGAGTGTGGTCAGGTGCGCAGGCGCTTGATAAAGGATTGGTTGATATTCTTGGATCCTATGAAGATGCAATAGTTTTGGCAGCCACCAAGGCTGGAGTAGAGGATGATTACAGGGTGAGATATTATCCGGAACAAAAAGAGTTTTTGGATCAGCTGATTGAAAACATTGAAGATTTAGATGCATCAATTTTTGCAGGAAAAGAATCAATCATTACTCCATATTTGAAAAAGATTGAATCTTTGCAAAGAATGACGGGTATTCAGGCGAGGATGCCTGGAGATCTTACAATCAATTAAATTATATTATCGGATAAATCTTAGTTTATCTCTTTCAAAATCAAAAAGAAATGGAAATGCGCAACGACTGGACCAAAGAAGAAATAGCAGATATATTTAACAAACCAGTGATGGAACTCATCTATCAGGCAGCTACAATTCATAGGGAATACAATGATGCCTCAGAAGTCCAGGTTTGTACTTTGCTTTCTATCAAGACAGGTGGTTGCCCAGAAGATTGTGCGTATTGCCCACAGGCAGCTAGATATAACACGGATGTCAAAGCAAATAAATTATTGGATGTTGATTTTGTGATGGACAAAGCAAAACAAGCCAAGGATAATGGTAGTACCAGATTTTGCATGGGGGCAGCCTGGCGCGAAGTTCGAGATAATCGTGATTTTGATAAAGTAATTCAAATGGTATCTGGCGTGAATTCTATGGGTTTGGAAGTGTGCTGTACACTTGGAATGATCACTGAAGATCAGGCTCAAAAATTAAAGGATGCCGGTTTATATGCCTATAACCATAATCTAGATACTTCTGAGGAGCATTATGATGAAATCATCACTACCAGAACTTATGATGACCGTCTTGATACCATAGATAATGTTAGAAAAGCCAATATTTCTGTTTGCTCTGGAGGGATCATCGGAATGGGTGAATCCAACGAAGATAGAATTGGAATGCTACATACATTGGCAACAATGGAAGAACATCCAGAATCTGTTCCGGTCAACGCCTTAGTCCCAGTGCCTGGTACACCACTTGAGAATCAGGAAAAAGTATCCGTTTGGGATATGGTCAGGATGATAGCTACTGCAAGAATAATCATGCCGAAAGCCATGGTGAGATTATCAGCCGGAAGAGTAAGAATGAGTGTGGAAGAGCAAGCTCTTTGCTTTTTGGCCGGTGCAAATTCAATATTTGCTGGAGATGAGCTCCTAACCACACCAAACCCTGATGTGGATCAAGATAAAGCGATGTTTCAAACCTTGAATTTGAAACCAAGAGCTTCATTCAAGGGTGCAGCTGCTGAAAAATATCTGGTTTAAAACAGAAAATACCTAAGCTACATCTTTCTCAAATTTGATCCAGGTCATAGGTTTCGATTGGGTAATTGTTTATCTTATAGCTAAGAATCAAAATCTTAATCCTAAATCTAATTACAATGAAAGCACTTGACGAAATCTGGTATCAGGTATTTACATTTATTGGTGCGGCCACTCTTTCGATTGGTGTCATCATTATTTTAGCCTATTTAGTTCAAATGATGGGGCTAAATTCACGAACAGAGAAATATAGGTTTGCCTCAAAAAAAGAGAGTAAGGCACTCAGTCGGATGACAAATTTTATAGCAATAGGTATATCATGTTTTGCATTTATATTGATAAGCAGGTCTATTGGTCTCGTTGAAAATTTCACCTATTATTTCGTTGCTTTCTTTTCTGGATTGATTGGTTTGGCAATCGGATATGGGATGTGGGCATATCTGAATTTTTATTATCCGTTTATTCTTGAAAAGAGATTAAATAAAATCAGATTCAATCCAATGAAGTCTCCTCACAGCGGGAATGATATGAAGCTACTGAATGAGGAGGAAGAAGATCCTTACATGACTCAAGAAATGCGTGATGACGAGGAGGCATTAACTTTTGACTATGATGTCTGGTTAGATGAAGCAACAGGTCATACTATCATTGAGAAATATGATATGAGCTTTCACGCTATGGTTTGTGAAAATTGCAATTTCCGTACCCTGAAAGAGAGTGGAGAGGAAGTGATAAAAGAAGCAACAAGTGAATCAGAAGGTGAGCTACGCAAATATTTTAATTGTACATATTGCGGTCATCATCAATCAAAGGATATATCATTCTCGGAGGACAAAAATGTGGAGTTGATTGAAAAGGGAGTTCTCTAATCGAATGTAACTTCAGTTACTTTACTGTTGTAGTAAAAGATCTTTATTTACTGCAAAAAGAGAAATGGAAGAGTATTATAATATTTTCCTCAGCGAATTTATAGGCACTGCTCGTTGGGTCTTGAGTTTAATTCTTTTCAATGTGCCATGGTATCAAAATTATTTCTGGGGGTTAATATTGATTTCTATCTTGGTATGGGGACTGGAGATGTTTTTTCCTTGGCGTAAATCACAAGGCATCATTAGACACGATTTTTGGCTCGATGGCTTTTATATGTTCTTTAATTTCTTTGTATTCTCAATTGTCATTTCAGGTGTTTACACATTAATTCAGAAATTATTTAGTTCGTTCGGCATACAGATGAGTTCTTTCACTATCGTTGATTTATCAAATTGGCCTGTATGGTTGCAGCTTGTTGTTTTTTTCGTAGTGCTTGATTTTGTACAATGGGTTACTCATATTCTACTGCATAAATTTGATTTTTTATGGCAATTTCATAAAGTCCATCATTCTGTTTTAGAGATGGGATTTGCTGCTCATTTGAGGTATCATTGGATGGAAAATATTCTATACAAACCACTAAAAACTCTTGGAGTTATGCTGCTTGGTGGATTTGAACCTGAGATGGCTTTTACGGTTCATTTCTTCGCAATCACCATTGGGCATTTTAATCATGCCAACATCAACATAACCTGGGGCCCATTAAAATACTTGTTTAATAATCCAGTGATGCATTTATGGCACCATGCGAGATACATTCCCAAAGAGCGAACTTATGGTGTGAATTTTGGAATTAGTCTAAGTCTGTGGGATTATCTATTTAAGACTAATTACATTCCGAAAAATGATGGAGAAATCGAATTGGGGTTTGAAGAAGTAGAAAAATTTCCTCAAACCTTTGCTGGTCAAGTAACTTATGGATTTAAGCGTCCATCAAAATGAATAAAGTAACCTCTTGCTTTATGAGCAAGAGGTTCTCAAATCATATTATTCAGCTGATAACGAATCAACCACTTCTGTCATTACAGAATCCATTTCAACTACAAGAGAATCAACTTCAGTTATTACGGAATCCATAGCCGCTTCCATAGGAGTTTCTTCAACTGTTTCTGCTTTTTTTTCAGGAGAACTGCATGCACCTAGTGCTACTGCTAGTCCGATAATCATTAAAAATTTGTTCATCCGAATTGGTTAGTTTAGGACTACCAATTGACGTATTTTTTTTTATATTATCAAAGAATAATGAAAATATATTCAGTATTATGTTGAATTATTACAAATATTTTAATAAATACCCGTAAGATCATTTTAATTAGATGGATTAAATAAGCAAAATGGCATGCTAAATGAATAAATTTCAACCTTATTTATGATGACTTTCAGGATCTTTGGTCAATAGTTCTAAAAACCATGAACTGTTTCATATTCCTTGTACACATAGCCTGTCAATCCAGCGAATGATCCAGCACCTTTCCATAAGAATCGGAGGGAATGAACCAAGCCAGCTTTGCCAAGAAAAATATAAATGGGAAAGGATAAGAGACCTAGGATGAAATGGAGTAATCCATAGAGACTTTCTGAAATAAATGCCTTGTAATATGGTTTCTTCAAACGTGCTCTAAGTGTTCTACAGTTGGTATGACGAAAGGCACGTTTCAATAACCAATCAACTGTCATTCTTGATGTTGGAATCGATTCTTTGATCAGATCATCATTGACCCATATGATTTTGGCGCCTTTTCTGGTAGCTTCTGTAAACAGAAAAGTATCTGAAGAACCGCTGAGATTCAAGGCTGGATGAAAGCGCAAACCCATTTTGTTGGCAATAAGATCTAAATCGAAAATGACATTGCTAGTACTTGCGGCTGTTCGAATCCTGCCAGTTTTTATATTAGGTCGCTCAAAAAATTTACCTTTAATAATCCACTTGGGCGTGTTATCTGGTAGCATTCTAGACACTCTTCCAACTACCACTTGAGCTTGATATTCGTTCATGTTTTGAAGCATCACTTCGAGCCAGTTGGGTTCTACTTCTTCATCATCATCAATGAATGCAAGAAGATTGGCCTTTGCAGCCAGTGCCTTGTCCATTATCGCATTGCGCATAAAAACAATACCCCTTCTTTCTTCTACAAAATATTCTGTATTGAATGAGAATTTTTCTGAGTAGTTTTTTACTATTAATTCAGCGCTTTTATCAGAATCATTGTCAGCTATAATTAGCCTAACTTCTATCCCGGATGGAATGCGCAGATGCATGAACGACTTCAAAGTTTCTTCAAGCATTTTTGGACGCTTGAAGGTGCCAAGTCCGATTATCAGAAGTCGTGATTTTTCTTTCATCAGTGTGTTACTATTGCGCCTGCAATATTACAGATTGTCATTTACTTTCCATTTAGTTTCACACCAACTGAAATTTCGAATCCTTCTAATGTGGTAGTGGCCTGGTCAAAATTCGCCTGTTTGGTTTCTATTGTTCCTCCAAAATTTCCTCCAGAATAATTTCCTGTGATAGCTGATTCCGATGAGCCTTTGAGGTATTGCACTTGTCCTGTGATAGACATTTTTTTAGAGATTTTGTATTCCAGTTCGGTTCCTGCAATCCAACCAAATCCCATTTTCATGTCCATTGATACGGATGAAGTTGCTACATCCCAGTTTTCATAAACTGCAATTGCCCGATCAAGATTGCCTCTGTTTATGCGAGAGCTTGCATTCCATATCAAAAATCCACCACCTAATAATTTAATTCCAACAGGGCCAAAACCGGCTGTTAATGTAAGCTGCCCGGGTATCAGTACTGACCAGTTTGGTCCGGTCAAGGGTTTGTCGGATTCGAAAGGAAGATCATCCATAGTGAGACCAGGTATACTATATAAAGAGAATCCACTTTCAAGTCCAACCAATCCACCAATGCCTATACCGCGTATCGAGAACGGACTGATAGGAGCGGAGAGGTAACCATTTTTGGGAATGAGGTAAGAAAATGAGATTCCTTGTGCAGAAATTTCAGAAGTTTGAGAGATGATTAAAATTAGGATAAAGGTGATTTTTAGAATTTTGCTTTTTAGCATTTACTCATAGTTTTGAAGTAATTCAATATAGTTTGTTTTTAAGGACTCGGCGTAGGAATTCATCACTGACATGTTATAGTACATGGCCATTGCTATATCTTTTTCAGAGAGTGATTTTTTATGTGCGAGTTGTTCACCTACACTTTTAAAAACGAATGACGAATAATCTAAATAAAAGCTTTGTGAGTTGTACAAATCTGACACGGTCAATACGAATTTCGGATCTAAAGTATTGATGGCACTGTGATTCTGTGCGATTTCCCATGCGCCTTTTGTGAGCAGTTCGAACTCATAACTGAAGTAAAATTGAAATTCACTTTCTTCCAATCGAACAATTGAGTCTAAAAAATCTCTGTATTCCTGATTTTTAATAAGAATGGAATCGATTTTGACAAGATTGGATTTACATTCTCCTAAAATCGCATCTTTTAGAATTTGAGCCTCCTTTTCTGTATCAAGGGTTTGCTTATATGAGTTGAGTCCTAGTGCTAATAGCACCGCGAATACCACGGAAATAAATTCTATTGCCACTTGTGTGAAGGATATGTTTTTCAGTATTTTCTCCATCAATTAAGTATTTAGTGCTTTTCCGATCAACTTGGAAACTTCAGTAGAATATTCAAATTTTAAAGCTAGAACATGTGCGTTCTCAGACATTTTACTCCAAGTTTTTCTTAAAATGTTGATTGTCATTTCTTCCTCTTTATGGCTGATAAAATCTTCAATATAATATTGAAGAAAAACGAGACATGCCACATCTTCGAGTGTTTGGGAATTAATATTTGATTTCAAATTCTTTTTCATCAACAAATCTCTCACTTCCTTTATTTCTGATTCATTGTAGCCACTTTTTTCCATAATTTCTGCCGTAATGTCTCCATGGAAAATTTTTAATTGCGTTCGCCATTTCAGGTAGCCTTGTCTATCCATCGGATAATCAGCTCTGGGTATGGCCCATCTTTTGATATGCTGAGCGCGAACGGCTATTTGTAGCGTTTCAGAACTTTGTTCAAATAAAGTCAGTGTTTCAGACATTCTTTGTCCATAAATGAGCTCTTTAGGATAAGCTTGTCCATCACTGATTTCTATCTGCTTATCCTCAGCATTGATTCTATCTATTTGGAGAAAAACCTTTTGCAGTCTATCTGTCATACTATAAAGTTAGGATAAAATAACCTCTGAAATGGATGGAACAGACCAAAGTCCTCATTTTGACACTGCTTCAAAATAAAAAAGCCCCTCATAACTGAGAGGCTTTCTACTTAATATTTAATTCGGAATTGGATTACATCATGCCACCCATTCCGCCCATGCCACCCGGCATTCCTCCAGGCATTCCAGCACCACCTTCGGCTTCTGGAGCATCAGCTACTACCGCTTCAGTAGTTAACAGAAGCGCAGCAATTGATGCGGCATTTTCAAGAGCAAGTCTTGTTACTTTAGTTGGATCAATAATACCAGCTTTGAACATGTTAACATATTCGCCAGAAGCAGCATTGAATCCATAATCTTCTTTACCTTCTTTCACAGCATTAACTACTACAGAAGCTTCTCCACCAGCGTTTTCAACGATAGTCCTCAACGGAGACTGGATTGCGTTATAAATTATTTTGATACCAGTATTCTGATCGATGTTACCAAGATCAAGACCTTCAAGCGCTTTCATTGCTCTGATAAGTGCAACTCCTCCACCTGCTACGATACCTTCCTGAACAGCCGCTCTGGTTGCGTGAAGTGCATCATCTACTCTGTCTTTCTTCTCTTTCATTTCTACCTCAGTCGCTGCACCTATGTATAGGATAGCTACACCTCCAGAAATTTTAGCAAGTCTTTCTTGTAATTTTTCCTTGTCGTAATCTGAAGTAGTATTCTCGATTTGAGATTTGATTTGGTTTACTCTTCCTACGATATCTTCTTTTTTACCATTGCCATTTACAACAGTGGTATTGTCTTTATCGATAGTGATTTTCTCAGCAGTACCAAGATAATCTAGTGTAGCATTCTCAAGTTTGTAACCTCTTTCTTCAGAGATCACAGTGCCACCAGTAAGGATAGCGATATCCTCGAGCATTGCTTTTCTTCTATCACCAAATCCAGGAGCTTTTACCGCTGCTATTTTGAGTGAACCTCTGATTTTGTTTACTACAAGTGTAGCAAGAGCTTCACCTTCTACATCCTCAGCGATGATCAATAATGGTCTGCCAGTTTGAGCAGTTGCTTCAAGAATAGGAAGCAATTCCTTCATGCTTGAAACTTTCTTGTCGTATATAAGGATATATGGATTCTCAAGTTCAGCTTCCATTTTCTCTGTGTTGGTCACAAAGTATGGAGAAAGATAACCTCTATCAAACTGCATTCCTTCTACAGTTTTCACTTCAGTTTCCGTTCCTTTTGCCTCTTCAACAGTGATCACACCATCTTTACCTACTTTGTCCATTGCATCAGCAATCATCTTACCGATTTCCGAATCATTGTTTGCAGAAACAGATGCAACTTGTGCAATTTCTTCACTTGTTGAAATTTGTTTAGACTGAGATCTAAGGTTTTCAACAACAAGCGCTACTGCTTTATCGATACCTCTTTTCAAATCCATAGGATTTGCACCAGCGGCTACATTTTTGATGCCATGGTTAAAAATTGACTGAGTCAATACTGTAGCTGTAGTCGTACCATCACCCGCATCATCTGCAGTTTTAGAAGCTACTTCTTTCACAAGCTGAGCTCCCATATTTTCGATAGGATCCTTAAGCTCGATTTCTTTTGCTACTGAAACACCATCTTTAGTAATAGTAGGTGCTCCGAATTTTTTATCAAGAATAACATTTCTTCCTTTAGGTCCTAATGTTACTTTTACTGCATTTGCAAGCTTATCAACACCTCTTTTGAGGCTGTCTCTTGCTTCTGTATCAAAGAAAATATCTTTTGCCATTTTTTTGTGATTTTTTAATTCTTAAAATGATTTAATGAATTGTAAGGATTTAAACGATACCGTAGATGTCGCTTTCTTTCATGATCAAGTACTCTTGACCATCGATCGAAATCTCTGTGCCTGAGTATTTGCCATAAAGAACGAGATCGCCAACCTTCACATTTAGGGGCTCATCCTTCTTGCCTGTACCTACGGCCACAATCTGACCTCTTTGTGGTTTTTCTTTGGCTGTATCAGGAATAATGATTCCGGAAGCAGTTTTCTCTTCAGCTGCCGCTGGCTCCACTAGAACCCTATCGGCAAGCGGTTTGAAATTAACTTTTGACATGTTTGATAAATGTTTATTTGATTAAAGACTTTGAATTTTCTAAATCCCCTGATTGCATTTTGTGTGCCAAACCCAAATACTGACATTTTTCTAATCAAACACTGACATTTTATCAGACTATCTGGTTAATGATGAATTTAATGCCTGTTGTTTGCTACTGAAAACTTGCCATTTTGACTTTTCAACTGTAAATTTTACATGTTAAAATGAATTATTTATGGATCAATTAAAGCATGACTGGCTCACTGAAGGTTTGATAGACTATGAATATAAAAAGTATGTCCTACTGGCCTATCTAAAAAATATTAAGGAAAAATTTAATGTCACTGAGCTATATCCTTTTTTATCTGATTTGGTTTTTCATTATAGAAATCTTGAAAAAATCAGAGCGAGTAAGAAGTTGATTTTTGAAAGTTTTCCCAAATCCATATCTAAGGCAGATTTTAAAAAACTGGAAATTACTTACCAGCAATTGGTGGGTGACGATGATGTAATGAAGGAGCTTGAAGATATTATTGGATTTGCTATTCCTAAAATAACTGAGGTTATTGACGAAGGAAAAGCACTTCATGAATTTGTGGAAGAACATGTGGAACTTCAGCCTATTGGGCTTTCCTCAATTTATGAGAAGGAGGGTTATCTTTTGATCAGTCAGGATGTATCCAAATTGATCAATATTTATCGTTATCAAGTGACCCTGTTTGAATCTGCAGAGGAGAATTTTCGTGGTATATCTACTACTTATATAGATCAGGAGCTAAAGGATTTTTCCAGATCATATGAAAATATCAAACTGGGTCTAGCAAGAAGATTTAAGGATCTACCAAATCCTGCTACCTATCTTTTGATATCCAAATTTAGATTTCCAGAAAACTCAACCCTTTTGCCAGTGGCAAAAAGGTTGTTGATCAGAAATATTTCAATAAGTTGAATTGATTTTATTCGGAGATTGAATCACCTTCAAGTCCCAGATCATCCAGTCCTGAATCAGAAGACTCAATGCTTGGAGGTAGCTCAATTTGCTGCTGAGCATTTTCGATGTTTGGAGAAACAAATTCGTTTTCTACATCACTATCAAGGAAAAAGTTAGTTGAAAGTGTAAGAGCAAGCAAAGCAATTGCAAATCCCCAAGTCAATTTTTCAAGAATGTCATTGGTTTTTTTAACTCCCATTATTTGAGAAGACCCTGACCCTCCAAATTGACTAGATACCCCACCACCTTTAGGATTTTGTGCCAACACAACCAAAACAAGTAGCGCTGCTACTAAAACGATAATTCCAATGATTAATTCGAACATTTCTAACTTCCCTTATTTAACTTTTTAATAACGCCCGCAAAGTAAACCGATTTTTCAGGAAATTTCACTATCAGCTTCTCATATATTTGAATTGCCCTGTCTTTTCTTCCTTGTTCTAAATATATTTCAGCGAGATATTCCGACGCAATCTCGGGATTCATTTCAATGCTGTCTTGCGAGAGATCCTCCATTTTCACCGAATCATTGCGATTTGGTTTTGGCATGGATGGATTAGTTTGAATGAACTTCTCTATTATCTCGTTTTGGTCAATTTTCTTAAATGTGGAATCCCCACTGGGACCACCAGGTTTATCAGAATCAGATGAGTCTTTATCTTTTTTCTCGGTCGTATCCGATGACTTTTTACTGCTCTTTTTTGCCCTGCTTGTTGCTGCTGGTTTAGCTTGTGCTGTACTCTTTTTTACAGGGGTTTTGGCTGCTGCATTTTTTTTGACAGCAGCTTTTTTAGCTGGTTTTTCAACACTTTTAGAAGAGCTAGATTGAGTTGCTTTTTTTACTGCTTTTTCAACGGCATCCTCTTCCTCAATTCTTTTTTCAATTTCAAGAAATCTCGCTTTAGATTTCCTTAGTTCATCAATATCTTTCCATAATTCAGAAATCAATCCATCGAGATCACTTGGTTGCTCTGTCTCATCGGTCAATGTGGATTGGGTTTCCGGTTCTTCGGATTCTTTTAGTATTTCAACTTTTGATTCGGGCTTTTCAACAACTGGTTCTGCAGGAATAATTACTTCAGGCTCCTCAGGTTGCTCTAAGACAACTGGAGCTTCTGCAGTGACAATAGACGAATCTGATTTGATTTCATCATGATGACTTTTTGTGATCTTTGGAGTTGGTTTTGAATCAGTTTGTACAGATTCATGTGCGTCCAAGGGTCTTAAAAATATCAACTCGTCGTTGATGTATTTTTTTAGAAGTGCTCGATTTGAAGCATAAATTGATGCTGACGCAATTTTTTCTTTGCTATCAGGAAGATCTTTGATTTTAGCTCCTTTTGCAAGAATGATGCGGGCGTTCTGAAAATACGGATAGGTAGATACCACTTCCTGAATTTCTTCAAGATTTTTAGTAGTCAGGCTATCTGGTTTTCTTATAAACTCAACGAATTTTTGCTTATTCACGAGAGGGTTAGACTTGGTGAGAATCTAATTTAGGAAAATACTACCAATTTGCCACGGATGCGTTGAATATATCCAATATTATTTGATCGAATATTTCTTCGGAATACTGCTGTTCGTTTGATGATAGGTCGCCATCGTCTTGATTAAAGTCTTTGAAAAATGAAAAGCGCTTTTCAAAATCGAATTGATCATCTTGTGTATTTACATAGGTAGCAAATACGGTTATAGTGATTCTTGATAAGGTTGCTAAATCCACGCCACCACTATTGGCATTGGCAGTAACAGGCGTGATTTGATAATTATCTATGTATCCATCTATCTGTAAATCACCATTTTCACTCACAATAGCCAAGCTTGTATTCTGTTGATAATAGTCTTTGATTTTTTCTGTAAAAACAGCACTCATATTGGATGGACCTAACGGAGCATTATTATAAAATGTCTGTATAGAAATAGTTTTTACAGTCGGTGAGATAGAAGCACCCGTAAAGCTATAAACTCCGCAATCAGTCAAGAATAGGATTGAAGCAAGTACAAGGCTAAATATCGTCAATCTCATATTGCTTGATTTTTCTGTAAAGTGTTCTTTCTGAGATGCCAAGATCTTGTGCGGCATATTTTCGTTTGTTTTTGTTTTTGCTCAAAGCTCTCAAAATCATTTCTTTTTCCTGTTTTTCCAGAGAAAGTGATTCTTCGATTTCTGTTTCGTGGCTGATATCTTCTATCTGATAATTTTCATCTTCATTTCTGTTGCCAGAATTTATTAGAATTGGAGATGTTGACTTTGTCGGTTCCGGATTGTCGAAATCTGATTGATCGTAACCATCAATTTCAGTAAACAAACGTTCATGTTGGGATAAAATTTCACTTTTAGAATCATCATCCTGAAGCATTTTCAATACCAGGTCTTTCATATCATGAACATCCTTTTTTAGATCGAAAAGTACTTTGTACAATATATCGCGCTCTGAGAAATCATGACTTGATGATCCAGATTTGTCAATCAATGCAGGCAAGTTCTTTTTGGTGTCAGGTAGATATCCTCTGATCGCTTCTGCACTGATTTCTCTATCCATTGCAAGAACGCTCATTTGCTCAACAAGATTTTTGAGCTGCCTGATGTTGCCGGGAAATCTATATGAAAGCAGAATGGTTTTCGCTTCTTCGGTTAATGTAATTGGTTTTGTACGATAGGTTTCAGAAAAGTCTGACGCGAATTTTCTAAATAGGAGGAGGGAATCTTCGTCTCTTTCTCTTAAGGCCGGTACGTATATCGGAACAGTATTGAGTCGATAATAAAGATCTTCCCGAAATTTTCCATCTTCGACGGCTTCAATCAAGCGAACATTTGTAGCAGCGATGACTCGAACATCTGTCTTTTGTACTTTTGATGATCCCACCTTGATGAATTCACCATTTTCCAAAACTCTAAGGAGTCGAGCTTGAGTACCTAACGGCATTTCGCCTATTTCATCAAGAAAAATTGTTCCTCCATCTGTACCTTCAAAATATCCTTTTCGAGCTTCATGCGCGCCGGTGAAAGATCCCTTTTCATGGCCGAAAAGTTCAGAATCTATCGTTCCTTCCGGAATTGCACCACAGTTTATAGCGATGAACTTTCCATGTTTTCTATGTGAAAGGCTATGGATGATTTTAGAAAAAGATTCTTTTCCAGAGCCACTCTCTCCGCTTATAAGCACACTCATGTCAGTTGGAGCCACTTGCATGGCTACTCTAATGGCATAATTGAGTTTTGGAGAATTGCCAATAATACCAAACCGTAGTTTGACTGATTGTGCTTCAGAATCTATTACGTAATCCATTATGCTGATACAATTTTTCCAAACAAAGTCGCGTGAGAACAATCATGAATTTTCACATAGACATAATCACCTTTTTTCGCTCCTTCGTTCTTAAATATCACAACTTTATTAGCGGAATTTCTTCCTTGTAAATCATCTTCTGAACGCTTGCTTGTTCCCTCCACCAACACTTGATAAGTCTTCCCTAGATCTAGTTTATTCCTTTCTCTAGACAACTCGTGCTGTTTGTTGATTACTTCTTGCAATCGTCGCTTTTTAGTTTCTAATGGAATGTTATCCTCATATTTTTTCTCTGCGAGTGTGCCGGGTCTTTCAGAATAGAAAAACATGTACGAAAAATCATACTTCACATAATCCATCAGTGAAATGGTATCCTGATGTTCCTCTTCGGTTTCTGTGCAAAAACCTGTGATAAAATCTGAGCTAATTCCACATTCTTCACCCAATATATTCCTGATCGCTTTCACACGATTGATGTACCATTCACGATCATAGGTTCGGTTCATCAACTCTAATACTCGAGAGTTTCCACTTTGAGCTGGTAAATGGATGTATTTGCAGATGTTATCATACTTTTTAATTGTATGAAGGACTTCATCTGTGATGTCTTTTGGATGCGAGGTTGAGAATCTAACCCGAAGATCAGGATTTACTAAAGCTACCATCTCCAGTAAATTGGCAAAGTTCACAATCTGGTTTGATTGATTATTTATCACTGATTTTTCAAGTCGTGCTTTGTTATTTTCTTCTGCTGACCATTTGTAAGAATCTACGTTTTGTCCTAGAAGTGTTACCTCGCGATATCCTCTGTCGAATAAATCTTGGGCTTCATGGATTATTGATTGTGGATCTCTTGATCGCTCACGACCTCTCGTGAATGGCACTACACAAAATGAACACATGTTATCACATCCGCGCATGATTGAGATAAAAGCAGTGACTCCATTTGAATTGAGCCTTACTGGAGAAATATCAGCGTATGTTTCTTCTCTGGACAAAAAGGTATTCACCCCTTTTTGTCCTTCTTCTGCTTGCTTAACCAAGGCTGGCAGGTCTCTATATGCATCAGGTCCTACCACTAAATCAACGATTTTTTCCTCTTCCAGCAATTGAGATTTGAGTCTTTCAGCCATACAACCCAAAACGCCAATAGTAATTTCTGGATTGGATTTTTTTATTTTGTTGAACTGCGAAAGTCTTTTTCTTACTGTCAATTCGGCCTTTTCTCTGATTGAGCAGGTGTTCAGCAGAATTACATCAGCTGTTTCAAAAGATGAAGTAGTATCATATCCTTCTTTTTTCAATATAGATGTGACTATTTCACTATCGGAAAAATTCATTTGGCACCCGTAACTTTCTATATAAAGCTTTTTTAAGGCCGTTTTATCACCATCTATTGAGATTTTCACCCCGCAACTTTCGTCTTGCTCAATAGATTGATCGATGATATTGATGTCGCTAATGATTTGTTCCATTAAATTTTTTCTTTTCTTGTTACAAAGATAGAGCAAACTCTAAGATGGTGACATAATGTCAGGTAAATAACCTAATCCTGTAATGGTAATTCGATTAAAAAGCCAACATTGACGGTATTGTAGATGAATTTATCTTTAGCCTTGTCAATGATGCTGGATTCATCATTATAGGAGAGGTTCCATTTGGTTCTATTGATATTGAATTTAGCTTCTGCAGTGATTTTGGTCACTGAATATTTGATTTTGGCTGGAAAACTGACTGATTGAATTACATTTTTAAGTGTCAGATTTCCATATACGATGTAGTTTGGCTCATTTACTGTGAATTTATCAGCAGATGCGGGTTGATATTTGGAAGGGAAGACAGTTTCATTTGGAGTGATTTGATAAGTAGTATCAAAAGGCTTTATTTCTATGATTTCAAATTTACCCTTTGGAAAATTTTGGCTGTCGAAAAAATCTTCTGACATCAAATGATCGGATAATTTTTTATTCTTTTCATCATTGGGTTTGATATCCATTACTTTCAATGAATTGATATCAATATTGATTTCCCCTCCAATTATTTTGTTTTCGTTTAGAATCAAAAAACTATACAGTAAACCGATGATACCGTCATGCTGACCTGTTGGTTTGCTTCCAATCCAGGTGATCACAGATCTATCAATATCAATCGAAAGCGTATCCGCATTAGGATATTGCAGTTGCTCTGGTTCATCAACAATACTTTGATTGTTGCTGTTTCCAGGTTTACAACTTGCGATAAATATCACAATTGAGGATATATAGATAATGTATTTCATTACCGCGAATTTATATTTGGTTGAAAAACATTACCTTAATCTTTTGATAAAATCTCCTAATAGTTTGAATATAAAAATATGGCTTTGATTAAGACAGTAAGAAATTTTACACCTAAATATGGTGATGATTGTTGGTTTGCAGAGACTGCTACATTGATAGGAGATGTGCAAATGGGTAATCAATGTACCATTTGGTACAATGCTGTGGTGCGTGGAGATGTGAATTATATCAAAATAGGGGATAGGACCAATATTCAAGATAATGCTACTATACATGGCACTTTTGAAAAATCGCCAACCAATATTGGGAGTGATGTATCTATTGGTCATAATGCGCTCGTACATGGATGTACACTTGAGGATCAGGTGTTAATAGGCATGGGGGCCATCGTGATGGACGGAGCAATTGTGAAAAAAGGAGCAATTGTGGCAGCTGGAGCTGTAGTTTTGGAAGGAACGATTGTAGAGGAAAATACGATCTATGCCGGTGTTCCAGCCAAAAAAATGAAAGTTGTTGAAGAAAAAAATAGAGCCATGCAATTGCGAATTGCTGGAAATTATATCAAATATGCTAGTTGGTTTAAAGATGAAGAATCATGAAAATTAAAAGACCTGAAAGCAATGAATACGATTCCTTTTACAAGGGTTATGTCGATTGTGTTCCAGATGAATACATACTCACCTTCTTAGAAGATCAGTTGGAAGAATTTGAAGATGTACTTCTTTCCATTTCCTTTGATGGGTTGAGCTATAAATACGCTGAGAATAAATGGACAATTGCAGAAGTAATCGGTCATATGATTGATGTGGAGCGAATGTTAGCCTTCAGAGCATTTTCTATTGCCAGAGGAGAAAAGCAAGCATTGCCAGCTTTTGATCAGGATGAATATGTCAAGAATGGGAAATTTGAACTCAGGTCTAAGAATTCTTTATTAGAGGAAATGGAGGGTTTACGTGTGGCCAATTTAAAAATGATAGAAACTTTTGATGAAGAAATCCTTGCTAGAAAAGGTATTGCAACCGGATTATCTTTTACGGTGAGAGCCTTGACTTATATAATCCCAGGTCATTTTCAGCATCATCTCAACATACTCAAGTCAAGATATATCACGGATTAATTGTTACCTATGAATTTTCTTATCAAGCTACTTCTATCATCATTGGCCGTTATATTGGCTTCTTATTTATTGCCAGGCGTGAATGTGGATAGTTTTCTTACTGCCTTAATTGTAGCATTTTGCATTTCATTGCTCAATGTCACATTGAGACCATTATTGATTTTACTTACCATCCCACTTACTGTTGTTACTCTGGGTTTGTTCCTTTTGGTGATCAATGCCATTGTGATCTTGATAGCTGACGCTATTATCTCTGGGTTTGAAGTGAACGGGTTTTGGTGGGCCTTACTTTTCAGTTTTATACTGTCATTGATAAATTCCTTGCTATCTGACTTAAGTAAATCTGATCAAAAGTAAACCGGACAACCAGGATGTTTCTTGAAATTATTTAGTTTGATCCGATAGTTTACCATGATTTCGTGAGATCCTGTTGTTGAACCTCCTAAATCAGATGTTGCGGCATCATAAGCATATCCTACTCTAATATTTTCATTGAGCAGTAGCTGCCCGAGGAATACTATGTCTCCGGCATTTCTTACACTCAATCCAAGGTAAGCGATATCTTCAAAGATAAGAAGACCTGTAATCTCATATGAGAGTCTATTTTCTTCCTGTTTTCGCATCAAAATGGAAGGACTGATCTTTACTTTATCGGCAAGTGGTAAAATCAATCCTGAAGTGAAATAATAATATCTGCTTTCACGTGCATCACTGATACTATTATTACCTTCATTGATATCTAATGTTTTGTTCTCGATAATATATGGGGCCGAAATTCCAGCATACATATATGGATTCGCGAAATAGAATCCGAGTCCTACATTTGGTGTGAATCGTGAAATTGCTCCTGCCAATAACGGATCATTTGGGTCAAGCAAATCTAAATCCCTGTAATCAGATCTTCTATTGTCAAAACCGCCCTGAATACCCATGGATAATACACCAATTGATGTATGGATCTTATAAGCATAACTCGCATAAGTGGAGAAACTTTCAGTTACGCCTACTACATCATGTGTCACAGACAATCCAACGCCAATTTGATTGGACATGAATGAATTATGCGCTGTAAAAGCCTGATAAACTGGTGCTCCTTCAATATTGACCCATTGTTTTCTATGGACGGCTATAACAGAAAGCACATTCAAGCTTCCTGCATACGCTGGATTTAGAAGTAGTCCATTAAATGGATAAGTGGATGTAATTGCCCTCTGCTGGGCGGAAAGACTGATAGCGAATCCAGTTATCAGTATCGAAAGAATGATTTTTATTGCTCTCATTTTCACCAAATTAACGAACTAATTCTAAATAACCTTGAATTGGATCACTTCCATCACCTTTGTCGATGATATAGAAGTAGGTGCCAACAGGTAATTTCATTCCTGATTTGCCAACATTGCTAACACCATCAAACCTTCTGTCGAAGTTATCATAATTCTCTATTTCATAAACCCGAGTTCCATCCCTATTGAAGATGGTTACTTTGTTTTCAGGGAATAGATCCAGACAGTCAACAAGGAAGAAGTCATTATTTCCATCATTGTTTGCTGATATACCATTGTAAACTTTGATTGCCGTTTCAATTTCAAATTCTGTACTATATGTACATCCATTTAATGCTTCAAACTCAACACCCCAAATTCCAGGAGCAGCATCTATCAATCTTGGATCCGTTGAGTTAAACTGATTTCCGTATGGTGAAGTCCATGTAACATTCAAGGCTCTACTTGGTGTGTCTTCAGAGAAGACAATTTCTGCTTGCCCATTAAACTGGTTTGTTGATCCATCCTCTGTTCTCAAACATACTGATGAAGTTGCTCTGACATTGAATATTGGATCTACAATATCATTTAAAATAGCTATTTCCGCAGCTTCAGAAATACATCCAGTCTCTAGGTTTGTTGCGGTTACAAGATAAGTTGTTGAGTCCAACTCGCTGATATCATCCCCAGTAAACACCACATCTAAAGGTGAAGATTTCAGCGCCCAGTTGAATTCAAAACCTGCAGTTTCTCCACTTACACTAGCACGAGCACGTCCATCTGGGAACTGACAATTTGTTCTGTTCTGCAAAATAAACATCGAAGGTGCAGGTACAACTTCTGTAGCATCACCAATACTGAATGGTTTCATATTTTTACAACCCGTTTCGAGATCGGTAATGACAACAGTGTAGTCACCAATGGCGAGATCACTGATTTTTGAATCCGTTTTGATTGGCGTCATACCCGTAGTATCCAAACCAGCATACCATTGGTACTGATATTTGAATTTGTTTTCAGTTGGGAATCCTATTTGTGCTCGTCCATCAGGTCGATCAGGATCACAGATAGTGACATTATTCACAATATCAACTCTGAAGTCAGGTTTTTCTGTTGCGTCTTTAACATTGACAACAGCCCATGTTCCACCACAGCCCGGATCAGTCAGATCAATTACATACACTGAGTATAAGCCATCATATAGCCCTTTGTATAATGTGGATACCGTATCGGCCATTGCCAAATCAGGATTGCTATTGCTACTTTGATCACCATCATACCAGTAGAAACCAAAGTCAGAAATAGACTTGCCTCGAATCACACTAAACTCTTCATTTGTCATATTGATGCTCACGGATGCTTCGCCATTCGGATCAATGCAATACTTGTTGCTTGATGTCTGTGTACTTAAAGGAATTACAGTTAAGATGTCGTCTATCATCGTGTATGTCTCAGACGAAGTACATCCCGTGGTGATTTCAGTTACATTGACCGTATAATCTCCAGCAGCAAGTGATCCCACAAAAGCATTGTCAGGTTCAATTTCTGAACCATCTACTTCTGCAATCCATTGGAAAGTAAACAAGGCATTGTCTTGAGACCCATCAGACGCAGTGGCGATCACTGTAAATGAACCACTAGGATTTGTTGCATCACAATTCAATTGAAGTGTAAACTCGTCCAAAAGAATAGTAGGAGGGGTTGTTTTGTCTTCAATAGTGAGCTGATATATTGATGAACTACATCCTGTTGCGATATTCGTCGCGATAATATAATAGTCACCAGCAAAAATATTCACCCCAGAATTTGAGAACGATACGATCGAATCTGCGCTATCCTGAATAGGTGTTGGTGATCCATTACTTGGGTCCTCATCATAGAATGCGAATGTATATTCACTCAGCTGACCAATATTCATATTTTTTATTTCTATGAATGCGTCAGAAGGTGAACAAGTTGTCATTTGTGCTGAGTCAACTTCAGTGATTACTAATTCCTGAGGTGAATTATTGATTGTGAAGTTGGCTGATTGACTCTTACATCCAAGAAGTATATTCTCGACTATCACTGAGTAGTTTCCAGCATAGATATTTGATAGAGTATCATTGGTGCTTATGACAACACCGCTTGAATTTCTCCATTCGAAGTTATATCCGGTAGGATTGGTCGAATTGTCTGCAATGGCAACTATCTGAGCGTTTGGCGTAGTTCCAATTGAAGAACAGGTAGAATCAGCCTCAATTAATGCGATTTCAACAACAGGGATAAATAGTCTGTCAGTTATTTCAAATTGCACTTTTTGAGATTCACATTCGGAATCGTTTGGTCTGATAGATGCAAAATATACATCAGCATTCAAACTATCCAGCTGTAGTGGAGTAGAAGGATCAGCATCAGTAACAGCCGTTACACCATTTGCCTGGTAGAAAAATGCCGTAAAGTTTGTAACCAAATTCAAAGAATCTGCAGGATTGTCCACACTTAATGTTACTCCTTTATACTTCACGCCTGTTATCACAAATGAACCATTCCCTGGATTGTTACATGAAAGATTCTTGTTGACTTCATAGGAAGTGATAATTGGATATTCAGGATTGTTCTGAATTTCAATTATCTGAGTTGAGCTACAATTTGTATTTGTGGTCGCATCCGTGTTTGTTATTTCAACAGTGTAAAATCCATCAGGCACATTCTCAAGTAATTCAGTGTTATCTGTTACACTTGGATAATTGGTGCTTACGGTAGGATCTGAAGTGGAAGTTCCATCGTACCATTGATAAGTATATGATCCTGCCCCAGGTGCTGCTCCATCGATAGACAATATTTCAATGGATCCAAGTGCAACTGTTCCTGTACAATTTGAATTTGGAGTCATTTCAAATTCATCGATGATAGGATTTTGACTATCGTCCTGGATGATTACACTGAATGAAACCGATGAGCACCCAGTTGCGGAGGTTGTTATTACTACTGTATAAGTATCCGAGCTTAGATCACTTAATGTTAATGAAGATGTACCACCAGCAATTACTGGACTGTAAGGGCTTGCATTTCCATCAATAGTGAAGGATGATGTTGAAGTAATTACAATATCAAAATCTGACAGATCAGTTTGAGCGACTCCTTTGATTGAAATATTTGAGGCATTCAGTGTAAAAGAGCCATTTCCCGGAGAATCACAAATTGTGTTTGCTGTAATTTGAGAAGCAGGCATGTTAACTATTGGTAAATTCTCTTCAACTGATATCTCAAAAGTTCGTTTGGCAATACATCCTAAATTTGGATCCGTGGCGGTTCCTCCATTTTTGATAATTGATAGCGTATAAAAACCTTCTGAAAGGCCTGATAATTGAGTTAAATCTCCACTGAAATTAGTAGCCGTCCCTCTCAATAATGAAGGATCATTAGGGAATATTTCGTTTGAAGCGATACTATTTTGACCTCTGTACCATACCAATGAATAGTCGCTAATAGATGCTGTGGAAATTCCATCTGTTATTGAGATATTAAGGGAGCCACTTCCATCTGTAGCGGCATTGTTACAGAATTGGGAAGGAGTTTTGGACTCTAGGTCAATTACAGGGTTGATTTGTAAGTCATCAAGTTGAATTTCTATTTTTGTCAACATTGAACAACCAGTAACTTCATTAGTAGCTATAGCTGCATAGGTTGATTCTCCTTCCAAGTTTTCTATTCTGTTATTTGTGCTTCCACTTGTAGACGTAATCGTTCCATTCGTTGGATCAACAAAACCTACTCCATCTTTAAACCATTGGAAAGAATAGTTATCAATTGAGTACAAAGCGCCATTGTCTTCTAAAACACCTGTTATTTCAATAAATCCATTCGGAGAGCTGCAGTTGTAGTTATGATCAAATGTGACTCCTGAATTAATATCAACTGCTAATTCTGTTGGATTTGATAGAACTTCAAAGGTTGCTGTTTTGCTACAACCAATAGCGGAGGCACCTGTATTTTTCACGACGTAAGCGGTGTAAATACCAGCACTCAGATTTTCTAGAGTTAGAATATTAGCCCCAACAGTTGCTGTTCCTACATTGGATAAACCTGAATTGGTTCCAGTTCCAAAGGTTTCATCAGCAATGAAGCTTGGGTCAGTTGTGGTTCCTGCTGGAACAGTTGAGCCTCTATACCATTGAATTGAAAAATCAGTAAAATCTGCAGCAGCGCCACTTTCTTCAATTTTGATTGTGAGCGAGCCATCTCCTTCATTACTAGCAGCACCATTGTCGCAATATGTGTCCACAGTCCGTGCATCATAAAGAACAACCGGATTGACTTTTTCATCCTTCAAGGTAAATGTGTGGATTTGCGAGTTAGCCGTAGACGGACATCCAGTTGTAGTAGAGCTGATGGTGACGTAGTAAGTCCCCGCATCAAGTCCAGTTACACCTGAAGCACCAGCCACACCATTTGTACCACCAGTTACATTGGCATCAGCCACCTGAGTAGTAAGCGCCGCATCGGAATACCAGGTAAATACGAAGTTAGCCAAAGGCGTAGCAGTAGAAGTGCCACCAGCTCTTGTAGACTCAGTAACCTGTAGGATAGAGTAAGCACCATTTACAGGGTTACAATCATCGACATGAGTGATGTTGAAGTCTGTAGAGATTGTTGATCCTACCGAGTAAGTAGGGTCGAACTGATCAATTGTTACTTGTAATGCTGGTGTATTGAAACATCCATCATTTCCATTTACTGAAGTGTTATTTGTTGCAACAACATAATAATTACCATTTGGTAGTCCTGATACGATATTAGCTCCTGGGTCACCATTATTTAGTGCTGCCTCAAATGTTCCAGTTATAGTTGTTCCCAATGGAATCGTGGCAGCAGGATTTTCATACCAAGTAAAGTTATACCTTGAATCGGGTTCGTTAACTCCTGCAATAATTACATTAACCTCAACCTGACCAGTAGTAGTTAGATCATCGCACGACTCATCGGCGAGGTTAGAAGTCACGTTGAGGACAGGGTAGACCCTTTCATCGTCGA
>CAYGUA010000028.1:0-76592 GCA_964353015.1 uncultured Marinoscillum sp. | reverse complement strand
GCTGAATCCCCCAGGACCGGAAGGTAGCAAGGGTAGGCGGTTGTAGCGGTGCGATATCTTGTTTGCCTTTTTTATTTTCAAATTTGCACAATCAGTTTTATCACAAACTATAAATAACAAACCATGAAATTTTTTATCGATACCGCTAATCTTGACGAAATCAAAGAAGCCTATGATTTAGGAGTTTTAGATGGCGTTACTACTAACCCTTCATTGATGGCCAAAGAAGGCATCACTGGAGAAGCAAACATCAGAGCTCACTACAAGGCAATCTGCGATATTGTAGACGACAATGTAAGTGCTGAAGTGATTTCTACTGATTTTGAAGGCATCATGAAAGAAGGACGAG
Organism: uncultured Marinoscillum sp.; assembly: GCA_964353015.1. Taxonomy (GTDB): domain Bacteria; phylum Bacteroidota; class Bacteroidia; order Cytophagales; family Cyclobacteriaceae; genus JAMZMI01. The sequence goes on along the minus strand of CAYGUA010000028.1, from coordinate 76,243 downwards.
AACTTGCCAAGATCGATGATAAAATTGTCGTGAAAGTTCCAATGATCCGTGATGGCGTGAAAGCGATCAAAGCATTCACTGAAGAAGGAATCAGAACAAATTGCACATTGATCTTCAATGCTGGTCAAGCAATACTTGCGGCCAAAGCTGGTGCAAGTTACATCTCTCCATTTCTTGGAAGATTAGATGATATCGGATCACAGGGAATCGAATTGATAGAGCAAATCGTGCAGATTTATGATAACTATGATTTTGAAACTGAAATCTTAGCAGCATCTGTAAGACATAATACCCATTTGATACAATGTGCTGAAGCTGGAGCTGATGTGGTGACATGCCCATTGAAAGTTATCACTGGTTTGTTGAAGCATCCATTGACCGATAGTGGATTGGCTCAATTCCTTGCAGATTACGCAAAAGGAAACAATTAATATAATCTTTGAGTTGAATGGTTAATCAAGGAATTGACACCATGTATATCATCAAGGTAAAAGGGAAAGCAAAAATCCCTGATTACATTCAACTAAGAGATAGCGACTTTGTCTTAATCGCCTATTTCAGGGCGGACAGGCCACTTCAGAAGCTTGAGAAGTATGGCCTGGAAGGCAAAGAAGACGCATTGAGAGTGATAATTGATGAGTTGCCTTTCGGGAAACTTCAAAAACTCGAACTATAATGTCTTTTTCTTCAGAACCAATTGTAAAAGTAGAAGATGCAAACATCTTTCAGGAAAACACCACAATCCTGAGCGATCTCAATTTTGAAATTGAAAAAGGTGAATTTGTATATCTCGTTGGCAGAACAGGGAGCGGAAAATCATCTCTATTAAAAACCTTCTACGCCGACTTGCCACTGCGGTTGGGCAAAATAACAGTTGGGGGATACAACCTATCTGGTATCAAATCATCAGAAGTACCTTATCTCCGCAGAAAAATAGGAATAATTTTTCAGGCTTTTGAGCTATTTTATGATCGCAGCGTCGCTGAAAATCTGTTTTTTGTGATGAAAGCAACAGGATGGAAAGACAAAGCAAAAATGAAAAGCCGGCTAGCAGAAGTATTGATGCGTGTTGGATTGGGAGCAGTTTCAAACAAAATGCCTCATCAATTATCCGGCGGTGAGCAACAAAGAGTTGTTATTGCGAGAGCATTGATCAATGAACCACAGATATTATTTGCTGATGAACCTACTGGTAATCTGGATCCAGAAGTCGCCGAAGGTATCATGAAGCTATTTTTAGAGATCAATAAAAGTGGAACTGCGATTGTAATGGCCACTCACAATCACCATTTCCTTAAAAAATTCCCAGCGCGTGTACTGAAATGTGACGGTGATAAAGTTCTAGACTCGAAAAAAGACAAATTTGAGTTAACCGAACTCTATTGAGTCAATCGCAAATCACCGTAACTTGAGTTTACGATAATTGTTCTTTTTGAACTACCTCCGTTAATCTTTCCTTTATACTCCTTTTTGTTTTCTTCGAAATCCTGGTAATAGAAATCAATATCAAGGCCAGAAAAATTTAGTTGCGAATAACTGAACTCGGCTTCAATATTCGCTGATAGACCAGATTCCAACCCTACCTTATAAGAAGTAAATTGACCAGAAAGATCTAATAGCTCAAAATCCCGGCTCAGCTCGGATATTTCAAAACCTGAAACATAGTTACCTTCAAAAACCAGAGAATTCTTGAGTTTATCGATAGAGAAAGAAGAAAAATGTCCTTCAACTTCAGCTGAATTGACTTCTCCTAATTCTATTTCGCCATATTTTGCTTCAAGTTCAAGCGTTTCAACTTTTTCAATCTGCACGTTGGAAAATTTCTGCTGGAGTTCCAGTTCAATTATGGTCGAGAGATTCAAGTTAGAATATTGAATATCCATCTCAGCTCCGTTCAATGGTCCAAAATCAGCATTTCCAAAAGCCAGTTCAAACTGTATGAATGCGTCCATTCCATCGCTTTTCATGTTGCCATATTGAATCAATATCTCCGATTCACCCGTGCGGAATGGCAAATAAATGTCGCCAAATCTATTTTCAAATCGGATTGGGTTCTTGGGATTCATTCGTACCCGATAATTTATTTCAAAATTTTCCTCGTCACCCTGGTTATTGATATTGCCCAATTCGGTTGCAAATACAATCATGGATGGTGACTGAGAGATCCCAATTTCAATTTTATCCATCATTTTGGTGGCGCGCTCGTCATTTTTGCTACGTGCGATCACCTCAACTTTGATATCTATTTCGTTCTTCTCCCAACTTTCCACATGAATGTCACCAAATTGGTTTTCAATTTTGAGGATTACATCCGTCTTCACATCAAAATTCTTTTCGATCTGCTTTCGTTTCTCTGCATATTTTGGGTTTGTCGCTTGCAAATGAAGCGCCCAAATCATCAGGGAAAATAAAAGATTAAATTTCAGTATCCTGGTTGTCATTTTTCTGGTCGTTAAATTCATTCAAAACATTTATCTGATTGCTCAGAATCTTCATGCGTAACCTTAGGTTTTCAAGCATGGCATCACGAACTAATTCGCTGGAATTCGATTGAAAATATTGTGTTCTTAAGTTTTGATAAATATTATCCAGTTGCTGCTCCTCCTCTATCAGATCGGCATTTTTAGTCTGAATATTCATATCCATCAGCGTTGATTTTTTATTCGAAATCTGCTGAATGTAGAAGCGCTCCGCTTCATAAAACTCATTCTGGACTTCAGATATTTCTTCTACTTTCTGCTGATCAAACTGTCTCTCGGCAACCAAATAAATGGTTGAAGCAAGAAATAGCATAGCTGCTACTTTCCATAGATAGGAATAATCTCTGGACACAGGATTTTTCAGTCCCTTCTCGATTCCTCGCCAAACAACTTCTGAGGGCTGCAGATCATCAAAATCTGATCGACGATCTACGACAAATTTTTCTAATAAATCACCCATATTTTATTTCTGACTTTAACAATTCTTTCAACTTATCTTTTGCCCTTTTGTATTGTGTTTTCGAAGTAGATTCCGAAATATTTAAAATCTCGGCAATCTCCTTGTGATCATATCCTTCAAATAAATAGAGCGTCAGTACACTTCTAAAACCAGCTGGCAAATCGATCATAGCCTCCTTGATTTTTTCGATACTCAACTGAATTTCAGAATCATCAGCAGATACTTCTTCCAACACATCCTCGCCACTTTCAGGTATCAAAATTTCATTTTTCCTGCGATTTAATGCCGTTAGAGACCTATTAACTACAATCCTTTTGAGCCAGGCCCCAAATGCTGCTTCTTCGCGATAGGTATGTAAATTTTTGAAAGCACTTATAAATGATTCTTGCAAAGCATCTTCTGCCTCCTCTACATTTCCTATAATTCTATAGGCCGTATTGAGCATTGCCTTGGAATACAGTTTATAGATCTCAAACTGAGCTTGAGTATCATTTTCCCTGCATCGCGCAATTAGGTCGGCGTGAATATTTATTGTTGTGCTTGTCAATTACAAAACCTTTCAGGTGAAGGACTGAACAAATATATAAGGGTTGCATGATCGACATATTATCCGAAAAAAACCAGATGTGTTTTAAATGGTTAATGAACTAGACTAACTTTAAATGCAGTCGCACTTTGTTGAATCTGATGATAATTATTTCGAATCAAACTTTGTTGAGATTATTTAATATGGGTATTGCCAAGTTGAATTGTCACAAAACAATGAAACAGCAGTTGTTTTTCGTATTTTGTTTGGTTTCGTTCGGATTATCTGCGCAACAAAAACAGGATTCCAATCAAAATGAAACGGACTCTATTTTTGTTGAAAAGAAAAAACCGTTCACAAAGGAGATTGCAGGATATTTTGATCAAAATTTTGAATACGGGCCAGAGCAAGAAGGAATGAGTTTTTCCAAACAGCTTGGATTGGGGATTTTCTATGAAGGCTTTGCTGCAGGATTTTTCATATCCGAAGGTGAGGGTAAAACTTCAACCGATCCTTTTTTTCCAAGAGATTACAATCTTCCATATAAACATACTGGTGGATTTATTGGAAAAAGTATTCACCGAGGTGAAAAAATCCAACTTTATGCAAGAATGAATGTCAGCTACGGTGATATAACATGGGAAGATAAAGAAACAAAAAAAGCAATTTTTGAAGATCGATTTTATATCATTAAGCCAGAAATGCAAGTTTCTTATTTGCCTATATCTTTTATGCAGATATATGGCTCAGCTGGATGGCGTTTCACACATCAGCTTGATCTTACTCAGCTGAATCCTAATGATTATCATGGTCCGACATTCAACATTGGAATTCGACTTGGTTATTTTTATGCGCCAAAAGAAGAATGAAATATTATCACTTCATATGGATCGTATTTCTGGCATCATGTTATGCCAATGACGAGTTACCTCGTGATCAGGAAATCTGGGGATATGCAAACCCAGCTGAAGTAGGGTTAAGTGAAAGTCTGCTTCTAAACACCGACGAACGCATTAAAAATGGAGACTTTTTTGAGGTGAAATCGCTGATCATATTAAAAGATGATCAAATCGTTTTTGAGAATTATTACGACGATTCTTTCCGATCCCAATTAAGGCCTTTGGGATTTTCCACATCGATTCTAACCGTAGCTGCTTTAGGTGAAATCATCAATGATGGCTTCATCAAAAGTATAGATGATCCTATCTATGAATATATGCCCGCATACTTCAATGTATTTGATGCTCAACCAGAGAAGAAAGAAATCACGATACGGCATATCTTGACGAATAGAAGCGGACTGGTTTGGACCGAAAGCAACTCATTGCAAAGCACATCTAATGATTTGTATAAGATGAAAAATACCAGTGACTGGGTGAGTTATGTGATCAAAAAAGACATGGAAGCACCTCCAGGAGTGAGACTGGTTACAAATTCGGCTGGTAACATAATCCTGACGAGCATCATGCAATTTGCCTTGGGTGATGTGGATTTGAAAGAATACATCACAGAGCGAATCCTAAAACCAATTCAAATCAACGAATTTGTTTGGGAAGCTGATCCCGCTGGCAACCTGGATGGAGTGACGGGACTGAGCACATCGGACATAGATTTTGTGAAAATTGGTTATCTATTTGCCAATTATGGACTTTGGAAAAGAAAACGCATTTTAAATGAAAACTGGGTTTATGAAATGATGAGTATAAAGACAAATGCCACAGTTTTCTATGATACTGGTTTTGGTTGGCGTTCATTTTCAGCAGAATTGGCTAGCTATTATGGTTTGGGAGCGGAAGAAATCTTCATATCCCCTGTTGATTTTGGACAAGCTTTGTTTCTTGTGCCAAGGCAAAATCTGGTAATTATGATTTACGCCCAAAATTATTTCTACGATTTTTATAGCCCGACATACAACCTGTTCAACGAAATATTTGTTCCAAGTATTAACTAATCGATTTCTTTCACGATTTCAATATTTCAGTAGGCTTCCTTCCAAATTTCTTCTCGTATTGTTTATTGAAGGTAGTTACGTTTTTCAATCCAATACTTTTAGCAGCTTCGGTTGCATTTTTTACTTTGTTTTTTCTTATCAGATAATCAGCATATTTCAACCTGATCTCCATAATGAATTCATATGGAGTCAAACCAGTCATTTTTTTGATCATTCTGTAAACCTGACGTTCGCTTGCAGCCATGGCATCAGCAAGATCAAAGACAGACAAACTCACATCTGCGATCCTATCCATAATCAATGATTCCACCTTAGTTAAAATATCGCGCTCAAATAATTCATGGTTTTGCTTGTCAAACATTTGCGAAAATTCACTTTGGCCCTGATCCCATTTTTCTTTCTGCTGAAGCAAGTTATTGACCCTCATCTTGAGTTCCTTTTTTTGAAAAGGCTTCTTCAGATAGTCATTCACACCGTGATAAAGTACCTTCTCCTGATCTTCTTCTGAAATTCTCGCAGAAACTACGAGTACTGGGATTTTCCTAAAGTCTTCATTGCTATTGATCGCTTCGAGTAGCTCAAACCCATCCATCCAAGGCATCATCAAATCTGAAATGATCAAGTTTACCTCATTCATTTTCAATATTTCCAACGCCTCAAGACCATGAGCTGCCTCAATGATATGATGGTCGTCCTCTAGTATTTGCCTGATATGATACCTGATTTCAGGATGGTCATCTACGATTAAAACAGATCTTTTGCTCATCTCCTGCTTAGGCAGACTTACTCCTGCTTCTGTTTCTCTATCTAAATCACTGTATAAATGCTTGCGATCATTGACCTGTGTGAATAGCTGGTCCTCATTGATTTGTCCGGACAGCTTATCAACGATATAAAATGAAAGAATAAATGTAGTACCCACACCGATCTGACTCTCTACCTCAATTTCACCTTCGTGTAGATCTACTAACTCCTTGACTAAAGCAAGCCCAATTCCCAACCCTTCTCTTGATCGATGCGGATTGTTTTTCGATTGGTAGAATCGATCAAATATATAAGGAATACTTTCACTGCTTATGCCATCCCCGGTATCTGATACCTCGATAATGGCTTTTGAAAGATGTTTTCTTGTTCTGATTTTTATCTCCCCACCTTTATCAGTATGGCGGATTGAATTGGCTATAAGATTATAAAAAATCTTTTCAAACTGACGAGGATCAAGTGAAATGCAGTCCTGTGAAGAAAGATTATTCTCAAAATCAAGCTTCACTCCTTTGTAATCAGCAGTGCCCTCAAACATGGTTGAGAGCATTTTCAAGTACGAACCGATTCTCACCACTTCTCGCTTCAATACAATCTTGCCTTCCTCAAGCTTGGTAAGGTCATTGATCTCATCAGTGAGGTATAATAATCGCTTACAGTTTTTCAGCCCAATATCCAGATTCCTCAAAGCAGATTGGGATAGATAGGAGTCGCCATCTTCAGAAAGCATTTCAATATTGCCATAGATTAAGCTGAGCGGAGTACGCAGATCATGTGAAACGTTAGCAAAAAATCTGGATTTAGCTTCATTCAATTCTTCTAATCTGACAGCCTGAAACTCAATTATATCCTTATCAGATTGGATTTTATCCTTTTGCTGATTGATCTCTTTATTCAGTTTATTTCTTATTTGCAGCGCCCGATAAGATATAAATACGATGATCAAAAGCAACGATATACCAAGTACTGACAAACCAATAATAGCCTTTTGGCGATTGATTATTTCCTTGTTGAGATCATCCTGCTTCCTTAAAAACAAATTTTCAGATTCTTGCTTTTCAATAGTGTATTGATTTTTTAGTTGTTCAATTTTCCTGATATTTTCCTCACTAAAAAGCTGCTGATTCATATCTGCAAACTTGGTATGGTATTCATAAGCTTTTTGATAGTTATCCCCTTTCGCATAAAGCTGGCTTAATGTCTCCAGGATATTTTTTTCATCAAATCTTGAGGATACTTTCTTGGCAATCTCAATAGATTTGAAAGCATTGATTTCTGCCGCTTTTAGATTGCCTTTAGCTATCTGAATTTTCGCAATATTGTTAAAACCAAGACACAAGGCACGAGGGTTATCTACAGGATCTATTCGTTCGATCAATTCCTCATGATAGCGCAACGAACGATCCAAATCTCCCTTTTTGAGATACACATCAGCCAGATCTATTTCCGCAGCTATCTGTCCATAAGTATCATTTTGTTCTTTCCTGATTTCAATGGCCTGCAGGAAATACAGTTCGGCTTGACCAAATTCATCGATACCCATATAGGATCTTCCCAAATTGAGATAGCAATAGGCCACCATACGTCTATTGGCCAATATCTGAGCCTGATCTAAAGCCTGAATAAAATATCTGATAGCACCCTGATAATTCGTCTGAAACAAATAAAGATTACCGAGGTTGATCAGCGAGTAGCCGATCTGCTCTTTGTCGCCAATTTCTTCAGCCAGATTTAAAGCTTCCAGGTATTTTTCAAAGGCTTTGGAATAATTACTAAGATTTCGATAGGCGATTCCTATGTAATTGATTGCCTGTACTTTCTGGTGTTTTAATTTTTTCTCTTCAGCAAATTTTAAGGCATTATTTGCAAAATAGAGTGATGAATCTGGTCTTGCATCTCTCATTTCCCAGGCTAGCTGTAAATACAGATTCGCTCGAACCTCATAATTTCCAGCGGGAAGGGTTTTTAATTGCTTTCTTAAACTATCCACCTCATCGCCAAATTCCTGAGTTGAAGCAGCCAGACTCAGAAACAATAAGGTAAAAGTGATTATAGCGGTTTTCATTTCAGCGGTTTTAGAATTATTAATATTAATGGATTAATTCGCTAAAATCCATCTTTCATAGACCGAATACTCCTATAGGTCGATAGACATTTGTGATTATTAATAAAAAGCGTCTCTTTACATAAAAACAAACCAATTTAACTGATGAAAAAAATTTATTCGATTCTCGTGTCACTCGCATTTATAAGTGCTTGTGGCAGTTCTACAAAACCCACAGAATCAACTAAAACTGATGCCGAAATTGCTGATGAAATCATCAAAAACATTGATGATGCAAAAAACGATTTAATTAATACAACTGAAGAAACCCTAACCGAAGTAGATTCTCTACTTGAAAATTTATAATCATGAAAATTTTAAAATTATTAATGCTAGTTGGATTTATCATAGCTAGCAGTGCTGCAGTTCATGCTCAGGAAGGAAAAGAAAAAGATAAGGCTTCCAAAGAAATAAAGGAGCTAAAGGACAAAAAAGATAAGGTAAAAAAGGAAGTCGAGGAAAATGAAGACGAGATAAGAAAGGAAGGTGAAAAACTGAAAGAACGAGCAGAAAAAGAGGAAGATGAGACTAAAGAAAAATCAGAGAAAATAAAAGATGAGGCCAGAGAGAAATCAGAAAATCTAAAGGAAGATGCCGAGAAAATAAGAGAAAAGAAGGAAGGGAAGGAAGAAGAAGATGATGATGATGATGATGATGATGACAAAAATGAAGAAAAATCAGGCAATTCCTATGGTAAGGAAAAAGGTGATCTGAAAGGCAAAGAGTTTGGCGAAATCAGATCGGAAGAGGCAAAAAATAAAGTAAAATCAAAACAAACAGAGCTCGCAGATGAAATCTCAGAATCCGAATCAGAGTTGGCCAAAAGAGAGCTAAAACTACAAGAGGCAAAAGAACGAGTAGCCAAGCAAAAAGAAAGTGGCGAACTAAAAGGGGAAGAACTGGCTAAAAAAGAAGAAGCTATTGCCACGGTTGAAGAAAAACTGTCAAACTTGAGAAAAGAAGTTGAATCGAAAAAAGTAAATACAAGTACAGTTGAATAAACTATTCTTGGTCAAGTAAGACTCAGAAATATTCATGATATTAAAACCGTGCATGGCGCACGGGACAGTATCCAGTAAAGTGTGTAAGTGAGATCAAGGGTTGGGCATCAGACTTTAACCCTGTCTTCAAATATAGCCATAAACTGGTTTAATAGTATTGGCCAATGTCTAACTGGCATTGTCCATTTTTTTGTTGTCTCCATTAGTGCTAGATAGACCGATTTTTTGACTGCATCATCTGTAGGGAATGACATCTTATTTTTAGTGTATTTTCTGATTTTACCATTAAGATTTTCAATCAGGTTTGTGGTGTAAATGATTCTCCTGATCTCTAATGGAAAGTCAAAAAACGATGTTAGTTCATCCCAATTCATCTTCCAGCTTCTAATCGCATATGGATATTTACCTCCCCATTTTTCCTCAAACTGGGTGAGTTCTAGTTCAGCCATTTGTTTGGTTGGAGCAGTGTAAATGAGCTTCATATCAGCAGAGAATAGCTTCTTGTCTTTCCAAACCACATACCTATTTGCATTCCTAATCTGATGTACCACACAGATCTGCGTAGTAGACTGAGGAAAGACTGACTTGATTGTTTGGGTAAACCCATTAAGGTTGTCTGTACAGGTGATCAACATGTCCTCTACGCCTCTGGCCTGCAAATCAGTGAGTACTGTCATCCAAAATGAACTGCTCTCATTCTTGCCTAGCCAAAGACCTAAAACCTCTTTCTTTCCCTCTTTATTTAGGCCTACGGCAAGGTAGATGGTCTTATTGATCACTTTGCTATTCTCTCTTACCTTGAAGACTATCCCGTCCATCCAGACGATGAAGTACAATGGATCAAGTGGCCTGTTTTGCCAGGCAATCACATCTTCAGATACCCTTGCTGTAATCGTAGATATAGTTGATGGAGGCAGCCTAAAGTCGTACAATTCACGAAGCTGCTCCTCTATATCAGCATTGGACATCCCTTTAGCATAAAGTGATATGACAAGCTTTTCAATGCCCTCTGACAACTTGCTTCGTTTGGGTAATATCTGAGGATCAAACGAGGCATCTCGGTCTCTGGGCACTTTGATACTCAACTCTCCATGTTCCGTCTTCACTGACTTCTCAGCAAAACCATTTCTGGAGTTTGAAGTGTCTTTCCTAAACTTATCATGCTTCTTATACCCCAGATGAGCATCAAGCTCACCCTCCAGCATCTTCTCAACGCCACGCTTGTACATCTGGTCCATGAAGGACATAAACTCTTTGCCATCCTTAAACTGTTTAAGAAAAGCATCATCAATAAAATCTTTCGGTTCCATTTAACTGTGTAATAATAAAAAAATAAGGTCTGAATTTATACCCAGACCTCACTTACACAGTTTTTTAGATACTACCGCGCACGGTTTTTTTTATTTCCTGAGATGATAAGCCTTCGGTTTTGTGAATGCACGAATACCAGAATATGATAAAGTCGCACCTAGCCCAGAATGTTTTCTGCCAGACCATGGCACATTAGGACTTACCCGGTCGCAGCAATTCCAATAGACTGTACCCGTATCCATTTGATCCAGAATCATTTTTGCCCTATTTTCATCACTTGAAAAAATAGCCGCAGTAAGGCCATATGCCGTGTCTTGCATCAATCTCAGAGCCTCCTCATCTGTTTTTACTTTCTGAATGCCTATGACCGGACCAAATGATTCCTCCATCATTATTTCCATAGAATGATTCACTTCCGCCACCACTGTGGGTTCCAGATAATAACCACTTCTAGCAATTCGACTTCCGCCAAGCAACACTTTTGCGCCTTTTGACTCGGCATCTTTAATCTGATTCAAAATCACATCTAGCTGAGGTTGTCTGGTCAAAGGTCCTATGAAAGTTGACTCGCTGGTTGGATCACCAATTTCATAGCCCTTAACCTCATCAACAAAATGATCGACAAACTGATCATAAATTTTCTCTTGAACATATATGCGCTCAACTGCACAGCAACTCTGTCCATTGTTATAAAATGCACCTTCGGCAGCATTGATAGCAGCTTGTTTCACATCTGCTACATCATCCATGATATAAAGAGGATCCTTGCCTCCCAACTCGAGCTGAACAGGCACCATTTTATGTGCAACAGTTTTGACAATATGCAAACCTGTTTTGTACGAACCAGTAAAGAAATAAGCATCCATATTTGCTTGAAGCATCGATTCTCCAATATCTCCACCACCAATCACAATTTGAAAAACATCCGAAGGAACACCTGCTTCGTAAAGCATATCCCTGAATTTCAAGCCTGTAAGTGCTGCGTATTCAGAAGGCTTGTAAATCACTGAATTTCCTGCCACGAGTGCATATAAAAACACATTGAAGCCAACATTATAAGGAAAATTCCAAGCCGAAATATTAGCCACTACACCGATTGGCTCATATTTGATTGTCTCTTTCGTAGCTCCTTCAGTGAGGATTTCTTCCTGCAGCCATTTTTCGGCATTTTGTTTTAGGTGTGCAATTCGGTTAAGCGAACCGGCTATCTCGCCCATCGATTGACGGATGGGTTTACCTGTTTCAGATGTAAGGATTGTTGCCAGCTCTGTTTGATTTGACATGACCAATTCGCCAAATCGCTCAATACAAGCCAAGCGATCTTTTACTTCCAACTTTCTCCATTGGTGCTGACCTGACTTCAACACATTCAATTTATGATTAATTGATTCTTGCGAATCCATTTCAAAATCAGCTATTACCTCTTCAGTAGCCGGATTGATAATTTTCATAATTGTTCTTTTGATTTTTGAACCTGATTTAAAAAATAATCATACAATTTTTCTGCGTCAATAACTGCATCTCCTAGTGTTGCAGAAAACTCCGGATGCCACTGCACAGCCATGACTTTACCTTCGGGCTCATTGGTATATCCTATGGCTTCAATCACATGATCATCCGGGCATTCGGCGAGCACAACAAGATTTTTCCCCAATGATTTGACTGATTGATGATGCACACTGTTTACCTGATTTGTGGCATCATCACTATATAATTTTGATAAAATACGTCCTTCTGAAAAGCGAATGTTATGCGATAATTTATCATAAACTTGTGCATCCCGATGCACCAAACTATCAGGTCTTTGGGTAGAAGTATCCTGATAAAGTGTTCCACCAAAATACACATTCATCAACTGCATACCTCTGCAAATTCCAAGGATTGGCTTTTTACTTTTAACTGCGTAATCCATGAGTTTCAAATCATATTTATCTCGAACAGCATCCCCTTTCCACCGACCATTTTCTATTGGCTCTTCACCATATGACTGTGGGGCCATGTCTGTTCCACCCTGAAAGATAAAACCGTCCATTTCTTCCAAACTTTCCTTCTGAATCTCAGAATCGACATCAGGAATAAGCACCGGCATCACTCCTTTTCTGGATAGATATCTTGCCATGTCGTTTTCGATATAACTCAGCGTTTTCGGACTGAAAACCGATCGATTGCTATCAGGATACATGAAACATGCAGAAACACCTATTTTAAGCATATCAAAACGCTCTTTCGTAAATCGATTTAAAATCCGTTTCTGTGACAGTTTTGGGGTTGTTCGGATGACAAAAATCGGCTATTGCCAATTTAGAAAGAGGTTCTATATGTTCAGATTTCACGCCTATTTCTGATAGTTTGGTTGGTAAACCAAGTCTTTCATTTAGTTCAAAAAGAAAATTAACAACACGCTCTCCATTACTTTCGATCACACCTAAAAACTCTGCCATGCGATCAAATCTGCTTTCAAATCCATCATAGTTAAACTCCATGCCATAAGGTAAATTCACGGCATTGGCTAGTCCATGATGTGTGTCCAAAAGGCTAGAAAGTGGATGAGCAAGGCTATGAACGATTCCCAAACCTTTCTGAAAAGCAACCGCACCCATCAACGATCCAAGAAGCATATCTGATCGTGAACTCAAATCTGGTTTGTGCGTTGCTCTTTCGATGGATTTTGCAATCAATGCCATTCCTTCCAAAGCAATACCATCACACATCGGATGATAATTTTTGGCCAAATATGCTTCCATGTTATGCGTGAGCGCATCCATGCCAGTGGCAGCCGTAATAAATGGCGGCAACTCCATGGTGAGTATTGGATCAGCAAAAACTTTTTTGGAGAGCAATTTTGGCGAGAAAAGAATGCGTTTTTTCTTAGAAATATCTTCTGAAATGATGGCGCTCCGCCCCACTTCACTGCCAGTTCCTGCTGTCGTCGGTACGGTCACAAAATAAGGCACATCTTCGGTCACATATTGATCTCCACCGATCAAATCATCATAATCAAATAAATCCCGGTGATGATTGATTCGGAGCAAAATGGCTCTGGCTACATCCAATGCAACCCCACCTCCTATACCAATAATACAATCACAATGATGTTCGTGATAGAAGTCCCCCCCATGAAGCACATCAGACTTAATCGGATTTTTGTGCATCTCAGAATAAACATCTACAGCAAGATTTTTTGCTTTAAGTGATTGGATGATTTGTTTGAAAAAATCAAGCTGTGCTACAACTCCATCTGTTACTATCAGTGGATGTTTCAATCCTTGATCCATGATATGATCAGGTAGCTCATTGATCACGCCAACACCAAATCTGATCGGTGTGGGAAAGTTGAAGTTAAATTGGTGGTTCATTTAGGAAAGATTCCATGTCTATATTATTTCGAAATATCTTCTTAATTCCCAATCTGTGACAGCTTTTTCATATTGTCTGCATTCCCATTCTCTGGTGCTCACGAAATGATTCACGAATGAGCTACCAAAAAGATATGCAGGAATATCGGATGATTTCATCAGCAGAGTAGCTTCTTTTAGTCCATTAGGTAAAGTGCCATTTTTGAGATCTTTGTATCCATTTCCGACAGTCTCAGGGGTATGAAGTTTGAGGCCTTTTTCAATGCCGTAAAGTCCAGATGCCAGACAGGCCGCCATGGCGAGATAAGGATTTACATCCGAACCAACTACTCTTGTTTCCAGTCTTGATGCATTTTCGCCATCAGGAAGTGCTCGCAAAGCTGTTGTACGATTATCGACGGCCCATGTCAAGGTTGTTGGCGCCCAGGCGCCTTCTACCAGTCTTTTGTAACTATTGATAGTTGGAGCAATCATTGGCAAAATAAAAGGCAGGCACGCAAGCTGCCCAGCCATGTAGCTCTTCATCGTCTCGCTCATGTTTTTAGCGTCTTTAGCATCGAAAAACGCATTCTTCCCATCTTTCCAAAGACTTTGGTGAACATGTCCACTGCAACCCGGTAATTTTTCAGACCATTTGGCCATGAAGCTTGCCATGATTCCATGTTTGAATGCGATTTCCTTTACTCCCGATTTGAATAAAACAGCACGATCTGCAGCTTCAATCAAATCACTGTATCTAATGGCTGCCTCATATACTCCAGGGCCAGTTTCCGTATGTAATCCTTCCAAGGGTACATCAAATTGCTCCATCAAATCAAAAAGATCATTAAAATATCCGGCATTTTGAGAGCTTCTTAAAATAGAATATCCAAACATTCCTGGAGTTAATGCTTTGGGATTTATGAAACCTTTCTCCTGAATACTGGCTGGGGTTTCTTCAAAATTGAACCATTCAAATTCTTGAGAAAACATAGGTTCAAAACCCATTGAGATGGCTTTTTCCTTTACCTTTTTCAATAAAGTTCGGGGACAAATTTCATTAACTGGTGAAGATTCAATACTGAAATCAGCGAGAAAAAAAGGTATTTCTTCGTCCCAGGGAACTTTGCGAAAAGTATTGACATCAATGCGTGCAGCTGCATCAGGATATCCTGTATGCCAACCTGTGACTTTTACATTGTCATAGGCTTCATCTACCATATCCCAACCAAAAACCACATCGCAAAAACCAAAACCTTTTTCAACGGCTGAAAGAAATTTTTCCTTCAACATCAGCTTTCCTCGCAACACGCCATCTATATCAGTGATTGCTACTTTCACCTTGTTGTAAGGATGGTCTTTTACTTGCTGAATGATGTGTTCTATGGACATGGTATCAAATTAATTCTTTTTATCTGTAAATAGAAACCACAGATAAGACGCTGCTAAAATTGCGGCATAAATTAACGCCAGCTTAATATTATAAATAGTCATTGCTACGAAAGCAACAACGGCGATCACCAAGGCAATGACTGGGAAATACGGATAAAACGGAACCTTGAACGGTCGGATCATATCAGGTTCATTTTTACGCAAAGCCAAAAACGCGATCATGGAAACGATGTAAAGTGTGAGTGCTCCAAAACATGCAATGGTGATAATTTCTCCTGTTTTTCCAGTGAGCAAAGCCAAAATTCCTATGAACATGTTCACGATAAGCGCATTGGCTGGTGTGCTTGTTTTGGGATGAACCTTACCAAGGGATTTTGGAATATATCCAACTCTACCAAACTCAAAAGTGGATCGACCTGCTGCAAGTATGATTCCATGAAAAGATGCAATCAAGCCAAATAAACCAACCGTAATCAGTAAATGAAATAGAAAATGACTTTCACCCACAATCTTGCCTAAAGCCAAGGGAAGTGGCGAATCTGAAAGTTCCGAGCTACCAGCCGGATAAACCACGGATTCCCATCCATCTACTCCAACAGCGGATACAAATGTGAGCAGACACAGTACCACCAAGGTCAAAATAGCTGAGCCAAATCCAATCATGATACTTCGCTGTGGGTTTCGAGCTTCCTCGGCGACATTGGCCACCCCTTCTATGGCCAGAAAAAACCATATCGCAAATGGAATAGCCGCGAAAGCGCCTTGATAACCATAAGGCAATGCATTGATCTGGAGATTGGAATATTCGAATTTTGGCAAACAAACACCAGCAAAAATGAGTAACTCAAGCACAGCCAAAATAGTAATAACCAACTCAAATGTGGCTGCCGCTTTTACACCTACAATATTGAGGGTTGTGAAAAGGAGGTAAGCAAAAATGGCAATGTAAAGCGTATCAATTTCAGGAAAGAAAATATTGAAATAGGCACCAATGGCCGCCGCAATCGCTGGAGGCGCGAATATAAATTCCACATTCTGAGCCATTCCAGCCAAAAATCCAAGCCTTTTACCAAGTGCACGATCGGCATAATCAAAGGCTCCACCTGCTTTTGGAATAGCACATGCTAGCTCCGTGTAGCTAAAAGTGAAGGTTACATACATGATGATGATAAAAAAGGTAGCAATAGCCAAACCCAGTGTTCCACCTTCAGCAAGCCCAAGATTCCAACCGAAATACATTCCGGATATCACATACCCTACACCCAATCCCCAGAGCATCAAAGGGCCAAGTGTTTTCTTCAGTTGTGGTGATTCCTTGCCAGGTTCAATCATGCATTTTCTTTTATTGATCTAAAATAGCGATTGCAGCTTGTAAAGAAAATTTGAAGGAAAATGATTTTGGCCAACTCATCAAATAATTATTACCTTTCTTGTTGTTATTTGAAAATAAAATAGCCCGCTTATTAGATGATCTACCATTTCACAAAGTCCATTATTCACTTAGGTCTGAAGGGATTTTTCAGAAATATTGAAGTACTAGGGCGTGAAAATATTCCTCAATCTGGGCCCGTCATTTATATCGCCAATCACCCTAGTGCCTTGATTGATCCTTTGGTGGTTTCGATCTTGTTTTTTAAAAGAATTCACTTCCTTGCCGGGGCAGAATATTTCGGGAAAGGATTTAAATCCTGGTTGCTCAAACATGAGTTTAACATGATTCCTGTGTTTCGACCAAATAATTATGAGGGGCAGGCTGTGGACAACAGTGAAATGTTCAGCGAATGTTATAAATGTCTGGATAAAAATGGCTCCATTCTGATTTTCCCGGAAGGAAATAGTGTGACCGAAAACAAGCTTAGAAATCTGAAAACAGGGGTGGCAAGAATTCTGGCAGGTTATAAAAAAACATCAAGCTACAAACCTGTTCACATCGTCCCAATCGGATTGAATTATGAAGATGCACACAAATTTCACAGTGACATTCTTGTGAAATTTGGCGAACCGATTGACTATTCTGCAATACAGTTGGCAGAAGAATCTCCAGAAACTGTTAAAGAATTGACTCAGTTGATTGAGTCTGGGCTTCAAAATCATATGCTTCATATTGAGCATTATGAATTGGATCCATTGGTCTCACAAATCAACTCTATCTATCACCACCAACTGGATCGACGAAATGTTGAAGTCAATACAGCCAGCAGATTTATGTTTCAAAAATCTGTGATTAATGCAATTGTCTATTTCCAGGAAAAGCAACCGGCTGTCGTAAAACAGGTAAGCAATGAGCTGGAAGAATATTTTTCCTCCTTAAAATCATTGAACATAAATCCACGTGAATTGGAAATAAAGGCTGGTGAAAATAAGTTTTTGGCCTGGTCAATTCTGACGCTATTGTCACCTGTTTTCATCTTGGGATTTGTGATCAATGCCATTCCATTTTTGTGGATTCAGCATCTTTATAGAACTAAATACCGTCCACGAATAAATGGTGAGGCAAACCTCAAACCAATCAATCCGGCTTTCTCTGCAACGATCTCATTCTCAATCGGAACCGTGACTTATCTTGTTTGGTTCATTGTGATTTCGATCCTGATTGGCCTGTTTTCTATCTGGTGGATTGCCATAATCTCATTCCCAATTTTGTACATACTAGGACTTACTACAGCATGGTACAGAGGTATCGGTCTGCACACTTTGCGCCAACGACGAAATAGAAAAATTTTAAAGAAAAATATTTTAAAACGAGATCAACTAATTAGTCAGAAAAAACGAATTCTCGAGTCTTTGGCTTCATACAAATCACAATATGAATCTACAACCTTAACCAACCCATGAGATGAAATATCCTACACTGATTTCACTTGGAGTTTTCCTGCTTCTTGGTGCATGTAATCCATCAATATCTAAAAATGACAAAAAAATAGAAGGTGAATTGATGCACACGGTGATCATCTGGCTTAAGCATCAAAGCGAACTTGATCAATCAATTTCTGACGGAATTAAGTTGATGGAGGATATAGACGAGATTAAAACTTATTATGTCGGAAAACCAGCAATGACACCAAGAGAAATCGTTGACAATTCATTCTCCTATTTTATCACCATGACATTTGATAACACGGCAGATATGAATGCCTATTTGGAAAACCCTCTACACATCGCATTTGTGAAATCACAAAAACCAAATTGGGAAAAGGTTAAAATCTACGATGTGTTAAAAGATTAATCTGGATAAGTTTCCAGGTTGCGTACATCTACGCTCACCTTCATGTTTTGCTTGCCCACGCTATAAACGATTCCTTTAAGTGGAGTAATATCCGCAAAATCACGTCCAACAGCGACTCTTATGTGTTTGTCATTGACCAATAGATTGTTGGTTGCATCGAACTCTACCCAATCATGACCAGGAATGTAAATCGCCACCCATGCATGTGAAGCATCAGCTCCAACAAGTTTAGGAACGCCTGGAGGGGGTATCGTTTCTATATATCCACTCACATAGCGTGCAGCAAGTCCGATAGATCTGAGACAAGCCAATTCAAAATGAGCGAAATCCTGACAGACTCCTTTCTTTGATTCAAATACCTGCGAAAGTGGAGTACTGATATCCGTAAAGCCAGGAGTGAATTTGAAATCAGTATTTATGCGGGTATTTAATTCCAGCATCGCCTCCATGATTGGGCGTCCGGGCATAAACGATTCAAGCGTGTATTCCTTAATACCGTCAACAAAAGTGACATGATTGGATTGCAAATAGAACTGACGGATGTCGTTCAACGCATCAGTGCTTTGCAGCCACTCAACCACCTCTTCCCATGACTGTGTCAATGAAGGATTAATCGACATCCAATTTGGCTGACTAATCGAAACTTCACTTTCAGAGACGACTTTCAGTTTTTTATGCGACTTCTCGATAGAAAAGAACAGGTATTTATTTTCAAAAAAGTCCACACGATCCATTTGGTAGCTCGGCTCTGGAGTGATGGCATGTTTGAAACTAATAACCTGCTGAAAAGGCAAATCTCTTGGTACCTGAAACATCACATTGTGACACAATGATGCCGATGATTCATAGATGTAATCGGTAATATGCACAACTCTGTAGTTCATATCTCAGGTAAGATGGAAGATTGGATCATGCTGTATCGATTGCCTGTATGGCTAAAATATTTCTCCATCACAAGTACTGCAGTTTCCGCTAATAATGTTTTGATTTCAGAGAGAAAAATACGAACGTCTTCATAATTTTTCTTTTTGTCATCTAATCCCGTAATACTGTTAATATCTACGAGTCGCAGCTTAGTGACTGTCTCTAATAACTTTTTTCTGGCAGGGCTATAACCTTCCTCTTCTGACTGGGCAGGAAGTCCTTTAAGATGCCTGTCAATCCTCAGGATCTGATAAATAAGCGATCTTGGATTATCCTCATCAAGCATGAGTAAGGACAAGACACCATTAAGCTCCAAAATAGATCTGTAGCGATATCTATATGTCACAAGGCTTTCATTGCATCTCAATGTGTCTTCCATCAATGACTTGTTGACTTCTACTGAGAAATTTTTGGTGAGCATAGCATCCAAAACGATACAATTATTGATAGCAGATTCTACAAAACGACCGACATTGAGCAGGTGCCATGTAGGTTCCCTTGTCATGTTGTCGATATTCAATCCATAAAATGCCATCAGCTTTACAACCAGGTTATCCAGAGAATGGTAAACCCACATCAAGTTGCCACGATGATTTCTCATGGCCGAAAGCTCCTCACTTACGCTATCTAAAATACGCCATGTATCAAGACTCAATCTGTCGCGCACAGCAAATCCATTGGCAAGAAATGAATTCAACGAATGCGCCAGAGTTCCCATTCTTTTTTCATCCAAAGCCAGAGAAAAAAGTTCCTTATCTGGATTCTTTAAAATGCTCTTCTTATTAAACCCAGGGGCCGTTCCCGTCAATCTGGTTAAGCTTTTCAGCTGAGTGAAAAGAACCGGATCATCTGTAGTTTGGATGTCTTCATCAGATTCTGTGTAAGTCATAAGCGACATACGCATCAGCCGCACCACAGCCACTGATCGCTCCATGTATCTTCCCATCCAAAAAAGGTGCTCACCAGTTCTGCTTGGAAGTGATGGTTTGACCATAGATTGAACCTTGGAATCTCTTCGGGAAGAAGCCTCATTGCTAGCGGTTTCATTGGTTTTACCAAGAACCCAGGTATCCTTACTGATGCCTCCTGCCTGATTGGAGACAATAAAAATTCCCTTTTGAGGTGAGCTGGTCGAAAGCCCGCCTGGCATGACCAAATAATCTTTATTTTGGGTATCAGCTACGATGTAGCTTCTGAAAACAGCGTTCCTTGCTTCGAGTTTCTGATTGATCCAAACTGGTGTAGTAGAAAAATTGACTACTTCCTGTGCGGCAAAAAGATAAGGCGATTTCTGGATTTCTGCCTTGAGTCTATATTTCTCATCCTCTGAAAGATCTCCACCAAATACCGATCTATGAATATCGTCCCTATAAATTTTCCGAATGATTAATGTATCAATATTTTCAAGAACGAATTTTTTCTCCTTTTCTTGACCACACCACCAGGTAGCAACTGATGGCAAAATCAACTCCTCTCCCAGAATGGTTCGACAGATTTTTGGAAGAAATGCCATCAATCCGGGATTTTCAAGAATTCTGCAACCCATTGGATTAATGACCAAAACTTTCCTTTGCCGAATAGCCTCCATTAATCCTACCACACCAAGATGAGAGTTACTTTTAAACTCAAGTGGGTCACAAAATATATCATCTACTCTTCTGATGATCACATCTACTTTTTCCAGACCTTTAAGTGTTTTCAACCAGACGTAACCATCACTCACTGTTAGATCTTCCCCTAAAGCAAGGGTGAATCCCATGAAGGAAGATATGTAAGCATGTTCGAAATAAGTCTCGTTTGTAGGTCCTGGTGAGAGTAATACAACGCGTGGATTTTCCTGATTTCTTGAGGTTAGCTGAACTATTGTATTTTTCAGCACCTGAAAATAGGATGAAATTTTTCTCACCTGATTTTCCCGAATCAAATCTGGAAAAACCCTTGTCATGGCAGCTCTATTTTCGAAAGCATAACCTGCTCCAGATGGTGCATCTGTCCGATCGTGGAGTACCCACATTTTGCCGTTAGGCCCACGAGCCAGGTCAGCGGCGTATTGGATCAACTGTTGATCTCCATCTATTTTGATTTTATCTGCTTGTCGCAAAAAACCTTTGTGATTATAGATCAACTCAAAGGGAATCAAACCATCCTTGATGAGGTGGCGGCTACCATAAATATCTGAAAGAATATAGTTGAGCAAATGAGCGCGCTGCTGTAACCCTTTTTCAATAAGCGACCAATCTTCACCGCCAATAACCATCGGAATAGGATCCAATTTCCATGGTCGGTTCATCCCATCTGGGTCACCATATACATTGTAGGTTACCCCGTTTTCCCGAAGTTGGCGGCTTACTTCTTCCTGAAACTGAGACATTTTTTCAGGTCCCAATTTTTCATAATATCTGGCAAGGCGTGACCATTGCGGAGACACTTTTCCTTCAACTGTGGCCAATTCATCGAGAAATGGCGTGTTGTTAAACATCTTATCAACCAGATATGATTCAATCATGGGGGCAATTTGCTCAAATTATTTACCAAAAAGAAGACTACTTCTTACGTTTATATCTTCTCAAATCCATGGTATGTGGGAAGTCTGGATTATACGTTTCACCGACCGCCTCATAGTTTGTCAAAATATTCACTTTTGTCACAAATCTACCAGTTGCTTGTGGCTGGGTGACCGTTGGCTCGACAAGATTAATAGAATGACCAAAATCAAAAAATCTTGAAATTCTTCTTGACTCTGCCTCATAGCTATTGACCGGAAAAGTGTCATAATTTCTTCCTCCCGGATGCATCACATGATATTGACAGGCAGCAACAGACTTTTTAGTCCATGTATCAAATAGGTCGAATGTAAGTGGCGTATCTACTCCAAGTGTAGGATGAAGTGCAGATGGCGGCTGCCATGCTCTATAGCGAACCCCAGTGACGTACTCTCCCTGCACACCAGTATTTTTCAATGGAATTCTGAATCCATTACATAGCAAATGATATCTGGAATCCGTCAATCCTGATATTTTGATTTGAAGTCGCTCCAAAGATGAATCAACAAATCGTGCTGTCCCCGTACTGGATATCTCCTCACCCAACACATTCCACGGTTCTATGGCCATTTTCAATTCGATGTGAATATCATCCACCTGAAGTTCACCAAGGAATGGGAACCTAAAACTGAAAAACGGATCGAACCAGCTGATGTCAAAGCCATACTCTGCATTTCTCAGGTCATTCATCACTTCCCCAAGATCTTTGTAACAATAATGTGGAAGTAGGAAGCGATCATGCAATGCCGTTCCCCAACGGACCAAACTGTGATCATAAGGAGTTTTCCAGAACCAACTTACCAAACCACGGATCAACAACATCTGCACCATACTCATTCGATAATGAGGCGGCATATCAAAACCTCTGAACTCAAGAATTCCCAACCTGCCTGTTGAAGAATCTGGTGAATAGAGCTTGTCAATGCAAAATTCTGCACGATGAGTATTTCCGGTAATGTCGATCAATAGATTTCTGAAAATCCTATCCACTAGCCAGAATGGCACTTCATTTTCCTTCAAATCAGGGATTTGCTGGAATGCCAATTCCAATTCATATAAAATATCATCACGTCCTTCATCAACACGTGGCGCCTGACTTGTAGGGCCAATGAATTGGGTCGAAAATAAATAAGACAAAGACGGATGATGTTGCCAATAAGTAATCAGGCTTTTGAGTACGTCTGGTCTTCTCAATATCGGACTATCAGCTGGTTTCGCGCCACCTAATGTCACATGGTTTCCTCCTCCGGTTCCTGTATGTTTTCCATCCAGATCAAATTTTTCAGAAATAAGCCTTGACTCTTTGGCCTTTTCGTAAAGGATTGCATAATTATGAAGCAGCTCTCTCCAGCTGTTGGCTGGATGAATATTGACTTCAATCACGCCTGGGTCAGGAGTGATATTAAATTTTTGAATACGATTATCTGCCGGCGGATCATATCCTTCGATTAGAATTGGCATATTCAGCTTTTCAGCAACACGCTCCACAGCAGCAACTAAATCGAGATAATGTTCGAGATATTGTACCGGAGGAAAGAATACGAAAATTTTCCCGTCTCTCGGCTCAACAATAAGACAAGTCTTAAAGATCTTTTCTGAAGTATTGAAAGCTTTTGTTGTGGCCACTACTGAAGCCAAATCATCAGGATGTGACAATGCTCCTGTTTCAGCAAATAGATCTCGTTCCGGAATGATTTCTTCCTCCTTTGGATCTACGAACTGGATGGAATCCAATGGTAAACGCAGACCAGCCGGCGAATTACCCGGAATTAAAAACAAGTCCCTTCTCCTAAACGACCATTTGCAGCTCTTCCAACTTGACTCTTCCAAATCCCAACTAATAGGCACAGCAAAACCTACTGGTTTATCTAAGCCATCATTCAAAAGCTGAGCAAGTTTTTGTCTTTCCAATGGAGATTTGAGATCCAGCTTTAGCGGATCTACATTGACAGGTATTTTGCTTTCTTCCCAGATGAAATAAAATGGGTCTTCAAAAGCTGGAGTGATATTTTTCGAATCAATATTGAGTTCACCAACCAATCCGGTAATAAACTCATTGGCTTCTTTTTGAGTGTATTTATAATCTTTTGATAAATCTGCTAGCAACTGATCATTTCGCCACATTTGATGACCATCCCTTCTCCAATAACAAGCCAGTTTCCAGCGAGGCAAAGGCTCACCCGGATACCATTTTCCCTGACCATATTGCATCAATGCTCCCTGTGCAAACTCACCTTTCATTTTATGAAAAAGTACATTGGCAAGTTTTCTTTTGTGCTCACCATCAGCTCCAGAATTCCATTCAGGGGCATCTTGATTGTCAATAGAAACAAACGTGGGCTCGCCACCCATTGTCAGTCTCACATCATTAGCAAAAAGGTCTGCATCAATTTGATCACCGACTGCTACAATACTATTCCACTGATCTTCAGAGTAAGGTTTGGTTACACGTGGTTTTTCTTCAATTCGTGTAACTGTATTTTCAAATTGAAAATCTGTTTTCGCTGGCTCAGCCATACCTGAGATTGGAGCTGCACTGCCAGGATCAGGCGTACATGCCAGGGGGATATGACCTTCTCCTGCAAACAAACCTGATGTGGAGTCCAATCCGATCCAGCCAGCACCGGGGATATAAACCTCTGTCCAAGCATGCAAATCGGTAAAATCTTCTTCTGGACCTGACGGACCGTCAAGTGATTTTTCGTCAGATTTAAGCTGAACCAAATAGCCTGAAGTAAATCGCGCAGCAAGACCCAGATGTCTCAGCACCTGTACAAACAGCCATGAAAAATCCCTACATGAACCTGAATTGAGTCTGAGTGTTTCCTCACATGACTGCACTCCCGGCTCTAGTCTGATATTGTAATTTAATGTCTCGTATATGATCTGATTGATAGCTACCACGAGATTTACCGTGGTTATATCGTCAGTGATTTTTGTCTTGGCTTTGGCTACCAGATCCATTAAAAGTGGATCATGCTCAGCAACTTCCAGATATGGTGCAAGCTGCTTTAAAAGTCCTTCAGGATATTTAAAGGGATACTTTTCCGCATACTCTTCTATGAAAAAATCAAATGGATTGATCACCACCATGTCGGCAATCACCTCGACATCTACTTCAAAGTGATTGACCTTTTCCGGAAAAACTATTCTTGCCAGGTAGTTACCAAATGGATCCTGCTGCCAGTTGATGAAATGGTTTTCGGGTTTGATTTTTAATGAATAACCCTTGATGAAAGTTCTGGAATGTGGCGCAGGCCGTAAACGAATTACCTGTGGACTCAGCTGAATGTTACGATCGTATGAGTATTTGGTAAAATGTCTTATAGCAACTTTGATTGACATGCAAATTGTGGTTTTAGTAATTCCTTTTCGGAAAATACAAAAATAACCACCAATCACTAGCAATCATCACAATATATGAAGCAAATTATTGGAAGATTATTAAAGTTACCGGTAAAATCTAAAATGAGTTGATAAGTAATTGATTGACTGATCAACTCAGTTAGTAAAGTAGATCAATTTTTAATAAGTCGGATAGATTGAGTCAGTCCCGGATTCACGAATTGAAAAAGGAATAATCCTTTAGTGTGCTGCTCAATGGCCTTATTGATTGCATATTCAGAATCAATGAGACTTTGCTTTTCGATTGTCAAAATGACTCTTCCTGTCATATCCATTACCTTAATATCATATATCTCATTTACCAGCCCTCCAAATGAGATTGCACCTTGGGTTGGATTTGGATAAAGTCGAATAGCGTTTTTAACCGACGAATCGATCATGGACACAAAAACCCAATGGCTATACTCATATCCTCCATCATAATCTACCTGACGCAATCGATAATATGAGCTTATAAACATTGACTGATCTAAGAAGCTGTAAGTATTTATATCTGAAGTAGATCCATTTCCCTCTACAAAGCCAATTTCTTCAAATTCAATACCATCGATACTTCTCTCAATGTAGAATCCAAGGTTATTTTCTTCTGATCCTGTGATCCATTCTAGTTTGGCGATTTGATTACCTTCATAAAGTTGGCCTACGAAACTGATTAGATCTACTGGTAAAACACTACCATCACACGGGGAGATGCAGTCCGAAAATATTCCGCCTTCGCCATCAGTTAATGATCCACCATAATTGATAATTCCAGTTCCGCTTAAACTGCTATCATCCGGATTAGTATCATATATTACAATATCAGCATCACTATCTGGGACATTGAGTGTTCCATTTACTACGATCGTTCCATAGGAACCTGGCCCACCATTTCCATTGGCGCTGTTGCGCAAATCGTCACCAATGTTAGCCACACCACCAGCATCTATTGTAAAAACAGCTCCATTATAAACCAAAAAATCGTCTTGTACATCAAGCAAACCTCCTGATTCTACAGTGATTGTTCCTCCGTTTACTCTGATATTATTTGCGGCTGTTTGCCTAAATTCAGCTCCATTCATGATTACTATATCGCCAAGAATATCAGCACCTCCATCATCTACATGTACCACTCCCGAAACAATATTTAGAGTTGCGCCGGCATTGAGCGTAAATTCAGTCTCTCCACCGTTTCCATCAATTTGAAGAGTGCCACTAACCCAGCATACATCATCTGTGATAGTAATTGATCCACCAACATTAATTGTACAAGTACCGCAAAACTCACCACCATCTGCCAGATCGGCTTCATTTGCAGGGCAATTATTTGGTGTGCAAACAGTCGTCTCGTCACATTGCGAAAACGCAAATTGAAATACAAATGAAAAACATAATATAAGTATGAATTTTATAGATGATATTTTCATCGTAAATATTGTTTTAGCCATAACTTACAAAGGTAAAAATACCACTTTTAAAAAAGTATCATTGCACTTAGTTCCAATTTTTGACGAATCGGAGGATTTTGAGTGAACAGCTCGAAATAGGGTTTAAATGGGGTTGCTTTCCAACGAAATTTCAAGGAAAAAAAGCTGATACAACATTTAATGTATCTCTCAGCCAACCATTTCAAATCAATATTTGAAATATTTAGGACCTACCACAGATATTTTTGTAAGGACAATAGCCGCATTTCTTCTCATCTTCTGTCTGATTGAAGGGCACATTTTTATCAAACATTTCCACCAATAAATCCCTGACACCCGCTTCATATTCATCAATATGCTGATTGAAATCAGTCATCGGGATGGCCGTTTTGTATGCCTCCTTCTGCATGAGTCTGGAATCAAATTCCTTTTTGAAAAGATCGGAACTGTTAAAAATACCAGGTTCGATCAGGTCATATTTTTCCTCATACTTTTTAGAGAATAGATAGGCATAAAATATCACCTGAAAAGCTGCTTTGTTTCGACCTTTATCTTCTCTATCTGTCAAAGAACTCATAGATTTAAATTCCCGACTATCGCGTCCGGTTTTATAATCAACTACACGAATTTTACCTTGTTTATAGTCCAGCCTGTCAATGATTCCTTTCATCCTGATGGCGATAGATTCACCATTTACTTCAATGGGGAATTCCAAACTATAACCTTCTCTTGTGCTGGCTTCCAAACCAATGATCTTGAATGGTGCATATGCCTGATCCAACTTCAGGATCTGATTGATAAACTTGATCAGGATGTCCCAGGCGATTAAGGTACGTCCTTCAGGTTTGAATCGCTTCTCCTGGGTGATACCATAATGCTCTATGAAAATCTTCTTCAAAGCTCCTTCCACACTGGTTTGCAACCAAAAGAAATCCTCTGGATTGATCACATCACGCTTCTGCTTTTCGATGAAATCTTTATAAAGCAGCTCCATGGTATTATGCAATAAATTCCCAAAAACCATTGCATCCATTTCTTCCTGTACTTCCTCAGGCTCCCAAAGCTTTTCAACATATTTAAAATAAAATCTCAACCTACAATCGAGATAGGCATTGAGTGCCGACGGTGTGAATCGGGAAGCATCTTTTCTATCATATCCATTGAGAAAACGCCTCATTTTATCAAAAACCTCATCTGTTTTTTCAACCAGAATTGGCTCAGGATATGGCACTTTTATGGGGTTAGCCAGGGTTTGTGGAGATATTTCAAAGCCAGACTCTACCTCAAGCTGTTGTACCAGTCGGCTGAGCTCACCATTCATGTTAAATTCAGAAACCGTGTTGTAATAAAAATGAATGTAGCTGGCTCGCTGCATCAATCGGTAAAACAAATAGGCATAGATCGCATCGTGATGATCCTGTACCGGTAGTTCAAATGCTTTTCGAATGTTGTAAGGAATGAAACTACCGCGTTTCGGAGGCGCTGGCCAGGCATCTTCATTCATATTGAGCACAAAGACATTATCAAAATCAAGGTTTCTGGTCTCCAATATTCCCATGATCTGAAGACCATGCAGCGGCTCACCTGTAAATGGAATCTTCAAACTTCTTGATAATCTTCTGAATAACTTGATCAGGAAATCATAAGCCAATTGATCCTGACGATCGCCGATCATGTGCTGTAGGCTATCCACATGCTCGTAAAACTTACTGATAAAAGATAGCTCCACATCATGCTCTGCATCTTTCCATTGATCATGCAATGCTTTCAACACATCCATCAGATATTGAAGCGGGTGAACAGCTTTTTGGAAAATAAGCTGCAACAATGGATGTTCAAATCCCAGCTCATCCTGATACAACATCACCTGATTTCTCTTCCTGATTCTGGCAATTAAATCTTTGGATTTCTCTGGTTCCAATTCGTTAATAAGTGGATGCTCCAGAATTTCAACTACTGGTCGGTAATAAAACAAAACCTTGTTGATCTCACTCTTACGAGGTGGATTTTGTAATACCAAAAGGCTCTCCACCAGACTGTATATCGGCGTATCCTTGAGTGGAAAACCCATGGTGATATTTATTTTATCAATCGCCTTTGGCAAAGCATGAAGTACCGGGAAAAGCATGTTTTCCTGTGGCAAAACGATCACGGTTTTTTCCAGAACAAAACCCGGATCAGCAGCTAATTCCTCCAGCTTTTCGGCCAAAGCTTTGGTCTGACCTACTTCAAGAGAAACACCTGTTTTTTTGAATATTTTTAATGTTTTGTCTTCAAATCTTGTTGGAGGTTCTTTGGGGAAAGTGCCAGACATCACACCATCCCTTGCATACTGACGCAGGAAAAAACCCGCCTCCTGTTTTCTATTTTTGAAGTAATAACTATCGATATCCCAGACAATAGAGGCGCCCTTTTCTTTCACAAAATATTTGAAAATCTTTTCTTCAGTGAAGGTCAATGCATTGAAGCCAGCGAAATATATTTTGCGATCATATCCCGCAAAATACTTATTCATATTGTCAGTAAGTTGCCTGTAAATGAGACCAGTATACGCCTCCCCTTTTTGAATCAAAGCAGCGGTAAACTTCTCATAAATTGGCAATAAAATCTTCCATGTTTCGAGAAATGCTTCCTGAGTTTTGGATGATTTCGGAAGGAAACTCGCCCAGAAAGATTGGATGATTTTACGTTCCTCATCGTCGAGGAAATAAAATTCCTCATCAAGTTCCTTTTGGGTTTTGATTGAGGTAAAGAGCTTTTTAGGATCAACCAGATAATGATCTATTTCATTGAAATCTTTCAGGATCATTTCTCCCCAGAAATAAAACTGATCAAACGCCTCTTCCTGAGGTTGAAAGCTCTTGTAAACTTCAAATAAAGAAAACACGCCTTCCAGGGTTTCGATCTTTCTCAATGGCTGATTTTTGAGCAGGAAATCCTCCAAGCTGGTCACAGTCGGCATCCATAGCGGTTTATCAATCAGTTCAGCCAACGCCTTTCTGAAAAATAAACCAGCCCTTCTGTTGGGGAAGATGATGGTAACCTTCTCCAACGAATCATTTTCTGAGAGGATTCGCCCGGCTAATTCTTGAATGAAGCTGTTAGTTTTCATATAATACTGACTGGCAATCTAAAGCATAAAATGAAGGTAGAAAAAGTGAAAAGCGGATATATAAACAAACTAAAATTGAGGATAGAAGACAGAGCGTGAAAATCCATAAATTACAGCCACCTAATCTAAAATCAAATGCATCGCCACCTAAACTATTGCCTGACTTTTACTGCCTTGATGTTTTGCATCTGTGGATATTCACAGGAAACACTTTCTGACAAAACAAAACACATGCACCACCATGAAAAGAGTAAACTAAAACAAGTGGCTTATGAGTTTTTATCTACCTGGAATGCAAGTGCAGAACTCATAAAACCAGCATCAGATGCTCTCAAAGAGAAAATCAAGGAGAACAAGCAAAAAGGAAAAGATCCTGAAAAAGGGACTGAAAAATTGAAGTTAGTTTATGATGAAGTAGTGAAAGCTGATGGCATTGAGCGATCCTTTCTGGCGGAAACATTTGCCTTGCCCATGCAGTATGAGCTAAAAACCAAAGGTGAAGTGTTGGAACCAGAAGACATTTACACTGCACAATATGTAATCAAATTTGTACTTGGAGTACCGCGATTCAATCATGGCCACTTGGATATTGACAACCTGGATCATATGGAAAAAGAACTGAAAAGTTTGATTGAGGAATATCCTGACAATGACGCTCACAACCAGCAAATTGATGGTCATATCATTGATGTGTTTAGAGAAGAAGCAGGAGCGTTTTTTGATTCTTTCGTAACAGCCAACAAAGCACAATTTGAAAAAGATCAGAATGGCAATAATTCAGCAGTCAGTAGTGGACTCACCCAAATGAATTGCGGTGAAAAATACGAATACCTCAAAGAAAAAGGCATCATGCATTGATTTTTTCATTTAGCATTCACGGTTTCCACGACCATCTCTGATAGGTAAACCAGCCGACCGGAGATGTGCTTAAATCCCATTTCGGAGAGTATTTGCATGTATTCTTTCACCTGCTTTTGATCCTTTGTTCGTGGTGATCCCGTCTTAAAATCAATGACAACAGTTTCATCTGCGTTGCGATTGATCCTGTCTATTCGCTTAAAATCACCATTTGGTAAAAGTATGGTTACTTCTGTGTCCACCTGCCATTTTTCATCAAACCAATCTGAAAGCTCAGCGTGATTCACAACCATTTGCATCATGTCACGCTCAGGATTATCGGACAAGGTATCAAGGTCTTTTTTGTATTTTATTCTACTGATCAAATCATGAATTCGCACACCTTGAAGTTGTGCTTCTGAGAAAATATTTTCACCTAATTCATTGGCTCCACGCATCTGGATGCTCACTTTTTCCCGCCATGGATGACTATGATAAGTATTCAGAGCGAACTCCTCGGTGAGATTACCGGATCGGCTACCTTTTTGTGATTTCCACTTGCCTTGAGAATAAGTGAATTCAGAGTCATCAAATCCATCCAAACCCTGAACTGTACTCAGTACAAAGTCACCGCATTTTTTCAATTTGATATTATTCAAATCTGGCGCTGAAGCTCCTTTCGGGGGCTTTGGCAATGTACCAAAAGCAACCAAAGCATCTATCGGTCTGGTAAAAGCTACATAGAGTAAATTAAGATTATCGAGGAAAGCCTTCAGCTTTTCATCATAATAATCCATCGCCCAATAGGTATTTGCAAGCTTTGACGAATATCTCAATGGCAAAATCGGAAGCTGACTAAAAGGCGCAAGATCCCCACCTTTTGACCAAAGAATGTTGTCATTTTGTGGACTATGATCCAGATCCCAACTCAAAAAGGGAACGATGACTACCGGAAATTCCAAACCTTTCGATTTGTGAATGGTCATGATTTTAATGGCATTGTTGTCATCGGAGATTTGAATATTCTTTCCGTCTTTCTTTTCTTCCCACCAAATCAAAAATGACGCAATATCACCTCTTTCATTTTTAGAATAATCCAAAATAGCATCCTGAAAACCCTGTAGATAGGTGAACTCCTCTTTGTATTTATTCAGATCAAACAGATTGATGATCCGCTCCACAAGTTCATACAAGGGCAAGGTCTTGAGGTAATTTTTGTTTTTGGAAAAAGCTTCAGGTACCAATTCCTGCCATTGCTCCTTATCAGCAAAAGATGAGTTTTCAGAGGCATCTGGTTTCCTTAAATACTGTCTGTATTCATACAGCCATTCTGTTAAAACAATGGTGTTGGACTCATCACTTAACCATTTGATCAGACTTACTACGAATCTCACAATGTGTGAAGAAGACAGATTTAACGCCTCCGAACTCACCACATCATAAGACAAACCCGGTTTGGCTGCTTCGGAATCTTTATGGCGCATAAACGCACTTGCAAGCTTTTTCCCTTCAGGTTTATTTCTTGTCAAAATCGCGATATCCCTAAGCTCATAACCATTTTCCTGAGCTTCCTCTACTGCCTTGATCGTTTGCATGATGGCGATATCTTTCCATCCTTCGGCTTCCTCGGCTTCTTCCGCATTGATAAAGCCAATTTTGATAAATCCCTCGTCATCAGATCGAAAATCCGGAATCTGCTGACTCACATCTTCATAAGTAGCTAAGACCTCATCAATGCGATGAGCGATCCGCTGCTGCATCTCCAAATCATGTACTTCAGTAATAGATTCTTCGAAATATTTTCTTGACTGGAGCAGACCAGCCTGAAAAAAAGCGTTGTTAAAAGCGATCACCTGATAAGTGCTTCGCCAATTCATTTTAAGCGTATCTTCAAAAACATGATAATCTCCAATATCAGTCTTCAACTGGCTTTGCAGCAATTGCCAGTCGCCACCACGCCAGCGATAAATACTCTGCTTTACATCCCCTACTACCATACTAAAGCTGCCTTCATCTGCAGCATTTTTCACCAAAGGTTTGAAGTTATCCCATTGAAAAGAGGATGTATCCTGAAACTCATCAATCAGGTAATGTTGATAAAGCGAACCTACTTTTTCATAAATATAAGGCGTCTCGCTATCGTTGATTATTTGATGCAAAAAATCCGGTAAATCCGCGATTAACATCACGTCATGTTCATCACGATAATCCTGAATTTTACGATTGATCTCGGATAAAATACCGAAAGTATAGAAATACCGAAGTGATTCAAATGCAGAATTGTAGCCTATCCTTTGGCTATCAATATGTTCTATTATCTGATCATAAAAATCAGCCAATCCGGCATCCAGAACAGGCTCAAGCTGACCATTCTTTGGATCCTTTGGTTTCAACCATGCTGAACGATCACCAGCTTTGTTTCTTTGGCTTTCACTTACTTCAAAAGTGGAAGAAACTTTGTAGAAGAGAAGCACTGGACTTTGTGTTTTTCCACCTTTAAAATCTGCAGGATCTACCCCAGAATCGTTGATTAATTTGATGGCTTTGTCGCAAATCGATTTGATCGTATTTTCATATCCAACTCGGATTTGATCTATCGATTTTTTTGTATCCTGAAAAAATTTCGGGTTTTGACCCAATGACAATAATTCCTTCGAAAAAGGTTTAAAGCCATCACTGAGTACTTCTTTCGCCAGATTATTGATTTCCCTTCTAATATCCCAGGATTCGCCATTTTCTACACGCTCTTCGGCAAACTGCATCAGCCATTTCTTCAGATTCTTTTTATCCTCATTTCCAACCTCCTGAAGTAAATCGTCCACTACCTTTTGCATGACCATGGCCAAATCGAGATCTATAGAAAAAGACCCCTGAAGTCCCATTTCTTTAGCGAAAGATCTGATCACCTGATGAAAAAAACTATCGATCGTCACAACCGAAAACCTCCCATATTGATGTAAAATATCGGTGAGTGTCGAAGTGGCAATCTTCCTGATCTGATCTTCGGAAATTTGTAATGACTTTTGAAGCTCTTGTTGGACCGATGGATTTTTACCTGCGGAAATATCTCTTAACACAGAGATAATACGAGATTTCATCTCTTCGGTAGCCTTGTTAGTGAATGTAACACCCAAAATTTGGCGAAACGCGTTGGCACTTGCCAGAGCTATTTTAAGGTATTCCTTTGTTAAAGTATAGGTTTTACCTGATCCTGCGGATGAGCGATAGATATGAAAAGGTTTGTCTTTTGGTTTAAAATCCACGATTTAAAGATAACAAATCATATCAGGTCTAATAGCATGATTTGAAATGCGGAACCAAACTTATGGCATAATTCAACCTATGAAAAATCATGTTAATTCAGTTAAAATTTAATGTTACCGAATTGTTATCTAATTAATATTTGCTTAACTTCACCATATCATTTAGATAACAAGGATATGAAAACTTTAATCGCAACACTTCTTTTTACTCTTCTTTTCACTAGTGCTACTTATGCAACTGGGCCAAATGAAGCAATATCTGCGAAAGCTGCAAACCTTACTGAGGTGATAAGCAACATTGAATATCCTCTATCATCTCGCATTAATGCCGTAGAAGGCAGAGTTGTGGTGTTAGTAAAAATTAATGAAGCAGGCGAAGTTGTTTCGAACAGAGTAATTGCAACTCCTTGCAAAAATCTTCAGGTTGCTGTTGAAAAGGCAATGATGGACTTAAAGTTTAGCCCAGCAAGAAATGCAAATGGCGAAAACATTGCTTCCACTGTTAAAATTCCAATTGATTTTAAATTAACAATCGACTAAGAAATAAGTCTTTCGATTGATTCAGATACATTAGTAAAAGGGAATTTTTCAAGTTCCCTTTTTTGTTGGGCTGAAATCTGTTCATTTCCCAGATTACCTAAACTTCCGAGATGTGTATGTTTCACATTTCTATTAGGAACATAAGTTCCGTCTTCAACTCTTTTGCCAACTTCCTTATATGCATCACGGAAAGGAACTCCTTCTAGTACCAATTCATTGACTAACTCAACTGTAAACAGATAATCGTAACGTGGATCAGAGATTATATCTTCTTTTACTTTCACCTGACTTAGGGCAAAATTGGCAATCTCCAGACAATCCTTGATTGATTGAATGCCGGGAAATAATCTTTCTTTTAATCCTTGCAAATCACGATGATAGCCACTTGGTAGATTTGTGAGCAAAAGCGCTATTTCGTTTGGTAAAGCCTGTAACTGATTGCATCGTCCTCTCACCAATTCGAAGACATCCGGATTTTTCTTATGAGGCATGATGCTCGATCCTGTGGTGAGCTCATCAGGAAAAGACAGAAAACCAAAATTCTGCCCGGCATACATGCATATGTCCATAGACATTTTACCAAGTGTGGAAGCAACAGCTGCTATTGCATTGGCGAAAGCCTTTTCCGATTTTCCTCTGGTCATTTGCGCATAAACCACATTGTAATTAGGCTGATCAAAACCTAACAAACTGCTGGTCATTTCCCGATCAAGGGGAAAAGAAGAACCATATCCAGCAGCTGAACCCAAAGGATTTTTATTGGCTATGGCATAAGCAGCCTGCAATGAATGAAGATCATCTGTAAGACTTTCGGCATACGCCCCAAACCATAAACCAAACGAAGAAGGCATGGCCACCTGCATATGCGTATAGCCTGGAATCAATATATTTTTATAGCGATCGCTTAGGGAAATCAAAGTTTTGAAAAGCTCATCAACCAGATTCACAATTTGCTCAATCTCCCATCTGAAATACATTTTCAAGTCCACAAGAACCTGATCATTTCTTGATCTACCGCTATGGATTTTCTTGCCAATTTCTCCCAATCTCTCGGTAAGAATAAACTCTACCTGAGAGTGGACATCCTCAACATCATCCTTGATTACAAATTCACCATTGACGGCCAATTGGTACAATGACTTTAGCTCCAAACTCAATGCTTCCAATTCTGCTGGCTCAAGTAAACCAATGGAAGTTAGCATTTTGATGTGAGCCAAACTTCCAAGGATATCAAAAGGTGCAAGCATCAAATCGAGTTTCCTGTCGTCACCAACAGTAAAGGATTCGATTTTATCATTGACATCAATGGATTTTTGCCAGAGCTTCATTTTTACTTATTTATGATTTCAATATTTTATTTAGCAGCGCCAGATATCCGGTGATACCCTGTCTGATTTCTGAAACGAAGATAAATTCATCAGCAGAATGTGATCTAGCTGATAATCCTGGTCCAATTTTCACTGTAGGAAAAGACATCAAGGCCTGATCAGATAATGTTGGAGATCCGTAAACACCAAATCCAAGTGCATCTGCCGCTTTTAATAACATATGATCTGCATCGATGAATGAAGGCTGAAGTCGAGTTGATCTTTCTTTAATTTCTGAAGAAACATTTTCCCTGATGATCTCTAGCATTTGCTCATTGGTATAAGCATCTGTCCCTCTCACATCTACTACAAAATGACATTCATCAGGCACAACATTGTGCTGATAGCCTGATTTTATCATCGTTACGGACATTTTCACAGGCCCCAAATATTCTGAAACCTTATCAAAATTGTAAGATCTAAACCATTCTATATCCCTTATAGCCTTGTAAATCGCATTTTCACCTTCTTCACGCGCAGCATGCCCTGATTTGCCATAGCAATAGCAATCCAATACCATCAATCCCTTTTCCGCAATGGCCATTTCCATCTCAGTGGGTTCTCCAACTATTCCGAAAGCGATATTTTCAATTTCTCCTAAAATGCTTGAAACTCCATTTTGGCCAGAAATTTCTTCCTCTGCCGTAGCTGCAAACACGATGTTAAAAGGCAGATTTTCTGAATCATGCAGATACAGAAAAGTAAAAAGCAAAGAAACCAATGCTCCTCCGGCATCATTACTACCCAAACCAAAAAGCTTATCATCAATCACCTGAGCCTTATATGGATCAAGTGTATATCCCTGGTTTGGTTTTACTGTATCGTGATGCGAATTAAGCAAGATGCATTGTTTTGATGCATCAAAATATTTATTGTAAGCCCAAACGTTATTTCCCCTCCTATGGGTTTCTACCTCATATTTTTTCAAATAATCATCAATCAAATCCGCGGTTTTATCTTCCTCCTTGCTGAGGCTCGGTATTTCTATTAGCCTACTGAGGAGGATGATAGCTTCATCATGAATCTGATCGATATTACGCCTGAAGGATAGTGCCATTTTCGGGATTACCGATTTGATTGAATCTGCAGACTCTGACTGATTTTACTCCGCTTTCAATAACATGAAAAGCATTATCCAATTTAGGAATCATCCCGTCGTGGACTTTAAATTCAGATTTCAAAATTTCGTATTGTGATTTATTTAGAGACCTGATAATGGAATCAGGATCAGATACATCTTCCATCACACCTTCCATTTCAAAAGTCAGAGACAAGGTCACATCAAATAATTTCGCCATTGATATGGCAATCTCTGACGCAATTGTATCCGCATTGGTATTAAGTAACTGACCATAGCCATCATGCGTCAATGGAGCAATAACAGGTATTTTACCTGATATCATTAGTTCGTTAAAAACATCCGTATTGATCTCGCGAATATCTCCTACCAAACCATAATCAATTCCAGCTTTTATGGGACGTTTTTTTGCTTTGATACAGTTAGCATCAGCGCCAGACAATCCAATCGCATTGATGTTATGTGACTGTAATTGGGCAACAATGCGCTTATTGACAAGTCCTGCGTAAACCATTGTTACAATTTCAATGGTTACTTCATCAGTGATTCTTCTTCCTTCTATGATTTTTGGAGACACACCAAGTTTTTCGCCCATTTGAGTGGCCACCTTCCCGCCTCCATGAACAAGGATCTTTGCTCCTTCGATTTTCGCAAATTCTGTGAGAAAATCAGACAACATAAGCGGATCGTCAATGACTGCTCCTCCTATTTTGATTACGTTTAATTTCTTTTTCATATC
The DNA here is from genome assembly GCA_964353015.1 of uncultured Marinoscillum sp. Lineage (GTDB taxonomy): Bacteria > Bacteroidota > Bacteroidia > Cytophagales > Cyclobacteriaceae > JAMZMI01. Next base: position 38,481 of record CAYGUA010000028.1, on the reverse strand, counting down.
CATGGTCTATAGATGCTGTAAAATTTCTTTTAAAACAATCTGGGCCGAATAAGTCCTATTGTTTGCCTGCTCAATCATTAAGGAATTTTTACTATTCATCACCTCATCGCTGATGACCACATTTCTCCTTACAGGAAGACAATGCATCACTCTGGCGTTGTTGGTTAAAGCTATTTTTTCTTCATTAATGATCCAATCTGGCTTATTCACTATTTTCCCATAGTCAATATACGACGACCAATTCTTAACGTAAACAAAATCTGCCCCTTCAAGCGCTTTTTGTTGATTATATTCAATTAAAGCTGGGTCAGCGAACTTTTCAGCCAACTCCAAACCTTCCGGATGGGTAATTACAAAATCCACATCCGTTTTTTGGATCCATTCAGAAAAACTATTGGCAACTGCCTGAGGCAAAGCTTTTATATGTGGTGCCCAAGAAAGCACGACTTTAGGCCTTTTCGTTTTTTGGTGTTCTTTTATCGTAATCAAATCTGCCAAAGATTGAAAAGGATGCAAAGTGGCAGATTCTAAACTCACGATAGGCACACCGGCATATTTGACAAAAGATTGGATCAAATGCTCGCTATAATCAAGTTCACGGTCTTTGAGTCCGGGAAAAGATCGCACGCCTAAAATGTCACAATATTGCCCCATCACAGCTGCGGCTTCCATGATATGCTCAGCTTTGTCGCCATTCATGATCGCGCCTTCTTCCGTTTCAATCTGCCAGGAATCCTGCGTCACGTTCATCACCATCACTTCCATTCCCAGATTTTTGGCGGCTTTTTGTGTGCTCATTCTTGTCCTTAAGCTGGAGTTAAAAAAGAGCATTCCCAACGTTTTATTTTTACCTAATTGCTGAAAAGCAAATGGATCTTTTTTCAATGAAATGGCCTTTTCTACTAACTCATTGGGATCAAGCACATCATTTACCGATAGAAATTGCTTCATGTTATTTGATGTTTGATATTCTCTCATATGAAACCATCAGTCCTTTGATGATGGCTGAACTTAACCCTTGATGCTCCATTTCATTTAAACCAGCAATGGTACATCCTTGCGGTGTTGTTACCTTGTCGATTTCGACTTCAGGATGTTGGTTGTTTTCTAGAATTAAGGAAGCAGCACCTTTGGCAGTTTGTACGGCTATCAGCTGCGCTTCATCAGAATGAAAGCCCATTTGAACTCCACCTTGAGTTGCTGCTCGCAAAAATCTCATAAAAAACGCAATTCCACTTGCTCCAAGAACAGTGGCTGCCTGCATTAATTTTTCGTCAATGATCAAAGTTTTTCCTAAGGCATCAAACAAGGTCTGAATTTCCTTAATGTATTCCTGATTCTGATTCGAGCAAATGCAAGTCATGGATTCTCCAATGGCTATTGCAGTATTGGGCATGGCTCTGATAACTCTCGATTCAGAAGAAATTTGCGATTCAATTTCCTCCAACAAAACTCCCGTAATTACCGATACAAGTATGTGATCCTTGGTTAAAACCGGATTAATTTCTTTCAATACATTGGGTAACTGCTTTGGTTGCACACAAAGCATCACAATGCGCGACTGACTAACAGCTTCAGCATTGGATTTTATTGTTTGGTATCCTTTTGCCTGCAGATAGCCTATACTTTCTGGATGTCTTCTCGTAAGAATCATATCGCTGCTCAGTCGCAGTTTTTTCTCTACGATTCCTTCAGCAATAGAGACCCCTAAATTACCTGCGCCAATGATTGCTATTTTTTTTTCAGTCATAACCCCCAATTTAAAATCCTGCTGATTTAATATTTAATCCTGTTTTTTCGTCTAAACCAAACATCAGGTTCATGTTTTGAATGGCCTGACCTGATGCTCCTTTTAATAGATTGTCGATCATGCTAATGACCATGATTTTACCATCATGCTTTTCCAAATAGACAATCGCCTTGTTGGTATTTACTACTTGCTTCAAGTCAGGGTTATCTTCAACCACATGTACAAATGGTTCAGACTTATAGAAATTTCTATAGAGATCCTTCGCTGATTCTAGTGAAATATCTGAATCAAAATAGGACGTTATGATAATCCCTCTTGTAAAATTTCCTCGATAAGGAATAAAATTGATTTTCGTCGTTGCGCCGGAAATTTGCAAGACACTTTCTCCAATTTCACCCAAGTGCTGATGAGAAAATGCTTTGTACACGCTCATGTTATTATTTCTCCACGAGAAATGAGACGTGGCACTTAAAGATTGTCCTGCTCCCGTTGATCCGGTAATTCCTGATGTATGTACTTCAGACTTTATAATCCCAGCTTTGGCTGCAGGGAGTATTCCTAGTTGAATACAAGTAGCAAAGCAACCGGGATTGGCAATTTTATTTGAAATTTTAATTAGTTCTTTATTCAGCTCCGGCAAGCCATATACAAACTCATTACCATCTCTTTTTAAGCGATAATCATGACTCAGATCAATAATTTTCAGCTTTGCCGGTATTGGATTCTGAGAAACATATTTGAGCGATTCTCCATGACCCTTGCAAAGAAAGATTACATCCAGTTCTTCAAAATCAACATCCTTGGAAAATTTAAGATCAATCTCACCAACTAAATCCCTGTGTATTGTATCAACCGAGATTCCAGATTGACTTTCACTTTGAGCAACCACTATTGTAGCCTGCGGATGATTGATCAATATTCTAATCAACTCACCTGCCGTATAACCAGCTGCCCCAATTATTCCAATCTTAATCATCCTTATTTGAATTGTGAACCTTGTGATAGATCATATTCTGATTCCCAAATATTTTGGCAAACCCTTTGACATCATCACCTGACCATGCGTTGTTCATTTCACCATATTTACCAAAAGAGGACTGCATTAGATCAAACTCTGATTCAATTCCTACGATGTAAAAACGATAAGGTGAAAAATGCACTTTCACTTTACCTGTTACAAATTTTTGTGACGATGTAAATAACGCTTCCAAATCACGCATGACAGGATCGAGATAATGTCCTTCATGCAATAAATTGCCATAAGTCAAAGACATTTGATCTTTGATTAAAAGTTGATTTTTGCCCAAAACATGCTTTTCTAATGCGTGATGAGCTTTAATCACCACCAAAGGAGCTGGTGCTTCAAACCCAACTCGACCTTTGATTCCGATGATAGTATCTCCCACATGGATATCTCGCCCGATTGCATATTTTGATGCTATTTCCCCAATTTTCTCAATACAATCAATTGGAGCCAATGGACTTCCATTGAATCCAACTGGTTCTCCTTTCACAAATTCAATTTCAATTTCTTCTGATCCTTCCGACTGAAGTTGAGATGGAAATGCCTGCTCGGGTAGATATTTATCAGAAGTCAATGTCTCCTTACCTCCAACCGAAGTTCCCCATAATCCCTGATTCACAGAGTACATCGCTTTCTCCCAATTTCCTTCCACGCCATTTTCAATAAGGAATTTGATCTCCTCCTCACGAGAAAGTTTAAGATCACGAATAGGTGTGATTATTTCTTTGCCAGGACACATGATATTAAAAATCATATCAAACCGCACCTGATCATTACCAGCTCCAGTACTACCATGAGCAATAGCATCAGCATTTAATGCATTAGCATGTTTTGCAATTTCTGTTGCCTGAAAAACTCGTTCCGCACTTACTGAGAGTGGATAGGTGTTGTTTTTCAGTACATTTCCAGCAATGAGATATTTGATTGATTTGGAATAAAAATCCTGAGTGGCATCAATATTTACATGGCTAGCAGAACCAAGTGATTTTGCTCTAGCCTCAATTTTGGCTAATTCTGCTTGATCAAAACCGCCTGTATTTACAGTGATAGTATGTACTTCCCCAAATTTTTTTGACAGATAAATGGCGCAATAGGTTGTATCCAGACCACCACTAAATGCTAAAACTATTTTCTTTCTTTCACTCATTTCGTTTTTACCGTTTTTTTCCAAATCATTAGTTTCTGCGTTACTTCTTTACGCATTTTCTCCCATTTTCTTTTCTTTTCATCTGGGTCATAAAGCATCCCTGTGCAGAGACAATTCTGGAAATTTTTCTTTGAGAGTATTTCAAAATTGACACAGCTGCTACAGCCTTGCCAAAAGACAGTATCGTCTGTGAGTTCAGAAAACGGCACAGGTCTATAACCTAAATCAGAATTGATTTTCATTACGGCATGACTAGTAGTCAGACCAAATAATTTGGCTTCAGGAAATAATTTTCTTGATAATTTGAAAGCGCGTTCCTTAATAGCCTCAGCCAGACCATGTTTCCTAAAATCAGGATGTACGATAAGTCCTGAATTGGCTACATATTTACCATGCCCCCAGGTTTCAATATAACAGAATCCTGCTAATTCCTTCTTTGTAGTCAAAGCTATGACCGCCTTACCCTCACGTAATTTTTTTGCGATATATTCTGGAGAACGCTTAGCAATACCTGTGCCCCTTTGACGAGCACTTTCAGCGATCATTTCACAAATGTCTTCGGCTAAATATTCATGTGATGTATCACCTACGGATACAACAAACTTGTTCATGGTAAATTTCTTAAGTGGTAAAAATAATGAAAGAATCCTTGGATTGGCCAGCTACGTAAGCAGCCATAATGGTAATATCAGGCAGAGCGCCTGGGTGTAGTCGTTCTCCTAATTGGAAATAATATGTAGATTCCGTTTTCCACTAGTATAAATCAAAAAACAAATTTAATCATCGTAGTTTCTTATTATCAAAAAACAATAAATATATTTTCACGCCTTTTGCCAAATAATATCTAACCGATTTTAATTTTCCCAGAAACGCCTCCTGAAACTATATATTTCATAATATCAGTGTTTTTCCCTTTCAGCAAAATCAAGGTGGATTTATCAACAATAAATACATTGCCTGAAAAATTGTAAGAATGAGGCAAATAAACTGAAACCATTCCCGGCAATCCTATATCTGCAAGATCATGATGAGTAATAAATCCTGGCTTTAAAATATGCCCCTTTTCATCAAATGGCACTAATACAGGCTGATCAAATTTCTTTTTGTCTCCTACAAAAGCTGTAACTAAATCATTGATTGACGTATAAATAAACCCAACTAATGGCACTTTTTGTAATGTCCTATTAAGGAAATCAAAGATCGGTTTTGCGAAAATTGAGCTAGCCAAATATCCTAATCCTGTTGTAGCTAAAAGCACGGTTAGTATTCCTATTCCCGGTATTTTGATTGGGATGAGACCATCAACCCAAACAACCATCGCAGAAATAATATAAACTGTGAGACCAATTGGAACCACAAAGAGGAGACCTTTTAGAAAATAATTCAGAATTGGATGAATATTCATGATAATAATTTAGGCCAATAAAAAAGGCCTTGCCATTTACGACAAAGCCTTTAAATATGTTTTATCGATTTTTTTTTTAAAGGGCTATACCTATAAAGCTCTTAAAAGCAAGACCCATCAGACCTGTGATCAGCATAGTAATACCTAAACCTTTCAATCCAGCAGGCACATGAGAATACTTAAGCTTTTCTCTGATAGCCGCCAAAGCTATAATTGCCAAGAACCATCCCAAACCAGAACCAAATCCATAAGAAGTCGCTTGAGCTATGGTGTAATCTCTTTGTACCATAAACAAAGAAGCACCTAAAATTGAGCAGTTTACAGCGATCAATGGCAAGAAAATACCGAGTGAACCGTACAATGCTGGCGAAAATTTCTCAATGACCATTTCAACCAATTGCACCATAGATGCAATTACTGCAATAAACATAATGAATTGAAGAAAGGTAAGATCAATGGTTTCGAAACTTGCGCCCATCCATTTAAGAGCACCTTCTTTAAGCACATATTCTTGCAACAACCAGTTAACAGGAGTAGTTATGGTCAAAACGAAAATCACCGCCATTCCCAATCCGAATGCAGTAGAGACCTTTTTTGAAACTGCAAGGAATGAACACATGCCTAGAAAATAGGCAAAGATCATGTTGTCAATAAATGTGGCCTTTATAGCTATATTAAAAATTTCCATGTCTATCTATTAATGCTCTACGTAACCTGTTTTTGTCCTTTGAATCCAAATCAAAATACCTAAAACCATAAAGGCTCCAATTGAATCAACCATCAAACCATTAGTTTGAAATGAATTCCAACCAATTGCTTCAAATACTTTGAAATTCAAAACAGATCCTGATCCAAATAATTCTCTAAAAAAGGCTACAACTAAAATGATCCAAGCGTATCCAAAACCGCTACCTAATCCATCTAGTATTGAATCATAAGGCTTATTGGCCATTGCAAATGCTTCTAACCTCCCCATTACAATACAGTTAGTAATAATAAGACCCACAAATGCTCCCAATACTTTGTACATATCAAAATAATAGGCCTTTAAAACTTCGCTTACTAATGTAACCAAGGTAGCAACAATTGCAAGCTGCACGATGATTCTAACCCTGCCTGGAATGATGTTTCTCATAACTGAAATAATCAAGTTAGAAAACACAATTACGAAAATTACTGCTATTGACATCACAATGGTAGGCTCCATTTTGATAGTAATGGCCAATGCCGAGCAAATTCCTAAAACCTGTATAGTAATTGGGTTGTCCTCACTCAAAGGATCCTTTACAATATTCTTCCGACGCTTTGAAAGAAGTGGCTCAGAAGGTTTCTTCTCCTTTTTCTCTTGTATTTCTACAGTATCTGTGCTCATAATCCTTAATTAATTAATAGCGAGGTTAACCTCACCTGTTTGTACTTTTTGAATGAAAGACTCATAGCAATTTAAATAGTCCATAAGCATTCTATTAACGCCCTTACCAGTAAGTGTTGCACCAGACATACCATCAACTTGGTGTTTGGTCAATCCAGCATTACCTTCTCCTTTAACCATGCTTACCGACATTAAGTCTCCTGATTCATTGAAAATCTGTTTGTCTACATATCTTTCTTGAATTTCACTACTAGTGATTCTTGCCCCTAAACCTGGAGTCTCTGCCTTATGGTCAAAAGCTATCCCTCTTATCGTGTTCAAATCAGCTCCCAAGGCCATATATCCCGAAATCCAATCCCATAAACCTGCTCCAAACATCGGAAAGATGTAAGCATCTGTAGAACCATCATCCTTTTTAAACATAAATACCGGATATAACCTGTCTTCTTTAGCAAAACGACTATTCTTCTGAATATTGACTTTCTCGGCTACCAAAGCATTTCCCTTAGCATCTTCAGTCACTTCGTTACCATTATAATCTACAACGATTGAATTAACCTTCTTTTTGTATAATTCGAGTAGCTCATTTGGGTTTTCGATTGCTGAAATATCCATAACAGCACCAAGAATCTTTTTCTTGGTATCAAGCTCCAGCTGTTTCTCCTGTGCAGGTTTTAAACCTACAGATGCAAGTGAAAGCATACCGCCCAAAATCATAGTTAGGACGGCTGAGAAAATAATGATGTAAGTATTAGATCGTTGCACGCTTCAGTCTTCTTTTTTTGTTAGCATCTACTACATAATAATCAACAAGTGGGGCAAAAACGTTCATAAACAATATTGCCAACATGATACCCTCAGGATATGCAGGGTTCACCACTCTAATGAGTACAGTCAGTATTCCAATTAAAAATCCATAAATCCATTTTCCTGTTTCAGTCTGTGCTGCAGAAACTGGATCAGTTGCCATAAAAACGGCACCAAAGGCCAATCCACCTGCCACGAGATGATATTGGGCTGGCATCTCAAGGAAAGAATTACCCCCTATCATATTAAAAAGTGTACCCATTGCAAATGCTCCTGCGAATACACTGAAAATGATTTTCCAGCTTCCAACTCCCGTAGACACAAGGATAAAACCTCCAATAAGACACATAAGCGTTGATGTTTCTCCTATTGATCCTGGAATGACTCCTAAGAACATATTCCAGAAATCAAACATTCCCGCATACCAATGTGCAGTAATGTCAGTCATCATATTCGTTCCATTTGCAACAGCCGTAGCACCATAAGCAAGCAAAGTTGCTCCGCTATAACCATCCACAGGAGATGCATCACCAAAATAAGTCCAAACTTCTCCAGAAATCTGAGATGGATATGCGAAATATAAGAAAGCACGTGCCGTCAAAGCAACGTTCAAAATATTCATCCCTGTTCCGCCAAAAGCCTCTTTTCCAATCACGACAGCAAAAATAGTTGCCAATGCCACCTGCCAAAGTGGAATAGTAGGAGGAAGAACCAATGGAATAAGCATACCTGTAACCAAATACCCTTCACTAATTGGGTGATTTCGAATCACACAAAATATAAATTCTGTAACGAGCCCAACTGCGTATGATACGATTAAAATTGGAACAACAGCAATCGCTCCGATCACAAATTTATCTATCAATGATCCGTCAACACCTGTCGCAAGAAAATGCTGATGACCAACATTCCACATTCCGAAAAGCAAACAAGGAATCATGGCTATAACCACAGTAAACATGACACGCTTTAGATCAACCGCATCTTTTATTTGTGTTCCCAATTTTCCGGTTGTACTATCAGGTGCAAAAAGGATGGTCCTATGCCCTTCATAAAGCGTGTGGTATTTCTCCAACTTCCCGCCTTTCTCAAATTGTGGCTTTATGCCATCAAATAAGTCTTTAAGTAACTTCATTAAACCTAATTAACTATGTTGAACTAAATCAATTCCGTGTCTCAATATGCCTTGTAGATCATTTTTAGATGGATCTATAAACTCACAAAGAGCTACATCTTCTTCTATCAATTCAAAAATACCCAAGGCTTCCATTTCATCATAATCGTTTGCCAATATAGCCTTGAAAAGATATGTTGGAAGGATATCCATCGGAAGTACTTTTTCAAAAGCGCCCGAAACCACAAATGATCTTTTTTCGCCATGGGTATTTGTATCCACTTTGAATTCTTTTCCATTTAAAAATGAAAACAAACCGATCGCCTTGTGGAAACTTAATTTCTTGGCTGAAGGCAATATCCATCCTAAAAACTCTTCATAATCCCCTTCAGGAATTACTGTGAGTTGGTTATGGTAAAATCCAAGGTAACCATCCTTTCCGATAGCTTCACCTGTCAATACATTGCCAGAAACCACCCTGTTTTTTCCTGATTCAATTTTTGAGTCTAAGATTTTATTAACCTGAGCTCCGATAAAAGTTTTTACATAGGCAGGTTCTTTGACACTCGATCCCGTCAAAGCCAAAAGTTTGGATGCATCATACACACCATCTAGGAACAATTGGCCAATCTGAGCCACAAAGTATGGAGTTGTTGTCCAAACTATATCGCCTTTATTGATAGGACTTATATGATGGATTTGAACACCCACATTTCCTGCAGGATGCTGACCAATTATTTTGTTCAGCTCTAATCCACTTACTTGAGAAAAAATCTGAGGCACTTCAGAATTGCCACTGATATTTAGGTGAACTAAACCTGAAGTAAGTTTTTTCAATATGTCCAGACCTGCCTGAAAATATTGTTCTTTTCCCTGAAGCATGAATGCGTAATCAGGCGCCAATGGATTGGAATCAAACGCAGAAATGAAAATCGCTTTTGGCTCATCTGCAGGATTAGCTACTACGCCAAATGGACGTTGGATAATACCTGGCCAAACACCACCCTGCATCATTTGTTCCAATGCAGATTCTTTGGAAAGACCTGCTATATCTGAAACTGAATAGGATTTAAATTTTTTGAATTCTACCGTTTTATCGGCAAGAATCTTGATTTCAAGGACTTTCCTCTTTTCACCTCTTTTGATCTCTACAATCTCTCCACTAACTGGAGAAGCGTACATCACATTTTCAAAAGGCTTATCATAAAATAATGCCGTACCGGCTTGCACATTTTCACCTTCTTTGACCAAAAGCTTAGGTCGGTCAATACCTGCAAAATCTGTTGGCTTAATAGCAAATGTTTCAGGCTGAGAAATTTCGATGATTTTACCTTCCGGTTTGCCGGCAAGGTTGAGGTTAAAACCTTTCTTTAGCTTAATCGTTTTCGACATTTTTAAACGTATCGGTCTTCTTGAAAATCCCTGCAAAAATAGTAAAAAATAGTTCTTGCCAAAGGCATACCCTTGGTAAATGGTATGTTTATGGAAATAGTTTTAAATACTGATGAAATTGTTTGTATTGAATCTCAGCTGTCCCAAAAATAAACTCAAATTGACTTTATAAATGTCTCGACACGAGACATGAGCCATCCCGGTGTAGAAGTAGCACCACATATTCCAATGCTATCATCCTTTTCAAACCAATTGAGATCAATTTCTTCTTCACTTTCAATGAAATAACTACGCGGATTGTTTTCCAAACACACATTATATAGCGCCCTACCATTGGAACTTTTTTTACCCGACACGAATAGAATCACATCATGTTTGGTTGAAAATTCCAACATCTTCGGTTCACGATTTGACACCTGTCGGCAAATACTGTCATTGGCTTGAAAATCTTCAACAGTAAGCGTGCCTCTTGAAGCTTTGATCCTTTCCTCAATTACAGTCTTGATGTGATAAAACCCTTGAGTGCTCTTGGTAGTTTGACTGTATAATATTACTTGTTTTGAAAAGTCAATTTTATCTAAATCTTCTTCAGAAGACACAATAATGGCGCTATTATTTGTCTGCCCAGTTAGTCCTACAACTTCTGCATGGCCATCTTTGCCGTAAATTACAATCTGTCCATCCGATTCTGTGGCTTTATCAAATGAATGCTTGATACGGTTTTGAAGTTTTAAGACTACTGGACATGAAGCATCTATCAATTCTAGATTGTTGTCAATGGCTGTCTTATAAGTCTCTGGTGGCTCACCATGAGCTCTAATCAGTACCTTACTATCTCTTATTTGAGCTAAGTCCTGATGTGTGATGGTTCTCAGTCCCTTTTCGTAAAGCCTCTCCACCTCCATATTGTTGTGAACAATATCACCAAGGCAGTATAGTTCTTTACTATCCGCAAGTTCATCTTCAGCCATTTGGATGGCAAATTCTACCCCAAAACAATATCCGGAATTCTGATCTATTTCAACTTTCATTGATTTTGGCTTTGGCCATCTCTACAATTTTACTCACTTGCTCATCAAATGTCAAACCTGAGGTGTCTATCTCCACCGCGCCTTCGGCTTTAATAAGTGGAGATTCCGCTCGTGATGAATCAATCTGATCACGTTCCAATAAATTGGTTTTGATCAGAGATAATTCCTCAACAATTCCTTTTTCCAAAAGTTCCTTCTGCCTTCTTTCTGCTCTTACTTCAGCATTTGCCGTCATGAAAACTTTCAATTCTGCCGATGGGAAAACCACCGTACCAATATCTCTACCATCCATCACAACTCCTTTCATCTTTCCCATTTCCTGTTGCTGCCGAACCATTTCAATTCTTACAGATTTGAGGGCTGCAACATGGCTCACTGACTCATTTACTTTCATGGTGCGAATCTCATCAGCTACATTTTCATTTTCGAGGCATATATCCGATCCTTGAAATTTCAATTTCAACTTACTTAACCAAGACTCCAATTGTGCCGGGTCATTCCAATCAACCTTATTACGAAGGAAAAACAAAGTTGTGGCTCGATACATGGCACCACTGTCAATGTAGATATAATTCAACACATTTGCCACAGACTTAGCAGTTGAACTTTTTCCAGTTCCAGAAAACCCATCTATAGCAATATTGATTTTATTCAACTTAACAATCTTTAAGTGGACAAGGAATTGGTTTGCCTTTCTTAATCTGTTTTTTAGAACTGTAAGGTCCTTGTTTACAGCCAGTCAGCAAAAGTGCTATTCCCAATATTATTGTACCGATATATCCCTTGGTCATTCTCATCAAATGTGACTCGTCTCAGCCTCTTTATCTATTTTCTTAATCAAACCCTGAAGCACATTACCTGGTCCACATTCTATGAAATCAGAAGCTCCATCAGCAATCATAGCTTGTACTATTTGAGTCCATTTTACAGCACCAGTCAGTTGTGCAACTAGATTCTCTTTAATTTCCTCTACATCTGTGTGCGGTTTTGCATCTACATTTTGATATACCGGACATTTTGGTTGAGCAAACACAGTCGATTTTATGGCTTCTGCCAATTCTTCACGGGCTGGTTCCATGATTGGAGAATGGAAAGCACCACCTACAGGAAGCAACAACGCTCTTTTAGCGCCAGCTGCTTTTAATTGTTCGCAAGCCTTATCTACACCGCTTAAAGAACCGGAAATAACAAGCTGACCTGGGCAGTTGTAATTTGCTGCCACAACCACATCATCAATTCCCTTACAAATATCCTCTACTACTTTATCCTCTAAACCTAATACTGCCGCCATAGTCGATTCTTGCATCTCACAAGCCTTTTGCATGGCTTGAGCTCGCTTAGACACTAAAATCAAGCCATCTTCAAAGCTCAAACTCCCGTTTGCCACCAATGAAGAAAACTCCCCCAGGGAATGACCAGCAACCATTTCGGGCTTGAAATCGTCTGAAACCAACGCAGATATTACACTATGAAGAAATACAGCCGGCTGAGTAACTTTAGTTTCTTTCAATTCCTCCGGGCTGCCTTCAAACATGATATCGGATATTCTAAAACCTAAAATGTCATTGGCTTTTTCAAATAAATCTTTCGCTACGGATGAACTTTCGTACAAGTCCTTTCCCATTCCGGGAAATTGTGCTCCCTGACCGGGAAATACATATGCCTTCATAGATGCTGTTTAATTTGGGTGGCAAAACTAGAAAACATAGTTAAGAATCTAGAAACCTTTCTAAAATATCAGGTGTGGGAATGCGGCAAACATCTCTTCGCCCAAACCATGAGTATCTGTTTTTTGCGATTATATCATAAATAAAATCTGAAATAACAGGAGGAATAATTACAAATGCAAATGCCAATTTCCAGGGATATCCCAGCTTTCTCAATACCTCCAAAGCCGCACGACTCTTCAGAAAAACTTTTCCATTTTTTATTAAAACGATGCTCTCTAGATAGTTTTCGCTTAATGCTGTATCCTTAAGTAATTCTGAAGCTAAATCCGATTGTAGAGAAGCGAATTTGAATTCTTTATATGGATCTCTATCAATAATAAAATTGATAAAAAAATTACAAAGGTTGCAGACACCATCGAAAAGTATAATGGATTGATTTGCGTTTATTTCAGAATTTGAATCCATCCTTTGTATTCTTTTTTAGCCAAACGAGGATCAAAAACATCAAAAATTACAACTGCTTCATAATAATAAACTCCGGCATCCAACTCCAGTCCTTGATTGTTTCTACCATCCCAACGAATCAGAAAATCATTTTCATTTTTGTCTTTGGTAGAATAATCAAACACCTGATTGCCTGATCTATCAATGACTCTAAAATCAAGTTCAAGTACAAATCTTGGACAACTCGCAAAATCAAAATCATTCACAATAATATCCTGCCCTGAGAAACGTGGCGTGTAAACATCATTGTAACCATCTCCATTTGGCGTAAATGAATTTGGGAATTCGATGTTCGGACAATTGTCATTACAAATTTGATCTGTTAAAATGCTCTCATTTCCTGATCTATCCACAGCGCCAATTTTATAGCATCCTTTAAATGATTTTATGTCATAATCCACATATTCATTTCCTACAACGTTATCAATCAGTTCAAATGAACCGTCCTCTCCTGTCAATGAGAAATATATGTTGTAATTAACAATATCATCCCCACAGTCAGGATCCTGATCAATTTCCCATAATATTTTATTTTGATATACTTGATAATCACAAGGTTTATCAGCAAGGAATGCCCCACATTCAAATGCCGGATCAATTCTCAACATAGGTGGTGTGCACGGCGGAATGGTGTCATTTGGCTGGGCACAGGAAATCTGGGTATTGTTAACAAGTGGTTCTGGAATCAAGGCATTGTCATATGTACCATTAGTGGTCACATAATAGCAATATTCTAAACTATCACGAAGTGGTGTATTATTGATATTTCCAATATCCAAATACTTAAAAGCTGATCTGGTAACATCAACCGAATCAATTAAAACCAATTCAGCCAGATCATTTTCATTGATTCTATCTCTCCAGATGTAATGATAAGGATTGTTTATAGAGCGCAAAGACCAAGGCACATTTCCACTCCAACTAAGTTCCATCGCCTGAACCAAGGGCCTCAACTCAATTCGAATAGATGAGGCGGTTGCAGATGAATCCACAAGATTTCCACCTCCTTCATAAAACCTTACGAAGTAAGTATATTGAAATTGGTATGTATTCAAGCCTGTATCCATGAAGGTGGTGTCTAGGGCCCGATCGGTGAGTTGCACATATTCTGAACCCGATTGATTTGATTTTCTAAATAAATCATAGGTATACGTAGGTGGGTAAAGGCTTTGATCAATTTGGTATGGAGGAATCCAACGAACAAAAATCCGCCCATCTGTCTCGCTTGTAGTTCTAACATCGACATTAGTAATGACTGGAACATCTATCAACACACTATCACAAGCTTCTGCTGAAACATAGCTAACCCCTCCAGCAGGCAATGGATATTTCGCCACCAATCTGTAACAATAATTTCCTCCGGGTGATAAGCCATTTCCATTATTGGTGTCTATGAAAGAAGTTTCGTTTATATCAACTTCATCAATCAACTGATATCCGGTATTGCCTGGCATCCCCACTTCACAATCATCAAGTTCCACATCGAATGATCCTGTTTTACGCCAAATCTGCATGTCTTGAGCTTCGCTACACGAATAATTGTCCCAATTCAGTTGCATGCTTCTTCCCTGTATCACCTCAGCTGTTAAACCTGTCGGCGCAGGACCTGCGACAGTAATCTGGAAAGTTTCAAACTCAACCAAGCTAGGGCCAAATTCTGGATTGTCTGTAGCTTTAAATTGCACCTCATAAGGTCTTTCACGAACGTTTGAGCAGTTGGTAGTCCATTCGAAATCAAGAAAAGCAGGTGTTCTCACCTGAAAGGTATCATTTGGAGAATAGGTAGCTGAATTTGATACCTCAAAAGGACCACCAAATGCCTGAAGTTTAATTGGATCACCATCAGGGTCTGTCGCAAATATCCGCTCACTCACTTTTTCACCAGCCGTAACGCAAACATCTTCTGGAACCGAAATAATTGGTTTTTCATTATCCGTTTCAACTACAATTATTTGCATATCACGAACTACATATCCCATTTTATACCATTGTCCAGCTACATTTCTCCACTCTTCCACTATGAAGGCCACATTATATTCGCGCTGCTCTTCACTCCCTCTTACACCTAAAAAAGCATCACCTGGCGCATCCCAAATCAAATCTCCTGTAACAGGATTAATTGAAAGAGAAGGTGGATTTCCGTCCTCACTTCCAGTAGAAAAATTTGAATAAAATGATGGGTCGTTCAAAACCCGGTAATTGTTCACGTTTTCATTTCTTCTTTGCTTTGGAGTAGTCAATCGATATGAAAGGCTGTCACCATCAGGATCATAAGCGCCAGGATTATGAATAAAAAGTGCCCCAACTGCAGCAAAATCGATTGGTGGCACGGTCAACACGGGTGTATTGTTTAAACCAAAAAAAGAATCGATTACAATAAGCGTTTCAACGTAGAATGAAGTGCCCACAGAGTTGGACATATTGATGATTCCATCATTTCGGAAATCTTCTTCATAACTCACCAAATAACCATTACCATTCTGAGCCTTGTAGGTATATCTATATGTGAAAGTGACCAGTTCAATATCATTACCAACAGGAACTTTGGTCACATTAAAAGGTCCACTTACCTCTTTGCCATCTCCAAGTTTCAGTGTACCTCCGCCAAATTCAATGTTAGACCCAGAATCCCTAAAACCCGTAATTGTGAATACATATTCAAGAGCGAACTGACTTTGTCGAACAGCCGTGATTTCCCCGGCTCGAATGTGCGTGGCAACAACTTTTTCTGAAAAGAAAAAAATTCCAATTAAAATCAGAACAAACCGAAAGGTTACACTCAATTTTTCTAACATTCTTTAAAAAACAATCCTAAAAATCACATCACTTAATAACAACGCTCCCAAATAGACATTCATCTGTAAGAAAACGTTGGATCGTGTAGAATCAACTCAAATTAAAATAATCTTACTCAGGTTCTTACAAGGATGCATGGATTAATCAGATAAAGCCTTCTAAAAGAAAAATAGTTTGCATTTTTTCAAAAAATTTAAACATTCTGCCTCAACAAATATTTTCTTATTTAGACAAAATCAAAATAAGAAATTGAATTGTGTGGATGATAGCTGGGTACTACCTTTGACACTGCACAAAAATTTGAAATTCAAATAAACATATGAGTTGGTTTTCCAATACTTTTTCGAGCACCATAGGAATGAAATTTGCCATGGCGCTATCGGCTCTCTTTCTGGTTTTTTTCCTTCTGATGCATCTCACGACGAATATGCTGTCAGTTATCAGCCCTGATGCATTCAATGAAGCGTCCCATTTTATGGGTACAAACCCTGTAGTCCAGTTCCTTTTACAGCCCGTTTTGATTGCGGCTGTGGTGTTTCACTTTGTGATGGGTTTTGTCCTTGAAGCAAAAAACCGAGCATCCAGACCAATAAAATATGCTAAAAAAGATACTGGTAATGCATCTTGGATCTCTCAAAACATGATTTACAGTGGACTTGTGATCCTTGCTTTTCTAGCATTACATTTTGTGGATTTTTGGATCCCAGAAATCAACACCAAATATATTGTAGGTGACATGTCCGGCTTAATTAATGGCGAGTTTAGATATCACGAGGAACTAGTTCATAAATTTCAAAATCCAATCCGGGTTGGAGCTTACGTCATTTCTTTCGTACTGCTGGCCTTGCACCTTTTACATGGATTTCAGTCGTCCCTGCAGTCAGTTGGGCAAAATAACAAATTCACCCCCGCTTTCAAAAAATTTACAAATGCATATTCAATCATCATTCCTTTGGGATTCATTTTGATAGCAGTTTATCATTTTATAAATCATTAATCTAAGTCATGCAAATAGGTTCTAATTTTCCTTCGAAGTTACCAGAAGGCCCACTTGCAGATCAGTGGACCAATTATAAAGACCATATCAATCTTGTTAATCCGGCCAACAAAAGACTTATTGATGTGATTGTAGTCGGCACAGGTCTGGCTGGTGGTTCTGCTGCTGCTACATTGGCCGAACTTGGTTACAATGTAAAAGCATTTTGTTTTCAGGATTCCCCACGTCGAGCACATTCCATTGCCGCACAAGGAGGTATCAACGCAGCAAAAAATTATCAAGGTGATGGTGACTCTACCTATCGCTTGTTTTATGATACGGTAAAAGGTGGTGACTATCGCGCTCGTGAGGCTAATGTTTACCGTTTGGCGGAAGTATCAGCAAACATCATTGATCAATGTGTGGCGCAAGGGGTTCCTTTTGCCAGAGATTACGGTGGGTTGTTGGACAACCGTTCTTTCGGTGGCGTTTTGGTATCAAGAACTTTTTATGCTAAAGGTCAAACCGGACAGCAATTACTTTTGGGTGCTTACTCAGCAATGAACCGACAGATTGCACGTGGCAAAATCAAAATGTATAACCGTCACGAAATGCTTGATTTGGTGATGGTAGATGGGAAAGCCAGAGGCATCATAGCCAGAGATTTGGTTTCCGGTGAATTAGAAAGACATTCGGCACATGCGGTGGTCATTGCTTCAGGAGGATATGGAAACGTGTTTTTCCTATCAACCAATGCCATGGGTAGCAATGTATCTGCAACTTGGAAAATTCATAAAAAAGGCGCCTGGTTCGCAAACCCTTGTTATACTCAGATTCACCCGACTTGTATTCCAGTTTCAGGAGATCATCAGTCAAAATTGACATTGATGTCTGAATCCCTGCGAAACGATGGAAGGATTTGGGTTCCAAAAAATATGGATGATGTGAAAGCCATCAGGGAAGGGAAACTAAAACCAACTGCGATCGCCGAAGAAAACAGAGATTATTATTTGGAAAGAAGATATCCTGCTTTCGGAAATCTGGTTCCTCGTGATGTGGCTTCCAGAGCAGCCAAGGAAAGATGCGATGCAGGTTATGGCGTAAATGCTACTGGTGAGGCGGTATATCTTGATTTTGCCGCAGCAATTCAGCGATATGGAAAAGAACAAGCCCATCTAAAGGGTCTGGATGAAAATGACGCGAAAATTGTAAAAGAATTAGGAACAGATGTCATCAAATCAAAATATGGTAATCTATTCCAGATGTATGAGAAAATCGTAGATGATAATCCATATGAAACTCCAATGATGATTTATCCTGCTGTGCATTATACCATGGGTGGTACTTGGGTAGATTATAACCTGATGTCTACCATTCCAGGATGTTATGTGATTGGTGAGGCAAATTTCTCAGAACATGGTGCCAACAGATTGGGAGCATCGGCTTTGATGCAAGGTTTGGCTGATGGATATTTTGTATTGCCATACACCATTGGAGACTATTTATCCGCAGATATTCGTACTGGAAAGATACCTACTGATTCACCGGAGTTCGAACAGGCAGAAGCTGCTGTTCGTGAAACTTTAGAAAAATTCGTCAACAATAAGGGCACCAAGTCAGTTGATTATTTCCACAAGAAGCTTGGAAAAGTGATGTGGAATAAAGTGGGGATGGCCAGAAACGCAGATGGACTGAAAGAAGCCATTAAGGAAATAAAAGAAATCCGTGAGGATTTCTGGAAAGATGTTAAAGTGCCGGGCAAGGTCAATGAATACAATGAAGAACTTGCCAAAGCAGGACGTGTCGCTGACTTCCTTGAATTAGGAGAATTATTCGCAAAAGATGCCCTTCACCGAGAAGAATCTTGCGGTGGACATTTCCGCGAAGAACATCAAACTCCAGAAGGTGAAGCATTGAGAGATCCTAAATTCCAATATGTAGCCGCATGGGAATATAAAGGTGAACCGAGCGATGCTGTGCTTCATAAGGAAGACTTGGTTTATAAAAACATTGAAGTAAAAGAAAGAAGTTATAAATAAGGCCTGAGGGCTTTGATCAAAATAGAAGAACTATGGATCTTAAACTTAAAATCTGGCGTCAAAAAAATGCTCAAGACAAAGGGCAGATCACAGATTATGATATCAAAGACGTATCTCCTGATATGTCCTTTCTTGAAATGCTCGACGTACTTAACAATGAGCTTGTAGAAAAAGGCGAAGACCCTGTGGCCTTTGATCATGATTGTCGAGAAGGAATTTGCGGTATGTGTTCACTTCAGATCAATGGCAAGCCACACGGACCTGATTCAGCCATTACCACCTGTCAGCTTCACATGAGGAAGTTCAAAGATGGTGACACCATTTTCATTGAGCCATTCAGAGCGAAAGCTTTTCCAGTAATCAAAGATTTGATTGTGGACAGAAGCGCATTTGACAGAATCCAGCACGCTGGTGGTTACATTTCTGTCAATACTTCGGGAAATACCCAGGACGCCAACGCCATTCCGATCAATAAAGATCACGCAGATCATGCTTTTGATGCAGCGACATGTATCGGATGTGGTGCTTGTGTCGCAGCTTGTAAAAATGCTTCAGCCATGTTGTTTGTATCAGCTAAAGTTTCACAGTTTGCACTGCTGCCGCAAGGTCAGGTAGAGCGAAAAATCAGAGCTGAGAAAATGGTGGCTCAAATGGATGCCGAAGGATTTGGTGCATGTACCAATACAGGAGCATGCGCAGCTGAATGTCCGAAAGAGATTAGTTTAACCAACATTGCGAGACTCAATCGGGAGTTTCTCAACTCCAGTTTCAACTAAATATTTAAACCCCGAGAGATCGGGGTTTTTTGTTTGCAAAGATTGCATTTCTATCTGATGACAAAAATCATTTGCCAGAAAGCCAGAAATTATCATCTTTCAGCAAAAACAGCATGTCCAGTTTTCGTATACGCCCCAGATTCAAGCACCTCACGGCAGAGGATAAAGACGCAATAGAGATCAGAATAAAATCAGCCCTAAGTTTGCCTGAGCCAGTTTGTAATGCAGATATTCTTCCCGGATATATCAACCTGAAGATCGGCGTGAAGGATAAACATTTCTGGTCGCCGCAACTCAATCTCACTTTTGAGGAAACAGAGGATGGCACCATCATCCGCGGGTTATACGGACCAAATCCAACCGTATGGGCTATTTTTTTCTTCGGATATATTATTTGTGGCATTACCGCTACAATTGCCGCCATGTGGGGTTTTGCTCGTTATAATCTGGGTATGAGCGCCGAAATACTTTGGGTTCTCCCAGTTATTTCAATATTTGCGATAGCGCTCTATATCACCGCACAAATGGGACAAAAAATAGGTGCAGAACAGATGTATCGGCTTCATCATTTCTATGAAGACCTGATCAAGGACAAGGTTCCGATTTCCTGAATTAAAAAATTGGCTTTTAGGATTGGGCCTTTGGCTTTGGCAGGGAATAGTTTTTCTGAAAAACTATTCCCTGCCACGTATATTCCCGCTATTGCGATAAAAAACCAATACTTACTATCTTGCAAGTAAAAACCAGCGATCCTTGAAGAAGTTACTTATCCTTATTGCGATCCTTCTTCTTGGTGGCATTGGCTACTTTACCTATTTCAAGTGGGTAAAAAACGCCAATCTCACCAATTGGTCATTCGTTCCCCAAAATGCCATATTGGTCTATGAAACTCCCACTCCGATTGCTACTCTGGATGGTATCAGGGAAACAGGAATCTGGAAAAACATATCTTCGATTCCATTATTTTCAAATGCAGCAGATAACCTGGATTCATTTGATACCCTTGCTGGAAACGATGTTTTCAAAAATCTTTTTGCAAAGACAAACACATTAATCTCGCTACACCCTGTCTCGAGTGAAGATTTCGACTTTTTGTTTATTGTAGACATTGACAACCTGAGCAAACATGCCTTTGTGAGTGGGGCATTAGCGAAATACAAAAACAAAGGATTTAATAAGAAAACAAGAGAATATTTAGGCTTCACCATAACGGAGTACAAGGATCCTAAGGGTGCTGACAATTTCACTTTCATCTTTTATAAAAATTATTTTATAGGAAGTTTTTCCGCCTTTCTGGTAGAGGATGCCATTCGCACGGTTTCCAACGAGGATGTGGAATCTTTTGCTAAAAAATACAGTGAACTTCAAAAAGTATCCAAGCTCGAAAAAGATGAAGGAAATATATATTTCAATTTTTCCAGATTTCCTTCCTTACTCAATGGACTTCTGAAAACCAATGTGTCATTTGCTCCGGCGAAATCTGCTTTTCTTGATCTAAAAATTGCAGATCAATATATCAACATGTCAGGTTTTACCTTTATGGATGAACCAACCGAGTTTTTAAATATGCTGTCGCAAAATCCTGGTTCTTCTTTCGATATGGCCGAAATAATTCCAAATCAGACAGCCTGGGCTTTTCACTATAACCTTTCAGATATTCCAAAATTTGCCTCCAAATCCGAATCCTTCTTTACGATTTCGGATAGCAAAGTATTGAGCAAGCGACAGCAGCTGATCGCAAAAAATGAATTTGACGTGAGCTTCATCTACAATCTAATCGATGAGGAAATAGGGTTGATCACCCTTGAGCCAAGTCGCCCGGGCAGACATGACCAATACCTTTTTCTGGAAATCAAAGACATGGGCGAGGCTTTGCGATTTTTCAATTCCGTAGGTGAACGACGTGCCGCATCGAATCAAGACACAGTATATGTAGAGCGATTCGGTAATTATGAGATCAGAAAATTACCGATTGATGAGTTTCCCTATGCCCTACTCGGCGACATTGCGCTTGGTTTTGAAAACACTTACTATCTCCAATACCGCAATTATTTGGTCTTTAGTAATAACCTGCTGCAGCTTAAAAATTTTACCATGGCTATCGAAAATGAAGATACCTGGAGTAAGTCTTTGAAGATTAAAAAAATGCTGGACCAATCCAATCAAGCTGCAAACTTTAGTCTTTTCATCAACACGCCACGTGCTTGGAATCAAATCACGGGAAACCTAAAAGACTCATGGGGTGCATTCGCCAAAGAATATCAATTCCCGCTTAGAAATATGGAGTTCCTATCACTTCAGTTCAGCGCGGTTGACAATAAGTTTTACACCAACTTCACAGCTCATCAACCATACATACCTAATAGCAGCATTCCTGATAAAATCAACATCAGGCAAACCGTAAGTCTGGCAGATTTCATTATCACAAAACCATACATTATCACCAATCACAATACCAAGGAAAGAGAGATTGTGGTGCAGGACTCAGCTTATCAGTTGCATCAGTTTAGTAATGATTTTGAGCCGATTTTTTCTATTTCAATTGATGATAGAATAATCTCTAACATCCAGCAAATTGATTATTATAAAAATGGCAAACTACAACTGGCTTTCGCAACAAAAACTGGTGTGCACATTATAGATCGAACGGGAGAATATTTACCCGGATTCCCAAAATCAATTCCAGGAGATAAAAACATTGCTTTCTTTTCGATCATTGATTATGACAATTCAAAAAATTACAGGTTTGGTATTGCCGATGTGAAAGGCAATGTTTACCTCACAGATAAAGATCTGAAACCATTGAATGGATGGAACCCTAAATCTTTTGACTCTCCTCTAACCGGGCCAATCAAACATTTCCGCATAGGTCGCACGGATGTGATGGTGGCCATTCAGGAAAATGGGAAAATCAATGTGATTAATCGTCGCGGCGAGTTTTTGGAAAAATTTCCAATCAATCTGGACACCAATTTATCCGGGGCATTTTTCATGAAAGAAACCAATGATTTGAATACTTCAAGCATTCATCTCATTACGGAAAGTGGTGAAGCCATGGAGCTGAGTCTTTCGGGAAATCTGATCAGTCGGGAGCAATTTTATAAACCTTCTGCGAATACCTCTTTCAAACTGCTCACCGATATCTCAAAGGAAACTTTTGTTGTGATTCGACAAACAGAACGAAAATACGAAGTGCTGTCAGAAAAAGGTGAAGTGCTTTTTGAAAAAGACTACTTCACAGATAGACCGCTCTATACTCAATATTACAAACTCGGCGGGGGCACCAATTACATGGTATTTACAGATCCGGGAGGTGACTACCTCTACATATATGACATGAGTGGCAAGTTGGTTACAGGGCGTCCTCTCACTTCAAGTCTGCCAATCTCTATGCTTAAAATAGAAAATGAGTACCAAATCTATCGATGCGTCGATAAAAACCTGGAACTCATTTCCCTATCATTTTAGTGCCCGTTTGTCAAATTTGAACTGCCCAATTTCAGACCGTTATTTTCTTCCAATTTCCCCTGCGAAATAGTATTATGCTTATTACGGCTTGCAATGAATGACATAAGGCAATCGTGAAAAAGACACCTTCAGCTTGCCAGTCTAGCATTACTGCCAGCCAATATGCCAATGGGATTTGGATGACCCAAAACACAAAAAAGTTTACAATCAAAGGCGTTTTTGTATCTCCTGCTCCATTAAAAGCCTGACTGATCACCATGCCGTAAGCAAAAAACACATATCCAAAACATATGATATGCAGTGCAGAAACACCTATGTCCATAACGGCTGCTTCCTGAGTGAAAATTCCAATAATCGGCTTAGCTGCCAGATAGAAAACCACCGAGACGAGACCAAGAAAGATCATGTTAAATAATGCAGTACGCCAAACCGAAGATTCCGCTCGCTGCGGTTCGCCTGCTCCGAGATTTTGACCAACAAGCGTTGCAGCCGCATTGGACAAGCCCCAGGATGGGAGGATTGTAAATACGATCACTCTAAAAGCAATGGTATAACCGGCCAAAGCCTCCGCACCAAAAAGCGACATCACGCGCACAAGGAAAATCCAGCTAGCAGATTCGATCAGAAACTGCCCCATTCCGCCAAACGAAATCCGAATCAGCTCCAAAAGCGTTTTCATGCGAATGACCACATTGCTCCATCCAATTTTGATTAGCGATTTGCCATTAAACAAAAAATACGATTGATAAAGCACACCGCACGACCTGCCTATGGTTGTGGCAACTGCCGCACCAGCCACGCCCATTTCTGGAAAAGGGCCCCAGCCAAAAATCAATATGGGATCCAGGATAATATTGAGGCCATTGGCAATCCAAAGTGAGCGCATGGCGATGCTCGCATCTCCCGCTCCACGGAAAATTGCATTGATCAAAAAGAGCAACATGATACTCATGTTCCCGGCAAACATTACTCGCGTATAGCCAACTCCCTCCTGTATCAGCTCCTCTTCACCTCCCATCAGTCGCAGCACGTGCTCCGCACCAAAATAACCGGCAACACCCAGAACCACTGACAGCATCACTGCCAGAAAAATAGATTGAAAACCAGCATCTGCAGCTCTCTTGAAGTCTTTTTCTCCGATCCTTCGAGCCACCACAGCTGTTGTCGCGATACTCAAACCGATGGCTACCGAGTAGATAATCATCAAGACAGATTCGGTAAGACCAACTGTGGCTACAGCATTGACACTGACCTGGGAGACAAAAAACACATCAATCACCGCAAACAATGACTCCATCACCATCTCAGCAATCATGGGAATGGACAATAGAAAAATGGCACGATTGATACTGCCAGAAGTAAACTCTTTTTCAGAACCCTTTAAGGCCTGAACAAACAATTTGAATATATTTTTTGCAGAACGCATTGTTGAAAATTAATAAGTAAAAAATGGATTTGATATTAGTGATATAGTCTTGACCGCTAAGGGATTAGCAAGTGAAGAATTTGGAGACTATATCTGCGTTCAGGATCATAATGATGCAAAGAAAGCAATTTTCTTGTTATTGAAACTTTAGCCAGTCATTATTTTACTTGGATGGGGTTTGGGATAATCTTCTATATTTAATTTCTAAATTCAATTCTGACGCTGAAAGATGATATTTATTAACAGCCAACAAATAATAAGGATCATTGGCATTTGTTTATTTTTGGCTTTTTTTCTGAATACTAAGGCTCAATACTCCTCATCTGATAGTTTGAATTTTGCACTAAAATCAAGCACTGGTATTGAGCGAATTGATCTACTTAATCAACAGCTAGAAATAGATGTATGTGGTGAAATTTCGAAATCACATGAGTATCTCAACGAGATAAGTTTATTACTCCAAACTAATGATTATCCAAAAGGTGAATTCGAAGCTTTCAGACATCATGCAAAAATGGTGGCTTGTTTGGGAAAATTAGATAGCTCAATCTTCTACGCACAAAAAGCTCTTGATATTGGAATCAAACATTCTTTCAAAAAGGAAATTGTGATCCTCCTCAGTGATTTGGGTTATCTCAAGCAATCTGCAGGTGAATTTGATTCCAGCTCCTATTATTTTTTAAAATGTCTGGATATGGCTTACCTCATAAAGGATAGTCTATACATTGGATCAGCACATATAGGATTGGGTACAAATCAGCAACACACAGGCTTTATTGATAAAGCCATGGAAAGCTATTTTTTTGCACTGGATATCGCTGAAAAAATTGACAATAAGCCGCTTATAATCACAGCAAAACTCAATATTGCCACTATCAATTATGACCATTATCCTGAAAAACTCAAATCTTCTTTCTTCCTTGAACTGCTTCAATTGTCACGAAGTATCGGTGATAAACAAAGAGAAATAAGTGTATTAGAATGGCTAGGCTACCTCAAAGCAGACAGTGGCGTCTTTGATCTTTCGATAAATTATTTTGAAGAAGGCATCCGGATTAATAGAGAAGTCAAGGATCAAAATAGAGAAATACTATTGCTACAAGGAATGTCTTACACATACAACAAATCAGGAGACCATCAGAAATCCATTAATACAAACAATGAAATAATTGACTTGAGTAAATCATCTGGATATGAGCTGTATTTACCCTCAATGTATGTCAACAATGTTTCGAATTATATGGCCTTAGAAAAATATGAAAATGCTATTGAAGACGCCCTTTTAGCCATTGCTGCAGGGAAAAAATCAAATCAAGTTGAATCCTATTATAAAGTTTATCCAAATCTGGCGCAAGCATATCATAAGGTAGGAAAACATGATAAAGCATATGAAGCTCAATTTGAATATTCCAGAATCAATGTAGCTATATTCAATTCCGAGAAATCAAAGCAACTTGAAGAACTCCAAACCAAATACGAAATAGAAAAAAAGGAAGCCGAGATTGCTACACTTTCACAGCAAGCCGCTATTCAGGATCTGAAAATAGCTCAACGCAATCAAGCCATTGTCATTGGACTAGTGGGTTTCGCCTTAATCCTGATCATTTTCTATTTCATTTATCGTGAGCGCAACATCAAAAAAGACCGCATTCAAACAGAGCTTGAGCATCGGTTCCTTCGCTCCCAACTCAATCCACATTTCATTTTTAATGCTTTGCTGGCGATTCAAAATTTCATGCTTAAAAATGATGGACAAGCAGCTGCACTATATTTAACCAAATTCTCAAAACTCATGCGCCAGATTCTGGAGAGTTCACGGGAAGAATTCATCCCTATTGAAGAAGAGATTGAAATGCTCAAAAATTATATGGACATTCACCAGCTAAGGTTACAAAACTCCTTTGCCTATTCCATCGAAATAGCAGAAGATATCGATCCGGAAACGGATACCATCCCTCCTTTGTTTGTCCAGCCTTTTATTGAAAATGCCATCGAACATGGCATTGTGAATGCGAAAGAAAAAGGCCTGATCGAATTATCATTGAAAAAATCAGCTGGATACATCCACATTGAAATAAAAGACAATGGTGGAGGCTTAAAAGGAGGTAGCTCGAATCCGAAAGAACACAACTCACTTGCCACCACCATCATCAAAGAACGTATGGAGCTTTTTAACAAGACATTGAAGGATCAGATTCAATTGATTCTGGGTGATGTCAAAGGTGAGAATGGTGAGATTCTAGGAGCCAAAGTAGAATTAAAAGTTCCTTTCGGTTACATTTGATTCCGGCTAGTGATTAGAAAAATATGCGCGTAGTTCTGGTTGATGACGATGATGTTGTCAAAGACAATCTAAAAACATTATTGTCCATTTATGTTCCCGATGCAGAAGTTGTTGGTGAAGCTGATGGTATTAAAACTGGTTTGGAATGCCTGAAGAAGCACAAACCGGACTTATTGCTGCTGGATGTGGAGATGAAAGATGGAACCGGTTTTGATTTGCTCTCAATTTATGGCTCACTGGATTTCAAAGTGATTTTTATTACCGGTCATGACGCTTATGCAATCAAAGCCTTTAAATTCAGCGCTATTGATTATCTGCTCAAGCCTGTCGATCCAGAATTGCTCTCAAAGGCCTTGGATCGAGCTAAAAGGGCGATTGATCAAAATGAGCAAAACCTGAAAGTCACAACTTTAGAGCACAACAGAAACACTCCGCCACAAAACCAAAAAATCATTCTGAAAGATGCTGAAACAGTTTATCTGGTAACAGTAAGTGACATCATCAGATGTGAAGCACAAGCTAATTACACAAAATTTTATCTGAATGATGGAAGAAAAATATTGGTATCAAAAACCCTAAAGGAATATGATTCGCTCTTTGATGGGAAATTATTCTTTCGAGCCCATCAATCTCATCTTATAAACTTGCTCCACTTTGACAGATATGAAAAAAAAGATGGTGGCATCATTCATATGAAAGATGGTAGTTTATTGCCAGTGGCAGTCCGCAAAAAGGATCAGCTGATGGAAGCATTAGAAAACCTTTGATACTTAAACCCCATTCCCTTTCAGACATTCCAAACAAATAATAAATATTCCCTGACGAATATTCGATAGTCCTCTACGGATGTACATCGTCCAAATTCCCTGATAAGTAAAAATCTAGTTTTATGGCTGTTCTAATAAAATATCATTGCCATGAAAAAAACATTACTAATCATCAGCGTACTCATAAGCATTTTCGCTTCTGGGCAAATCCCAACGATCAATCTGGTTGGAGAATACAAATTCACCAATGGAAGTTTGGATGATACTGGAGGTACCAATCACTTCACTCAAACCGGGACGGCTTCAACTACATCCCCAGATAGACTATTGACTGCTGCTAATTCCAGGTCAATCAATGGCGATCATTTCACTGGAGCAAATATTCCAGCAACCGATTTAACGATTAGTTTTTGGATAAAAACCACAACTATTGATGGAAACGAAAGGACTATTCTGGATGAATCTGAAAGAACCAGTTATTATGGTTCTTCAAATGCATTTAAACAAGGATGGTACACCTATCTGGTAAATGGAAGGGTGGGTTTTGGAGGTAGCTATAAACATGGAGAATCCTATCCAAGCACAGGAACATATTTGTCCGCCTATACAGGATTTCAACAGTTAGTAAGCACGACGGTGGTTGCGGATGATTTTTGGCATAATGTAGTTGTTACTGCCAATCAAGAAATTGTTTGGAGTTTAAGCACAAGCACATGGATAAAAAGATACACCTATTTATTGCACATCGATGGTGTATTAGAGAATACCCTGGTGGTTGATCGAGCGACCACCGCAGGTTACATCAATGTTTTTGCCGAACTAGTTCCTGCTGGCGTACCTCTTGTGGTAGGCAATATGTCACAGCCCTCACAGTATCCGCTATTAGCAACACAACGCTACGCGGATATCATAGATGACATTCGTATTTATAACACCATTCTTACTGCTAATGAAATACAGGAATTGGCTAAGGAAGATTTTTGTGCTAAACCTACAAACCTAATAACATCTAATCTGGGCCATTCATCAGTAGATATTTCATGGGATGCCAATGCCGATGTTTCCGGTTGGGATCTGGTCTATGTACCGAGTGGTCAACCTATCGCCAATGGTACTACTATTTCAACCGCTGCAACAAATGTGTCGATAACAGGGTTGAGCCCAGCAACGGCTTATGATGTGTTTGTAAGAAGTAATTGCAGCAATGGCATTGGGGTTACAGGTTACACCACAGCGTTAACCTTAACAACCTCCAGTTCGCCAATATTTGTAGATATCAATGCCACAGGAGCGAATAATGGATCGACATGGAGTGATGCCTATACAAGTTTGCAAACTGCATTGGCTCTAGCCAACGCATCCAGACAAATTTGGGTGGCTGAGGGTATTTATACACCACATGCATCTGATAGAAAGGGAACATTTAGCCTATTAAGTGGAACAAAATTGTATGGCGGATTTAACGGTACTGAAACTTCAAGTTCGCAAAGGGATATTGAAGTAAATGCAACAGTACTTAGTGGTGATTTGCAAGGTAATGACAATAATACAATGTTAGATACTGAAGCCTCAAGGTCAGACAATTCTTATCATGTCGTAACGTTAAAAGGAACCCCACAAGATGTCGTGGTTGATGGATTTACTATTTCAGGCGGCAATGCCAATGGAAGTACAAATGTCTCATGCGCTACAGCTGCGGCAAGTCAATATTATGACATTCGTGGTGGAGCAATTTATGTGAACCCTTACGCATCCACACATAATATCACAGCACTTTTTCGCAACTGTATATTGGAAAAAAACACCGGAACGAGCGTGGCGGTATTCTCTTCATTCACCCCTTGTGGTGTCACCAATTTGGGTTTTGATGTTGATTTCGAGAGCTGTATTGTCAGGAATAACTACTCTAGGGATCTAACGAACATGATTTATTCCGGCGCAAATGGTTATACTATTTATGCGAAAGGTTCCATAAGCAATAGTCTATTTTATAATAACACATCAGATACAAATGCATCTTGTCTGTATTTAGGTGCGAGCACAAGTAATGGAGGATCAACCGCTGGTTTAAATTTTGATTTAATTAACACCACATTTTCAAATAATTCGGGTGTGAACGGTAATGTAATTACCATGTTCAATTCTGGAAACAGCAGAATAAAAAATTCCATTATTTATGGAAATGGAAGTGCAACACCTTTTGCCATTACAACATCTGGTTCAGTAGTAAGTAATAGTATTATTGAAGGAGGTCAACAGTCAGGAATTAATTCAGATCCACTATTTGTTGATGCAGCAGATGACAATTACAAATTGCAATGTATTTCACCGGCTGTTGATGCCGGTAATAGTGTCGTTACTCTTCCTCCAACTGACTTATCCGGTAATGCTAGAATTACAAACACATTGGACATGGGGGCATACGAATATTCCGAATCATTTACCGAAATCACTGCCCTTGCGAAAGACATTACTTTTCAATTAGATGCCTCAGGAAATGCAACACTATTACCAGCAGCTGTAAATTCAGGATCAGGTGCCGTTTGCGGTATTGCCTATACACTCAGCTTGGATAAAACAACATTTACGTGTGCGGATTTAGGAGAAAATATGGTTTTATTAACAGCTACAGAAGATGTCAGTGGAGCTTCTTCCACAGCAACAGCTACTGTTACCATTGTAGATGGCTTAGAGCCCATTGCAATTGCTCAAAATATTAACGTGCAATTAGATGCCAATGATAACGCGATAATTACTCCTGATCAAATCAACAATGGATCTACGGATAACTGCACTTCAGGAGCCAATCTGATTTTCAGTCTTGACAAAACTGAATTTACATGTGCTGATTTAGGTGAAAACACGGTAGTTCTCATCGTGACAGATGAATCCGGAAATGAATCCACGGCCAATGCCACTATCACAATAGGCGAAACAACCGCTCCAACGGTTATTGTTCAGGATGTGACAATGGCGCTTGATGCCAATGGCACAGCCACGGTAACTGCTGCAGCCATTGACAATGGCACTACGGACAATTGTACTGGAGCGGAAGAATTAATTTTTGGTCTGAACCAATCTTCTTTCAGTTGTGATGATATCGGAATTCATACGGTGACACTCACAGTTACTGATGCGTCAGGGAATTCATCTTCAGCCACCGCAAGTGTGAACATTACCTCCTCGATTATTGATGAGTTGGTAACTGTCACGGAATCATCGCTTTGTTCTGGTGAAGCAGGAGGGACAATCGTCTCCACTTCCAGTTCCATGACCGGGGCAACCTATTCACTTAGAAATAGTGAAAACAACATTATAGTCGCCGGACCAATCAGCGGAACGGGACAAGCGCTGAACTTTTCGACAGGAGTTATAAATGAAACAACAACCTTCAATGTGTATGCACAATCTGTTACCTCTGAATCGAAAGGATTGGATTTTGATGGTTTAGATGACAGAATTTCCGTTCCAATTGATCCTACTTTTAACTATCAAAATGGGTACAGTCTGGAAACCTGGGTCAACGGCCCGCTCACCTCCTCTACCAAACATTTTTCAATTTTTCATGTAGGTACCACGGCTACCAGTGATATCGAGGTTTACTTACAAAACGGAACAAACAAATTGATCGTCGTTCACAATAGACGTAGCTCAGGAGGAGTCACCTATTCAGAATTTCCTACGCCACCTGTGAATACATGGTATCACTTGAGTGTTAATTATGATGGCGCAACGATTAAGGTTTATTATGATGGAGTGGCCAAGACAGGTACCATTGCATCAACTGCAGGTGGCTTATTAACCAAAACGAGCGGAGCAGACTTAACTATTGGATATGTTAACAATTCTGCAGCCTGGGTATCTACCCTGAGGAATTTCACAGGGAAAATGGATGAAGTGCGAATTTGGAGCGCGGCACGAACAGGAGCCGAGATTCTATCAGATATGAATGCCTGTTTGAATGGAAGCGAATCCGGTCTGATAGGTTATTATGACCTGAATGATGGAACTGGCACAACAGCGACTGATTTGGTTGGTGGTTTCAATGGCACGCTCATCAACATGGATGTAGCTACAGATTGGGTAACAGGTACACAAATCACATGCTCTTCCGGTTGCGGTTTTCAAATGACGACAGAAGTGACCGTGAGTGTAGCAGACACTGAGGCTCCCACAGCATTGGCTCAAGACCTGACCATCCAACTGGATGCCAGCGGAAATGCTATCGTTACAGCTGCTGAAGTTAACAACGGATCTACTGACCAATGCAGTAATATGCTGACTTTTGAGCTGGACAAAACAACTTTCACCTGTGATGATCTGGGTAGCAACACAGTAACACTCACCGTGACCGATGAAGCCAATAATGAATCGACCGCTACCGCAACGATTCTGGTGGAAGACAAAACGATCCCGACTGCCATTGCACAAAACATTACTGTAACATTGGATGCACTGGGCGCTTCAAGTATTACTGCAAGCCAAATCAACAATGGTTCACTTGATAATTGCACATCTACAGAAAACCTGGTGATGTCAATAGATAAAACTGATTTTACATGTGATAATCTTGGTGAAAACACAGTTGTGCTCACAGTCACGGATGCAATCGGTAATACATCAACCGCAAATGCCATAGTAACCATAATTGATGATGTCTCACCGATAGCCATTGCAAAGGATTTATCTTTATCACTTGATGCCTCCGGTCAGGCACAATTAGTTGCTGAAAATCTGAACAATGGCTCATCGGACAATTGTACTGCATCTCAGGATCTTGTATTTAGTGTGAGTAAAAATGACTTCTCGTGCGCAGATTTGGGTGCAAACACAGTAACGCTTGCAGTAACGGATGCAAGCGGAAACACAACAACTGGTACGGCCACAGTTACAGTTGTAGATGCTATTGCTCCGATCGCCATCTCACAAGATATTTCGATCAGATTGGATGCAAATAATCAGGCTTCAATCACAGGATCAGAGATAGACAATGGATCATCCGACAATTGCGGTAGTTTAACTTTTTCATTAGATAAATCAACTTTTGATGAAACAAATTTGGGTCCCAACCAGGTAGTTCTTACAGTTGATGATGGTAATGGAAACATAGCTACCGCAAATGCTACCGTGACGGTTCTTGAGTACAAAACTGCTCAGTCTATCTCCTTCATTCTATTGCCTGATCTGATATATGGTGCGGGTGTACAGACACTTTCTGCTACAGCCAATTCAAATCTTTCAGTGAATTTCGCAGTGATCGATGGTCCGGCAACAGTTGATGGCAACACGATGACAATTACTGGAGCCGGTGTGGTTACTATTGAAGCCACACAGGCTGGCGATGATACATTCCTTGCAGCCGATGCTGTGCAACAGAGTTTTACTGTATCAAAAGCGAATTTGAATGTGACAGCTGACAACCAAAGTATCGCATATGGAGATCAAATCCCAAGTCTGACAATGTCTTACAGTGGATTTGTAAATGGAGATGAGGCGAATGCTTTGAGCGAATTGCCATCCATTGTCACAAGCCTAGGAAAACAAGAAGGAAACACATCTGTCGGAAGTTATGATATCGTGTTGAGTGGTGGCAGCTCTGATAATTACGAACTGGTACTTACCAATGGCACATTGACAATCAATCCCATTACACTTACAGTAGCAGCCGATGCATTGACAATGGTTTTCGGTGAAGAGGTGCCAACACTTACATTTACCTATCAGGGATTCATCGGTAACGAAACAAGTGCCAATATTTCTACTGAGCCCACGATTGGTACATCGGCTACTTCATCTAGCGATGTTGGAGAATATGCCATCACTTTATCAGGAGGATCAGCAACAAATTACAACTTCACATTGATCAATAGCACGATCACGATTACCAAGGCAACTGCAACTATAGAGATATCTAATCTTGAGCAAACAGCAGACGGCACTACCAAAAATGTAATTGTCACTACAACACCAGGAGCATTGAATGTGACTGTAACCTACAATAGAATTCAGACGGCACCAATCACTGCCGGAGAGTATGCAATAGTGGTAACTGTAGATGAAACAAACTGGATGGGCACGGCTGAGGCAACATTGAATATCCTTCCTGCTCCACTAGGTATTTCGCTTCAACACCAAAAATCTATAGAGATCTATCCTACACCTGCTATAAACAATCTATCTATAAAACTTAGCGAAACGATTGATGCAAAGGCGGTCATTTATGATATAGATGGTCACGAAGTAGTTCACTTTGCATGGTTTGGAAATGAGCAGAATCTGGATGTGACCGAACTATCATCCGGTTTATATCTGATTCAGATTTTCAATTCCTATTCGGAAATGATTCACCGTCAAAAGCTTCTTATCAAAAAATAATTCATTGGCAAATGAGTTAGAACAAGTGCAGCAATCCTTAATTGGGTTGCTGTTTTTTTATGTATCATAATTCAAATGATCTGCAATTACCTTTTCATTTGGCCAGTTATTCCTCATGAATTGGGCAGTATTTAAAAGCGGGCATGATTCAATAAGTTTCTTAATTGAATCTTTTCACACAAATTTGCCAGTAAATATATATTTTCACCATATTAACTTACTTTGCTAGTAGTCACTGGCTTATTATGATACACGATTACCACCTTTTGCTTGAAAACCTACAAGGAAGAAGATACGATGAAGCTCGTCGGGAGTCCATTTATTCTGATTCCTTTGAAGAATCCGACTTTGGCGATTGCATCAAATATTGTCTTGAAAGTATGCATGAAATCGAGCCTGCCTATACTTACAAGGCATTTCATGTAGCTCGCAAATTGCAGGAAAAACTTTCATTAGAATTTCACAAAAGAAACATAAAGGTGGATTTCAGGTATCAGGGTCCGATCCAGACTGAAACTCACATCATGCTGTTTGGTGGGATCGAACTGATCGTGCTTCAGGAAAGTTTTGATAATAAACCATGGGAACGTGTAAAGAAACTCACAGGTGAAATCATTGAGATCCTTAGTACTGATCCAAACTTTCATAAGGTGGATTACAGTGATAAATATCACATCAATGTGGTCACCTCCAAGCCAACATGTGAAATCAATATTTTGCCTGCTGTTTGGCTAGATAATGCTGAATTCAGAAAGACAAAAAGAGAAATTGATCGTGGTATCTGGGAATTCAATTTCCAGAAAAAAACACATAAAAAATATCTTCCTTTCAAAAATATCGCTAGAATCAATGCAAAAGATAGAGTAACTAATGGTGGACTGAAAAGTATCATTCGTGTGTTGAGAACACTTCAGCGCGACTCAACCTCAAGGATTTCACTTTCCAACCATGAGGTATCAGCGTTGATCTACGCCATCCCTGAAAAGCAACTTATCTATAATCCTAAAAAACCACTCGCCCTACTCGGGATAGCTGCCGCACAGCTCAACCGTGCTGCCAAAGATCAGAAATACGTGGAAGAGCTTATCTCACCAAGCGAACGTGAAAGAGTATTTGGTAAAAAACCAGGCAAACGAGAGGAAATCAAAAAACTTAAAACAGAACTAGACAACCTTATCCTCGACATCAAAGAAGAACTAAAAGCCGAACAAAAAACGGTTTATAGTGAGATGGTTTATTGAGTCTTAAAAGTGTTAAGGTTTTAAAGTGTTAAGGTTGGTTGGATATTCTGTGGTAGCGTTTTGGGCCTACCAATAACGACAAGTACAATGTCCTCATAATCAATACACTGTTCCTTAAAAATCGATTACTTTCCTACCGATTAAGACAACCTATTTCTTGCAATTTGAAAATCTTCAAACCAATTTCCCTAACATTGAGTTGAAGTAGGCAATGAAAACACTCGAACGATATATCCCTTACATTCCTATCATTGGAATGGGGTCATACCTCATCGTATTCACGATTGCAGCACTTGGCTATCCGGGCGGTTCTGAGAATGTTCCCAATGCAGTAGGATATAGTTTTTTTCATAATTTCCTATGTGATGCGATGAATCCCATTACGCATGGAGGACTTCATAATCCGGCTCGTCCTATGGCAGTGTTATCACACATGATCTTGAGTGTCACCATGATTTCCTTTTTCTATATTCTACCGGAAATCTTCGCCTGGCGCAATACCAACACCCAGCTAGTCAGATATATTGGCATGGCCACCATGACAGTTTTCATACTGATGTACACTCCTTTTCATGACCACATTGTGACTGCCACAGGTGTGCTAGGCACTTTTGCATTGATTCCATTTTTCATAGAGCTAGCCAAGTGCCCAAATAGCCGATTGAAAAAACTTGCCTATTTCTGCTTTGCACTGAGCATTCTTGTGTTTTTCATTTTTGAAACAAAAATAGGTTTCTACTACCTCCCCTTCCTTCAGAAAATCACTTTCTTCTTTGATGCATGGTGGGTGATTTGGATAGGGCTGATCGTGATCAAAAAATATCAGTCTGCGCCAGTAATGGCAATACAGTGAAAAATTTTGGCTCTTGGCCTTTGGTTAATTGCCTGTCCTCAAGTAGAGTTGACTGATACCCATTACTGCAATAGCCCTGCTCTTTCCAACAACGCCTCAGGTGTAGGTTCCTGACCTCTGAATCGCTTATACAAAGTCATTGGATGTTCAGTTCCTCCTTTGCTCAGAATGTTTTCCTTAAAGCTTGTTGCAGTTGCCTTGTCAAAAACACCATTCTTTTTGAAAAGGGAAAATGCATCCGCATCGAGCACTTCTGCCCATTTGTAACTGTAATATCCAGATGCATATCCACCACCAAATATGTGTGTAAACTGCGTGCTCATACAGGTATTGTCAACTGGAGGGAATAAGTCCGTAGAGGCAAAAGCTTTGCGCTCCATAGCTATCACATCTTCTACTGCACTGGCTTCAGCTAAGGTCATATCGTGCCAATTCAAATCGAGCAGACCAAAACTGATCTGGCGCACTGTGGCGTAGGCTTCATGATAGATCGCGCTCTCCTTCAGCTTTTGCACATAAATCTCCGGAATCAGCTCGCCTGTTTGATAATGATGCGCAAAAAGATCAAGGCATTCTTTCTCATAGCACCAGTTTTCAAAAATCTGAGATGGCAACTCCACAAAATCCCAGAAGACACTGGTACCCGATAGACTGGCATAAGTAGTATCCGCCAACATGCCATGTAAAGCGTGACCAAATTCATGAAAAAGGGTCTGCACTTCATCAAAAGTGAGTAATGAGGGTGTATCGGCAGATGATGGTGTGAAATTGCAAACGATGCTTACCTGAGGGATAATTTTCTTACCATCGAGTTTTCTCTCTTCACTGTATGAGGTCATCCAAGCTCCTCCTCTTTTGCCATCCCGTGGGAAAAAGTCTGCTAAAAATACAGCGCTGATCTCTCCAGTTTTGTCCTTCACCTCATAAGCAATCACATCTTCGTGATAAACCGGAATAGTTTTATTTCTCTCAAAGCTGATATCGAATAACTTCTCCGCAGTTTTGAAAACTCCGTCAATTGCATTCTCTAGTTTGAAGTATGGCTTGGTCAGCTCATCATCAAGATCATATTTTTTCTTTCTGAGTTTTTCTGAATAATAGGCCCAGTCCCATCGCTCAAGTTCATGATCAGCACCAAGAGATTTGGCAAATTCCTTTAGCTCATCATATTCTTCTTTTGCTTTTGGCAAAGCTTTATCCAATAATTCTTTGAGAAACTCCCTCACCTTATCCGGAGTTTGAGCCATGCGCTCTTCCAACACGTATTCGGAGTAGGTGTTGTAGCCGAGCAAATTGGCCTGTTCCGCATGCAGTGTAACCAGTTTTTTAACGATCTCACGGTTATCATGCTCGTCACCTTTGAGCGCCTTGCTCATATATGCTTTGTAAAGTTTTTCACGTAGCTCACGATTTTCAGCATGCTCCATGAATGGGATATAACTAGGACCTTGTAAGGTGAAAACCCAACTTCCTTTTTTACCCTTTTTCTCTGCTGTTTCTTTCGCTCTTGTTACAACGTCTTTCGGTAAACCTTTCAGATCAGCTTCATTTTCTATCACAAGCTCATAAGCATTCGTTTCGGCCAAAACATTTTCACCGAACTGAAGGGCAAGTTGTGATAGCTCCATCGATACTTCTTTGTAGCGCGCTTTATCTGCTTCATTCAGATCAGCACCATTTCTCACAAACCCTTTATAGGTTTTGGTAAGCAACATCTGCTGTTCGCCATTCAATTCCAGCGAATCTCTGTTTTCATAAACAGCTTTTATCCTGGCCCATAATTGCTCATTCTGGCTCACTTCATTGCTGAAAGCCGACAATTTGGGAGAAGCATCTCTGGCAACAGCTTGCAGCTCATCGCTGGTTTCTGCAGAGTTAAGATTGAAAAGTACGGAAGTGATCCTGCCCAAAAGAGTGCCTGAGTACTCCATGGCCTCAATGGTATTTTCAAAAGTGGGAGCATCCGGATTTGCAGTAATGGCCTCCAGCTCTTCTCTGGATTTGGCAATGGCCTGATCAATGGCTGGCCCGTAATGTTCTATTTTAATTTTATCAAAAGGTGGTATTTCAAAAGGAGTATCAAAGGCAATCAA
Organism: uncultured Marinoscillum sp.; assembly: GCA_964353015.1. Lineage (GTDB taxonomy): Bacteria > Bacteroidota > Bacteroidia > Cytophagales > Cyclobacteriaceae > JAMZMI01. Next base: position 171 of record CAYGUA010000028.1, on the reverse strand, counting down.
CAACGGGTTTTCCATGTTATTCAAAGATATCATTTAGGTTCTATGTAGTTTTTGAGATGGCTTACCTTTGCGACGGTAAACCAAAAAAAGACATGGCAAAACAACTGCTTTTTTTCCTACTTTGTTCCATTCAATTTGGGGTTTTTGCACAAGATTCACTGAGTGTAGATC